>NZ_JAHHZN010000001.1 GCF_018760735.1 Hymenobacter piscis
AAAAAGAGAAAAACTTTTTTTGAAGTGTTGCTCGTTTTCGTGGCCGTACCCCCTTCCGGTTGAAGCGGGATGCAAAGGTAAGCAGCTTTTCGCTTTTTCCAAGAAACCCGAAGAAAAATTTCTTTTTCTTTTTCGGCCTTCTCAGCACCGGCTGCCTTGTTTTCCTTCCTGACAGGAAGAAGCAGGTCAGCGGCGGCGGTTGCACTTTTTCAAGACCCGTTGCCGAGGCAGTCCGGCGGTGAAGAGCGCTTCCGGTTGAAGCGGGGTGCAAAGGTAGCAAAACTACTTGCTGCTTTGCAAGCCCGCGGCGAAAATCTTTTTTCAAGCAGTGGCTGCCGAAGCGGCCGGTCCCCTCCGCGTGTCGGATTGGGAGTGCAAAAGTGCGGGGTTCGGCCTCAATATCCAAGCCCAGAACTCAACTTATTTGTGGAGGAATTTAACCTTTACCTAGAGTAGGCTGGGTATTAACCTTTTAGCCTCGCCATTAAGTTCACAGAGGTTGGAAGATTTTTCCTCTAGCTTTACTATATCAACTAAAAACCCGGATTACAGAGAGTAATCCGGGTTTTTAGTTGATTGAAATGTGCTGAAATTTATGCCATGTGCAGGGTACTCACCCGATCGGGACCGACGCTGACGATGCTGACGGGCACTTCTAGGCGCTGTTCGAGGAACCGGACGTAGTCTTTCAATTGCTTAGGCAGGGCTTGCGGATCGGTGATTTCCTGGAGATTGGTCCGCCAGCCGGGCAGGGTTTCGTATACCGGCGTCAGCTTTTCCAGGTCGCCGTGGTCGGGCAGGTGGTCGGTTTTCGCGCCGCCGGGCAGTTCGTAGTGAGTGCAGACGCGGATTTCGTCAAATTCATCGAGCACATCGGCCTTCATGAGGTGAATCTCGGTAACGCCATTCAGCATGATGCTGTAGCGTAGGGCGGGCAGATCAATCCAGCCGCAGCGGCGCGGGCGGCCGGTGGTGGAGCCGAACTCGCGGCCGGCCTGGCGGATCTGTTCCCCTACCCCATCGTGCAGCTCCGTGGGGAACGGCCCGCTGCCTACGCGGGTACAGTAGGCTTTGCTGATGCCGTATACCTTATCTATATGACGCGGCGCAATCCCGAGGCCGGTACAGGCCCCGGCTACAATCGTGCTCGATGAGGTCACATAAGGATACGTGCCGAAATCAATATCGAGCATGGAGCCCTGAGCGCCTTCGGCCAGCACGTTCTTGCCCTGGCGGAGCAAGTCGTTGAGCAGGTATTCGGTGTCGGTGAGCTGGAGGGTACGCAGGAATTCGACGGCGGAAAAGAAATCGGCCTCGAATTCTTCAATTTCGAGGCCGCGGCCGTGGAATTCGGCAATGGTGGCGTGACGAGCAACGGCCTCCTGATAACGTTCCCGGAAGTCGGGCAACAGGATATCGCCGACACGCAGGCCGGTGCGGCCGATTTTGTCCTGGTACGTGGGACCAATGCCTTTCAGCGTCGAGCCGATTTTGCTGCCGCCGCGGGCTTCTTCGCTGATGCGGTCGAGGGCGCGGTGCGAGGGCAGGATTAACTGAGCCTTGCGGGAGATGTAAAGGTTCTGCCCCCAGTTTACGCCCCGGTCAGTGAGTTTCTGGAGCTCCTGGCGAAATACGACGGGGTCGAGTACCACGCCATTACCGACTACATTAATAATGTGCGGGTGAAAAATCCCGGATGGCACCTGGTGCAGCACGTGCTTGATCCCATCGAAAGTGAGGGTATGACCGGCATTGGGGCCACCCTGGAAACGGGCTACTACATCGTAAGTGGGAGCCAGCACATCGACAATCTTGCCTTTGCCTTCATCTCCCCACTGTAGTCCTACTAGTACATCAACGGGCATTAGTTCGCGGCTTTCAGAAGTTGGGCGGCCGACGTATCATCGTCCGCAACAGAAAAAATAGCGTTCAGTTTGGTCAGGGCCAGCATTTTGCGGGGGTGGTCGGCGGGGTTAATGAGCACCAGTTCCCCACCGCGGCTACGGAACTTGGTCAGCAACGATACCAGCACGCCAATACCGGTGCTATTGATGTAGCGAATGCCCGACAGATCGACGGCACAGTGGAGCAATTCCTCGCCCAAGTGCTGATCGATGTTCTGGAGTAGCTGCTGGGTATCGGGGCTGCCGATCAGGTCGCCGGAAAGGCGCACGAAGAGAATACCGTCCTGGACGGCGGAGTCAGTTTTCATTCGGCTTGAGAGTGGGCGGCTTTGGCGCGGCAGTCGCCGCATACGCCATAAAGGTTTAAAGAGTGGTGCAAGATATGGAAGTTGAGTAACTCCCCGACCATGGTTTGAATGCCGTGAATGCGCGGGTCGCAGAACTCTACCACCTTATGGCACTCGGTGCAGATGACGTGGTCGTGCTGGCGGTAGCCGTAGCTTTTCTCATACTGGGCCAGGTTGCGCCCGAACTGGTGCTTGCTTACAAGACCATGCTCCACCAACAAGTCGAGGGTGTTGTAGACGGTGGCCCGGCTTACCTGCAGGCCCTGCTCCTTCATGCCGGCATACAGCTCTTCCACGTCGAAGTGTCCGGTGCGGGAGTAAATTTCTTCCAGAATGGCGTAGCGTTCCGATGTTTTGCGCAGGCCCTTATTTTCGAGGTAGGCCGTGAAAATCTTCTTCACCTCCTCGTACTTTTCCTTATCCAGGTGCTTTTCTGAAACTGCCATAATGAGTCCTTCTATATAAGGAGTGAAAACCGGGTAATCCGACGCGGGAGCCGTTTGCTACACACAGGAGTAACAGACCGGCCACGGCGCTTTACTTGTACTGTTTTATGCGCCCGGTTTTGAGAAATACTATTTAAGACCAACTCAGGAATCGAAGCGTTCCACCGTGAGCACACCGCTGACCTTGCTCAGACGCTGAATGAGGCGGTCGAGATGGGCTGTATCGTTTACGAATACCATGATCTGGCCCTCGAAGATACCGTCGTTGGAGTCCATGGTAATGGAGCGCATGTTCACCTTGAGGCTGGTGCTGATGATGCGCGTCACGTCGTTGACCAGCCCTACCCTATCCGAGCCCTTGATGCGGATGCCGGCCAGGAAGGCCAGTTCCAGTTGCTCCGTCCATTTGGCGCGCACGATGCGGTTGCCGTAGTTCGACATCATCTGCACGGCCTTGGGGCAGGAGGTGCGATGGATGACGATGCCTTTATCCGTTTCAAAGCCGAACACGTCGTCGCCGGGAATGGGGTTGCAGCAGGGGGCAATGGTGTAATCGAACTTATCGGTCCGCTCCCCAATCACCAGCATGTTGGCATTTACGCCACGCACCTTCTGCACCTCGTGGTCGAAGGCCCGGGGCTCGAGGCGGGAAGGCAGGCGCGGGGCTTCGCCGGGCCCGTCGAAGAGGCTCTTCACGATTTCGCGGCCGTCAAGTTGCCCAATGGCCACCCGGTAAAAAAACTCCTGCTGACCGGCTGTATTAAAATGGGCCAGCAACCGGTTCAGGTTGTCCTGGGTGTTTTCGACGCCCAGCAGCTCCAGGCGCTTCTCTACCAGGAAGCGTCCATCTTCGGACTTCGCTTTGCGGTCGTCGCGGAGCCAGTCCTTGATGCGGGTACGGGCCTTGGAGGTAGTCACGTACTGGAGCCATTCTTCGGTGGGCTTCTGCTTCTGCGAGGTCAGAATTTCTACCTGGTCGCCGTTGCGCAGCTTATAACTCAGGGGCTGCAACTTCTGGTTGACCTTGGCTCCGAGGCATTGCAGACCAATATGGGTGTGAATCTCGAAGGCAAAATCGAGGGCCGTGGCCTTGTCGGGCAGAATGATAAGCTTGCCCTTGGGCGTAAAGGCGTACACCTCCTTCACGAACAGGTTCTGGCGGAACTCATCCATGAATTCGAGGGCGCTGGAATTATTGGTTTCCAGCATCTCGCGCACCTTGTTAATCCAGGCTTCGAGGGTTGATTCAGGCTGGGGCGCACCGGTGTCCTTGTACTTCCAGTGGGCGGCGTAGCCCTTCTCGGCAATGTCGTCCATACGGCGGCTCCGGATCTGAACTTCCACCCATTGCCCGGCGCGCGACATAACGGTGGTGTGCAGGCTCTCGTAGCCGTTGGCCTTGGGCGTACTCACCCAGTCGCGCAGGCGGTCGGGGTTGGGCTGGTAGAAATCCGTGACGATGCTGTACACCTGCCAGCAGGCCGCTTTTTCCTGCTCCGGGGGCACGTCCAGAATCACGCGGATGGCAAACAGATCGTACACCTCATCGAAGGTGATGTTCTGCTTGCGCATCTTTTTGAGGATGGAATAAATGCTCTTGGGCCGGCCCTTCACCTCGTACTCGAATCCCTGGGCGTTCAGCTCCTCATCAATAGGCTGCACGAACTCCTTAATAAAGCGGTTGCGCGAGGTGCGGCTCTGGCGGACCTGGTTTACCAGCTCTTGGTACACATCGGTGTCGGTATACTTCAGGTAGAGGTCTTCGAGCTCCGTTTTGATGGCGTACAGACCCAGGCGGTGGGCCAGCGGAGCGTAGAGATAAATGGTTTCGGAGGCAATTTTGAGCTGCTTGTGGCGCGGCATCGAGTCCAGCGTCCGCATGTTGTGCAGGCGGTCGGCCAGCTTGATGAGAATCACCCGCACGTCGTCGGAGAGGGTGAGCAGCATCTTGCGAAAGTTCTCGGCCTGCTCGGAAGTGCCGTAGTCGAAGACGCCGGAAATCTTGGTAAGTCCGTCCACGATGCGCGCCACCTTGGGCCCGAACTCGCGGTTGACGTCGGCCACTTCCCAGGGCGTGTCCTCCACCACGTCGTGCAGCAGGGCCGAAACGATGCTGGTGGTACCGAGGCCGATTTCCTCCACCACAATCTGAGCCACGGCCAGCGGGTGCAGAATGTAGGGTTCCCCCGACTTGCGGCGCATTTCCTTGTGCGCCTCGAGGGAAGTGTTAAAGGCTTTCTTGATAAGCTTGGCGTCGCCCTCCTTCAGGGAAGGCTTGGCCGTGCGGAGCAGGCGGCGGTAGTGGCGCAGAATTTCCTGACGCTCTGCTTCGGGGTCAATGACAGTGGACATGGTAGGCGGGTGGCACCCCATGGTGCCCAAAATACAGGTAACGAAGGTACGGCCTGTGGCGGTAGAAACCCGTGCCCGACGGCGCGAAACCAGTTGTGGCAGTAGAACAATAATAGCCCGGGACTGGTGCAGATCATGACCTGCTCAACGCAGAAACCCATGGTTTACAATCAGGGACCGGGGTTACGTTGTTTTGGATACAGCGTTTTCGTCGGCCAAGGCCAAACAGGTCGGGCGGGTCAGCAGAAAATTTCATTGGTTATTTGCCGGCACTTGCGTAGTTTTGCGCCCCCGAGGTAAACGACCTCCGACGCGGATGTGGCGAAATTGGTAGACGTGCCAGACTTAGGATCTGGTGCCGCAAGGCGTGTGGGTTCGAGTCCCTCCATCCGCACAATTAGTATTGGGTAGTTGGTATTGAGTAGTTAGAAGACGCTTTGCCGTCTCAAACAAGCCGCTGGAATGTCTTGCTAACTACTCAATATTAACTACCCAATACTATTTACCCCAACGTAGTACCCTTAACCGACCCTTAGTTTTGGACATTACCCTCGACAAGAAAGACGACCAGCTCCATGCCATCCTGACAGTGAACCTCACGGAGGCTGACTATGCCACGGCCGTAGAGAGCAAGCTGAAGGAATACAGCAAAAAAGCGCAGATCAAAGGGTTCCGCCCGGGCAAAGTGCCGGTTACGCTGGTGCGCAAAATGTACGGCAAAGGCATTCTGGTGGAAGAAATCAACGGTTTGCTCGGCAAATCGGTGGATGAGTACATCAAGAGCAACGACCTCAAAATCCTGGGTGAGCCTCTGCCCGTAGCTTCCGATATCGATTTTGATACCCAGAAGGACTACGCGTTTCAGTTCGAGCTGGGCCTGCTGCCCGACTTCGAGCTGCCCGCCGACCAAGCCCTGACCGTGGACCGCCACAAGGTGACCCTCGACGAGAATACGCTGAAGGAAACCTACGAGCAGCTGGAGCGCCAGTTCGGCGAAACCGAGGAAGCCGAAACCGCCGAAGCTGGTGACTACCTGGTCGGCAAGCTCAAAAAGGCCGACGAGGAAGGTGAAGGCCGCATGGTGATGCTGCCCACCGCCAAGCTCAAGAACGACGCCGACAAATTCGTGGGTGCCAAGACTGAGGACGTGATTACGTTCGACCTGAAAAACGCCTTCGATGGCGACGCTACCGCCATTGCTGGCTTCACTGGCATGAGCAAGGAGGAAGCCGGTTCGCTGGAAGGCGACTACACCCTGACCGTGGACAAAGTGCAGCGCACTACGCCCGCCGAGTTCAACCAGGAGTTGTTCGACAAAGTATTCGGCAAGGACATCGTCACGTCGAAGGAAGATTTCGACGAGAAGGTGAACTCCACCGTGATGGAGAACTACGACCGGGAGGCCGATAACCTGATGAATCGTCAGCTTATTGACAAAATGCTGGAGAACACCAGCATCGAAATTCCCAAGGAGTTCTTCAAGAAGTGGCTTCTGCGCGCCAACGAAGGCAAGCTGACCACCGAGCAGATTGAGGAGCACTACGACGACTACGAGAAGGAGCTCAAGTGGTCGATGATCCGCAACAAGGTGGTGGAAGCCAACGAGCTGAAGGTATCGAACGAGGAAATCGTGGACCGCACGATGCAGAAAATCCTGGGTCAGTTCAACATGGAAATGACGCCCGAGCTTGAAGAGTCGGTGCGTGGTTTCGCCGACAACTTCCTGCGTCAGGAGAACGGCAAGAACTACGTACAGGAGTACGAAGCCATTCTGGCAGAAAAAGTACTGGAAAACCTGCGCGGCAAAGTTGTTGTTAACGACAACGAGATTACGGCCGAGGACTTCCGCAATCAGAACGCCGGCTAACCGCTGCCGTTCTTCCGGTTTTCGAACCAACAAAAAAAGCCCTTACCTGACGTAAGGGCTTTTTTTGTTGAGAAGTGAGAGATTAGATATAAGAAGTGAGATGGACGACTTTGTGTGGTTCCTGTCTGTCTCACTTCTCATATCTTGCCTCTCACTTCTTTACTCTCACCTCTAACCTCTCACTTCTATTTCCCCCATGCTGAATAAACAAGAGTTCCGCAAGTTCGCCGTGAAAGGCCAGGGCCTGAATGGTCTGGGCGTTGACCAATACATCCAGCACGTAGAAGGCCAGACCCGTGGCGGCCTGATCATGCCCACCGGCATGACCCGCTCGGTGATTGAGGAGCGTCCCACGCGCTTTGCCGAAATTGACGTGTTCTCCCGCCTGATCATGGACCGCATCGTGTTCCTGGGCACGGCCGTCGACGACTACATCGCCAACATCCTGACGGCCCAGATGCTGTTTCTGGAGTCGGTGGATGCTAAGAAGGACATCCTGCTCTACATCAACTCGCCCGGCGGCTCGGTGTACGCCGGCCTGGGCATCTACGACACGATGCAGTACGTGAACCCCGACGTGGCCACCATCTGCACCGGCCTGGCCGCCTCCATGGGCGCCGTGCTGCTGGCCGGCGGGGCCAAAGACAAGCGCTCGGCGCTGCCCCACTCCCGGGTAATGATTCACCAGCCCTCGGGCGGGGCCCAGGGTCAGTCGACGGACATTGAAATCACGGCCCGTGAGATTCTCAAGCTCAAGAAGGAGCTCTACGACATTCTGGCCAAGCACACCGGTAAAACCTACCAGGAAATCTACGACAACTCGGAGCGCGACTACTGGATGCGCGCCGATGAAGCCAAGGAATACGGCCTCATCGACGAGGTGCTCGAGAAGAAAAGCGCCTAAGCTTTTTTGATGCGCGCCCCTTCCGGCTTCTCCGACAGGACGCTCTTCCGGAAGGCAGACCACCAAAAAGCCCGCTTCGGCGGGCTTTTTTGTTTAAAGTAGAGGCAACCTCAACGGCACGTTTTCACCTCTGTTGGGCGTTAGGCTTTTCGTACCTTTGAGGTAGGTTTGGGTAAATACCCTTCTTCCTCCCCATCAGCGAGTTCCTTTGGCAATGGCAGATATTACGTGTTCTTTCTGCGGTAAGAGCAAAAAAGACGTTTCGGTGATGATTTCGGGCATCAATGCTCACATCTGCGAACGGTGCGTGGGACAGGCCCAGCAGATTCTGAACGAGGAAAATAAGATTCGGGCCAACTCCAAGGCGCCGAAGTTCAATCTCGTGAAGCCCCGGGAGATGAAGGACTACCTCGACCAGTACGTGGTAGGCCAGGACGAGGCCAAGAAGGTGATGTCGGTGGCCGTGTACAACCACTACAAGCGCCTGATGCAGAAACCGCAGAAGGACGACGTAGTGATTGAGAAGTCGAACATCATTATGGTGGGCGAAACCGGCACCGGCAAAACGTTCCTCACGCGCATGCTGGCCAACATCCTGCAGGTGCCCTTCTGCATTGCCGACGCCACCGTGCTCACCGAGGCCGGTTACGTGGGCGAAGACGTGGAAAGCATCCTCACCCGCCTGCTCCAGGCCGCCGACTACAACGTGGAAGCGGCCGAGCGCGGCATCGTCTACATCGACGAAATCGACAAGATTGCCCGCAAGAGCGACAACCCCAGCATTACCAGGGACGTGAGCGGCGAGGGCGTGCAGCAGGCCATGCTGAAGCTGCTCGAAGGCACGACGGTGAACGTGCCGCCCCACGGCGGCCGCAAGCACCCCGAGCAGAAGATGATTACGGTGAACACCGAAAACATCCTCTTCATCTGCGGTGGGGCTTTCGTGGGCATTGAGCGCATCATCAAAAACCGCCTCAACACCAAGCCTATTGGCTTCGCCAAAACCCAGCTGGAGGAGAAAATCGACACCGAGAACTTCCTGCGCTACGTGACGGCTCAGGATCTGAAGGCATTCGGCCTCATTCCGGAGCTGATTGGCCGTCTGCCGGTGCTCACCCACCTCAACCCCCTCGACCACGCCACGCTGCGCAAAATCCTGACCGAGCCCAAGAACTCCATCGTGAAGCAGTACCAGCGCCTCTTCGACATGGAAGACATCGAGCTGAGCTTCTCGGAAGGCGCCCTGGAGTACATCGTGGTGAAAGCCGACGAGTACCGCCTTGGGGCCCGGGGTCTGCGTAGCATCTGCGAAGCCATCATGACCGACGCCATGTTCGATATGCCCTCCGAGGAAGGCGTGAAGGAGCTGGTTATCGACGAAGACTACGCCCGCAGCAAGTTCGAGCAGACAGCTCTAAAGCAGCTACGGGCCGCGTAGTTTTCCCTTATAAACGCCGAACGGGCTTCCATGCACATGGAAGCCCGTTCGGCGTTTATAAGGGAAAACTACTTATACTTATCGTATTATTTCAACGTCCTCATGCTATGCTTATTCACTTCACAATTGCGCTGACATCTGTTCTGGGCCTGTCTGCCGTAACCGCACATGGGCAGGTTAGTGGCTCAGCCCTGGGCCTGACGGAGCAGCAGCTACGCGAGACACACGCGAAGGCCAGCTACCTCAGTTGGCGGGATTCGCTCACGGAAAAAGGCGGCAAATGCTTGATTGCCGATGGCCGCAAGCCCGGGCCAGATGGCAAACGCTCCGGCATCATGACCCACTACTATTTCCTGCAGGGGCACGTGTACAAGATCCAATCTTTCGGTACCTACCAGAACTACGGGTGGGGGCTGCAGCAGAGCTATGAAACCAGCCCGCACAAGGAGAACATCAATACGTGGGTGGACGTTGACCACCACTACCGCTACCGCCTGGCAGCCGATGAGCAGAAAAACACGGCCGTCCTGACCATTACCGACAGCCGGACGGCTTTCTAAAAAGAAACCGGGGGCATCACTCTATTCTGAATGATGCCCCCGGTAGTTTGCAAAGCGGTAACGGTTTTACTTTTTCAAATACCCCACCATCAGCTTCGCAGCCTTCTCGGCGGATTTCTGCTGACCCAGCTTCGCCCAAATTTCGGCGTAGCCGGCTTTCTGCTGGACGATGAAGGCGTCGTCGGCGGTGACTTTCTTGAGTTCCGTAACGAGGTTGCGGGAGTTGAAGTCGCTCTGGATGAGTTCTTTCACCACTTCGCGGCCGGCAATGAGGTTGACCAGAGAAATGTAGGGCACCTTGATAACGGCTTTTCCAATGGCGTACGACACGGCGCTGGTGCGGTAGCACACCACCTGGGGCACGTTGAAAAGAGCCGTTTCAAGGGTGGCCGTGCCGCTCGTGACCAGAGCCGCCGTGGCGTGGGCCAGCAGGTCGTAGGTCTGGTCGAAGAGGATGCGCACGTTGTTGCGCTCAAAGTGGGCGTAGTAGTTCCGGTCGAGGTTATCGACGCCGGCTACCAGGAACTGGTAGTTGAGGAAGGGCGGCAGAATGGCCAGCATCTCGTAGAGCATCTCCTCGATTTCCTGCTTACGCGAGCCGGGCAGCACCGCTATAATGGGCCGCGCGGGGTCGAGCTGGTTGCGCTCATAGAAGTCAGTGGACTTCTGGAACTCGCCCACGCTGTCGGCAATGGGGTTGCCGATGTAGTCCACCTGGTAGTCGAAGCGCCGGTAGAACTCCTGCTCGAAGGGCAGAATCACGAACATACGGTCGACGACGGCTTTCACCTTGTGCACGCGGCTCTGGTTCCAGGCCCAGATTTTGGGCGAGATGTAATAGAACACCTTCAGGCCAGCGGCCTTGGCGAACTTGGCCACGCGCATGTTGAAGCCGGCATAGTCCACCAGAATCACCACGTCGGGCTGCCAGGCCAGCAGGTCGCGCTGGCACTCCTTGAGGTAGCCCCGGAATTTGAGGACGCTGGTGGCCGCCTCCCAGAAGCCCATGATGGCCATTTCCTGGTAGTGGCGCACCATTTCGCCGCCTTCGGCCTGCATCAGGTCGCCGCCCCAGAAGCGGAACTCCGCCGCCGGGTCCTGCTGACGCAATTCCTGCATGAGGCTGGCCGCGTGAAAATCCCCGGACCGCTCGCCCGCTATCAGGTAGTACTTCATTCTCCTTTAATTAAACCTGGCCGTCATGCTGAGCAAAGCGAAGCATCTCGCGTGCTGACATTGCCAAAGTAATTTGATTACCACTGAGCAAGATGCTTCGCTCTGCTCAGCATGACAGTTTCGGGGTTATGCCTCCCCGTAGTATTCCACGAAGTTGCGGGGCGTTTCGTAGAGTTTGATGCAGTGCAGTTTGGCCGTGGAAATCTGCTCGATTTCGGGCTGGAGAATTTTCCAGAAGGCAATCACCAGGTTTTCGGTGCTGGCCAGCTGGCCCTGCATGAAGGGCACGTCGAGGTTCAGGTTTTTGTGGTCGACCTGGTCCACCACGTGGGTGCGGATGACGGTGCTGAGCTGCTTGAGGTCGATGACGAACCCGGTTTCCGGGTCGGGCTGGCCCTTGACGGTGACGATGAGGTCGTAGTTGTGCCCGTGCCAGTTGACGTTGGCACAGGGGCCGAACACCTCCCGGTTGCGCTCCTCGCTCCACTTGGGGTTGTGGAGCTTGTGGGCGGCGTTGAAGTGTTCCTGGCGGCTGATATATACCATTTTGGGGTCTTGGGGTCTTGGAAGTTTGGGGTCTTGGATGACGTTTTGATTGAAAAACCTGACACTCAGCGGCTTGATTGACCGTTGTGGCGCGTATTGCACCGTTGAACGTCAGCCAAGCCTCCAAGCCCCTAAGCTCCTAAGACCCCATTCGGCGCAGCAAATATACGAAGAACGGTACGCCGAACAGGGCCGTGACCAGGCCCACCGGCAGGCCGGCCGGCGGATAGAGCAGGCGGGCCAGCAGGTCGCAGAAAACCAGAAAATTACCCCCCAGCAGGGCGCAGAACAGCAGGTTGCCCCGGCCCACCGTGCCCAGCAGCCAGCGCGTGATGTGCGGAATCACGAGCCCCACGAACCCGATGGGCCCGCAGAGCGCCACCACCCCGCCCGTCAGGCCCGAGGCCACGAGCAGCAGCAACCAGCGGGTGCGGGCCACCGGCAGGCCCAAAGCCGTGGCCCGCTCCTCGCCCAGCAGCAGCAAGCTCAGGTGATTGTGCAGCAGCGCCAGCGCCCCCAGACCCAGCCCCACGGCCACCGCCGGATAGGGCAGCGTGGCCCAGCTGGCCCGCTCAAACCCGCCCAACGACCAGAACGTGATAGTGCGCAGCTTGTCGTCGGTGGCGGCCAGAAACGTGAGCAGTCCGCCCAGGGCCGTGGTCAGGGAGCCCACCGCTACCCCGGCCAGCAGCAGCAGCGGCGGCACGATGCGGCCCCGCCGACTCCCCACCACCACCACTACCAGCGTGGTGCCCAGCGCGCCCAGCAGCGCGGCCAGCGGGGGCAGGTAGAGGCCGGCCACCGTGAGGCCGGGCACAAACACAAACGTGAGACTGGCCCCCAGCGCCCCGCCCGAGGCCGTGCCCAGCAGGTAGGGGTCGGCTAGGGGGTTATTGACCATGGCCTGCATGATGTAGCCGCTCATGGCCAGCCCCGCCCCGGCCAGCAAAGCCAGCAGCAGCCGGGGCAGGCGCAGCTCGATGAGCACCAGCTGGGCCGGGTCGCGGGCGTCGTAGTGCAGCAGGGCCCGGGCAATGAGGGCGTAATCGGTTTCGTAGCTGCCCACGCGCAGGCCTGCCGCCAGCAAAAGTGCCGTCAGCAGCAGGCAGGCCAGAATCCAGGGCAGGGCGGGGCGGGTCATGGAGCGGGGGGAGCCCAGATCAGGCGCCGCAGTTCCCGTACTGTTTCCACTACGCGCGGACCAGGGCGGGCCATGAGGTTATCGGTGGTGGCGTACACGCGGCGGGCCGGGTAGGCGCGGATGCGTTTGAGCTCGGGGTAGAGGCGAAAGAAGGTGCTGTCGAGCTTGCCGAAGCTGCCCCCGAGGACGACGTCGGGATTGAGGCGCAGGATGTACTCGCGGGTGAGGGCCGGATAGGGCTGGGCGAATTTCTCCTCTACCGCGTTGCGGCCGCCAGCCAGCCGGATCTGGTCCGTAAACAATGTGTTGCGGCCGTACACGTAAATCGGGTCCGTCCAGGTGAGGGCCAGCACCGCCGGCGCCGGGCGCGGGGTGGGCAGCTTCTGGAGGGCCCGGAGCTCGGCCCGGAGCGAATCGGTGAGGCGGCGGGCGGCGGGGCCGCGGCCCAGGATGCGGCCCAGGTCGGTGAGGCCGCGCAGGATGTCGTCTACCCGCTCGTACTGCTGGAAGTACACCGGAATACCCAGTTCCTGGAGCCGCTGGGCATCGGCCTCGGAGGTAATGCCGGCCGTGGTGAACACCACGTCGGGCCGCAGGGCCAGGAGGCGCTCCAGGTCCAGGGGGTAACTGTTGACCACGGGCTTGCGCCGGGCCGCCGCCGGAAAGTCGCAGACCTGGGTGCGGGCCACGATGGTAGCCGTATCGGCCACGGCGTAGAGCATTTCCGTCATGGAAGGCGCCAGGGCCATGATGCGACGCGGCTGGGCCGGCACCGTGAGGGCACGGCCGAGGTCGTCGCGCAGGTGTTGGGGGGCGGCGGCGGCTGGGGCCGCCGTGGTGGCGGGCGCATCGGGGCGGCAGGCCGCCAGCAGGGGCAGCAGCAGCAAAAGCCGGAAACGGGCAACGGAAGGGCGGAGCATGGGGGCAAAGGTAACCGCCCGCGCCAGACGCTTCAGTGCCCGTCGCTTCAGCGCCCGGACAGCGGTTTCCGCGCGTCGGGCCAAACAAAATCGGCGGCCTGCGTATCATTCCCTGCCCGGGGGTTACTTTTGGGCCTAAACTTCTGCCTTATGATCGTCGTCACCGGAGCTGCCGGCTTTATTGCCAGCGCCCTCGTCACCCGCCTCAACGCCGCCAACTTCAACGATATCGTGGTGGTGGACAACTTCACCAACGAGCGCAAGCTGGCCAACCTCTCGGGCAAGCGCCTGAAGCAGTACGTGGACCGGGAGGAGTTTTTCCCCTGGCTCGAGGAGCACCACGCCGAGGTGGAGTTCATCTTCCACCTCGGGGCCCGCACCGACACCACCGAAACCAACCGCGACGTGCTGAACGTGCTCAACCTGGAGTACTCCAAGCAGATGTGGCAGGCCTGCTGCCGCTACCAGTTGCCGCTGGTGTACGCCTCCTCGGCCGCCACCTACGGCTCGGGCACGCTGGGCTACTCCGACGACGATGCCCTGCTGCCCCTGCTGCGCCCGCTCAACCCCTACGGCGACTCCAAGAACGACTTCGATAACTGGGCCGTGCAGCAGGAGGAAAAGCCGTTTTTCTGGGCCGGGCTGAAGTTTTTCAACGTGTACGGCCCCAACGAGTACCACAAGGGCCGCATGGCTTCGGTGATTCTGCACGCCTTCCGCCAGATTCAGGAAACGGGCTCCATGACCCTGTTCCGCTCCCACAACCCCGACTACGCCGACGGCGAGCAGCAGCGCGACTTCGTGTACGTGAAGGACGTGGTGGAGGTGTGCTTCTTCCTGATGCAGAACCGCCGGCACTCAGGCATCTATAACCTGGGCACCGGCGAGGCCCGTACCTTCCTCGACCTCACCCTAAGCACCTTCGCCGCCCTCGACCGCACCGCCGACATCCATTTCCGCGACACGCCCGAGGACATCCGCGACACATACCAGTACTTCACCCAGGCCGATATGAGCAAGCTGCGCGCCATCGGCTACGAGCGGCCCTTCACCCGCCTGGAGGACGGCATTACTGACTACGTGCGCAACTACCTGGTGCCCAACGCCTATTATTAGCCTCGCGCCTTCGGACCATCTTCCTGACGACCTGCTGACTGTCGGTTGCCCTACTCGTAGGGCAACCGACTTTTTTTTATATAGCAAATCATAATTTTTATAGCATTTTTCGGAGAGAGTAGTACCTTGAGCCTTTCTAACTTCTGAAGGCTGGTGCAACGCAAAACCATTACCATTATCGGCGGCGGATTTTCCGGCTCCACTCTGGCCGTGCAGCTGGCCCGCCTGGCCGGTGACCAGCCTTTTGCCTGCGACGTGCACCTGGTGGAGCCCCGGCCGGTGCCAGGCCCGGGCCTGGCCTACACCGCCCGTCGCCCGGAATACCTGCTCAACGTGCGGGCCCAGTTTCTGAGTGCCTTCCCCGACCAGCCCGACCACTTCCGCAACTGGCTGCGCATCACGGGGCCGGCCGAAACGTGCGAGGAAGAGTTTTGCTCCCGCCAGAGCTACGGACGCTACCTGCAGCAGTTGGTGGGCCAGGTGCTGGAATGGCCCTCACTGAACGGCATCCGGTGCCGGTGGCACAACCAGGCCGCGCAATCAGTTACGGTGGCCCCTGATGGCAACAGCGCGGTGGTGCAGCTGCAAAACGACCAGCTCATCCAGAGCGACTTTGTGGTGCTGACCCTGGGCAACTTTGCCCCGTCTCCGCCCGTGACCACGGATCTGGCTTACCTGCTGCACCCCACCTACCACGCCAACCCCTGGGCCCGGGGTGCACTGCGCACCATTGCCCCCGACGACACGGTACTGCTTATCGGCACGGGCCTCACGGCGGTAGATGTGCTGCTGGGCCTGCGGGCCGATGGGCACCAGGGCCAGATTACAGCAGTTTCGGGGCACGGCCGCTGGCCGGCCGCGCACCAGCCCTCCCCCGCCACGTATCCCAGCTTTTACGCCACTGAGCTGACCGGCCTGACTACCGTCGCGCAGGTGCTGGGCGCAGTTCGCCGCCATCTGCGCGCCTCCCAGGCGCAGGGCCTCGACTGGCGGCTGGTTATCGACTCGCTACGGCCCGACCTGGGCCGCATTTGGGCGGCCTGGCCGCTGGAAGAGCAGGCCCGGTTTCTGCGTCATCTGGCCGGCCGGTGGTCGGTGGTGCGCCACCGCAGCCCACCCCGCAACGCGGCGTTGCTCCAGGAAATGCTGGCCTCCGGCCGCGTGCTGCAACACCGGGGCCGCGTGCAGGATATCCGGCCCGCGGCCGACGGCCTGGCCCTGACCATCCGCCACGGCCAGCAAACCCAGTACCTGACGGCCCGCCACGTCATCAACTGCACCGGCCCGCTGCTCGATTACCGCCGCATCCGGGAGCCGCTGGTGGTGCAGCTACGCGAAGCCGGCCACCTCGTACCCGACCCGCTGGGCCTGGGCATCCGCACCGACGAGCACGGGGCTATGCGCGCGGCCAATGGCCAGGTTTCGCCCGTTTTGTTCACGTTAGGCCCCAGCCGCCGCCCCCAAAACTTCGAATCGACGGCCGTGCCGGAACTGCGCACCCAGGCCGTGAGTCTGGCCCAGGAACTGGGGCGTCGCCTGCAGCAGGACCGCAACTACCCCATGCCCTCTTCAAGCTAAAAGCCCCGCGGCCGAACCGGCTGCGGGGCTTTTAGAATACCAATGGCGCGTTGCAAGAGTGCAGGTCAGGCGGCCAGCTCGTCAGGGGCGTACAGCGGCAGGATGCGGGTATCGGTGCCGGGCTCGGGGAAGGGCAGCACCGCGAGCTGGGGGTAGCTCTGGGGGCTGGTGGTGGCACTGCGGCGTAAGGCGCGCATGAGCAGGTATTTATACTTCTCGGCGTCGGCCAGAGCAGCCTCCACGGCCTGCACGGCATCGGTGTAGGCCACTACCGGCAGGCCCTCCGCCGCTTCTCCGGTGGGATAAGTAAGTTCAAAAACCGGGCAGTTCAGGTATTCAGCGGGCGTTTTCATAAGGCAGCAGGTTACGTAGTTAGCAGACTCAAAACTAACCAAATTAGCAGAAAGTTAATTCCCTCTTGCGCACTTTATTTAAGCCACTGACTGCCTTTTTTCGCCCTTTTGCTATGCCTTTATTTTTAGCACCAGCTTACCAAACTGCAGCCCGTCGGCCATGCGGCGCAGAGCCTGTTCGCCCTCGCTCAGCGGAAAGGTCTCATCCACTACCGGTACCAGCTGGTGCTGCTCGAACAGCTCCACCATGTATTTGAAGTCCTGCTCAGTGCCCATGGTGGAGCCCAGCAGCGAGAGTTGCTTCCAGAACACCTTGCGCGCGGCCAGCTCGGGCACGTCGCCCTGGGTAGCGCCGTAGAACACGATGCGGCCGCCGGGGGCCGCGGCGTCCACCAAATCGTTGAAGCCGCTTCCCCCGGCGCTGTCCACGATAACGTCGAAGCCGCCGCCGGCCTGCTTGGTGAGGGTGGCGGGCCACTTCTCGGTTTGGTAGCTGATACCACCCTTAGCTCCCAGCGCTACGGCCTGGGCAATCTTCTCCTCTGAGCTGGAGGTCACCCACACGTCGGCACCCACGGCCACGGCCATCTGCAGGGCCAGCAAAGCCACGCCCCCTCCCACCCCACTAATCAGCACCCGCTCGCCAGGCTGCAGTTGGGCCCGCGTGAAAACGGCCCGGTAGGCCGTAACGCCGCCCAGGGGCAGCGCGGCGGCCTGCTCGAAGCTCAGGTGGGCCGGTTTGGCCTGCACCGCGCCGGCGGGTACGCATACGTACTCGGCAAAGGTGCCGTCCTGGGGCAGGCCCAGAATCTGGAAGTCGCGGCCCTGGGCGGCGGGGTGGTCGCCCCAGTGCTGGCCGGGGTTGATGAGCACGGCCTGGCCCAGCAGCTCGGCAGCCACCCCTTCTCCCAGGGCCGTGACGGTGCCGGCCCCGTCGGAGCCCAGAATGATGGGGAATTTAAGACCGGCGTACTGACCCTTCTGAATCCAGACGTCGCGGTGATTGAGGGCGGCGGCGTGCAGCTGCACCTGCACCTGGCCGGCGGCGGGCTGGGGCGTGGCAACTTCCTGCAGGGCAATGGGCTGGTTGATACCGGTCAGAACGAGGGCTTGCATGATGAGTAGGGAGTAGGGAGTAGGGAGTAGGGAGTAGGGAGTAGGGAGTAGGGAAGGAACGGGATTCGGCTGGTAACAGCTGGCGTAAAATGATAGTGCTGGTTAAAAATGATGGTGTAGTTACAGAAACCGGGCTTGCAGCTCGGGCGTGGGCAGCCAGCAGGCTTCCTGGCGCCCGAACCAGCGGTAACGGTTCCGGGCGATGAAGCGGTACCCGGCGTCGCGCAGGGGGCGCGGTAACCACTGGCCCACCCGGGCCAGGGCGGCCCACCGGCCGTTCAGGCGGGCCAGAATGCCCAGGGCCGCCGCCGAGTGCGTGTAAGGCCGTCCTTCGGCCACCAGCACCACCGAATCGGGTTCGGCGGGGGTGGGCAGGCCGTACTCGCGCAGCAGGGCCTGCCCTGCCTCCGACTGCAAAGCGGCAAACCGGAACCGGCCGGCCGCGTCGTGCTTAAGCACGAACTGCACGAACCCATTACAAAGGTTACACACGCCGTCGAAGAGAATAATGGACGGGGAAGCAGGCATGGGTGGCGGCGCGAAGGGTTCGGGTACAGGACTGCTTGACGGAGCGGATTGTTTCGGGGGCCGCGGCTGGCGGGCTATTCCAGGCTGCTGCCTTCCACGGGTAGCAGGTCGCAGTACCAGAAACCGGTATCGAAGGGCGACGGGGCGGCGTCGGTTTCATCAGCGGCGGGCGGGCATACGGCGGCGCTGCTGGCCGGGGCCGCGTAGGTGCGGCGTACGATTTCGCCGCGGCGGAACGGGATGGGGTGGCTGAAATAGGGCGCGTCGAAGACGAAGGTGTGGTACTCGCCGTTTTCGCCGCAGGAGTCCACGCCGGGCGGCAGGTCGCGCAGAAACTCGGCGTTCAGCTCGCGGCCGCAGAAGCTCTGGTCGAGGTACTTCTCGTTCACGCACACGACCACGGCCCGGAAGCCCAGGCCGAGATACTCGCGCAGCAGCTCGGCGTTGGGGCGCTGCCAGAGCGGAAATACGGCTTGCAGACCCACCTGTGCCAGCTGCTGCTCCCGGTAGCGGCGCAAATCCTCCAGGTAAATATCCCCGAAAATAGCCCGCTCAATGCCCTGGGCCTGCAGGGGCGCCAGCGTGGCGCGCATGAGCTGCTCGTACTCGGCCATATCGGGCATTTCGGGCAGCTCCAGGCGGGTGAGCGGCAGGCCGATGCGCCGGGCCTGCTCCTCAAGCAGCGCTATGCGCACTCCGTGCATGGACACGCGGCCGTAGTGGGCATTAATGCTGGTGAGCAGATCGGTAACGCGCAGGGCGGGGTCGCGGAGGGCGTGGTAGAGGGCCAGGGCCGAATCTTTGCCGCCGCTCCAGTTCATCAGGGCCGGGGTGGACATGGGCCAAAGGTAACCCGGCCGGGCAAGCAGACAAACGCCCCGGGCGCAACCACCGCCCCGCCCGGTACGTTTGCCGAGAAACTATTCGTAATCGGTTCCTTTTCTCTCAGTCCGCCATTCCAACTTCGCCATGAAACGTTTTCTTTCCCTGAGCCTGCTGGCCGCCCTCACCGCCTGCCTCACCGCCTGCGACTACAACAACACCCCCGGCAAAGACCCCCAGGCCAGCCAGGACTTTACCAACGCCCCCGACGCTACGGCCACCGAAACTGACCTCGACAGCATTAGCGGCAACCAGGATGCCTACACGCCCATCGGCAAGGGCTCGGCCGCCGACCAGCGCACGTCGCCCGATACGACCCTGAATGCCGGTACCTCGCCAACGACCACCATGCCCCAGACCAACCCGGAGGTGAAAGCCAGCACCCGCGAAGAGTAACTACTGGCCCCTGCGGCCTCCCCACCCGGGTTTTCCCGGTTCCGCCCCTGCTACCTGCCCTTTTCTTCCACCACAACGCCCCGCCGGACTATCCGGCGGGGCGTTGTGCGTGTAGCGGCCTGGGCCAATTGTGCGGAGGATGCTTCCTTTATAACTATAACGCCCAGCGGCGCGACTCCGGCTCGCCCGCGTGAGTGCCCTTGGTGAGAGCCAGCCCGGAACCCATTGTCAGCAGGTCCTCCAGGCCGCCCACCAGTTGTCCTGGCAGCCCCGATTGCAGGGTAGCCTGTTTGCGCAGAAAGAAGCTCAGATACGACCCCGCCACGGCGGCCAGACCGCCCAGCACGGCCCCATTCAGAGTTTTATCGTGATTGACTTTGAAGAGCGTGGCCCCAACCAGGGCCCCGGCGGCGGCCCGGCCCAGCAGGGCAGTGGGCGAAATGCGGTCGGGCATCTGCGGGAGTTTGTCGCTCACCATTTCGCCGGCGGCCAGCATTTTCAGGCCGTGGGCCACCCAGGGCTTTTGCAGGTAACCCAGCGGGGAGCCCGCCAATGCCTGCGGATGGTAGGTGAGCAGGTTGCTGCTGAGCAGCGCGGGAGCCGTCATGCTGCGGAAGCCGGCCAGGGCACCCAGGCCCACGGTTTGCCAGTGATGTTTCGTCATGGTCAGAAAGGATGGATAGGAAGAAGGTATGCAGGCCGTCTAACGGATTACGGCCGCCTGCGGCCGAATCAGGTTACCTGCGCCAGATTTGGGGCGCCTTACATAGTACAGTCGAGTTTGATGCTAATAATGCAATACAACCGTCAGTTACTTGCTATTTCGCCAGCCTGTTGGTGCTGCAGCGGTGGCCGACCTGCCACAAACCATGCGTTTCGGAAAATGATGCTTGCATACCATCATAAAATAGCTATTTTATAGTACAAATAGCTGTAAAACAGCAAGATGAGCCAATGTTTCCTAAACGTTATCAAATTGTTATGCAAGCCTACTTCATGATTTGATCATCTACTTTCGCGCTGAAATTCCGGGGAGTTGCTCCGGATAAATAAAAAAGCCCCCTTTATGAAAAACAGAATTGTACTGTTTTTGCTGCTCGGCTTTGTGCTTTTCACGAGCGGAAATTTTGCCCTGGCCCAGGGCGTCACAACGGCCGCCATGCGCGGGCTGGTGCTGGATGCGCAGGGTCAGCCCCTGCCCGGTGCTACCGTGGTAGCCACCCACCTGCCCACCGGCACCCAGTACGGCACCGCCACCCGCGACAATGGGCAGTACGACCTGCTGAACCTGCGCGTGGGCGGCCCTTACGAGCTGAAAGTGTCCTTCGTGGGCTCCCAGACCTACACGGCCACTGGTATTCAGCTGGTGCTGGGTAAAACCTACGAGAGCCGCGTGCAGCTCACCGACGGCACCCAGGCCCTGGGCGAAGTGGTGGTGAAAGGCAACCGCGACGGTCAGATCAACAAGGACCGCACCGGCGCTTCCACCAACATCAACAACGCCACCATCCGCACGCTGCCCACCATCAGCCGCTCCCAGGAGGATTTCACCCGCCTCACGCCCCAGAGCAGCGGCCTGAGCTTTGGCGGGCGCAATACGCTCTACAACAACTTCTCGCTCGACGGCTCCATCTTCAACAACTCCTTCGGCCTCGACGCGCCCACCCCGGGCGGGCAGACGGGTTCACAGCCGGTTTCGCTGGATGCCATTGAGCAGCTGGAAGTAAGCCTGGCCCCCTACGACGTGCGCCAGGGCGGCTTTACGGGCGCCGGCGTGAATGCCGTGACCAAGAGCGGCACCAACGCCTTCAAAGGCACCGTGTACACCTACCTGCGCAACGAAAAACTCATCGGCGAGAAAGTGGGCGACGCCCGCATTACCAATCCTGACCTGCAGTTCAACCAAACCGGCTTCTCGCTGGGCGGGCCCGTGATTCAGAACAAGCTGTTCTTCTTCACCAACGCCGAGCGGACCCGCCGCGACGACCCGGCCCTCACCTTCCGCCCCGCCACCAGCGCCGCCGAAGCCCAGGCCGCCCTCAACGGCCAGGCCCCGGGCGTGAGCCGGGTGCTGGAATCGGACCTGATCAGCATCCGCCAGCGCCTGCTGGACGTGTACGGCTACGACCCGGGCCAGTACCGCGACTACACCTACCGCACCAGCAACGACAAGTTCCTGGCCAAGCTCGACTGGAACATCAACGCCAAAAACACCTTCTCGCTGCGCTACAACTACCTCAACAGCTTCCGCGAGCAGGGCCCCCACCCCATTGCCATTGCGCCCTCGTCGCGGGTGCAGGGCGTGAACACGCTGCAGTATGCCAACTCGGGCTACACCATCCACAACAACCTCAACTCGGTGGTGGGCGAACTCAACTCCCGCTTCGGGGAGAAGTTCAGCAACAAGGCCCAGCTGAGCTTCTCGGCTTTCCGCGACTTCCGCGAGCTGCCCGACGCCAAGCTGTTCCCGCAGATTGACATCACCAAGAACGGCACCACTTACGTGAGCGTGGGCACCGAGCAGTTTTCGGCCGAAAACCGCCTGGATCAGAACATCACCCAGTTCACGGACAACCTGAGCTACTTTGCCGGAGCCCACGTGCTCACGGCCGGCCTGACCTACGAGCGGTTTGCCTTCGTGAATGCCTTTAACCTGCAGCGCTTCGGTTACCCCTTCTTCGGGGGCCTGGATGTAGACCGCTTCTTTGAAGTGACAGACCGCAACAACCCCGATTTCGTGGACCTGAATGCCATTGCCGCGGCCGGCGGCCAGGCCCGCATCAAGTCGGTGGATGTGAACGTGGCCCAGTTGGGCCTCTACCTGCAGGATGAATGGACGGTGACGCCGGCCTTCAAGCTGACGCTGGGCGTGCGCGCCGACGCGCCGATTTACAACACCAACGTGCCCCAGAACCCGCAGATTGCCGCCGCGCCCCTGCTCGACGCCAATGGCAACTCCGCCCAAGTGGACGTGACGCGCTTTCCGAAGGCCACCCCGCTCTGGTCGCCGCGCCTGGGCTTCAACTACTCCGTGGAAGGTGACTACACGACCCAGCTGCGGGGCGGCACGGGCATTTTCACGGGCCGCATCCCCTTCGTCTGGATCAGCAACCAGGCGTCCAACTCGCAGTTCGACCCCGGCTACACGTTCCAGATCAACGGCACCAGCCGCGACTTCAAGTTCCCGCAGGTGTGGCGCTCCAACCTGGCCCTCGACCAGGAGCTGCCCGGCGGCGTGGTAGCCACCCTCGAAGGCATTTACACCAAGGACCTGAACGCGGCCATTCACCGCAACTACAACCTGGTGACGCCTACCGAGCGCGCCGCCGGCGCCGATGACCGCCTGATTTACCCGGCCGCCGGACCGCGCATCACGCCCGGCTTCACCGGCCCCGATGGCGGCTTCAGCTTCCTGGATGCCGGGGTTATCGTGCTTGAAAACACCCGCAAAGGCTACCAGTATTCGCTCACGGGCCAGCTGAAGAAGGATTTCCGCAACGGCCTCTACGTTACCACTGCCTACACCTACTCGCGGGCCAAGGACGTGACATCGAACCCCGGAGAAATTGCCGCCGATGCCTTCCAGCGCAACCCCGTGGTGGGCAACGCCAACAATCCCCAGCTGGCTTTCAGCGACTTTGGCCTGCAGCACCGCATCATCGGGGCGGCCGGTAAGCGCTTCGCCTACGCCGATGAGAAGCTGGCCACGACCATCAGCTTCTTCTTCGAGGCTGCCCAGGGCAACCGCTTCACTTACACCTACGCCGGCGACATGAACCGCGACGGTATTTTCGGCAACGACCTGGTGTTCGTGCCCGCTTCCCAGGACCAGATCCGCCTCGTGGACTACACCAACGCCGCCGGCACCGTAGTTTCGGCCGACCAGCAGTGGCAGCAGCTCAACGCCTACATCGGCCAAGACAAGTACCTGAGCAGCCGCCGCGGCCAGTACGCCGAGCGTAACGGTAACCTGAGCCCCTGGTACACCCAGCTCGACATGAAGCTGCTCCAGGATTTCTCGCTGCTGGCCGGCGACAAGAAGCACACCTTCCAGCTCAGCTTCGACATCCAGAACCTGGGCAACCTGATCAGCTCCGACTGGGGCGTGCGCCAGACGGTGGCCAACAACCGCCCCATTGAGTTTGTGGGCTACCAGGGCACGGTGCCCACCTACCAGTTCCGCGGCGGCAACCAGACCTTCCTCAACAACACCAACCTCGACAGCCGCTGGCGCGCCCAGATTGGCCTGCGCTACATCCTGGACTAGGTACTCTGGCTGGTAGCTGGTAGCTATCGGCTGGCAGCCTGTCTCCATCAAAAAGCCCCGAAGCACGCTGCTTCGGGGCTTTTTGATGTTTTCCGATTAGTTGAGATACGGATGCTTCGGGGCAGCTGCCTGCACATGGCTCACGGCTATTGCGCTCCTACTTCTCGCTGGCAGCCCAAGTATCCATTTTACGTTCGAGCACGGCCAAGGGCATCACGCCGTCGCGCAGAAGCTCGTCGTGGAAGTCGCTCAGGTGGAAGTGGGCGCGATTCTGGCCGGCGTACTGCTCGCGCAGGCGGTTGGCGTTGCCGCCGAGCTGCTGCTCGTACTTCTGGCGCAGCTCCCGGATTCTGAGGGCTCCGATTTTATAGCTCAGCGCCTGGCCCGGAATGGCCATGTAGCGCTCAATCTCGGCCGTGGCGCCTTCCTCGCTGATGGCCTCGTTGGCCATCATGTACTTAATGGCTTCTTCGCGGCTCATGTTCTTGGTGTGCATGGCCACGTCCACCACCAGGCGCACGGCGCGGTGCATTTCGTCGCCGAGGGCACCCATGTACTGGTAGGGGTCCTGGTAGAGGCCGAGCTCCTTGCCCAGGCTTTCGGAATACAGGGCCCAGCCTTCGCCCATGGCCCCGTACCAGGCAAAGCGCCGGAACTTGGGCAGGTCGGTGTTTTCCTGCTGGAGCGAAATCTGGTAGTGGTGGCCCGGAATGGCCTCGTGCAGGAACAGCGACTCCATGCCCGAGGTCACGTTGAACTTGGTGGCGTCCAGAATCGGGATGTAGAAGATGCCGGGGCGGGAGCCGTCGGGGCTGCCCTGGTTGTACTCGGCCGAAGCGGAGGCGGCCCGGAAGTCCTCGGTCTGGCGGATTTCAAACGGCGTTTTGGGCACCCGGCCGAACATCGTTTTCAGGTTGGGCTCCATGCGGGTCTGAATGGCGCGGAAAGCGTTCAGCACCTCGGCGGGCGTTTTGTAGGGCATCAGCTTGGGGTCGGTTTTGAGGCTCTCGAAGAAAGCCTTCAAACTGCCCTTGAAGCCGACCTGCTGCTTCACCTTCTCCATTTCCTGCCGGATGCGGGCCACTTCCTGGCGGCCGGTCTGGTAGATTTCCTCCGGCGTTTTGTCGGTGGTCGTCCAGGTCTTCACGTAGTATTTATACAGCGCGGGGCCGCCCGGAATGGCCGCAACACCAGTGCTGGGACGCGCTTTGGGCAGGTATTCGGTTTCGAGGAAGTCGCCCAGCTTCTTGTAGGCCGGCACCAGTTCGGTCAGGATGGCCTGCTGGTAGGCCTTGGTCAGGCGCTCCTTGTCGGCGGCGGCCATGTCGGCGGGCAGCTTCGTGATGGGGCCGTAGAACAGGCTCTTGGTGGCGTCCGGGGTTTCCATGGCCCGCATCTGCGGAATCATTTTCACCACCAGGGCCCGGGGCAGCACCACGCCGGCCTTCATGCCCTGGCGGAAGTTGCTGATGGCCGTATCGGCCCACACCGAGAACCCGCGCACCCGGCCCAGCCAGTTGTCGTAGTCCTGGGCCGTTTTGAAGGGCTGCACGCCCTCACCCGAGCCGTACTGGCCCATGGAAATCGGCAGGCCCCAGAACTGCTGGAAGGGCATCATCCAGGTGTTGAGCTTCAGGCCTTCGAGCTTGTTTTGGAGGTCGTACTCGAAGATGTCGTAGCTGGTTTTGTCGTTGGCCGAGAGCTCCTCGCGCTTGAATTTGTGCAGGCCGTCGAGGTACTTCTGGTAGAAGCCGCGCAGCTGCTCGCGGAAGGCGCGGGTGCCGTCGTTGGGCAGCTGGTCGTTGAAGCGGTTGTCGCCCTGGGTCGTGGCTTCGAGCGGAAACAGGCGGGCGTTTTCCTCCCAGTAGTAGTCGAACAGGGTGCTCAGGTCCTGCACGTTGGTCAGGTTCGGCACGGTGTAGCCGGCGGCGTTTTCATCGGCCGGTTTCTGCTGGTTGCAGCCCGCCAGCAGCGCGCCGGCCAGCAAGCTGGAGAGTACAATTTTCTTCATGGGAGCACGGATTAGCGCGGATTTAGACGGATTCAACGAATTTGCGGCACGGGGCCGCTCAAGGGCCGGAAAGGTAAGCAGAACTGGCTTTCTGCACCCGGCCGATTTTGCACGTGAGCCAACCTTTGCGCGGCGGCCGGGTTATAGGGGCTTACTCAACCAAACTCTCCTCATGGAAAACTTGACCGGCAAAACCGCCCTCGTAACGGGCGCAGGTAAAGGCATCGGGCGCGCTATTGCCGTGGCCCTGGCCCAGGAAGGCGTGCGCGTGGCCCTGCTGGCCCGCACCGAAAAAGACCTGCGGGCCGTAGCCCAGGAAATCGAAAAGCTCGGTGGCCCCGCCGCCGTGGTAGTCACGGCCGACGTGGCCGAC
The DNA here is from genome assembly GCF_018760735.1 of Hymenobacter piscis. Lineage (GTDB taxonomy): Bacteria > Bacteroidota > Bacteroidia > Cytophagales > Hymenobacteraceae > Hymenobacter > Hymenobacter piscis. The sequence goes on from NZ_JAHHZN010000001.1 coordinate 26,222, forward strand.
CGCGCCGACGTGGAAAAGGCCGTCAGCACGGTCCTCGGCGAGCTGGGCACCATCGATATTCTCATCAACAACGCCGGCATTGGCACTTTCGCCAAAATCCTGGACATGGAGCCGGCCGAGTGGGAGAAAATCATTCAGGTGAACCTGCTGGGCGCTTACTACACCACCCGCGCCGTGCTGCCCCAGATGGTGGAGCGCCAGACCGGCGACATCATCAACGTGGCTTCCACGGCCGGCCTGCGGGCCTCGGCGGGCGGCAGCGCCTATAGCGCCTCCAAGTTCGCGCTGCTGGGCTTCACCGAGTCCTTGATGCAGGAGGTGCGCAAGCAGAACATCCGCGTCTCGGCCCTCACGCCCAGCACCGTAGCCACCGAGCTGGCCACCAGCAACAACCTCACCGACGGCAACCCCGACAAAGTGATGCAGCCCGAAGACCTGGCCGAAATCGTTATCAGCCAGCTCAGGCTTAACCGCCGCATCTTCATCAAGGAAGCCAGCATGTGGAGCACGAATCCTTGATTTAGAGCTTAGAAGTGAGAAGTTAGAACCTAGAAACGGTCTGTCATCCTGAGCTTGCGAAGGACCTTATCACGTTGGAACGAGTCGTTTGTACGGTTATCGTTCGGCGTAAATAGGTCCTTCGCTCCGCTCAGGATGACAGACCGTTTCTAGGTTCTAAACTTCTCATTTCTACGCTCTCACTTCTAAGCTCTATTCTTTCCTTACCCGCTCCAGCACCAGCTGGTTCATAGGATTGGGCGTGAGTCCCTGCACGTTGTTCTGGGTGAGGCGCACAACTTCGTCGTAGTACACGCTGATGACAGGGCACTCTTCCACCACCAGGCGGTCCATCTGCTGGTAGAGGGCGTAGCGCCGGGCGTCGTTCTGTTCTAGCTTGGCCTGCTGGTAGAGCTGGTCGTAGCGGGCACTTTTAAAGTGGGTTTTGTTGGGGCCGGCGGGGGCGAAGTTGGGGCTGTAGAACAGGGCCAGGTAGTTTTCGGCGTCGGGGTAGTCGCCCAGCCAGCTGCGGGTGAAGAAGGCGGCCCGGCCGTTGTCAATCATCTCGCCGTGGGCCGCGCCCTGGTTCACGTCAATTTCCACCTGCACGCCCACCTCGGCCCACTTTTTCTGGTAGTACTCGCAGTATTCCTTGGTTTCGGCCACCGTGTTCAGGCGCAGGCGCAGGGGCTTGCCCGGGCCGTAGCCGGCCGCCCGCAACAGCTCCCGGGCCTTGGCGGGCTGGTAGGTGTAGCCGGGTACCTTGGCGGCGCTGAACGAGGGCAGCGAGGCCGGCACGAAGCCCGAGTTGCCCGGCCGCCCCACGTTATTGAGGAAGTAGGCCAGCAGCTCGGGCTTGTTGAGGGCGTAGTTCAGGGCCTGGCGCACGCGCTTGTCCTGCAACGCCCGGCCGGTGGTCAGGTTGTCGCCGCGCAGGTTGCGCAGGTCCTGCTGCATGCCGAGGTACTCGGTGTTGAGGTAGGGCACCTTCTGAATCCGGAACTTGCCCCGGAAATCCTCCCGGATGCTGCCGTCGGGGTACATAATCAGGTCCCGGGAGCCGCTCCGGATGCCGCTCAGGAAGTCCAGCTTGCCCTGCATGAAGGTCAGGAACTCTGTTTTGCGGTCCTGGATGAAGGTAATCTGCACCGCATCCAAATAGGGCAGCTGCTGGCCCCGGGCGTCTTTTTTCCAGTAGGTGGGGTTGCGGTGGTAGATGATGGCGTTGCCCTCGTCCCACTCCTGGAACCGAAACGGCCCCGTGCCTACGGGGTGGGCCCGGAAGTCCTTGCCCCACTTCTGCACGGCTTCCCGGGGCACCACGTAGGCGTAGGGCATCGTCAAAATGCCCAGAAACGGGATGAACGGCTCCTTGAGGTGGATGCGCAGCGTGGAGTCGTTCAGGGCCACGAAGCAGGTATCCGAGGGCTCCCCGCCAGCCTGCTCCAGCACCTTGCCCCGGAAAATCCAGCCGCCGGGACTGGCCGTAGCCCCGTCGAGCAGGCGCTTGAAGGAGTACACGAAGTCCTGGGCCGTCACGCGCCGCCCCTGGCCGCCGGCAAATACCTCCGAGTCGTGGAAGCGCACGTCGGGCCGCAGCCAAAAGGTGTACTGGCGGCCGTCGGGCGAAATCTGGTAGCGTCGGGCTACGCTCGGGCCGGGCCGCAGGCTGTCGTCGAGCTCCACCAGACCGTTGTAGAGCTGGGTGGTGGCCCAGGTGTTGGCCTGGTTGCGGGCGAAGGCCGGGTCGAGGGAAGTGAGGCTTTCGGGCTGGTTGTAGCGGAACACCCGGCGGGCATCGGTGGCGGGCGTCTGCTCGGAGCAGGCACTCAGACCCAGGAGCAAAAACAGGGCGAAACCGGCGGCGCGGCGCGAAAACGGGAGCATGGGAACCATGAAACAGTGTATATTTGCAAAGGTATCCCATCCTGGGTTTGCGGCCGCCGCGCCGTTCTGTTTACCCTTCCTCCTATGAATCTGACCTATTACGGCCACTCCTGCTTCCTCCTCGAAGCGGGGGGCAGCAAAGTGCTTTTTGACCCCTTCATCCGCCCCAACCCGCTGGCCCAGGACGTGGAAGTGGACCAAATCGAGGCCGATTACATCTTCCTCAGCCACGGCCACGCCGACCACGTGGCCGACGTGGAGGAAATCGGCAAGCGCACCGGCGCCCAGCTGCTGGGCATGTTTGAGGTGCTGGCCTGGTTTGAGGCCAAGGGCCTGACGGCCGACCTGAAAATGAACATCGGCGGCACCGTGGCCCTGCCCTTCGGCACCGTGCAGATGGTGGGCGCGGCCCACTCCAGCTCTATGCCCGACGGCTCCTACGGCGGATTGGCGGCTGGTTTCGTTATCAAGACGGAAGGCAAAACCTTCTACTTCGCCGGCGACACGGCCCTGACCTACGACATGAAGCTCATCGGCGAGCAGCACCAGCTCGATTTCGCCATTCTGCCCGTGGGCGACCATTTCACGATGGGCGTAACCGATGCCCTGACCGCTGCCACCTGGGTGGGCGTCACCAACGTCGTCGGCATGCACTTCGACACCTCCCCCCCCATCAGCATCAACCACGACGAAGCCCGGGCCCAGGCCCAGGCCGCCGGCAAGGAACTGCAGCTGCTGAAAATAGGCGAAACGATTACTATCTGAGTTGTCAGTTGCCAGTTGCCGGTTGTCAGTCTTCGGAATGCAGCTTGCACTACCTGGCAACTGGTAACTGACAACTGACAACTGACTCATGGGCAAAATCATTGCGGTAGCGAACCAGAAGGGCGGCGTGGGCAAAACCACTTCCGCGATAAACCTGGCGGCCTCCCTGGCGGCACTGGAATATCGGACCCTGCTGGTGGACGCCGACCCCCAGGCTAACGCCACCTCCGGCGTGGGCTTCGACCCGAAGGACATCGAAAACAGCATCTACGAGTGCATGGTCGACGGCATCAACGCCCAGGATATTATCCTGCAGACCAACATTCTGCCCCACCTCGACCTGATGCCCTCCCACATCGACCTGGTGGGCGCCGAGGTGGAGATGATTAACCTGCCCAACCGGGAGGAGAAGATGAAGGACGCCCTGCGCCCGCTGGCCGACCTCTACGACTTCATCATCATCGACTGCTCCCCTTCGCTGGGTCTGATTACCGTCAACGCCCTCACGGCCGCGCACTCGGTGATTATTCCGGTGCAGTGCGAGTACTTCGCCCTCGAGGGCCTGGGCAAGCTGCTCAACACGGTCAAAATCATCCAGAGCCGCCTCAACGAGGAGCTGGAAATCGAGGGCATCCTGCTCACGATGTACGACGTGCGCCTGCGCCTGAGCAACCAGGTGGTGGAAGAAGTAAAGCTGCACTTCCAGCAGCTGGTGTTCGAAACCATTATTCCGCGCAACGTGAAACTGTCGGAGTCGCCGAGCTTTGGCATTCCGGTCATCCTGCACGACGCCGAGAGCAAGGGCAGCATCAGCTACCTGAACCTGGCCCGCGAAATCGTGGAGAAGAACGTGGAAGCCACCGACGAGCCCGAAGAAGCCCGCGAAGACACGGCGGCGTAGGTTTTCTGAGCCCTAGTAGTCAGAAAAAAGCTGTCATCCTGAGCGGAGCGAAGGACCTTATCACGCTAAAACGAATCGTTGCCAGGTTCGTGCCTGCGTGATAAGGTCCTTCGCTCCGCTCAGGATGACAGCTTTTCTTTTACACCTGTGGCTCAGCCGCTAACCAAACCCACCGCCCGCCCGCCCGCTCACTGTTTCACGATTTCCGGGCGGCGTGGAACATTTTTACCCCGCCATCCCGCGCGTTTGTGTATTTTTGGTTTCCGCTTTTGCTCCGTGCTATTGGGTGAAGGCCGATTGCAGGTATGACCGAAAAAAACGAAGAGAAGAATATGCCGGCTGCGGCGGCCAAACGCCGGGTTGGCGGGTTGGGCCGGGGCCTGAACGCGTTGATTGAGGGCAGCTACGAGAAAAAAAGTGAGCGGCTGGGCCTGGTGCCCCACCCCGTGAACTCCGTGGGCCTGATTCCGGTGGGCCAGATTCAGGCCAACCCCTACCAGCCCCGCACGCACTTCGACCAGGACGCCCTCCAGGAGCTGGCCGAAAGCATCCGGGTGCAGGGCATCATTCAGCCCGTGACGCTGCGCCAGACCGGCACCAACTCCTACCAGCTCATCAGCGGGGAGCGGCGCCTACAGGCCTCCAAGCTGGCGGGCCTCGATGCCATTCCGGCCTACATCCGCAAGGCCGACGACCAGCAGATGCTGGAAATGGCCCTGATTGAGAACATCCAGCGCGAGAACCTCAACGCCATCGAAATTGCCCTCAGCTACCAGCGGCTGGTGAGCGAGTGCAACCTCAAGCAGGAAGAGCTGGGCGACCGGGTGGGCAAAAACCGCTCAACCGTTACCAACTACCTGCGCCTGCTCAAACTCCCGCCCGATATCCAGATCGGCCTGCGCGACACGGTCATCAGCATGGGCCACGCCCGCGCCCTGATCAGCATCGAGAGCATGGACCAGCAGCTGGCCTTGTTCCGCCGCATCGTGGATGAAGACCTTTCCGTGCGCAAGGTGGAGCAGCTGGTGCGCAGCGGGGCCGGCCACGCCGCCCCGGATGCCGAGAAGAAAACCACCCAGCCGGCCGAGCCGGCGGTACCGGTGGCCGAAATCAAGCGCACCGAGCGCCACCTTTCGGAGCGGTTCGGGAGCCGGGTGCTGGTGAAGCCCGGGCCCCATGGCCGGGGCGAAATCAAAATTGCCTTCGACTCGGTGGAAGATATGCAGCGCATCCTGCACATTCTGCAGCCAGCCTAACCCCGGCAGAAAGGGCGGAACCTGGTTCCGCCCTTTCCTGCCTATTTACCGGGTGTTTATGTACTAGCAGACCGGCGGCGGCCGTTACCAACCGCTATCCGGGTTTCGCTTTTATCTAACCGCTTCGTCAGAATATGTTCCTCCTCCGCTCCTTTCTGGTCTTCTGCCTCGTGCTGGCTGGCGCCCTGCTGGCTCTGCCCCGGGCCGGCCGCGCCCAGGTCGTCACGGCCGGGCCCGACTCGGTGGAGGTGGCGGCCAAACCCGTGGCCGACTCTACCCGCCGCACCGAGCGCCTGTTCGGGCGTCCCGTCACGCGGCCCCAGAAGGCGGCTCTGCTGGCCCTGATGCTGCCCGGCGCGGGCCAGATTTACAACCACCGCTACTGGAAGCTGCCGTTGGTGTATGGCGGCCTCGGCGGCGTAGGCTACGGCCTGTTCTTCTACCAGTCGCGCTATAAGCAGTACGTGCAGGGCAAGGAGGAACTACTGGCCGGCACGGCGCTCAACCAGCTTTCGGGGGCGCAAGTGCGGCTGGAAACCAGCCCCGCCAATGTGCAGCGGGGCATTGTGTTCTACCGCCGCAACCGCGACACGTTTATCGGTTACACGGCCCTGGTGTACGGGGTAACCATTCTGGATGCGCTGGTGGACGCCCACCTGCGCGACTTCGACATCAGCGACGACCTGGGTCTGCGCCTCGACCCGGCCCTGCTGCCCACCCAAACCACTGCCCCCCGGGCCGGGTTGGCCCTTACGTTGTATCTGAAATAAGCCCCCAGCTAGTATTCCCAACGGCTATTGCGCTTGCCTTATCCTCCTTAGCACCTCCTACCAGCTACCTTAGCTCCTGACTCCTAGCTCCTTTCTCAATGAAGATTCTCCTGATCGGCTACGGCAAAATGGGCCGGGCCATCGAAGCCCAGGCCATTGCCCGGGGCCACCAGATTGCCGGCATCATTGACCCCGCCCGCCCCGAAGCCCGCATCACCGATTTCTCGCCCGCTGAAGTAGACGTGGCCATTGAGTTCACCCACCCCGACGCGGCCTTCCAGAACGTGACGGCCTGCTTGGAGCAGGGCCTGCCGGTGGTCTGCGGCTCCACGGGCTGGCTCCACCACTTCGCCGAGGCCCAGGCCCTGAGCCAGCAGACCGGCACGCCCCTGTTCTACGCCTCCAACTACAGCGTGGGCGTGAACCTGTTCTTCCACTTCAACGAGTATATGGCGGCCAAAATGCACCAGTTCGGCGGCTACGACGTGCAGGTGCGCGAGATTCACCACACCCAGAAGGTAGACCAGCCCAGCGGCACGGCCCTCACCACGGCCGAAGGCATTCTGCGCCACTTCCCCGGCAAAACCCGCTGGCGCAACGATGCCGCCACCGAGGCCCACGAGCTGGCCGTTATTTCGGAGCGCGAGGGCGCCGTTATCGGCACCCACATCGTCACCTATTCCTCCCCTGCCGATACCATCGAGCTCAAGCACGAAGCCCACACCCGCGAGGGATTCGTGCAGGGCGCGCTCCTGGCCGCCGAGTGGCTGCCGGGCCGCCAGGGCGTGTTCGGCATGCAGGATTTACTGGGGTTATAAGTTTGTAAGTTTAAGGGTTGAGAAGTTAGAAAGTGGGGCGCGGCCTGCGCAGTACGCGGCCCCGGCCTTGCCCTTCTTCCGCAACCTGACTTTATAACTTTCTAACTTCCCGACTTTCTAACTAAGACATCATGGCAGTACAATCCTGGGAGAAATACCTCGAAAAAAATCCATCGGCGCCGGTGCCCGCCGGGCAGGTGCCCAAGAAGCGCAAAGGTCCCATCCGCGAGTGGGGCGATGCCATCCTGTTCGCGGTGGTGGCGGCTACGCTCATCCGCTGGGCAACCTTTGAGGCCTACACCATCCCCACGCCCAGCATGGAGCACACCCTGCTGGTGGGCGACTACCTGTTCGTGAGCAAGCTGCACTACGGCCCGCGCACGCCCCAGACGCCCCTGCAGGTGCCCCTGACCCACCAGACGGTGTGGGGCACCAGCCTCAAGAGCTACTCCGACCTGATTCAGCTGCCCAGCTACCGCCTGCCCGGCTTTTCGGAGGTGAAGAACAACGACGTGGTGGTGTTCAACGTGCCCTTCGAGGCCGAGCACCCCGCCGACCTGCGCACCAACTACATCAAGCGCTGCATCGGCATTGCCGGCGACGTGCTGGAGGTGCGCCAGGGCCAGGTATTTATTAACGGGAAGCCCGCCAAGAACTTCCCCGAGATGCAGAGCAGTTACTTCCTGCAGATTCCGGCCTACGATGACGACCTGCTGACGGCCTTCAAGACCCACGGCGTGGTAGAATACGGTACGCCCGAGGGCCTGCCCTACCAGATGGATACCGAGCTATATGGTCGTGGTTTTGAAGTGAGCATGACCCGCGCGGCTTACGATTACTTCAAGCAGCAGCCCTACGTGAAGGGCATCATCGACCTGAAAACGCCCATCGGCCAGAAGGAGCGCCAGGAGGTATTCCCCAACAACCCCGACTACCCCTACAGCCAGCCCCTTTCGCCGGCCCCCTCCCCCACCTGGAACAAGGACAACTACGGTCCGCTCCAGATTCCGAAGGAGGGCCAGACGGTACAGCTCACGCCCCAGAACACGCCCCAGTACCAGAAAATCATTCTGCGCTACGAGCACAACGAGGGCATGAGCGTGGACGCCAGCGGCCGGATTCTGCAGAACGGCCAGCCCCTCCAGAGCTACACGTTTAAGCAGAACTACTACTTCATGATGGGCGACAACCGCCACAACTCCCTCGATTCGCGCTTCTGGGGCTTCGTGCCCGAAGACCACATCGTGGGCAAGGCCGTGCTCATCTGGCTCTCCGTGGACCCCAACGCCGACTTCATCCACCGCATCCGCTGGAACCGCCTCTTCAACCTGGTCGACTAAATCACGGATTAGAGCGGATTTCACGGATTTTGTTGTCGATTAAAAAAGCCACCTCTGTTGAGGTGGCTTTTTCTTTTTAGCCAGTGCGCGCCACATTGGGGATGAACGCGCCAGCTACAAAATCCGTGAAATCCGCTAAGATTCGCGCTAATCCGTGATTTACCAGATGATGGGCTGTTCGCCGTGCTGTTGCAGGTAGGCGTTGGTCTGGCTGAAGGGGCGGCTGCCGAAGAAGCCCCGGTCGGCGGCGTAGGGCGAGGGGTGGGCGGCCTTGAGCACGAGGTGCTTGCGGGCGTCAATGATTTCGCCCTTCTTCTGGGCCGAGGCGCCCCAGAGAATGAACACGACGTGCTCCTTCTCATCGGAAATTTTTTGGATGACCGCGTCGGTGAACTGCTCCCAGCCTTTTTTCTGGTGACTGGCGGGTTCCTTGGCCCGCACCGTGAGCGTGGCGTTGAGCAGCAGCACGCCTTGTTGGGCCCACCGGTCGAGGTTGCCGTTGGGGGCAGGCGGCGTTGCGGGCAAATCGGCCTGCAGCTCCTTGAAGATGTTCTGGAGCGAGGGAGGAGTGCGCACGCCCTCGGCCACCGAAAAACTCAGGCCGTGGGCCTGGCCCTTGCCGTGGTAGGGGTCCTGGCCCAGAATCACTACCTTCAGTTCATTGAAGGGGCAGGCGTCGAAGGCATGAAAGATCTGGGGACCGGGCGGATACACTGCCGCCGTAGCGTATTCGCCCTTCACGAAGGCAATCAGGTGTTGGAAATAGGGCTTTTCAAATTCGGGCGCCAGTACCCGGCGCCAGCTTTCTTCTATCTTTACCGACATGAGGGGCAACAATTATTTTTTTAGTTTACGGCGTCGTTCCTTGCTTGGTCATCGTAGATAAACCAAATTCCGGCCTGCGCTGTTAGCTTTTTTCTTCTCTGGAACTCAGCTGTTATGAATACGACCACCACTCAGGGCGTAACCGTTAGTGTTACCACCAATTACCTGCCCGACTATTCCAGCCCGGGTCAGGAGCATTACGTTTTCGCCTACAAAATCGATATCCGCAACAACAGCGAATATACGGTGAAGCTGCTGCGCCGCCACTGGTTCATTTACGATGCCAACGGCGTAGTGCGGGAAGTGGAAGGCGAAGGCGTAGTGGGCCAGCAGCCCACCCTGGAACCCGGCGAATCGCACCAGTACGTGTCGGGCTGCAACCTGAAGTCGGGGCTGGGCAAGATGCGCGGCACCTACCAGATGGAGCGTCTGATGGACGGCAGTGAGTTTGCCGTGGAAATTCCGGAGTTCACGCTGGTGGTGCCCTACCGCCTTAACTAACGGGCTTCAACTTTTCAGCTACCAGACAGCCGCTCCCTTGGGGGCGGCTTTTTTTATGGCTGATTAAAGCAGGTCAGATCCTGGTCATGTCAGGCCGGGCAGGCCGCTACGCCGGGCGCAGCGCGTATTCTGGCCGGCGCGGAGTAGCTTTGCTTTTCTCCCCACTGCCGCCGCGGCCCGGCCGCGCGGCGCCCTACGTTGCGTCTTGCTTTTCCAACTTCTGAGTTTTCTGCGGTTTCTGCTGCGCTCCGGCAACGCCCACGGGCTGCACTCGCCTTTCGTATTCGGCCTCTACACCCACGTCATCCACCACCCCGGCACCTTCGCGGCCAATGCAGTGGTGGAGGCCCGGCGCACCGCCCTGCTCGCCGACCCCACCGCCATTCAGGTGCGCGACTTCGGGGCGGGCTCCCACACCGGGGCGGGCCGCACGCGCCGCCTGCGCGACATTGCCCGCACCGCCGCCAAGCCGCCCAAGCTGGGGCAGCTGCTGTTCCGGCTCGTGAACCACTTCCAGCCGGGCACGGTAGTCGAGCTCGGCACCTCGCTGGGCCTGACTACCGCCTACCTGTCCCGCGCCAGCTCCCGGACCCGGGTCCTGACCTTTGAGGGCTGCCCGGCCACGGCGGCGGTGGCCCGCGAAACGTTCCGGGCCGTAGGGGCCGAAAACGTGGAGCTCATCGAAGGCAACCTCGACGACACCCTCGCTCCTACCCTGACCGCTCTGCCCGGTCCCGTCGATTTTGCTTTCTTCGACGGCAACCACCGCTACGAGCCCACCCTGCGCTATTTCGAGCAGATGAATCGCCACCGCACCGACCACAGCGTGTTCGTGCTCGACGACATTCACTGGTCGGCCGATATGGAGCGGGCCTGGGCCGCCATCCAGCAGCACCCCGACGTGACGCTCACCATCGACCTGTTCTACACCGGGCTGGTGTTCTTCCGCCCCAATCAGCCCAAGCAGCACTTCACCCTGCGCTACGACAATCTGCTCGACAAGCTACTGGAACACACCCGCGCCTTCGGAGCGTAGTTGGTTGCTGGTTGCTGGTTGTCAGTTGTCGGTTGTCGGTTGTCGGTTGTCGGTTGTCAGTAAAAGAACGTCATCCTGAGCGGAGCGAAGGATCTTTTCACGTTGGAACGACCGGACGAACGATTCGTGCTGACGTGAAAAGATCCTTCGCTCCGCTCAGGATGACGTTCTTTTACTGACAACTGACAACTACAAACCAGCAACTCATCTAACTGCCTCCCGCACGCGGGTTAGCTTGAGGAGCAGGTCTTCGAGCTGATCCAGGGCCAGCATGTTGGCCCCGTCGGATTTGGCGGTGGCGGGGGTGGGGTGGGTTTCGATGAACAGGCCGTCGGCACCCACGGCAATGGCGGCTTTGGCAATGGTTTCGATGAGCGCGGGCTGACCGCCCGTCACGCCGCTGCTCTGGTTGGGCCGCTGCAGGGAATGGGTCACGTCCATCACCACGGGCACTCCAAAGGCGCGCATGGCGGGCAGGTTGCGGAAATCCACCACCAGGTCGGAGTAGCCGAAGGAGTTGCCGCGGTCGGTCAGAATCACGTGTTCATTGCCCGACTGCTTGATCTTATCCACGGCGAATTGCATGGATTCACCGCTCAGAAACTGGCCCTTCTTCACGTTCACCACCTTGCCAGTCTGGGCGGCGGCAATGAGCAGATCGGTCTGCCGGCACAGAAAGGCCGGAATCTGGAGCACGTCCACGTGCTCGGCCGCCAGAGCCGCTTCCCCCGATTCGTGGATGTCGGTAACGGTGGGCACTCCAATTTCGCGGCTCACTTTCTGAAGGATGCGCAGCGCCTTTTCGTCGCCGATGCCGGTGTAGGAATCGAGGCGGGAGCGGTTGGCCTTGCGGTAGGAGCCCTTGAAGATGTAGGGAATCTGAAGTTTATCGGTGATGTGCTGGACCCGCTCGGCAATGCGCAGGGCCATGTCTTCGCCCTCGATAACGCAGGGGCCGGCCATCAGGAAGAACTGGCCGGAGTTGGTGTTGCGGAAGTGCGGCAGCACGTTGGCAAGGGATGCAATCATGGTAGTCAAGGGTCTGGGGAACTGAGAATCAAGGACGGCGGGGCTTACTTACAGCGTATCGCTCAGCTCCGGCTTGCGTTTCAAACAGATGAACAGCTCCTTGCCCTGGCGGGGCTTGAGGGAGTTGGTGGCAGTTTCGAAGTGTACGAAATCGAAGTAGGGCGCGAAATACGCCTCGTACTCGGCGCGGCTGCCGCCGAAGGGCGGGCCGGCCTTCTCGAATTCGGTATCGAAGAGCAGGCCCATGAGCGTACCGCCGGGCCGGAGCAGGCGGGCCGCCTGGCGGGCGTAAGCGGGGCGCAAAGCCGGGTCGAGGGCACAAAAGAACGTTTGTTCCACCAGCAGATCGAAGGCGGGCGCGGGCTGGAGGGCAAAAAAGTCGGTGAGCAGCAGGTGGTTGGTCGGGAAGCCGGGCACGCGCCGCTGCAGCGCCTGGAGAGGCGCGGGGGCCAGATCGGCCACCCACACGTTGGGCCAGCCGGCATTGTGCAGACATTCAGCCTCATAGGCGTTGCCGGCTCCGGGAATCAGGATGCGGCGGGCATCGGGCGGGCCGAGTTGAATGAAATATTCGCGCAGCGGCGGCGTTATGGCCCCCGTGTCCCAGCCGGTCTGCCCACTTAGGTAGCGCTGCTGCCAGTAGTCGGCATCAAAAGTTGAATCCGGTTGCATATCGTGGCAGGGTTGTACCTTCGGCGCTTGCCGGGGTAAGGAACTCCGTTATTTTTGCCTCAAAGGTAGTACCTGCGCCCGGACTCTCCGGGCTTCACTTAACCCCCTCGACTATGGAACAAGATCAGAGCCCCGAGCCGAAGAACAACAACCGCGTTTTGCTGATTGTGGCCCTTATTCTGGTGCTGTTAGGCATCAATGGGTTCCTGTTCTACATGAACCAGCAGAAGACCAAGCAAAATGAGCAGCTCCAGGCCGATGTCGTCACTAAGGATGCCAAACTCGAAGACCAGATCAAGCAGTACGAAGCCTTGAAGGCCGATTACGAGCGCCAGAGCCAGGAAGTGCAGGGCATGGGCCTGGCCAACGATTCGCTGGTAGCCAAGCTGGCCCAGATCAATTCCGATTTGCTGAAACTGCGCTCCTTCCGGGCCAGCAGCTTCAGCGTAGCCGAGCAGCGCCGCTTCAAGCAGCGCGCCGCCAACTTCGAGGTGCAGCTGCGCAAGAAGGACGAGGAAATTGCCCAGCTCAAAGCCGATAACGAGGCGCTCTACACCGAGACAACTACTCTCAAGGAACGCCAGAACAAGCTCACCGACACCATTTCGACGGTGGTGCGCTCCAACCAGGAGCTGAGCGAGAAAGTGGCCGTGGCCTCGCGCCTGCAGGCCGAAAACATCCGCGTGGGCGTGGTCAACAGCCGCGACAAAGAGAAAGCCGACGACGACAACGAGTTCAAGGCCAAGCGGGTGGAGAAAATCAAGGTGACCTTCAACCTGGCCCGCAACGACGTGTCGCCGAAGGAAACCAAGGAAATTATGATGCGCCTGATTGAGCCCGACGGTGCAGCCCTCTACAACCTGAGCACTGGCGGCGGCACGTTCATGATTGACGGCGCGGAAGCCTTCTACACTGCCAAGCAGGACATCGTGTTCGACAACACCCGCCAGCCCGTGCAGTTTCTGTACGCCAAGGGCGCCGCTTACAAAACCGGCCTCCACACCGTGGAGCTTTACCAGGGCGGCGTAATGATTGGCAAAACCACCTTCACGCTTAAATAAAGCGCGGATTGCCACGGATTCACTGTGATGACACTGATTTCTGTGTTGTGAGGAACCAAGTTCACTCTGTAACCAAAAGAGCCGCTCCTGATAGGAGCGGCTCTTTTGTTTCACAGTCGGTTATAGAACGCAAAAAACGGTGATTATTCGGCGGCAATCCGCGCTTCGAATTCGTCGAGCTTCCGCAGGGTGGATTTGATGTCCTCGGTGAACATGACGATAACCGAGCCCGGTTTGGCCGTGGCCAGCACATGGTCAATAGCGTCCATCTCGTTCTCGATGTAGTGTACGGGCAGTTCCGAGGCATCGAGGCGCAGGCCGCGCTCCATGATTTCGCGCAGAAACTCGGCCGTTTTACCGCGCAAGTCACGGTCCTGGCGCAGAATTACCTCGTCGAAGACGCGGCCGGCAATGCGGGCGAAGGCCAGCGTATCCTCGTCGCGCCGGTCGCCCAGGCCCGAGATAACGCCCACTTTGTGGGTGGCTTCGGTGGCGTCGAGGAACTGGGCGAATTTCTCCATGCCGTGGGCGTTGTGGGCGTAATCCACAATTACCTCGAAGGTGGGGAACTTGTACACGTTCATGCGGCCCGGTGTTTTCACGCCCGAGGGCACAAAGGTGCGCAGGGCCAGCTTGATGTCGTCCTTATCGAAACCGTAGCAGTAGCAGGCCAGAGCGGCGGCCATGGCGTTTTCGATGTTGAACGTCGCCCGCCCGCCGAAGGTAATCGGGAATTCGGCGGCCCGGTCGATGCGCAGCTTGTAGCTGTTCTTGTAGATGGTGATGTAGCCTTCCTCGTACACGGCCGCCAGCCCGCCGTTTTCGGCGTGCTCCCGGATGCGGGGGTTGTGTTCGTCCATGCTGAACAGCGCCACCCGGCACTCCAGCTTCTCTCGCATGGCGTACACCAGGTCATCATCGGCGTTGAGTACGGCCCAGCCGCCTTTGCGCACCGTGCGGGGCAGCACGCCCTTCACGGCGGCCATATCTTCCACGGTGTAAATGTCGCGCAGGCCCAGGTGGTCGGCGGCCACGTTGGTGACCACGGCCACGTCGCAGGTGTGGAAACCCAGCCCCGAGCGTAGCATGCCCCCCCGGGCCGTTTCCAGCACCGCGAAATTCACGGTGGGGTCCTTGAGCACGAACTCGGCGCTCTGGCCCCCGGTGCAGTCCCCGCTTTGCAGCTGGGTGCCCTGGATGTAGATGCCGTTGGTGGTAGTGTAGCCTACTTTGTGCCCCTTCGAGGCCACGATGTGGGACACCAGCTGGGTGGTAGTGGTTTTGCCGTTGGTGCCCGTGATGGCAATAATGGGAATACGCGCCTTGCTGCCGGCCGGGAAGAGCATGTCCACTACCGGCGCGGCCACGTTGCGGGCCAGCCCTTCGGTGGGCGAAATGTGCATCCGGAAGCCGGGGGCGGCATTCACCTCAATCACGGCCCCGCGCGTCTCGTTGAGCGGAATGGCAATGTCGGAGGTCAGCAAATCGATGCCGCAGATGTCGAGGCCCACGATGCCGGCCACGCGCTCGGCCAGCAGCACGTTGTAGGGATGCACCAGGTCCGTCACGTCGGTGGCGGTGCCGCCGGTGCTGATGTTGGCCGTGCTCTTGAGAAACAGCTCCTGGCCGGCCGGCAGCACCGAGTCCAGGGTCAGGTCCTGGGCTTTGAGCAGGTCCTGGGTGTGCTGGTCGGCCTTGATGCTGGTGAGCACCTTCTCGTGGCCCACGCCCCGGCGCGGATCCTGGTTCACCTCGTCAATCAGCTGCTGCACGGTACTGGTGCCGTTGCCCGTTACGGCGGCGGGCGTACGCTTGGCCGCAGCAATGAGCTTGCCGTTCACCACCAGCATGCGGTAGTCGTGGCCGGCCACGAGCTGCTCCACAATCACGGCGCGGGAGTGCTGCTGGGCAGCCTGGAGGCCTTCCACGGCATCGGCCCAGTTGGTGATGCCAATGGTAGCCCCCCGGCCGTGGTTGCCGTTGAGGGGCTTGGTCACGATGGGGAAGCCCAGTTCCTCCACGGCGTCGCGCAGGCCATCTTCGGAGTACACTGTAGTACCCCGGGGCACGGGCACGCCGGCCTCGTGGAGCATGGCCTTGGTGCGGTTTTTATTGCCGGCCACCTCCACACCCGCGTGCGACGTGTAGCTGGTGGTTGTGGCCCAGATGCGCTTCTGGTTCACGCCGTAGCCCAGCTGAATAATGCTGCTGTTTTTGAGCTGGATGTAGGGAATGTTGCGCGAGGCCGCCTCCGATACGATGCTCCAGGTGCTGGGCCCGAAGAACTCTTCCTCCCGGATTTCGTGCAGCTCATCAATAATCGGCTTCACGTTTACCGGCCGGCCGTGGCAGAGGTCGTCCACGAGCTGTACGGCGGCTTCGGCGGCCATGCGGCCGGCCCGCTCCTCCTGGTAGCAGAACACCACGAACTCCACGCCCGGCTGGTGGGCCGGGTACGATTTGCCCCAGTACACGGGCATGCCGGCCATGCGCTGCAGCGCCAGCGCCACGTGCTGAATTACGTGGCCCAGCGGCTCGCCGTCCAAGAGTTGCTCGGCCGTGAGGGGCGGGTGTTTCTGGGCCGATTTTTCCGTTTCGGCGGGCTGGGGCTCTCCCAGCCCGGGCAACAACAGCGGTAACTGCTCGGCCAGCGCCGGCACTGCACTCGACCACACGTCGGCCTGCTGCTGCAAATCCACTTTCATTACAATCAGCTTGTAATGTTTCACGGACCAGAAGCTGGGGCCGCGCATCGTGCGGAGGTCAATAATTTTCATAAACGGAAAGATGGGAGAAAAACGGGTACGTGCGCGAGTCTACGAAAGAACGAAACCAGAGGGTCATCCGGCACCGGCGCCCCGCAGCTTTTGCCCCTCTAATCTAGGATCAGTTGCCTTAAGATCAAGCCCTAACCCGGATACATATTTTTTGACCGCCCGTATCCGGTGAACACAAAAAACCCCGGTCGGGGCTAATCAACCGGGGCACTGGGCACTCTGAAAACAGGAAAGAGGTGACGGGCGGATTCGAACCGCCGTAGGAGGTTTTGCAGACCTCTACCTAGCCACTCGGTCACGTCACCAGGGCTTTGAGGATGCAAACATACGCCTTAATCCGGGTTGCGCCAAGGCGGGCGCCCATTTTTCGGGGCGGGCCGGCGTAAGTGGTTGGCGGAGTGCGGGAAATTTTACCACTGCGCGGCTCTACCTCTACCCTACCGCCGGCTGCCGGGTGGCGGCCCACAAAAAAAGGCCCCGACTTGCGCCGGGGCCTCTCTTGTACGCGTGGGTAAGCGAAGGGACTACTCGCCGCCCTGCTCGTTGCCCAGCATCTTGTCGCGCAGCGCCGACAGAGCGTCCAGGTCACCGAGGGTCGATTTCTCAGCGGGTTGCGTCTTCTTCAGGTCGCTCAGCTTGCCTTCGCCCTGAGCAGCGGCAGCACCAGCGGCCGGCTTCTTCTTGGCGAATTTGGCGGCGCGGCCTTCTTCTTCCGCCTGCTGGTTGTACACGGCGTTGTGCGACAGTACTACGCGACGGTCATCTTTCGAGAACTCAATCACGCGGAAGTCGAGGGTTTCGCCGTTTTCAGCCTGCGAGCCATCTTCCTTCTGGAGCGACTTGGGGTAGGCGAAACCTTCGATGCCGTAGGGCAACTCGAGCACCGCGCCGCGGTCGTTCTTGTCGGTGATGGTCGCCTTGTGCACCGAGCCGGGGGTGAATACCGTCTGGAACGTATCCCAGGGGTTTTCTTCCAGCTGCTTGTGGCCCAGGGCCAGACGGCGGTTGGCTACGTCCAGTTCCAGCACTACCACGTCCAGACGGTCGCCCACCTTCACCATTTCGGAGGGGTGCTTGATCTTCTTGGTCCACGACAGGTCCGAAACGTGCACGAGGCCGTCTACACCCTCTTCCAGCTCTACGAACAGGCCGAAGTTGGTCAGGTTACGCACGAGGCCGTTGTGCTTGCTGCCGATGGCATACTTGTCGGCGAAGTCGCCACGAGTCCAGGGGTCTTCGCTGAGCTGCTTGATGCCGAGGCTCATCTTGCGGTCTTCGCGGTCGAGGGTCAGAATCTGCGCCTCCACTACGTCGCCCTGCTTGATGAAGTCCTGCGGGTTGCGCAGGTGCTGGCTCCAGCTCATTTCCGACACGTGGATCAGGCCTTCTACGCCGGGGATGATTTCCATGAACGCGCCATAGTCGGCTACGTTCACGATGCGGCCCTTCACTTTCGAGCCTACGCCCATGTCTTCGGGCAGCGAATCCCACGGGTGAGGAGTCAGCTGCTTCAGGCCGAGGCTGATACGCTTCTTGGCTTCGTCGAAGTCCAGCACTACGATGTTCAGCTTCTGATCGAGTTGCAGTACTTCGCTCGGGTGCGCGATGCGGCCCCACGAGATGTCGGTGATGTGCAGCAGACCGTCGACACCGCCGAGGTCGATGAACACACCGAAGTTGGTCATGTTCTTGATAACGCCCTCCAGGATCTGGCCTTTCTCCAGGTTGTTGAGGATGGCTTCGCGCTGCTTCTCGAGGTCCTTCTCGATGAGCACTTTGTGCGATACCACAACGTTATCGAAAGCGGCGTTGATTTTCACCACTTTCACTTCCATGCGACGACCTACATAGATGTCGAAGTCGCGGATGGGCTTCACGTCGATCTGCGAGCCGGGCAGGAAGGCTTCTACGCCGTCCAGATCCATGATCAGACCGCCTTTGGTGCGACGCTTAACCACGCCTTCCAGCACGGTGTCGTTCTCCAGGGCGTCGTAAATGGCTTTCCAGGCCTGCTTGATTTTGGCCTTCTTACGGCTCAGGATGAGCTGGCCGTTAGCGTTTTCCTGCTCCTCGATGAATACCTCCACCGTGTCACCGGCCTTCAGGTCGGGCAGGTCGCGGAATTCGGACAGGGGCACCAGACCATCGGACTTGAAGCCGATGTTCAGGATCACGTCGCGGTCGGTCATGCCAACTACGGTGCCGGTTACTACTTCTTCTTCCTGAACGGTGGTGAGCGTACCGCTGTACATCTCCTCCATTTCGGCGCGCTGCTCGGCGGTATAGTTACCTCCGAAGCCGCTGGCGTCTACGTTGTCCCAGTCGAAATTGTCAACTAATTCTGCCATGATGTAGCATGGACCCTTGTGTACACGTCCGGTCCAGGGTCATCCTCCGGAACGCGTTTTTGTTTGATACACAGGGCCGAAGCCCCGGTCCCGCCACCCTGGCGGGGGCGCAAAGATACGGAATGTAAGGCAAGAATGAAAAGGGGTTTATTCCTCACTTGTAAAGCTTCTAGCCTCTTGCGAAAAGCGGCGCAGTGCCTCCGCGTGTTGGGCAAGAACTGCGTCCTGATAGCGCGCTGCCTCAATGGCAGCGTTCAGGGCGCGCAGGTTCAGCAATGAGGCCAACTGCTGCTTATCGTCGTCAGCAAGTGCCCGGATGATATCCTCCGTTTCCTGCCGCCAGACAGGCTGATTGCTACTGGTTCGCTTGGGTGTTAGTAGCCTCTCCAAAAACCCAAAAAACCCGGTTTTCTGCGGTTTACTTTTAAGTAGCAGTTCGGCGAACCGTGTCTCAATTGCAGCACACAAACTAAGTAGCTCGTTAACTCGCTCATGGCTGAAAGGTCCGTTCATCTTGCTTATCGTCTTACCAATTCAGTTCGTCTGCCATGATGTAGCATGGACCCTTGTGTACACGTCCGGTCCAGGGTCATCCTCCGGAACGCGTTTTTGTTTGATACACAGGGCCGAAACCCCAGTCCCGCCACCCTGGCGGGGGCGCAAAGATCAAGGAGTATGCGCGAGAGATACTAGCTACAGTTATCTTCGCAATGGCTCTGTCATGTAGGATGTTTCAACTTCCACTGACCGCATTATTTTCTTGATTACCCTCATATTATCCGCGGTCTTAGGAGTCTGCACATAGACTGACAGGGTTCGATAAGGCCTGACAATTTTCTTTACGGCAAAATAAACCGCTCGCCTATTACGCCAAGACTGGAAATATACCATACTGGTTTGTTGGGCTACGTCAATAATTGCATCAACCATTATAGCCTGCGGATCCTTTTCTGCTGCAATGCTCAACTCCTGCTCGGCATTTCGAAATTGGTTGTCACCCGCCGGAAACACTGTTACACTGACCGAAACCAATGAGGTGCTGTCAGGCGTACCGACGGCATACTCGTATTCGCTTCCTGAGCACACCGCACAATCCGGCCCGAACACATGAATATCACGCAAGTGCGTCCATTCCTTGGGTACCTGCAAATGAACCCTGTTGTTATTTAAATTCAGGGGTCGAAATATTGGCTGCGTTACGGAGTTACTTACCGAAGCAGACGTATTAGATTCAGTATCTGTATTACAGCCAATCATGAGCGATGAGACAGCAACAATTAGGGTAATTTTCATATAATGGATGTAAGCATAAAAAAGGAGCGGGAAGTTAATAACCTCCTGCTCCTTTTACTCCTTTTACTATTTCCAGAAAATCAATTATAAACTGCTTACCGCCGCCCCAGCTCCCGCAGATGGGCCACGTGGGAAGCTACGGCGTAGCGCATCTTGGGGTACTCGTTGTACTCGATGTTGAACTCCTCGCACATCTGGCGGATGATTTTATTCAGGGCCGGGTAGTGCACGTGGGAGATGGTAGGGAACAGGTGGTGCTCGACCTGGAAGTTGAGCCCGCCCACCAGCCAGCTGATGAGCTTGTTGTCGGTGGCGAAGTTGGCAGTGGTCCGGATCTGGTGGATGGCCCACTCATCCTCAATCTTGCGCGTGGTTTCGTGGGGCACCACGAAGCTGGTGTGCTCCACGGTATGGGCCAGTTGGAACACGATGCTGAGCGTGAAACCGGCCACGGCCATGAACACCAGAAAGCCCACCAGCCAGCCCAGGAACCCGACGGTGTAAATGGGCAGGGCCACGAACAGGGCCAGGTGCAGGGCCTTGAAGCCCCAGAACACGCCCTGGTCGGAGGCCGTCATCTTCTTGATGGGCATTTCGCCGATTTTGCCTTTGAAGTACTTCTGGTAATCCATGAAGAAAATCCAGGCGATGAAGAGCAGGGCGTAGAAAAACCAGAAGTACAGGTGCTGGAAGCGGTGCAGCAGGCGGCGGGGCTGGTCGGGGCTCAGGCGCAGCCAGGGCTGGGCGTCGAGGTCGTCGTCCACGCCTTCCACGTTGGTGTACATGTGGTGGATGAGGTTGTGCTTGTTGTGCCACATGAAGGAGTTGCCGCCCATCACGTTGAGGGTGAAGGCCGCAAACTGGTTCATCCACTTGCGCTTGCTGAACGAGCCGTGGGCCCCGTCGTGCATCACGTTGAAGCCGATGGCCGCGCCCAACAGGCCCAGCAAAGCGCTTTCCAGCACGCCCAGCCAGGCGGGCGGGGTCCAGAACACGAGGTGCAGGTATATCGCCACAAAGGCCGAGGTGAGCAACACTGCCTTGAAGAACAGCGTGTTGCCACCGGTAGTGGCTTTGCCAGCCTCGGCGAAATAGGCGTTGGTGCGGCGCTTGAGTTCCTGGTGGAAGGAGCGCGAAGCCGCGAACTTGGGTGCGAGCATAGGAACGGGGAAGAAAATACCTTCAAAAGTACCGTTTCTACAGTCCAGAATCATGCCTCGTTCCAAAAGCCCGGTATTTTGCACCTTTTCACCTGCTGGCTCCACGCAACGGCCTACCGCAGCCACCGAGCCGAATTTTGAACCCAAAAAAGCCCGTCCTGCGGCGCGGCAGAACGGGCTGTGATTGGGCAGGCTGACGTTTAGCGCCGGGCCACGGCGGCCGGGTTGCCCACGGGCAAACCGGGCTTCAGTAACCCTTCCAAAGCCGTGAAGGGCACAAACACGCTGATCTGCCCCTTGGCGTAGGAGGCAATTTCATAGGGCAAGTACACGAACACGGCCCCACCGCTGGTCAGGTACACATTGCGCGTAACGGGCAGCGTGTTTACTGCCAGGGCTTTAGACAGCGGCTCGGAGGCTTTGAGGCCCACCACCGGGCGGGCATACTGACCCAGCAGCTTCTGGAGCTGGGGCTTGGCGCCGGGCTGGAAGATGTCGTCGTAGCGCAGGGAGTGGCCGGTGCGGGTGTCGTAGCTCTGCACGTAGGTGCCGTAGATGCCGTGGGCCCCACCCGAATAGTCGTAGCCGAAGTACCCCATGCTGAGCAGGTTACCCTCGTTCCAGAGCACGTAGGAGTTCACTTCCTGCTCATAGGCCAGGGTTTCGAGGGGCTGGTAGTCCTCGGGCGACTTCTTGGCGTTGGCCGCCAGCAGCGGGGCCGCGTCGGTGCGGTAGTCGCGGGTGAAGGTGCGCAGCTGCTCCTGCCAGATGGAATCCAGCGCCGGCACCGGCATGGTGTCAAGGGAGTCGCCGTGCAGGCCGCGGCGGATGTTGGCGGCCAGCAGGTCCTGGTTCGGGGCGTTGAAAGGCACCAGCACCTGCATGGTGCGGCGGCCGCTCACGCTGTCCTCGGGATGGTCGGGGCGGGCGACTACCTCCGCCGAAAGCCGCCGGGCTTCGAACTGAATGCCGCGCACGGGCTCCAGGCGGCGCAAACGCACGGGCTGGCCGTTGCGGGTGCCCACCAAAGCGTCGCCCTGCTCTTTCAGCAGCCACTGGGGTGCTATTTCTTCCGGCTCCTCGTCGTCGTCGCCGGCCAGCTCGTTGCTGATGTTGTGCAGGTTCAGGCTGTCGCCTTTAGCACCCAGGTCCCCGGCAATTTCGTAGGGGCGGCCATCGGCGGCGGCGTAAAAACCAACGACCCGGCTCAGGGCCGCCTCGCCGGAAGGACTACCCAGACGCTGCAGGTGCAGGGTGATGCTGTCGGAGGTGCCGGGCAGCAGGCCGCGGTACTGGCGGTACCAGGAACCGTCGTCGTTTTGGGGGGTGGCGGGCTTGGCAGCGGCCGTATCGGTGGCGCCCGAGTTATCGGCGCCGGAGTTACAGGCGGTCAGGAGCAGGCCGAGGGCCAGCGGGGCCGAAAACTGACGAAGCAGCAGGGCCGGACGGAAGCGGGAAAGAGAGCTCATGGGTCAAAGAACGCAGATTATGGCCAGCGGTTCAACTCCGTGCAACATCTTGGCATTATTTATCGGGCCGGCAGCCGGTACGTATGTACCAACCGGCCGCCGTTTCTGACGGATGCGGCCGGTTCTCACCTTCCCAATCCTCCTCCCCATGAGTTACATTAAGGCGGGCAAAGATGCTCACGGCAACGCCGTTAAACTTCACTACGTCGACCACGGCCAGGGCAAACCTATTGTTCTGATTCACGGCTGGCCCGCATCCCACCAAATGTGGGAATACCAGCTGACCTCCCTTACCGCCCAGGGCTTCCGCGTGGTAGCCTACACCCGCCGCGGCTTCGGCAACTCGTCCAAGCCCTATGATGGCCACGATTACGACACCTACGCCGACGACCTGAAAGCCGTGCTCGACACCCTGAACCTGCAGGATGTGACGCTGGTGGGCTTCTCGATGGGCGGCGGCGAGGTGGCCCGCTACATGAGCCGCCACGGCGGCGCCCGCGTGACCCGCGTAGCCTTCGTTTCGGCCGTCACGCCCTACCTGCTCAAAACGGCCGATAACCCCGAAGGCGTGGACCGCGAAACCTTCGACGACATTATTGAGAACCTGAAAAAAGACCGGTTCGATTTCCTGACCACTTTCGGCAAGCAGTTCTTTGGCGTGGGCGTGCTCAACAGCCCCGTCAGCGACGCGACGCTGAACTGGATGCAGGCCATGTGCCAGATCGGCGACCCACACGCCACCATCCAAAGCGCCCGGGCCTGGTCGGAAACCGATTTCCGCCCCGATCTGCAGACCATTAAGGTTCCGACCCTCGTCATTCACGGCGGCGACGACCAGACGGTGCCGCCCGCCGTGAGCGGGGAACGGATGACCCAATTCGTGCCCCAGGCCGAATTCGTGGAATACAGCGGCGCCCCGCACGGCCTGTTCATTACCGACAAGGACCGCCTCAACCGCGACCTGCGCACCTTCGCCCAGGGTGGCAACGTTCAAAAAACCGCCGACCGGTACTAATACGACGCGTTGCACCGCCAGTGTAGCGGCGCATATACAGCAAGGCCTTCTGTCGTTAGCACGGCAGAAGGCCTTTTTATTGTCAGCCCACGGCCGTTGCAGGGACGTGCCAGGCAACAGTGCCGGGAGCCGGACGGGCGTAAAAAAACCGGTCAGCCGCGGGGCTGCCGGTAGTTACTGCAGGTAGGGGTGCCAGTTCTGGTCGAGGGTGCCGGCGCTGAGCTTGAGGAAGCCCGTGAGGGTGGGTTTTTTGGGCTGCTGCCGGATGGTGAGGCCGGCTTCCTGGGGGGTGTGGTGGCCTTTGGCGTGGTTGCAGCGGGTGCAGGCCGTGAGCAGGTTGCTCCAGCTCGAATCCCCGCCCCTACTTCGGGGCATTACGTGGTCGAGGGTCAGGTTCTTGGTCGAGCCGCAGTACTGACACTCGAAGTTGTCGCGCTTCATCACGTTATGGCGGCTCAGGGCAATGCCTTTGTAGGGCACGCGCACGTAGCGCTGCAACCGGATGATGCTGGGCTTCGGATAGGCCCGGCTCACGGTGCGCAATACCCCGTGCTCTGATTTGGCAATCAGCTCGGCTTTTTCCAGATACAGCAGCACGAACGCTTTTTGGACGCTGCACAGCGTAATAGCCGTATAGTCGCCGTTCAACACAAGCACCTTTTGGTCCATATAACGCGAAGAAAAAAGAATCTGTACTGCCAGAAAGCTAGATGATTCTTAGCGCATTAACAAGGGCGACCGGGTTCTGGTTGCGAAAGGTAAAATGACTTGAGGTGAGGTGGTGAGGTGGTGAAATGGGGAGTGGATGTTCGGGCGGCCCGATTGCGCCATTTGCACCGCCAGGCTACTCGAACATCCACTCCCCATTTCAACACCTCACCATCTTACCGTTATTCCTCGCTCAGAATCCGCTTGATTAGGCGGAGCTTGTGGCTGTACTTCTGCTGGTCGCGGCGGAAAATACCGTTGTGGTCGAGCGGGTCGATGCGGACTTCGCCGCTGGCGTGCAGAATCTGCTGGTCCTCCAAGAGCAGGCCCACGTGCACAATGCGGCCCTCGGCGTTGTCGAAGAAGGCCAGGTCGCCGGGGCGGGTCTGGGCCACGAAATGCACCGGCTGGCCCACATGGATCTGCTGGTGGGCGTCGCGGGGGAGCTGCACGCCCACCAGGCCGTAGAGCTGCTGCACGAGGCCCGAGCAGTCGATGCCGAACAGGGTTTTGCCGCCCCACAGGTAGGGCGCTTTCAGGTACTGAAGGGCCATCTTCTGAAGCAGGCGCAGCCGCACGGCGGCCGGCCCCTCGGGGCCGTGGCCGTTGCGCGGGTTGGTGGCGGCCCCGTTGTAGAAGTAGGTTTGCTCGCCCAGGCGCAGGGTCATGCCATCGAAAAACGGCAGGCGGGTGCCCAAGGTCACGGGCATGCGGGTGGCGTCGTCGCTCACCATCTGCACCACATCAAGGGTGCGGGGGTGGTCCTGGGCTTGCCACTGCTGAAAATACGCGGCCGTAACAGCCAAATGCTGCTTCACGTCCATCCAGCCCACGTACTGGTCGGCGGCCAGGCGCACCTGCACCCAATTGCCCTGCAGGAGCAGGATGGAATAGCACTCCCCAAAAATGAGCTGGGTAACAATTTCGGCCTTATCGGAGGGTTCGGCCCGCACCGGCACGGCGCTCAGGGCGCAAATTCCGTGTTCCAAAACGGTGAAATGGTGAGGTGGTGAAATGGTGAGTTGACGTTCGGGGAGCCTACCGGCACGGTTGAGCCTGATAAAGCGGTAATCAGCAGAAGGCAGGGCAGAAAGGTAAGCAGACAATTCCGCGCCAACAGGCCCGCTGAACGTCAACTCACTATTTCACCACCTCACCATTTCGCCTAATAGTCCCGGGCGCGGTCCATTTCGCGCTTCTGGTCTTTGGCCTTGAGGTCGTCGCGCTTGTCGTAGAGCTTCTTGCCTTTGGCCAGGGCAATCTCCAACTTGGCAAAGCCCCGGTCGCTCACGAACAGGCGCACGGGCACAATGGTCAGGCCTTGCTCCTGGTTTTTGCCGGCCAGCTGCTTGAGTTCCCGCTTGTTGAGCAACAGCTTGCGGGCCCGCTTGGGGTCGTGGTTGTTGTAGGTGCCCTCGGTGTACTGGGCGATGGTGATGTTGTGGGCCCAGAGGCTGCCGTCGGGGTGGAACACGCAGAAGCCGTCCTGGAGCTGCACGCTGCCCGCCCGGATGCTCTTAATTTCGGTGCCCTGCAGCATCATGCCCGCCGTGTAATTTACCAGAAAGGCGTACTCGAAGCGGGCCCGCCGGTTCTGAATGTTGATGTGTTTGGGTTTGTCGTCTTTGGCGTGGGCCATAGGGAAAGAGGCTGTAAGCGGCTTACTTCGGATCTGGTTCCGGAACACTGCCGCCGCGCAATGAAGGTAAAAAGAAAGTAACGGGTGGGTGCCGACGAGGTTGGCATTGCGCGCTCAGCTTACCAACAACGGCCCATCGCCTTCGTCTGACACGGCGTCACTGCACCCATTCAAACACCCGCCAGGAAGCCTGGTCGCAACTCAGGGAGTGGCAGAACGACGCTCGTAGACTGCCCGCCACTGATCCTGGTAGATGCGCTGGTATTGGCCAATACGCACAGGAGCAGTGGGCGGAATGTGGAAGACGTCGTTGGTCGGGTTGTAGTCGGGAATGATGTAGCGAACGGAATCAGCGGCAGCGCGGGCGAAAACGGAATCAAGCGGAGCAGTCGGTTTTGCCCAGAACGTGAGCCCCCGAATCTGGTAGGTATCGAGCTGCCCGAAGATAAAGTCGAGTGGGGCTACCACTTTGGTGCCATGCGCAGGCATGTAAGTAGCCAGGCGAGCATTGAGGGCCGTGATATCGGGACTTTGCCGATTGAGTTGGCGCACGTAAAGAAACTGAATCAGCGTCCCTACCGGATACAGTACAATAAGTGACAACAGCACCCGCCGGGCGCTTACCCCCCAGTTGCTGGCCGTTATCACTACCTCAACTACCACCACGATCAGAAATGGGGTAAAAAGCAGGTAATAATAGGCCGTAGGGCTTTTAGTGAGGAGCCAGAACAGGCCGATCAGCAGGATGGTGTAGCGTCCTATCGGCGTCAATAACGCCCCTGCGCCAGAAGAAGGCCGCTTGTTCCGGAAAGCCAGCAGCAAGGCAGCCAGTGTCAGCACCGAGAGAGGAGTTTCACCCGCACTATGGAAGAAAATCCTGTGGTATTTGGCCATCACCCGCAGCTTATCGGATACGTTCAGGTTGGGAGCCACCACCGGATAATGAATGAACTGCTCGGCCAGCACTGGCAGCTCACCCGCCAGAACGGCGTCGAGCGCAAACAAGGCCAGCACCGCGCCGGCCGGAATAGCAAACGCGAGCAGTGCCCGCCAATGAGCGCCATACCAGATCAGCCAGAGAGCCCCGGCGGCCATATAGATAGTGCCGTTGGGATGCATCAGGCCCGCCAGACCGGCCAGGGCCCCGGCAGCCACCAACCGGCCCAGCCGACCTGCTGACTTGCTTAGGAGCAGATAGGAAGAGAAGCCGCAAAGCGCCACGGTCGTTTCGGGCCGCCCCGCAAAACCATACAGCATCACCGAGCCGCAACCCACGTACAGCATTGCGGTCAGCCAGCGAGCCTCAACGGGGGCGGCACGCCAGTAGCGCAGCAGCACCCCCACCGTGGCCGCCGCCGACAACAGGGCCACCGATTTCACTGCCCACAGGCTTTCGCCTAATACTGCCAATTCGGCGGCCATCAGATAGATGTAGCCTTTATGGAAGATATAAAGCCGGTTATCCCATCCTTCGAAACCCCGAAATAACTCCGAATGCACATACCCGTCGCGCAGCAGCCAGAAAGCTTCCTCCGCCGACCACGCATCATCGAAATGGGCGTAGCGTCCAACCAGTGAGGCGGCAAACAGGGCCAGTATTACCCCCAGGGCGGCATAGTAGAAGTACTGGGGTAATAAACGTACGGGCAACGCCATATGGGGACGGGAACGATACATTAGTCCGGCAAACATACGCCTACCCCTCATATTTACCGGCCGCGCAGCTCCCGAAAGCGCGCCTGCAGTTTCTCGCGGCTCACGATGCGCTGGCCGGTACGGCCGGTGGCTACCAGCCGTTCCCCCACCCGGGCTTCTACGCGGCAGAGCAGCTCGGGGCCGTGGAGCTGCTCAAAAATAGCCCGAAATTCCACGGTTTCCCCTTCGAAGGCCGGCCCACGGTGCTCCACCGTCAGCAGCGTGCCGATGCCCTCCTCCCCTGCCTCCAGCATCTGCTCCACAAACTGCCGGCTCGTCCACTCCAGGGCCTGCCCCAGCGCAAACGTGCTCAGCACCGGATGAATCAGCCGGCCGCTGAGCACCGCGAAATCGGCCGCCGTCACGGTCAGCTGGTACGTCTGCGCATCGCCGGGCCGGAAAGGGTTGGTCATTTTCTGGTTTTTGGTGGGTGGTTTTTGGTTGTTCGGCTTTGGAAAGAACGTCATTCCGAGCGGAGCCGAGGAATCTCGCGTGCTGACCTTGGATTACCATTGCAACGCCAGCACGCGAGATTCCTCGGCTCCGCTCGGAATGACGTTCATTTTACCCTGACAACTGACAACTCAACTTACGCCAGCTTCAGGCGCGGGTCGGAGCTGACGAGTTGGGTGGCGAAGTCGCCGGCCTCGTACTGGAACTGGGCGGTTATGGCCACCATGGCGGCGTTGTCGGTGCAGTACTGGAAAGCGGGGATGAAGACCTGCCAGTTCTGGGCGGCGGCTTCGTCCTGCAGGGCCTGGCGCAGGCCGCTGTTGGCGGCCACCCCGCCGGCCAGGGCCACCTGGGTCAGGTTCTGGTCGGCGGCGGCACGGCGGAGCTGGCGCAGCAGCGTCTGGATAATGGTGTGCTGGATGCTGGCGCAGAGGTCGGCCAGGTTTTCCTGCACGAAGTCGGGATTCTGGGCGGTTTCCTTCCGGATAAAGTAGAGCACCGCCGTTTTCAGGCCGCTGAAGCTGAAATCGTAGCCCGGCATGGTACCCACCGGCAGCGGGAAGCGGGTGGGGTTGCCCTGGCGGGCCAGCTTGTCGAGGTGGGGGCCACCGGGATAGGGCAGCCCCAGCAGCTTGGCCGTTTTATCGAAGGCCTCACCCGCCGCGTCGTCGGTGGTCTGGCCGATGATTTCCATCTCGAGGGCGCTGCGCACCACCACCAGCTGGGTGTGCCCCCCACTCACGGTGAGGCACAGAAACGGGAACTGCGGCCGGGGCTCCTCAATAAAATGGGCCAGAATGTGGGCCCGCATGTGGTTGACGGCAATCAGGGGCTTACCCAGGGCCAGGGCCAGGGTTTTGGCAAACATGCCGCCCACCAGCAACGAGCCCAGCAGGCCCGGCCCCTGGGTGAAGGCCACCGCATCGAGGTCGTGCTTGCTGACGCCGGCTTTTTTGAGGGCGGCTTCCACCACCGGCACCACGTGCTGCTGGTGGGCGCGGGAGGCCAGCTCGGGCACCACGCCCCCGTACTGCTCGTGCACCTGCTGGGTGGCCACCACGTTGGCCCGCATGTCGCCGTTTACCAGCACGGCGGCCGAGGTGTCGTCGCAGGAAGATTCGATGGCGAGGATGGTGGGCATGGCGGCAGAAGCTAGGATGTGGGGAAATTGGGGGTTGGGCGCGGGAATTGGGGCAAGGGGAACTGGCACTTCGTTCTAGTGGGTCGCCTCACCCCCCCGCCCCCCTCTCCAGGGGGAGAGGGGGAGCCAGCCGCATTGAAGTAGCACGGCGGTAGAGATGCTTCGACTGCGCCCCGCATGACGTTTTGAGTAATTCCGTTCGGACTTCTGGTTCTCGGGTTTCGACCCCAACATTTCCGGCAAAGGTCGGGTAAAAGCGTGGCGTAGGCAACGGTCGGGGGCAAGTGCCTATCTTTGTTGTTGCCCCTCTCAGCCCCCGCGCCGTGCCCCGGTTTCTGTCCGTCCTCCTCAAGGTTGTGTTTGCCCTGCTGCTGCTGCTGGTGCTGGCCCTGACGGGCGCGCTGGTGGCGCTGCGCGTACCCAGCGTGCAAACCAACCTGGCCCAGCGCGCCGCCCGCGTGCTGACCGAGAAGCTGGGCCAGAAAGTACAGGTGGGCCGCGTGGATATCCGCCCCTTCTCGCGGGTGCTGCTCGAAGGCGTGCGGGTGCTGGACCGGCGCGGCAACGAGCTGTTCAGCATCGGGCGGGCCGACGCCGACATCAAGCTCTTCAGCGTCTTCGACCCCTCCCACCTGCACGTGGGCCGGCTCACGCTGGAGGAGCCGCGCTTCCACCTCGTCACCTACAGGAATCAGCCCGACTCCACCACCCTCGACCAGTTCATCAGCTCCGTTAAGCGTCTGCTGGGGCCCTCCGATACCACCAAGGCCAGCCAGCCCTTCGACTTTCAGATTGAGGCCCTGAGCTTGCGCAACGGCCGGTTCGTGCTGGAGCGCCAGGACGAGCCCCGGATTCCGGAGTACGGCCGGGTAATGGATTACGCCCACATGCGCCTCGACAGCATCTACGCCGATGCCGACCAGCTCTGGTTCCGGGGCGACTCGATTCACGCCAACATCAGCGGCCTGCGCACCGTGGACACGCCCTCCGGCACCCGCCTGCGGGAGCTGACGGCCAACATGACCTACGCCAGCACGTTCTGGGAGTTCGACAAGCTCATGCTGCGGGTGCAGAACAGCAAAATTCACGACTACCTGCGCTTCGAGTACGCCCACTTTCTCAACTTCACCGACTTCAACGACTCGGTTAAAGTCATTGCCCGGCTCCGGCCCAGCCGCCTGTATTCCGACGACATTGCCAAGTTTGCGCCCCAGCCCGCGGTGCGCGACCTGAAGGAGACCATCCTCATTTCGGGGCAGGCCAAGGGCTACGTGCGCAACTTCACCACCCAAAACCTCGACCTCCAGTACGGCCGGAACACGCGGGTGCGGGGCAGCATCAACGTGGAAGGGCTGCCCAACTTCCAGGAGAGCTTTATTGTGATGCGCCTGCAACCCTCGGTGGTAGATGGGCGCGACATCCGGCGCTACATTCCGGCCAGCGGCTGGCCCTACGTGCAGCGCCTGGGCACGGTGCGGCTCAGCGGGCAGTTTCTGGGCTTCTACAACGACTTCGTAGCCAACGGCTCGTTTAAAACGGCCCTGGGCTCGGTCACCTCCGACGTCAACCTCAAGTTCAGGACCGACCCGCGCTACTCCACTTACGAGGGCCAGCTGCGCACCACCGGCTTCCAGCTGGGCAAGCTGCTGGGCGACGAATCGGTGGTGCGCGACGTGACCATGAACGGACGGGTACAGGGCGTGGGCTTCGATTTGCGTACGGCCCGCCTCACGGCCAACGCCACGGTGGCCAGCATCTGGCTCAACGGCTACCGCTACCGCAACATCACCACCAACGGGCGCTTCAGCCGCGAGTCGTTTACCGGCCAAATTGCCGCCAACGACCCCAACCTGCAGTTCGATGCCGACGGCACCGTCAACCTCAACGCCCGGGCCCAGGCCTTCGACCTGCGGGCCCGGGTGCGCCGCGCCGATTTGCGGGCCCTGGGCCTGACCCGCGAAAGCGTGGTGGTGGCCACCACCGCCGACGTGAACTTCCAGGGTCTGCGCCTCGACGAGCTGCTGGGCTACGCCCACCTGCGCGAGTCCCGCCTGACCTACGCCGGCCGCACTGTGCGCGTGGACACGCTCGACGTGCTGAGTCGCCTCCGCGACGGGCAGCGCCGCGTAACGGTGCGCTCCGAGGTTCTCAACCTGGGTCTGACGGGAGACTTCACGCCCAGCACCGTGCTGCGCGACGTGGCCACGCTCGTCGAGGAATACCGCCTCAACTTTGCCAGCAACGACGCGGCCATTGCCGATTACTACCGCCGTAAGCGCCAGCGCCCCCTGCCCAATTACGAGGTGGCCCTCGACCTGTACCTGAAACGGCCTAACCCGCTGCTGCGCCTGTTCGTGCCCCAGCTTAGCGTCTCGGATTCCACCCGCATCGAGGGCTCCTTCCGCAACGGGCAGACCTCCATTTTCCAGTTGGGCGGGCAGGTGGCCGATCTGCGCTACGACAGCCTGCGCCTGCAGGGCAGCGAGTTTGATTTGGTGACCTCCAAGCTGCCCTACCAGCCCGAGGTGCTGGCCCAGGCCAGCGTGACCTCGGAGCGGCAGCGGGTGCCGGGGCTGGGCGCCACCGAGAACTTCTACGTGGAAGGCGTCTGGGACCAGGAGAAAATCAACTTTTCCACCTCCCTGGCCCAAACCGGCACCACCAACAAGGCCCAGATCAACGGGGCCCTGGCCTTCCTCGATAACGCCGTGAAAATCACCTTCCGGCAGTCGGGCGTGAACTTGCTGGGCAAGAACTGGACGATTGCGCCCGATAACTCCCTCGTGATTTCGGGCGGGGGCCGGGAGTTCGACTTCCAGAACGTGACGCTCAGCAACGGCAACCAGAGCATTAGCGCCCAGGGCTTCCTGTCGGAAGATGCCAACAAGCCCCTGGCCCTGACGGTCAAGGATTTCGAGCTGGCCACCCTCAACGGCCTCACCGGCGGGCAGCAGTTCGCGGGCCGGGTCAACGCCCTGGGCACCATCAGCGGGGTGTTCGGGCCGCTGGTCATCAACTCCACGCTGCGGGTCGACTCCCTGCAGATGGACGACGTGCTCATCGGCAACGTGCAGGGCCGCGGCGACTGGGACAACGCCACCGACCGGCTGGGCGTGAACCTGGAGGTGGAGCGGGAGGCGCGGCGGGTGCTGGCCGTGACGGGCTACCTCGCGCCCGGCTCCCAAACCCAGCAGCTCAACCTGACCGGCGTGCTCGAGCAGGCCCCCGTCAGGCTGGCCCAGCCTTTCCTGAGCAGTTTGTTCAAGGACATCAGCGGCACCGGCGTGGGCACCCTGCGCCTCGGGGGCCGCTTCAGCGCCCCCGTGCTCACGGGCAACATCGACGTGACCGACGGCCGGATGACCTTCATTTACCTGGGCACCACCTACACGTTCTCCGACCGTATCCGGTTTCTGGAAGACCGCATTGCCCTGCAGAACATCACCGTGCGTGATGTGCAGGGCAACGTGGGCACCATCAACGGCAACATTTACGAGCGGGGCTTTCAGGATATGCGCCTGGACCTGAACGCCTCCTTCCGCAAGCTGCAGGTGCTCAATACCACCCGCAAAGACAACGACCTGTACTTCGGGCAGGCCTACGCCACGGGCACGGCCCTGGTGCGCGGCCCGGCCGACAACCTGTTCGTGAACGTGACGGCCCGCAGCGAGGCCGGCACCCGGGTCTCCTTGCCCTTCGATAATGCAGCCAAGGCCGAGCAGGCCAGCTACATCAAGTTTGTGAACCGCAACCTCTCCGACTCGGCCCGGGCGGCGCTGGCGGCCCAGGGCCCGGTTACCAGGGGCAGCACCGACCTCTCGGGCATTCGCCTGAACATGAACCTCGACATCACGCCCGATGCTTACGTGGAGCTGCTACTCGATGAAAGCACCGGCGACATCATCCGGGGTACGGCCGCCGGGCAACTGCGCCTCAACATTGATACCCGCGGCGACTTCAACATGTACGGGCAGGTGGAAATTGTGCGCGGGGCCTACAACTTCACCCTCCAGGGTCTGGTAAACAAGGAATTTGTGGTGCGCCCGGGCGGCACTATTGCCTGGAACGGCGACCCGCTGGCCGGCGAGATGAACGTGACGGCCACTTACACCCAGCGCACCAGCGTGGCCCCGGTGCTGTTCAACACCAGCAACACGAACGGCACGGGGGCGGTAGTGCCCGTGACGGCCGTCATGAACCTGACCGGCCCGCTGCTGCAGCCCATCATCAAGCTCAACCTCGAATTCAACGATATCCCGTCTTCCCTGGAAGGCGACCTGGCGCCCTTTCTGTCGGCCATCCGCAACGATGAGCAGGAGCTTAACCGGCAGGTGTTCAGCCTGGTGGTATTCCGGCAGCTGACGCCGGTGGGCTCGTTGGCCGTCACGCGCCTGGAGGGCGGCAACAATGCCCTGGGCAATAGCCTGGGCCAGATTCTGAGCACCCAGCTGGGCCTGCTCACCTCCCAGATTGACCCCAACCTGGAAATCAGCTTCAACATTAACGGCCTCACGGCCGAAGACCTGGCCGCCCTGCAGCTGCGCCTGAGCTACTCTTTTCTCAACGGCCGCCTGCGCATCACCCGCGACGGCAGCTTCGGCAACGCCAATGCCGGCAACAACGCGGGTACGCCCCTGGCCTCGGCCCAGACGTCAGTCATCGGCGACCTGAGCCTGGAGTACTACCTGCGCCCCGACGGGAAGTTCCGGGCCAAGCTGCGCTACGAAACCACCCCGCGCGACTTCAGCGCCGGTCTGAGCCAGGTCAACCAGGCCCGGGCCGGCCTGTCGTTGCTGCACACCGAGCAGTTTGACACCTTTCGGGAGCTGTTCGCCCGCAAACGCCTGAGCCGCCGCGACCAGAACGCCCGCAAAGCCCGCGAGCTGGAAATCGACGACGACCCAAGAACCGTACTGTAAGTGGCAGGATGAGGGACCCGGTGAATGAGTGCATGGGTAACGAAACCCCTCCCTTCGCTCACGCCCCGAGTCGCTCATGCACCACTTCACTTATTCACTCATTCACTGAAAATGAAGCAACCCACCCGCAAGAAAAAGCTCGGTAGTTACCCGCACCTGATGGTGGTGTTCAGCATTACGCTGGCCCTGCTGGTAATTGGCTTGTTCGGGCTGCTGCTGATTCATGCCCACAAGGTATCGACGCTGGTGAAGGAAAACCTGGAAATGCAGGTCTACCTGGAGCGCAACCTGCCCGAAACCCAGCTGCTGCGCCTTCAGCAGGACCTGGGCCGCAAGCCCTACGTGGCCCGCAAAAACGGGGAGCCCCAGGTGCGTTTCCTTTCCAAGGAGGA
The DNA here is from genome assembly GCF_018760735.1 of Hymenobacter piscis. Lineage (GTDB taxonomy): Bacteria > Bacteroidota > Bacteroidia > Cytophagales > Hymenobacteraceae > Hymenobacter > Hymenobacter piscis. The sequence continues at coordinate 60,590 of NZ_JAHHZN010000001.1, forward strand.
AGGCGCCCGCCAGCTCATCGACCAGACGGGCGAGGACTTCCAGCAGTTTCTGGGCGACAACCCCCTGCGCGATGCCTACCTGCTCAACCTCAGCGCCGATTACGCCGATACCAAAAACCTGGCCCGCATCCGGCAGGAGCTGAGCCAGGAACCGGGCGTGTTCGAGGTAGAGTACGTGGAAAGCCTGATTACTTCCGTCAACAAAAACCTGCGCAACGTGAGCCTGGTGCTCATCGGGTTTGCCGCCATTCTCACGTTTGTGGTGGTGGTGCTCATCAACAATACCATCAAGCTGGCCCTGTTTTCCCAACGCTTCCTGATCCGGAGCATGCAGCTGGTGGGCGCCACGCCGGGCTTTATTCAGTGGCCGTTTTTGCGGCGGGCCATGTGGCAGGGCCTGGCCAGCGGGCTGCTGGCCAGTTTGCTGCTGGCGGCTTTGCTGCAGTACGCCTACCTGCAGCTCGCGGAGCTGCGCCTGCTCGAAGACGACCGGCTGTTTGCGGCCCTGGCCGTGCTGCTGGTGGCCCTGGGCACGGGCATCGGCTTCCTCAGCTCCTGGCGGGCCGTGCGCAAGTACAGCGGCATGTCGCTGGATGAGTTGTATTGAGGGAGACTGAGTTGCTGAGGGACCGGGGGACTGGGTTGATGGTACGTCATCCTGAGCGGAGCGAAGGACCTTATCACGTTGAAACAGCCGTGATAACAACCTGTGCTCACATGATAAGGTCCTTCGCTCCGCTCAGGATGACGTACCATCAACCCAGTCCCCCACCCTCATCAACCCGGACCCTCCGCTCATGGCCTGCAAACCCGCATTGGTTGAATATGTGCGGCGGCTTGTTCCAAGACCCCTACCTTTGCCCCCATGGAACCGACTACTCCCCGCTTCGCCTTCGGGCCGCGTAACTACCGCCTGATGTTTATCGGGCTGGCCGTACTGGCGGCCGGCTTCATTACCATGACCCTCGACCCGACCCAGTACGGCGAAGGATTCCTGGGCATTACCCTGGGTCCGATTCTGCTGGCCATCGGCTTCGGCATCGAGTTCTGGGCCATTATGGCCCGCTCCGGCCCGGCCGCGCCCGTGGCCCGCGACGCGGCTACCGTTAACACCGTACCCTCGCAGCCGGTGCCCCCCGTCGGCCCCTCGCCGACCTTTACCTCCCCTACTTACAAGCGCTAACCCACTTGTTCATCTGTCATCCGGCGCTGGTGCAGGGCCTGATCCCGTTGGAGCGACCTCGTTTTCACGATTCGGTCGAGCGGGATCAGGCCCTGCTCTAGCGCCGGATGACGGGCGTTCTTTCGCCGGCGTCCCAGTTTCCGGGGCCCAACCATCCAAGACCTCATAAATGACTTATTGGCAAGCGCTGCTGCTGGCTATTGTGGAAGGCCTCACCGAGTTCCTGCCCGTTTCCAGCACCGGCCACATGATTATCGCCTCCGCCCTGCTGGGCATTCCGGCCACTGCCTTCACCAAGCTCTACCTGGTCGTGATTCAGCTCGGCGCCATTCTGTCGGTGCTGGTGGTGTACTGGCGGCGGTTTCTGCAAAGCTTCGATTTCTACCTCAAGCTGCTGGTAGCCTTTCTGCCGGTGGTGGTGGTGGGTCTCACGCTCAAGAAGTACATCGACATCCTGCTCGAATCGGTGACGGTGGTGGGCCTGATGCTGCTGCTGGGCGGCCTGGTGCTCATGTTCGTGGATAAGTGGTTTCCGCAGGAAACGACCGATGCGGGCCGCCCCACTACCACGCCCAGCTTCCGCCAGGCCTTCGTGATTGGGGTATTTCAGTGTCTGGCCGTGGTGCCGGGCGTGAGCCGCTCGGCGGCCACCATCATCGGTGGCCTCACCCAGAAGCTCACCCGCAAGGCCGCCGCTGAATTCGCGTTTTTCCTGGCCATGCCCACTATGGCCGCCGCCGCCGCCAAGGACCTGCTCGACTTTTACCAGGACGGCGGCCGCCTCAGCGCCGCCGACGTCAAGCTGATTCTGTTCGGCAACGTGGTGGCCTTCGTGGTGGCCCTGCTGGCCATCCGGCTGTTTATTGGCTTTGTGACCAAGTTCGGGTTCCAGGCCTTCGGGATTTACCGCGTTATCGTGGGCGGGATTCTGCTCGTGATGATCGGTCTGGGCATTGATTTGCAGTTGCTATGAGTGAGTTGAACCTGAGTGATTTTGATTTCGAGGCCGGCGAAGTGCTGCTGCTGGACAAGCCCCTGACGTGGTCGTCGTTCGACGTGGTGCGCAAGGTGAAGAACGCGCTGCGGATCCGGAAAATCGGCCACGCCGGCACCCTCGACCCGCTGGCTACCGGCCTGCTGATCCTGTGCACCGGCAAGAAAACCAAGCAGATTGACCTGATTCAGGCCCAGCAGAAGGAGTACACCGGCACCTTCCGCCTCGGCCAGACCACGCCCAGCTTCGACCTGGAAACGCCCATGGACCAGGAGCGGCCCTATCAGCACCTGACCGAGGAGGCCATCCGGGCGGCCGTGGCCCAGTTCGTGGGCGAAATCACCCAGACGCCCCCGCTGTTTTCGGCCGTGAAGGTGAACGGGGAGCGGGCCTATGAAGTGGCCCGCCGGGGCGAGGAAGCTGTTATCAAGAGCAAGCAGGTAACTATCGAGACGTTCGAGCTGACCCGCATCGAGCTGCCCGAGGTAGATTTCCGCGTGACCTGCTCCAAGGGCACCTACATCCGCAGCCTGGCCCGCGACCTGGGCCTGGCCCTGGACTGCGGCGCCCACCTGACCAAGCTGGTGCGCACCCGCATCGGGGAGTACGCCCTGGCCGAGGCCCTTACCCTGGACCAGATTCAGGCCCTGGCCCCGCCCCGCCCCCCCGCCGACCCCAGCCGCCCGCCCCGCCCCCGCCGGGAGCGGCAACCCGAGCGCCGCGCCGGCCTGGAGTACTTCAACGCCACCCACGCCGCCCCGCCCCCGCCGGATTCCGGTTCCGAAAATTCGTAACCTTGCAGCAGCAGCCCGCGTTGCCCGGTGATTTGCATACGGCATTCCATCACGCGCGCCAATCTTCGCCCCAAGTACTCATAGTCAGAACGGAGGCCAACAGCTAACAGCTGGAAGCTAGTAGCTCAAGTATGCAAGTTATTCACGACCCGGCCGCCTTTCCCTACCTCGGTAACGCCGTGGTAACGAGCGGCACGTTTGACGGCGTGCACGTGGGGCACCAGCAGATTCTGGCCCGCCTGCGGGAAGTGGCCCGCAGCAGCGGCGGGCCGTCGGTGGTAATTACCTACTGGCCCCACCCGCGCCTGGTGCTGGCCCCGCCCCCCTCCCACCCCGAGCCCCTCGACCTCTACCTGCTCAACACCCTGGAGGAGCGCGCCGCCAAGCTGGCCGAATTCGGGGTGGACTACCTGCTGGTGATTCCCTTTACCCGCGAATTCGCGGCCTGGTCGTCGGAGGAGTTTATTCAGCGCATCCTGCTCGATACCGTGGGCACCGCCAAGCTTGTCATCGGCTACGACCACCGCTTCGGCCGCAACCGGGAGGGCGGCTTCGACTACCTGCGCGAGCACTCCGGCCGCTACGGCATGAGCGTGGAGGAAATTCCGCGCGAAGACGTGGACGCGGTGGGCGTGAGCAGCACCCGCATCCGCCGGGCCCTGGAAGCCGGCGACGTGGCAACCGCCAACCGCTACCTGGGCTACGCCTACCCCTTCACGGGCACCGTGGTGCAGGGCCGGCAGCTGGGCCGCACCATCGGGTGGCCCACGGCCAACCTGCACGGGGCCGAGGACCTGAAGCTGGTGCCGGCCCGGGGCGTGTACGCCGTGCGCGTCACCACGGCCACCGGCGCCACCTGGCCGGCCATGCTCAACATCGGGGTGCGCCCCACCGTGGCCGGCAACCTGGCCCAGACCGTGGAGGCCCACCTGCTCGGCTTCGAGGGCGACCTGTATACCCAGTCCCTGACCGTGGAGTTCGTGGCCCGCCTCCGCGACGAGCAGAAGTTCAGCGGCCTCGACGAGCTGAAAGCGCAGTTGGCCCGGGATGCCGAGGCGGCGCGGGCGGCGCTTTAGGTGTTTCCCGCAGCGGTGCGCGGAGAATTGCGCGCAGGACCGCAGTGGAAAAAGGGGGCTGTTCTTCTTGGCAGCCCCGGCTTACGCCGCCGCGCGCCTTTGCGGGAAATGCTACCTTGCCGTTTCCAAACCCACCCATTCGTTCTATGATTAACAAAGTAGTAAGCGGCCCCGAGGCGGCCCTCGAAGGCCTTACCGATGGTATGACGCTGATGCTGGGCGGCTTCGGCCTGTGCGGCATTCCGGAAAACGCCATCCAGGAAATTCTGCGCCGGGGCGTGACGGGGCTCACCTGCATCAGCAACAACGCCGGTGTCGATGATTTCGGTATTGGCCTGCTGCTCCAGACCCGGCAGGTGCGCAAGATGATTTCCAGCTACGTGGGCGAAAACGCCGAGTTCGAGCGCCAGCTGTTGGCCGGCGAGCTGGAAGTGGAGCTGATTCCGCAGGGCACCCTGGCCGAGCGGTGCCGGGCCGGCGGCGCGGGCATTCCGGCCTTTTACACGCCCGCCGGCTACGGCACGGAAGTGGGCGAAGGCAAGGAAAGCCGGGAGTTCAACGGCAAGATGTACCTGCTCGAAACCGCCCTGCACGCTGATTTCGCCTTTGTGAAAGCCTGGAAGGGCGACACGGCCGGCAACCTCATTTTTAAGGGCACGGCCCGCAACTTCAACCCCATGATGGCCACGGCCGGTAAAATCACGGTGGCCGAAGTGGAAGAGCTGGTGCCCGCCGGCGAGCTGGACCCCAACCAGATTCACACGCCCGGCATTTTCGTGCAGCGCATTTTCGAGGGCCAGAACTACGAGAAGCGCATCGAGCAGCGGACGGTTCGGCAGGGATAATGAGGTGATGAAGGGAAAGGAGGTGAGGCTGTCAGCCGGCCCTCCACTTTCCCCAATGTCCTTTCTAACCTCATCACTTCATCACCACTCACCTCATCACTCCATGTTAGACAAACACGGCATTGCGAAACGCATTGCGCAGGAAGTTCAGAACAACTCCTACGTCAACCTCGGCATCGGCATCCCGACGCTGGTGGCCAACTACATTCCTGACGGCATCAACGTGGAGCTGCAAAGCGAAAACGGGCTGCTGGGCATGGGCCCCTTCCCCACCGACGCCGAAGTGGATGCCGACCTCATCAACGCCGGCAAGCAGACGGTGACCACCCTGCCCGGCTCCAGCCTCTTCAGCTCCGCCGATTCGTTCGGTATGATCCGGGGCGAACACGTGGACCTGACCATTCTGGGGGCCATGGAGGTATCAGAAAACGGCGACATTGCCAACTGGAAAATCCCGGGCAAAATGGTGAAGGGCATGGGCGGCGCCATGGACCTGGTGGCCTCGGCCAAGAACATCATCGTGGCCATGCAGCACGTGGCCCGCGACGGCAGCAGCAAGCTGTTACCCGCCTGCACCCTGCCCATCACGGGCCTGCGCTGCGTGAAGAAAATCGTGACCGAAATGGCCGTCCTCGACGTGACGTCCGACGGCTTCGTGCTCCGGGAGCGGGCGCCCGGCGTGACGGTGGAGCAAATCAAAGCCGCCACCGCCGGCAAGCTCGTCATCCCCGCAGGCGAGGTACCAGAGATGGTTCTTTAGAGCTTGGCTCCGAGAGCCTAGATACTAGAACTTAGAGCTTAGAAACGTTCTGCTTATCCTGCCAAGTGGCGAAAAAGAACAGTTCTAAGCTCTAAGTTCTAGTATCTTGGTTCTACATCCGCAGCATGGCCTGGGTCAGGATGTGGCGGGCGGCTTCGAGGGTGAAGTGGGAGAAATAGCGGCGAAAATGGGCCAGGGCCTGGTGGGCGGGCAGGGAACCGGCGCGCACGGCCCCGGCCAGGTGCAGGGCCAGCTCGTCGGGCTGGCTGGTGAGGGCCGGGAATTCGTCGTGGTACTTGTAGCGGTGCAGCACCTGCACGCGCAGCGCCGCCGTAGCACCGGGCACCTGCAGCAGCAGGCGGCTGATGAGCAGCTGCACCTCATCCATGAACAGGGTGCGCACCAGCCCCGGCGGACAGGGCACCCGCTGGCCGGGGACAGCCGTGAGCAAGACGGCGGCGGGACTTTCGGGCTGCCAGGGGATAAGGGCGGGCGGCGCGCAGAGCCAGGCCGTGGCCGGGAATGTTTCGGGGGCCTGCAACACGGCAGCCAGGGTTTGCAGACGACGGTCGGACGGCGGTAGCATGCGGCAAGGTACACCCATCCGCCCGGATGCCGTCTGCCAACGTGCGCCGGAAGCCGGCTTTCACAAGCCGAATGCTGCGCGTGCTTGAACCAGTCATCTGTTCTGATTCGATCAACTGCATCCTTTTCTGGTCCGCACTCCAGCTGCCGGGGCCTTCTGCCAGCCGGCGGCATTGCACTGTCGCCACAGGCGGTCAGACGTGCTTACGGTTGGGAACAACAGGCTACTCCGGCCGCGGCGAGCCGGCCGCTGACGACTGTTTTGCCGGGGCTGTCCGACCTTTTTTCCCATCAAAACTGTTGGGCTTCCCGTACTAACCCGGTACCCCTGCTGCGGGAGTGGTACCTTTACGTGCTTTCTGACGACATCATTTCCCCGAGTATATGCCTGCAAGTTCACACGGAAAAACCGGCGGCAAGGCCGCCAAAAAGAATACCCTGCCCGGCATGCCGGCCCACCCGGAGCTGACCACCACGCCGGTTCCGGAAGCCCACAAGCTGGTGCTGCGGACCCTGCGCCGCGCCGATTTCAAGGAAGTGAAAACCATCATGGACAAGGTGTACTCCAACATGGAAGGCTCCTGGGCCCAGGATGAGTACAACGCCCTGATCCGCAAATTCCCCGAGGGCCAGATCTGCATCGAGGACAACGGCAAAATTGTGGCCGCCGCCCTGGCCATCATCGTGGAGTACAGCAAGTTCGGCGACAAGCACAACTACGCCAAAATCACGGGCAACGGCAAGTTCGACACCCACGACGCCGACGGCGACACGCTCTACGGCGTTGATGTGTTCGTGGACCCCGAGTACCGCTCGCTGCGTCTGGGCCGCCGCCTCTACGATGCCCGCAAGGAGCTCTGCGAAAATCTGAACCTGCGCGCCATGGTGGCCGGGGGCCGTATTCCCGGCTACAGCGCCTACGCCAACGAGATGACGCCCGCCAAGTACGTGGAGATGGTGCGCAATAAGGAGCTCACCGACCCCATCCTCACCTTCCAGCTGGCCAACGACTTCTACGTCCGCAAAATTATCCGCGGCTATTTGCCCTACGACTCCGAGAGCAAGGCCTACGCCACCCTGCTGGAGTGGATTAACGTGTACTACGACGAGGAAACCGATAAACTCATCGGCAACCAGAAGTCCAACGCCCGCATCGGGATTGTGCAGTGGCAGATGCGCGCCACCAAGGATCTGGAGGATTTCTTTCAGCAGATGGAGTTCTTCGTGGACACCGTCTCGGGCTACAAGGCCGACTGCGTGCTGTTCCCCGAGTTCTTCAACGCCCCCATGATGGCCCTCACCAACGAGGAGTCGCCCTCGGTGGCCATCCGCTCGATGTCGGCCTTCACCGAGCCCATCAAGGTGAAGATGATGGAGCTGGCCGTGAGCTACAACATCAACGTAATAGCCGGCTCCATGCCGCTCTACGAGGAGGGCAAGCTCTACAACGTGAGCTACCTCTGCCGCCGCGACGGCACCGTGGACGAGCAGTATAAGCTGCACGTAACCCCCGACGAGGCCAGCTACTGGGGCATGCGCGGGGGCAGCCAGCTCCGTTGCTTCGATACCGACTTCGGCAAAATCGGCATTCTGATCTGCTACGACGTGGAGTTCCCCGAGCTGAGCCGGATGCTGTCGGATGAAGGCATGAAAATCCTGTTCGTGCCCTTCTGGACCGATACCAAGAACGCCTACCAGCGCGTGCGTCTCTGCGCCCAGGCCCGGGCCATTGAAAACGAGTGCTACGTGGCCATCACCGGCTCGGTGGGCAACCTGCCCCGCGTCGAGAACATGGACATCCAGTACTCGCAGTCGGCCGTGTTCAGTCCCTCCGACTTCGCCTTTCCTCACGATGCCATCGTGGCCGAGGCCACCCCGAACACGGAAATGACCCTCATTGCCGACCTCAACCTGGACCTGCTCAAGGACCTGAACACCAGCGGGGCCGTACGCAACCTGCGCGACCGGCGCAAGGATCTGTACTCGGTAAGCTGGGTGAAGAAAACCGAGCGCGACGACGAGCTGCTGAGCCAGGGCGAGGAGCGGGCCCCCAAAACCGGCCGCCGGGCCTCCATCCCGATGGCCTAGCGCTGGCTGCCCTATTGGGCAAGCACGCCATCCTGGCTTTCTACGGCCTGTCAAGCAATTGACAGGCCGTTTTGCGGTTAGTAGCGGGCAGTAATATTCGGGCTATTGGCGGGCAAAAAGTGGCCTTAGCGGGTTTCTGGATTAAAATGGAATTAATTAATCCGTTTGCTGAACCCACCAGCCTTGGTTTGTGCGTACGTGAAAAAGTTCCCACTCATTTCATCATTTTATCCATCATTCCATTCACCAACCTTTACCCGCTCATGCAAACATCTAATACTCGTCGGATGACATCCCGGCGCGGTGGCCTTCTGCTCGGCGCTCTGGCCCTGCTGGCAACTCCCATCGCGGCTTCGGCCCAAACAGTTTACGGCCTGTCCATCACTACCACCCTTTCCACCAACCTCGTATCGTTCGAGGCGGCCACGCCGGGTACATTCACCCTGAATGTGCCCATTACGGGCGTTGCGGCAGGCCAGACCATCGTTGGCATTGACTTCCGGCCGAATACCGGGGAGCTGTTCGGGCTGGGTTACGCCACCACTGGCACCCAGGCGCAACTCTACACCATCAACCGTACGACCGGCCTGGCGGCGCCCATTGGCACGGCCCTTACCCTCGATCTGGGTTCCGACCTGAACCGTATCGGGTTCGATTTCAACCCCACCGTGGACCGGATTCGGGTGACGGCCGGCAACCGTGCCAATTTCCGCCTGAACCCGAACAATGGCGCGTTGGCCTTCACCGACGGCACGCTGACCTATGCTTCCGGCGACGCCAATGCCGCCGCCACGCCCGGCGTTGGCTCCTCGGCCTACACCAACAGCTACATTGGCACTACCGGCACCACGCTCTACAACCTGGATGAGGCCAACAGCCGCCTCGTAACTCAGAACCCGCCCAACGACGGCATCCTGAACACGGTAGGCCCGCTGGGCGTGGCCGTGAATGGCGCCGGGCAACTCTCCGATCTGGATATTTACACCGATCCGGCTACTAACGGTCAAACGGCCTATATGTCGGTGGCTACCGTAACGGGCCTGACGGGCGCTACCACCACTTTCTACACGCTGGATCTGTCTACTGGCACCGCCACGGCCGTGGGTGGCGTGGGCACCGGTCCTATTGTAGCCGTCACGGATATTGCCGTGCAGATTATGCGGCCGGCCACCTTGCCCGCCATTACCGGCAATCTGGCGTATGCCCTGGCCGGAGGCAACCTGCTTACCTTCGACACGGACTCTCCCGGCGCCATCCGCACCTCGGTAGGTGTTACGGGCGTCACGGCCGGCCAGACGCTGGTGGGTATGGATGTGCGTCCGCTCAACAATGCCCTCTACGCCCTGGGGTATAACGCGACTACCCAGACCGGGCAGGTGTACACCCTCAACGCCGTCACCGGCGCGGCCACCAGCATCAGCAACAGCCTGGATTTGCCCCTGGGCACGGGCAGCGTGGCCTTCGATTTCAACCCCACCGTAGACCGTATCCGGGTAGAGGGCGTGAACCGCGCCAACTTCCGCCTCAACCCTAACGACGGCACCGCCGCCCCCACCGTGGATGGCACGCTCACCTACCTGGCCGGCGACGTAAATGCCGCCGCTACACCGGCCATTGGCTCGGTGGCCTATACCAACAGCTACCCCGGCCCGGCTGGCACGACCCGCACCACGGCCCTGTTTGCCTACGATGAGGCGCTGAACATTCTGGCCAACCAGGTGCCCGCCAACGACGGCACGCTCAGGACCATCGGTGCTTCGGGCATCACGGTAACGGCCGGCCCCAACGTGGACATGGACATTTACAGCACCGGCGAGGGCGTGAACACGGCCTACCTGGTAGCGGCCACCGGCTCCTCGACCAGCTCCAGCCTCTACGCCCTGAACCTGACTACCGGCGCGGCCACGGCCCCCGTGCTCATCGGCAACGGCATTGCGGTGCGCGACCTGGCCATTGCCGGGGCCGCCGGCGTAACCACCGGCACCCGCAACCAGACCGTGGCCACGGGCTTCGCACTGTTCCCCAACCCCGTTACCAGCAGCGCCCAGGTGAGCTTCCGCCTGCCCCGGGCCGGTGCCGCTCAGCTGATTCTGACCGACGCCCTGGGCCGGACCGTGGAGCAGGTATCCGCTGGCTCGCTCCCGGCTGGTCCCCACACCCTGCCCTGGAGCGCCGCCAGCCACCGGGCCGGCGTGTACTTCCTGCGCCTGCTGGTCGATGGCCAGTCGGCCGGTGTGCAGCGCGTACTGGTGCAATAGTGGTGAATGAGTGAATGAGTGGCCCGGCGAGTCAAGCTGGGGCACCTTTACAGCAAAGCCCCTGAAGTCCATTCGGATTTCAGGGGCTTTTTCGTGGATGCTAACCGGGCCGCACCGTAAGCACGGCTCCCTCATTCACCACTTCACTCATTCACTCATTTACCGATTCACTCATTTACCGTGGCTAGCCGTGGGGGCTTTCCTGGGCGGCGAAGTAGGCGTGGTCGCGCAGGATGGTGCGGATGAAGGGCTCGTCGCGCAGGTCGGTGCGGATGTCGGTGACGGCTTTCACTTTCATGGCCAGCTCGTTGAGCAACAGGTAATCGTCCTGTTTGGCGGCCTGCTGGAAGAGGCGGCGGATCAGGGCCGCGTCGTGGTCGGAGAGGTGGCGGGCCTGCGGAAAAACCGGCTGGTAGCCGGCCGGCACCTGCACGTTGGCCGTGAGTGCCTGCACGCCGGGGCCGCGGGGTTGCAGGCTCACCACGGCAGTACCGGCGGCCAAATCGCCGAGGCGCTGGCCCCGGCCGTTGAAGAGCGTGGCCACCAGCGCCACCGAGCCCAGCGTAAGCCCGATTTCGAGGAGCCCGATCAGCCAGCGCAGCAGGTAGTCGCCGGGGCCGGGCCGGGTGCCGTCGAGGCGGGTGACTTTGATTTTGCGCACCTGCTTGCCCAGGCTCTGGCCATTAAAGAAGATTTCGCACACGGGATGGTAAACCAGCAGCGGCCCGGTTACCAGCAGGTACTGAAGCACGCTCTGGCTGACAAGGCCGCTGGCTTTTTCAATAACAAAGGTTATTCCGATGGCCCAGAGCGCCATGACCAGCAAATCGAGCAGCTGGGCCAGCACCCGGTCGCCCACGCTGGCGGCCTCGTATTCCAGCACCACGTTCTGGGTGGTCTGCACGCGAATCGTACTCATAAAGAACCTGAAAAAAGGGCCGGGTGCGGCCCACGGGAAACCTGTATATTTAGCCCGGCGAGCCGGATTATTCGTCCTATATTATCCGGCCGAACGATAGGATAGGCAGTGTCAGCTATGCGCGAAACAGTATTTTTACGCCTCAACGAAGCCCGGTGGCAGCACTACGAGCAGCAGCCCGCCGCGGGCCCCGAGGAGCTGGCCCGGCGCTACGTGGAGCTGACCGATGACTTATCCTACGCCCGGACCTTCTACCCGGACTCGGCCACCACGGCTTATTTGAACGGCCTGACGGGCAAGCTACACCAGGCCCTCTACAAAAACAAAACCCAGCCCCCCGGCCGCTTCCTGGACTTCTGGCTGCGCGAGTTGCCCCTGCTGGTAGCCCGGCACCACCGCCCGCTGCTGGCTTCGCTGGTGTTTTTCCTGGTGTGCGTGGGCATCGGGGCCCTCTCGGCCGCCTACGACGACGCCTTTGTGCGCGTGGTAATGGGCGACGAGTACGTGAACCAGACCCTGGCCAACATCCAGAAGGGCGACCCGATGGCCGTGTATAAGGGGAAGGAGGAGAGCGAGATGTTTCTGCGCATCACGTTCAACAACGTGAAAGTGTCGCTCTATGCCTTTGCCGGCGGCATCACGGGCGGGCTGGTTACGCTGTTCATGCTGTTTCGCAACGGCGTGATGCTGGGCGCTTTTCAGTGGTTTTTCTACCAGAAAGGCGTGCTGCTGCCCTCCGTGCTCACCATCTGGATTCACGGCACCCTCGAAATTTCGGCCATTGTGCTGGCTGGCGGGGCCGGCTGGGTGATGGCCCGGAGCCTGCTCTTTCCCGGCACCTACTCCCGCCGCGACTCCCTGCGCCACGGCGCCCGGGCCGGGATGAAGCTGGTGTTGGGGCTGGTGCCGGTGTTCGTGGTAGCGGGCTTCCTGGAGGGCTTCGTGACCCGCCACACCGAAATGCCCCCGGCGGCCAGCCTGAGCATCATCGGTCTGTCGGCCGCTTTTATTCTGGGCTACTTTGTAGCCTACCCCTGGTGGCTTTCTAGAAAAGCTGTTAGCTGTTAGCTGAAGGAACGAAAATCGTTGACTGTCATACCTATCAAATCAAAAAAAGCCGACCATTCCATCTCCGCACCTCCTACCGAACAAAAAATTCTGACGGCCAACAGTCAACAGCGAACAGCCATCAGCTAACTGTTAACAGCCAACATAACCACATGCGTCACCTTGCTTTTAACCGCCCCACCGATTTCCTGCGCCGCCGGGATTTCAGCCAGAAGATGGAGGCGACCTTTGATTTTATCCGGGCCCACGCCACGCCCCTGCTGCGGGTGATGGTGGTGCTGGTGCTCCCGCTGGCCCTGCTCACCGGTATCGGCAGCGGCCTGATGCAAAGCCAGCTGTTCGCCTCCTTCGGAACCATGGCCCGGCAGGCGCGCGCCGGCATGCCCGCCGGCGTGCTGCCCGAAGTGTTCACCTCCGCCGGCCTCTGGATTACGATGCTCTCGGGCCTGCTGCTCTTTGCCGTGCTGCACCTGGTAATGTATGGCTACGTGGTGCTACAGGCCGACCGTACCACCGATGATCCGGTAACGCCCGGCCAGGTGTGGGAGGTGGTGAAAGCCCGGTTTCTGGGTATGGTGGGCTCCTTTATCGGGCTAGGCCTACTGATCATCCTGGCCACGGCCGCCGTTGGCGGCGTATTGGTCATGGCGGGAGCAATATTAAAGTCGCCCTGGATTATTTTCCCGCTCATTCTGCTCCTGTACGTGTTCATGTTTTACGTGACGGTGACCCTGAGCCTGTACTTCATCGTGTGGCTGCGGGAGCGGCGCGGCTTCTTCGGCAGCATCGGGCGCTGCTTCCAGCTGATCAAGGGCAAGTGGTGGTCTACTTTCGGGCTGCTGGTCATTATCACGCTCATCATGTACGTGATCATGCTGCTGGCCATTGCGGGCCTTTCGGTCGTAGGGCTGCCGTTTGCGAGTCTGATGAAGGGCGAAACGCTGGAAATGGGGCCGCTGGCCAGGGTGCTGCTCATCGTATACACGGGCCTGCAGACGCTCATCATGCTGGCCTTTTACCCGTTCATTATGATTGCCCTCAGCTTCCAGTACTTCAATCTGGTGGAGCGGCGCGACGGGGAGGGCACCCGCCTGCTGGTGGATTCCATCGGGGCGCCCGTGGTAGCGGCCGCACCCCAGGGCCTGCGCCCCGACGACGAAGGCGAGTACTAACCGACCCCGTGCGTGCTTTCCGACCTGACAACTCCCCCGTTTTGACCCGCTCCCGCCTGCTTTCCACCTTCGTGCCGGCTTCGGTTGCAGCCGTTATCGGGCTGCTGCTGGCGGCGCCGGCCGGGGCCGCGCCGGGGCCGCAGCTACCCCGGCCGCCCCTGCTGCCCCCCGCCGACACCACCGTTGCCCGTTCCGCTGCCCGCTTCGTGCCCCTGCCCGCCGATACGGCCGCGCCGGTCCGGCTGCGGCGGCCGGCCGCCGGCCGCCTCGCCGCCCTGGCCCGCCGGCCCGAGTTCCGGTATGTGGAGCCCGAAATCAGATCCAGCTCCGACAGCGCCTGGACGCGGTTCTGGCGGGAGCTGCTACGCTGGGTGATGGAGCTTTTTTCGGGGCCGACCTACGAGCGCAAGGGCCGCTACGTGGTGTACGCACTGTTTGCCGCCGCCTTCGGGTACGTGGTGCTGCGCCTGCTCCGCCTTGATGTCACGGGCCTGTTCGGGCGGCGCAACCGGGCGGTGCCCCTCCCCTACGAAACCCTGAGCGAAGATATTCACCGCATCGATTTTACGGAGGAGCTGGCCCGGGCCGAGCAGGCCGGCAACTACCGCCTAGCCGTGCGCCTGGGCTACCTGCTCACGCTACGCCACCTCACCGAGCGCCACCTCATCCGCTGGCAGCCCGATAAAACCAACCACGACTACCTGCGCGAGCTGGCCGGCTCGCCCTGGGCCCCCGGCTTCCAGGAGCTGACGCGCCAGTTTGAGTACGTCTGGTACGGGGAACGGCCCCTTTCGGCCACTCAGTACCCGGCCCTGCGCGAAGCCCGCCAGGAGTTTATCCGCCATCTTTCGGGTAGGCTGTCCGCGGTGAGCTGATGGCGGTCGGTTTTCGTTTTGCTGCTGTTTTTAACGCTGCTAAGTTACTTCCGCTTTCAGGCCACCAACGGTAGCCGCCGCGCCGCCAAAATGCCCCGTATTCAACCCCGACAAAAGCTAACGGCTACCAGCTGTCAGCGAACAGCCTAAATTCCATGACGCGTTTTCGTGCTTTTCTGCTGGCTCTGGTGGTCCTGTTCGGGGCTTTTGTGGCGGTGGAGTATTTCCGGCCCCAGCCCACCAACTGGCAGCCCACCTTCATCAACCGCGACAAAATACCCTACGGCACCTACGTGCTTTTCGACCAGCTGCCAGCCCTGTTTCCCGGCCAGCCCATCCGCACCGTACGCCTGCCCATTGCCAGCCAGCTGCTGCCCGGCCTGAGCGTGGATGCCACCCTGGATGCGGCTGAGGAGTTTTCCGCCGCCGAGCTGACACCTGACAGTACCGCCCAACCGTTGCGCCTGCCCGCCCTGCGCCCCGATGCGGGCACCTACCTGTTCATCAACGACTATTTCAACTGCTCCCGCCTCGACCGCGACGCCCTGCTACGCTACCTGAGCCAAGGCAACGCGGCCTGCGTAGCCGCCGAGCACATCACCGATGTCCTGCTGGATTCTCTGCATCTGGATGTGCGCCCGGCCCTGGAACTCGACAGCCTCCTGACCCTGCGCCGGGCCTGGCGCGGCCCCGTCAGCCGCCGGACCACCCGGGTAACGCTGGTGAACCCGCCGGTGGGGGCGCCGCGGACTTACCGTTTGCCGGCCACCGAGGTGCCGGCGTATTTCGTGGCCCGCCGGGGTAGCCGGGCCACGGTGCTGGCCCGGGATGCCCGCCGCCGTGCCGTGCTGGTGCGGGTACCGGTGGGCCGGGGCAGCCTGCTGCTGTGTACCACGCCGGCCGCGTTCAGCAACCTGCTGCTGCTGCGGCCCGCCACGGCTGGTTTCGCCTTCGCGGCGCTATCAGGGCTGCCCGCAGACCGGCCGGTGTTCTGGGACGAGTACCAGAAGCAGGGGCCGCTGGGCGAGCAGTCGTTGCTGCGGGTGCTGGAGCAGCACGTGGCCCTGTGCTGGGCGCTGGCGGCGTCCCTGGTGGGCATGGTGCTGTTCGTGCTATTTGAGGCCCGGCGGCGGCAGCGCATCATTCCCATCATCAAGCCTTTGCCCAATACCACCCTGCTGTTCACGCGCACCGTGGCCGGCCTCTACCGCCAGGGCAGCAACCACGCGCTCATTGCGGAAAAGAAAATCGGGCTGTTCCAGGAATTCCTGCGCACCCGCTACCAGGAGCCCGGCCTCGACCTGACCGATGTCGCTACCCGGGAACGGCTGGCCCAGAAGTCGGGCGTGGCCCGGCCGGCAGTGGATGAGTTGGTGCGACGCATCAACCGCACCCTCACCGCATCCCAGGTTTCGGACGCCGATTTAGTGGCGCTGAACCAAGCCATTAATCAGTTCCGGCAGACGGCTGGTTAAAATTGCACTATCTGCCCAAATTGACTTTTTCTTCTTTATAACTATTCCAACAAACATCAATAAAGCTAGTAGAAAACAATATTCAGCAAACATTTTAATTACCAGATGTAACTATTCTGACCACACCACTTTTACAACTCGAACTCAAGATGGAAAATACTGCTGACATGCTCCCGGAAAATACCAGCTCTGTACCGACTGCTTCCAACTCCGTCGCGCCGCCGGAAGCTGCCGCTTCCCCCTTCGCCCCGCGCACCGACCTGAGCCACCTCCGCCGCTACGCCGAGGCCATCCGGGGCGAGCTGGGCAAGGTGATTGTAGGCCAGCACGACCTGGCCGAGCTGCTGCTCACGGCCCTGTTCGCCGACGGCCACGTGCTGCTGGAAGGTGTGCCGGGCGTGGCCAAAACGCTTACCGCTAAACTGCTGGCCCGCACCCTGAGCGTACCCTTCAGCCGCCTCCAGTTCACCCCCGACCTGATGCCCTCCGACGTGCTGGGCACCTCCGTGTTCCGGCCCCAGAAGGGCGAGTTTGAGTTCCGGCCCGGCCCCATTTTCGCCAGCGTGGTGCTGATTGATGAAATCAACCGGGCCCCGGCCAAAACGCAGTCGGCGCTGTTTGAAGTGATGGAGGAACGGCAGGTGACCCAGGACGGCACCCGCTACCCGGTGCCCGCGCCCTTCGTGGTGCTGGCCACCCAGAACCCCATCGAGCAGGAAGGCACCTACCGCCTGCCCGAAGCCCAGCTCGACCGGTTTCTGTTCAAGCTCAGCGTGGGATACCCCACCGTGGAGGAAGAAGTAGCCATTCTGCGGGGCCACCACACCGGCTTCGGCGGCGCGCCCCTGGAGGCGGTGCAGGCCGTGGTATCGGCCGAGGATTTGCGGCAGCTGCGGGAACAGGTGCGGTGCCAGCATGTGGAGCCCAAGCTGCTCGAGTACATTGCCCGCCTCGTGGGCCAGACCCGCGCCCACAAGGGCCTTTATCTGGGTGCTTCGCCCCGGGCCTCGCTGGCCCTGCTCAACGGCGCCAAAGCCCTGGCCGCCCTCCGCGGCCGCGACTTCGTGACGCCCGAAGACATTCAATACCTGGCTCCCGTGGTGCTCCGCCACCGCATCCAGCTCACCCCGGAGCACGAAATGGAAGGCAACACCCCGGATGACGTGGTGAAGCAGATTCTGCAGCAGATTGAAGTTCCCCGTTAGGCGTAAAATGGCAAAGACTGTTACTCCTCTCCTCAGCTGAGGAGGGGACGTCGCCGCTTCGCGGCGGCTGGGGTGGTTGACTCGTTGCTGATATTGTTTGGCGGAACGGTCTATGTTGTATCGTCCGGCCGTCATCAACCACCCCTAGCCCCTCCTTTCCAAGGAAGGGAACTAGCTTCTAGCTCTAGTTTCTAATCATGGCCATTTTGCGCAGCTTCTTTCTGACCCGACGCTTTTTCTTAGCTATGGTCCTGCTCATTACCGGGCTGGTGGTGGCGTTTTTTCTACCGGGCTGGCTAGTGCCTCTGCAACTGGGGCTGGGACTGCTGGGGCTGCTCACGGCCCTGGATGCGGGGTTGCTCTACGCCACCGGCGGCGGCGTATTCGGGCGACGAGTGCTGGGCGATAAGCTGGCCAACGGCTCCGAAAACGAGGTGGCCATTTACCTGGAAAATCACTTCCGCTTCCCGGTGCGCACGGAAACCATCGACGAGGTGCCCCACCAATTTCAGCGCCGCGACGTGCTGTTCCGGGCCCTGGTGCCCCCCGGCGAAACCCGCGTAATTCAGTACCAGCTGCGGCCCACGCGGCGGGGCGAGTACGAGTTCGGGGCCCTGAACGTGTACGCGGCCTCGCCCCTGGGTTTGGTGCGGCGGCGGTTCCGGTTCGATGAAAACCGCGTGGTGCCGGTGTACCCGTCCTTTTTGCAGATGCGCCAGTACGAGTTGCTGGCCATCAGCAACCGCCTCACGGAGGTGGGCATCAAGCGCATCCGGCGGGTGGGCCAGAGCATGGAGTTCGAGCAAATCCGGCCCTACGTGCCCGGCGACGACCCGCGCCGCATCAACTGGGCCGCCACTGCCCGCCGTGCCACCACCCCCGAAGCGGCCGATGCGCTGGTGGTCAACCACTACCAAGACGAGCGCGCCCAGCAGGTGTACTGCCTCATTGATAAGGGCCGGGTGATGCGCATGCCGTTCGAGGGCCTGAGCCTGCTCGATTACGCCATCAACGCCACGCTGGTCGTCAGCAACATTGCCCTGCTCAAGCACGACAAGGCCGGTCTGCTCACGTTTTCGCACCAGCCCGGCACCCTCGTGCCCGCCGACCGGCGCAGCGGCCAGTTGCGCAAGCTGCTGGAGGTGCTCTACCGGCAGAAAACCAAGTACCTGGAAACTGATTACGAGCGGCTCTACGTCACGGTACGCCACCAGATCCGGCAGCGCAGCCTCCTGATTCTGTTCACCAACTTCGAGACGCTCTACGGCATGCAGCGCCAGCTGCCCTACCTGCGCCGCCTCGCCAAGGACCACCTGCTGCTGGTGGTATTCTTCGAAAACACGGAGCTCGACGCCTACCTGCAGCCCCCCGCCGCCACCGCCCAGGACGTGTACAACCAAACCGTCGCCGAGAAATTCGCCCAAGAAAAGCGTCAGATTGTGCGCGAACTGAGCCGCTACGGCATCCACGCCCTGCTCACCGCCCCCCAGAACCTGACGGTCAACACCATCAACAAATACCTGGAGTTCAAGGCCCGGGGACTGATTTGAGTTGCCAGTTGTCAGTTGTTGGTTGTCAGGGAAAAAGAACCGTCATCCTGAGCATTCCGCGCATCAAGCGGCGACGAAGGATCTTATCACGTTGAACCGACCGTACTAACGATTCGTGCCGACGTGACAAGATCCTTCGTCGCCGCTTGATGCGCGGAATGCTCAGGATGACAGTTCTGTTTCTCTGGCAACTGACAACTAACAACTAACAACTAACAACCGACAACTGAACCCTGGCCCGACCCTTGCTACCTTCGCGGCTTCACCCTGCTGCGTTGAAGTTGCCTATGCGTCCGTTCCTGCTGCTGTTTGCCTTGCTGCTGAATTACCCGGTTTTCGCCCAGCCGGCACCTCCGACGGATACCCGGAATCTGCTGCCAGTGCCCACCTCGGTGCGGTGGGGGGCGGGAAAATACCTTATTAAACGAACATTCAGCGTCCGGCTAGAACGTTCCGATTCGGCGGTAGTCAGCACAGTGCAGGCACTGCTTTTCAGCCGCTTATATGCACCCGGCAGCCACCCGGTAGTTACCCGTTTCGTAACGGAGGGCCCAGCCGACTTAACGATTCGGTTCGGCAAGGCTGGTAATCCGGCCGCTTTCGACGAGGAGAAATACAGCCTGCGCGTGACCCCTATGGGCGTGACGATTGATGCGCCTACCAGCCTGGGAGCCCTGCGAGGCGTGGCCACGCTCCGACAGTTGCTTGCCAACCAGTTACCCACGAAGAAAAACGGTCTTGAAGCACAATTTCTACCCGAAGTGGACATTCAGGACCAGCCGCGCTTTGCGTGGCGGGGGCTGCTCATGGATGCGGCCCGGCACTTCATGCCCGTGGCCGTCATCAAGCGCAACCTCGATGGCATGGCCGCCGTGAAGCTCAACGTGCTGCACTGGCACCTGGCCGACGACCAGGGGTTTCGGGTGGAAAGCCGCACCCTGCCCCGCCTGCACGAGGTGAGCGGGCAGTACTACACCCAGGCCCAGGTGCGCGAGGTGCTGCGCTACGCCGCCGCCCGGGGCATTCGGGTGGTGCCGGAGTTCGACGTGCCCGGCCACACCATTGCCTGGCAGGCCGCCTATCCCCAGCTGGCCTCCGGCGACACGGCCTACGCAGTCTACCAGAGCTGGCGCACCGCCAACGTGGCCCTCGACCCCACCAAGGAATCCACCTACGCCCTGCTCGATACGCTGTTCGGGGAGATGACCCGCTTGTTTCCCGACCCGTACTTCCACATCGGGGGCGACGAAAACGACGGGCGGCAGTGGCGGGGCAATCCGCGCATTATGGCGTTTGCCAAGGCCAACGGCATGCTGAAGTCGGATGGCAAGACCCTCGACAAGCACGCGCTGCAAACCTACTTCAACCGCCGGGTGCTGGCCATGGTCACGAAATACGGCAAGCAGATGGTGGGCTGGGACGAAATCCTGGGCCCCGGCCTGCCCCAGGATGCCGTGATTCAGAGCTGGCGGGGACGCAAGGGCCTCTACGATGCGGCCCAGGCCGGCAACCGTGCCATCCTCTCCCATGGCTACTACCTCGACCTCAACCAGAGCGCCGCCAGCCATTACGCCACCGACCCGCTGCCCGCCAACAACCCGCTCACCCCGGCCCAGCAACGCCTGATTCTGGGCGGCGAGGCCACCATGTGGAGCGAGTTTGCCGACAGCGTGGTGGTCGATTCGCGCATCTGGCCCCGGGCCGCCGCCGTGGCCGAGCGGCTCTGGTCGGCCCGGGAGGTGACCAACGTACCGGACATGTACCGCCGCCTCGGAGCCGTTTCGGGGCAGCTGGAGGGGCTGGGGCTGCAACACTGCCGCGCCCCCGAGCAGCTGCTGCGGCAGCTGGCCGGCCCCACCGCCGACGTGGGCCCGCTGCGCACCCTGGCCCGGGTGCTGGAGCCCGTGAAGGAGTATAAGCGCCACTTCCAGGGCTTCACCTACGTGCCCAGCACGCCCCTCAACCGCCTCGTGGACGCCGCCCCCGCCGAATCGGACGTGGCCCGGGAGTTCGGCTGCCAAGTGGATACGCTGCTTAACTTCCACACCGCCGCCGGCACCGGATTGCCCGCCACGCCCGCGGCCCGCATGCTGCTGGGTACCCTGCGTCAGCAGCTTCAGCGCTGGCAGGCCAACAACTCCCAGCTGGTGCCGCTGCTGGCCGCCTCCCCCACCCTCACCGAGTACGCCCCGCTCTCGGCGGCACTGAGCACGGCCGCCGCCCTGGGCCTGGAGCGCCTCGCCCAGCTGGAAAAAGGCCAGACGCCCTCGGCCGCCTGGCGCGCCGCCGCCCTCCGGCAGCTCGACACCCTGAACCAGCCCGCCGGCCAGACGGAGCTGGCTGTGCTGCCGCACCTGCGGCGGCTGGTGGAGGCGAAGTAGGTTGAGGTGAAACTCAAACGCCTGTCATCCTGAGCCGTGTGCAGGACTTGGCAAGAGGCTAATCAATGATATTAGCTTCTTGCCAAGTCCTGCGCGCTGCTCCGGATAGTAGGCTTTAGCATCCCTAAAACAACACCGCCACCTGCATGCGGCCGGTGTGGATGGCGTTCAGACTTTGGGGCTTGCGGCCGTCGTAAGCGAGGGTGATGTTGAGGCCGTTGCTCAGGCGCTGCTCCAGGTTCAGGTTCCAGGTGTAGTTGCGGCCGGGGCGCAGGGCATTCAGGATTTCCAGGCCCACGAGGCTGGCCGGGTCGCCTGCGAAGCCCACCTGCACGAAGCGGGCCGTGGCCGAAACCGTGCGCTTGCCCACCTGGCTGATGCGGGTTTCCAAGCCCAGGTCGTTGAAGGTGCCGCGGGTGTCCTCGTTGGGGCCGGCCGTGTTGCGCTTGGTGGTGTAGAGGTAGGTGGCCGTGAAGCGCCACACCTGGGAAGGCTGGTAGCTGATTTCGGGCGCCGCCTCGTACTGCTCGACCCGGAAGTTGCGGGTTTCCAGGTAATCCGACTGATTTTCGCGGATGCTGCGGGTGCCGGTGAGGCGGCCCGTAAACGACTGGGCCAGGGTTCGGCGCAGCAGCAGGCTCTGGCTGGCCAGGTTGCGGGTGTCGAAGCCCTGGGTCAGGAGCACCTTCTGCTGGGTTTGCTGCACCGTGAATTCGGAGCCGAAAATGGGGTTCGAGCGGTTGAAATAGAGCGTGTTGCGCAGCAGCTTATTCAGGCTCAGCAGCAGCGCGTCCTCGGTCTGGAAGGCGAAGGGGTTGAGGCGGGCGTTGAGAGTGTTTTCGGTGCTCTTGCGGTCCAGCGTGACGGTGGTGAGGGTGGAGAAGCGGCTGGCCAGCTCCCGCCAGCCGGTGGCCTCGCGCCACGCCCGCGGGGCCGTGAGCGTGAGCCGGTAGCTGAAGCGGTTGGTGAAGGCGGGCAGGTAGTCGTCGGTGGGCAGAAACACCTTGATGTGGGTGCGGAACTGGGCGTCGGGGGTCTGGGCCTCGAAAAACTCGTTCTTCTCCTGGCGGCCGTTGCCGTCCAGATCGTTCCAGAAGTGGGTACCCTGGCCATTGGGCACGGCCAGGTAGGCGAAGTCGCGGCGCAGCTCCCGGCCCGTGCCCACGGCGTAGGTCAGCTCCGAGCGCACCACGTTCTGCAGGAAGCTGGCGTTCCAGTCGAGCTTGCCCAGCACGGTGCGCTCCCGCACCATGCCGGCCGCGCCGCCGGGCATGGTCTGGCCGGTGGTGTCGCGGGTGAGCAGGTCGCGGTAGGTGGCCAGCACGGCCAGGTCCTGAGTGGCGCTCAGACGGGAGTTGAAGGTACCCTGCCAGGTCTGGGCCCGGCCCTGCCCGCGCAGGGCCGTCTGCTCCTGGTTGGGCGACTGGTCGCGGCGGAAGCTGTAATCGAGGCGGTAGCGGATGCGGGCCGTGTCGCGGCTCTGCACGAACAGGGCGTGCTCGTCGTAGTAGTTGGCCGAGGTCAGGGAGTCGCCGGCTGGACGAGCCACCCGGTTTTTGTCGAAGCGGTAGGCGTAGCCCGGCACCACGGCCCCGCCCACGTAGCGGGCCGTGGCCTCGCCCCGCGCCCACCGCGACTCGCGCCGGCCGGCCGTGGAGTTGAGCAGGAACAGGTTGCCGCGCAGCTGCACCCGGCCCACCTGCCGGGCCGCATCCACCCAGTGCTGGAGGCCGCTCACCTCCCCGGCCCGGTAGCGCCGGCTCAGGCGGTAGCCCACGGCGTTGTCGGCGTCCTTCACCAACCCCACCGAGGCGTTCAGAATGTTCTCCTCCCGGGGCCGCTGGTTGTTGGTGATGAGCGTGTTGTCCACGCTCCAGTTGCGGTCGAACTCAATGTCCCGGTACCGGTCGATGGGCGCGAAGCGGCGGCTGGTGTACTCGTAATCGAGGGAGCTGCGCAACTTGTAGCCCGCCAGGGCGCGCAGGTTCAGGGGGCGGTCCTGGACCAGATAGCCCACCCGCATGGCCTGGCCCTGGGCTTTTTCGGGCGAGAACCGGTTCAGATCCAGCTCCGAGGAGGCCAGGTCCACGAACACGGTGGCCGTCGAATCGAGGGCGTAGCTGGTGCCCAGCGTGATAAGCTGTTTCTGCAGGGGCGTGGGCAGCACCCGCACCGGCTCGTAGCTGCCCCGGTTCTGCCCCACGAAGGTGTACACCCGGCCGTTGGCCGCCGCATCGGCCGTGCTCAGGTTGTAGCTGCCCTGCCCCGCCCCCAGGTTGGTAAACTGCACGTTGTAGACCAGGGCCAGCGTATCCAGGGGCGGGTACACGAACACGTTCACCGACTGCTGGGTGGCGGGGTCGGTCTGAATTTCGCGGCGGTACTGAATCTGTTGGCGGTCGTAGCTGACCAGCGTATCGCCGGGGGCCGTTACCCGACTCACGTTGCCGCTGCGGCGCAGCAGCTCCTTCTGGCCCTCGCTCAGGGTGAGGTTGGGCGAGTTGTCGGGGTTGTCGGCTTCGCGGTAGAAGTTGGCGTGCACCTGCAGGCGGCCCAGCTGCTGGTAATGGCTGGCCTGGAGCAGGGAGCGGGCGTAGTTGAAGTCGGAGTACTCGTAATCGACCTTGATGCGGGTGTTGCGGGTGATGAGGTGGCGGGGCGAAAACGTGAGCTCGGCCTGGTTGTAGTCAATAATGTAGTCGGCATCGAAGCCCCGTACCAGCAGCCGCCCGTCCAGGTACACCCGCTCGGAGTTGGCCAGCACAATGATGAACTGCTCCCCGTTGGGCCCGCGCAGGCGGTAGGGCCCCTGCACGTTTTCGAGCGGGGCAATGTCGATGCTGGCGAACTTACCTTTGGCCCCGCCCGCCGCCACCGACGTAGTGGCAAACGCCTCCCCCGCCTTCGTGGAGAGCAGGGCCCGGCGCGGCCCGCGGTTTTCGGTGCGGGTGGTTACCGTCTGGCGCACGTTGTTGGGGCCCGTGCCGTTGGGCGTGGGCGCTGCGCCGCCCGTGGGGCCGTAGGCATCGGTGGTAGCGGCGCCGGGTTGCTGCTGGCCCGAGCCGGCGGCCGGGGCCACGGTGGGCGGGGTGGTCACGAACGTACCGGCGCTGCTGCCCGCCGCGTTGGGGTACTGAAACAGCTGCTGGTTGCTCACGCCCATGCCCACGCCGCCCCCGAAGCCGCCCGTCGGGAGCTGCCCGAAATTCACCTCGGCCGCCCCGCCCTGGATGTTTTTGTAGAAGCGCAGGAAATAATCGGGCTTGTTGCGCAGCACCACGTCGCCGGCCGTCAGGCTCCAGCGCGGGTGGGTGAGGGTGATGTAAATCCGGTCGAATTCCTGGAGCTGCTGGGTGTTGCCCTCGGGCTGGAAGGGCACGTTCTGGTCAGAAATGGCGGCCGTCAGGTTGATCTGGTCGGTGAGCTGGCCTTCGAGCTGGAGGTTGAGCGAAGAGTTCACGAACACGTTCTGGGCGTTGCCAAACGACACCCCCCGCGACAGATTCCCGGTTTTGTTGATGCCCGGGGTGCTCAGAATCTGCTCCTTCACCGCAAAATCGTTTTCCCCGAACGAGGGCCGCTGCATAAACCGGAGGCTGTCCATGAGGGTGCGGGGCCGCAGGTAGCGGGCCGCCGAGAGTTGCAGGGGCAGCACCCGGTAGCACACCAGCACCGAATCGGGCCCGCCGGCCAGCACAATGTCGGGCCGGCCGGGCTCCGGGCTGGGGAAGCGCGAGCTAAGCCGCACGAAGCGGTACTGGTCGGAGGCCGCGTTGTAGCTCACCGAGCGCCCCTCCACGCTCACGGAGGCCGGCACGATGGTCAGCGTATCGCGCAACACAAACAAGGTAGTATCCCGACCCGGCGTGAGGCGCACCCAGGCGCAGCGGCGGGTGCTGGGCGGGGCTTCGGGGCGCTGCTGGGCCCGGGCCGCGGGCGCGCTCAGCAGCAGCAGCAACGCCAGCACCCACTTCAGGCGCGGGAGGAAGAACTTAAAAAGTAAAAGTGAAGGATTAAAAACCATTCATTCTGAAGCAGTTGCTCACGAGCCTGAAGCTAACGTCCGGCTAGCCCCCAATGTCTGCCGGCCGGCAGAAAATTCAGGCGTCCCCAGCCCGAACAGCAATTCATAATTCATAATTTTAATTTTTAATTCTAATCATCCTGCCAGCGGCAGCTCGATGAAGAAGCGGGTGCCGGTGCCCTCCTCGGTTTCAAACCAGATGTGGCCGCCGGCACTTTCGATGCCGCGCCGGGCCACGGCCAGCCCGATGCCGGAGCCGGTTTCCTTGGTGGTGAAGTTGGGCACGAAGATTTTGCTCTGCACCTCGGCCGGAATGCCGATGCCGTTGTCGGCAATGCTGATGCGGACCCGGCCGCTGCTGATGGGCTCCAGGGTGGCCACCACCTCGGGGGCGCGGCCTTCGGGCACGGCCTGCAGGGCGTTGATGAGCAGGTTATTGAAGGTGCGCACCAGCAGGCTTTCATCGGCAAACACCACGAACTGCGCGGCCTCGGCGCCGGGCGGCAGCACCAGCCGGATACCGCCGCCACCGGGGCGGTCCTGGTGCAGGTGCACGCAGCGGCGCAGAATGGGCACCACGTCGAGGCGCTCGGGGCGCATGGCGGGCAGGTTGGTGAAGTTGCTGAAGGAGGTGGCAATGTCGGTCAGCACGTCAATCTGGGTGATGAGGGTCTGGGAGACTTTCGTCAGCAGCTCTTCCAGGTTGGGGCGCCGGTCCTGGATGGCGCGCTGCAGAAACTGCAGGCTCAGCTTCATGGGCGTGAGCGGGTTCTTGATTTCGTGGGCCACCTGCCGGGCCATCTCGCGCCAGGCGGCCTCCTTTTCCTGGGTGGCCAGCTCCTGCTTGCTCTCCTCGAGCTTGAGCAGCATCTGGTTGTACTCGCGCACCAGCAGCCCGATTTCGTCCTCCGAATCATACACCAGCATCTCGTTCTGGCCCGTGAGGGTGGTCTGGCGCAGCTTTTCGGTGATGAGCTTGAGCGGCTCGGTGAGGACGCGCGAGGCCAGGAAGGCCAGCACCAGAAACAGGATGAACATCAGGGTGAAGATGTTCAGAATGGTCGAAATCAGTTCGGTGAGCTTGTTATCGAGGTCCTTCTCGGAGTCGAAGAACGGAATGCCCACGTAGCCCACCACGGGCCCCGGTCGGCCGGCCTGCACCACGGCCGAGCGCAAGGGCAGGTACAGGGCGTTGAACGAGAGCGAGCCGGCCCGCTCGGTGAGCAGCACCCGGGGCTGCCCGTCCTCGGCCAGAGCCGTTACGGCCTGGGGGTTCATGAGGGTGCTGAGCAGGTTGGCCTCAAAAATCAGGGGCTGGCTGCTTACCAGCAGCTCGCCGCGGGCATCGTAGAGGTTGAGGTCGGTTTCGGTGAGGGCCGATACGTTTTCGGCCAGCTCCACCAGGTCGGCGCGGTTGGCATCGTCGCGGAGCAGGGCCCGGTTCTTGAGCAGGTTTTCCTGCACGGCCTGGCCCCGGCGCTGGTAGGAGCGTAGCAGGTCGCGCTTATAGGAGTTGGTGACCTGGCTGGCAATGGCCACACTCACCACAATCAGGGGCACGAGCACGCCCGCGTTGAGAAACACCTGGATTTTGGTGCTGAAGTTGGTGCGCAGCAGGTGGCGGTACTGGCCCCGGACCAGCAGCACCACGCCCATGAGCAGCAGCCAGCAGAAGCTATAAAGCAGAAACAGAAAGGAGAAGTTGGCCAGCCAGTCGGTAAACGAGTAAGTGGCCGTCGTCACTACCACCAGCCGCCCGCTCTGGTCGGTGCTGCGCACGGCCAGGTGGTGGTAGCCGGCCAGGGGCAGGCCCGTAGCATAGAGGCGGGAATCGCGCAGGAAGCCGGCCGGCAGCTCGTTCATGTAATCGAACCCGCCCTCGCTGTAGACCAGCTGCCCGTTTTCGTAGCCGGCGTAGCTCAGGTCGGTGCCCAGGCGAGGCTGGAAGAACTTCTGGTCGATGAGCAGCTCGGGCACCACGCTGTTGGCCGTGAGCTTCTTGAGGGTGAGTTCCAGCACGATGGTACTGGCTCCGTCCTCGGGGTTGGGCGCGGGCACCGCCACGAAGGCCACGTAGCGCCGGGAGTTGAACGACTGGCTTCCGTCGCGAATCAGGTAAATATTGGGGTGGTCGGTGGGGGTGGCGTTGCGCAGCAGGTAGTCGCGGGTGGTGCGCAGGTTGCCCCCCACGGCCACGCCCCGGCCCTCGGGGTTGAAGAGAATCACCCGCACTTCGTACTTGTTGAAGTAGTCGCGCAGGTAGTACTTCACCACCCGCTGCCGGATCAGGTCCAGATTCACGAAAGGGCTGGCCAGCATGGTCCGCAGCACGGGGTTCTGGGCCATTTCCTGGCCGCGCTCCACCAGCAGGTACTCACCCTGCAGGTCGTTGTCGGTGAGCAGATTGCCGGCTAAGCTCTGCTTGTTTACCTGCAGCTGCCGGTTGAAGTGCTCGTAGAGGGCCAGCGCCCCCACCGCCGAGCTCACGCCCAGCATCAGGAAGATGAACAGGTACACCTGATAGGGCATTACCGCCCCGGTTGATTTGAGCCCGGTCAGGCGCAGAATCAGGAAAAACCCGAGCGTGATGCCCAGCAGGGTGCAGTGCACCAGCCCCAGGCCCATTCCGGCCGCCAGGAAGGCCACGCTCAGCACCAGCAGCAGCCCCACGCCCAGCCGACGGGTGGAAGGCCGCACAATGCTGGCAAACAGCTGCGACAACACGTAGAAGCCCACCAGATAGCTGCCGTTGTGCAGCACAATGGCCAGGCCCAGCAGCACCTTAAAGGCGCTGATCTGGATGTCCTGGGTGATGTCGAGGATGAGTTGGGAGTTGCTGAAGCTGCTGGTGTAAAAATCGAAGAGCAGCTCCAGCAGCCCGAAAAACACCAGGACCGTGCCCCCGCCCATCAGCACGCGGAGCCGCCAGTTTTTTACCCGCTGGGCCAGGCGCAGCAGGCCGTAGCGCCGGAACAGACGCAGCCCGTACCAGGCCACGATGGTGAATACGATGGCGTTAAGCAGCAAATCACCCAGGGAGGGCGAAAGCCAGGAGGCGGCGTATACCCGGGGGTCGAAGAGCCGGACTTCGAGAAAGGAAAACGGCAGGCCCCAGTACAGCATCAGGGCCCGGAGCACCAGCAGCGGGCCCACCACCAGGGCGGCGCCCTGTAGCACCCGGTGGCGCACGAACTGCCGCCGGGCCAGCCCCACCCAGGCCGCCACGTACAGGCTCACGCCCAGCAGCAGCAGCAGCAGCGGCAGGTACTTGCCCGTAATGGGGTCGGCCTGCAGACTCTCGATGGAAAACAGGTAGTTGCCCTCGTTGGACACCAGCCGGGGCCGGCCGGTATCCTGCTTCTCCACCAGCAGGCGCACATTCTGGCCCTGGAAGATGCCCTGGCCGTTGCCGTCGCGCAGGTAGCGGTTGCTGATGCCGTAGCTGATTTCGAGCGGAATGTAGGTCAGCAGCACGTAAGGGCCCTCCACGTGGCGCAGCACCAGAAACTTGCCGAAACGGGTTTCGAGCAGGCGTTCGTGGTAGCGCTGGGTAGCCTGCTCCACGTCGGGCCGCACCGTGTGGTCCGACCAGTACACCACCTGCTCGCCCCGGAAGATGAAGGTGGGGTAGGTGGTGTGGCTGGTGAGGCTGCGGAAGCTCACCCGACCCGTGGCCAGGCGTTGCAGCAAATCCGTTGATTCCCGCTCGCCCGTCAGCTCGGCTTCCATGAGCGCCTCCTGCAGGCGGGTGGCCGAGGCCCGCAGCACCAGATCGGGATTCTGGCTGTAACGGTTGCTGAAATAGGCGCCCGCAAAGCAGAACACGGCCAGTAGCAGCAGCCAGACGGGAGTAAGTCGAAGGAATTTCAATACGTGCGCCGCTGGTGAGCCGGGAATACTGCAACCATGATACCAAACAAAAATGCCGCCCGGCGGCGGCATTTCCTAACTCGTGCGTGCGGGCCGGCTACTCAGCGGCGGGCGGCGTACTTGGGGTCGTAGCGGGTGCCCCCGAAAAAGTAGAGCATCAGCGTCCGGGAATAGCGCAAACTCAGGGGCGTCAGCAGCACCGAGGCAATGGCTACCGCCGTCACGTACACCCACGTATCCGGGTCGCCGAGCAGGTAATAGACCAGCATGCCCACCACCAGCATAATACCCGTGGAAAAGGCAAAGCTGATGTACATGGCCCCGAAATAAAACCCCGGCTCGGGCTCGTAGGTCTGCCCGCACACCGGGCACTCGGCGGGCATCTGCGTAAAGCGGGTCAGATTGAAAGCCGAGTGGGTGAACAGCGGCCCCCGGTGGCAGCGCGGACAACGCTGCTGTAGCAAAGCCACCAGGGTAGAGTCAGTCTCAGCCATTGAAGGGTGCTTTTTTCTTCTGTTGCTGGGTATGGCGGTACCAGAAAAAGCCTACCGTGCCAATGAGTACGTACGGGATGGTCATCAGGTACACAATCCCCTTGTTGAGGCCGGTGGTGTCGTAATCGTCCTTTTCGTTGCTGGCCGATTCCACCTGAGTTTTGCACATGGTGCACTGGGCAGACGCCGGCAGGGGCAGCACAGTTAGCACCAGCATTACCAGCAGGGCCAGCAGGCCGCTTATCGTTGCTTTTTTCATGACGTTGGCTTCATTAGTTACTCCTTAACCCCAACCCGGGCAGCCGGGTTCAGCGCCAAAAAATCAGGTGTAGTAGGGCGAAATCATGAAGTACACAATAACGCCCGTCACCGACACGTAGAGCCAGACCGGGTAGGTCCAGCGGGCAATGCGGCGGTGCTTGACAAACTGCTCCGTGAGGGCGAAGTAGAACGTGAACAGCACCAGGCCCACCGTGGCGGCGGCCAGCAGAATATGGGTGAGCAGGATGAAATAGTAAATGCCCTTAATCAGCCCCTCGCCCCCAAATTTGGTGCTGGCTACCTGAGAATGATAGGCCACGTAGGAGAGCAGAAACACCGAGCCCAGCAGAAACGCCGTCCCCATCATGGCCCGGTGCTGGGCCACCTGCTTGCGCCGGATGAAGTAGTAACCCAGCATCAGGCACACGGCCGTCAGGGAGTTGAGCACGGCATTCACGGCCGGCAGGGCCTTCACATTCAGGCCCGGAATCACGAACAAGCCGGGCAAAAAGTAGAGAACGGCCACCGCAATCGGGATGACGGCCCCCAGCACCACGGCCAGCACTTTGTACTTGGTGGCCCCGGCCGGGTTGAGGGTAGGTTCAGGGGTGTTCATAGGTGTAGAGCAACACGTTAATCTCGGTGATGAGGCGGTTCATGTCCCGCTCACTGGTGCCGTCGTAGCGGCCGCGCACGTAGCCGTTGCGGTCAATGAGGAGCGCCACCCGGGGCGTAGCCGCGCCGGGGGCTGGCGTCAGGCCGAACTCCCGGGTAAGTAACCGGTCAACGTCCGATTTGTCAGCCGCCAGGAAAAACCATTTGCCGGCAATGGCTCCGTAGCTTTCCGCCTGCCGGGCGAGGGCCACTGCCGAGTCGGAATTCAGACTCAGGGAGGCCAGCCGGACCCGGGCATCGTGCCGGAATTTTTCCTGAACCCGCACCAGCTGGGCGTTCTGCCGCTCGCAGGACAGGCCGCAGTCGGCGGCGTAGGTGGTCAGAACGTAGAGGCCCTGGCTGCGCAGTTCCGCGCCCGTTAACTGCCGCCCGGCCTGCGTGCGCAGGGCAAATTCACCGACCTGGTGAAAAACAGTATCGCGCTGCCACTTCCCGGCCACCAGCGTCGAATCGACTCGCTCAGGCAGGTAAGTTGGCAGCGCGTAACGGTTGGTACCGAAGCTTTTCAGGAACAGAAAAGCCAGCACCGGAACCAGCAGAATCAGGCCCAACAGCAAAACTTGTTGGGGCCGCATCGGCTAGAATATGGCGTTATGAATCGCGTTTCCTTCGGTGATGAGGGCCACCAGCAACCAGATCAGCAGCGACATGGGAATCATAATCGTCCAGATCAGCCCCTTCGTCTCGTCCTTCAAGTGCATGAAGTTGGCCACGATGAAGAAGGCCTTGAAGATGGTCAGGATGATGAAGATGGAATTGCGCGCCGTGCTGGAGGGCATCAGGAAGGCAATAACAAATTCCAGGGCGGTGATACCGGTGATGATCCAGAACGTTTTCCAGATCCAGCCCGTGTTGGGCTTCTGAATTTCACCCGCGTGCAGGGGCTGGGAAGTATGGTGAGCCATGAGCGTAGAGAGTAGCGGAGCAGCCAGTAAGCCAGCCGGCGAGTGTAGCACCCGGGGCCGGCCGCCGGCCGTGTTCCGGTGAAATTAAACGAGGTAGAAGAAGGTGAACACAAACACCCACACCAGATCCACAAAGTGCCAGTAGAGGCCGATTTTCTCTACCATCTCGTAGTGGCCGCGCTTCTCGAACGTGCCGTTGGTGGTGGCAATGAAGCAGTAAATCAGCAGGCAGATGCCCGAGAATACGTGCGTGCCGTGGAAACCGGTAATGAAGAAGAACAGGTCGGCAAACAGCACCGGACCGTACTGGTTTACGGCCAGATTGGCACCGTAGAAGCGCGTACCGTCATTCATCAGTGTGCCTTCATCCGTCCCGCCGATAAAGTGACTCCACTCCCAGGCCTGGCAGCTTACGAACACGGTACCAAAAAGAATGGTCCAGAGCAGCCATTTCTGCACGTCCTTCTTGTCGAAGCGGTGGCCGGCTTCCACGGCCAGTACCATCGTCACGGAGGAGAAGATGAGAATCATCGTCATCAGAGCCACGAAAGCCAGGGGCAGGTCAACCCCGTGCAGGCCGGGGAAGGCATTGAACACCTTTTCCGGAATGGGCCAGTACTTGGTGGAGAAGGTAAAGGCTTCGGGCGAGCCCGAGTACGCCATGTACCGGTGACGAATCAGACCGTAGGTGGTCAGGAAGGCGGCAAAGGTGAAGGCGTCCGATAACAGGAAGAACCACATCATCAGCTTGCCGTAGCTGGCGTTGAAGGGCTCGTTGCCGCCGTCCCAGGTGCCGGTGCGCGGCTTATCCAGGGCGGAATCAGAAACTGCCTGCGTCGTCGGGGAAATCGTGGACATAGCGTGCGGGGGGTGTTAACAAAAATCAGTGGTTCAAAAGTAGGAACAAATACAGGTACAACCAAAGCGCGCCGAGGAAGTGCCAGTAAATGGTGACGTTGCCGATGGAGAGCATCTGGCGGGAATGCACCTGATAATTAAAGCTTTTCCGCAGCACAATCAGCAGAAAGATTAATCCGGTGATGAGGTGAAATCCGTGGACGCCGGTAAGTACATACAGAAATGAGCCGGAAGGGTTGGCATCGGTACCGGCAAAAAAGATGCGCTGGTCTACCAACTGGCCCCAGAGCAGGTACTGACCCACCAGAAATGCCAGACCCAGGCCCAGGGTCAGCAGCAGCGCCAGCCGCACCTGCTTGATTTCGTCCTTGCGGGCGGCCAGCCAGGCCCACTGCACGGTGGCGGAGCTTAGCAGCAGCAGCACCGTAGTGTAGATGAAACCGGCAGGCAGATTGAATTCCAGCCAGTTGCCTTCGTTGCGGCGCACAATGTAGGCGCTGGTATAGGCTGCAAAAATCATAAAGATGCTGACCATCATCAGCATCAGCAGGAAACGCGCCGGATGAATACCGGTGGCCGGCTGCTTGGTGTTCAGAGCTTCGTACGAATCCATGTGTTGAGAAATGAGATGGAGGAAGTGAGAAGTGAGACGGCCATGCCAGGAAGACGCCCTGAGCCTGCTTGATTTTAACAGTGGGAAGGAGGCTTTTGTCTCACTTCTCACCTCTCAAATCTCACTTCCAAACAAAGAACTACAGTCGGTCCAGCACCAGGGCAATCTGCACGATGGGCAGGTACAGGAAGGAACCGAACATAATGCTCATGGCGGCTTTTTTGCTGATGGTACGCATGAGGTAAAAGGTCTGCATCAGAAACAGTACCCCGCACACGGCCGCCACCATGGGGTACACGGTTCCCGTCATGCCGAAGTAGAAGGGCAGCAGGCTGAGCGGAATCAGTACCAGCGTGTAGGTCATGATCTGGAAGGCGGTGCGCAGATCCTTTTTGCCGGGTGTGGGCAGCATCTTGAAGCCAGCCTTCTTATAATCGTCATCGAGCACCCAGGCAATGGCCCAGAAGTGCGGGAACTGCCACATAAACTGAATCCCGAACAGAATCCAGCCCTGCAGCCCTAGAAAGCCCGTGGCGGCCACCCAGCCAATAAGCGGCGGCAGCCCGCCCGGAATAGCGCCCACGGCCACGCAAATGGGCGAAATAGTTTTGAGCGGGGTATACACGAACCCGTACAGAATCAGCGAAACCAGGGCCAGGGCGGCCGCCAGCGGGTTGAATACCAGCGCCAGCAGCGCCAGCCCCGCCCCGCCCAGCACCACGGTAAATACCCAGGCTTCGGTGGCGCTCAAGATGCCCAGGGGCAGGGGCCGCTGGGCCGTGCGCTTCATCTGCCGGTCGAGGTCGATTTCGAAAATCTGGTTGATGGTGTTGGCCGCGCCCGTTACGGCCAGTCCGCCCAGCATTACCAGCAGCGCCCGGCCCCAGTCCAACTCGTGGGCGCCCAGCAGGTAGCCGATGGCACTGGAGAAGGCTACCGTAACGGCCAGCCGGAATTTAACTAACTGAAAGAACGCCCTAGCCTTACTCATCAACTGCGAAAACAGATTGCATGGCGAAAAAGCCCGCCAAACGGGGCCGCGAAGTTACGCAACAACGGCCGGAGTAACGATCTGCGGCCGCAACTTCGTGGCGCGGCGGTAGGCCACCAGGGCCAGAAACTGCGCCCCGAACAGCAGCGTGGCCAGCGTAAGGTGAATGGGCTGCACAAATGCCGGGAAGGCGAAGTAGGCCAGCACAATGCCCGCCAGGATTTCGCCCGCAATCAACCCCAGGATGGCAGTAGCCAGCCCGTGCAGGCTTCGTGAGGGCAACGTGTATAGCCGATACGCCAGATACACGTTCAGCAGCAGCAGCAGGGCCGAAAACGTGCGGTGGAACCGAAAGGCCCCGCCCAGCTGCTCCACCCACCCGGCGCGGTTGAGGTAGTTGGCGGCGGCAGCCACCAGATCAATCTGCTCCCGGACCTGAGTGCCCAGCACAATCTGCCCGAAGGTGAGTAGCACGGCTACTACCAGTACGGTTTGCAGGCCGGGCACGGCCCGCACCAGCTCAGTGGCCCGCTCCTCTCCTGCCGCCCGTTGGGAACGGCTCACGGCGTAGAGCAGCATGGCCACAATCACCAGGGCCAACCCCATGTGAATGGTCACCATGATGGGCAGCAGGTTAGTTGACACCACCAGGGAACCCAGCCAGCCCTGCACACCCGTCAACAGGAAGGAGCCGAAGGCCAACCAGAACACTGGCCGGTCGCGCCGCCAGTAGGGCAGTGCGAACAGCACCGTGGCAAACACGAATACCCCAATGAGCGCACCTACCAAGCGGTTCACGTACTCAATCCAGGTTTTTACCGCGTTGAAATCGGTTTCAATGTATTGGGTGGGGTGGGCGAAAATATCACCCGCAACCTGGTGGAAGCCCATGCGCTCCAGTTTGGCAGCCAGCTTTTTGTTTTTTTCTACCCGCTGAGCGGTGTAAATCTCTTTGTAGTTAGGTGGGAGCTGGCTGATATCCGTAGGCGGCACCCAGCGGCCGAAGCACTTGGGCCAGTCGGGACAGCCCATACCGGAGCCGGTGCTGCGTACCACGCCCCCTACCAGAATCAAAAAATACACGGCCGAAACCGTCAGAATGCCCACGAAGCGGAAGCGGCGCACAAATGCAGGAATTGCCATACGCAACAAATCAGATCAAAATCAGAACTCACTATAGCAACCGCCAACTCATCGGGTTGCTTACCAAAACTGCCAGAAATTCGGGCCGATTTTATCAGCTTTGGGTACTCCTGTCAGCGCATAAAAAAACAGGCCGCCGTAGATACAGCGGCCTGTTTTCAGGAGGCGAATGCCAAAAGGCATTTATTCCATTTCTCTCTCGTAAGGCAGGTTCGACGACTGGGTCTGCGAGTACGGTACGTTCTGGGGAATGAAGTCCTGGGCCGCACCGGGCTTGCTGTAGTCGTAGGGCCAGCGGTGCACGGCGGGGATATCGCCGGGCCAGTTGCCGTGGCCAACTTCCACCGGCGTCGTCCACTCCAGCGTCGTCGAGTTCCAAGGGTTCTCGGTGGCGCGACGGCCGCGGAAGATGCTGTAGAAGAAGTTGAAGATGAAAACGAACTGCCCGAAGAAGGCCACAATGGCGGCAATCGAGATGAACTTGTTCAGGTCAGCGAACTGGCTGAAGGTATCGAAACCGGTCCAGGCGTAGTAACGACGGGGGAAGCCGGCAATACCTACGTAGTGCATCGGCAGGAACACCAGGTATACCCCGATGAAGGTCAGCCAGAAGTGCACGTACCCCAGCTTCTCGTCCATCATACGGCCGAACATCTTGGGGAACCAGTGGTAAACGCCGGCCCACAGGCCGAAGAAGGCCGACGAGCCCATTACCAAGTGGAAGTGAGCTACCACGAAGTAGGTGTTGTGCAGCTGAATATCGAGAGCGGCGTTACCGAGGATGATACCCGTCAGACCACCGGCAATGAACAGCGACACGAAACCGATGGAGAACAGCATGGCCGTGGTGAAACGGATGTTACCGCGCCAGAGCGTCGCCAACCAGTTGAAAGTCTTCACGGCCGAAGGCACGGCAATGATCAGCGTCAGGAACATGAATACCGACCCGAGGAAGGGGTTCATGCCCGTTACGAACATGTGGTGAGCCCACACGATGAACGAGAGCAGCGAGATGCCAAGCAGCGACCCAATCATGGCGCGGTAGCCAAAGATGGGCTTACGGGCGTTGGTGGCCAGAATTTCCGACACCATACCCATAGCGGGCATAATCACGATATACACCTCGGGGTGACCCAGGAACCAGAACAGGTGCTGGAACAGAATGGGTGAACCACCGGTGTTCGACAGAGCCTGACCAGCAATGTAGATATCGGAGAGGAAAAACGAAGTACCGAATGAACGGTCGAAGATCAGCAGCAGCGCGGCCGAGAACAATACCGGGAACGAAAGCAGACCCAACACTGCCGTCAGGAAGAACGACCAGATGGTGAGCGGGAGCTTGCTCATGCTCATGCCCTGGGTACGCAGGTTGATTACGGTAGTGATGTAGTTCACGCCGCCCAGCAGCTGGGAAACAATGAACAGAGCCATCGATACCAGCCACAACGTCTGACCAGCACCCGAGCCGGAAATGGCCTGGGGCAGTGCCGACAGCGGCGGGTAAATTGTCCAGCCTGCGGCGGCCGGACCGGTTTCAATGAACAGGGAGCTGAACATTACTACGCTCGACAGGAAAAAGAACCAGTACGAGAGCATGTTCATGAAGCCCGAAGCCATGTCGCGGGCTCCAATCTGCAGCGGAATCAGGAAGTTCGAGAACGTACCCGACAAACCAGCCGTAAGTACGAAGAACACCATGATGGTACCGTGCATGGTCACCAAGGCCAAGTAGAACTCGGGGTTCAGCTTACCCGCCTCAATCCATTTGCCGAGGAAAGGTGTAAGCCACTCCATGGTCGATTCGGGCCAGCCCAGCTGCAGACGAAACAGGCTCGACAACGTACCGCCGATAATGGCCCAGAAAATCCCTGTGATCAGGAATTGCTTGGCAATCATCTTGTGGTCAGTGCTGAACACGTATTTCTGCAGAAAGCTCTGCTCGTGGTGCTCATCGTGGTGGGCATCGTGCGCGTGGCCGGGTTCGGTTACCCCGATACCGCCCTGCACTTGCTCCTGAGAAGAAAAATTAGCAGCCATAGTGGAAGCTTGCAGTTAAGATTGTTTAGAGCGAAGCCTTGGCAGCAGCCGGTACGACTGCGGCAGCGGCAGCCGGAACCACCGTTGCTTTCTCAACCAGTTTATCCGACTTCTGTTTGAAGCTGGCCAAAACTTCCGGGTTTTGCTCTGAGAAAGATTTCTGCTGGGCAAACCAGTTGACGTAATCGTCCGGCTCATCCACGATAATGCTCATCTTCATGGCGAAGTGACCACGGCCGCAAATCTGATTACAGGCCAGCTCGTAGTTGAAATTGGGGTTGCCCGTCTGGGCGCGCATTTCGTCAGTCGTCTTGGTAGGCGTGAACCAGAACTTGGTAGGCATACCGGGCACGGCGTACATCTGCACCCGGAAGTTAGGCATGTACACGGCGTGCAACACGTCGCGGGAACGGATGCGCAGCAGCACCGGATGGCCCTTGGGTACGTGGATTTCACCAGCGGTAAAATCGTCGATGCCACTTTGGTCGCTCAGATCAAATCCGAATTCGTTAACAGCATCAATCAAGCGGTAGTTTACTACTCCCAGCTTCTGGTCCCGGCCGGGGTAACGCACCAGCCAGTTGAATTGCTTGCCCATTACTTCCAGTACCACCGAATCTTTCGGAGCGGGACCGGTGATGCGGGTCCATTCCTTCCAGCCAGCAAACACCAGAGCTGCCATTACAATGGCCGGAATCAGCGTCCAGATTACTTCAATCTTGTTGTTGTGCGGGAAAAAGAACGCCCGACGCCCGTCCTGGTGCTGATACTTGTACGAGTAAAAGAACAGCAGTACCTGAGTCAGTACAAAGGCAATGCCGATGATGACCATGGTAGTCCAGAACATCTTCTCCGTAGCCAGGCCATGAATGGAGGCGATGGGCGGATTCATTTTATCGTAGTTATCGATGAAGGACCACGCGAAGGCCGCGCCGCCAACCACCAGAAAAACCACGAACAGAATTGCATTGACGCGGTTGCTGACACCCACCTCGCGGGTAGAGCTCCCGGAGAAAATGGAAGTCAGAATCTGGAGACGGAACAGCAGGCCGAATACGACCAACAGCAACGCCAGCACCAGAAGAATACCAAGAGTAGTCATTAGTGGAATGTAGAAGTGAGAGTTGAGAGGTTAGAAGTGAGAGCCCGTTATCCAGTCAAGTCTAACTTCTCACTTCTCAATACTCATGTCTGAAATTAGGTGGTGTGGTGAACGCTCTCGTCCAGGAAGGGGTGATGCAGCGGCACCAGCGAGGCCTGCGACAGGCGCTTGGTGAACAGAATCAGGAAGGAACCCAGGAAAATCAGGGCGATGCCTATCTCGATTATAAACCCGTTATCAGCCTTCATTGTTCCGGGCATGAACATCAAATAGAAGTCCGACCAGTGCCCCACCAGAATGGCAACGCTCACGATTTTGAGCATGATCATCTGACGCTTGGCGTCGCGGGTCATCAGCACCAGGAAGGGGAAAGCGAAGTTCACAATCAGGTTGCCGAAGAACAGCCAGGTGTACTGGCCATTGAAGCCGCCCAGCCGCTGGTTGAAGTACACGGATTCCTCGGGGAGGTTGGCGTACCAGATCAGCATGAACTGCGAGAACCATACGTAGGTCCAGAAAATGCTGAAACCGAACATGAATTTGCCCAGATCGTGCAGGTGACCTTCTTTCACCCAGCGCAGATAGCCGGCCTGCTTGAGCAGGATGGTGCAGAGCGTAACAGCCGCAATGCCCGATACCCACCAGGAGGCGAATACGTACCAGCCGAACATCGTCGAGAACCAGTGCACGTCAACCGACATTACCCAGTCCCAGGCGGCAATGGACGACGAAACGGCGTAAATCACGAGGAAACCTGCCGATACGTTGATGCTCTTGTGGAAGTACTCAGTACCGCCGTTCAGATCTTCGGCCAGTGACAGGTCACGCAGACGCTTGGTGAAGAAAATCCACAGGCCCAGGAACAGGACCATGCGCACCAGGTAGAAAATAGGATTCAGGAAACCCGATTTGCCGGCAATGATGGCGTCATAGGTTTCGCTGCCCTTTTCCATGATACCGGGAACGGTCCAGTGAAACAGGTCATAATTGAGGTAGTTCAGGCCGAAGGTGATCAGCATGATTACCAAACCGGGCAGCAGCCAGGCGCTGAGGGCCTCGTACACGCGCTTCACAAGTACCGACCAGCCCGCGTAAGCCACATACTGAATGGCCATGAACACGGTACCGATAGCCGATACGCCAGTGAAGAACACGTTATTGTGCCACAGGCCGACGATAATCCGCTTGAGCCAGGGCGCACTGCCGTGATGCTCACCCGCGCCGTGGGCGGCGCCATGCGCCGCACCGTGGGCAGCAGCAGCTCCTTCGGCCGCTTCATGATGGGCACCAATACCCAGCATGGACATGATAACACCCAGCACCAGCACGACAACGCCGGCCACGATGATGAGCATAAAATTTCTGCGCGTACCCGGCGAAACCTCCAGGTATTCAGCCGTAACGCTTTCCTGATGCGTCAGAGTTGCCATAGGAGTGGGTTAAATTGCCGTGCCGTTATTCGCCTGATCACCCTGACCTGGCGTTGTCGAAGCCTTGCCGGAGCCGGCCTTCGTGGGGTTCTCTTTCATCTGACCGGAAGTCATGGTAGAGTCGGCGGTGGGAACGTTGGCCCCCGCGCCACCCTGTACCATGTCGGCCAGCCCGTCGGCACCTTTGCCGAGTTGCAGGGCGCGTACGTACATGGCAATCTTCCAGCGCTCCTCAGGGTTAACCTGCGAGCCGTGCGGCATCATGCGGTTCCGGCCCCACTGAATCACGTGGTAGATGTGGCCGTCGTTCATCGTTTTATAGGCCCCCGCCGAGTAGTTGGGTACGCCTTTGAACTTGGCACCTACCGGACCATCACCGGCCCCACCCTCGCCGTGGCAATGCTGGCAATTGCGCGAATACAGCACTTTGCCTTCTTCCAGGTTGGCTTTGGTATAGGGGTAAGGATTACGCAGCGTTTTTTCGGCCGTCTCCACATCATCTTTGCCGATGTGGGTATAGTAGTCCGCTTTACCGCGAGGAACGGTACCCACAGCCGGCGTCCGCTGGTTTAGACCCATTGGGTTTACCACGTTGGCGTTTACCTGGCTCAGCGGCTCGTATGGAATGGAGGTATACATCTCCGGAGCGTATTCTAGGCCCGGGTCATCGGCGCGGTTGCAGGCGGTGGTGAACACCGATGCCAGCAAGACCGCCGACGCTTGCAGAGAAATTTTCAGCGAGTGCGTCATTAGAACTTGGACATTTCTTTTTGGTTCACCTCCGAAGCCCCGTTGTCGCGCAGCAGCTGGCTGAGCTTGGTCATGTCGGTGTTTTCGTTCACCTCGATGGCCATCACGAACTTGTCGTCCGTGGAGCGTACGTCCAGTACCGGCGTCTTCCAGCGCGGATAGAGTTTGCTGATGGTATAGAAGGTAATCACCATACCGTGGCAGCAGAAAAGTACCGTCAGCTCGAACGATACCGGAATGAAGGCGGGCAGCGCAATGTGGGGCTTACCACCGATAATCATCGGCCAGTCGAAACCCAGCGTGTAGATCTGCAGCCACAGGGCGAAACACAGACCCGTCAGGCCGAAGAAGAAAGCCGCGATGGGCAGGCGGGACCGTTCGATGCCCATGGCATCGTCGATGCCATGAATGGGGAACGGAGTGAAGACTTCGTAGATTTTAACGCCCGCTTCGCGAACGTTCTCCACGGCGTGCAGCAGCACGTCTTCGTCTTCGAAGATACCGAGGGCGAAGCGCTTAGTCATGCTTATCGTAGTTTACAGAGGCCGTAACGGGTACTCCGTGGGTGGTGGCTGGCTGAGGAGAATGGTGGGGGTCGTGGCCGGTATAGGTCGGGCCGTTATCCACCGTGTATTTCAGGACCGACTTCACTTCGGCCATGTTGATTACCGGGAAGAACTTGGCAAACAGCAGGAACAGAGTGAAGAACAGGCCAATCGTACCCACGTAGATGCCGATGTCGATAATGGTGGGCGAGAACATGGCCCACGACGACGGCAGGTAGTCGCGGTGCAAGGAGGTTACGATAATCACGAAACGCTCGAACCACATGCCGATGTTCACGATAATCGAGAGAATGAAGGTCAGCGGAATGCTGTAGCGTACCCGACGGAACCACACCAACTGGGGCGTAATCACGTTGCAGGTCATCATCGACCAATAAGCCCACCAGTACGGACCGGTAGCGCGGTTGATGAAGGCGTACTGCTCGAACTCCACCTGCGAGTACCAGGCAATGAAGAACTCCGTGATGTACGCCACCCCCACAATCGAGCCCGTAATCATCATGATCTTATTCATGAGGGCGATGTGCTCGATGGTGATGTAATCTTCCAGCTTGAACACCACGCGGGTAATGAGCATCAGCGTCAGTACCATGGCGAAGCCGGAGAAGATAGCCCCGGCCACAAAGTAGGGCGGGAAGATGGTGGTGTGCCAGCCCGGTACCACCGAGGTAGCAAAGTCCATCGATACGATGGTGTGTACCGAGAGTACCAGCGGGGTCGAAACACCGGCCAGAATCAGCGAAACCGTTTCGTAGCGGCTCCAGTGCTTGGCCGAGCCCTTCCAGCCGAAGCTCAGCAGCGAGTAGGCTACTTTAGCAATGGGGCCCTTGGCGCGGTCCCGGATGGTAGCGAAGTCGGGCACCAGACCCGTGTACCAGAACACCAGCGACACGGAGAAGTAGGTCGAGATGGCGAACACGTCCCAGAGCAGCGGGGAGTTGAAGTTCACCCACAGCGAGCCAAACGTGTTCTGCAGCGGGAATACCCAGTAGGCCAGCCACGGACGTCCCATGTGCAGCACCGGGAACATGGCCGCACAGATTACGGCGAAGATGGTCATGGCCTCAGCCGCGCGGTTGATGGAGGTCCGCCATTTCTGACGGAACAGCAGCAACACGGCCGAAATCAGGGTACCGGCGTGACCGATGCCTACCCACCACACGAAGTTGGTGATGTCCCAGGCCCAGCCGACAGTTTTGTTCAGACCCCATTCCCCGATACCGTACCAGAGGGTGCGGTACACGGAGTAGAAGAATACGCCGAGGAGCAGAAGGGCAACGCTCAGGGCGCCCATCCACCGAATATTCGGGGCGGCTTCTACCTGGCGGCACACGTCCTGGGTGACGTCGTGGTACGTTTTCCCCCCGGTAACGAGCGGCTCCCGTACAGGCGATACGTGCTGCATAGTGTTTGAAATTTGGTTGTTGGGGTCTTAGGGACTTGGGGATTTGGTGTGGTGGGAGGTTGATTGCCTTCGCAGAAAACCAAACCCCTACATCCCCAACAAGCTAAGTTCCGAGATTAGGCGTTGAAATCTGACTTGTCCGTGTTGCGGATTTTGGTCAGGTAAGTAATGTTGGGCTGAACGTTGATGGCATCGAGTACGTGGAAGGCGCGCTCCCCGTCCTCGCGGCGCAGCAGCTGCGAAATCCGCGACTCCGAATCGCGCATGTCACCGAATACAATGGCTTGGGTGGGGCAGGACTGGGCGCAGGCCGAAACAATCTCGCCATCCTTGGGGCGGCGCTTCTGCTTCTTGGCTTCCAGTTTGCCGAGCTGAATCCGCTGCACGCAGAGGGAGCATTTCTCCATCACGCCGCGGGCCCGTACCGTTACGTCGGGATTGAGCACCATGCGGCCCAGGTCGGTGAACATGTGGCCGTTCACAGTCTCAAACTTCTCGTTTGAGTAGTACGAGAACCAGTTGAAGCGGCGCACTTTGTACGGGCAGTTGTTGGCGCAGTAGCGCGTACCTACGCAACGGTTGTAGGTCATCTGGTTCAGACCTTCCGAGCTGTGGGTGGTAGCCAGTACCGGGCACACCGTCTCACAGGGCGCGTGGTTGCAATGCTGGCACATCATCGGCTGGAAGATAACCGAGGGGTTTTCGGAAGGGTCTTCCATGGCGGCGTACGTTGCCAGTTTGCCCTTCTCCTCGAAGTCTTCTTTGTGTGCCGCGGAGCTGTAATACCGGTCGATACGCATCCAGTGCATTTCGCGCCGGTTGATAACTTCCTGCTTGCCCACTACGGCCACGTTGTTCTCGGCCTGGCAACCCACTACGCACGAGCCGCAGCCGATGCAGGAGTTGAGGTCGATGGCCATGCCCCAGTGGTGGTTCTTGTATTCGTAGTCCTGCCAGAGGGAAACCTTGCTGGGCTTCTCCAGGCCGTCGGGGGTCGAAATCTTCTCGTACTCGGTTACCTCCT
Source organism: Hymenobacter piscis (assembly GCF_018760735.1). Taxonomy (GTDB): domain Bacteria; phylum Bacteroidota; class Bacteroidia; order Cytophagales; family Hymenobacteraceae; genus Hymenobacter; species Hymenobacter piscis. The sequence goes on from NZ_JAHHZN010000001.1 coordinate 103,966, forward strand.
TGGGGTTTTCGCGATACTGCGCCAGCGTCGCCTCCTGCACCACCGGCTTGCGGTCCATGATGGTGTGGTGGGTTTGGGTCTGGGCAATCGGCGACTGGGTGCCGGTAGCATTCAGTTGCACCGTGTTGGTGTAGCTGATGGCACCGTTACGCATCACGGCCAGCGGTAGCACGTTCTCACCAAGTTCGTTGGCTACTTTGCCAGCCGCTGAACGACCGTAGCCGAGGGCAATACCGATGGTGCCGGCGGCCTGGCCGGGCTGAATCAGCACGGGCAGGCTTACGGATTTACCGTTGGCGGTAACCGTAACCACGTCACCCTGCTCCCACTTCTGCTCTACGGCATAGGCGCGGGGAACCGTTACGTAGTTGCCCCAGGTAGCTTTGGTTACCGGGTCGGGCAGTTCCTGCAGCCAGGGGTTGTTGGCATCAGCGCCGTTACCCACCCCGATTTTCTCGTAGATGGCCAGCTCAATGCCACCCGACTTAGCACCTTTAATGGCTGCCATGGCGCTGTTGGCATCCATGGCGGGTTCCAGCTGCGCGGCGGGAGCCGGCAGGGCCGAGCCCCGGGCTACACCGTCATGAACTGCCTTATCCCAGGCTTTAGCGAAGTTGCCAGCGCCCAGTACCCCCTGCCACTGCTGACGCAGGTAGTTGTAGTAGGTGGTGGGGTTGCCCGCCCAGGTCAGGAGCGAATCCTGGGCCTGGCGGGTGGCAAACAGGGGAGTAATCACCGGCTGCGCCAGGCTTAGGTAGCCGCGCTTAGGCTCGAAGTCGTTCCACGATTCCAGGAAGTGGTGGTCGGGAGCGGCATACGTACAGAGGGAGCCGGTTTCGTCGAGACGGTCGTTGAGCGAGATGGTGGTTTTCACCTTCTTGGCCGTCAGTGCCGCTTTCAGGTCGGCCCCCATGGGATGGTCGAACACGGGGTTGGCATGGTAGAAGATAACCGCGCCAATCTGGCCGGCGGCAATATCTTTCACCAGTCGTGCCATGCGGGCATCATCGCCCTGGCGTACGAACGACGGGTTGGCCGTATCGACGGCACCCGAACCCAGGCGCTGATTGATGGCCGTCACCAGCGTCTGGATGGCGGGGTCATTGGAGCCCGATACCACGAGGCCGCGCGAGCCGGCGCTTTGCAGCGCGGCGGCAGCCATACCCAGCTTACCGGCTGGCTTGGCCCCACCCAGCAGGGCATTGTAGAGCGAAACCACGGCTTCTCCCAGGGCCGAAGGCTTCATCGGCTCCCGCACGTCGGCGTTGGAACCGGTCAGCGACATGTTCGTCTCGAACTGGAAGTGCTTGGACATCGTCCGCTTCGTGCTCGAAACCTTGCGGTTCTCCACGTACTGACGGGCAAACTCTACCGGCGAGAGCCAGGTACCGAGGAAGTCGGCGCCAAAGCTCACGATAACGTCGGCTTTGCTGAAGTCGTAGGCGGGCAGTACGCCGCCGTTGGCACGCAACAGGCCCGAGGCCGAATTCACGTCGTACATCACGTGCTCCGCGCCCCCGAAACGGGCCGCAAACTCCGCAATTACCTTTTTGGTCGAAGGGCTGATGATGGTCGGCGACACGATGGCCACGCGGCCGGCTCCAGCCAGGGCGTTACGCACTTCCTGGTCGAGCTGGTCCTTGTCCACCTTCGCGCCGTTCTTGGCGAAGTGCTGCAGACGGGCGCCATCGTAGAGGCTCAGCACGGCCGCCTGGGCACGGGCCGAGAGGCCACCGCGGGTGATCGGCGACTCGGGGTTGCCTTCCAGCTTGATGGGGCGGCCCTCGCGGGTTTTCACCAGTACGCTGTTGTAGTCCTGGCCGTTGAAGAACGTGGACGCGTAGAAGTTGGCAATACCTGGGTCAACCTCCTCGGGCTTGTTGAGGTAAGGAATAGCCTTTTTAATCGGCGCTTCGCAGCTGGCCAGAGTCGCGGCAGCCAGACCGAATCCCATGAGCTTGAGGAAGTCGCGGCGCGGCGCTACCGTGGCATCCGACGTGCCATGGGATTCCTTCACCGGCATGAAGTCGGCAAACTCACTCAGGGCGTTCTTTACGAACTCCGGTGAGCTTTCCAGCTCCTCAATTCCCTTCCAGTACTTAGGCGAATCTTGCATTTAGATTGGATCTTGGGGTCTTGGGAACCTAGGGTCTTGGATTCGACGCCTGGTAATCCGCAAGAGGGTGCTTGTCTTGACTTGGGAAGTTCTTTATTGGCGGGGTCTTAGGGGCTCAGAGTCCTGGATGCTAGTTAAAAACAAACAAGTCGGTTTCTAAAAAATCCAAGCCCCAAAGGCCCTAATAGTCTAAGACCCTAGTAGTGGCACTTCGAGCACTCCGTGCCGCCGTTCGAGGATACCGTGAAGGGCACTGCGCCGTTCTTGGTGTCGTGCAGCTTCACGAGGTTATCATAGTAGCCGTTGCCCTTGGTGTTGAGCGGCGTTTCGCGGTGGCAGTTGATGCACCAGCCCATGGTGAGGGGCGAGTACTGGTATACCACTTCCATGTTCTGGATCGGACCGTGGCAGGTCTGGCATTCGATGCCACCCACCTGCGTGTGCTGGGAGTGGTTGAAGTAAGCCAGATCAGGCAGGTTGTGCACGCGCACCCACTGGATGGGCTGCTTGCGCTCAATGGCGCGGTAAATCTTCTTGATTTCCGGCGACTCCGTCTTGATCTGCGAGTGGCAGTTCATGCAGATGTTCGGGGAAGGAATGTTGGCCGACTTGCTCTTGTACACCGAAGTGTGGCAGTAGGCGCAATTGATCTGGTTTTCGCCGGCGTGCAGCTTGTGCGAGAAGGCAATGGGCTGGGTGGGCTGGTAGCCTTGCTGCAAACCGACGCCTATGGCTTCCTGCACACCTCCGTAAAGCACGGCCAGCACGAACACCACCCCAACGATGGCGCGAACCGCCGTCGATTTGTAGATTTTCGAGAAGTCGAAGCGCTGGTCGATAATTTCCACGTCGCGACCATCAAGGTCTTTGCGGCCGCGGAGCACATCCTTCATGATGTTGGCGATAATAACCAGCGTTACCACCAGTACAATCAGCACCACCACCAGCACGATGAGCAGGATGTTCATGGCTTTGCCATCTTCCCCATTGGCGGCAGCTGTACCGTCTACCACCGTGTTATCGCCCTGACCGGCCGTGATACCGGTAGGGGTAGTAGCCTTGCCTTCCTCGGCCGTTACATAGGCAATAATCGAGGTGATTTCAGCATCCGAGAGCTGGAAGCTGGGCATCTGCTGCTTCTGGTACTGGTTATAGATTTTCACCGCGTACTCGTCGCCGGCCGCTACCATCTTGCTGGAGTTCTTGATCCAGGGAATAATCCAGGACATGGGGCGGCGCTTGGTGATACCGGCCAGGGCCGGACCCACTACCACTTCGTTCACGGCGTGGCACTGGGCACAGTTGCCTTTGAACAGGGCATCGCCGGCGGCAATGGCGGCGGGGTCGCCGGTGGTGGTGCCGGCGGCGGCGGCCGGAGCGGCCGCGGCTACGGTACCGGGCGTTACGCCTGCCGTACTCGGATCGTTGGAAGTTCCCTGAGCCCAGGTCAGACCTACGCTGGCAAGAAACAGGAACAGAGCGAGAAAGAGGCGGAAGGGGGGACGAAGTCGGATGCTATCCATCGCACAGATTGACTAAAAAAAAGAAACGCGGGGGTGCTTCAAGGCCACAAATGTAGGTTGGGAAACCCAGAGAACAAACCGGCACGGGCTAATTTTCGCCCCCGAACGACAGCTTAGAATCATTCTAAAGCGGCTATTTCCCTGCCCTCGTTATATATAGGTATGCCGGCTCCCCTCTCCTGCTCCGGCCCAGGAGCCGGGTTTAAGGCCGGGCGGGCGGCTCCCCAGATAGCAACCGCGCAGGAGCCGGACGGTTGCGGTTTGATTGTCAATTTTTTACCGGCCCGCCGTTATCCGGGATTATTGTGCGCGGAGCAGTAGTTGTTGGCCGAAATCCTGCTATCTTTGCCCCTCATTTGATTTTTTCACATCAATTTCACCCCGTCGTAATGGCAGTAAGAAATTACGAGACGGTCTTCATTCTGACTCCCGTGCTGAACGAGAGCCAAGTGCAAGAGACGGTCGAGAAGTTCTCGCAGGTGCTTAAGGAAAATAGCGCCGACATCATCAACACTGAATCCTGGGGCCTCAAAAAGCTGGCGTACCCAATTCAGAAAAAGAACACTGGTTACTACTTCCTCGTGGAGTTCACCGGAGAGGGCAACATCGTTGACGTACTCGAGCTGGCTTTCCGCCGCGACGAGCGTGTTATCCGGTTCCTGACCACCGTGCTCGATAAGCACGCCGTGGAATACGCAGGCCGTCGTCGCAAAGGCGAAATGAATCAACCCAAACCTAAAACGACCGAAGCAGTTGGCTAAGCAACGTAAAATGAGTCTCGCGAACGAGAAGCTCCACAAGCAGGACGCTCGTAAGAAGTACTGCCGCTTTCAGAAAGCCGGTATCAAGTACGTAGACTACAAGGACCCGAACTTCCTGCTGAAGTTCGTAAACGAGCAGGGTCGCATCCTGCCCCGTCGGATTACCGGCACCAGCCTCAAGTTCCAGCGTAAAGTAGCCCAGGCCGTTGCCAAGGCCCGCCACCTGGCCCTGATGCCCTACGTAACCGACTCGCTGAAATAGATGGTTGGGCTTAGTGTTTGGTGCCTAGTGCATAGGAACTGGTAGTTGTCTGATTGACCCTACTGGCAACGAAGCACTACCAACTAAGCACTAACAACTAAATAAAATCATGGAAGTATTTCTGAAAGACGACGTTAAGGGCCTCGGCTACAAGAACGACCTCGTGACGGTAAAGCCCGGCTACGGCCGCAATTACCTGCTGCCCCAGGGCCTGGCCGTACTGGCTGACAAAACCAACAAGAAAATCGTAGCTGAAAACGTGCGTCAGGCCGCTCATAAGGCTGACAAAGTGAAAGGCGACGCCCAGGCCATTGCCGACCAGATTGGCGACATGGTACTGGACATTCCGGCGAAAGTGGGCGAAAGCGGCAAGATTTTCGGCCGCGTAACCACTCTGCAGCTTTCTGATGCCCTCAAAGCCAAAGGCATTGAGGTAGACCGCAAGCGCCTCTCGTTCGATTCCGACCCCACGTCGGTAGGCGAGTACACGGCTTCGGCGGATCTGCACCGCGAAGTGAAGCACAAAATCCGTTTCAACGTAGTAGCCGAGTAGGCTACCCACGGCGGAATCTGCGTTTCGTGCTCCAAAACGCCCGGTTGCTTCGGCAGCCGGGCGTTTTGTTTGGGGCCTATTCGTACAAACTGCCCTACTTATTACGACCTTTACCCGTATATCGGCTCACGAGGCCGCGCCCTGCGGCGCGCCCGCCCGGTTCCATCTTGTAGTGCGGCAGCAGCCCGCCGCGCCGTTTGCCGGCGCCCATTCGCGCGCCGGCCGTTTTGGCCGAACGCGGGATGTTGAGTAGGTTGCCCGTCCGTTGGCCCATCGGGGCCGTATCCAGCCCAATGTTTCGTACTGAACTCCCCCTTACCCCCCATCCTCAGCAGCTGCCGCCCTCGGCCCGCGTGCTGACCATCGGGTCCTGCTTTTCGGACTCCATCGGCGCGCGCCTGACCGAGTTCAAGGTCGCGACGATGGTGAACCCGTTCGGCACCGTGTTCAACCCGATTTCCGCCTGCAAGCTCCTGCGTGCCGCCGCCGGCGAGGATATGGACTGGCAGCAGCACCTGGTGGAAGCCCGGGGCCGCTGGCAGAACCACGACCTGCACGCTGAGCTGGGCGCCGACAACCCGGTGGAACTGCTCCAGCGCATCCAGACCCTGACCCGGGAAGCGGGCGTATTTCTGGCCACCGCCGACGCGGTGGTGCTCACCCTGGGCAGCGCCTTTGCCTACCGCCTGCGCGAAACGGAGGAAATCATCAGCAACTGCCACAAGCTGCCGGCCGAGAAGTTCGACAAGGAACTGCTCACCGCCGACGATATTATTGCGGCCGTGGCCGAAACCCACGCCTATTTGCGCCGCATCAACCCCAAGCTGCGCTTTATTCTGACGGTGAGCCCCGTGCGTCACGTCAAGGATACGCTCGTGCTCAACTCGGCCAGCAAGGCCATGCTGCGGGTGGCCTGCCACTACCTGAGCGAGCTACTGCCCGACGTGACATACTTCCCGGCCTACGAGCTACTGCTGGACGATTTACGGGACTACCGCTTCTACGCCGCCGACATGCTCCACCCCTCGGAAGTAGCCGAAAACTACGTCTGGGAGCGGTTTACGCGCACCTATTTCGATGCCACCTTCGGCCGCTTCAAGAAGGAGTGGGAAGGCATCCGCCAGAGCCTGAATCACCGGCCCCTGCACCCGGCGGCCCCCGAGCACCGGGAGTTTCTGGAAGCCACGCTGGAGCGCCTGCGCAAAGTGGCCTCCCAAGCCGATGTGCGCATGGAACTGCTGCACGTGGAGCGGGAGCTGGCCAACCTGCCCCTACCCGTGGTGCCCGCCGCCCCGGAACCGAAGGACTACGACGACGGCGAGGAGCGCATTGATATCGGCTCCTTCGATGAAGAGCCTGTGGTGGCCGCTAAACCGGCGGCCACACCGCTCCCCGCTCCTGCTCCGGCCGCTACGCCTCAGCAGGCCCCGGCTGACCGCAAGCCCGTTCCTACTCCGCAAACCCGCGAGGATTCCGACGACGATGCTACCGACCGCGGTCAGGCCCGTATTCTGCGTCCTGGCTTCGGCGTTTTGCTCGAAGAGGAAGATGAGGAGCCAAACATCAGCAACGAACCCACTGCCGCCCCAGCTCAAACCCTCGTAACACCCGATTCGGCCTACGATCAGGCTTACTCGGCTGCCACGCTGGCGGAATCGGAGCAGGATGACCTGGAAGAAGAAGCGGAAGACGAAAGCAAAGGTGAACCGGAACGCCGCAAGAAGCGCCGTTCCCGCGGGGGGGCCAAGCGCACCAAGCGCAAGCACGCCCGCCTCGCCGCCGAGCAGACCGCCGGCGACCTGCAGGCCGACGGCAGCGTGGTAGCCGTACTGCCCGCTTCTCTGCCCGCCGAGGAAGCACCCGCGCAGCAGCCCGCCACGGAGAATGAAGCAGCGCCTTCTGCTGAAGAGCTTTCCACCCAGGTCGTTTACGTGACTGAGGAAGAACTGCGCCGGCCGCGCCGCAGCCCGGAAGCCGATATGGCCCCGAAAACTGCCGCCACTCCTGAAGAAGCCAACACAGCGGAGGCAGCTCCGGCTTCTGCCGAAGTACCAGCCGCCGAGGAAGAAAGTGGCAACCGCCGCAGCCGCAACAACCGCCGCGGGGGCAAGCGCGAAGGAACCGAGCGTTCGGGCAACCGCCCGGCCCGGCAGCCCCTGTACGCAGCCGAAGCAGAAGCTGCTCCGGACGCCACCGCGGTAACGCCTGATCCGGTAGCAGAAGTGGCCCCCCGGGCTGCTTCTACCGGGGGTGCTGTTCCCACTTCGCAGCCCGCACCGGCCGCTGAGGCGTCAACGACGGAAGAAGTTGCGCCGGCTGCTGCTGCGAAAAAGCCCGCCTCCAAACGACGGACGAGCGCCAAATCGGCCAAGACTGCTTCTGCCGAGGTAGCGGCGGCTGAAACAACCAGCACCGCAACTCCCCCACTCCCGGTAGCAGCACCTGAAACAGCGCCGTCGGCCCCGGCAAATCCGACCCCGGCAACTGCTGCTCCTACCGGCCGGAAGCCCACCCGCCGCAAGCCCGCCGCCCAGGCAGCACCGGCTACCGCTCAGCCGGAAGCGGCCGCGCCGACTCCAACCCCTGCGGAGCCGGTTTCGGCACCGGAACCGGCAACCGGAGCACCGGTTAAGGCTCCCGCCCGCAAACGGGCCGCAAGCAAAGCCAAGGCGGCCCCCTTGCCGGAGGCCCCGGCGGCGGTTGCTGCGCCGCAATCCGCTACAACAGAAGCCGTAGCTCCAACAGCGAAACCCAAAGCGGCGGCCAAACCGAAAAGCCCGGCCAAGACGAAACCCAAGGCCAAAGCAGCCGCTGCCCCACAGGAAACACTGCCCGTAGAAACGCCAGCAGCCAAACCAACAGCAAAACCGCCCGCCAAGAGCCGTAAAGCTACCCCGGCAGCGCAACCGGCCACGCCGGAACCCGCGGCTAAGAAACCGGCAGCCAAGAAGGCAGCCGCTAGGAAGCCCGCGGCGAAAAAGCCGGCCGCCAGGAAGACTACTCCTGAACCGCCGGCTTCTGAAAGCAACTAATTGAAAACCCGGCCCCGACAGGCCGGGTTTTCTTTTGCCATATTTCCTTCCAGTTTCTCCCCTCGTTATGTCTGCCCCCGCTAACCGCCTCCAGCACGAATCCAGCCCCTATCTGCTTCAGCATGCCCACAACCCGGTGGAATGGTACCCGTGGGGCGAGGAGGCCCTGAGCCGCGCCCGCGCCGAGCAGAAGCCGTTACTGGTGAGCATCGGGTACGCGGCCTGCCACTGGTGCCACGTGATGGAGCGGGAATCATTCGAGAACCCGCAGATTGCGGCCGTGATGAACGCTCACTTCGTCTGCGTGAAGGTGGACCGGGAGGAGCGGCCCGACGTGGACCAGGTGTACCTGGAAGCCCTGCACGCCATGGGCCTACCCGGCGGCTGGCCCCTGAACGTGTTCCTGACGCCCGACGCCAAACCCTTCTACGGCGGCACCTACTTCCCGCCCCGCAACTGGCTCCAGTTGCTCACCAGCATCGGAATCGGGTACGCCGGGGAGCACCGGACCGAGCTGGAGGCCTCCGCCGAGCAGTTTGCCCGGGACCTGCAAATCAGCGAGCTGGAAAAATTCCGCGTCACGGCTTCGGCCGAGGGACTCTCGGATGCGCAGTTCGCGGAGCTGACCGATAAGCTGGCCGCGCAGTTTGATACCCAGAAGGGCGGGTTCGATAGGTCGCCGAAGTTTCCGCTGCCCGTTGCCTGGCAGTTCCTGCTGCGGGCCCAGGCCCTGACTGGCCGCCCGGACCTGCTGGAGCAGCTGCACCTGACTCTGCGCGAAATGGCCTGGGGCGGCCTCTACGACCAAGTAGGCGGCGGGTTTGCCCGCTACTCCACCGATGCCGACTGGCTGGTGCCCCACTTCGAGAAGATGCTCTACGACAACGGCCAGCTGCTGAGCCTCTACGCCGAAGCCTTCCAGGCCACCGCCGACCCACTCTACCGGGCGGTGGTGTACGGCACCGTGGGCTTTCTGGAGCGCGAGCTGCTCAGTCCGGAAGGCGGCTTTTATTCGGCGCTGGATGCCGATAGTGAGGGCGTGGAGGGCAAATTCTACGTCTGGACGCGGGAGCAGCTGCAGGCCGTACTCGGCGACGAGACGCCCCTGGCCGCCGCCTACTACCAGTGCACCGCCCCCGGCAATTGGGAGCACGGGGCCAACATCCTGCACCGCCGCCAGTCGGATGCGGAGTTTGCCCGCGCCCACGACCTGACGCCCGCCCTAGTGGCCGAGCTGGTGCGGGGCTGGCAGGCCCGGCTGCTGGCCGCCCGCGCCGCCCGCCCCCTCCCCGCCCTCGACGACAAAATCCTAACCAGCTGGAATGCCCTCACCGTGCAGGGCCTGCTGGATGCCTACCGGGCCTTTGCCGAACCCCACTTCCTGGTGCTGGCCCGAAGCTGCGCCGAGTTTCTGCGCGACCGGGTACTGCTCGACGGCCGGCTCTACCGCAATTACAAGAACGGCCGGGCCACCATTCCGGCCTTCCTCGAAGACTACGCCCTGCTGATCCGGGCCTTTATCAGCCTCTACGAAGCCACGTTTGCCGAAGAGTGGCTCCACGAGGCCCAGCACCTGACCACGGCCGTGCTCACCCACTTCTTCGACCCCACGGAGCAGCAGTTTTTCTACACCGCCGACCACGGCGAGGTGCTCATCGCCCGCAAAAAGGAGCTGACCGATAACGTGCTGCCGGCCTCCAACTCGGTGATGGCCCACAACCTGCACCGCCTCGGCCTGCACCTAGAAGACGCCGACTACCTCGCCCTGGCCGCCGACATGCTGCGCCGGGTGCAGCCCCTGGTGGCCGAGCAGCCCGCCAGCTTCGCCCACTGGGCCAGCCTCTACGCCGATTTACTTCGGCCCACGGCCGAAATTACCATCGTCGGGCCCGCGGCCGAGGAATTCCGGCGGGAGCTGAGCCGGCATTTTTTACCAAACGTGGTTCTGGCTGGCACTCAGGGCACCAGCCATCTGCCCCTGCTGCGGGGCCGCGAAGCCCGGAACGGACAGACCACCATTTATGTCTGCTTTAACCGCGCCTGCCAGCAGCCGGTCCACTCCGTAGCCGAGACCCTGGCCCAACTGCCCCGCCCCTGACGGCCGGCGGAATTCCGCTGCCGGGGCTTCGTTGCCGGCCGCGGGTGGTGTATCTTTACTAATCGGACCGGGGCCGTTTGGCGGCGCCGGCGCCCGGGTGGAGTTGGCAGTCTAAAAGCCGATTCCTGCCTCCCCGGGCCTGTTTACCCTTCGCCTTCGTCTTCCTTGAGTCTTTCCTTCGATTTTGTGCAGCCCGCGCCGGAACCGGCGGCCGACCGCGTCACGCTGTTTGCCGACGTGATTCTGCCCCTGCCCCTGCCCCGCCTCTACACCTACCGCGTGCCCTTCGAGCTCAACGACCAGGTGGTGGTGGGCGGGCGCGTGATTGTGCAGTTCGGGGCTAAAAAGACGCTCAGCTGCATTGTGGCCGCCGTGCACGAAACGCCGCCCGCCCTCTACCAGGCCAAGTACATTCTCGAGTTCATCGACGACGCGCCCGTCGTGACCCAGCCCCAGCTCCAGCTCTTCCGCTGGATGGCCGAGTACTACCTCTGCACCCTGGGCGAGGTGATTAACGCGGCCCTGCCCTCGGCCCTCAAGCTCAGTTCCGAGAGCCGCGTGCAGCTCCACCCGGCCTACGAGCCCGATAACCACCCCTACCCGCTCAGCGACCAGGAGCAGAAGGTGGTGGACGCGCTGAGCACTGGCGAGGAAGGCAAGTCGATGACGTTCACGGAGGTGGGCGACCTGCTGGGCATTGCCTCCTTCCACAAGTACATCAAGTCCTTGATGCAGAAGGACGTGGTGTTCCTCTTCGAGCACCTCAAGGACAAGTACGCGCCCAAGGTGGTGAAGAAAGTGCGCCTGGCTCACCACTACGTGTCGGAAGCCGCTATTGAGCAGCTGTTCGGGCAGCTGGCCGGCAAGGCCAAGCAGCTGGACGTGGTGATGCGCTACCTCCAGCGCGTGCCCGTGTACCAGAACGAGCACGCCAACCACCGCGGCATGGACAAGGCCGCCCTGACCTCGGCGCCCCACCTCTCGCCCTCGGCGGTGAACACGCTCATCAAAAACGGCGTGCTCGAGCAGTTCGACCAGATTGTGTCGCGCTTTCCGCTGGACGAGGACGACGCCGAGGCCCGCATGCACTTCACGCTCAGCGAGGCCCAGCAGGAAGCCCGCGACGACATCATGCGCCAGTTCCAGACCAAGGACATTGTGCTGCTGCACGGCGTAACGGGCGCGGGCAAGACCGAAATCTACATTGAGCTCATCAAGCAGGCCCTCGATGGCGGGGGCCAGGTGCTGTACCTGCTGCCCGAAATTGCCCTCACGGCCCAGATTGTAACCCGCCTCATGCGCGTGTTCGGCTCCCGGCTAGGCGTTTACCACTCCAAATTTTCCGACAACGAGCGGGTGGAAGTGTGGAACGGGGTGCTCTCGGGGCGGTTTCAGGTGGTGGTGGGCGTGCGCTCGGCCGTGTTCCTGCCCTTCGATAACCTCTCACTCACGATTGTGGACGAGGAGCACGAATCGAGCTACAAGCAGTACGACCCCTCGCCCCGCTACAACGCCCGCGAGGTGGCCCTGATGATGGCCCACTTCCAGGGCTCCAAAACCCTGCTCGGCTCGGCCACCCCGGCCGTGGAGACTTACTACCAGGCCCGCGCCGGCCGCTACGGCCTCGTGAGCCTGACCAAGCGCTTCGGGGAAGCCGGCCTGCCCGAAATTGTGCTCGTGGATACCCGCAAGAGCCGGGAGCAGAAAACCATGCTCAACCACTTCACGCCCGAGCTCATGAGCGAGATGGAGAGCAAACTGGCCCAGCAGGAGCAGGTCATTCTGTTCCAGAACCGCCGCGGCTACGCCCCCTTCATCAACTGCCTCGACTGCGGCTGGATTCCCAAGTGCACCAACTGCGCCGTGAGCTTAAGCTACCACAAGCAGGCCCACGAGCTGCGCTGCCACTACTGCGGCCACCACGACCGGATGCCGGTGCAGTGCCCGGCCTGCGGCTCGCGCAACGTGAAAACCGTGGGCTTCGGCACCGAGAAGATTGAGGACGACCTGAAGGTGATGCTGCCCCAGGCCAACGTGCAGCGCATGGATCTGGACACGACCCGGGCCAAGAACGCCTACCAGCAGATTATTTCTGATTTTGAGAAGCAGGCTACCAACGTGCTGGTGGGCACCCAGATGGTGACCAAGGGCCTGGACTTTGCCAACGTGAGCCTGGTGGGCATCATCAACGCCGACAGCATCATTCACTACCCCGATTTCCGGGCCCACGAGCGGGCCTTCCAGATGTTTGTGCAGGTGAGCGGGCGGGCCGGCCGCAAGGGCAAGAAGGGCCGCGTCATCATCCAGACCGGCGACCCCGAGCAGGTCATCTTCGACAAGGTGATTCGCAACGACTACCTGGATTTCTACGAGTACGAAATCACCCAGCGCCGGGAGCACGGCTACCCGCCCTTCATGCGCATCATCCGCCTCACCGTGAAGCACATGGACGTGGCCGTGGGCGAGCGGGCGGCTTTGCTGCTGACCCAGGAGCTGGTGGAACGCCTGGGCCGGGAGGCCGTGCTGGGGCCCGAAGCGCCTTACATCTTCCGCATCCGCAACTTCTACCTCCAGGAAATCACCATCAAGCTCAGCCGGGAACACACCGTGCTCAAGGCCGCCAAAGCCGACATCATGGCCGCCATGGACGTGGTGCGCGACCAGAAAGAGTTCAAGCAGGTGCGCCTGGCCGCCGACGTGGACCCGATGTAAAGGGCACTGACGGCGGATTACAGGCTACGAGCCGGCAATCAGCAGGATGGCCCCTACTACTGCCAGGGGCACCCCTAAAAAGACGGCCAGCAGAAGACCGCCGAATCCGCCCACCAGCCCCAGTACCAACAGCAGTCCGCCGCCGATTATCATTCCCAGCCCCAGCCGATGCAGTGGACGATTGGCCTCCTCAGGGCTAGGAGCCGGTTTAGTGCCGGGATGCTCGGCGGCTATCCGGGCTTCGCGGCGCTTCCGCAGACGCCCGTTTTTTCCCTGAAAAAACAGCAGCGGAATACCAATGGCGAGGAGCGGCAGAGCCAGTAGCAGTTGGCCTAATCCGCCGTAGCCACCGTTGTCGTTGTTGGCCGCAGCAATCAGCAAGCCGATGCCGCCAAGAAGCGACAACGCTCCGGTCACGTTCACCACGGTGGTCACCGCGTCGGGCTTTGCTACCGGATCGGGGCGTAGCAGGCGCTCCAGCGCCGTATCGGGCGCCGCAGTAAGGGTAGGCCGCGGCGCAACCGGAGCCGCCACCAGCCTGGGGCTGGCGGGCGGCGTAAGGCGGAGAGGCGGCTCAGCATTGGAAACGGGCAGGGACGCCGACAGCTCCGGGGGCGCCACCGCGGAGTCGTTGGCGGGGAGGGAAATCGTAGCGCGGCCGTATCCGGTAGATTCAGGTAGCACCGTGGGCAGGCGGGCGCTCTGGCAGGCCACGAGCGACAACCCAATCAGCAGGTTGCCCAGGTATCGAAATTTCATAACGGGAGCCACAACAGCATAGTGAAGCATTACCAATTGCGAGAATCAGGCGGCTATTGCCGGCCTGTTACTGCTGCATCAAATATGAGACAAAAACTCAATTTGATAATACTTCGCCCTGACTCTATTCTGGTCTGGGCATGCTCTAGCCCAGACAGCACAAGCCCCGGCTGCCAATGGGCAACCGGGGCTTGTGCAGGAATAAAAGGCGAAGCCGCTTATACCTCGTCGAGCAGCCAGAGAATGATGAAGATCAGACCGATGATGGCGATAATGCCACCAATGAGGCTGAAAATACTGCCCGGCAGCAGCGTTACCAGGGCGCCTACCAGCAGCAGGATGATACCCGTGCGCAGGTTGCCGCTCAGGGCAGTAGCGGCGGCCGTTTCCGACTTTGCCTTCACCTGTACTTTCGAGGCTACCTTGTTGGCCTTCTTCACCAGCTTCTGCACCAACGCTTTCTGCACCAGGTTAAGCTTGGCCGGCTGGGCTACCGGAGTTGCTGCCGGAGCAACCGACGCAACGGCCGGAGCGGAGGAAACGGCGGGAGCTACCGGGGTGGCGGCTACCACGACCGGGGCAGGAGTAGCCACGGGAGCCGGGGCAGTTACCATTGCTTCGGCGGCAGCCGGCGTAGCGGGCGTAACCACTACGGCCCGCTGGGTGCCGTGGTAGGCCGAGGACGTTTTGGGCAGCATGGCATACTCGGCGCGGTTGCAGCTCGTTAGGGCCAGGGCCACGGCGGCCACGGCCGTGAGCTTGTTGAGGATTCCGGACAGGTGTTTCATAAGCGGGAAAGAGGAAGGTGAATGGTTGAACAAACGCGGATTGTACGTGCCAAATTAGGAAACGATGGCCGAATAACTGCTTACGCCCTGTTTTACCGGGTTGTTTTCAGCAGTAGTGTCCTGCGCACCAGCGCCGGGCCGAGAGGAAAAGAAGGAAGCCCGGCACAACCGAACGGTTCAGCTGGCGCGAATGTTAGAACTGCGCTGTTACTTTGTACCCGTGCCTATGATGTGTTTTAGAACGCCGCTCCTGCGGCTTGGCGCGACCGGCCTGCTGCTGGCTCCCGCTGCCTGTACCCAGCCCCTGTCGGAGGGCAATGCCGCCCAGCTCACCGAGCAGCGTCGCCAGAACCTGCCCGATTCGAGCGGCTACGTGCGCCGCACGCCCCAGGACCTGAACGGCATCGGCAAGTACTACCTGGGTCGCCAGATTGCCCACGTGATGGGTCACGAGGGCGCCGCCTGGCTCGACCGCTCCGGCCGGCCGGCGGAGGAAGGCACCGACCTGCTGCTGCGCGAGCTCCGCCTCAAGCCCACCGACGTAGTAGCCGATATCGGGGCCGGCACGGGCTTTTTCACTTTCCGCATCAGCCCGCTGGTGCCCCAGGGCAAGGTGCTGGCCGTGGACATTCAGCCCGAGATGCTCACCGCCCTGCGCGCCACCCGCGACCAGCGCCGCATCACCAACGTGGTGCCCGTGCGCGGCACCACCCAAAACCCCAATCTGCCCACGGCCGGCGTGGATCTGGTGCTGCTGGTGGATGCCTACCACGAGTTTGATCATCCCCGGGAAATGATGCGCGCCATCCGCAACTCCCTTACTCCCACCGGCCGCGTGGCCCTGGTCGAATACCGCGCCGAGGACCCCACCGTGCCCATCAAGCGCATCCACAAGATGAGCATCGCCCAGGCCCGCCGCGAAATGGCCGCCGTGGGCCTGCGCCTCACCGACTCGGTGGCAACCCTGCCCCAGCAGCACCTGCTGTTTTTTCAGAAGTGATATAGGGCCTGGTTGATAGGGCTTCGTGCTTAGGCAGAGCTATCACCCAGGCTCTATTTCCCAAGCCCGAAGCACTACCCAGCATGCCTGACCCGCGCCAGCTTTCCATTCTCGACTTCACCTACCAGCTCCCCGCCGACCGCATTGCGCCCGAGCCGCTGCCCAACCGCGACCAGTCCCGGCTGCTGGTGTACGAGCGGGGCATTATCGAGGACCGCACGTTTCACGAACTGCCGGCTTTGCTGCCGGATAACAGCCTGCTGGTATTTAACGACACCAAGGTGGTGCGGGCCCGGCTGTTTGCCCGCCGGTCTACCGGGGGAATGGTGGAGCTGTTCTGCCTGGAGCCGGTGAGCCCGCACCAGGCCATCGAGCCGGCCATGCAGCAAACCGGCGCCTGCGTGTGGAAATGTCTGGTGGGCAACGGCCGCCGCTGGAAGGAAGGCCCCGTCACGGTGGAGTTTGAAGCTGACAGCCAGCCCGCCGTGCTGCGGGCCGAGCGCCAAGAGCAGCACGACGGCTACGCCCTGATTGCGTTCAGCTGGGAGCCCGCCGAGCTGCCCTTTGCCGAAGTGCTGCGCGGGGCCGGCCACCTGCCCCTGCCTCCCTACCTCAACCGCGCCGATACGGACGTGGACGCCATCCGCTATCAGACGGTGTATGCGGCTCAGGAAGGGGCCGTGGCGGCCCCCACGGCCGGCCTGCACTTCTCGGAAGCGGTACTGGCCGAGCTGGCCGAGCGCCGCACCGCCGCCGCCCGCGTCACGCTGCACGTGGGCGCGGGCACGTTTCAGCCGGTAAAAGCCGACCAGATGGCCGACCACCCCATGCACGGGGAGCCCATCAGCGTAACGGCCGATACCCTGCGCCGCCTGCTGGCCCACGTGCTGGCCGGCGGCCCCGTGATTCCGGTAGGCACCACCAGTTTGCGCACCCTCGAAAGCCTGTACTGGCTGGGCGCGGCCCTGGTGCAGCAGCCCGCGCTGGCGCCCGCCTGGCACGTGCGCCAATGGCAGCCCTACGAGGACCAGACCGAAATAGCGCCCACAACGGCCCTGCAGGCGCTGCTGGCCCAGCTGGAACTCACCCAATCCGATACCCTGCACGCCACTACCCAGCTCCTGATTGCGCCCGGTTACCGGTTCCGGCTCATCAGCGGCCTGATCACCAACTTCCACCAGCCCGAAAGCACCCTGCTGCTGCTGGTGGCGGCCCTCATCGGCTCCGACTGGCGGCGCGTGTACGACCACGCCCTGGCCCACGACTACCGCTTCCTGAGCTACGGCGACTCCTCCCTGCTGCTGCCCTGAACGGCCTGGATGCTCAAGCAGGCGCGGTAAGCCCGCCGTGTTCGGGCAGAAAACACGTGGTGAGCTTTCTTTTGAAGATCAGCCCCTTGCCATGAAACTGCCGGCCTGGCGAGGGCAAATCGTCCGTTTTTCGGGTTTGCCGTGCGACCTGTGGGCCAACTGGCCGTATAAGGCGCCAGAAGTTCTTTCCTTGCAACCCTGACTCTACCCCATGAAAAAGATAGTAATGCTCCTGGCCGCCGTGGCCTTCTCAACGGCTGCCTTCGCCCAGGAAGTAAAAACCACCGTCCGCGACGATGAAACCGGCGCCAAAACCACCGTTACGGAGCGCGACAACGGCACCGTGAAAGTGGAATCCCGCACGGGCCGCACCGAGGCCGGCCAGGTTGCCTACGACACCAAGCGCGGCACCAAGCGCGTAGCCCGTAAAACCGGCAACGCGGTGGAAAAAGGCGCCAAGAAAACCGGCCGCGCCGTGAAAAGAGGCGCCAAAGCCGTAAAAAACAAAGCCGAAGACGTAGTAGACTAACCCAGTATCGGCCCGTGATGCGCGGCCCGCTACTCCTGAGAAGCCTCTTCGCAAGGCAAACAAAAAGAGCGGGCCGCTGGCCCGCTCTTTTTGTTTGCGCCTACTCGTAGCGTCAGCTTGGCTGCGTGGCCAGGCGGAGGCATCACCACTGGCCCGGAGCGCCATCCGTACTCAGCGGCAATCAATAAGTTACTGGCCCACGATGAAAACCGCGTTGCCGAAGAGCAGCTTGCCGCCCTGCCAGAAGGCCCGGAACAGGGGGTTGTCGGCCAGGAAAATAACCTGGCCGCGACCCAGTTCCTGGGTGCCCAGCACGAAGCTGTCGGTGAGGCCGCGCTGGGTGCCGCGGCCGACGAAACCGGCGGCGTAGCTGTCCTTTTTGAGCACGCCCACGTTCCAGCCGCCCTTGGGCAGAAACTGGTAGTTGGGCACCTCACGCAGCAGGGCGTAGTAGGTACTGCCATAGCCGAAGGCCAGCGGGTGGGTGTTATCGAGCTGCACGCGGAACACGCTGCCCTGCACCCGCTCGGCAATTCCTTCGCGCTCGGCGTCGGCGTAGCGGCGCAGGGCGGCGTAGGGCGTTTTTTTCTTGGCGGTGGCGGTGCTGTCGGTGGCTTTGGTTTTGAGCAGGAAATCCTTGGTGCCGGCCAGGTAACGCGAGGCGCCTTCCAGGGCAATGAGGCGGCCGCCGGCGCGCACCCAGGTTTTCACGCTGGCCAGGGCCCGTTCGGTCAGCACGTCGTCGTAGCGGCCGTCGGGCAGAATGAGCACGTCGAACTTGCTCAGCGGCACGCTGCTGAAGTAGTCGGTGCCCAGCACCGTGACGGGGTAGCCCACCTGCTGCTCAAAAAAGTGCCAGACTTCGCCGAAGGCCGTGGCATCCACGCCCGGCCCGGCCAGCACGGCCACGTTGGGCATTTTCAGGGGGCGCACCGAGCGGGAACCCAGGTCGCCGCCGGTGGTGGAGAGGCCCGACTGCACGGCCTGCACCGTCACGCCCGCCGAATCGGCCTGGGCGCGCACCAGCTGGTCGAGGCGGGCGCCCAGCCGCTCATTGCCGGTCCGTGGGATGATGAGCGTGCCGCGCTGGTACTTTTGCCCCTCGGTTTCGAAGGGCTCATCGGCCACCCGCAGCTTCACGCCCTGCTGCATCAGCCCGCTCAGGAAGCGCACGTCCTGGAGGCTGTTCCAGCGGGCCAGATAGGCGTAAGGCTTATCAGTTGTTAGTTGTTGGTTGTTAGTTGTTGGTTCGTTCTTACCTCCCGAACTGACAACTGACAACTGGCTACCAACAACTGACAACTGATTTTTCAGGGCGTACCCATTCAGACCGAAGGCGTAGGGCAGCGACCAGGCGGTGAGGTCGTAGGTCAGGGAGTCCTCCAGCTGGGCCTGGGGCTCGAAGAGGACTTTCACCAGCGTGGATTTGGGCTGGTACATGCTGATGACCACGTCGCGGGGCTCCACCTGCACAGTTTCCTGCTTGCCGGTGGCGTAGTTGTAGCCCGTCTGGCGGCTGCGCTTGCCGGCGAAGCCGTAGCTGATTTGCTGGCGGTCGAGGTACTGGGTGAGGGCGCGCACCTGGCCGGGGTCGGAGGAGCCGGCCAGCACGTAGGATTTGTACTCGCCCCGGGGCTTGGTGCGGGCGTCGGTGTAGAACTTCTGGAACTGCCGGACCAGTTCCTGATGGCGGTCGGAGGAAGCCTGCAGGGTGGCCAGGCTGGTGGCGTGGTGGTGCTCGATGCGCTGGGCCAGCGTGAGCGTGTCGCCGTCGGCTTTGGCGTAGCTGGTACCGGCCGGGCCGCCCCCGCCCTGCTCGTAGGTCATGCCGATGGCCCCGTTGAAGGAGGGCCAAGTGTCGCCGTAGAAGGGTGCGAACAGGTCGTAGGTTTCGCGGGTGAAATAGAGCCAGTTGTTCTGGTCGAACACCTTGCGGTTGTAATCCCCGATGACGTTCTGGAACTGGCGCTGCCAGTCGGTGAGGTCGGCGTGGAAGGGTTTGGCGGCCGGCGAGAAGTAGTAGGGCGCCGAAGGGCCCATTTCGTGGAAATCGGCGTGCACCTGGGGCAGCCACTGATTGTACACGGCAATGCGCTGGCGGCTTTCCTGCTGGGTCTGCCAGGCCCAGTCGCGGTTCAGGTCGAAGTAGTAATGGTTGTAGCGGCCGCCGGGCCAGGGCTCGTGGTGCTCCCAGCTCAGGGGCGAGGCGTTGGGCTGCTGGTTGGCCACCCGGTTGTACCACTGCGCGTACCGGTCGCGCCCGTCGGGGTTCACGCAGGGGTCGATGATAACCACCAGGTTTTTCAGGTAGGCCTGCACGGCGGCGTCGGCGGGGTTAGCCAGGTCGTAGAGCACCTGCATCACGGCCTCCGACGACACGGCCTCGTTGCCGTGCACGTTGTAGCTGAGCCAGACCACGGCCGGGGCCGTAGTGGCCGCCGCACCCGTTTCCAGGCCCGCCAGGCGCAGGTTGTTGCGGCGGATATCGTCGAGGTGGCTCAGGTTTTCGGGCGTGGCCACGTACACCAGCTCCAGGGGCCGGTTCTCGTAGGTACGGCCGTAGCGCTGCTGCTGCATGCGGCCGGGGCTGTGCGCCACCACGTGTGCCACGTAGCGCAGCAGCTCGGCGTGGGGCGTGAAGCGGGTGCCCAGCTTGTAGCCCAGAAACTGCTCGGGCGTGAGCAGCGGCCCCTCGGCCGGGGCCTGGGCTGCGGCCGCCCAGGGCGCCAGCAGCCAGATCAAAAGCAGGCTCAGCGCCCGCAGGGTACGGTTTTTCACAAAAGAAAGGGAGTTAGGTGATAAGAGCGGCCGGGTAGAGCGGAGT
Organism: Hymenobacter piscis; assembly: GCF_018760735.1. GTDB lineage: Bacteria > Bacteroidota > Bacteroidia > Cytophagales > Hymenobacteraceae > Hymenobacter > Hymenobacter piscis. The sequence continues at coordinate 124,233 of NZ_JAHHZN010000001.1, forward strand.
TTCTGGTTCAAAGAAAGCATATTTGAACAGGCCAAGGACGCAACTGTGGTCGTTGGGCCGCATCTTTCTCCGCCACCGTACCCGAACTTCCACGCCAACCCCCTTTCCAACCATGCCCCACTCCTACCTTCGTCCGGCCGTGCTGGCGGCTCTGTTGGCCGCCAGTTCCTTTGCTGCCCGCGCCCAGCAGCCGGTTTCTTACCCGCTGCCTTCCGAGGGCGATAAGCAGGCCCTGGCCCAGTTGCTGGCCGACACGGCCTACATCCAGGAGCACTATACCAAAACGGAGTACCAGATTCCGATGCGCGACGGCGTGAAGCTCTACACCGTGGTGTACGCGCCCAAGGATGCCGGCCAGGTGAAGTATCCGATTATGCTCAACCGCACGCCGTATTCGGTGGGGCCGTACGGGCCGGGCAAGTACAAGAAGAGCCTGGGCCCCAGCTCCACGATGCTGCACGAAGGCTACATTTTCGCCTACCAGGACGTGCGCGGCAAGTACATGTCGGAGGGCGAGTTCGTGAATATGCGGCCCGAAAAGGACACCTACAAAGGCAAAAACGACATCGACGAGGGCACCGACACCTTTGATACCATTGAGTACCTGGTGAAGAAGGGGCCTAAAAACAACGGCCGGGTGGGCCAATGGGGCATCAGCTACCCCGGGTTTTACACCGCCACCGGCCTGCTCAGCCGCCACCCCGCCCTCAAGGCCGCCTCGCCCCAGGCCCCCATTGCCGACTGGTTCTGGGACGATTTCCACCACAACGGGGCCTTCTTCCTGCCCCACGCCTTCAACTTCCTGGCCTCCTTCGGCCTGCCCCGGCCCGCGCCCACGCCCACCGGCAACCCCCGCTTCAACCACGGCACCCCCGACGGCTACGCGTTCTTCCTGAACATGGGCCCGCTCAAGAACGCCGACGCCCGCTACTACAAGGGCCAGGTGGCCTTCTGGAACGAGATGATGGCCCACCCCAACTACGATGCCTTCTGGCAGGAGCGCAACCTGCGGCCCCACCTCAAAAACCTCAACAAGCAAACGGCCGTGCTCACGGTGGGCGGCTTCAACGACGCCGAGGACTTGTTCGGGGCCCTCAACATCTACAAGAGCATCGAGGAGCAGAACCGGGGCATGCAGAACAGCCTCGTGATGGGCCCCTGGGTGCACGGCGGCTGGGCCCGCGGCACCGGCGAGCTGGTGGGCAACGTGGCCTACGGCGAGTCGCCTTCCATCTACTACCAGAAGGAAATCGAGGCGCCCTTCTTCAAGTCCTACCTCAAGGACGGCAAGCGGCCCAACGTGGCCGAGGCCACCGTCTTCGAGGGCGGCACCAACCAGTGGCGCACCTTCGATGCCTGGCCGCCCAGGCAGGCTCAGGAGCGCACGATGTACTTTCAGGCCGATGGCAAAATCGGGTTCGATAAGCCCGCCGCCGGGGCCGAATTCGACCAGTACCTCAGCGACCCGGCCCACCCGGTGCCTTCCAACGAAGGAATGGCCACGGGCATGACCCGCGAGTACATGACCGACGACCAGCGCTTCGCCTCCCGCCGCCCCGACGTGCTCACCTACCAGACCGACGTGCTGACCGAAGACCTGACCCTGGCCGGCCCCATTGAGGCCCTGCTGCAAGTGGCCACCACCGGCACCGACGCCGATTGGGTGGTCAAAATCATTGACGTGTACCCCAACGATACGCCCGATAACCCGCGTCTGAACCCCGCCGTGAAGCTCGGCGGCTACCAGCAGATGGTGCGCTCGGAAGTGATGCGCGGCCGGTTCCGCAACAGCTTCAGCCAGCCCGAAGCCTTCGTACCCAACCAGGTAACGGCCGTGCCGTTCACCGTCCAGGACCTGTGCCACACCTTCCGCAAGGGCCACCGCCTCATGGTGCAGGTGCAGAGCAGCTGGTTCCCGATGGTGGACCGCAACCCCCAGACCTTCGTGCCCAACATCAACGAGGCCGACGAAAAGGACTTTCAGACCGCCACCCACCGCCTCTACCACTCCCCCCAGCAGGCCTCCCAGCTGAAAGTGCGGGTGCTTTGAGGTGAAATAGGGAGATAGTGAGATGGTGAAGGTGAAATAGTGAGGTGGTGAAATGGTGAGTTTGATGTTAAGTTGGTCCTGACTGCGCCGCTTGCGCCTTTAGGTCCGCTGAACATCAAACTCACCATTTCACCACCTCACTATTTCACCTTCACCATTTCACCTTCTATAGCCGGCCGATGTTGGCGTAATCCAGCTCGGCGGGCTTCTGGTGGATTTCGTAGAGGACTTTCTCGGTTACGCCGCGGCCGAAGATGCTGATGCCGGCGTTGAGCACCACCAGGGCCACGGTGCCGGCCGCCACCCACTCAGTGGTGGATTCGTGGCGGCGTTTTTTATCGGCTGCCCACTGCACCAGGCAGGTTCCCAGGCCAATGGTGAGGAGTCCGGCCGGGGCGAAGGTGAGCCACTTTTCTTTGTGCGTCATGTTATGGGGGGGGTGTGGGGAGAGAGACAAGCAAGCCGTTGGTGTAAGATAACCCGGAAGCCGCATTTTGTCGGGCTCCGGTTACACAATCGTACCTTTGCGCCGCGGGGTTACATTCTGCCTCCACTATATTTTGCCGCGCCCGCCGGGTCCGGCTCTTTTTTCGCCGTCTATGCTCGTTGCTCCCTACCAGCGTCTGCTGGAGCTGGTCTTTGCCCAGCCCGCCGATGCCACCCGTTACCTGCACCCTACCACCCTGGCCGCTTACCGCACCTTCGAGCAGGCCGAGCCCGCCGATATTGCCTACCGCTTCGAGCGCGTGCGCCTGGGCGTGGCCCTTACCCTGCTGAAGCTGCTGGCCGACCTGGGCGACCTCGACGAGGCCCGCCAGGTGCTGGACGTGCTGCACCGGGCCCTGCGCGCGCCCTCGGTAGCCGCCATCGACACCACTATCCAGAAAGAGGCCGCCACCTTCGAGCGGCTCTATACCAACCTCTACGTGAACGAGGACGGCGAACGGCTGCTCCACCTCTTCGAGCGCACCCTCGACGCCGACTCCCAGCCCCTGATGGACGACGTGATTCGGGAAGCCCTGCGCCTGGTGCCCACCCTCGATTTCAGCCGCGACGAGGACGACGACGACGAGGCCTAGCAGCGGCCGTGCCACTATGGCCACGCCTCTGGCGGCACCAAGCGTCTTCGGCTATTGACAAGAAAAGGCCGCTCCGGAATCCGGAGCGGCCTTTTCTTTTAGCGAACCGAGCGAACAGCTAGTAGCCCTCGTTCTGGGGCAGGGCGTTGCCCAGGTTGATTTCGTACTTCGGAATCGGCATCACCAGTTCCGGGGCGTTAGCCGCAATGCCCGTAGCACCGGTTCCGATACTGCGGCCCGTCCGCTTGTAGTCGTGAATCCGGAAGCCCTCGAAGGCAAATTCCAGATCCCGCTCCTGCAGAATATCGGCCAGCGTAACGCTGCCCAGTGTGGCAGCCTGGGCCCGGCTACGGATCAGGTTGACATCGTCCAGCGGGGTGGCACCTACGCTGGTACCCAGCCGCTGGTTGGTTTCCGCCCGGATGAGGTACATCTCAGCCAGCCGCAGAATCGAAATATTCTGTCCGGCATTGTTCCACTTAAACGACCGCAGTGCACCCGCCCGGCGCCCATCGCCCTCATAAATCAGCGAAGCACCGATCTGAGGATTGAATCCCCGCTGGTCGCCGGCACCGTACAGGTTAGCAAAGGATGCGAAAATCCGCACATCGCCGCGCCCGCCGAAGCCGGCGGCATTGCTCGAGTAGAACGTGGCCAGGCCGTCGTTGGAGTTGCCGGCGTTGTTCTGGTCGTTCTGCTGGATCTCAAACAGCACTTCCGACGAGTTCTTGTTGGTGAACGTGGACACCGACGAGGCGTTGAGCGAAGCGCCCGAATCGTTGATGACCTCGTTGGCCAGGTCACGGGCCTTGGCGTACTCGCCGCGCTGCAGATATACCCGCGCCAGGAAGGCCTTGGCATCGTACTGGTCGAAGCGGGTCCGGTCGTTGGAGGCGGGCAGCAGGTTTTCAGCGGCGGTCAGGTCGGCCAGAATCTGGGTGTAGGTTTCTTCCAGCGAGGAACGGGCAATGCGGCGGGCAGCATCGGCTTCCGTTTTGTTGGCGCTCAGGTTAATGGGCAGGCCTGGCGTAGACGAGGGCGCGGGCACGCCCACCGCCGCGTTGGAAAAGGCTCCGGTGGTGCGGTAAGGCTGGGCGTACAGGCGAGCCAGCTCAAAATACACCATCCCCCGGATCATGCGGGCTTCGCCTTCAATGCGCGATTTTTCATCGTCATCCGTTACCACGGGCAGCGCGTCCAGCACCAGGTTGGTGAGGTTGATGGTCTGGAAATTCTGGTTCCAGGTACGGTCGGCCTCCGTGTTCACGTCGGTCATCTGCTTGCGCGCCACTTCGCGGTAGCTGATGAACGTGCCCTGCCAGCCAATGTAGGTGGTGTTATCGGTGCCCAGCAGGTCGGCCAGCAGCAGCAGATTGGTGCCGTAGGACTGGGGCAGGTCGAGGCGGGCATACGCCCCGGTGAGGGCCGATTGTACCCCTTCGGGCGTGCTGAGGGCCGTGGCGGCATCCACGGACTGCTGGGGCTCAATGTCGAGCTGCTTGTCGCAGCCCATCAGGCCCAGCGTGAGCAGAAAGGCGGCCGGGGCCACCAGTCGGCGAAATGAAACGGGTATAGTTTTCATGATCGAAAGTCAGAGCAAAAACGTGGAAGACCTAGAAGCCCAGGTTGAACCCGATGAGCCAGGTTTTGGCCAGCGGCGGCGTGTAGAAATCGTGGCCGAGCAGGTAGCTGGGCCGCCCGAAGGAGGTAGTATTCACTTCGGGGTCGTACCCGTCGTAGTTGGTGATGGTGAACAGGTTCTGGGCCGTCACGTACACCCGGGCCGAGCGAATACCGGTTGGCTTGAGCAGGTTATTGGGCAGGGTGTAGCCCAGCGTCACGTTTTTGAAGCGGAAGAAAGACCCGTCCGAAATCCAGCGCGAGGAAGGAGCTGTGCCGTTGCCCTCGTAGAGGCGGGCCTGGGGCACGTCGGTAATGTCGCCGGGGTTCTGCCAGCGCTCCAGCTGATCCAGGGTCTGGTTGTCGAAGTAGTCACCGTTAACGGACTGGAATACCCCGCCGATGTTGTAGATGTCGTTGCCCTTCACGAACTGGTTGAGAATGCTCAGCTCGAAGCCTTTGAAGGTAAACGTGTTGGTCAGACCGCCCGTGAAATCGGGATTAGGGTCACCCAGTTTCGCTTCGGCCGCAGCCGAGTAGTCGTTGGTAGTACCCCGGTTGATGCTGCCATCGGGGTTGGTCGTGTTCAGGTAGTAGAGTGCGTCGCCGTTGGCGGGGTCTACGCCGGCATATTCCACGCCCCAGAACACGCCAATCGGTTCGCCTTCCCGCACGCGGCCCAGGTTTCGGCCCCCGGCAATAATTTCCTGACCGTTGAGGTTGGTGATTTTGTTGCGGTTAATGCTCAGGTTGAAGTTGGTCAGCCACTTGAAATCCCCGTCCAGGTTGCGGGTATTGAGGCTGAACTCGATGCCGCGGTTACGCAGGTCGCCAATGTTGCGCGTCACGATGGGGTAGCCGCCGGTGTAGGGCAGCTGCAGGTCCAGCAGCAGGTCGTTGGTAATTTTCTCGTACACGTCCACTTCGCCCGCAATCCGGCCGTTGAGGAACCCGAACTCCACCCCGATGTCGGCTTGCTTGGTCGTTTCCCAGGTCAGGTCCGGGTTGCCCAGGCCCGTGGGCTGAATGCCGGCCACATCAGCGTACGGAATGGCCGAGTACAGGCGCCGCGACGAGAAGTTGCCGATTTCCGAGTTACCGGTCAGGCCGTAGCTACCCCGGAATTTGAGGAAGGAAAGCACGTTGTTGTCCTTAAGAAAGCCTTCCTCCGACACAATCCAGCCCACGGAAGCAGCCGGGAATACGCCGTACTGGTTGTCGGGGCTGAAGCGCGAGGAGCCGTCGAGGCGGGCGCTGACCGAGGCCAGGTAGCGGTTGCGGAACGTGTAGTTCACGCGCGACAGGTAGGAAAGAAAGGTATAGCCGGTACCGCCGCTGCTGGCCGCCGTGATACGGGCCGCCGAGGCAATGCGCTTGAACTGGTCGTTGGGGAAGCCCCGGCCCTCGGAGGAGTTGTTCTGCTGGTCGTAGCGCTGGAACGAGAAGCCGCCCAGGGCCTCCAGGGTGTGCTCTTCGCCCAGCGTTTTGAGCCAGGTAACGGTGTTGTTGGTGGTGTAGTTGATGCCCTGCAACTGGTTCTGTAAGCCGTAGCCGGTGGGGGCGCCATCCTCGGTGAACCGGCCCTGATAGATCCGCTCGTTGAGGTTAAGGAAGTCGTAACCGTTTTCGGTCCGGAAAATCAGGCCCTTGATGGGCTCGTAGGCCAACGACACGTTGCCAAAGGAACGGTAGTTGCCGGAGCGGTTTTCGGCGTTATCCACCTGCAGCAGCGCATTGTAATAAAGCGTGTTGCGGTTGAGGCCGGTGGGGTCGGTGGGGTCATTGGCGGCCTGAATGGGAGGCAGGGCGTTGAGCTGCACCGGGTTGGAGAAGGCATTATCGTCGGCTACCCGGTCGTTGACGGAGCGCGTGAGCGAGAGGTTAAGCCCGATGCGCACCTTCTCGCTCAGGGAGTGGTCGAGGTTGGCCCGCAACGAGCCCCGGCGGTAGCGGTTGCCGATGATGATACCCTGCTGGTCGCTGTAGGAGCCGCTCAGGAAGAAGCGCGTCTTGGCGTCGCCGCCCGATACGCTTGCGTCGTACTGCTGCACCGAGCCCTTGCGGAAGGCCAGTTCCGACCAGGGGGTGTTCTCGGTGGAGTTGAGGTCGAGGCCGGCCTCACCCGCGAAAGCGTCCGCCACGCTGGCGTAATCCGCGTCGGGGTCGTTAGGATCAATAAGCAGGAAAGGAGAGTTGAGAATCGACTCCGAAAACAGCTCCTTATACTGATCCGCGTTCAGGAACTTGCGCAACTTGGTGGCCTCCTGACGCCCGAAGTAGGCGCCCACCGTCACGCGGGTGTCGCCGGAACGGCCCCGCTTGGTGGTTACCAGCACCACGCCATTGGAAGCCCGCGACCCGTAGATGGCCGACGAGGCGGCGTCTTTCAGGATGGTGATGCTTTCAATGTCGCTGGGGTTGAGGTCCGCCAGGGGGTTGAGCGGCTCGCCACTGGCCGACCCTACGTCCTGCGACGTGACGGGAATGCCGTCAATCACGTACAAGGGCTGGTTGGAAGCCGTGATGGAGGAAGCACCCCGCACCCGGATCTGCACGCCGGCCCCGAGCTTGCCCGAACCCTGATTGATCTGTACGCCCGGCGTGCGGCCCTGGATAGCCTGCTCGAAGCTGACCACGGGCACGTTCTCTACGTCCTTGCTGCCGAGCTGCGTTACGGAGCCGGTCAGTTCCCGCTTCACCTGGGTACCGTACCCTACCACAATGGCCTCGCCGAGTTGGGTAGCATTGGTTTTGAGCGTCACGGCCACGCTGGACCGGTCGCCTACGGCCACGTTCTGGGTTTCGAACCCAATGGAGCTCACTACCAGCGTGGCGCCGGGCTGCACATTCAGGGTGAAGGAGCCATCGGCATTGGTGCTGGTCCCGTTGGACGTGCCCTGCTCCAGCACCGTTACGCCCGGCAGCCCCGAGCCGGTAGCATCCGTTACGCGGCCGCTAACGGCGCGCGTCTGGCCCACCGCCGCAGAGGCGACCAGCAAACTCCCCGCGAGAGGAAGCAAGTATTTGTTTTTCATACACGTTGGTTCTGCTCGAACCGGTTTGAGGGGAAAAAAACCAGACCATCCACACTGCTTCCCATGGCCATGGGCACCCAGTGGATACCGGCATTGAAATAAGGCCACTGCAATGGCCCGGGAGGCGGATCAGCCCGGCAGGATTTTGCAATTAGCAACGTAAATCGGGAATAATGCAAGCAGTGGCCGTTTTCATTCCGGCCCCGGTGGTTTGCCAGCGGGCCGCTTGTTACCTTTACCGCCGCCGGCCAGCCCTTTGTCCGGCCTTCTTTTTTTGATTTTTCTCAGGACGTAATGCCCGCTATTCACTATCTCACGGAGGGTTCGGCCGTGGCCCAGGCTGCCCAGGCCCTGCAAAGCAAGCCCCGCGTGGCCCTCGACCTGGAGTTCGACGACATGCGCCACCGCTACGGGCGCAACCTGGCCCTGATCCAGCTCTTCGACGGCGAAACCGTCTACCTCATCGACCCGCTGCCGCTGACCAACCCGGCCGAGGAACTGGAGCCGCTCTGGGCCATTCTGCGCGACCCGGCCGTGGCCAAAGTGTTTCACAGCTGCAAGTCCGACATTCTGCTGCTCGATGAGCTCTACGGCGTGCACGTGCGCAACATCGTGGATACGAGCGTGCAGTACACCTTGCTGGCGGAGGCCGATAACAACATCTCCCTGGGCCGCCTGATCCAGCAGGAGCTGGGCCTGGAAGTGGACAAGGGCGAGCAGAAGTCGAACTGGCTCAAGCGCCCCCTCACCGAAGCCCAGAAGCACTACGCGGCCAACGACGTGCTTTACCTGTTCGAGCTTACCGACCGGCTTGCGGCCAAGCTCGCCGACCTGGGCCGTACGGCCTGGGCCGAGCAGGAAAACCAGGCCTTGGAGGAAGTGCGCTACACCCGCGACGAGCGGCCTTACCTGCGCCTGGCCGGCAAGTACCGCATCCTGCCCCAGGAGCTACCCATGTTCCGCGACCTGTTCATGCTCCGCGACGAGGTGGCCCGCCACATCGACCGGCCCTCGTACATGGTGGCCAGCAACGACCGGCTGGCCGAGCTCACCCGCCTGCCCGTGACCAGCACCGGCCACCTGCGCAACGCCCACGGCCTGCATCCGGAGCTCAAGCGCAGCCCCTTCGCCGACCGTCTCGTGAATCTGAGCCAGGAGGACCGGCCCGCCGAGCCGAGCCTGCCCGCCGAGCAGCGCCGCTTCCCCTTCCGCCGCCGCCTCTCCGGAGCCAAAGCCGCCGAGGCCGACGCCCGCGAGGCCCTGCTGATGACGCTCAAAACCCACCTGGCCGACGACCATAGCCCCATCATGGCCAACCTCGTGCTCAGCAACCGCCTCATTGCCGACATCATCGAGCAGGGCGCCGACACAACTCTGCGGCCCTGGCAGCACCAGCTGCTCACCGAAACGGCCCGGAAGCACAACGTGGACTTCGCCCAGGTTGCCCAGCCGTTTGAGAAGTAGTATTGAGTAGGGAGTATTGAGTAGTGAGATGCCGTTCTGTTGGGCCGTTGGCGCCCTCAGAACGGCATCTCAATACTCAATACTTAAAAGAGTTTCTCGTTCTGCTGGTGGCGGGTGGCGTCGCGCTGGGTTTTCTTGGCCAGATTACTCGCAAGCGCCTCGGTCAGATTGACGCCGGTTTGGTTGGCCAGGCAGATGACGACGAACAGTACGTCGGCCAGCTCATCGGCCAGCATCTTGTCTTTGTCGGATTCCTTGAACGACTGCTCGCCGTACTGCCGGGCAATGATGCGGGCCACCTCCCCCACTTCCTCCGTGAGCATGGCCATGTTGGTCAGCTCGTTGAAATAGCGCACGCCGGTGGTCTGAATCCACTGGTCCACGGTTTTTTGGGCCTCGTCGATGGTCATTTTCAGTAGGGGGTAGGGGGTAGAAACGGGCTTCCTGGGGTTTGGAGTCAGGGTTAGCGGGTTCATTTTACAATCTCACTGCTGTCGAGGACGATGGTGACGGGGCCGTCGTTGAGCAGCTCCACCTGCATATCAGCCCCAAACTCGCCGGTGGCTACGGGCCGGCCCAGTAGTTCCTCCACGCGCTGCACGAACGCCTCGTAAAGCGGAACGGCCACGGGTGGTGGGGCGGCACCCACGTAGCTGGGGCGGTTGCCTTTGCGGGCGTCGGCCAGCAGCGTGAACTGACTCACCACCAGCACCTGCCCGCCCACGTCCTGCACCGAGCGGTTCATGCGGCCCTCCTCATCCCCGAAAATGCGCAGCTGCACCAGCTTGCGGGCCATCCGCTCGAGGATGCCCGCCTCATCTTCGGGCGCAAAACCAGCCAGTACCAGCAGGCCGGGCCCGATCTGGCCGGTTACCCGGCCTTCCACCGTGACCCGGGCGTGGCGGACGCGCTGCAGAACTAGTCGCATGAGAAGGGAGAAGGGAGAAGGGAGAAGGGAGAAGTGAGAAGTGAGAAGGGAAGAACGGAAAGGACGACGTCAGGGGACTGTCGGGAGCGGAATGAGGCCGATTTTCAGGTGGCCGGGGGCGCAAGTACGGGGGTATCGGGGGTAATCCGCAATATTCGGGGCGCAAAACCGGCGCCGGGGCCGGGTTTTCGTTCTGCTTTACTGTTTGCTCGTGTCCGATTCTGCTCTTTCCGCGCCGGTTAGCCGCCTCTGGCTCTGGGCAGCCCTGCTGCTGCTGGTGCCGGTGCGCCTGCACGGGCTGGCCGCGGCCGCCCTACCCGACTACGACTCGGTGCGCAACTGGCAGATTGTGCAGGAAGTGGCCGCGGGCAACCTCCTGCACCTGTTCCGCCACGGCAGTCCGGCCTTTATGCTGACCTACGCGCCAGTGGCCTGGCTGACGGCCGACTACCACGTTTTTCAGTACCTGAACGCCCTGGTCGCCGTGGCCGCCGTGGGGCTGCTGGCCAATTTTGTGGCCCGCGCCACCCGCCTGCCGGGCTGGTCGACCGCGCTGCTGGTGCTGCTGGTGGGCTCGGCCACCTTCCTCACTTTCTCGGGCCGCGACTTCACCATGAGCTCCTGGAGCCTGCTAAGCTTTGCCGGCCTGCTGCGGGCTTACTACCACCGGCTCCGGGAGCCGATGGCCACCCACCTGTACCGCGCCACCGGCTGGCTGGTGCTGGGCCTGTGCTTCAACTACAAGTTTATCCTTACGCTGCCCATATTGGCAGTGCTCGAATGGTGGCAGGCCGACGGGCTGCTGCTGCGCCACGGGCACTGGTGGCGGGTGGCCGGCCTGCTGCTACTGCCCTACCTGGTGCTGGGCCCGGTGGGGCTAGTGGTTGGGCTTCCCTGGTACGCCTGGCCGGGCATTTACTACAACGTGGCCTTTCCGGGCGCCGCCAACGCGGCCGGCCGCGCCACTACCATCCGCCCCGACTTCCTATATTATCTGCGTTACCTGCGCGATTTTGAGTCCTGGCTGGTGTGGGTGGGGCTGCTGGGGCCGTTGCTGCGGCTGCGGCAGCTGCGGCGCGGCCGGCCGCTGTCCCCGGAGCTGTACCTGGCGGTGTGGGGGTGGTGCCTGCTGGGAGGCATGTCGGTGCTGGTAAAGGCGCCGCGCGGCCTGCTCTGGGCCTACGGACTCTGGTACGCGCTGGGCCTGCTCAGCCTGCGGCGCCTGCCGGCTGCGGTGTTTATGGCGCTGCTGCTGGCGGCGCTGGCGGGTAACGCGTACCGGTTGCAACGCGAGATTTACGCCTATACGCCCACCCGCTACCCGGCCGTGGCCGCCTGGCTGCGCGCCCACAACGTCGGGCCGGTGGCCAGCACCGTAAGCTTAGGGTTGGCGCCGTTCCGACCCGCCACTGATACCGTGCGGGTGGTGATGCAGCCCCGCGAACTGGCCGTCCTGCGGCGCCGCGGCTACCGCTATGTGCTGCTCGATGGGTATTGGCGCACCACCCACGTGCCGGCCTTCGACTCCCTGCACCGCCTCCCGCTGCGGGCCGCCTGGCCTGAGCCGCTGCTTACCTCCCCCCTGCTGTTTCTGGAGCATTCCGAGTACACTGGCCTCTCGTACGAACAAACCCTGCGTCTGCAACAACAGGCCCGCCGCGACACCTTCCAGTTGCGCCTGCTGCCGCTCTGAACACGGCCGCCAGCCGCTGCCAACGTCCCGAAATCGAAGCGCGGATTTACCGCTTCACGCCCAGACTATCCAGACGGTGCTGGTAGCGACGGGCGTTGCGCAGGTGCTCGGCGTAGGTGACGGCGAAATCGGAGAAGCCGCTGCCGTCGGGGCGGGCGCAGAAGAACACGTAGTCATGGCGGGCGGGGCGCAGCACGGCGTCGAGGGTCTGGCGGTTGGCCGAGGTGATGGGGCCGGGCGGCAGGCCCTTGTGCTTGTAGGTGTTGTAGGGCGAATCCACCAGCTTGTCCTGGTTGAGCACCCGCTTCACCCCGAAGTTGCCGATGGCCCAGAGCAGGGTAGGGTCGGCCTGCAGGCGCATACCCTTGCGCAGGCGGTTGAGGTAGGCGCCGGCAATGAGGGGCTTATCGGTGGGCTGGGCCGTTTCGCGCTGCACGATGCTGGCCAGCACGTGCACCTGGGTGGGCGAGAGGCCCAGCGAATCGGCCCGGCGGCGGCGCTCCGGAGTCCAGAACCGCCGGTGGGTGGCCGCGGCCGAATCGAGCAGCTGCCGGGCCGAGGAGTCCCAGAGCAGGCGGTAGGGCCCGGGCAGAAACAGGGTGAGCACGGTGGTAGTATCTACCTGGTAGCGGCGGCGCAGCAGGGCGTTGTCGTTGAGCAGGCGGCGCAGGCTGACCGAGTCGGTTTCGAAGGCCGCCGCCAGCTGCCGGGCCAGCTGGGGCTTGTACTTGAAGGCGTTGAGCGTGAAAGCCACCGTATCCTGCTCGCCCCGACTCAGCATTTCCACCAGGGCCTGGTTGCCCAGCTCCGGCCGCAGCAGATAGCGGCCCGGCTTCACCTGCCGCGGATAGTCCTGCCAGTGGGCCACCCACTCAAACGTGCCCGGGCTCCGCAGCAGGTCGTATTGGCGCAGCGAATCCAGCACCGCCCCGTAATCAGCGCCCGTCGGGATATACAGGTAGGCCGGCCCGAAAGCGGAAGGCCGCACGTTGGGCCGCCACAGCAGCTGCCACGCCGCCCCCAGTCCCGCCAGTACGGCCACGCTCAGCATTATCAGAAACAGGAGCCAGAATTTGCGCAAAATAGTGATGGGGTGAGGAGGCGTAAGCGGTGAATGAGTGACTCGGTGAATGAGTGAGGCAGTAAGAAGTCGGAAACGGTACAGGAGTTGGGTGTAAAACAGAACATCATTCTGAGCGAAGGCGGAGCCGTAGTCAAAGAATCTTTACCGCTTCGTTGATTCTGTCGCCCAACGCCTGCACGCGAGATTCTTCGACTACGGCTCCGCCTTCGCTCAGGATGACGTTCGTTTTTTTCACTCATTCACCAACTCACCGCTTACGCCTCGTTCACTAAAGCCGCTACGGCGGCCTGGAGTTCCTGCTGGCGCTGGCGGCGCTCTACTTCCAGGGGCGCGGCGGCCCGCACCTCGCAGTCGGGGATGGTGCACCGCTCGCAGGTTTCGTTGACTTCCTTCACGATGATGGCCGCGTCGTCGAGGAAACGGACTTTCTGGCGCAGGTTTTCGTCGCAGAGCAGGCCCACGGTTACACTCACGGCGGGCTCGGTGGCGGTGCCAGCCCGGGCCAGGGTCAGGCAGAGGTACTCGTCGCCGTTGGGGTAGCGGGAGCGTTGCGCGCCCAGCGTGTACGACGGCGCGTCGGTGGGCGGCTGCTGGCGCAGCTCGGCAATCATGCGCAGTGAAATCCAGCGGCGGCAGTAGTGCTCGTGCAACTCGTTGCCGTGGGGGTTGTGCAGGCGCGAGAGGTGGAGCTCCTTGGTCAGCTTGTAGTCGGCCGAGCCGTTGGCCTGGTCGAAGCGCAGGAAAAACAGGCTCTGGATGCCGAAATGGCGGGGTAGCAGGTTGGTAATGCGCTGCATAAACATCTCCGGCGACACGTCGTAGCGCGTGAGCAAATCCAGCAGCAGGGCCGGCTCCCACTTTTTGGCGTTGAAGAAGCCTGTCAGGTCGCGCACCAGCATTTCCTCCTCCATCAGCAGGGCCCCGGCGAAGTAGGAGGCCTTGAAGTTGTTGAGCACTTCCTCGAAGGAGCGTACCGGGAAGGAGGCATTCACGTAGGGCCGGTCTTTGAGGCCGAGGTAGTTGAAGGCAATTTCCCGCCCCAGCACGAAGCCTTCCTGGGCCCCGGTCAGCTCCCGGCGCAGCAGCAGCCGCTTGGACTTTGGCTGAAACACCGACCGTAGCCGGCCCAAATGGGCGTATTCGTCGAGGCCGGCCCGGTCGAGGGAGTAGCCGTACTGCTCCACCAGCACCCGCTCCAGCTGGCCCCGGTCCAGGGGCGCGGCGGCGGGCAGGTTGTGCTCCACCGTGAAGGTGCGCACGTCCTGCTCCAGCTCCTCGAAATAGTTGTCGTGCATCTCCTGGAAGGAGCGCAGCGCGGCCAGGAAGAAGTGTTCCTGGCGCATTTCGTAGTTGCGGGCAATTTCGAAGAGCGTGCTGATGAAGGCGTTCATCTTGGCCGGCGCGTCGGCAATAAGCTCCACGATGCGCAGCGGGTCGAGCCCGAACATATCCAAGGGAAACTCCTTGAGCAGGTCCGACTGCAGCAGCTCCGAAATGGGCTCCAGCCGCCGGCTTAGCGTCAGCGACACCAGCTGGTCGTAGCTCACGCCCAGCACCTTGCTCAGGCTCAGGATCTTATCGGCCTTGGGGTACTTCTTGCCCTTCTCAATCTCGTTGAGGTAGGACACCGACACGTCGCAGGCCCGGGCCATTTCGGCGGGCGTGAAACCCCGCTCCTGCCGCAGCTCGCGCAGCTTCAACCCAAAAATTAACCGGACAACCTGGCCGTGACTCAGCATACTGTGAGGTGGTGAAATGGTGATATGGTGAAGTGGTGAAATGGTGAGTTTGACGTTGTTGCGGAAGCCTGACTGTACAAGTAGCGCAGGTAGGCCCCTTGAACATCAAACTCACCATTTCACCACCTCACCATATCACTACTATCCCCGCAAATCTACGTTTTTGAGCCTGTTCTAAAAAATTAGCGAATTTTCGCTTGAATTATAATATTCGCTAAACTACCTTTGAATCATTCCTTCCGGTAGTACCCTTTCCTTTCACGCCAAACCCTCCGCTGTATGTCGCCCTTCGCTGAGCCCCAAACCCTTACGCCGTCGTTCATCACGCCCGAGCGGGTGAAGGTGACGGGCGCCTACTCGCCCGAGTATGCCGAAATCCTGACGCCCTCGGCCCTGGCCTTCGTGGCCGAGCTGCACCGCCGCTTTGAGGCCACCCGCCGGGCCCTGCTCCAGCGCCGCGAGGAACGCCAGCAGCGCCTGCGGGCCGGCGAGCCCCTCGACTTCCTGCCCGAAACCCGCCTGCTGCGCGAAAAGCCCTGGACCGTGGCCCCGCTCCCCGAGGATTTGCTCGACCGGCGGGTGGAAATCACGGGGCCCGTGGAGCGCAAAATGATTATCAACGCCCTCAACTCGGGCGCCAAGGTGTTCATGGCCGACCTGGAGGACTCCAACTCCCCCACCTGGGACAACGTGGTGGAGGGCCAGCGCAACCTGCGCGACGCCGTGCGCCGCACCATTTCCGTGAGCACGCCCCAGAAGGAGTACAAGCTCAACGAGAAAACCGCCGTGCTCATGGTCCGGCCCCGGGGCTGGCACCTGCTCGAAAAGCACTTGCTCGTGGATGGCGAGCCGGTGAGCGGGGCCCTGTTCGACTTCGGGCTCTACTTCTTCCACAACGCTCACGAGCTCTGCGCCCGCGGCAGCGGCCCCTATTTCTACCTGCCCAAAATCGAGAGCCACCTGGAGGCCCGCCTCTGGAACGACGTGTTCGGGTTCGCGCAGTGGTCTTTGAAAATGCCCAAGTGCGTGATCAAAGCCACCGTGCTGATTGAGACCCTGCCGGCCGCCTTCGAGCTGAACGAGATTCTGTGGGAGCTGCGCGAGCACTCGGCCGGCCTCAATTGCGGGCGCTGGGACTACATCTTCAGCTACATCAAGCGCCTGGGCCTGGGGGCTGAATTCCGGTTGCCCGACCGCGCCGCCGTGACCATGACGGTGCCCTTCATGAGCGCCTACTCCCAGCTTGTGGTGCAAACCTGCCACCGCCGGGGCGTGCACGCCATGGGCGGCATGGCAGCCCAGATTCCCATCAAAAACGACCCCGAGGCCAACGAGCTGGCCCTGGAGAAAGTCCGCCAGGACAAGGTGCGCGAGGCCCGCAACGGCCACGACGGCACCTGGGTGGCCCACCCCGGCCTGGTGCCCATTGCGCTGGAGGTCTTCAACGAGCTCATGCCCCAGCCCAACCAGATCGACAACAAGCGCGACGACGTGCACGTGACGGCCCAGGACCTGGTGCGCGCCCCCGAGGGCGACATTACCGAGGCCGGCCTGCGCCTCAACATCGACGTGGCCATTCAGTACCTCGAATCGTGGCTGCGGGGCAACGGCTGCGTGCCGATTTACAACCTGATGGAGGACGCGGCCACCGCCGAAATCAGCCGGGCCCAGGTGTGGCAGTGGCTGCACACGCCCGGCACCCAGCTCGCCGACGGCCGACCCGTAACCGTGGACCTCTACCGCGCCCTGCTGCCCGATCAGCTCACCCGCATCCAGGCCCGCATCGGCGACGACCTCTACCACCAGGGCAAGTACCTGGAGGCCGCCCGCCTCTTCGACCGGCTGGTGATGAGCGAGCAGTTCATCGAGTTCCTCACCCTGCCCGCCTACGACCAGCTGGCGTAGCCACGGCTCCCAGGGCTGAAGCCCTGGGCTAATCAGCGCGTTGTTGACCTTTGCTTAGCCCAGGGCTTCAGCCCTGGGGCCTTGAGCATAGCCCTCCATCCTACTGCCTTTTTAAACCCGCACTCCGGAGCGGATAGCTACGCTTTTGCCTTCACCTTGCCTTCTCATTTCACCTTCCTTACCCCTACTTCCATGAACAAGCAGCAACGCATTACCGCCATTGAGCAGGACTGGGCCACGAATTCGCGCTGGAAAGGCGTCGTCCGCCCCTACACCGCCGAGGACGTACTGAAACTCCGCGGCTCCGTGACCATTGAGTACACCCTGGCCCGCAACGGGGCCGAGCGGTTGTGGCAGCTGTTGCTCTCCGAGGAGTACGTGGCCGGCCTCGGGGCCCTCACCGGCAACCAGGCCGTACAGGAAGTGCAGGCCGGCCTCAACGCCATTTACCTCTCCGGCTGGCAAGTAGCGGCCGACGCCAACAACTCGGGCCAGATGTACCCCGACCAGAGCCTCTACCCCGCCGACTCGGTGCCGGCCGTGGTGCGCCGCATCAACAACGCCCTGCTCCGCGCCGACCAGATTCAGAGCGTGGCCGGTGAGGGCGACGTGCACTGGCTGGTGCCCATCGTGGCCGATGCCGAGGCCGGGTTCGGGGGCAACCTGAACGCGTTTGAGCTCATGAAGATGATGATTGAGGCCGGGGCCGCCGGCGTCCACTTCGAAGACCAGCTGTCCTCGGCCAAGAAGTGCGGCCACCTCGGCGGCAAGGTGCTCGTGCCCACCCAGGAGGCCATCAACAAGCTGGTAGCCGCCCGCCTGGCCGCCGATGTCATGGGCGTGCCCACCCTGGTAGTAGCCCGCACCGACGCCGACGCCGCCGACCTGCTCACCTCCGACATCGACCCGCGCGACCAGCCCTTCGTGCTCCAGGAGGCCGAGCGCACCTCCGAGGGCTTCTTTCGCGTGCGTTGCGGCCTGGAGGCCGGCATTGCCCGCGGCCTGGCCTACGCCCCCTACGCCGACCTGATCTGGATGGAAACCTCCCACCCCGACCTGGAGCAGGCCCGCCAGTTCGCCGAAGCCATTCATGCCCAGTTCCCCGGCAAGCTGCTGGCCTACAACTGCTCGCCCTCCTTCAACTGGGCCGCCAAGCTGAGCGTGCAGGAAATGGAAACCTACCGCGAGGAGCTGGCCGCCATGGGCTACAAGTTCCAGTTCATCACGCTGGCCGGTTTCCACGCCCTCAACACCAGCATGTTCGAGCTGGCCTCGGCCTACCGCGAGCGGGGCATGGCCGGCTACTCCGAATTGCAGGAGCGCGAGTTTGCCCTCCAGAAGAAGGGTTTCAAGGCCGTCAAGCACCAGAGCTTCGTGGGCACCGGTTACTTCGACGCCGTGCAGGATGTGGTAACCGCCGGCCTAGGCAGCACCGGCGCCCTGGTCGGCAGCACCGAGGAAGCCCAGTTTAATCACTGATTTCCGCTGATTAAACACTGATTACGCTGATTTTATGTTCTGCCAAATCCAGTCAGTCAAAGAAAGAGCCGTTCCGAATGGGAACGGCTCTTTCTTTTAATGCTCAACGTCAGGAAATCAGCGGAATCAGTGATTGATCAGCGAAAATCAGTGATTTAGTGATTCAATGCGGCCGTCCCGGAACACCGGCACCAGGTTGTACTCGTCCTCCCGGATGCAGAAGGCCATGTCCTGGTGGGCTTCGAGGTGGTTGAGGCGGCGCACGTGGGCCGAGCGGAGCAGGTAGCCCGCCAGGTTGGGGGCGGCGGCGGCCCAGAGGTCGAGGGCGGCCAGGGTGGCGTCGGAGTGGGTGGTGTCGAAATCGGCCTGCAGACGGGCGGCCAGGGCCCCGCCGAAGAGGGTGTCTTCGAGGCAGAAATGGCCCTTCCAGCCGGCGCAGACCACCACCACGTCCTTGTTCAGGCGGCGCAGGTAATCGGCCACGGCCCCCAGGTTGAGGAAGGCTCCGACCACGATTCCATCGGCAGCGGCCGAGAGGTGCAGCGCCCGGGTGCCGTTGGTGGTGGTGATGGCCACCGCCCGGCCCTGCACCGGCACTACCCCATCGAGGTAGCCGAAGGGCGAGTTGCCCAGGTCCACGCCCTCGGCCTGGCGGCCGTCGCGCTCGGCGGCCGTCAGGTAGCCCTGGGCGGCCATAGCCCGGCACTCGGCCAGCTCGCTGAAGGGTACCAGGTGGGTCACGCCGGAGGCCAGCGCCGTTACGATGCTGGAGGTGGCCCGCAGCACGTCCACCACCACCGCCACCTTGCCCTTCAAATCGAAGAGCGGCAGCAGCTCGGGGGAGAAACAGATATCAAGCGTGGGCATATGCTTTAGTTATTAGTTGCTGGTTGTCAGTTGTTGGTTGCCAGTAACAGACCGGTCATCCTGAGCGAAGCGAAGGACCTTGTACCACCCAAACCAGATGGTGCAAGGTCCTTCGCTTCGCTCAGGATGACCGGTCTGTTACTGACAACTGACAACGAATAGCTGACAACTGCTTACGCCTCTTCCGTGCCGGGCACGAAGGGCAGCTTGACCACCGTGGCGGGCAGGTTCTTGCCACGCACCTGCACGAAAATGGCCGTACCGGGGGCGGCCAAGGCGGTTTGCACGTAGCCCAGGCCCACGCCCTTGCTCAGGCTCGGCGACTGGGTGCCGCTGGTTACTTCGCCAATCACCTCACCGGCCTCGCTCACCAGCGGGTAGTGGCTGCGCGGGATGCCGGGCCCGTCCATGAGGAAGCCCACGAGCTTGCGATCCACGCCGGCCGCTTTCTGGGCTTTCAGGCTCTCGGAGTTGGTGAAGTCCTTGGTGAATTTGGTAATCCAGCCCAGGCCGGCTTCCAGGGGCGAAGTCGCGTCGGTGATGTCGTTGCCGTAGAGGCAGTAGCCCATTTCCAGGCGCAGCGTGTCGCGGGCCCCGAGGCCGATGGGTTTCAGGCCGTAGGGCTGGCCGGCGTCCATCACGGCATCCCAGACCTGCTTGGCGTAGGCATTGGGCACGTACAGCTCGAAGCCGCCCGCCCCGGTGTAGCCGGTAGCCGAGATGATGACGTCGGGCGCCCCCGCGAAGGTGCCCTGCACGAAGGAATAGTAGGGAATGGCGCTCAGGTCGGCGGCGGTGAGGCTTTGCAGGGCGGCGGCGGCTTTGGGGCCCTGCACGGCCAACAGGCTCAGCTCGTCCGACACGTTCTGCATCTCGGCGCCCTCGGTGTTGAACTGCTGAATCCAGTTCCAGTCCTTCTCGATGTTGGAGGCGTTTACCACCAGCAGGTAGTCTTCCTCGGCCAGCATGTATACCAGCAAATCGTCCACAATGCCGCCGTCCTTATTCGGCAGGCAGCTGTACTGGGCTTTGCCGGGGGTGAGCTTGCTGGCGTCGTTGCTGCACACGCGCTGAATCAGGGGCAGGGCCTGGGGGCCGCGCAGCCGGAACTCGCCCATGTGCGAGACGTCGAACATGCCCACGGCCCGGCGCACGGTGTGGTGCTCTTCCAGATCGGAGGAGTAGCGCACGGGCATGTTGTAGCCGGCGAAGGGGACCATTTTGGCACCGAGCTGCTGGTGCACGTCGTTGAGGGGAACGGTTTTGAGCGTTTCGGACATGAAAGTGGGTGGTGGAAATAAGGAGGTGAAGCAAGGGGCCGCCGGCGCAATGCGGCCCGGAGGCCACCGGGTTGCGCCGGCGGACGAAAGTAGCCAATTATGGCCGGCTGATCCGGCCCCCGTTGGTTATCTTTGCCGAACTGCCTGCCCGATCCTCCGGCACCGAAGGCCGTTTCCACCCTTTCCCGGGACTTTCGCGCATGACCGACGACCTGAAGCAGGAATTTGATGCCGCCCGCATCAAGCACCTGCTCTTTAAATCCAAGCTCCGCTCCTTTCTCTACGGCAGCAACACCGAGCAGGGACCCATCCGGGATGCCGACCGCTGCACCATGGGCCAGTGGATCAACCAGCGCGTACTGACCGATTTTGCCTACCTGCCCGAAAGCCGGGAACTCGACCGCCTGCACCGCTTCATTCATGCCGAAGCCAACCGCCTCATGGACCTGCACCAGCGCGGCCGCCAGGACGAGGCCGTGAGCGGACTGGGGAAAATCAACGCCCTGGCCGACCAGATAGTGACCTTGTTGCGTACCATGGAAGACGCGCTGCGGGCCCGCTAAAGGGGCCGCGCCACCGCGGCGCCGTGGCGCGGCCCCTCCCGTCTGTCTATGAAGCTGAAACTCTCTACCAAACTTTTTGCCGGCTTTCTGGCCATTTCTACCCTGTTCGGGGCGGTGGTGCTCATCAATTACCAGCTTTCCCGGGCCGTACTGCGCAATTCCCAGCGCGTGGCGCGCTCCCAGCGCATTACGGGCGAGGCCACCACGCTGCTGCGCAACATCATCGACATGGAAACCGGCTTCCGGGGCTACCTGCTCATCGGCAACGAAGCCGTGCTGTCTCCTTACTACGAGGGCGAACGGAACCTGCTGGGCCGGTTTGCCCAGCTCCGCAACGCCCTCACCGAAGGCAGCCCCCAGCAGGCGCGCGTCATCCGGGGCCAGTACCTGTTCCAGCAGTGGGCCGCCTACTCTCACCTGCTCATCGGCGAGAAGCGCGAGGCCCTGCGCCGCAACCCCAACCAAACCGGCCTCGACGGCCTGGAGCACCGCAACCTCACTACCGACCTCACCGGCAAAGTGCTCATGGATCAGATCCGGATCCTGTTTGGGGTCTTTGATCGGGAGGAGGCCGAAATTCGCCTTAAGCAACGCCAGCGCCTGCAGGACAGCATCCGCGAAACCCGCATTCTGTCGGTGGGCATCACGCTGGCTACTATTCTGCTGGGCCTGCTCTACGCGGCTTACCTGGTGCGCCAGTTTTCCCAGCGCATCAGCGGCATGGTGGTGCAGGCCCAGCGCATTGCCGGCGGCGACTACTCGACCCAGATGCAGGATACGGCCAGCGACGAGCTGACCAAGCTCAGCGAGTCGCTCAACACCATGACCGACACCATCAACACCAACATCCGGCAGCTGGAGCGCCGCAATCAGGAGCTCGACCAGTTCGCCTACGTGGTGTCGCACGATCTGAAAGCGCCGCTGCGGGGCATCGAAACGGCTTCGCGCTGGATTGAGGAAGACATGGGCCAGAGCGTGCCCGCTCACATCAGGGAGTTTCTGGTGCTGATGCGGACCCGGGTGCGGCGCATGGAAAACCTCATTACCGGCATCCTCGACCTGGCCCGGGTCGGCCGCACGCCCCAGGCCGATGAGGCCGTGTTCGTGCGCCATCTGCTGCGCGAAATCATCGACTCCCTGGAGCTGCCCGCCGGCTTCGAGGTGGAGCTGCCCTTTTACCTGCCCACCCTTCAGACCAACCGCGTGCAGCTGCAGCAGGTGTTCACCAACCTAATCAGCAACGCCGCCAAGTACCACCACAACCCTGCTCACGGCCGCGTGCAGATCGGCTGCGCAGAAGGACCGAAATTCTACACCTTCTCGGTGGCCGATAACGGACCGGGCATCGCGCCCGAGTACCACGAGCGGATCTTCGTCATTTTCCAGACCCTGACCGAGCGCGACACGCTCGAAAGTACCGGCGTGGGCCTGGCCATCGTCAAGAAGTTGGTGGAACGCCAGGGCGGCACGATTCACGTTGAATCCACTGAGGGTCAGGGCGCCAGCTTCATCTTCACCTGGCCCAAGGAGTCGCGCCGCCGCCCCGATGATAAACCGGCTTTGCCCGCAAGTTCCGCCCTTACGCGCTGATTGTCGTATACCGAAAGTGCCCCCCCGGGGCCTTACCTACGTATTTTTCCTCCTATGGCTTCTGACACCGATCAACCCACCATTCTGCTCGTCGAAGACGACCAGCTCGATATTATGAACGTGCAGCGGGAGCTGCGCAAGAACAACGTGACGGTCCCGCTGGTAGTGGCCCGCAACGGCCGCGAGGCCCTGGACATGCTCCGGGGTGAAGCCGGCCAGGCCAAAATCGCGCACCCCAGCGTGGTCATGCTCGATCTGAACATGCCCCGCATGAACGGGCTGGAGCTGCTGGAAATTCTGCGCTCCGACCCCGAGTTCGTCAACCTGAACGTGTTCATCACCACCACCTCCGACCTGGAAACCGACCGCCTCAAAGCCCAGGACCTGGCCGTGAGCGGCTACATCATCAAGCCCCTGAGCTTCGACAGCTTCGGCGAGGGCGGCACCACCGTCGACGGCTTCAGCCTGTTCCTGGATTTATTAAAACTGAAGCAGTAAAGCGGTGAATGAGTAACCGGGCTGTCATTGCGAGGCGCAGCCGCAGCAATCCGTCCTTTACAAAGCTCAACCCCTTGACCTATTCCCCAAGCCCCTGACGGACACGCGTTAGGGGCTTGGCGTTTATTTAAGGCTTCACACTAAGTGAAGGACGGATTGCTTCGGCTCCGCCTCGCAATGACTTACCTGTTCCCTACTGCCCAACTCCCTATAGCAGCCGGAAGCCCAGGCGGTGGTGCTCGGTGGGGCCGTGCTCCCGGATGGCGGCGCGGTGCCGGGCCGTGGGGTAGCCCGCGTTCTGCTCCCAGCCATAGTGCGGATACTGGGCCGCCAGCTCCCGCATCCGGTCGTCGCGGAAGGTTTTGGCCAGCACCGAGGCCGCCGCAATGCTGCGGTAGAGGCCGTCGCCGCCCACGATACAGGTGTGGGGCAGGGTGGCGTGGGGCTTGAAGCGGTTGCCGTCCACGAGCAGGTGGGTGGGCTGGGGCCGGAGCTGCGCCACGGCCCGGTGCATGGCCAGGTAGCTGGCCTGGGCGATGTTGAAAGTGGTAATTTCCTGCGACGACGCCTCGCCCACGGCCCAGGCCAGGGCTTCCCGGCACACAACTTCGCGCACCAGTTCCCGGCGGCGGGCAGTCAGCTGCTTGGAGTCGTTGAGAAACCGGGGGGCGAAATCGGGGGGCAGCAGCACGGCGGCGGCGAAAACCGGGCCGGCCAGGCAGCCCCGCCCGGCTTCGTCGAGGCCGGCTTCCAGGGCTTCGCCCGTGTAGGTAGCAAGTAACATGCGGCAAACTTACGCAGGCCAGGCGGCCCGGACCGCAAAAAGCCTCCGCCGGTACGTAAGCGTAGCGGCGGAGGCTTTTTGAACGAGTGGCCAACGGAGGCCGGTGGTGATTTCAGTAGGGCACGCCGGCCGGGCGCGCAACGGCTAGTGGCTACCGGCCGTGGAGCCTTCGTTGGGGCCGGCCGATTCGCCCCGGCGGAAACCCTGCTTGTCGCGCGGCCCCTCATCGAGGGCCGCATCCTCTTCGGAGGTGGTGTAGACGTTGGTGGTGGGGCCCAGGCCGCCGGTTTTTTCCGACAGCGCCGCTTCGGCCTCGGCGTGCTTGAGGTTGAAGAGCGGGTCGCCCGGCGCGGGCTGGTTGTTCGGGTTTTTCGATTGGGTAGCCATAGCGTAAGCAGTACCGGCCGGAATGTGAACGGCTGGTCAGGCCCTGTTACGCGTACGTTTCCCCGGGGGTTGGTGCGCAACGCTTACAGGATTTGGGCGCCCCGTCGTCTGAGAAAAGACCCGACCGGCCGGCAAATAAAAAGGCCGCTGCCAGGGGCAGCGGCCTTTTCCTTCGCATTGGCTGGCAAAATTATCATTCATCCACCCTACTCCTTTTGCCAGGAACCAACACTACGCGGGGAGAGCCTTCCTTTCCATAAACCCTACGCGCGCTGAATAATTAGTAAGTCAAAAGTATACGGTGGCCAGCTGCCGTTTGGATTTATTGGACCAATACCCGGCCCCGCCCGGCCAACAGCGCCTTCCGCCCGGCGAGAGAAATTGCCGGGGCCGGCAACCCGGGTTCCTGCCGTACCTTTGCCCCCATCTTCCTCCTGTTTCTCTTGCTGCTTATGACTGCTCCGGCCGCTGATTTCGACGAAAACCACAACCCCTGGCAGGTACAGGGCTCGGAAATCGTGTACCAGAACCCCTGGATCCAGGTGCGCGAGGATCAGATCATCAACCCCGCCGGCAACCCCGGCCTCTACGGGGTGGTGTCGATGAAAAACAAGGCCCTGGGCATTGTGCCCGTGGATGCCGAGGGCAATACCTGGCTGGTGGGCCAGTACCGCTACACGCTCAGCGAGTACTGCTGGGAAATTCCGATGGGCGGCGGCCCGCTGGAGCTCGACATCCTCGAATCGGCCCAGCGGGAGCTGCGCGAGGAAACCGGCCTGCTGGCCGCCCGCTGGACCAACATCATGCGCCTGCACACTTCGAACTCCGTCACCGATGAGGAAGGCTTCGTGTTTCTGGCCCAGGACCTGACTCAGGGCGAAACCGAGCCCGAGGAAACCGAGGACCTGCGCCTCTGGAAACTCCCGCTGGCCGAAGCCGTGCAGCTGGTGATGGACAACCGCATCACCGACGCCATCAGCGTGGCCGGTCTGCTCAAGGCCGCCCGCCTGCTGGGCGTGTAGCCCCGGCAGGTTGCTGTCATCACGGGCGGGCAGTTGCGGGGCCGAACAGGCTTCCTCCATTCTTTAGATGCAGCGCTTGACTTTGGCGGTTCCCCCGGCGGCAGCTGCCTGCCGCGCCGGCCCCTCGCCTTCTTACCCGATGATTCCTATGCCGCATCTGTTCCGCTATATCGGTCACCGCCTCTACACCACCTGGGCCACGTTCTGGTTCGTGCTGCCCTTCGTGCTGACCTACCCGGTGCAGTGGGCGCTGAGCCGCTGGCCGGCCGGGCACCGCTACCTGCACGCGCTCAACAAGGGCTGGTCGCACTTCTTCATTGGGATGTGGGGCCTGCCGGTGGAAACCATCGGACGCGAGAACGTGCTGCCGGCCGGCCGGCCCGCCGTGTACGTGGCCAACCACAGCTCCCTGATTGATATTCCGCTGCTGTTCCGCACCCTGCCGGGCTGGCTCAACGTGCTGGGCAAAAGCTCCCTGGCCAAAATCCCGCTCTGGGGCCCGATTTTCGGCCGCGCTTACATCACCGTGGACCGCACCAGCGCCGTGAGTCGGGGCCGGGCCATGGTGCTGGCCCGCCGGGTGCTGGCCGAGGGCCGGGCGGTCATCATCTTCCCCGAGGGCCAGATTTCCCGCCAGGCCGGCCGGGAGCTGGAGGAGTTCAAGGACGGGGCATTTCAGCTGGCCATTGCGGCCGGCGTGCCCGTGGTACCCATTACCATGCCCCTCAACCACCGCTTCCTGCCCGATGTGGGCGGCTTGCGGGTGCGCTATTCCCCGCTGGCCATCATCGTGCACCCGCCCCTGCCCACCACCGGCCTGAGCGCGGCCGACGCGCCCGCCCTGCGCCAGCAGGCCCACGACATCATTGCCGGTGCCCTGCGGCCCGAGGCGGGCGGCTTGCCGGAAGCCAGCACCTGGCGCGCTCCCGCCCCGCCCCAACCAGCTCCGCAGCCCGCCCCGCCAGCCACGGCCGGCCGCCGAAAAAGTCCGGCTTAACCGGCAGGCCGTATCTTGCGGCTCCTTTGTACCTTATTTCCTTTAGCATCGTGAGCACCGACTTGGCTACCCTGCGCGGCCTGGCCCATCTGGCCCGCCTCGAATTCGACGACACCAAAGAGCAGCAGATGCTCGGCGACCTGAACAAAATCCTCGACTGGGTGGACCAGCTCCGCCAGCTCGACACCACCGACGTGGAGCCGCTCGTGCACCTGTCGCAGGAAATCAACGTGCTGCGGCCCGATGAAGCCCACAATTCCGTGAGCCACCAAGCCGGCCTGAGCAACGCCCCGCGCAAGGATTCCGACTATTTCCGCGTACCCAAAGTCCTCGACTAACGCTTGACGCCCCACGCTCCCACCTCCGTTGTCCGGGCCGGTGCGGCCCCGCTGCTGGCCCGGCCGGCCCGTTGGTCGGTGCCGCTGCTGGTGCTGGCGTTGTGCGCCGCCCTGGCCGTCGGGCTGGCCGGCTGGCACTTTTTCACGGCCGCAGACGCGGTCATGCCCCTGCGGCCGGTGGCCCAGCTCACGCCGGTGCCCGCCACCGTGGCCCGCGTGACGGTGGGCCTGGCCCAGCTGCCGGTGCAGGCCAACGGCTACCTGCTCACCCAGACCTACGACGTGGCCGGCCCCTTCCTGCGGCCCGAAGCCGCGTGGGGCCTAATATTGCTGCTGGGCGTGGCGCTGGCTTACTTTCTGGCCACCATCACCCGCCTCGCGCGGCCGCTTTTTGTGGCCGGCATGGCCCTAGTGATTTTCCTGCTCATGTCGCTGAACGCGGATTTGCTGGGCATTTTTGAAGTGGGGCAACGGTATTTCCTGCTCCTGGCGCTGGGCACGCTGGGAGGCACGGCCTACTACTTCCACGCCTTCCGGGCGGGAACGTCGTTTCCGCAACGCTTAGCCTTATTTGCGGGGCTGGTGGCGGCTCTGGGCGGGGTGCTGTTTCTGAAAAACCCCAATCCGGCCGAGCTCACGGCCCTGCACCTGAGCGCCTTTTTCACGGTGGGCGGGGCCCTGGCCTTCGCGCTGCTGGTACTGTGGGTGTGCTTCGAAAACGTGCACGGTTTGCTCTGGCTCAATACCCAGGCCGAGACGCCCGCCGGCCGCTACGGCCTGCTGCCCCTGCTGCTGGCCAGCGGCTTCTACCTGGGGGCCCTGCTGCTCTATTACCTCAACCAGAGCGAGCTGCTGCTGCTGCCCGGCCTCTACCTCGACCCTTACCTGCTGCTGGTGCCGGCCGTGGTAGTGGGCTGGCTGGGCCTGGAGCGGCGGGCGGCTACTTTTGGCGAGTGGGTGCCGCTGCCGGCGGCCCGCACGCTGTTTCTGGTGCTGGTGCTGCTGGCCGCCGCCGGGCTGGGCTACGCCCTGGCCACCGTCAACGACCCGCTCCTGCAGGCCGGCCGCGACTTCACGGCCCTGGCCTTTCTGTGTGGGGGCGCGGCCTTCCTGCTCTACGTGCTGCTGAATTTTGGGCCGCTGCTGCGCCAGAAGAAGGCCGTGTACCGGGTGGTATTCACCCCCCGCCGCCTGCCCTTTTACGCCCTCTACGCCCTCACGCTGGTGGCCCTGGTGGCTGTCACGATGCGCAACAATTTCTTCCTGCTCGACCAGGTGCAGGCGGCCTCGTTCAACAACCTCGGCGACCTGTCGCGCCTGGAAAGCGAGCTGACGCCCGACGACCTGTCGCGGGCCCTGCTGGCCGAGCGCTACTACGCCGAAAGCGACGCCCTCGACCAGCACAACCACAAGGCCAGCCTGGGCCGGGCCGCCCTCTACCGTTTCCGC
Source organism: Hymenobacter piscis (assembly GCF_018760735.1). Lineage (GTDB taxonomy): Bacteria > Bacteroidota > Bacteroidia > Cytophagales > Hymenobacteraceae > Hymenobacter > Hymenobacter piscis. The sequence continues at coordinate 152,084 of NZ_JAHHZN010000001.1, forward strand.
CTCCAGCGCCAGAACGAAATCAACATCCTGCGCCGGGCCCTGGAGCGGCGGCCTTCGCCCCGGATTTCCCTGCGCCTGGCCGCCCTCTACAACGAGCCCAAGGACTTCTTCGACCGCCTGGAGGTGCTGCGGAACGGCCTGCGGGCGAATCCCGCCAACGGCGCCCTCAACGCCGACCTGGCCCAACTCTACTCCCGCTCCGCCCTCCGCGACTCGGTGACCTTCTACCGCGACCGGGCCCTGGCCGCCAATCCCGACGATGCCACCCTGCCCGCCAACGAGCTGGCCTACCGCATCAGTCAGCAGCAGTGGGACGATGCCCGGGCGTTGGTGACCAGCACCGGCTCCGCAGCTTCCAACGCCTTCCGCAGCAACGCCCTGCTGCTGGCCCAGCTCACCGGTCAGCCCGTCCAACCCGCCACCCTGCCCGATTCCACGGCCATCCTCACCAGCACCAGTTTCGCCCTGCTTTACCACGACGGCCTGCACCGCGCCGGCCGCGGCGACACGGCTCTGCTCCCGATCTTGCCCGCCCTGGCCGCCCGGCCCGATAATGCGCCCTACCTCGACCAGCTCACCTTCCTGCGGGCCTTCACCCAGCACTACGGCGGCCGGCCGGTAGCGGCCCAGACGACCATTCAGCCCCTGGCCACCGGCTCGGGTCCGGGTACGGCCTACTACCAGCAGCTCCAGGGCCTCTGGCTGCTCGACCAGCACCTACCCGCCCCGGCCGCCGGCCGCCTCCAGGAAGCCCGTGAAAACGGCTCCGCCCTGGCGGCCCTGCCCGAAGCCTACGCCTTCACCCTCACCAACCAGCCCGATTCGGCCCGGCAGGTAGCCCGCCGCGCGCCGGCTTCCGCCGAATCCCGCCGGCTGCTGGCCGCCCTCAACCCCGACCTGCGCACCACCTACGCCCAGGCCCCCGACTCGGTGCGGACCCAGTACCTGGTGCTGCGCGGCGATGAGCTGCCAACTCCGGCTCTGCTGCCCGCCGCAACCGGCATTAGCCCCCCGGCCCTGCGGGCGGTGGCGCTACGGGCCCAACTGCCCCGCGCTTTGGAAGCCGGCCAGACGGAAGCTGTGCGCCAGGCCCTGGCGGCGGCCCCCGCCCCAGCGGCCCCGACGGCGTCGGCCTGGAACGTGCTGCGGGGCGAGTTATACGTGCGCGGCCGGCAGTGGCCGGCCCTGCGCCAGTTGGTGAAGAAAGGCACTTTCCAGGGCTTCGACGAGTTCCAACGGCTCTACTTCCGGGCCGTGCTAGCCGAGGCCGATAAGCAGCCCGACCAGGCCGCCCGCCTTTACGCCGAATTGGTGCGGGAAGCGCCCTTCGTGGAAAACGGCCTCGTGGCCGCCGCGGCCTTCCACACCCGCCGCCAGGACTTTCCGGCCGCCTACAACGTGCTGCTGCGCGGTATCGACTACAACCCGCAGTCGGTGCCCCTGCTCAAGGCCTACGTGCTGGCGGCCGTGCCGGTGGGCCTGACGGAGTACGCCGAGTCGCCGCTTTACCGCCTGGGCACGTTGCTTTCCCCCGCGGATTATGGTACCTTTCGTACAGAGTACGCGGCGCGCCGCGCGGCCCACGCCGCCGCCGCTGCCCCCTGGAACTAACCCTGGCCCCTCCGGTTATGCTGCCTCCCGTTATCGAAACCACTGATATCTCCAAGGTGTACCGCATGGGCACCGAGGAAATTCACGCCCTGCAATCAGTGACCATCACCATTCAGCGCGGCGAGTATGTTGCCTTCATGGGCCCCTCCGGCTCGGGCAAATCCACGCTCATGAACATTGTGGGCTGTCTCGATACGCCTTCCGGGGGCCAGTACATCCTCAACGGCAAGGACGTCAGCAACATGAGCGACAACCAGCTGGCCGACGTGCGCAACCGCGAAATCGGGTTCGTGTTCCAGTCGTTCAACCTGCTGCCCCGGGCCACTTCCCTCGACAATGTGGCACTGCCCCTCATTTACGCCGGTTACGGCAAGAGTGAGCGCCACGAAATGGCCCGCGAAGCCCTGCGCAGTGTGGGCCTCGCCGAGCGCGCCATGCACAAGCCCAACGAGCTCAGCGGGGGCCAGCGCCAGCGCGTGGCCATTGCCCGCGCCCTGGTCAACAACCCCAGTATCATCCTGGCCGACGAACCGACCGGCGCCCTCGACACCCGCACCAGCCACGAAATCATGGACCTGTTCGAGGCCCTCTACGCCCGCGGCAACACCATCATCATGGTAACTCACGAAGAGGACATTGCCCTCCACGCCCACCGCATCGTGCGCCTGCGCGACGGGCTGGTGGAGTCGGATGAGGTGAACCACAACACCCCCGCCAGTCAGCTGGCCAGCCACTAGGCGCCGCGGCCCAACATTTCCGGGGGGTTGGGGGTAGTACGTCTTTATTCCACCGTTTTCCGCCTTTCCCGCTTGAAAATCTATACCAAAACCGGCGACCAGGGCCTGACCTCGCTCATCGGCGGCACCCGCGTGCCCAAATCCAGCCTCCGCATCGACTGCTACGGCACCGTGGACGAGCTCAACTCCTACATTGGCCTGTTGCGCGACCAGCCCGTGAATGCCGGCCGCCGCGTCCTGCTCAAGGAAATTCAGGACCGGCTGTTCACCATCGGAGCGTCCCTGGCCTCCGACCCGGAGAAGTCGAAGATGAAGATTCCGGACCTGCACGCCGAAGACGTGGCCCTGCTGGAGCAGGAAATGGACCGCATGAACGAGACCCTGCCCGAGCTGCGCGTGTTCGTGCTGCCCGGTGGCCACCAGTCCGTATCATTTGCCCACCTGGCCCGCTGCGTGTGCCGCCGTACCGAGCGCCTCGTGATTCACCTGCGCGAAGACTCCTTCGTGGCCGACCTGGTGGTGATGTACCTTAACCGCCTGTCCGATTATCTGTTCGTGCTCGGCCGCCAGATGGCCCAGGAGCTGGACGCGGAAGAGGTGAAGTGGGAACCCCGGATGTGAGGACAGGCGTTGTGCCAGCCTAACGAGTGTTCGGAAGAAATTCTGCATCTTTAGGTTTCCGCCCTTTTTCCACCACCCCACCCGCCGGGCGGGCCGCGGCCGGTTTACGGCCAGTCTCGCCCGGTCCATGTTTCACCCCGTCCCACCCGTTTCTCTATGACCGACACCCTGACTATTGCCACGCAGCGTACTGCCAGCTCCCGCCTGCCCGGGATAGATTTCACGAGCCTGGAATTCGGTAAAACCTTTTCCGACCACATGCTGGTCGTGGACTACCACGATGGCGAGTGGCAGGAGCCCCAAATCCTGCCCTACGGCCCGATGACGGTGAGCCCGGCTAACTCGGCCATTCACTACGGCCAGTCAATTTTTGAGGGTATGAAGGCCTACAAGAATGCCGCCGGCGAGGTGTCGTTTTTCCGCCCCCTGGATAATTTCCGCCGCCTGAACGCCTCCGCTGAGCGCATGTGTATGCCCCCGCTGCCGGAAGAGCTGTTCATGCAGGGCCTGATGCAGCTTGTGCGCCTCGATACCGACTGGGTGCCCGACTTCGCGGGCAGTGCCCTCTACATCCGGCCCTTCATGTTTGCCACCGATGCCATGCTGGGCGTGCGCCCTTCGGAGTCGTACCGCTTCATGATTATTACCTGCCCGGTAGGCCTCTACTACCCTAAGCCGCTGCGGGTGCGCTTCGAGGAGCGCTACGTGCGCTCGGCCGAGGGCGGCGCCGGTTTTGCCAAGAACGCCGGCAACTACGGCGCGGCCATGTACCCCACCAAACTGGGCCAGCAGGAAGGCTACAACCAGCTCATCTGGACCGATGCCTCCGAGCACAAGTACGTGGAGGAATCGGGCACGATGAACGCCATTTTCATCCTCGATGGTCGCCTCGTAACGCCTGCCCTGAGTTCCTCCATCCTCGACGGTATCACCCGCCGCAGCGTGCTGCAGCTCGCCCGCGACTGGGGCATGGAAGTGGAAGAGCGCAAGGTTTCGGCCCTGGAAATTCTGGAGGCCCAGGCCAACGGGACGTTGCAGGAAGCCTTCGGGGTAGGCACCGCCGCTACCATTGCCTCCATTGCCGTTATCGGCTACCAGGGCCAGGACTACACCCTGCCCGTGCCCGGCGAGGAAGCCTTTTCCCGCCGCGCTACGGCCGCCCTCACCGCCATCCGCAACGGCGAGGCCCCCGATACCCACGGCTGGATGGTGCGCCTGTAGTCGCCCGCCGTTCCGCTTCGTACCCGGCCAATGCGCCGGAGCTTCCGGCTCCGGCTCGTTTGCCGGGTATTTTTTTGCCACCTTTGGCCTTTCTTGCTCATCATTTTCGGCTACCCGCCGAACGGCTGGGCGTTCTGTTTCATTCACACTTTTTTTCCATGACCTACGACCAGGTGAAGGAGTTGAAGGGCCGCGCCGAGGCCCTGAGGAGGTATCTTTGACTACGATACCCGCAAAGCACAGGTAGAAGAAATCGAGGCCCAGACCACCGCGCCCGGCTTCTGGAACGACTCGAAACAGGCCGAGGCCACCATGCGTGAGCTCAAGGGCATCAAGGTCTGGACCGACGACTACGAGGGCGTGGCCAAGCAGGTCGAGGATGTGGAGGTGCTCTACGAGTTCCACCGCGAGGGCGACGTACCCGAGGACGAGATGCAGCGCGAGTTTAAGGCTGCTGAGCAGGCCGTGGAGCGCCTGGAGTTCAAGCGCATGCTCTCCGACGAGGAGGACCAGCTTTCCGCCGTTATCGACATCAACCCCGGCGCCGGCGGCACCGAGAGCCAGGACTGGGCCGAAATGCTCATGCGCATGTACATCATGTGGGGCGAGAAGCAGGGCTTCACGGTGCGCCAGCTCAGCTACCAGCCCGGCGAAGGCGCCGGCATCAAGTCGGCCTCCCTGGAAATCGACGGCCAGTTTGCCTACGGCTACCTGAAAAGCGAAATCGGGGTGCACCGGCTCGTGCGCATGTCGCCCTTCGACAGCAGCGGGCGGCGGCACACCTCCTTCGCCTCCGTGTTTGCCTACCCGGTAATTGATGACACCATCAACATCGAAATCAACCCCGCCGACATCAGCTGGGACACGTTCCGGGCCGGCGGCGCCGGCGGTCAGAACGTGAACAAGGTGGAAACGGCCGTGCGCCTGACCCACGCCCCGTCCGGCATCATCATCGCCGTGCAGATTGAGCGCAGTCAGCTCATGAACAAGGAACACGCGCTGCGCATGCTCAAATCCCGCCTCTACCAGATCGAGATGGACAAGCGCAACGCCGCCCGCGACGTGGTGGAGGCCGGCAAGAAGCGCATCGACTTCGGCTCCCAGATCCGCAACTACGTGCTCCACCCTTACAAGCTCATCAAGGACCTGCGCACCGGCATCGAGCGCACCGACGTGCAGAACGTGCTGGACGGTGACTTGGAGGAGTATATTAAGGGCTACCTGATGCAGAGCTGAACTAACCCGATAAACAAAAAAAGCCCTCCGCTTACACGGAGGGCTTTTTCATTTGCCTGCAGCTTACGGATTGGCTACATCCCACTGAACTTCAGCAAATGGCAGAGGCATCTGCGTCAGAACGCTGGTTTTCTTACCATCCTGTGTTGTCTCAGGGTCGATATCACCCAGCCGGTTCAGACGGCGCAGATCCACCCACCGCTGGCCTTCATAGAAGAGCGAATAACGGCGGTGGTACAGAATCTCGTTCAGCAGCTTCTCATCATTATCAGCTACCGATACAGGCGCTACGCCATAGGCAGTAGCCAGCACATTGATGGCTTCTACTGCCTTGGCCTTATTGTTTGTGTTGAGGTAGGCCTCAGCAGCAATCAAAATGAGTTCCTCGTTCTTGATAACTGGAATCGGGGACGTGTTGGTAGCGTAGATAGCGGGCTCATACGAAGAGCTCAAACCTGTGGTGGAGCGCAGATCACGCTCCCGCACCTTGCTTCTACGCGTATCGCCGGGGCGGATGTCCGTAATGAAAGACGGATGCGCTACCACAACCGTGGAGCCCTTCGCATTAGGAACCTGAAACAGGCTATTGAACACGTCCGGGTTAGCACCGCCATAGTTGAACAACGGACCCGCAGTGGGAGATGCCGTCAGGCTGAAGAAGCTGGCCTGTACGGCCGCCAAAGCATCCTGGTAATTGTTCGAACGAATGGCAGTCCGAGCAGCCAAAGCGCGGTTGAACTGAGCCATTGTAGCCGGCGTATTGAAATCTACGAAACCGGATGGCACGGGGAAAGGCAGCGTAGAACCGGCTTGGGCCAACTGGCTAGCCCCCAGATCCAACTTCTCTTTTATCGCTGCCAATACCTCCGGATAAGGCTTGATCTTACCCGGGTTAAGCGGATCCGAAACATCTACCCGCAAACCATTTTCGTACTGCAGATCCGACAGAACCAGCATGGCATAGGCTTCCGCAGTGTTAGCGAAACCCAGATAACCATTGCGCTGCTCCTCGGAAATCTGTGGGCTATTCGCGGCCGCATCGGCCAGCGTACGAGCCGTACGCCGGGTGGAAGAATACGCACCGAAGTAATTGCTCAGATAGTTTGCGTTGTCGATGGTCTGGATACCCAGCAGCTCGGTTACGTAACGAGGGTCCGAAGTAGACAACACGTAGATTTCACGGCCAATTACGCCGGGTACCTGATAGGCCAGCACAATGCCCTGAGCAGTATTGGCGCCGTTCGTACGCAGGTCGGAGAAAGTACCGGTAGCCAGGAAGTCCAACTGTGCTTTCGTCGGATTGTCCAGGAAGGAGGTACGGTCGGGGAAGTTGGGGTCAGTTACGTTTTCCAGTTCGAAAAAACTGCACGACCCCAATGACAGCACCATACCACTAAGGCACAGCGCTTTGGTTAAATTTTTATACATCTGCTTCAGTGTAAGTAAAAGGAGGACGAAGGACTCGGCGTGACTCAAAAATCAACGGCCAAGTGGAAGAACATACGCCGGGCGCTGGGGAAAGCAGCCAAGTCGATGTTGCCACCTACCGGACGGCTACCAAAGGCCGAAACCTCAGGATCATAGCCTCCTTTGTAAGGCGTAATCAGCAGCAAGTTGTTCCCGGAAACCCCGATTTTTACGCGCTGAATGGCGCGGCCAAGCGTTTCTCCGAGTGCCTCCTTCGAGAAAGTATAGTACAACGACACTTCCCGCAGCTTCATGTAGCTGGCATCCTGGATAAAGCCCTGCGTGTCTTGGTTGTAGCGACGCTCACCCAGCGTGGTTACGGCGCCGTCGGGGGCCGTCTCCGGATCATTGCTGTAGTCTTTGGTCGTACCCCCTTCGTCGTAGAGCAGTTGCGTGAGCGTACTATTGTAGCCCCCTTCCTTCACGTGAATCAGGAAGGAAAAGTCGATGTTCTTCAGGATGGTGAAGTTGTTGGCAAACGTCATCTGGAACTTCGGCTGCGACTCCTGGTAGGGAGTCAGCTCACCATTCACCAGCGGCGCACCAAACCAGCGGGTAGGCGACTCGTTGAGCTTGAGCTGGTTTCTACCGTAGAAGTTACCAAAACCCGGACCTACGATTTGCGTGCCGACATCCAGTTTGGTTATCTCGGTGCGGTTAAGCCAGAACTGCGTGCGGTTGACGTAACGGAAGTTAGGTTGATCAATGGCCGTAACGGCCAGACCCAACTCTATCCCTTTATTGACCATATCGCCAATCGGGAAGCCTGTTACACTGACTGCACCAGTGGAAGGAGCCAGCGGGAAGGTCAGAATAAGATCCTTCACTTGCTTGCGATAAGCAGTAGCCTCCAGCGTCAGACGGTTTTCCAGGAAGCCCAGCTCAATACCGCCTTCCAATTCGGTGGCGCGCTCCGGCGCTACCTTGTCGTAGCCGATGAGCGTAGAGTTACGCAGGCCCAAACGGTTATCGATGCTCACGCTCAGCAGACGGCTGAAGTAGTCACCGAAGCCCGCGGGTCCGCCCGTTTCTCCGTAGGCCGCCCGAATCTTGAACTGGCTTACCGGATCAACCGTCCAGAAGTCGAAGTTGGCAATGTTGACGGCCAACGAGGCTTTGGGGAAGTAATAAAGTTTGTTCTCTTCCGAGTTCAGCGTGCTCTTGTCAGCCCGTATGCCCAGCGTAGCAATTACTTTGTCGTCAAAGTTGGCTTCCTGTTGAGCATAGTAGCCGATATCGGTATTCCGGGTGAACGCCTGACCCAGAGTCTGAATTTTGGCCAGTGCAGGGTTGCGGGTACCAGGAATCAGGCCTTCCCCTTGGGTGAAAGAACCATCGAAGTTCTGCGTCAACCGCACGAAACCAGCCTGCGAAGTCAGGCCGATTTTACCCACCTGATGATTCAAAACCAGAATCGTGTTCAGGTTGGTATTGAGCTGCCGGTTTTTAGAGTAACGGGAAGCGCCCGGATTGGCGTTGGCCCGCTGCGACTGCAAATCGTCTGGCAGGTACAGTTCCTGTTCCGTAAGCGTGTAATCGACACCACCCTGTACGTTCAGGCGCAACGAGGTGCGCTCACTCCGCAGGAAATAGTAGTTAAGGGTTCCGGTCTGAATGAAGCGGTTGGTTTTCTCGTCATTGACTGCCCGGTCCCGGATAGCCAATGGATTTTCACCGCCGTACTCGTTATCCGGATACACGCCGTTCACCGGGAACAGGTTTGCGTAGCTGGGCAGGTAAGGCAACGCGTAGGTCACCGAGGCGTCGTTGTTGGCGTTGTTGGTGAAGCCCCGCTGGTTGGACGCGTTCGTATAGTTGGTCTGCGTGCCAATCTCCAGGTTCTTGGTGATATCAGCGTTCAGGTTGGCACGGATGGAGCTCCGACGGAAACCCAGATTTTTGACGATGCTTCCCTCATCGGCATTCGAGCCGGAGATGTAGTAGCGAATCTTATCACCACCGCCTGAAACATTGAGGTTGGTATTGCTCAGGAAACCAACGTTACCGAAGAGCTCATCCTCATAGTCGTAGATCTGACCGGCAGCCTGAGCTGCATTCAGACGCGCAATTTCGCCAGCTACCGTACCGGTGCCACGCAAACGACCGAAGTTGCTGATCTTCTCGGCAGTCCAGTCTTCCTGGCCCAAGCGGCGCAGGATGCTGGTAACGCCAACGTCCTGACGGAAACCTACCTGAGTACGCCCAGATTTGCCCCGCTTGGTGGTAATAATAATTACCCCGTTGTTAGCCCGCGTACCATAAATGGCTGCCGCAGAAGACCCTTTCAGAACCTCGATAGACTCGATATCGTCTGGGTTGATGTCCGACATCCGGTTCGTGGAACCATCCTGGCGGCTACCACCAGCTGCGGTAAAAGCATTGGCACCCCGACCCGAATCGTACGAGGAGTTGTTCGCGTACACCCCATCGATAATATAGAGGGGCTCAGTGCTGTTCGAAATAGAGGATGGCCCCCGCAGCTGTACTGACAGTCCGCCCCCTGGTGCCCCGCTATTCTGGGTTATAACGGCGCCCGACAGCTTACCATACATGGCCTGGTCAACGGTAGCAGCACGCGTATTGCCTACAAGCTCCTGCGCGGAGATAGACGCTACGTTGTTGGCCAGGTTAGAACGCTTCACGTTGGAAGCCAGACCGCTTACTACTACCTCACCAAGTTGCTTGGAATCCGAAACAAGTCCGGCATCAACAGTTGAAGCCGTTCCGATAGCCCGCTCTACAGGCAGGAAGCCAATGGAGGAGAAGGTTAAAGTAGTGGCAGTAGCTGGAACGTTGAGTGTATAGGTACCATCTGAGTTGGTAGATACACCTATGGTTGTACCCTTCACGAGTACCGTCACCCCGGGCAGGCCCTGACTGGTTTCACGATCCGTTACTCTTCCGGAGATTTGTCGATCCTGCGCGGCCGCCTGCTGCAACAGGATGGGCGCGAGCAGAGCCGCAGTTAATAAAGTTTTCCGCATGTGAGTGAAAAAGAGTTTGGTGAGATTGAACTGCGCGCCAAAGTAGGATTAATTGTCTGAAATTGAAAAAAAGCAAACACTTCCCCCTACCTTCTGCTAAAAGTAGTTATCTGTGCCAACATTTTTTGAAAGGAATTCAATACGGACCTGTGCACCCGACCTCACAATAGCTTTTTATGATAATAGTCTATTTTTTGAATGAATAAAGTGCCAAATTGAACTCCTCACAGAAGGCGGCAAGGAAATAATTCTTCTGCCAAGTCCCGGTCGTTACTCAGCCGGGGCACCTTGTTTTGCCCGCCCAGCTTGCCTTTTCGCTTCATAGCTAGCTGAAACGCGCCGGCAGGCAAGGCAGTCAGCAGCAGCGGAACCAGAATATTGCCCGTCCGCAGATCATTATAATACGTGTTGCGGTGGCGCAGACCGGTATCCAGGGCGGCGGCAAAGGCAGCGGCATCGTGGGGCGGACGGGCAAACTCCACGAGCCACTCGTGGCGGGACGGCACGGCCGGGTCGTTGCTGACCAAGGGCGCGACGGTGAACTCCACTACTTCTACTTCAGGGTGCTGGCGCATGGCGTCGCGCAGGGCCTGCTCCACCTCCTCCCCGATGACGTGTTCGCCAAAGGCCGAGAGGAAATGCTTGATGCGGCCCGACACCACCACCCGGAACGGATAGCGGCTCACGAACCGAACGGTGTCGCCGAGGCTGTAACCCCAGAGGCCGGCGTTGCTGGTGAGTACCAAAGCATACTGGCGGTCCAGCTCTACTTCGGCCAGGGTCAGGCGCGGTGGGTTGGGCTCAAAGAACCGTTCGGCCGGCACAAACTCAAAGAAAATACCGGCGTTCAGCAGCAGCAACAGGCCGGGGTTGCCCGGCTCATCCTGGAAGGCCAGAAAGCCCTCGGAAGCCGGAAACAGCTCGATGCTATCCACGGGCCGGCCGATGGTGTCGAAGAGCTTTTTGCGGTAGGGCTCAAAATTCACGCCCCCGTACACGAATAGGTCGAAGTTCGGGAACAACTCTCCCACCGGCCGGCCGGTGCGGGCCACGAGGCGGTCAAAATACATCTGCACCCAGGGCGGAATCCCCGAAATCAGGGTCATGGGGGCGGCCAGGGTTTCCTCCACGATACCGTCCAGCTTGGTTTCCCAATCCTCGATGACATTGGTGGCGTAGCCGGGCAGCTGGTTACGGCGCAGATAGGCCGGTACGTGGTGGTTCACGATGCCCGAAAGCCGGCCCGTGCGCAGACCGTTGACCACTTCCAGCGCCGGCGAGCCCGAGAGGAACATCATCTTCCCGTCGAGAAAGCGGCTTTTCCCCGTTTGGTGCACGTACTGAAGCAGGGCATCGCGGGCCCCGTTGATGTGGTTGGGGATACTGTCGCGGGTGAGAGGAATGTATTTGGCCCCCGAGGTGGTACCGCTGGTTTTGGCCAGGTACAGGGGCTTGCCCGGCCAGAGAACATCCGCTTCGCCGGCCTTCATACGTTCAAAATAGGGCTTGAGGGCCTCGTAGTCGCGGATGGGAACGCGGGCGGCCAGGTCCTGGGCAGTGCGGGCCGCAGACAAGTCATGGTCGTGGCCGAAGCTGGTGCGCGCGCCCCGGACCAACAGTTGGTGCAGCACCTGCTGCTGGGTTCCGACGGGGTCCTGTTGCCAGCGGCGGTACTGGGCGGCCACGTAGGCAGCCAGGGGGCGGGAGAGGGTAGATTTCAGGCCCATCGGCGGCAACTAAACAGACGAAAGAGGTAGAACAGGGCTGGCTGCAGGAGCCTGACGGCTAGCCCGGCCAACGGCGGCCCCTGGTTCACGAAGGCCGGCCCCATCTTTTGGTGCCTTTCTGCCGTACCCTAGGCAGTAAACTTACCATTTCCTTCCATACTCAAAACACTTGCTCATGATTCACCAACGTGGTAAAGCCGTCTGGAACGGCGACATCAAAGGCGGCGGCCATATCTCCACCCAGAGCGGCACCGTCGAAGCCCCCTATTCCACCGGCGCGCGCTTCGAAGGCCAGAAAGGCACGAACCCGGAGGAACTCATCGGCGCGGCCCACGCCGGCTGCTTCACGATGTTTCTGACCAGCATTCTAAGCAAAGATGGCAAAGCCGTCAAGCAGATCCAGACCGAATCGAAAGTAACGCTGGATACCTCGGGCGAGGTGCCCAAGGTGGTAAAAATCAGCCTCAGCACCGAAGGCGAAGTAGAAGGCATTTCGCAGGAAGAATTTCAGCAGTACGCCGAAAAGGCCAAGGAAAACTGCCCCATGTCAGTGCTGCTGAAAGCCGTACCGGAAATGGAGCTGGTCTCGGCCAAGCTGAAGTAGGTGATTGTTAGTTGTCCGTTGCTGGTTGTTCGTTGTCAGGGAATCCATTGGGGAAACTGACAACGAACAACCAGCAACGGACAACCGGCAACAGATACCCGGCAACTCCTTACTTTTGCGGGTCCAATAGACCTTTCCGTTTTCTATGCATCCTGACTCTACCCGCATTCGTCTGCAGCCCGCCAACACGCAGCGCATCCCGTTCTGGGGCCAACTCTTTCTGGGCTTCCTCTGGATAGGCTACACGGTGGCGCTCATTGTAACGGGCGCGGGGGCCAGTGACTTCCACTTCCTGCACTACCTGTTCCTGCTGTTCAGCCTGGTGTACGTGGGCTACGTGCTGGTGCACAATGCGCCTATCTTCGGCACCCAGAGCTACCTGGAGTTCACGCCCGCTTACATTGTGCATAAGGACGGCCTGTTCCGCCCCAAACAGGCCCTGGCTGCCGAGGAAATCAGTGGCCTGGAGCTGGCACCGCAGCAGTTGCGGGTGCAGCTGAAAGAAGGCAACACCCTTAACCTGAGCCTGCGCCAGGTGAAAGGGGCCAAGCGTAAGCGCCTGCTCCGCGAGCAGGTCCGCGCTTTCGCCGCCAAACACAGCATTGCCCTGCGCGACGCGCAATAAGCAGTATTGAGTACTTGGTATTGAGTACTCTACCCTACTAAATTTTGAGGGCTAAAACGGGGCGGTCGACCTTTGGGGTTCCTACACCATCCAAACCCGTTCCGCCCCGTGAAGCACCGCCTCAAAGCCAAACTTACGACCCTTTTGCAACAGGTGCCCATTGTGCGCCATCTGTCCCGCCAAAAGTTTATTGCGCAGTTCATTATCGGGCTCATCAAGAGCCGTAACGTGCAATTTGGCGAAGTGGCCCAGCACCTCAACGACCACGTCAAAGTGGCCTCCAACGAGACCCGCATTCAGGATTTCTTCCGCGAAGTATCGCTCGATTATGGCCTGCTAGCCCACTTATTGCTGCGCCTGTTGCCGGCTACGGGCAAGTTGCGTCTATGCGTAGACCGCACCGAATGGGATTTTGGCCAGTGCCAGGTCAACATTCTGCTCGTTACCGTCGGCCAGGGTGCCTTTCAGCTGCCCCTGTACTGGGAATTGCTCGACAATCGCAGCGGCAATTCCAGCGCCGCTGACCGCATTGCCCTGCTGCAAACCTGCGTACAGGTGCTGGGTAAGCACCGCATTGGGCTCGTGCTGGGCGACCGGGAGTTTGTAGGTCACGTGTGGCTAAAGTGGCTTCAGGACAACGGATTGAATTTTGTCATGCGCCTGCCCAAACACCATCAGCTCACCTATGCCAACGGGCGGCGGGCGGCGGGCGGCCGTAACCGACCTGGGCCTGGCCGTTGGACAGGTGCGCCGCTTTGCCCACGTACAAGCCGACGGCGTGTGGGGACAGGTCTGGGTCAAGGCCTTGGCCGAGGGCGATTTTCTGTTCCTGTTTGGCACCGTGGGCCGGCCCTACATGGACCAGCTTTACGCCAAACGGTGGACGATTGAGCCATGCTTTCAAAACCTGAAAGGCCGTGGCTTCAACCTGGAGGCCAGCCATTTGCGTTGTCGCCACAAGTTGCGCAAGCTCGTCGCCTTAGTCACTTTAGCCTATGCCTTGTGCCTGAGCGTGGGCACGGTGGCCCACACCAAGCGTGCCCCGATTAAGCGCAAGAAGCATGGCTACCGGGCCACCAGCTTAAGCCGCCACGGCCTCAACATCTTACGCCAACTCACCCGCCCCGCCACGAGCCCGCACGAACCCATGGCCCGCATGGTGGAGGCCCTAATGCGCTGGATTAGCTGGAAAGTCGCTCGCTATCAGGTAACTAAAATAGTAGGGTAGAGTAGGTATTGAGTATTTGGTATTGAGTATTTGGTATTAAGTATCAAAAAAAAGAGCTGGGATTTTCGTTCTGCACGCACAGTGCCCGACCGAAAACCCCAGCTCTTTTTTCCGCTTACGAGTATCTGCGTCTCCGTACTCAGTACTCAATACTCACCACTGAATACCCGCTACCGGCCCGCGAACTTCTTGCGCAGCTCCACGATGGTGCTGCGGAAGCTCTTGTCGGAGTCAATCAGGTCCGAGACGGTTTGCACGGAGTGGATGACGGTGCTATGGTCGCGGCCGCCGAAGTGGTGACCAATGCTCTTGAGTGAGTGGCTGGTGTGCTCCTTGGCGAAATACATGGCCACCTGCCGGGCCGTCACCACCTCCTTCTTGCGGGTTTTGGCCTTCAGCAAATCCAGCGGCACGCTGAAATACTCGGCGCAGGTTTTCTGGATAAAGTCGATGTTGACTTCGGCCTCCACTTCCTCAATGATGTGGCGCAGGGCCTGCTTGGCCATTTCCAGGTCAATCTCGCGGCGGTTGAGGCTGCTTTGGGCCACCAGCGAAATCAGCACGCCTTCCAGCTCCCGCACGTTGGTATTCACTGAGTGGGCCAGGTACTCCACCACCTGCGGCGGAATGTCAATGCCATCCTGCTGCATCTTGTTCTGGATGATGGCCATGCGCGTCTCAAAGTCGGGACTTTGCAGGTCGGCCGTCAGGCCCCACTTAAAGCGCGACAACAGGCGGTCTTCCAGCCCTACCAGGTCGCGCGGGGGGCGGTCCGAGGTCATCACAATCTGCTTACCAGCCTGGTGCAGGTGGTTGAAGATGTGAAAGAACATTTCCTGCGTCTTGTCCTTGCCCGACAAAAACTGCACGTCGTCGAGAATCAGGATGTCCACCAGCAGGTAGAAGTTGGCGAAGTCCTGGACCTGGTTGGAGCGCAGGCTTTCAATGAACTGGTTGGTGAACTTCTCGGCCGACACGTAGAGCACGAACTTATCAGTATTCGTGGCCTTGATGTGGTTGCCGATGGCCTGTACCAGATGGGTTTTGCCCAGCCCCACGCCGCCGTAAATCATGAGCGGGTTGAAGCTGGTAGTCCCCGGCTTGTTGGCCACGGCCAGCCCGGCCGAGCGCGAGAGGCGGTTACAGTCGCCTTCGATGTAGTTCTCGAAGGTGTACGTAGTGTTCAGCTGCGACTTG
The DNA here is from genome assembly GCF_018760735.1 of Hymenobacter piscis. Classification (GTDB taxonomy): domain Bacteria; phylum Bacteroidota; class Bacteroidia; order Cytophagales; family Hymenobacteraceae; genus Hymenobacter; species Hymenobacter piscis. Next base: position 167,342 of record NZ_JAHHZN010000001.1, read on the forward strand.
AGGTAGTCGCGCTCAATGGTTTTGCTGGCCTCGAAAGGGTTGCGCAGGGTAGCCGGCGTGGGGGCGGGCAGCACGGCGGCAGCCGCCACGTTGCGGGCCGAAGCCGTCTGGGAACTATACTCCATGGCCCGGGCCGCGGGCGTGGCGGAGGCCGTGGGGCCGGCCGCCCGCCGGGTGGTGGGCAGGTTCAGGGTGCGCGGCTTCTGCTGGGCATTGCCCTGATCAACCACGATGCTGTACTCCAGCCGCCCCTCGGGGCCCAGCTCCTGGTGAATGGCCCGCTTGAGCTCCTCCACGTAGTGCTCCTCCAGAAACTCGTAGAAGTACGTGCTCGGCACCTGAATCAGCAGCACGTTATTGTGCAGCTGCACCGGCACGATGGGTTGAAACCACGTGCGGAAGCTCTGCTCACCAATCGTTGATTTGATGACGCGAAGACAGTTGGCCCAGACGGTTTGGCAATCCTTCAGCATCAATCAAATAGGGCAAAAGCAATGAGGGTGCGGGTGAGGCAGTGAACAGGGCGGAAAGTGGCCAAAACAGGCCCCTTTTTTTAGAGGGAGACAAAAATGTGGAAAACTAAGGAGACAAAAAATCTTCCCGGTGCTTGTATTTCACCCGGTTTTACCACTTCCTGCATTTGCGAGGCGCCCTAGGCCGCCGTAATCGGCAGCACGGCCGTGGCCGCCACCGAAGGCCGGCGGCTGCCCCGTTCAAAGGAATAATCAAGGCGGCCCAGATTGATACCGGCCCAGCCCACCTGGTTGATGAGCGTGGCCCGGCCGTTGGGGCTGGCCACCGAATCGGGGGCCTCCAGGAACGTGTGGGTGTGGCCGCCTAGTATAAGGTCGATGCCGCTGACCTGGGCAGCCAGCTTACGGTCATCTATTTTGGCATTCTCGTATTTGTAGCCCAGGTGGGAAAGGCAGATGACCAGGTCGCACTTTTCGGCGCCCCGCAGTTTGGCCACCATGGTGTTGGCCGTGGCAATAGGATCGAGGTATTGGGTGGCCCCGAAGTTCTTGTCGGCCACCAGACCAGCCATTTCAATGCCCAGCCCGAACACGCCGATGCGGATGCCCTGCTTCTCGAATACCTTGTAGGGCTGGAATTTGCCGGCCAGAATGGTGTTGGAGAAGTCGTAGTTGGCAATCAGGAAGGGGAAGGTGGCGTTGGGCAGCTGCTTCTGGAGCCCCTCCAGGCCGTTGTCGAAATCGTGGTTGCCGAGGGTGCTGGCGTCGTAGGCCATCTGGCTCATGAGCTTGTACTCGAGCTCCCCCTGAAAGAAGTTGAAGTAGGGCGTGCCCTGCCAGATGTCGCCGGAATCAAGCAGCAGCACGTTGGGCTCCTGCCGGCGCACCTGCTCAATGAGGGCCGCGCGCCGGGCCATACCGCCCAGCCCGGCCCACTGAGAGGCATTTTCGGGGAAGGGCTCGATGCGCGAGTGCATGTCGTTGGTGTGCAGAATAGTCAGGCGCACAGCCTTGCTGTCGGCGGTGGCGGCGGGCACGGCGCCCGCGCCCAAAACGCCCAACGAGGCGGCGCCCAGGCCGGTATACTTCAGAAATTCGCGCCGATTCATCACGGATTCTCGCTGATTAGGGTGATTATGCTGATGCGGAAATCCGCATAGAAATTAAAAGAAGAGGTGGAGCCAACACCCTCCGCTGCCGGAGCCCGCCCCGCCGCGCTGGCCGCACTACGGGAAAAGCGAGCCGGTACCGCCCCTTTACTTAACGCGGCCTTCCACGCGGGCCTCGATGGGCTTGCCCTGCTGGGTCTGCTCGCGGATGTAGTCGGCAATGGCTGTGCGCAGCAGCACGCCCGTACTGCGGGGCGTGAGCGTCTTGAAGAAGCTCATACCGTCGCCGCCCCCGGCCAGGTAATCGGAAATGGCGATGGTGTAGGGTTGGGCCGGGTTGAAAGGCTGCCCGCCGATCAGGATGTTCTGAGGCTTGCCCTCGGGGCTGATGGAATAGGTAGCGCCCGAAACGGCCATCTTGATGCGGGCGGCGTAGCCGAAAAACTGCTCCACCACGCTACCGGGGGCCTCGAGCACCACCAGCTCGTTTTCAAACGGCATCAGCTCGAACACCGAGCCCAGCGTGACGGTGCCGGCCGGAATGGGCGCGCGCAGGCCACCGTTCGACATCACGCCCAGAGCCACCGGCTGCCCCAGCTCGGTGCTGGCCCGCGCCCGCTGAATATCGCCCACGAAGTTGGACAGGGGCGATTCGCCGGAGTTTTTGGTGAGGGCTACCGGGGCCGTGCCCAGCACGGCCGTCATCTGCTCCACCACCCGCTGGCGGTAGGGCGCGATGGTGGCTGCCGCCTGCGCGTTATCGGCCAGAGCAGCGCTAACGGGCTGGGCCGTTACGGGAGCCAGTTGTGCCTTGGCCTGGTAGGCCCCGCGCTGGCAGGCCGGCGCCAGGGCCACCGCAGCCAGCAGGCCCAGGGCCGCCACGCGGGAACGAAGAAAGTGCATCAGTTCAGAAAATTTGGGAAAGCAGGGGGGGCAAAGATACGGCAGCGCAAGCGGAGTTGGCTCTTGAAAAAGGGAACAGTGAATGGCAGCAATAATTTGCTCCCTCTCGCACGTACCAGGAGGTGTATCGCCCGGTATTCGACGAACCATCACCCAAGTACCGGAGCCACCCGCCTGCTCCGCAGCATTGGCACCCGACGCCAGCGCGCATACTGCTTCGGGCCGCTATGCGTGGGCTACTTCGCGCTGGTCCGAACTGTAAGCGTGCCCATCCTCTGACGCGGCGGTTAATGGCCTTTTACTTCGTCAGATCATAGCTCAGCAACAGCATATAGCGCGCAAGGTTAGTCCCCCCTTGTAACCCCCTGAATGAATTAGTGCGCTCAAAACGAAGCTCTAGACTCACGTTTCGTTTGTTATCGTTTGCTGTCGTCATTCCCAGGCTACCCAAAAATCCGGTTTCCAACAAGGCAGCAACAAACAATGGCCGCCATTCACTATCAGACAGGGGTACCTCTCCCGGCTGATACACCCGGCGTACTTCGTAGCTGTTCTCCAGTTGAAAATTCGTCCCGAAGCCCACTTGGGCAAAGGGCCGAAATTGTCCAGTAGAGAGCGTGTATCGTACCAACAAAGGGGTGCGCAGCGTGCTGAGTTTACCCCGGTATTGATACTGTTTTACACCGGCAGAAACGGATTGTCCCCCTGGCAAAACTGCACTTTCGTATTGCTGGGCATGGTAGAGGGCCTCGAACCGCAGAGCCAGTCGTGGACTGATATTGTTGAGCGGCAGCTGAACACCCAGCCCGCCTACAGGCCGCGCTCCAGCCGTGATGTTGGCCGTTACCTTCTGATAAACCCTGTAGTCGTTTAGCTCAATCCGGCTACCGCCCATGCCGGCCACCAGCGTCAGCCGGATGCGGGCAGGCGGCGCGGCAGCCTGCGAGAAGGATTGCGGAGAACCCACACACTCGTTATAGCGCCGAACCAGCCGCGCTAATGGGTTCAGGTCGAACTGCACTTTCGTTACCTGCTCTTGCAGTGCCGGGCACTGCCGGGTAGCCGCTTGCAATACATATCGAAAGGAGTTCTCTTGCCGGTCGTATGCCGCAAGGGTACCCGTGTTGTATTTTGGCGTAATCCCATTGTCATACAGGGCCTTACTGCCAATTACCCTCTCCGTGCTCTTGTTCAACTCCAGCAATTGGCCCTCCGCCCCCCGCACATAGTAATGGGGAGTTGCCTGACGATCTTTCAGAAAGAACAGCGACAACGAGCCGCTTACCACCATCTCCAGAAATACCGGTTGCCGAATGGAATCAATACGGGCGTCAAAAAACGACTTGTATTGAACCGAGTCGGCCAGCAGCACCATTTCGGATTGGAAGCGGCGGCCTGGAAAACCATAGCCGCGCACCTGTTGAGGCTTATACTCGATAATATCCGCAGTAGGTGAAGACCGGTAACGCGTCAATCGGCCATTGCGCAGACCGGCACGCGAATCTACCTCACCTCGCAGGGTATCACCGGCTAAAGTGACCACGTAGCCGGGCCGAAAATTGGTTTGGGCTTGAGCAGAGAGCCACCCCATCATCGTAAGAAACAGCACGAGTATTCTTTTGCTTATCAGCATATCGGGTAATAATGGTTTGGTTGCTCGAGTTAAGTAGCATTCGGACAGGGAGCAGCAAAGGTACACTCCGCTTCCGCCACCGCCAAAAGCCGCATTCGCCCCCGAACCAGTATCTTTAGCCCCGGCCTCCGGGCCCGTCGTTTTCCCACCCCACCCCGCTGCTTTTATGGCCGATTCGCCCCTACCCGTGCCGGTTTCCTTTGCTGAGTTCCCCGCCGTTACCACTGCCCAGTGGCAGGAGCGCCTGGCCCGCGACCTGAAAGGCCAGGACCCCGCCACCCTTACCTGGCAGACACTCGACGGCTTTCCGGTAGCTCCCTTCTACCACCAGGAAGCCCTGCAGGAGCTGGGCGGTGCCCCGGCCCCGCAGGTACGCCCCGAAGCTGCCTGGCGCAACGTGCCGACCTACGTGGTGCCCGCCCTCGACCGGGGGCACGCGGCCATCGACCGGGCGGCGGCGGCCCTGGCCCTGGGGGCCGAGGGGGCGCACTTTGTGCTGGCTCACACCGAAGGCTTCGACGTAGCTTACCTCTTGCGGCAGATTCCGCTGGCCGAAACCTACGTGGGCTACTCGGTGCGCGGGGGCGCGGCCGCGCTGCTGGAGCAACTTTCCGCTGCCGGCGTAGCCCTGCGCGGCTTCCTGGTGTCCGACCCCATTACCCAGCACGCTCCCAACCTGGCCGCCCAGCAGCAGGAGCTGCGGGCCGTGGTGGCGGCCAGCCGGGCCTGGCCGGAGTTCCGGGCTCTGGGAATTGATGCAGCGTACTATGGCAACCGCGGCGCCACGGCCACCCAGCAGCTGGCCTTCGCCCTGAGTACGGCTGCCGCCTACCTGAGCACCCTGCCCACCGATGACCTACCGCTGGCCGAGGTGGCCGCCGCCCTGCACCTGCACGTGGCCGTGGCGCCCAACTACTTCTTTGAAATAGCCAAGCTGCGGGCCGCCCGCCGGCTCTGGACTACCCTGCTGCACGCCTACGGCCTGCCGGCGGAAGTAGCCCAGCACCTGACCATTTTCGCCAGCACCGCCACCTGGAGCCAGACCACCCTCGACCCGCACACCAACCTGCTGCGCGTGACCACCGAGGCCATGAGCGCCGTGCTGGGCGGGGCCGATGCCCTGAGCGTGGGCACCTTCGACAGCCTGTTTCACGCCCCCAACGAGTTTGCCGAGCGCCTGGCCCGCAACCTGCCTATTCTGCTGCGCGAAGAAGCTTACCTGGGCCACGTGCAGGACCCGGCGGCCGGCTCCTTTTACCTCGAAACCCTCACCGATACGCTGGCCCGCGAAGCCTGGGCCCTGTTCCAGCAGATAGAAACGGCTGGCGGGCTGCCCGCCGCCACCGGCCTCGTGCTGGGCCAGCTGCACGCCTCGGCCCAGGCCCAGTTCCGGCGCATTGCCAGCGGCGAGCAGGTGGTAGTGGGTACCAACCGCTACCAGAACGCCCAGGAGCAGTTCGACTACAACCCCAAACGCCTGCTGCGGAGCCAGGAATTCGACAGCACCCGGGCCGCCTACCCCACCGAAGTGCTGCGCCTGGCCACGGCCCTGCACTTTGAGCGCCGGGAGAAAAAGAAGAAGCGCGCCGCTTTGGTGCTGCTGGGCGCGCACACCAACCAGCTCATCCTCGACTCCTTCCTGCGCACCCTCCCGGCCCTGGAGCGGCCCGAACTGCGCCAGTCCCACCCCGAGGGCACCTTGTCGGTGCTGTTTTCCTCGTTTGAGCAAGCCACGCTCATGTACGCCACCCCCGAGCAGTTCGGCCGCCTGGCCCGGGCCATCAACCAGGTGCCGCTCGACGAGCCCAACTTTGTTCCTTCTGCCCTGCTCACCGCCGACCTGGCTACCATGCAGGAGGCTGTGCAGCTATTCGGCCTCAGGGAATTCTCCGTGCAAGGCTACAGCACCGAGGACGTACTGGCCCGGCTGCAGGGGAAAGGAGTTAAAAATTAAAAGTGAAAGATTAAAAATAGCCTTCCCACCCCACCCGTTCACTTTGGCGAATTGAGAAGCTGGATGAGGAAGTGCCCGACGCTCAGCAGAGCCCCGTACGCGGCAGCAGATTCCTCGTTTTTTAATTCTTAATTCTCAATTTTTAATTCAAAAATGCGCCCCGACTTCTCCCGGATTGCCTACGACGCGGCCCAGCTGCCCACTCCCCACGCCGACACCGCTAACGCCCCTACCACGCCCGAGGGCATCACGCTCAAGCCGTTCTACACCGCCCACGATGTGCAGCACCTGAGTCACCTGGGCTTCGGGGCAGGCATCGCGCCCTTTCTGCGGGGGCCCTACAGCTCCATGTACGTGCAGAAACCCTGGACCATCCGCCAGTACGCGGGCTTCAGCACGGCCGAGGAAAGCAACGCCTTCTACCGCCGCAACCTGGCCGGCGGCCAGAAGGGCCTCTCGGTGGCCTTTGACCTGGCCACCCACCGGGGCTACGACTCCGACCACCCGCGGGTGGTGGGCGACGTGGGCAAAGCCGGCGTGGCCATCGATTCGGTGGAGGACATGAAGCTGCTCTTCGACCAGATTCCGCTCGACCAGATGTCGGTGAGCATGACTATGAACGGGGCCGTGCTGCCGATTATGGCCTTTTACATTGTGGCGGCCGAGGAACAGGGTGTGTCTCCTGAAAAGCTGGCGGGCACCATTCAGAACGATATTCTGAAGGAGTTCATGGTGCGCAACACCTACATCTACCCGCCCCTGCCGAGCATGCGCATCATTGCCGATATTTTCGAGTACACGGCCGCCCACATGCCTAAGTTCAACTCCATCAGCATCTCGGGCTACCACATGCAGGAGGCCGGGGCCACGGCCGATATCGAGCTGGCCTACACCCTGGCCGACGGCCTGGAGTACGTGCGGGCCGGGCTGGCCGCGGGCCTGAAGATTGACGATTTCGCGCCCCGGCTGTCGTTTTTCTGGGCCATTGGCATGAACCACTTCATGGAAATTGCCAAGCTCCGGGCCGGGCGCCTGCTCTGGGCCAAGCTCATCCGGCAGTTCAACCCCCAGAACCCGAAAAGCCTGGCCCTGCGCACCCACTGCCAGACTTCGGGCTACTCGCTCACCGAGCAGGACCCGTTCAATAACGTGGCCCGCACGGCCGTGGAGGCGCTGGCGGCCGTGCTCGGCGGCACCCAAAGCCTGCACACCAACGCCCTCGACGAGGCCATTGCCCTGCCCACCGACTTCTCGGCCCGCATTGCCCGCAACACCCAGCTCTACCTCCAGCACGAAACCGACGTGACCCGCGTGGTGGACCCCTGGGGCGGCTCCTACTACGTAGAAACCCTCACCCACGAACTGGCCGACAAAGCCTGGGCTCTGATGCAGGAAGTGGAGGAGCTCGGCGGCATGGCCAAGGCCATCGAAACCGGCCTGCCCAAAATGCGCATCGAGGAAGCCGCCGCCCGCAAGCAGGCCCGCATCGACTCGAACAAGGAAATTGTGGTGGGCGTGAACAAGTACCGCCCCAGCGAGGAGCAGCAAATCGACGTGCTCGACATCGACAACGCCGCCGTACGAGAGTCGCAGATTGCCCGCCTGCAAGCCACCAAAGCCGCCCGCGACGAAGCCGCCGTGCAGGCGGCCCTGGCGGCCCTGACGGAAGCCGCCCAACGTGGCCTCCCCCCTCAGCCCCCTCTCCAGGGGGAGAGGGGGAGCCAGACGACAGCACAGCCGGAGCAGGCTCCCCCCTCTCCCACCGGAGAGGGGGGCCGGGGGGGTGAGGCCACCGCCGGAACGACGGAGGCTGAAAACGGCAACCTGCTGGCCCTGGCCGTAAATGCCGCCCGCCTGCGCGCCACGCTGGGCGAAATTTCGGATGCTCTGGAAAAGGTGTACGGTCGCCACCAGGCTACCATCCGGGCTATTTCGGGCGTGTATTCCCAGGAGATGAGCTACGACGAGCAGTTTGCCAAGGCCCGCGAGGCCGCCGATGCCTTCGCCGTCCGCGAAGGCCGCCGCCCCCGCATGATGGTGGCCAAAATGGGCCAGGACGGCCACGACCGGGGCTCCAAAATCATTGCCACCTCCTTCGCCGACGTGGGCTTCGACGTAGACATTGCCCCCCTGTTCCAGACACCCGACGAAGTGGCCCGCCAAGCCGCCGAGAACGACGTGCACGTGGTGGGCGTGAGCAGCCTCGCCGCCGGCCACAAAACCCTGATTCCGCAGCTGCTCGCGGAGCTCAAGCAGCTCGACCGCGAGGATATCCTCGTCATTGCCGGCGGCGTCATCCCGGCCCAGGACTACCAGTTCCTCTACGATGCCGGAGTAGCCGGCGTCTACGGCCCCGGAACGGTCATTGCCGTGGCGGCCCAGGAGATTCTGGAGAAGCTGGGGGAGTGAAATAGAAAAAGGCACCAGGATAAATACCTGGTGCCTTCTTTATTGTACTGTTATATTGAAATTGGCCTCAATATCTATGGAGCCAGGGCTAAGAGTACCATCCTTTAAACCCGGCTGATGTTTTAAAGTAATTTTTAGTGGAATGACACCTGAATTTCCTGTTTTAAAGCTAATGGCACCGTCATATATTCTTCCACGGGTGTCAAGTTGATGCTTAGTTATTGTCCATAGAGAAGCATTCCCAGGTTGATAAAAAAAGGCATGATCGTCCATTTCGTTCTTGATTTCATCAGTCATGAACTGGCCACTTCCTATTACCCCTGCCTCGTTAGCCAATTGCACCCAAGCAATATAATCTGTGTTCGGCATTAGAGTCATAGAGCCAGATAGCCTGGGTGGATTGCCACCTAATCCGTCCCAGTCCCTCCATTCCAGAGTTTGTGAGGAAGCTCCTGGGTCCAAAGTAGAACAAGCAAAATACATAGTATTCATTGGCTCATTTTCCTTATTCTTTGGTGAGGCTTCTTCTTTAGAACCACAGCCCCAAATAATACATACAATGACGTATAGGGTGAAATTTGAGAGTTTTTTCATGTCATAAATGCATATTCCCTTTTGCGTAAAGATATAAATTATACCCTCATGTTCCGACTCTAAATGAAGCAGAATGTCCATCCCCGAAACCGACCAACTAGACGCCGATATTGATTACTTCGCCACTGATGCGGCCGGCCACATCCTGCACGTAGCGTCCGGGGGCGGGCAGTTGCCGGAGTCGGTGGCGGCTTCGCAGGAGGCGTTGCTGGCGCTGCATCAGCATTTCCTGCTGCGGCCCGAAACTAGGGCGGCGCAGCTGGCGGACGGCGCCAATCCGGCCGAAGCCTCCGGCGCGGCCCGCTACGCCCGGCGGGGGATGTTCTCGTTCGCCAAAATCAACCTCCATGCCCCCACCGATACGCAGTACCGGCTGGTGGCCCGGCCGGCGGTGCCGTTGCTGCTAGCCGACTTGCCCCAGGAACTGGCCGCCGAACTGGCCCGCACTCGCCTGCCCGGCGCCGTGGCCGGCCTCACCGAACTCAGCAGCACCGCTATCCTGTAAACCGGAGCCCCTGTCGCCGCCGCAAACTGCAACGCCCCGCTCGTCGGTAAACCGGCGGGCGGGGCGTTGCAGTTTCGGGGGGCGAGCTACTCGGGCAGCACCGTGAGTGCGTAGTCGTTGCCTTTCTGGCGGGCCAGGTCGCGGGCGGAGTGGCCGTTGTGGTCGCGCAGGGTGGCATCGGCGCCGGCGCGCAGGAGCAGGTCCAGGAACTCGTTACGGCCGAACAGCACGGCAAACATAAGGGCGGTGCTGCCTTCCGCGTTGCGGGCGTTGAGCTCGGCCCCGTGGTCGAGCAGCAGCTGGGCCAGGGCGGAGTGGCCCTTGAAGGCGATGCCCATCAGCACGGTGTTGCCGCCCCCGACGGACTGGTTGGGGTCGGCCCCGCCGGCGAGCAGAGCGCGGGTAGCTTCGAGGTGGCCTTCGTAGGCAGCCAGCACAAGGGGCGTGAAGCCGCGGCCGTCGGGGGCGTTGGCGTCGGCCCCATCGGCCAGCAGACGTGTGATGGCGGCCGCATCGCCCTGGCGGACGGCCTGAACCAAGGGCTCCTGAGAGTTGAAAGCAGTAGAGTGCATAGCAAAAAGAGTGTAACGAAAGGATGCTACCAGGAAACAGGCCCTATTGTTGGGGGTCGGGCGAAAATACCCGTAGCAGGATGGGTAGCGGGCCCGGCATGATCGTCTGTGGTCTGTAGTCAGCAGCTAGCCCACCGCCTGCACCAGCCAGCGGCGCAGCACAGGCCAGCGGGCGGCCCCGAACGCTACTTCCACGAGGCCCGGAGCCCGGGCCAGCAGGCGCATGAGGCGGTAGCGGCGGCCCAGGTCGCGGCCCAGGCGCTGGTGCACAGCGGCGGCGTAGGGAGCCAGCGCGGCCGCGCTAAAATCGGCGGCGGCGCAGCAGCGGGCGGCGTGCTCGGCGGCCAGCAGCCCGCTGATAACGGCCTTGTCGATGCCGTGGCCTTGGAGCGGGTCGATGAGGGCGGCCGCATCGCCGCAGAGCAGGGCCCGGGGGCCGGTGAGGGGCCGCCGGGAACCGCCCAGGGGCAGGCCGAAACCCTGAATAGGGCCCAACTGCCGGGCTTGGGCAAAGCGCGAGGCCAGCGCGGGATGGGTGGCCAGCAACTCCCGCAGCACCCGTTTCAGGTCGAGCTTCTGGCGGGCCACGTCCTCCGAGAGCATACCGAAGCCCACGTTGCAGCGCCCCCCGCCCACCGGAAACACCCAGCAGTAGCCGGCCCGGTAGCGGCTCAGAAACAGAAAGTCGCTGGTAGTGGCGGGCGTGTCGGCTACCCCGTCGAAGTAGGCGCGCACGGCCGCGCAGTGCCGGGCCCGGTGCAGGGGCGCGGGGGCCAGGGCGCGGGCCACGGCCGAGTGGGCCCCGTCGCAGCCCACTACCAGGCGGGCACGGAGCCGGCTGCCATCGGCAAGTTGCACCGTGACGCCCTCCGCATCGGCCACGACAGCACGTACAGGGCAATTTTCGCGGATATCGGTAGCGGAGTGGCGACGCACCAGCGTGAGCAGGGCCGCGTCGAAATCGAGGCGGGCGGCGTTGAAGGCCGGGGCCCGCCAGTCCACGCTCACCAGCCGGCCGGCCGGGGAAAGCAGGCGGCTGGTGCGCACGTCGGTACGGTGGCCGGCGGTGAGGGCGCGCAGTTCGGCGGCCCAGGCCGGATTCAGGCGGGCCAGGGCCTTGAGCGTAGGCCCGGGAATGGCGTCGCCGCACACTTTGTCGCGCGGGAATCGGGCCTTGTCGAGCAACCCCACCCGCAGGCCGCTTTCCGCCAGCCCCAGCGCGCAGGCCGTGCCCGCCGGCCCTGCCCCCACTATCAGCACGTCGTAATCGTAGGGCATGAGGTGAGGCGGTGAACTGGTGAGATGGGGAATTTGCCGTTCAGCCGGCGCAGACAGGCCGAGCGGTGCAAGTTACGTTTTAGGGCAAGGCCACCGCCCTGCAGGCGCTGGGCCGGGGTCAGCGGACCTTCCGCGCCGCTCCGGCTGCCCGCGCCGGCTGAACGGCAAACTCCCCATCTCACTATTTCACCACCTCGCCGCCTCACCCCTCCACCGCTTCGCGCAGAAAGTCGGCGAAAGGGCGCTGGGCCCGGAAGGCGGCGGGCACGTACTCGGCCAGGTGGAGCTGGCGGACCGTGGCGTCGGGCAGGTGGTGGGCCACCACGAAGCTTTTGTGCCTGAGCAGGTCGAGGTCGGGGTGGTTGGCGGGGTAGCCGGCGGGCGGGCGCTTGAGCTGCTCGCCTTCCAGACCGGGATAGAACTGCCGGAAGTCGGGATTTTCGAGGATGGCGTGCAGGGCGGGGCCGTTGTAGTCTATTTCCTGGCGGATGCGGGTTAGCTGCTCCTTGTCGGGCTGGTAGATGCCGCCGGCCAGCATGGTTTGCCCGTTCGGGCCGAGCTGGAAGTAGTAACCCGGACCGGCGCTGTGCTTGCCGCCCACCGCGAAATAGGCGCTGAAGTGGGTTTTGTAGGGCTCCTTGCGCTTGGAAAACCGCACGTCGCGGTAAATGCGGAAGATGCACTTCCTGGCTTCCAGCGTTGCCAGGGCCGGCTCGGCCGCTGCCAGCTCGCGAAGAATCTGCCCAACGAGCCCCTCAAATTCGCGCCGCAACGCGTCATACGTGGGCTTGTGGGCCTGGAACCACTCCCGCTCGTTGTGCCGGGCCAGGTCCTGGAGGAAATCAAACAGGGCAGACTGATTCATACGCAGCAAAGGTAGCAGCAGCGGTTGGTTGTCAGTTGATAGTTGTCAGTTGCGAGTTGATAGTTGTCAGTTGTCAGTTGGCAGTTGGCAGTTGTCAGTTGTCAGTTGTTAGTGAAAGAACGTCATCCTGAGTATGTCGCTCTTTCACTGACAACTGCCAACTGACAACTGCCAACTGACAACTATCAACTATCAACTGACAACTGCCAACTGACAACTATCAACTCGCAACTATCAACTGACACCTATGCTACTCGGCCCGCTTCATTTCCTGGCGGCGCATGGGCATGGCGTCGATGGTGGAAAACAGGGTCTGGGGGGCTACGGGTTGGGTATCGCGCCGCTTGAGGCCACCGTCCTTGCCCAGCAGCAGCACCTGGAACGCGTCGGTTTTCACGCCCAGGCGGCGCAGGTAGGCCCGGTCGGGTGCCGGCAGCTCGGGCAGCACCAGCTCCCGCACCAGCAGGTCCCGCTCCCGGAGGCCGGCGGCGGCGGATTCCAACAGGTTGCGCTGGGCCAGCAGGGAGGCATCGGCGGCCGAGGGGGCGCAGATGAGAAGCACGCGCTGGCGCCAGTGGGCCTTTTTTACGGTAGCTTCCAGGGCGGAAGCGGAAGAAGTTTGTGCGGGCACGAGGGTAGAAGTCAGCAGGGCGGCAGTGAGCAGCAGGATAAATCGAATCAGCATCCCCGGCTAACGTTACAAACGGCGCAGAGGTGCCCGGCAAGGCCACGCACGCGGATAGCAGGCCGCACCACCGCGGATAGCCAGCCGCCGGGAGGCTTCAGCCGGTCTGCTCACCCAGCCAGCGGAACAGCTCGGCGTAGGCGGCGGCGCGCACCGCGGGCTCCGACAGCAATACGTCGTGGATGGCTCCGGGCAGGGCGTGCAGGGTTACCCGGGGCCCCAGGCGCGGGGAGAGGCGGCGGATGTCGGCCACGTTGAGCACGATGTCGGCGTGGTGGAATTCCTCGCGCCACTGCCGGCCGCCGGCGCTGCGCTCGGCGTGCAGCACCAGCACCGGGCCGGGTAGTGCCAGCCCCTGCCGCAGCTGCCGCTGCCCGCGCCGGATGGCGCCCAGCCAGCCCGCATTCACCGCAAACACGTGGTTGGGCTTCCAGGCCAGGTTATACTCCCAGGTGCCCCGGTAGGCCTGGTGCAGGCTCTGGCCATAGGTATCGGGCAGGCCGGCGGGCAGGGGCAGATCGGGCAGCAGCCGGCCCAGGGCGCCGGCCAGCGGCGCGGCCACCTTCCGCCGGAGCCAGGGCTGGTTCAGGGCCAGAAAGGGGCTGTTGAGCACCAGCGCCGCGAAGCTGGCCGGGTGCCGGGCCGCATACAGGGCCGTGATGAGGCCGCCCGTGGAGTGGCCGCTGAGCACCAGCCGGGTGTGGCCGGCGGCCCGGATTTCGCGCAGGGCCGCGTCGAGGTCGGGGAAGTATTCGGCTAGGTCGCGCACGTTGTTGGGGCGCTGGTGGGGCAGCAGGGCCCGGCCATACTTGCGCAAATCGAGGGCGAAGAAGTGGTAGCCGTGGGCGGCGCACTGCTCGGCCATTTCGCGCTGGAAGAAGTAGTCGTTGAAGCCGTGCACGTAGAGCACGGCCCCGGCGGCGGGCGCGGCGGGCGGGGGCAGGTAGCGCACCAGCACGGCCTGCACCGGGCCCTCGTAGTCGGGGGGTTGGGGGAGCACCTGCGCCTGAAAGGCCGGGCCGAGCGGGTCGGGAGAAGCAGCTTCCTTCGTCATAGAAGCGAGTCTACGCAGAAATACCGAGTCCGACAATTCGACCCCGGCTATATACCAATTGGCCTATCCGGTGCGTTCCGGTACCGGCCACTACCGGCCCGGTCTCTCCCCTACTTTCCTGTTGCTGCTATCCGATGCGCATTCTGCTGTTTCTGACGCTGGTCCTGGCGGCCGCCCTGGTTGCCCGCTCGGCCACTCAGCTGCCGGAACCCGACCCGGCATTCCGTACCGAGCAACTACGCTACCCCCGGGTGCGGGAGGCCTACGCGCAGTACCAGGGGCCGGTACGGACTCTGCTGCGCCGCCACGGGCTGGCCCCGGCGCGGCTGGAGCTGTTCGTGCGGGCCTTCAAAATCGGGCGGCGGGTGGAAGTGTGGGGCCGCAACCCGGGCGCGGGGCCGTTCGTGCTGCTGCGTACGTTTGCGCTGGCCGGCACCTCGGGCACCCTGGGCCCCAAGCGCCAAGCCGGCGACGGGCAGATGCCGGAGGGCTTCTACACCATCGACCGCTTCAACCCCCACAGCCAGTACCTGCTCTCTTTGGGCCTCGACTACCCCAACGCCGCCGACCAGCGGCGCACTGCCCCCGGCCTCGACCCGGGTAACCATATTTTCGTGCACGGCTCTACCGAAACCATCGGCTGCCTGCCCATCACCGACGCGGGCATCCGGGAGCTGTATGTGCTGGCCGTGGAAGCCCGCGCGGCCGGGCAGACTAGCATTCCGGTGCACATTTTCCCGTTTGAGCTCACGCCCGACCAGCTGGCCCGCCGCCGGCAAAGCCCCCACCTGGCCTTCTGGCGGGAGCTGGCCCCGGGCTACCAGTATTTCGAAACCCACCACGAGCTGCCCACCGTCACGGTGGCCGAAGCCGGGGCCTACGTGGTGCGCTGAACCCGCCCGCCCGCGGCGGCGTACCTTGCGGCTATGGCTGAACTGCTTTCCATCCACGATTTCCCGTTGCCCCAAAACCTGCGCGACTCGGCCGTACTCGTGCCCGTATTCCGCGACGCGGCCGGGGAGGTGCAGGTCGTGATGGTGCGGCGCACGGCCTACGGGGTGCACGGCGGGCAGCTGGCCTTCCCCGGCGGCAAGCCCGAGCCTACCGATGCTGATTTGCGCGCTACCGCCCTGCGCGAAGCCTTCGAGGAAGTGCATCTGCCCCCCGCCCAGGTGCAGCTGCTGGCCGCTTTGCCCACCGTGGCCGTGCCCAGCGGCTTCCGCATCAGCCCGTTTCTGGGGCGCATTGAGCGGCCCGCCCGCTGGCAGTGGCAGGCCCGGGAGGTAGATGAGGTCCTGGAAATCCCGCTCCGTCACCTCGCCGACGAACTCAACCACACCGAAGAAACCTGGAACCTGCCCGGCTGGCCCGGCCCCCGCCGCGTACCCTTCTACCGCGTTGGCGGCGAAGCGGCCTACCCGCTCTGGGGCGCCAGCTACCGCATCATCCAGCCCCTTATCCCACGCCTGCTGGCCGGGGAGTGGGAGATTTGAGGTGAGTAGTGAGTAGTGAGTAGTGAGTAGTGAGTAGTGAGTAACGGTACGGAACCAAGCATAAACAGAACGTCATTCTGAGCGCAGGCGGAGCCGAAGTCGAAGAATCTCGCGTGCCAAAGTAATTTCTGACGACAGAGTTAGCACCACACGTCAGCACGCGAGATTCTTCGACTCCGGCTCCGCCTGCGCTCAGAATGACGCTCCTTTTCTGACTTCCCACCCCATCACCTCCTCACCTCCTCCCCCAAACTGGCACGATATTGCTATTCACCTGCGCATAACTACTTTTTCTGCCATGAAACGACTTCCGATCCTTGCGCTGCTGGCTCTGCTGCTGCCGGGCGCGGCTTTGGCCCAGCGGGAACAGTCCGTGTGGCTGTTCGGGCAGCAGGCGGGGCTGAGCTTCCCGGCCGATGGGGGCACTCCCACCCCGCTGCTCACCAGCAAGATGACTACCTACGAAGGCTCGGCCGTGGCCACCAACCAGCAGGGCCAGTTGCTGTTCTATACCAACGGCGAGTTCGTGTTCAACCGCCAGCACCAGGTGATGCCCAACGGCCGCAAGCTGATGGGCTCCAACTCCAGCACCCAGAGCGCCCTCATCGTGCCCGACCCGGGCAGCGGCAACGTGTTCTACATCTTCACGGTGGGTGCCCAGGGCGGCCCCAACGGCCTGCGCTACTCCACCCTCGACATGACCCGCGACCAGGGCCTCGGCGACGTGGTGCGCCTGAACGCCCTGCTCGTGTCGCCGGTGGCTGAGAAGCTGGCCGCCGTGCGCCACCAGAACGGCCGCGACGTATGGGTGGTAGCCCACCGCTGGAACTCCAGCGCCTTCGTGAGCTTTTTGGTCACGCCCGACGGGGTGCAGAGCAAGCCTGTGATAAGCAACATCGGCAGCATGCACGCCGGCCCCGGCCGCAACGCCATCGGGGCCATGAAATTCGCGCCCGACGGCCGCAAGCTGGCCGTGGCCCTGTGGCGCGAAGCCAACAAGTACGAGGTCTTCGACTTCGACCGCAGCACCGGGCAGGTGCGCAACGTGAAGAGTTTCGCCCCCTACCCCGAAGCCTACGGCGTGGAGTTCTCGGCCGATGGCAGCAAGCTCTACGGCTCCAGCAACGGCGAAGGCGGCGGACAGGCCCAGATCTACCAGTTCGACCTGCAAACGGGCAAGGCAGCCGTTATCGGCAAATCGGCCAACCGCAAGGTGGGCTCCCTGCAGCGCGGCCCCGACGGCAACATCTACGTGGCCCGCGAAGACAACCAGTTCCTGGGCCTCATCCAGAACCCCAACGCCGAAGCCGCCAAGTACCTCGACGACGGCCTCAAGCTCGGCGGCCGCCGCAGCAAGCTCGGCCTGCCCAACTTCATCACGGAACCCGAGTGAGGGGGTGAAATAGTGAAATGGGGAGTTTGACGTTCGGGGGGCCTGTCATTCTGAGCGAAGCGAAGGACCTTATTACAGTAGAACGATAGTCATAACAACGATTCGTTCGAGCGTTACAAGGTCCTTCGCTCCGCTCAGGATGACAGCACCCCCGAACGTCAAACTCCCCATTTCACTATTTCACCCCCTCGCCGCTACTGACTCTTGCCGCCGAGTTTGAAGCGCAGGAAGCCGCCGGCTACCGACAGGTAGGGGTTTTCGGAGGTGAGCAGGCCCACCACGTCGCGGGTGCTGAGGCCGGCTTCGTAGAACGAGGTGGTGAACGTGACGCCCAATGGGACGCTCAGGCCGTAGCCGGCGCCGCCGGTCAGGCCGCTGCTCAGGCGCAGCCAGCGCACAGGCTTGTAGTCGAGGCCGGCGCCCACGAAGGGCGTGGGCAGGTTGCCGGCCACGCTGTTCAGGGGCAGGGTCACGTCGAGGCCGGCTTCGAAATACTCGCTGATGCGTACGCCCGCGCCGGCCCGCAGCTTGGTGGGCAGCTCGGCCCGGCGCTCCTGATCGGCCTGGTACTGAAACAGGCTGTCGGTGCCCGAGGCGAAGATTTCGGCGGCTTCCTTGATGAAGTTGTAGCTCCCGACGCCTTCGGAATTGAGGCGCTTGAGCTTCTGGTCGTTGGCCGTGAGCAGGTTGCCTTTCCAGGTCATGTGGCCCAGATCGGTGAAGGCCAGGCCCAGGCGCACGGCCTTGCCTACCTCAGCGGCCAGGCCCAGGTCGAAGCCGTGGCCCTCGCCCACCGGCTTGAGGCCCGAGCCGGTTTTGAGGTTGAAGCTCGGGTTGTTGACCACGTCGCCGTAGTCGATATCAAACACCGGCGACATGGCGCTGTAGGCCCGTAAGTCGCCCGGCTGCACCCGGATATCGATGATGCCCACGCCCTGAATGTAGCGGTAGCCGGCTCCGCCCGAGAGCTGGAACAGGGGCAGATCAATCAGGCGGGTACCCCAGGCTACGTTGAACTCGTTGAGGGCCGCAAACTGCAGTTCGGTGCCGGCCAGCGCCTCCGAAACCAGCGGCACGTTGCCGGCCGTGGCGGACGTGTAAATAGGGGCGTCGCGACCCAGGAAGGCAATTTCCGCCGCGTTCTGGTTCAGGCCCACGTGCCCGGCCGTCCGGATGCGGTTGCTGATGGCCACGCCCCCAATCACGGGCAGCTGCACGGCCAGCCCGAAGGTGGTAATGTCGGCGTTGAAGTTGGCCGCGTTGTCGGAGGTGAAGGCCCGGGCCAGGGCCTGCTTGTCGGCCAGGGTGAGGTTGTCGTTGGGGTTGGTCACGAACCGGCGCAGCTGCTGGCGCGTGAGCGACTGGGAGCTGACGCCCGCCCCCGCCTCCCCGATGGTGAAGGCCACCGTGGCCCCGCCCTTGCGGCCCAGGTTGGCCGGGTTGATGCCGATGGCCTGGTAGTCGGCGGCAAACGTGGTGGCCACCCCGCCCCGGCCGGTGGCCGTGAAGTTGCTCAGCTCATTCTGGGCCCGGGCGGCGGTGGGCAACGTCAGCAGGCCGGCGGCCAGCAGCGGGAGTAGCAAACGGTTCATAGGCGGAAAGTGAGGCGCAGGCCGTAGCTTGCGCAGGTGAGTTCAGGAAGCAACGAAAACAGCCGGTAACGACACCGAACCGGTTTTCACAAGTTCCGGAACTGTTTCAAAGATAACGCCCCATTCCGCTTCTCCCGTGCCCAAACGCTTTTCCGCTTCCGACTACAGTGAAGGTATCCTGGCCGGCAACCGCGTGCGGCTGAGCCAGGCCATTACCCTGGTCGAAAGCACCCTGCCTTCGGATCAGGAGCTGGCCCAGCAGGTGCTCGATGCGGTGCTGCCCCACGCCGGCCGCTCGGTGCGAGTGGGCATCACGGGCGTGCCGGGCGTGGGTAAAAGCACGTTCATCGAAGCCCTGGGCCTGCATCTGGTGCGCGAAAAGGGCCACCGGCTGGCCGTACTGGCCGTGGACCCTACCAGCCAGCGCAGCGGCGGCAGCATCCTCGGCGACAAAACCCGCATGAACGAGCTGGCCGCCCACCCGCAGGCCTTCATCCGCCCCTCCCCGGCCGGCCGCAGCCTGGGCGGCGTCACGCGCAGCACCCGCGAGGCCCTGCTGCTCTGTGAAGCGGCGGGCCACGACGTAATTTTCGTGGAAACCGTGGGCGTGGGCCAGAGCGAAACGGCCGTGCACGGCATGGTCGATTTTTTCCTGCTCCTGATGCTGGCCGGGGCCGGCGACGAGCTTCAAGGCATCAAGAAAGGCATCATGGAAATGGCCGACGCCATCACCATCACGAAGGCCGACGGCGGCAACGAGCTGGCCGCCCGCCGCGCCAGGGCCGAGTACCAGAATGCCCTGCACCTGTTCCCGCTGGCGCCCTCCAAGTGGAGCCCCGAGGTCACCATCAGCTCGGCCCTCACCGGCCAGGGCGTACCCGACGTGTGGCAGGTGCTGGAAAAATACGTAGCCCAGACCCGGGCCAGCGGCTACTTCGCCCAGCGCCGCCAGGAGCAGAACCTGCACTGGCTCCACGAAACCATCCGCCAGAGCCTGGAAACGCAGTTTTACGCCCGCCCCGCCGTGCAGCAACAACTGGCCGCCCTGGAGCAGGCCGTGCGCGAGGGTCGGCAGTCGGCCTTCGGGGCGGCCGGGCAGCTGCTGGGGCTGTAAAAAAGCCGCCGGAGCTGCCGTTGCGGATACGGCGGCCCCAGCGGCGCGGTAGGCGTGATGGTACTACGTGCGTTTCGGGCGCAGCATCAGGTAATCGAGGAAGTACAGGATTTTGATGCTCACGTTGTTGTTGTGGGGCGTGTTAATGGTGTTGCTCAGGTTGTTGAAGTAGAGCGGGGTGGCCTCGTTGGCTTCCAGGAAAGTGGAGCCGGCGTTCTTCCAGACGATGCTTACCTGGGAGCCCGGCGCAAACCACCAGGAGTACACCGCGTCCACGTTGAAGGCGTTGAACGTGTTGTCGCGGTTACGGCGGTAGTCCACCAGGTTTTCCTCCCCGTCCGGACTCAGGCGGGCGAAGTCGCGGTAGTTCACGGTGCTGGTGTAGTGGCGCGTGCGCACCGTGAGCGACATGCGGTTGTTGAACGTGTAATTGGCCGAGAGCGTGTTGACCACCGTTATTACCCGGCGGCGGCCCAGCAGCACATCGGCGGGGTAGTTTTTGCGGAAGTCCGCGTCGTCGGGCAGGCTGGTGTCGAGGTCGCCATTCACGTAGCCAATCTGGTTCTGGCGCAGGTTCCAGTCGAGGTTGTAGCGGAAGTTGAGCTGGTTGCTGACGCGGTAGCGGGGCGAGATGCCCCAGCCGTAGCCCATGCGCCGGGCGCGCACCAACCGCTCATCGCGGGCGTAGCCGCGGATGCCCGCGTTCAGGTCCAGGGCCAGTTTTTTGCGGTAATCGGAGGAGAGGAAAGCGCCCACGTTGGCGCTGGCCGGCACCCGCACGTAGTAGTCGCCCAACGGGTACCGACGGGGCTCAAAGTAGTCGTGGGTCACGGGGTTGGCATCGAAGTTCATGCCCGTGGTCAGGAAGCTTTTGGTGAAGGTCGTGTTCCAGCCCGCGTACGCGTTGGCGCTCTGGTAGCGGGTAGGCTTATAAAGCAGCGAGTGGTTGAGCCCGGCAAAGGAGTAAAAGTTGTTCACCTTCCAGAAGGGCTGGTACTTGTTGTAGCTCAGGTTCAGGTACTGGGAGATGTTGTTGTTGCCGAACAGAATGCCCAAATCGTTGGGGTTATAGGTGTCCGACTCGATGCCCTGGCCCAGCTGCCAGGTGAAGTTGCCGCTGATTTTGCTTAGCCCCACCTGGTATTTGTAGCCGTTCTGGTCATTGATGGCCGCTTCGGAGCCGAATTCGTTGCCCCGGCGGCGCGAGTAAATCAGGCGCCCGTCCAGGGCGTAGGAGTTCTTCTTGTTGGCGAAACGGAACAGGCCGCCCGTCACGTTGGCGTCGTAGGTGCTACCCCAGCGCGTGACGTTGGTATTGATGAGCGAGACGTAGGAGTTGTTTTTCAGGCTCTGATCCAGCACCATGATGCTGTAGTTGCTGAAGGGCTGGGTGAGCACCTGCCGCTCGCGCCCGTCCACCGAGTCGCGCAGGGTGGCGTACACGTCGTTGCTCAGGGCATTGAACACGCCTACGCCCAGGCCCTTGCTGGTGCGGCCCGATACTTTGGTGGCATTCAGCAGGCGCGTGACGCCGGGGTTGCTCACCACGGCCTCGCCGGGGCGGCGCTGCCCGTCGGGGCCCAGTTGGCCGGCCCGCACCTGGTCGCCTACGGAGCCGAAGCCGATGGGCGTGGCGCCCACCCGCCGCGAGTAGAACAGGTCGCCCTTGTTGAAGAGCTCGGTGCCTTCGGTGAAAAACTGGCGGTTTTCCTGGAACTGCACCTCGAAGGGCGAGAGGTTGAGCACCTGATTATCACTCTGCACCTGCCCGAAATCGGGTACCAGGGTGGCATCGAGGGTGAAGCTCTCGTTGATGCCCCACTTCACATCGGCCCCGCCATTGAAGCTGGTGCTGGAGTTGCGGATGCCCTGCACGTCGTAGGGATAGTGGTTCACGTAGCCCGACACGTAGGGCGTGAGCGAGAGGCGCAGCGGCGGCTTGATGTCGCGCAGGCCCGTGAGCTCGCCCCACTGGTTTACGAAGCCGTCCACGGCGGGCTTCACCTCGTTCCAGAAGAAGGCCTGATTGTCGCGCTTGCGCTGGCGCATGAAGTTCACGCCCCACAGCTGTTCGGCGGTCTTGCTGAAGCGGATGGCCGAGTACGGAATCCGCACTTCGGCCACCCAGTCGGTGCCGCGCAACGCCGTGCGCGAGTCCCAGACGGCGTTCCAGTTGAAGTCCTCGCCCCCGGCCGGCGAGTAGCGGGCATCGGCCTGCACGCCGCCGGTGGTGATGAAGAAGCCGTAGCCGTTGATTTTATCGTAGTAGGTATCGAGGAAAATGGCGAAGAAATCGGTGTTGCCCATGTCGTCGCGCTGCGACAACTCCCGCATAATCGAGTCGGGCGACACATCGTGCATCACGGCCCCGATGTAGAGGTTGGCGTCGTCGTAGAGCACGCGTACTTCGGTGGGGTGCTTTTCGCGGGGGCCCGGGTTGGGGCGGTTCTGGATGAACTCCGTGGCGATGGGCGCCTGCTGCCAGATGGCCTCATTCAGCTCACCGTCCAGCTTAATGGCTTCCGTGATGCGCAGGGCCTGGAGCTGGCGCTTGGGCGCCGGCACGGCCGCCGCCGCCGTAGTAGCCGCCGCCGCCGACTGGGCCCAGGCCGGAGTGGTCAGCACAGCGCCCAGCAGCAGGAGAAGGAGCCAATAATATTTCACGACGCAGCGAGTAAAAAATCGAACAAATGGATGGGAATGCGGGGAGCAGGCCAGGCGGCCAGCGGAGTCTAAAAGCGGCCAGCGGTCCGAAAAAGGGGGCTACGCCGCCATAGATGCAGCCGCAGCCGTAACCGTTGCCTCAGGTAGCGGAATGTTCACGCCCAAAACCGGCCGCCGTGGCAGCGGCGGCCGGCTTCACCAGGGTCACTCACTCCGTCACGGAAATCTGGATGTTGCGCTGGCTCTGGCCGTTGCCGTCGGTCGGCGCAGCCAGCAGCCGACGGTACTTCTCGGCCAGCGCCGCCGACTGCTTCTTGCCGTTCACCGTCAGGCCCTGCTCGTTGAGCTGGAACTGGAAGGCTTTATCACGGGCACCGAGCACCCCATCGCGGCGCAGTTGCTGGCGCAGCTCCTCCGAATCGAGGCGCGGGGGCATGGGCGGGGCGGGCGCGGCAACGGGCGGCACGCCCGGGGCCCGGGGCGGGCGCGGCACGGCCGGGCCGTTGAGGTTGGTAGTCGTGCTGGAGGAAGTCTGGTAATTGAGGTTGTAGATGCCTTTGAGGGGCTTGCCCTGGTGCTTCTCTACCAGACGCAGGTACTTCTGCTGCACGGCCGCGGGCTGGCGGGTGCCGTTCACGTTCAGGCTGGTGGCGCTGAGCACGAATTGCAGGTTGCCGGTCGTCTTGATGATGCCATCCTGGCGCAGCTCCCGCAGCAGCAGAGCCGTGCCGGCGTCGCGGTGGGCCTGTTCCTGGTCGCGGCGGACCTGGTCGGCATCCCGCCGGGCCTGCTCCTGGTCGCGGACGGCCTGCTCGGCGTCCCGGCGGGCCTGCTCCGCATCCCGGCGGGCCTGTTCCTGGGCCTCGCGGATATCCTGCTGGATGTCGCGCTGGCGCTCCTGGGCCTCCTCGCGGAGCTGCTGCCGCCGCTCCTGCTGATTTTCACGCAGCTCCTGCTGCCGCTCGCGCAGGTCTTCCAGGGCCTCCTGAATCTGCTCCCGTTCCTCGTCGGTTTTGGCATTTTTGGCGGCGGTGCGCAGGTCCAGTTCAGCCTCTTGCAGGGCTTCGCGGGTGATCCGGTTCACATCCAGCTCCTGCAGGGCAGTGCTGGCTTCGGCCAGGGCCAGACTCGATAACTCACGAGCATCGGCGGCGCTGGGGTGGCTGCCGCTCAGAGTGCTCTGCTGCATACGCAGCGCGAGTTCCTCCATGCGCTGCTCCCGGTCGGTAGTGGCGGCGAGCGGGGCCACGGCCAGCGCGCGGCCGGTTGCGCCGTTGAGCTGCACCACATCTACCTGCTCGCCTTTTTTGCGGGCGGGGGCAATGGCAATCGGCTCCCCGTTCACGTACAGCTCCGTCAGGCGGCCTTTTTTATCGCGCTTGATGATGACTGTGCCCTGCTCAGCCGCGCCGCCGGTGCGGCCACGGCGGCCGGCCCGCGACCAGCGCATGAGCTGGGGCGCCCGGCTCGTATCGAAGCTCACCGGCGTGTTGCCGATACGGCCCTGCGCCTGCCCATCGGCCGAGACACTCAGGATGCATAGTGGCTCCCGGTCCCAGGCCGTTGGCACGACCTCATCCGTAAGGGGCAATCCAGCAGGCGCAGTGACCGGCGCAGTGGCCGGCACAGTGGCCGGCGCTGCATACTCCGTCACCGAAGGCCAGGACTCGGCCGTAGCTTCCAGGTGCCGTACGCGGGCCTCCAGGGCCAGCACCTGGGGGCGGGCCAGGGCCACGGCCGTGCTCAGCACCACCAGACCCACCAGCACCACGCAGGCGGCCATGAATCCTTCGGCAAACGTGGGCCGCTGCCGGCCCTGCACCAGGCGCCGGATGCGGCCCAGCACCGAGCCATCGGGCCCGAGAGCCGACAGCGCCAGCCCAACGCCCGTGGGCTCGGGAGCCGCGTTCAGCTCGGCCAGGGCGGCCAGGGCCCGGGCCACCGTGAGCGGGTTGCCCCCGATAAGGGCGGTAGCGGCATCGTCGCAGCAGTTTTCGCGCTCCGTGCGCAGGCAGGCCGTGATGAACCACACGCCCGGATGGTAGAAGAGCACGGTTTCGGCCACCGACTGCAACAGGTTGAGCAGGTAGTCGCGGCGCTGCACGTGGGCCAACTCGTGGGCCAGAATGGCTTCCAGGTACGCCGTGCCCAGGCCCGTGACGGTGCCCAGGGGCAGCAGCACCACCGGCCGCAGGTGGCCCACCACCACCGGCACCTTCACCAGGGCCGATTCCAGCAGCTCTACTTTCTGCTGCAGACCGGCGCGGCGGGCCAGAGCCGCCAGCCGCTGCTGCCACTCCTCGGCCAGGGGCTGCACCCGGTAGCGGCGCAGGCGCTGCACGTAGGCCAGGCCGCCCAGCAGCCGCAGCAGCATCACCAGCAGGCCCATCATCCACACCGTCACTACCAGGGGCAGGTTGGCATCGAAGTACTGCTGCCAGGTTTGCGCCCAGGAAACCGGGGCCGTGGTGGACCCGGCCGGATCAGCGGCCCAGCTGGCTTCCGGGCCGGGGGCGGCAGCCGGGGCATCCACGGGCTGGTAGGTCGTGAGGCCGGCAGAGGTAGCGGGGGCCGCCGGGGGCTGGTAGTAGTAGCGCCCGAAGGTGATGCCGATCAGCAGCAGCAGCGTGAGCAGGGCGGCGGCGGCGGTGCGGTAGCGCACCTGGGCCGCATGCTGGCGCAGCACCAGCAGCAGGCCGGCCAGCAGCAGGGCCAGCAGGGCACCCTGCCAGAGGGAGTGGACCAGGGCCCAGCCCAGCGCGCGGATCAGGGCCGGGGGAAGTAGTTGGGTCAGCCAGTTCATAGCGCAGGGTCGGTAGCGGGTGGCGTGGTGTCGTTCTGAATCTCAATGTCGTTGAGCAGGCGGCGGATCTGGGCCAGCTCCTCGCGGGAGGTGCGGCGGTTGCCCAGGGCCTGCATCACCAGCTTCATGGCCGAGCCCCCGAAGGCCGCATCCACGAACTTGTCGAGCAGCAGGCCCTGGGTTTCCTCTTCCCGCACGCCGGCCCGGTACACGTGGGTGCGGGCCTCGTCGTCGCGCAGCACCAGGCCTTTGTCGAGCATGAGTTGGAGCAGCTTGAGGGTAGTGGTGTAGCCAACGTCGCGCCGGCGGCTCAGCTCGTCGTTGACGAAGCGCACGGTGCTCGGCCCGTGCTGCCAGAGGACCTGGAGAATTTCCAGCTCCGACTCGGTGGGTTTGGGAAGGGGTTTCTTAGTCATTTGAAATCAGCGGAAAGCGAGTACGACATTGTTCGTACTTCAAACATATACGAAACATGTCGTAGATCAAAATATATCGTACGAAATAATTCGTATAACTGACTAAAACCCGCTTTATATCCTGCAAATGCTCTTTTCGACCTGTGCAACATACCAGCTACGACCCGAATTCTTTAGCGCCAGATCGCCATGCCGTCCTCTTATTCTTACCGCTCCGAAGCCGGGAAGCCTACCAACTCAAAACCCCACCCGACAAGCTGTCGGACGGGGTTTTGCGCAACCTTAGTTGTAGTGACGTGCCCTGGCAGCCGGGCCGCGGGTTAGGCGCGGCGGCGTTCCAGCGTGATGCGGGCGCGGTGGCAGATGCCGCCCAGGGGTGGATTGAACTTCGAGACGCTCACGCGCACGCCCTGCACGTAGGGAAATTCTTCCAGCACCCGGTCGAGCACGCGGTGGCCCAGATGTTCCAGCAGACGGGCCGGGGCCAGCATCTCTTCGCGCACTACCCGGTAAAGCACCTCGTAGTTCACGGTTTCGCGGAGCTGATCGGAGCTGCCGGCCGCGTGCAGGTCGGTGTCGATGTAGAGGTCGACGCCGTACTTGTTGCCGATTTTCTGCTCCTCGTCGTAGTATCCGTGGAAGGCGAAAAACTCCATGCCTTCCAGTGCAATCTGGCCCATGTGGTGAGATGGTGAGATGGTGAGATGGTGAGTAAAATACGGATGTCATTCCGGGCTTGCCGAGGAAGCTCGCGCGCTGGTGTTGCCCGGGTAATTCACCCTTTCCACACGCTGGGTTGCCGCCGTGGCTCGTGGCGTGAAATACTTTTTCTATGCCGATGCTTCAGCTCAGGGTTTGCGCGGAGTTTGCTTGGTGTCGTTGCCCGCAGTAACTCTTCGTATTCTGACAGCCCGTCTGCCTGAATCAGGCTCCCAAAACAACGAAGCCCGCCCCGAAAGGCAGGCTTCGATTTGAGACACAGGCTGAAGCAGCGACGAAAACCAGCGTCATCCGCCCCATTAGCGGAAATCAGCGCTTTAGATTTCGTCGAAGAACGACTTCTCGCCCAGGGCGGCCGGGGCGGCAGCCATGCCCGGCTGGCCGGGATGGACGGAGGGCGCCGGCTGGACAATTTCGGGGTGACCGGGACCGATGGGCTGAATATCCGGGGCCGGGGGCTCTACGCGGGGCGGCGCCGGATCGGGCACCTGGGAGGGGCCGGGCGGGTCGATGTGGGGGGCGGGCGAGATGCCGGGGTTTTCGGCCGGGGCCTCGGGGCGCTCAATCTCGGGCCCAGGCTGCTGGGCCGGGGCACCGCGGTCGGGCTCGGGCTGCTGGCCGGGCTTGGGGTTGTAGCCGGTTACGGAGGGCTGGGCGGCGCGGGTTTCGGCGGGCACCGCGGCCGGGGCCGCAGTAGCGCGGTCCGGCGCGGCAATAGCAGCCGAAGAAGCGGTAGCAGCAGTGGAAACGTACATGGCAGAAGCGTCAGGAGTAGGAGAATCGTCCGCAACGTGCGGACGATTCACTTTTACGCTGGCGGCCCGGGAAAGGATGGCGGCGGTACCGGTTTTGGGCCGGTTGCGGGCTTTTTCCACCTTATCCAGGGCATCCGAAGCCAGGTGGTGCAGGTCGCGGGTGAGGCCGTCGAGCAGGTTTTCGAGGCGCTGGCACTCCTGGCCCAGGCCGCTGACTTCCTTTTTCATCTCAGCCACCGTGCGTTCGGCCTGCTGGTAGGCATCGTCGACTACGGTGCGGGCTTTCTGGCGGGCGGCGGCCAGCAGGTGCTCGGCCTGGAGCTGGGCTTCGCGGATGCGCAGGTCGGCGTCGCGCTGGGCCTGCTCGGTGATGCTGTTGCCGGTGTCCTCGGCCGTTTTGAGGGTGCGGTAGAGGCTGGTTTCCACCTCGCGCATCTTGCTCACATCCTGGGTGGCGTGCTCCAGTTTGAGGCGCAGTTCCCGGTTTTCGTCGCCCATCCGCTCCCACTGCTGGGACAGGGTTTGCAAAAAGGCCTGCACTTCGTCCTTGTCGAGGCCGCGGAAGGCTTTTTCAAAGGTTTTCTGCCGAATATCGAGGGCGGTGATTTTCATTCTGAGGAGTGAGTAGTTAGGAGCGAGAAGACAGAAGCCGGGAGGACGTGAGGTAGCGCAGCAAAGCCAGGAAACAAAGCGGGAGCTTGGGGGCGGAGTCCGACCAGGTGAACCACCCATGCTAACTCCTGGCTCCTATCTTCTAACTCCTCCCCTCTTCCACCTGCCAGACGGCCAGCGTGCGGTCGTCGCTACACGAAACTAGCCTATTCCGGCTTCCCGGCCAAAACAACTTGTTCACGGAGGTGCCGTGTCCGGCGTGGCGGGCGCGGTCGACCACGCGCAGCAGCTGCCAGGTTTCGGCGTCCCAGAGCTTGATGCTTTTGTCCATGCTGCAGGTAGCCAGCAGGCGGGCGTCGGGCGAGAAAATGAGGTGGTTGATGGTGAACAGGTGGGCCACAATGCTGCGGTGCTCCTGGTAGCCGGCGGCCACGTCCCAGATGCGCAGGTGGGCGTCGCGGCCGGCCGTGAGCAGGTAGCGGCCATCAGGCGAGTAGGCGGCGGTGAACACCGAGTTGGTAGCCCCTTCGATGGTGTGCCGCACGGCCAGCGTATCGGCGTCGAGGATGCGCACCCGCCAGTCGGAGCCGCCCACGGCCAGCTCCCCGCGCTCCTCGTGCAGGCTCAGGCAGCGCAGGCTTTTTTCGGAGAGGCGCAGCAGGGTTTCGAGGCGGAAATCTGAGGCCCGCAGCACGGCCAGGGTCCCATCAGCCAGGGCCACGTAGAGGCGCTGCCGGGCTTCGGAATACAGCAGATCGAAGATGGCTACCGGGGGCAGGGCCGTGGCGTGCAGCAGGGTGCGGGTGGCCAGATCAATGACCTGCACGCCCTGGAAGTTGTGGCCCAGCACCAGCAGGTTGCGCGCCGGCAGATGGCGCAGGGCGTACACCGAGTTTTCAACCCGGGCCACCAGCTCACCGTCCTGCTCCGGAGCATCGGCCCGCCAGCTCACCACCAGCCCGTCGGCCCCGGCCGAATACACCAGCTCCTCCCCGGCCGTGCCGGTGAGCGTGTACACACAGTCGCGGTGGCCAGCCAGGGTAGCCAGTTTCTGAACTTGAGGACGGGAAGTTGTCACGGGGTGAATGAGTGAGGAGGTGATGAGGGACCGGGGCAAAGGTACCGCTTGTCATCCTTCATCTGGCGTTTGCGGAGCGAAGGGCCTTATCCTGCCAGCACAATCGGGCTGTTTTAACGAGCCAAGATCCTTCGCTCCGCAAACGCCAGATAAAGGATGACAGTATCTTTGCCTCCCCCGGTTCCCCGTCACTCATTCCCCACTTCGCTCATTCACCGCCCGTGCCGCTGCATAGCCTTGTTTCCGTCGCCCCGAATGCCTTACTGGGGCTGTGGCACCTGACCGAGCCGGCCGGGGAGCTGTGGTCCCGGCTGCCGGCGCCGGCTCACTACCTGGCCCGCTTCCCCAATGGCCGCGACGAGCTGCGGGCCCGGCAGTGGCTGGCGGCGCGGGTGCTGGCCCACCAGCTGCTGCGCGAGCTCACCGACGCCCCCGCCACCCTGCACAACGACGCCAACGGCCGCCCCTTTCTGGCTGAGCTGCCCGCCTACGGGGTCTCCCTGTCTCACTCGGGCGAGTGGGTGGCGGCGCTGCTCTCCACGGCGGGGGCGGTTGGCACAGATATTGAACAAGTGCGCCCCAAAGCCCAACAGCTGGCCCGGCGGTTTCTATCGGAAACCGAACGGGCCGATGCCGGCCAGGACGCAGCCAAACACAGTCTCTACTGGAGTGCCAAGGAAACCTTGTACAAGCTGCTGAATCGTCGGGGCGTGGTGTTTAAAGAGCAATTGCGGCTCACCCCGTTTGAGCTGCGGGAGGCCGGTGTTTTGACGGGACACCTGCTCCTCGAAAACTCCCGCAGCCAACACCACATCCACTACCAGCATCCGGCCCCCGGCTACGTGCTCACCTATTGCGTAGACGGAAGGTGAAATGGCGAAGTGGTGAAATAGTGAGTTTCCGTTCAGTTTTCACACTGCTTGAATTCACCACTGCACCATCAGAACCTCAACTCACCATTTCACCACCTCACCATTTCACATCTCCTCATGTCTCTTCGCCGAATCTCACTTGTTGCCGCCGCCGCCCTCTTGTTTTGTGCCGTGGGCCTCAGCACGGCCCGGGCGCAGGGCCGGTCGGTGGCCAATTTCAGCCTCAAAAACGCCACCAACACCGAAATTTCCCTCAAAGGATTTTCCGCCAACAAAGCAGTAGTGGTGGTGTTCATCAACCCGAACTGCGCGTTCTCCAAGCTCTACCAGAACCGCCTGGCGGCCCTCAATGCCAACTACGGAGCCAAAGGCGTGCAGTTTCTGTTCGTGAACACGCCCATCAACCTGGAGGCCAGCGCCGAATCGGCGGCGGTGGAAAAGATCAAAATCAAGGTAACCGGCGGGGCCGAGCTGCCCCTGCTCACCGACGAGGGACAGCAGGTGAGCACCCTGCTGGGCGCTACCAAAACGCCCGAGGTAGTGGTCTTGCAACCGGCCGGCGGCGGCTTTGCCGTACGCTACAAAGGCGCCATCGACGATAATCCGCAGATTGAGAACTACGTCAAGGAGAAGTACCTGGAGCAGGTGCTCGACAACCTGCTGGCCGGCCGCCCCGCCGGCGTAGCCGACAAACGCGCCGCCGGCTGCCTGATCAAGCGGTTTTAGCGGCTGACCACCACCGCCCGGCCGGCAGCCTACCGCTCATTCGGGTCCGTATCGGTGTCGCCGGGTTGGGGGTCGTCGGTGAGGATGGCCAGCAGCTGGGCTACTTCCTGGGCTTTGGCGGGTTCCTGGATTTTCTCGAAGCTGACCTGCAGGTTGCGCAGGGCCCGGCGCACGATGTCGAGGTGGCTGCAGGGCTCGAAGAAAATATCGTTGGGCGTGAGGTTGAGCTGGCGCACGTAGTGCTCAATATCGGTGCGCGAGAGCACCAGGCCGCGGTTGTAGCAGTTGATGTAGAAGGGCTCCAGCGGGGGCTCCAGCTGGTAGGTAAGCACGAACAGGTTGGGCAGATTCACCCCGAACACCGGCAGCTTGAGGCGCTGGGCCACCAGCAGGTAAATCACGCAGAGCGTGAGCGGATTGCCGCGCCGGGTTTCCAGTACCCGGTGCAGCATGGAGTTGGCCGGGGAGTGAAAGTTCTGGGTGTTGGCCGCGAATTTGTGCGCTCGGAACAGTACGTGGTTGAGGGTCTGCACCTGGTCGGCGGGGTGCATTTCGGGCTGCAGCAGGGTCCAGACCTCGAAGCGCAGCTGCTCCACGGCCCGGTTCAGGCTCTGGAAATCGGCATCGGGATACTGGTAGGAGTTCAGCAGCCACATGCCTTCGAGCAGGTTTTCGGCTCCCGACTCGCGCCACACGCGCAGGCGCTGCTGCAGCCCCTCGAACTGGAGATGGTGAATCAGGTTTTCCAGGCGCTGCTGCTGGCGCGGGTCGAGGCTTTCCTCCCAGCTTTCTTCCAGAAACGGAATAATGGTTTCGCCCAGGGTCTGGATTTTGCCCTCAATCTGGGGGGCAATTTCCGGGTCATCGAGCAGGGAGATGAGGGCTTTGATTTCGCGGTTGGTCATGGAGCAGCGGGGCAACGGGGCCCGGGGAGGCAGAAAGAGCAAAGAAACACAACGGGCGCGGCTTTATCGCGGCCGGGGGCCGGGTAAGAACGGCCGGCGGGGGTGCATTTGTTCATTTTGCGGTACGTCCCCGCCTCGGCGGCCACCGTTTCCGCGGCAAGGCCCCGGCCCTACTTCGGAATCCGGTACGATTTCAGGAACTCCTTGAGGGCTGCCGGGTCCTGGCCGCAGCGCTCCACATCGAGGCCCAGGCGCTGCACCTTGGCCGTCAGGTTGGCTTTCATCTGCCGAAAATCCAGCTCCAAGGCGGCGGGCGAAGCGGTGTAGTAGTAGGGTTTGCCGGTGAAGGCCGACAGCTCCCGCTGCTCCAGGGCCAGTTGCTGCTCCAGCTCGCGCACCTGCTGGCGCAGCAGGGTGTTGTAGTAGCGCAACTGGGATTCGGCCAGGTTTTCGAGGTGGGTTTGGTCGATGCGGTTGAGCTCCAGCTGCAGGCGCAGCAGCGTGAGCAGCTCGTTGGCCTTGTAGGCGGTGGTCACGCGCTTGAGCAACTCGGTTTTGCGGAGCTTCTCGGCCTCGTCGGGCTCCCGGTCGGGGTGCAGGTGCTTCACCAGGTCCATGTACAGGGTGCGCACGGCCTGGGTGATGTTCTGCTCCTCGGCCTTGCGCTTGTCCTCGGCGGCCTGCTGCTTGGGACTTTTCTTGCGCTGGGCGCGCCGCTCGGCGGCAGCGGCGGCCTGCTGCTCGTACTGCTGCTGGCGGTCGGCCAGCTGCTGGTTCACGTAGTCCTGGAGCTTTTCGGGGGTGCTCACGTCGGCCTCCGGGTCGAATTCGATGCCGAGCTGGTCTCGGAAAAACTCCTGGATCAACTCGGCTTCTTCCGCGGCGGCGGCGGCGTTGGCGGCCTCGGCTTCGGCGGCTTCGGCTTCTGTCAGGGGCGGGTCGTACTTGTCAAAAATGGCTTCCAGGTCGTCGTAGCCCCGGTCGAGCAGGTCGAAGAAGCCGTTGAGCAGCAGATCCACCAGCTTTTTGCGCTCGGTTTTGGTGAGCTTGTACGTGTCGTGGGCGCGGTCGAGCATGCGGACGAAGGCGGCGCGCAGGTCGTTGTGCTGCTGCTGGAGCGGGCGGTACTCCTGCTGCACCCGCTGGCGCAGGGCCGTAGCGGCGGTGCGGAAGTCCCCCACCTCGCCTTCCAGCTTGCTTATGCGCTTACTGAGCCGGTTAAACGCCTTCTGCTCCTTGGAAAGCGCATCGGCCCCGGAGCCGACAGTGGGGATATGGACGAGGGCGGGCTGGGCGGCAGCGGGTTTCTTCTTGGCCATGAACGGGGAGGCAGTCGGGATGAGCGCCCAAATTACGGCGAACGACGGTTTCCGTACTTTCTCTTTTTCCGCTTTCTTGATCTACAGCACTCGTGCGTCGTATCTGAACCCAGCAAAAAGCTTCGCCTAAGCGGTTACCATCTCCTAAAAACACCAGCGGACCGCCGCACCGGTTGGAGCGAAGGGGCCAAGTTTGCTTGTCAATTATTTTCAGTGCTGGCTTATTTTACTAAAGAAATACATAGCTAAATAGTAGCCTCCGCCCAAAACAGTAGCTGCGAACCCGAGCGCTAATAAAATGATGCTATAACCAAAAGTATCGAAGTAAGTCAGAATCGTTACTTCGGCAGGAGCAGCCGGATTATAAGCAGCTTGAGCTTCCTCCCCTATTTCCCAGCTTGAGGGATTACTCGAATAATTCGGCTCATAAGTCATTGTTTCGTTCGCATGAGTTGTATAGCGGTATACGGGACTATATCTGTATCCGTCGTCGTCACTGGTGCGCTTAACCTCAACAACTGTAGCGGTTACGATTTCACCTTGTCTGATGAGTTTCATTTTATTGCTAAATACATATAGACTTGCTCCCAACAAGCAAATTCCTACCAGGAAAGTTACTCCGTACCACATA
Source organism: Hymenobacter piscis (assembly GCF_018760735.1). GTDB lineage: Bacteria > Bacteroidota > Bacteroidia > Cytophagales > Hymenobacteraceae > Hymenobacter > Hymenobacter piscis. The sequence goes on from NZ_JAHHZN010000001.1 coordinate 200,469, forward strand.
ATCTACTTTTGAAATACTTAGATTTCTCTTCCTTCAATCACGCCCTAATATTACTACTTTCCAAGCGAAGCATTGGTAACCTACTTTTACCGTTCTGCACGCTCACCATTTCCAGCGGAAACGGCAAAAGTCCCCCACGTAATTTCGTCCGCATTCACGAACTCCCGGCAACCCAGCAGGTTCTGCAGCAACGCGTAGGCGGTCATGGTTTTGCTTGCCCCGTTGCAGCCGGCCAAGAGGCAGAGCGTTTTCATGAATCCCACAATTCTAAAAATTATTAATTCGGATTAGCTAGTTGGAACATTTGATGCCATTCAAGTATAGGAACTGCTGTTTCTTCAGTTAAGTCATCAAATATTATCCAGCTTTGAGCATTTTGAGACAGTTTTTTTAACTGCTGGATAATTTCCTCACTGATAAGCCTACGCCCATATTGTGCTGGCCCATGATTTACGATATGCCATAAAGCATATTCCAGCCCTTCCATCCAGCCTGCACACCATGCCTCTTCTGAGATGCTGCTCATCAAATCGCACAGTTCCTTCTGCGGCTCATTGAGGTCATTGTACATAAGTTGTTGTCTAAAGGATCTTTCCGTCAGGAAACACTTTTAAGAACTGTCGGCCAATGACCTTATCCCGGAACTTCACCAAAGTCACGCTGCTATCAAAACATACTATTTCGATTTCAGATGCCGCCAATTGAAATGCTTTAGGCTCTGTCCATGGCTCTTTGCTTCCGTCAGCATAAGGCACTTCATCTTTTGACAAAGCTGGCATGTTGCCCTTTACGCCACAGAAAACACCCCACACTACTTGTATGTCGGTGTCAGCCATGGTGTCATAAAGTGTCTTGCCAGATACTACCGTGTAAGAGTAGTGGTGTTCCATCTGCTCTTCCCATTCGGCAACTGTCGGAATGAAGTCCCTAAGGTGCCAGCATTGCAGATTCGAAATAACCCAGGTCAATTCTTCCACCTGCTGACGGATTGCCGGTAACAGTCGGCCCAAATCTGTTTGCCAGCGAAACTGAGGCACATCCTCCAACAGAATAGTCATCACACCTGAATCACGCCCACGTTGTACATCTTCCCAATCGGGAGGAATTTATTATTCTCTCCCCGGTCTACATGCTCACAGTTTCAAGCTAAAACGGCAGAAGCCCCCACGCAATTTCGTCCGCAATCATGAACTCCCGACAACCTAGCAGGTTCGGCAGCAATGCGCAGGCGGCCGTGGTTTTGCCCGCCCCGTTGCAGCCCGTCAGGATATAGAGAGTCTTCATAAATCTGAAATTAATCTATCCTCATAAAACGCCAGCGGCCCGCCGCTTCGGGTGAAACTGGCGGGCCGGTTATATGAGTACCCTTACTGGTATTACTATGCAAACTTGCGGCTAAGCTTAGGCAGCATCTCTATGATTTTCTGCTCATTGTCACCCCAATTTAAATCGATAGCAGGAAGAGAATACCGGGTCGTTACTTTGTCAAAATCATCTTTGCCACTTTGCTCTTCATAAGCCATCCTAGCGACATAGAGCATGGATTCCGCTTCGGATTCCTCAGCGTCATCAACCTTAATTATTTTGGCTAAAGAATCTGGTTCAGCCAAGGCCGTTTCAAATACCTTCTGGCCACGCGCAATAAGCCATGCACGAAAGTACTCGAAGCCATCATCAGAGCAGCCTCCGAGTATAATGTAAGCTGCTGCCCACAAATTGCTTTGATACGCTTCGTGCATCAGGTGCTGAAACATATCCTCGAAAGCTATAATCTCTTCCGGCAGCAACGTAGCCAGCTTTTCTTGCAGGTGCTCGGCTTGTTCTTCTACATCACCACCGCTTCTGCGCTTTGCTTGTTCTATAAGTTGCCAGAATTGTTGCTTATCCATTGTCTTGTGTAATGATGTTACGCAGTACCTCCGTTTGTGTAGCATGATGAGGGCTGTAGCGCGAACTTTGTAGTTCGCGCTACAGCCAACTGCGCAATATCAGTTGTATAGTGCTTATTGATTCTTTTCTCACACCTGAATCACGCCCACGTTGTACGCCTTTTCAATCGGCGCGTGGTTGGCCATGCTGATGCCCTGGGAAATGACTTTGCGGGTTTCCAGCGGGTCGATGATGGCATCCACCCAGAGGCGGGCTGCGGCGTAGTAGGGCGAGAGCTGCTCCTCGTAACGGGCCTTGATGGTGTCGAGCAGCTCCTTCTCGGCTTCGGGCGTGATTTCCTGACCCTTGGCTTTAAGGGAAGCCACCTGAATCTGGAGCAGGGTGTTGGCGGCTGCCGCGCCGCTCATCACGGCCAGCTGGGCGGTGGGCCAGGCCACGATGAGGCGTGGGTCGTAGGCTTTGCCGCACATGGCGTAGTTACCGGCCCCGTAGCTGTTGCCAATCACCACCGAGAACTTGGGCACCACGGAGTTGGCCATGGCATTTACCATCTTGGCGCCGTCCTTGATGATGCCGCCGTGCTCACTCTGCGAGCCTACCATGAAGCCCGATACGTCGTGCAGGAACACCAGCGGAATCTTCTTCTGGTTGCAGTTCATGATGAAGCGCGCCGCCTTGTCGGCCGAGTCGGAGTAGATGACGCCGCCCATCTGCATGGCGCCCTTCTTGGTCTTCACGATTTTGCGCTGGTTGGCCACGATGCCCACGGCCCAGCCCTCGATGCGCGCCAGGCCGCAAATCAGCGTCTGGCCGTAGAGGTCCTTGTAGGGCTCGAACTCCGAGTTATCGACCAGCCGGTGGATGATGTCCATCATGTCGTAGGGCTTAGCGCGGTCGGCGGGCAGCAAACCCAGGATTTCGGCCGGGTTTTCCTTGGGGGCGGCGGGCGTTTTGCGTGAGAAGCCGGCCGTGGCCTGGCCGCCCATCTTGTCGAAGATGTTGCGGATGTGGTCGAGGCACTGCTCGTCGTTTTCGAACTTGTAGTCCGTCACGCCCGAAATTTCGGAGTGGGTGGTAGCGCCGCCCAGCGTCTCGTTGTCGATGGATTCGCCGATGGCCGACTTCACCAGGTAGGAGCCCGCCAGGAATACTGAGCCGGTGCCGTCCACAATCATGGCCTCGTCGCTCATAATCGGCAGGTAGGCCCCGCCGGCCACGCACGGGCCCATAATGGCGGCCAGCTGCACGATGCCCATGCTACTCATCACGGCGTTGTTGCGGAAGATGCGGCCGAAGTGCTCCTTATCGGGGAAGATTTCGTCCTGCATGGGCAGGTACACCCCCGCCGAATCGACGAGGTAGATGATGGGCAGCTTGTTTTCGATGCTGATTTCCTGGGCCCGCAGGTTCTTCTTGGCCGTAATCGGGAACCAAGCGCCCGCCTTCACGGTGGCGTCGTTGGCCACGACCACGCACTGCCGGCCCTGCACCCAGCCAATGACGACCACCACGCCGCCGCCGGGGCAGCCGCCCTCTTCCTGGTACATTCCCTCCCCCGCAAACGCCCCGATTTCCACGGTTTCCGAATTCTTGTCGAGCAAATACTCAATCCGCTCCCGGGCCGTGAGCTTGCCCTTGGCCTTGTGCTTGGCAATGCCTTTTTCGCCGCCCCCGAGGGCCACTTTCTCCAGCCGTTTTTTCAGTTGGAAGTTGAGTTGCTTGATGCTGTCTTCGTTTTTGTTGAATTCGAGGTTCATTGGGGGTGGGAATGGGTGGGTGAGGGTGTGCGGGGTGGGTAGAACGTCATTCCGAGCTTGCCGAGGAATCTCGCGTGCTGACGTTGCCATAGTGAACCAACGTCAGCACGCAAGATTCCTCGGCAAGCTCGGAATGACGTTCTGGTCGTATCCGTTACCGGTTCTGCAACCAGATAAAACCAAAGAAATCCGCCTGGGTAGGGCGGATTTCAAAGGTAAGCAGATTGGCCGATTGCGCGCCGGGCTATTTCACCGTTTTGGTTTCGGTTTCCGTCTCGATAACCGTGCCGTTGGGCTTCACGGTAGTGGTTTCCGTTTCCTTCTTGGTTTTGCCGCCGCCCCCGAACACGGAGAAGTGCACGTACTTCTTGGGGTTGGCCTGCAGGTCCGAAATTAGGGCATTGGAGCTGGCGGCGGTGGCGTTCAGGTTTTTGTAGAGCGAGGAATCGTTGAGCAGCTTGCCCAGGGAGCTGTTCTGGTCCGAGAGGGAGCGGTTGAGGGTAGTCATCGTGCTCTGGGCCTCCGTCATGGTGGCGTTGAGCTTGCGCATGGCCGGCCCCACCGGGGCGCGCTTGAGCGAGTCGCTGAGCACGGCGAAGTTGCTGGCAATGCGGTCGAACTTGGCGCTGGTCTTGTTCAGGTCGTTGGTAAGCTGGGCCATGTTACTGGTAATCTGGTTGATGTTGCGCTGGTTGAGCAACAGCAGATTCTTCAGGGCCTCGGTGCCGGCCTGGGCGTTGAGCAGGGTGGCCTGCAGGCTCACGCGGGCATCCTTGTTAAGAAAGCCGTTCACCTTGATCAGGGTCGAATCGACGGTGCCGAGCACGGGCAGGGCCTTGGCCTGGAAGGCATCGGTGATGCTGGCCACGGTATAGGACTTGAGCTCCTGTCCCCCGTCGTACACTTTCGAGTTGCGGCCCAGGAACAGGGTGATGGTTTTGGAGCCCAGCAGCGAGCCGCTCAGGCTGGCTACCGTGGAGTCGCCCACGGTGACGCCCTTCTGCAGCTCGATGGCCACTTTCACGCGGTTGCCCTCCTCGGGCACGAGGGCCATTTCCTTGACCTGACCCACCTTGATACCGTTCAGAATCACGGGATTGCCAATCGTGAGGCCGTCGACGTTATCGTACTTGGCGTAATACGTGCGGTCCGAAGAAAGCAGGTTGCTGCCCTTCAGGAACTGAAACCCTACAATCAGCAGAGCCACGGCGACGATGCCCAGCAGGGCTACTTTAATTTCTTTTGACACGGAGTCAGCGGTTGATGGGCGGGAGAACAGGGAGGGAAAAACCGGCCCACGCGGGCCGGCGCGGGGTTATTCACCCGAGGCCGCTTCCAGCTCGTGTTTATAGTCGCGGAAGGCCTGGTAAATCCCCGAGGCCATATACGACTGATTGGCTTTATCGTTCAGATACACTTCCTCGGCCCGGTTGGTCAGAAAACCCGACTCGATGAGCACCGAGGGCATAGTGGATTTCCACAGCACCAGAAAGCCCGCCTGCTTCACCCCGCGCGAGGGCCGCTTGAGCGTGGTGCGGAACTGCCGGTCCACCTTCTGGGCAAACCGGATGCTGTTCACCATGTGGGCGCTCTGGAAGAGGGAGAACAGAATGTGGCTCTGGGGCGAAGTCGGGTCGAAGCCGTTGTACTGCTCCTTGTAGTTTTCTTCCTGCAGAATAACCGAGTTTTCGCGCTTGGCCACGGCCAGGTTGGCGTCGGTTTTGTGCGGCCCCATCGTCCAGACTTCGGTGCCGTGGGCGGCCGGGCTGCTGGCGTTGCAATGGATGGAGATGAACAGGTCGGCGTTGTGCTTGTTGGCGATGCCGGCCCGGTCGGCCAGCTCCACGAACACGTCGGTTTTGCGGGTGTAAATCACCTTCACGTAGGGCATGTTCTCTTCAATCTGCTTCCCCAGGGCCAGCACCAGCTTGAGGGCCACGTCGGCCTCGCGGGCTTTCACGCCGGTGCAGCCCCGGTCTTTGCCGCCGTGGCCGGCATCGAGCACCACCGTGCGCAGCTTGTAGCGCGTAGGCGGAGGCGGCACCGGCCGGGGAGCCGGGGTGAGGGGGGCCGAAAATTCGGCGAACAGGGCCAGGGCTGCCGCGCCCAGTATGACAATATTCCGCACGGAGTTCGTTAGTTGGGGCAGCTACCCGCTACCTTTGCAAACGCCACAAAATAAACGATAAATAACTACGTGGCCCACCCTACGCCTGTGTTTCACTATTTACCGCGTGTAATCGGGATGCTGCGGCAGTGGCCGGGCCTACTGGCGCTGGCCCTGGGCCTGCTGGTATGGGTACCGGCCCAGGCCCAGCAGGCGCCGGTAAACCAGCAAAAGCTTCCCCACCCCACGCCCCGGCCCGCCACCGAGGTATCGCCCGGCACCCGGGCCGCGGGCGACGTGCGTCCGCTGCCCACTATCGTCAATCCGCCTTCCCCGGACGGCACCGTGCGCGACTCGTCTGGTCTGGCCCTGAGCGGTACTGCTGACTCGCTGCGCCTCGGGGCCGGCGCCCGCAAAGGAGCCGTGGAAACCACCGTCAGCTACAAGGCCCAGGACTCCATCCGCTTCGAGGTGCAGAACAAGCGCGCCATTCTCTACGACAAGGCCGTGGTGGACTACGGCGACATGAACCTGCAGGCTGCCCTGATTACGGTGGATTACAGCCGCAACCTGGTAACGGCCGAGGGCGCGGCCGACTCCACCGGCAAGGTGCAGGACCGGCCCGTGTTCAAGCAGGGCGCGGCCACCTACCAGGCCGGCCGCATCGACTACAACATCAAGAGCCGCCGGGGCCGCATCACCGATGTGGTGACCCAGCAGGGCGAAGGCTACATCCACGCCGAAACCATCAAGAAGAACGACCGGAACGAGCTGTTCGGGGTGCACGGGCGCTACACTACCTGCAACCTGGAGCACCCGCACTTCTACATCAACGCTTCCAAAATGAAGGTGATGCCCGGCGAGCAGGTCGTGACCGGGCCGTTCAACTTGGTGGTAGGCGATATTCCGACGCCGCTGGGCTTTCTGTTCGGGTATTTTCCCACGCCCAAAACCAACAAGCGGGCTTCGGGCCTCATCATTCCTACCTTCGGGCAGGCCGCCGACCGGGGCTTCTTTTTGCGCAACGGCGGCTACTACTGGGCCGCCAACGAGCACATCGGCGTGCGCCTGACCGGCGACATCTACTCGGGCAACGCCGAGCAGTTCGGGGGCTGGCGGGGCACGGCCGAGATGCAGTACATCACCCGTTACAAGTACCAGGGCCTGTTTACGTTCACCTACAACTCCCAGCCCACGGAGCGGCTGCTGGGCACCACCGACGCCAACACCAATCCGGACTTCAACCGGCCCCGCTCGGCCCGTACGTTTGGCCTGCAGTGGAACCATACGCCGGTAGCGCGCCCGGGCGGAGGCCGGTTTACGGCCAACGTGAACGTGAGCAGCAACAACCACTACCGGCAGACGTCCTATAACCCGCGCAACTACCTGACGGCCGCGTTTTCGTCTACCATTTCCTATTCCAAGCAACTGCGCAACGCGCCCATCAACTACGCGCTCCAGCTCACCCAGAGCCAGAACACCCAGACCGGGACCATGGACTTCACCCTGCCCGACCTGACGCTGGGCGTGGCCCGGCAGTACGTGTACGACATTCTGAAAATCCGGCCCCGGAAGTTCTACGAGCAGCTGGCCTTCTCCTACGACCTGACCTTTCAGAACAAGCTCTCCAACAACATCCCGGCCCGGCAGATCAGCGGGGGCGCCATTCCGCTGCTGGGTGGCTCCACGGCCGCTTTCGTGTCGCCCATCAAGCTGGGCAGCCTCGACAAGTTGCTGCGCAACTCCCAGACGGGTATGCGCCACAACTTCGGCATCACACTGGGTAGCTACACCTTCGCCCACCTCAACCTCAGCCCCAGCGTCACCTACAACGAAGTGTGGTACTTCAAGCGCCTTGACTACCGCTACAGCGAGGTGGCCCGGGCCGTTACCATCGACACGCTCACCAGCTTTAACCGCCTCAACAGCTACACTTTCGGGGCCAATCTGAGCACGAACTTCTACGGCACGGTGGTGCGTAAGGGCACCCACAAAATTCAGGCCCTGCGCCATAAGGTGACGCCCAGCCTGAGCTTCAACTACGCCCCCGGCCCCCGTCGGAACGACCCGGCCTTTCAGGCTGTAGAGCTTCCGGGGCTGCGCGACCCCGCTACCGGCCGCCTCTACACCGAGGGGGAGACGTACATTGCTAACAATGGCCTGCTGCTGCCCCGCTACAACGGCTTCCTGTACGGCGTGCCCACTACCTCGGAAGCCCGGCAGCTGAGCTTCAGCCTCCAGAATGCGGTGGAGATGAAAGTGCGCGACAATAAGGACACCACCGGCACCACGCCCTTTAAGAAGGTCAGCCTGATTGACGGCCTCGACTTTAACACCGGCTACAACTTCGCCGCCGATTCATTAGAGCTAGCCCCGCTTTCGGCCACGTTCCGCACTCAGGTGGCCCGCAAGCTCAACATCACCATCAACGGCAACTTCGAGTTCTACCAGCAGGATTCCACCCGCCGCCTCATCGATAAGTTTTTGTGGCAGCAGAAAAACTTCCGGCTGGCCCGCCTGAGCACGGCCAACCTGCAGCTCTCCTACCAGTTCAACCCCAGCCAGGGCAACCGCAAAGCCACCGTGCGCCGCGACGCTGCCCCCGTTAACGACCCGCAGCTGGGCGCGCCCCAGCAGATCAATCCCTACGAGGACTACGTGAACTTCGAGATTCCCTGGGAGCTGAACACCAGCTTCACGGCCTCCTACGCCAACCAGGGCCCGCTGCCGGCCCTTCCCAACCGCCCGCGCAGATCAGCTTACACGGCCGCCACGCTCAACCTCAACGGCTCGGTCAAGCTCACCGAAACGCTGCGCTTCGGTTTCAGCACCAACTACGACTTCATCAACCAGACGCCCGCCTTCACCACCCTCGACATCACCAAGGACCTGCACTGCTGGCAGATTACGGGCAACTGGCGGCCCTTCGGCCCCACCCGCGGCTACTTCGTCACTATTGCCGCCAAATCGGCGCTACTGCAAAGCCTCAAGCTCAGCCGCAACCGCACGTTCCTCAATAATTAGAGCTTGGAGCTTAGAGCTTAGAGCTTAGAGCTTGGAGCTTGGAGCTTGGAGCTTAGAGGTATGGTCGTTTGGTGGATTGGGTTGTGTTCGGCGCGTTTTTTTGCTGGTGGACAATGAGTCGGGCACGGGTTTTCTAAAAAATCCGCAGCTTTGACCCATGAGGGGGCGAAACTGTCCGGCGGTGATTTAAGCCCCTAAGCCCCCAAGACCCTAACACCCTACCCCCCATGTCCCAACACAAGGAAGTCAAACTCGTGACCACGCACCAGCTGCTGGCCATGAAAGAGCGCGGCGAGAAAATTTCCATGCTCACGGCCTACGACTTCTCCATGGCCCAGATCCTGGACGGCGCCGGCATCGACGTCCTGCTCGTCGGCGACTCGGCCTCCAACGTCATGGCCGGCCACGAAACCACCCTGCCCATCACCCTCGACCAGATGATTTACCACGCCCAGAGTGTGGTGCGGGCCGTGAAGCGTGCCTTCGTGGTGGTCGATATGCCGTTTGGCTCCTACCAGGGCAACTCCTCGGAGGCCCTGCGTTCGGCCATCCGCATCATGAAAGAATCGGGCGGGCACGGCATCAAACTCGAAGGCGGCGCCGAAATCAAGGACAGCATCATCCGGATTCTGACGGCCGGCATTCCCGTGATGGGCCACCTGGGGCTTACTCCGCAAAGTATTTATAAATTTGGCACGTACTCGGTGCGGGCCAAGGAAGAAGCGGAGGCGCAGAAGCTCATCGAAGACGCCTTGTTGTTGCAGGAAATCGGCTGTTTTGCCCTCGTGCTGGAAAAAATACCCTCGAGCCTGGCCAAGCAGGTGGCCGAAAAGCTCACGATTCCCGTCATCGGCATCGGGGCCGGCCCCGACGTAGACGGGCAGGTGCTGGTAGTGCACGACATGCTGGGCATCACCAAGGAATTCAAGCCCCGCTTCCTGCGCCGCTACGCCGACTTGGGCGACGCCATGCACGACGCCGTGCAACGCTACATCCAGGACGTGAAAGCCCGCGACTTCCCCACCGCAGACGAAGCGTATTAATTTCAATTAAAAATGAAGAGTTAAAAGTTGAAAGCTATTGATTGATACCTCATGAAAAGCCCTTTCTGGCGCCTGAGGCAATTTTTAACTTTTAACTTTTAATTTTTAATTCCCCCCCAGTGAATCGTCCGAATTTGTGGTCGGAGCGGAAGGAAATTCTGTTCGAAGACAATCACCTGCTCATTATCAACAAGCCCGCCGGCCTGCTCGTGCAGGGCGACGCGACCGGCGACGAGCCGCTGTCGAATAAGGCCGAGGAATATCTGCGCTTCAAATACAAGAAGCCCGGGGCGGCCTTCGTGGGCGTGGTACACCGCCTGGATCGGCCGGTGAGTGGCGTGGTGGTGCTGGCCAAAACCAGCAAGGCCCTGAGTCGCATGAACGAGATGTTCCGCGACAATAAAATCCACAAAACCTACTGGGCCCTCACCGGCAAATGCCCCGAGCCCACTGCCGGCCACCTCACTCACTGGCTCGTGAAGGACCCCATCCGCAACGTCACGAAAGCCTATCCCGAGCGCCACGGCCAGGGCCAGAAATCCGACCTCGATTACAAAGTGCTGGGCCAGGCCGGCAACCGCTACCTGCTCCAGGTAAACCCCATCACGGGCCGCCCCCACCAGATCCGGGTGCAGCTGAGCACCGGCCTGGGCACGCCCATCGTGGGCGACGTGAAGTACGGCTTCCTGGCCCCGCTGCCCGACGTGAGCATTGCCCTGCACGCCCGCCTGCTGGAATTCCAGCATCCCGTCACGAAGGAAGCCATGCGCATCGTGGCCCCGCTGCCGGATATTGCCCATTGGGAGGCTGCTGAGGCGTATTATTAGGGTTTATAGAAAGAACGTCATTCCGAGCTTGCCGAGGAATCTCGCGTGCTGACGTTGCCAAAGCAATCCTGCTGTTGAGTTACTCTCCCAACGTCAGCACGCGAGATTCCTCGGCAAGCTCGGAATGACGTTCCTACTCAGCCCAACAACATTATGGCCTTTTGGGAAGGCAAATTGCACTAAGGCGATGCCCGGCAGTAGTTTTGTAAAACGGCAGCTGAACTTATATAGCAGTTTCGGGCTTTTCAGCTCGGAAGCCGTTCCCGGTTCCGACCTCTAACCTCTTCTGCCCCCATGGCAATACTCGTTTTCTTCGTAGCGCACTACTACCTGTCGCTCTTCACGCAGACGTTCTACCTGCACCGCTACGCGGCCCACAAGATGTTCACGATGAACAAATTCTGGGAGCGGTTCTTCTTCCTGTTCACCTATATCTGCCAGGGCTCCTCGTTCCTGTCGCCGCGGGCCTACGCGCTGCTGCACCGCATGCACCACGCCTACTCCGATACGGAGCTGGACCCGCACTCGCCGCTGTACTCGTCGAACGCCTTCACGATGATGTGGAAGACCAAGAACATCTACAACGCCGTGCTTAACCGCGACTACGCCGCCGCCGAGCGTTTTGAGGGCGACTACCCCGAGTGGGACCTGATTGAGAACCTGGGCGACAAGTGGTATTCGCGCGTGGCCTGGGGCACGCTCTACGTACTGTTCTACGTGAACTTCGCCACGGCCTGGTGGCAGTTCCTGCTGCTGCCTTTGCACTTCCTGATGGGCCCGATTCACGGCGCCATCGTGAACTGGGGCGGCCACAAGTACGGCTACCAGAACTTCGACAATCACGACCACAGCAAGAATACGCTGCCCTTCGACTTTCTGGCCTTCGGGGAGCTGTTCCAGAACAACCACCACAAGCTGCCCATGCGCGTTAACTTCGGCGTGAAGAAATGGGAGCTTGACCCCACCTACTCGGTGATCTGGCTGCTCGACAAAGCCCGCATTGTGAAGGTGAAGCGCAAGTGGCAGGAAGCGGTACCCATGGCCGCCTAGCCGGGCTGAATCAATATCAAAAAAGCCTGCTCCGGAGTCCGGAGCAGGCTTTTTTTGCATCAAATCCGGCTATGCCTTGTCAGTGCTGCTTAATCCGGCAGGGAGCCTTCTTCCGTTGTAGCCTGCTTTATCAGCTCGGTCAGCGGTAGTACGCGCCCCTGCTGGATGACGTGGCGAATGGCCCGGGTGGCGCGGATATCCTGGGTGGGGTTGCCTTCTACTACCAGCACATCGGCTACCTGCCCGGGCTGCAGCGTGCCCAGCGTGGGCTGGCGCAGAATGCGGGCGGCCCCGCCGGTGGCCGCGTACAGCGCCTGAGCGGGCGTCAGGCCGGCTTCTACCAGCAAAGCCAGCTCCCGGTGCAGGCCCCCGCCCGGCAGATTGTAGGCCCCGGCCGGGGCATCAGTCCCGGCCCCGATCAGCCCCCCCAATTGCTGGATGCGCCGCGTGAGGGCCTGCGCCAGGTGGAAATCAGCCAGGGAGGCTTTGTGAACGGTTTCGCGCCGGAACCCCTGGAGCTGCTGCTCAAAGAACTGCACCATCGGGGGCGGCACCCGGTCGCCCCCGGGCAAGGCCGCAATGCGTCTGCTCGAATCGGGTGCAATACCGGCATAAAAGGCCGACAGGGTAGGCACCAGGGCGACGCGGCGGCGGACGGTTTCGCGGGCCAGCTGATCCAGCAGCCGGTCGTCGAAAGGTTCCCGGGTAGGGTCGCCGCCTAGCCGCTGGTAGGCCAGCGCGTACCCGCTGGCGTGCTCGATGCTGCCAACTCCGGCCTGCATGGCCTGGCGGGCATCTACCTGCGCCTTGCTGAGCCCCCGAGTGGTTTCCATGCCTAAATCGGTCATGACGGGCAGGCGCCGTCGCCGGGCCTGTGCTGCGGCCGCCTGGTAGACCGGCCAGGCGAGTTGTTCATAGAGCTTGACAACGGTAGCGCCGTGCGCCGCCAGGCTATCCACGGCCGCTCGGGCCTGTTCGGGCGTGGCGGCCTGCAGCACCATCACTTCCCGGATCGGGCCAGCGGTAGCCGGCCGGACCAGCGTCGTCAGCACGGAATCGGGGGTACCGTAGGCGCCCAGCAGGCTCCGAAAGAAGGTGTCCGGCCCATCAAGCAGGGGGCCGCTGTAGAGAATGCGCGGGGCAAATGGCCGGATAGCGCGGGCCTGCTGCAATACGTCCAGGGTATTGTTGGCATCCCGGACGGTGGTAATGCCCGCCGGCAGCAGCCAGGCCGCGTACTGCGGCCGCAGGTGCTGGTGCAGGTCGATGAGGCCGGGCAGAATAGTGCCCGTGGCCACCTCGATAACCCGGGCCGCGCCGGGCACCTGCACCTTGCCGGCCGGCCCCACGGCTACCACGCGGCCATCCCGGATAACCACCACGCCGTGCTCCAGGGCCGGCCGGCCCGTACCATCAAATACCCGTCCCCGCAGCACCAGGACCGAATCGACAGCAACCGGCGGCCCAAGAGCGGGCGGTTTCGCTGCGGAGCAAACCCGCGGGGCGCCCGCCGTCAGGGCGGCCGTACCAAGCACCCCTAGCAGGGCCCGTACAATAGTCAGCATAGCATAAGCACTTAGCAGGTAAGGCGCTGGCCCGGCGGCGTCTTTCGGCAGCCGGGAAGAAATACCGTTGGCTCACCCGACAGGAACAAGCCCCGACCGGCATCCAAACTTAAACCGGCGCCTCCTAACCTACAAGCCTTGGCTGCCGGCCGAATCGGGACCAACCTTGGCCCATGCGAAAGGGGCCGGGGCCGGCTGCGGCTAAATAATAAGCGCTGCCATTTTATCTGCGGAATAGTGTGTACCTTTGCACCTCATTTTCAACCAGACGCACGGGATGCGTCGCTTAACCAACCCGGTTTATGGCAGTTAAAATCCGCCTCGCCCGTCGCGGCCGCAAAAAGGCCGCTCAGTTCGATATCGTTGTTGCCGACTCCCGCGCTCCGCGTGATGGCCGCTTCATCGAGAAAATCGGCACCTACAACCCCCAGACCAACCCCGCCACCATCAACTTCGATGGCGATAAGGCGTTCGACTGGATCATGAAGGGTGCCCAGCCCACCGACACGGTTCGGGCCATGCTTTCTTACCGGGGTGTGCTATACCGCAAGCACCTGCAGCTTGGCGTAATTAAAGGCGCCATCTCGCAGGAAACCGCTGACCAGCGCTTCACCGAGTGGAAAGACCAGAAAGACGCCAAAATCGAAGGCAAGCGCACCACCCTCGGCACCGCCAAAGACGATGCCCGCAAGGAGCGTCTGGCCGCCGAAACCAAGGTGAAGGAAGCCCGCGCTGAAGCCCAGCGCGCCAAGCAGGCCGCCATCGAGGCTGCCAACGCTCCGGCTCCCGTCGCTGAGGCCGAAGGCGAAACCACGGAAGCCGAAGCTTCGGCCGACGCCGCCACCGAAGAAGCCGGCGCCTAAGGCTAGTTAGTAAGTTGAGAAGTTAGCAAGTTGAGAAGTCGCTCTGACGGCCCATCGGGGTAGTTGACCGGAATTCCCAACTTGCTGACTTCTCAACTTTTTGACTTTCTAACTCCCCCACTCATGACCCTCGACGACTGCTACCAACTGGGCTCCCTCGGGAAGCCCCACGGCCTGAAAGGCTTCGTGGTGGCTTTCTTCGACGTGGACAACCTGGCCGACTACCGCCAGCTCAAATCGGTGCTGCTGGAATTCCCGGCGGCGCCGGGCAAGCTGGTGGCCCACGAGGTCGAGAAGTTTCAGCCCCAGACCGATAACAAAGTGCTGCTGAAACTGCGCGGTATCGACCGGATTGAGGACGCGGAGCCTCTGCGCAACGCCAAGCTCTGGCGCGCCCTGGCCGAGTTGCCGGCCCTGGCGGACGACCAGTTCTACTTCCACGACGTGATAGGATACACTGTGGTGGACGCGGAACTGGGCCAGCTGGGCGTGGTAGAAACCTTCTACGAGCTGCCCAAGCAGGACGTACTGGGCATGCGCTACCAGGAGCAGGAAGTCCTGATTCCGGTGGTGGACGAGTTGGTGCGCCGCGCCGACCAGGCCACGCGCCAGCTCTTCGTGAAACTGCCCGAGGGCCTGCTTGACGTGTATCTGACGCCTTCCTCCCAGCAGGAGGAGGAGCCGGATGACGAGTCCGCGGCCTAACCGTTCACCCATGCGGATCGACATTGTCACGTGCCAGCCGGATTTGCTGGTCAGCCCCTTTGCGCACTCCATCGTGAAGCGCGCCCAGGACAAGGGGCTGGCCGAAATTCACCTGCACGACCTGCGTCGGTACGCCATCAACAAGCACGGGCAGATTGACGATTACGTGTTCGGGGGCGGAGCCGGCATGGTGCTGCGCGTGGAACCCATTGCGGCCTGTTTCGACGAGCTGCTGGCCCAACGCGCCTACGATGCCATCATCTACCTTACGCCCGACGGCGAAACCCTGCGCCAGCCGCTGGTGAACCGGCTTTCCCTGGCCGGCAACCTGCTGCTGCTCTGCGGGCACTACAAGGGCGTGGATGAGCGCATCCGCACGGAATACATCACCCACGAAATCAGCGTGGGCGACTACGTGCTGAGCGGGGGCGAACTGGGCGCGGCCATTCTGGTGGACGCGGTAGTGCGGCTGTTGCCTGGCGTGCTGGGCAACGAGGAATCGGCCTTGAGCGACTCGTTTCAGGACAACCTGCTGGCCCCGCCCGTGTACACCCGGCCCGCCGAATGGCGCGGCCACCCGGTACCGGACATCCTGCTTTCGGGCAACACCCCGAAAATAGACGTCTGGCGCCACGAGCAAGCCCTGGAACGCACCCAACAGCGCCGCCCGGACTTGCTGCGGTGAAATAGTGAGGTGGTGAGATAGTGAGTTTTACGTTCTGGCCCGCGCTACATGCGCAATCAGGACCGATTAAACAACAAACTCATCATTTCTCTAATTCACCATTTCACAATCTAAAAATAGAGCGCTATATTTGCGCCTCTTTACCCGAAACCCCTTGGGGCGGCGCGACCGTCCTTTACAGTTTTTCCAGCCATGAGCGTACTACTCGATTTTATTCAGCAGGAATCCCAGGAGCGCCGCGCCAGCTTCCCCAAATTTGCCGCCGGTGACACCATCAACGTCCACGTGAAGATTCGCGAGGGCAACAAGGAGCGCGTTCAGCAGTTCCAGGGCGTGGTAATCCAGCGCAAAAACAGCAACTCGAACGGCGAAACCTTCACCGTGCGTAAAATCTCCAACCAGATCGGGACGGAGCGTATTTTCCCCCTGCTGTCGCCCAACATCGAGAAGATCGAGGTGCTGCGTCGCGGTAAAGTACGTCGCGCTCGTCTGTTCTACCTGCGTGGCCTCTCGGGCAAAGCTGCTCGTATCAAGGAGCGTCGCTTGAACGCCCCCAAAGAAGTAGCGGCCGCTTAGGTCCGCTTCGCTTTATAGCCTACAAAAGCCGGCTCTCCTCGCGGGGAGCCGGCTTTTTCGTGTTGTTGGATCACCTGAAAAAGCCCCGCCGTCTGGATCCAGAAGGCGGGGCTTTTTCAGGGCAGAAGGCACGGCGGCGTTCTTAGTTGTTCTGGGCCGAGTCCTGCTTGAGGTCTTCGGCGGGCGTATTTTCGTTGGAGTGCACCTGCTTGGAGGCGGCGCTCAGGGCTTCGCCCAGCTTGGTAATGCGCTCGGCCGTGTTGGGGTTGTCGGCGAAGATGGCGGCCTTGCTGGTATTGGTGCCGAGGCGGCCCATCAGGCGACTCACCACGTCCTTGTCAATGGTGCCGCTGCCGAAGTGGGCTTTCAGCTCCTGGAGGTCTACCACAATCTGGTGCAGCTCGGGGTTGTCCACG
This sequence comes from Hymenobacter piscis, assembly GCF_018760735.1. Classification (GTDB taxonomy): domain Bacteria; phylum Bacteroidota; class Bacteroidia; order Cytophagales; family Hymenobacteraceae; genus Hymenobacter; species Hymenobacter piscis. The sequence continues at coordinate 216,977 of NZ_JAHHZN010000001.1, forward strand.
TCCTTGAGGTCCTGAATCCAGCGCTGGAAATGGTTGTCGAGGCCGGCGCGGTTGGCTTCCTCCTGCAGGTCGTTGCCGAGCAGGTTGGCGGCGGCATCGAGGTGAACCTGGTGTTGGGTATCGTCTTTGGGAATTTTATGGAAGGACATCGGAAAAAGTAGTAGGGCCACCGGAGGGCGGCGGGTTGAAAACAATATCTGTGCAAACGCGGGCAACGGGGAAAGGTTGTAGCACATCTTCCGGCCTGAAAGGCTACTTTCGTTGCCTTCTAAATACTCTCTGTACTTCGCGTTTGCCTTCTTTATGAGGAAAATCCTTTATCTGCTCAGCCTGCTGGCCCTGCCGGCCCTGGCCCAGAAGCCGGCTGCCAGCTGGCAGCAGCAGGCCAATTATGCTATCGACGTGACCCTCGACGACCAGCAGCACCAGCTCACGGGCCGGGAGGAAATCGTGTATACCAACAACTCGCCCGACGCGCTGTCCTACCTCTGGTTTCACCTCTGGCCCAACGCCTACCGCGACAATACCACGGCCTTCGCCCGCCAGCAGCTGCGTAAGGGCAACCGGTTTTTCCAGTTTGCCACCCCCGCCCAGCGCGGCTTCATTGATGGGCTGGAGTTTCAGGTGAACGGCCAGCCCGCCCGTCTCGACTACGACGCCGCCAACCCCGACATGGCCAAGCTGGTGCTGCCCCGGCCCCTGGCTCCGGGGACCAGCATTACCATCACCACGCCCTTCCGGGTGAAAATTCCGGATTCCTTCTCCCGGTTCGGGCACGTGGGCCAGAGCTACCAGATTACCCAGTGGTACCCCAAGCCGGCCGTGTACGACCGCAAGGGCTGGCACCCGATGCCCTACCTCGATCAGGGCGAGTTCTACTCCGAGTTCGGCACCTTCGACGTGCGCATCACCCTGCCGGCTAACTACACCGTGGGCGCTACCGGCGTGCTTCAGAACCCCGGGGAGCAGCAGCGCCTGGACTCGCTGGCCGCCGTGGGGGCCGCCAAGAAAACGGCCGACGACTTCGGCTCCGACCTGAGCTTCCCGGCCTCGGCGACCGAAACCAAAACCCTGCGCTACGTGCAGGACCGCGTCCACGACTTCGCCTGGTTTGCCGATAAGCGCTACAACGTGCTCAAGAGCGGCGTCACGCTGCCTTCGGGCCGCACCGTGACCTCCTGGGTCATGTTCACCAACAGCGACCCACTGCGGTGGTTAAAAGGCCTTCAGGACGTGAACGACGCCCTCACCTACTACTCGCGCTGGGTGGGCGAATATCCCTACGCCTCGGCCACGGCCGTGGAGGGAGCCCTGAGCGCCGGCTCGGGCATGGAATATCCTATGGTGACCGTGACCCAGCCCTCGGCCATTGTGCACGAGGTGGGCCACAACTGGTTCTACGGTATTCTGGGCTCCAACGAGCGGGACTTCGCCTGGCTGGACGAGGGCCTGAACACCTACCTGGAAAACCGCGTAGCCGCCCTCGACACGAACAATGTCGGCTCCTTAGGCCTAGGACTGCTCCTCAAGTCACGTCGGCTGTCAACCAGCTTCGGCCTTGATGGCCTGCCTGCCGCCGCCCTGGAACAACTGCCCCTCGCTGCCTCGGCGGCCCGCGGCCTCGACCAGCCCGTGAGCGGGATTACTTCGGCCGATTACGGTAGCACCAACTACGGCCTCGTTGTGTACTTGAAAACGGCGTTCCTGCTGAAATACCTGGCCGGTTACCTCGGGCAGGAGCAGTTCGACGCCGCCATGCACGCCTACTACGAGCAGTGGCAGTTCCGCCACCCCTACCCCGAGGACATGCAGGCCGTGTTTGAGCGGGTGAGCGGGCAGAAGCTGGGCTGGTTCTTCCAGCAGATGCTCACTACCCAGAATCACTACGAAGCAGCCCTTTCGGACCTGCTGGTGAAAGGCAGCACGTTGAAAGTGCTGGTCCGCAACGACTCACCTGCCCCGTTTGCCGTGCCCGTTTCCACCCTCGATGCCCGGGGCCAGGTGCTGGAAACCAAGTGGACGCCCGCCTTCGGAGGCACCGATGACGATACCAAGGACGAAACCCAGCTCAACTTCCGCGCCGCGGGCGTAACGGCCGTGGTGGTGGATGCCGGCTACCTCACGCCCCAGCTCAACCGCCGCGACGACCGGATGAAGCTCACCGGCTCGTTCCGGACCTGGGAGCCGCTGCAGCTGCGCCCCCTGGCCAGCGTGGAGCGCTGGGACCGGCAGTTCATCAACTGGGTGCCGGTAATGGGCGCCAACACTTCCGACAAGTTTATGCTCGGGGCCGCGTTCTACAACAACCTGCTGGCGCCCAAAAAGCTCAATTACCTGGCTATGCCTATGTACAGCTTCAACCGCCGGGAGCTGAACGGCATCGGGAGCCTGACGCTGAACGTGCTGCCCGCCACCCGGGTGCGCCAGTTGCTGACCAGCATCCAGATAACCCGCTTCGAGCGTTACCGCAAAATTGAGCCCAGCCTGACCTTGGTGCTACCCCACTCGGCATACCACAGGGCCCAGCACCTGGTGAAATTTGCCAACACCAACATCCGCAATCAGGACCTCAACCAAACCAGCAGCATTCAAACGCTGGAATACCGGGTCCGCAACGGCAATACCCTCCAGAACTGGTCGGGCCACGTGGAGCTCAACCAGCTCACGCCGGATGCCGACGTGGACAACCCCAGCCAGAATGCCACGCTGCTGCGGGCCACGGCCACGTATGGCCGCTACTACAACGCCCACAAACAAGTGCGGGCCCGGCTTTTCGGGGGCACGTTTCTTAACTCGGGTTCCGCTAGCCCGTTTGCCATGGGCCTGAGCGGCAGCTTTGATTACCGCCGTCAGACGATGTTCCTGGACCGCCAGCAGATTTCCCGCACCTACACCGCCCAGCTCCACCAAACCGACGACCGGGACGGGGGCTTCAAGGCCTACCTGCCGGTGGCCACTCAGCAATGGCTCACCACCCTGGGCCTCGAAGCCGATGTGCCGCGGGTTCCGGTGGCCGTTTTTGCCGACTTTGGTCTGGTGAACCGACCCGACGGGAGCACCGCCGCCAGTTCGCGGGCCTATTACGATGCCGGGCTGGTAGTTCCCCTGTCTTTGCCCATTCCCAATGGCCAGAATCTCCTGCGCTTCTACCTGCCCCTGGCCGGCAGCCAGTACCAGAACGGGCTGCCCGGTAGCCGCAAGGATTTTACCGACCAGATTCGGTTCGTACTCCACTTCGAGCAGCTCAGTCCCTTCCGCGCCCTGAACGAGCTGCTGGCGCAATAGCCGAATCCGCCGTTACTGGCCGGCCCGAAGTGAGTCGGCTGGTGGTGGCGGCATAAGGCAGCCGGCATGTTACCTGGCATCCGGCGGTTTGGGGTGCGCCCCGGCCTGGTCAGGTCAGGGGTTGCCGTTGCGCTTACCGGCCCATACTTTTCCGCTATGTTCTCGTTGCCCCGACGCCTTCCTGTCTTCCTGAGCCTGGTGCTCCTGGGCAGTTGCCAGCCGCGCTACGCGGATCTGCCCACGTTTTCGCCGGAGCACAGGCTGCCCCAGATGGTGGTGGAGATGCCGGCGGGCACCAACCACGACCAACGCTATAACCCGGCCACGAACTCCTTCGAGCCCCGGCGCATCGCGGGCCTGGAGGCCGTGGTGGAATTTCTGCCCGCCCCGGGCAACCTGGGGTTTGTGGCCGGGACCAGCGCCGGGGCGGCCGAAGCCGAGCCCGGCAGCCCCTTGCCGGTGCTGGTGCTGGCCGAGGCAGCCCCCGCCGGGACGGTGCAGGAAGTGGTGCCCGTGGCCCTGCTTACCCTCGACATCCGGGGCAGCCTGCAACCCGTGGTGGTGGCTGTGCCCGCCCGCCCGGCCCAGCGCATCCTGCCCCTGGCAACCGACTGGGCCACGCTCAACCGGCATTATCCCCGGGTCCGGGACTTTCTTACCCTCTGGTTTCGCCACCGCCGCCACCCCACCGAAACCCGCATTGTAAGCTGGAAGGATGAGAAAGCGGCAAACCAACTGATTCGCCGCTGGATGAAGTAAAGGGCATTGGCCCTACCCCACAACGCAAACGCCCCGCCGGTTTTAACCAGCGGGGCGTTTTGTTTTAGAGTAGGAGCGTTTCGGCGGGCCGACTACTCAATTTTGTTCAGGCGCTCCTTCACGGCTTCCAGGGCCACGCGCATGTTCACAATATCGGCGCGGGCGGCTTCCTGCTCCTTCAGGTTGAGGTCGACCTGGTTGTTGAACTGCTGCAGTTCGGCGGCGTTCTGGGCCAGCTGCTGCTGAATCTCGATTTTCTTCTGCTTGTTCTTCTCGATATCCTTTCTAATGGCATCAGCCTTGGCAATAACGGCCATGTGCTGATCCTGGGACTGTACGAGTGACTTTTCCGCCGTCGCCACCTGAATGGCCAAGTCTTCGCGGTAGAGCTTGCGGGCGAAATCCTTGAGGTAACCCTCGGCAGCATTCCACTGCACGGGCGTAGCCTCCTTGCTCAAGTAGGCGTTGCCCAGGTCAATCGACCACCACACGGTTGTGCCGGTTGGCACGGCATCCACCTTGCTGATCACGCGGACCGGAGTTTTGGCGATGGACTCGATTACCACGTTATCCATCGTGTAAACGCCCTTGTCAACCTTTACTTTGCTGCCGAACTGTTCGTCAAGCTGCTTTTTCCAGGATTCCTCTACGCGCTTGCTGTCCAGCTGCATGGAAACCCGCTGACCTTTGCGCGGAATGCCCTTGATGGCCATGTCCGTTTCGTCAACGGGCGACTTTTGCGCGAGGCTAGTCACCGAGGTTGCCACCACCAGCAGCAAAGAAAAAAGTAGGCCTCGTTTCATAGGGTGATGAAATAGGGGTGAGAAAAGGGTATGTGCAGGAGTAAACTGTTAAGTAGGAGACTTTCCAACTCATCAAATTTAACCAGAGTCGCTATATGTTGCTAGGTCCCAGATTGTTTTTTTTAAAGAATCCTGCCTTTTACCAGAATATCAATATTTATACTGGCATATATACCAGACTAACCGCTTTACCCGGCGGCGTAGCGAACAAATCCGCATCCCCGGCGGTTGGCTGCTGATTATGACTGTAACCATCTGCCGCAAAGAGCACTTCAACGCTGCCCACCGCCTCCACAACCCGGCCTGGAGTGAGGAGCGCAACCAGGCCACGTTTGGCAAGTGCAATAACCCTCATTACCACGGCCATAACTACGAGCTCATCGTGCGCCTGACCGGCTCCATTGACCCCGAAACGGGTTACGTGTACGACATGAAGCGGCTCAGCGACCTGATAAAGCGGGAGATTCTGGATACCTTTGACCACCGGAATCTGAACCTGGATACGGCCGACTTCCGAGACCTCAACCCCACGGCCGAGAACATTGCCGTAGTCATCTGGCACCGGCTCCGGCCTCACCTGGAGGATGGGCTGGCTTTATCGGTCACGCTGTACGAGACCGAACGCAATTTTGTAGAATACCATGGATAACCCTGTGCCTGCGGCAACGGCCGCAGCCGGCCCCAACGGCCCCGCAGCCGTTGATGCCCACCTGCCCGCCGACCTGCGCACGCCCCTGCGCCCCGATGCCTTCGCCCTGGGTGACGAGGCAAAAATAGAGGCCATTGCCGGCCATTTCCGCGAAATCATGCAGGTGCTGGGCCTCGACCTGACCGATGACAGCCTGAGCGGCACGCCCCGCCGGGTGGCCAAGATGTACGTGCAGGAGTGGTTCCGGGGCCTCAACCCCGAGCACCGGCCCGAGGTGCGCCTGTTCGAGAACCGCTACCAGTACCAGCAGATGCTGGTGGAGCGCGACATCACGCTCTTCTCCTGCTGTGAGCACCACTTCGTGCCCATTATCGGCAAGGCCCACGTGGCGTATTTGCCCGGCGAGCACGTGGTGGGCCTGAGCAAGCTCAACCGGGTGGTGCAGTATTTTGCCCGCCGCCCCCAGGTGCAGGAGCGCCTCACCCGCCAGATTGCCGAGGAGCTCAAAAACACCCTGCACACCGACAACGTAGCCGTGCTCATCGAGGCTGACCACCTGTGCGTGATGAGCCGGGGCGTGAACGACACGAGCAGCGGCACGCTCACGGCCGAATACGGCGGCGTTTTCGGCCAGGACCAGGCCCTGCGCCAGGAGTTCCTGCGCCTGATCGGGAAATGAGTTGCCAGTTGCCAGTTGCCAGTTGCCAGTGGTGGCAGGCAACTCTGTGTTAGCTTGCAGGCCTGCTCCTGTCTGACAACAAACGACTTCTTCCTGACAACTGACAACCCGACACTGGCAACTGAAAAACTATGTCCCGTAAAGTTCTCATTACCGGCGGCACCGGCATGATTGGCACCCGGCTGGCCGAAATGCTCATCGATGGTGGCTACGAAGTGGCCCTGCTCAGCCGCACGCCCGGTAATAACCGCTACCCCAGCTTCCGCTGGGAACCCCTGGCCGGCACCATTGATGAGGCCGCCGTGCCCTACGCCGACTACATCATCAACCTGGCCGGCAGCAGCGTTTCGGATGGCAAGTGGACCCAGGAGCGCAAGCGCGAAATCCTGTCGAGCCGGCTGGCGGGCACCCAGCTGCTGGCCCAGCAGCTGCGCCAGGTTGCGCACCACGTGCGGGCCTTCGTGTCGGCTTCGGCTATCGGCATCTACGGCGACCGGGACGACCAGCTGCTGACCGAGGAGACGGCGCCGGCGCCGGATGATTTTCTGGCTACCGTGTGCCGGCAGTGGGAAAACGCGGCCGAATACGTGCGCGAAGACGGTATCCGGACGGCCATCATGCGCATCGGCATCGTGCTCAGCCCCGAGGGCGGCGCGCTGGTGCCCCTGGCCCGTACCGTGAAAATGATGGCTGGCGCGCCCCTGGGCTCGGGCAGGCAGTATATGTCCTGGATTCACCTCGACGATTTGTGCCGCCTGTTCATCCAGGCCCTGGAAGACGCCCGCTACGACGGCCTCTACAACGCCGTGGCGCCCCACCCGGTCACGAATAAGGAGTTTACCGAAACCCTGGCCGAGGTGCTGCACCGCCCGCTGGTATTGCCCAAAGTGCCGGAGTTCGGCCTGAAGCTGATGATGGGCGAGATGAGTGAAATCGTGCTGGCCTCCCAGCGCGTGAGTGCCGAAAAAGTACTCAGCCAGGGCTTCCGCTTCGAGTACTCCACCCTGAAGCCCGCCCTCGAATCGTTCTACGGCGAGGACAAGTAGCGCCCCGGCCTGATGCGACGGGTACTCCAGGCGTTTCTGGTGCTGGTGCTGCTGGTGCTCGGTTACCTGAATGTGCGCCTGTTTTACCGGCCGGACTTTACGCCGGCGGCCGGCTCCCCCCTCAACCAGGACGTGGTGGCCCAGCTGCGGTTTTTGCGCGGGCCGCTGCACCACGGGGCGGGCGCGCAGATGCAGCAGCTCTATCCCGAGGGCTTCGTGTATTTACACGCGCTCTACGCCCTGGCTTGGGCCGAGCTCCTGCCCCACCTGCCACCCACCGCCGCCCTCTATCAGGAAGGCCTGGCCGAAACCCGCTGGGCGCTGCGCGAAATTCAGTCCCCGGCCGGCCGGGCTCAGTTTGAGGATACCGACCTGCCGCTGCCCCGCGGCGCCTTTTACCAGGGCTGGTCGGCGTACGTGCTGGGACGCTACCTGGCCGCCCAGCCCGCCGCCCGCCGTGATACCGCCGACGTGGGCCGTTTTCACCGCCAGTGCGCCCTGCTGGCCCGCACCCTGGCCGCCAGTTCCTCCCCCTACCTGGAGTCTTACCCCGGTTCGGCCTGGCCCGCCGACGGCGTGCTGGGCGTGGCCGCCTTGGCCTGGCACGACCGGCTTTACCCCACCCGTTACCGCGGGCTGCGGCGGCAATGGGTTCAACGCGCGAAATCCCACCTCGATGACCGGGGGCTGCTGCCGCACCGGGCCACGGCCGGTACCGGCCGGAGCGCCGAAGCCGCCCGGGGCTCGTCGCAGAGCCAGCTGCTCAACTTCCTCATCGAAATTGATTCCACCTTTGCCCATGAGCAGTTCCGGATTTACCGCCGCTACTTCCTGACCTACCGTCTGGGTTTACCCGGGCTGCGCGAAGCGGCCCTGGGCGCGCCCTCAACTACCGACGTGGACTCGGGCCCGGTCATCTGGGGCGTGGGCGGCGCGGCTTCCCTGGTGGGCCGCCGCACCATGCAGCGCTACGCTGATACCACCACGGCCGTGGGCCTGCGCAACAGCATCGAAACATTCGGGGCCGCCCTCACCACGTCGGCCGGCAAACGCTACCTGGGAGGGCAGCTACCCATTGCCGACGCCTTTATTGCCTGGGCCAACTCGGTGGAAGCGGCCCGCGAAATCCGGGGCGCGACCGGCTGGCGCACTTGGTTTCAGCTGCTTTCCGCGCTGGCCGCGGCCGGGCTACTGGCCGCCATAATGGGGCTGCAACGCGGGCGCCACCATCCCTGAGCAGGCTCATAAAGTGAGCGAGCCCGTACCGCGCCAGGTCATTGCGCGGTACGGGCTCTTTTGATTCACATACCCAAGAAGGCCGCTTACAGCTTCAGGCTGTCGGGAATGGCCAAGCCCTCGTTCATTCTTTCCAACAGGTCGTCCACCACGATGCTGTCCACGGGCTCGGGACGGCGGCGGGGTTCGGCCGTTACGCAGTTGTACTTCTTGTTGATTTTAACCGTGGGCTGCGGAAACGGGCCCATCTTGATATCCAGTTCGGGGTCCTGGTAGAGTTTTTCCATGTAGGCCCCGAAAATGGGCAACGCCGTGCGGCTGCCTTCGCCCTGAGGCGAGCGGAAAAAGTGGATACTGCGGTCCTCGCCGCCCACCCACACGCCGGTAACCAGATCCTTGGTGATACCCATGTACCAGCCGTCGGAGTAGTTGCTGGTGGTGCCGGTTTTGCCGCCAATCTGGTTGTTTTTCTTCCAGAGCTCATACTCCCAGAGCGCCTGCGACGTGCCGCCGGGCTCCTCCATGCCGCCGCGCAGCATGTAGGTCATCAGCCAGGCAGTTTCGGCCGGAATCACGCGCTTCTGCTGGGGGTCGAATTGGGCCAGCACGTTGCCGTTGGCGTCTTCGATGCGGGTGATAATCATGGGCTCGGGCCGGAAACCCTGGTTGACGAAGGTGCTGTAGGCATTCACCATCTCGTACACGCTCACATCCCCGCCCGAACCCAGGCCGATGCTGGGTACCGGCAGCAGCTTGCTGCGGATGCCGACTTTGTGGGCGTACTTGGCCACGTTGTCCCAGCCCACTTTCTCGGTGAGCTGGGCCGTCACGGAGTTTACCGAGCGGGCCATGGCGTAGCGCAGGGTCATGTTCATGCCGGTGTACTCGCGGGTTACGTTATCGGGCTTCCACTCCATGGGCTGGCCGTTCTCCACGTAGTTGATGGTCACGCGCTCGTCCCGGATCCGGTCGCAGGGGGCGTAGCCGTTGTCGAGGGCCGTCAGGTACACGAAGGGCTTGAAGGTGGAGCCGGCCTGGCGCTTGCCCTGGCGCACGTGGTCGTACTGGAAAAAGCGGTGGTTGAGGCCGCCCACCCAGGCCTTGATCTGGCCCGTGAAGGGGTCCATGGTCATCATGCCCACGTGCAGGAAGTGCTTGTAGTAGGCCAGCGAATCGAGGGGGGAGAGCATGAGCGTCGTGTCGCCGTCGCCCTTCCAGGTAAACACCTTCATGGGCCGCTTGCGGTGCAGGGCCGAATCGAGCAGATCGGGGCGGCCCTGGTACTGGGCAGCCAGGCGCTTGTACTGCTGGGTGCGCTTCATCTGGGTTTCGATGAAGTCGGGAATCACCTTGCCGTCCTCGTCCACCCAGGGGTCGGAGCCGCGGTTACGCCAGAAGTTGTCGAAGGACCGTTGCAGGGTCTTCATCTTCTTCTGCACCGTTTCTTCGGCGTAGCCCTGCATGCGGGAGTCGATGGTGGTGTACACGCGCAGACCGTCGCGGTAGAGGTCGTAGCCGTTTTTGCGGCACCACTCGTTGGCTTTCTGACTCACGGCGCTCCGGAAGTAGGTTTCGGGGCCGTCCACGTGCTTTTCTACCTGATACTGCAACGCAATGGGGGTGGCCTGCTGAGCCTGTACCTGGGCGGCCGTGAGTACGCCGGCCTGGCCCATGCGCGTGAGCACCAGGTCGCGGCGGCGCTTGGCGGCTTCGGGGTGAAAGCGGGGGTTGAAAGCCGTGGGGTTGTTGAGCATGCCCACCAGCATGGCGGCCTGCTCGATGGTGAGCGAATCGGGGGCGGTGCTGTAGAACGTTTTGGCGGCCACCTTCACCCCGTAGGCCTGGGAGCCGTACTCCACGGTGTTGAAGTAGAGGGCCAGAATCTCGTTTTTGGTGTAGCGGCGCTCCAGCTCCACGGCTGTGAGCCACTCCTTGGTTTTGCTGATAATGGTGCCCACCAGCGGCACGTGGCCCAGCAGGCCGGTATTTTCCTTACGACGGGTTTTGTAGAGGTTTTTGGCCAGCTGCTGGGTGATGGTGGAGCCCCCGCCCCCGCTGCCGCCGGTGGCTACCCCAGCCACGGCCCGGGCAATGGCAATGGGGTCGATGCCGGCGTGGTCCTCGAAACGCACGTCTTCGGTGGCCACCAGCGCCTTAATGAGCCAGGGCGACATCTTGCTGAGCGGCACCGGACTGCGGTTTTCGCGGAAGTAGCGGCCCAGCAGCACCCCATCGGCGGTGAATACCTGGGAGGGTTGCTCCACGCGCGGGTTCTCCAGCTCCTCCAGGCTCGGCGACTTGCCGAACAGGAACATGAAGTTCATGCTCACCAGAATCGGGTACAGCAGAAACAGGCCCGCCCCCAGCGTAAAACCGGCCCACAACAGCCGGGAAAGTCGGTTGGGCCAGCGCCGGACCGGCTGAACTGGGGAAGAAGAATTCGGAGTATTCGACGGCTTGGAAGCGGACATGCGGGGCGCAGTGAGGCGGGCGCGGCCGGGCAACCCGGCAACGGAGCCGCAAATATACCAGTTGCGCGCGGGCTGGTACTTACGGTCATGCTAACAGGGGGCCGGAGCCGGGCCGGCTGGCCGCCAGGTGGGCCGTATCGTGATACCCTATTAGCCGACCGCCGAGGCGGGCACGGCACCGGATGTTGGCGCTAGTTCAGCAGCCCAAGCAACAATCCGAGTGCGAGCAGCCCCGTCGACATGGCGGCTACTGCATACGCTCCGCAGGCGGCCAGCTGCCAGAGCGCCCGCCAGCACCGCTGCCGGAGGTGGGGCCGCACCCGTTGAGCCGTGTGCGCCCCCAGCCACGGCAGCCCGAAGCCACAGGCCAGCAGCAAACCAGCAAACCAGCTTTCGGCCAGCGGATGATGCGGCCACAGTTCCTCCAGAAAAATCAGATTCAGCCAGCTCAATAGGGCGATTCCCAGCACCAGCCACCCCAGCCGGGGCACCGCCGGCCTCACCACGGCCCACAGGAAACAACCCAGCGGCTCCGCCCACGTTCCGGCCGGCCTCATAACCAAAGCGGGTCCGGGACCAGCCCGCCGCTGCCGATGAGCAGCAGCAGAACCAAACTAGCCAGGTGAAACACGAGGCAGAGCCAGAACACAAAATCCGCGAGGTAGCGGGACCGGTCCAGCAGCGAGGCCGGGGCGGCGGGCAGGGCCAGGGGCAGCGTGGCGCGGTAGAGCACCACCAGGTTGGCCACGGTCAGCAGCAGGGCCAGGAGCCAGGGCTGCTGCCAGCACTGCACCAGCTCCCCGAGGGCAGCCGCGTCCCGGGAGCCGAGGCGGTACCAGCCGGGCACCTGCCACCACGTCCAGAGCAGGGCGCAGACGGCCAGCAGCACCGCCAAGCCGCGGCCGGGGGAGATAGTGGGGGCAGAAGCAGTTTGGTTGAGCATGATGGACTTGGAAAAGCAGGATCAAGTCAGAGCTAGCGCCAGCAGCAGGAGCAGGCTACCGGGCGGAGTCAGGAGGTGGAACAGCAGGCAAGGCACCAATACCAGCACCCGCCTTATATCCTGACCGATATTTGGATGGATTCCACGCCATAGCGGGCGCGTAGCCTCTAGGAATAACAGCACATTCAGCCCGGCGACCAGCAGTAGCAAGCCTGTTCCATAAGTAGATTGGGTTAGTAGGTCCTTAGGCAGCATTAGGTATAAGCTCAGCAGCAGGATTGCTCCCGCGACAACTAGTAAACAGTGGGTAGTCGATCGGAAGTCGGACATTGAACCGGAAAGATTAAACTGACTCATTATCACCTGGACATACTAATCGAAGAACCTAATATCCACCTTGGGCAGAAGAAAGTCAGCGCCCCGCCACGGCCGCCGCGCCCGGGCCCCAGAGCAGCATCACGTGGACCAGGGTCCAGAGCAGGCTGCCCAGCAACAGGGCGGCGGCGGGCAGCACCACCGTAAGCAGGCGGCGGGTGCGGGCCGGCGCGGTGGCCGCCCGCTCCCGCCAGGTGAGCAACAAGGCCAAAACCGTAAGGCTGCCCAGGCACCAAATCAGGCCCAGGAACGTGAAGAAGAAAACCATGTCTTTTGAGCTTTTGGCTATCCGCTGACAGCGGATAGCCTTTTTGAGGACAGCAGGCGAAGGGGTGGGATAACCAGAACCGAAGCCGACAGCTAATGGCTATTGGCTAACCGCTGAAGAAAAAGCCGCCGACTCGGCGTAGGTCCAGCTTTGCCAGTGGGCGGTGCGCGGGTACTGCTGCCGCCATTGCCGGAGGCGGTGCCGGATGGCGGCGCGGGCCTGGGCCGGGGTGGCAGTGGTTTCGTAGTAGCTGCCGGGCGGGCTGATGATGATGCGGCGCATGCCGTCGAGGACGGGCTGGCGGGCGGCCAGCTCGGGCAGCACCCGGGCGGGCATTTCGAGCAGGAAGCCCAAATCCAGGGTCTGGAAGCGGGAGTTGAGGTTGTAGCGGGCCATCCAGATTTCCCAGTTGCCCAGGGCCAGCAGTACCAGCAGGCCGTAGGCGGCCAGGCCGTTGAGGCGCACCAGAGCGAAGGCCGAGCGCCGCTGCCAGATCTTGAGCAGCACCGTCAGGAGGCCAAAAAAAGTCAGCAGCAGAAACCCGTACACCCCGATACGCTTGTAGGCCAGGCCCGTGTGCAGGATGTAGTAGTAGTTGCGCAACCCCACCGACACGGCCAGCACCGCGTTCTGCATCACCCACACCGTAGCGCCCCAGCGCAGCACCGGCAGCCCGGGCAAATAGAAGTTGAGGTTGCGCCGGAAGAACCAGAGCACAATGCCCATGGCCACCAGAATACTGAAAATGAGCACGTAAGTCCCCTCGTGTACAAACTGGGTCAGGTCGAAGCCCGGGGCGGGCACGAAGCCGAACCAGATCCAGCGTACGTCAATGACGTTGACGACCAGCAGCAGCAGGTTGACGAGCGTGAACACGGCCAGGGCCGCCAGGTACTCCTTGCGCAGATCCAGCGCCCCCTGGCTCCGGGCCCGGAAATCGGGCCGGCGCACCCTGAAGGACGCCACCCGGTCGCGCTGCCGGCGCACGAACTCCCCAAACCGCGACTCCTGATCCTGAAAAAAGTGAGAAGGCACGACGACCAGCGCCCCGGCCGTGAGCGTGAGCCCGAGCAGAAAAAACAGCAGGTGAGCCAGGGAGAAATTCGGCCAGATGGCCGCCAGCCACTCGCCCAGCCGCTCCAGCACCGCCCCCACCAGAGCCGAGTAGCGCGGATTGGCCAGCACGAACAGCACGTGAAACACGCCCAGAATCAGGAGGGGCAGCACCAGCAGGCGCAGGTAAAAGCGGGTGCGCGCCCAGCGGCCCGTACCGGTCCGGGGCAGGCGCAGGTAGGGCCACAGCCCCGGCAGGGCCCGGGCCGCGCCGCCCAGCGCCGTGAGCAACGCAAAAGCCAGCAGCCGCAAGTGGGGCTGGTTCACCAAGCCCAGCAGCATAACCAGGGAAGCCACGCAGGCCAGCTGGGCCGCCCCCGACCCGTACCAGACTACGCCGCCCGCACTCAGTAGGGTACCCGCCAGCAGCAGCCGGAAGTAGCCGGAGTGCCACACCGCCGCGTGCCGGGGCAGCCCCGCCAGGGTGGCCCCCAGCACAAACAGCGTGTACAGGGCCAGGTTGAGACCCGCCCCGCGGTGCCAGAACAACCCGTCGAAAAGCACCGCGCCCGCCGGAATCAGCAGTTTCTGGAGCGTCGTGAGCGGTACCAGGAGCCGGCGCACCGGCACGGCGGCCGCAGCCGCGGCGGGAAGTGAAGCAGTGAGTATCGTCATACAATCATTGTTTAAAAGAACTTTGCAATTCAAAGTTTACAGACAAAAAAAGAGTGCTTACCCCCGCAGCAGTTTTTCCAAAGTCGCCAGATGCTCCTGAAAAGCCGTTTTGCCTTCCCGGGAAGCCGAGTAGGTCGTGTTCGGCTTCTTGCCCACGAACTGCTTGCTCACGCTCACGTAACCCGCTTTTTCCAGGGCCGCCACGTGGCTGGCCAGGTTGCCGTCGGTCAGGTCGAGGGCTTCCTTGAGTTCCGTGAAGCTGACCACCTCATTGGCCATGAGCACAGCCATCACGCCCAACCGCACCCGGTTGTCGAAAGCCTTATTGAGCGTGTGAATCAGGTGCTTCAAGAGGTCAAAGGTGAGGTGGTGAATTGGTGAGATGGTGAGTTTGGCGTTCAGCGGGCCTGATGGCGTGAATCAGGCAGGTGGCGCAAATGACGCAAGCATGACCGTTGAACGTCAAACTCACCATTTCACCACCTCACCTTTCGTGGCGGCTGTACATGAGCAGGCCGTAGCCGATGTGGCCCAGACCGAACCCGAGCGCAAAGAACGCCAGTCCGAAGCCGGGTAGCAACACGGCCACCAGCCCCAGCCCGATTTCGGTCAGGCCCAGCCAGCGGATTTCTTCCAGGGTGTACTTGCTGCCGTTGAGCAGGGCCAGGCCGTAGAACAACAGCAGCCCGGGCACCACCAGCCCCACCGCCCCCTGCACAAACAGCGCCAGGCAGAACAGGCCGCCCGCCACCAGCGGAATGGCCAGACTCAGGGCCAGGCGCCGGCCCAGGGCACTCCAGAGCGGCTGCCCGTCGCGGCGGGCGCGGCGCAGGGTGAAGTACGTGGCCACCACCAGGGCCGCTACCACGATGGCACAGGCCAACAGCACCAGAAACGGCAGAATCAGCCGCCGCTCGGCGGGCGTGCTCTGGAGCAGGCGCAGGTACCCGGCATCTGGGTACTGCCGGTTCAGGTACCAATGCCCCACTCCGGCCCCCACCAGCGCCACCACGCCCGCCCCTACCCCGCTCAGGCCACTAAGCGAAATAAAACGCGACGACCGCTCCATGATGGCGCGAATCTCGGTGAGCTGGGCGAGGGGATCAGTCGTGGGCTTGGCCATATCTCTAAAGAACTTTGTAATGCAAAGCAATCAAACTTCGCGGCTCTTTCCAAATAGGTATCTGTTTTTTTTCCGGCTCTCCGCCTCCTGATCGGCCCTTAGCCGGCGGCACCGGGCTTCCCATTCTGGTACTTCGTGGAGTTGACGGGCACTGGAAACGGTAGCAGCAGACTGCCCCACGGGATTAGCAGGTCCGGAAAGCCTCCTCATTTTGAGACTATTACATCCCATTAAAGAATCGAATAAATACAATCCGACCGGAACTAACCCGCCGTAGGTTGAATCATGCTTTGCCTGGCGAAAGGCGGTTCACTTCTCCCCTTGCGCTGACTGGCGGGGATACACTTTTCACTTTAAGCCCTTATTTACATGGAAATATCCTACTCTTCGGCCAACTATTCTACCGTTACCCGCACCCTGATTATGTGGCTACTGAGCAATCTGGGAGGCACGCTGTGGCTGCTGCTGGATTTTGCCTCCGACCGGCTGGAAGATTACTCCATTGCCCTGATGGTTGGCCTCACTGCGGCGCTGGCTTCGCTGGCCATTGTGCCGTTGGCCGTGCCGTTTTTCACGCTCATGAACGTGCTGCGCACGGGCTGGTCGCGCCGCTCCATGGCTTTGCTGGGCGTTACGCTGTTCTTTTTGCTGGCCAGTCAGTTGCTGCTGGCTTTCGTACCCCTCGAGTCGCTGACGGAGTTGTTGCCACTGTCGGTACCGTACTGGCTGGCGGCGGTACTTACGGTGCTCTGGCTTTATGGCCCGGCCCGGCAGGTAGGTGCCCCCCGCTAACTACTGCCCCAACCGCCTTCCTCCGAATCGGACCTCAGCCATTACGGCACTGGTTGCGTAAGGACGGGACATGAAGCTTCGCTGCCAGCTGTTTGAGTTCGAAGATTTGCCCTGGTTTCCGAACGTGATTCGGGCGGGCATGATGGAGTATCTGCGGTTCATGATTTCGGCCCTGGGTACTTACCAGCCCGTGGTTCCCCTGCTGGCCGAAGCACTAAGCCAGACCCGGCAAACCCGCATCCTGGAACTCTGCGCCGGCGCGGGCGGCGGCACGGCGGGGGTGCTGCGCCGTCTGCGCGCCACGGGGCAGCCGGCAGCCCGCGTCTGCCTCACCGACCTCTACCCCCAGCCCGCGGCCTGGCAGGCCCTGCGCGCCGCCAACCCGGGCCTGGAATTCGAGCCCCTGCCGGTTGACGCCACGGCCGTCCCCGCCGGCCTGACGGGTTTTCGCACGGTCTTCTCCGCCTTTCATCACTTTCCGCCCGCCGCCGCCGAGGCCCTGCTGGCCGATGCCGTGCGCCAGCGCACCGGCATTGGCGTATTCGAGGGGGCCGGCAAGCACTGGACCGAGCTGCTGCTGGCCGTAACGGTGCTACCGGTGGCCCAGCTGCTCATCACGCCGTTTATCCGGCCGTTCCGGTTCAGCCGGCTGCTCTTCACGTACGCGCTGCCCCTGATTCCGCTTTTTACCATCTGGGACGGGTGCGTGAGCATCCTGCGCATGTACCCACCAGACCAGCTCCGCGCCCTCGCCCGCCGCGCCGACCCCCAGGGGACCTTCCGCTGGGAGGCCGGCAAAGTGCGCCACTGGTGGGGTCCGCAGGTCACCTACCTGATTGGCGTACCGGCTGACAATTAGTAATTGACGCGCAGGAATGAGTACTTGGGGCTTCTTTGGCGCCAAGCACCGCGCAGCAGACTTCAACACCGGCCTGGCCGACCACCGGTTCTCACCCCCAATTCCACCTCACTGCTTGCTGATTACGAAGTACAAGAAAGCGCTGCCGCTGCTCCGGATTCCGTTTTCGGTGTACCTGATGCCGGTGTTCTGGTTTGGGCTGAGCGCCCTGCGGGAGCCGCTGAGCCTGGGGCGGGCGGTGGGCGTGTTCGTGGTGCTCCACCTGCTGGCCTACCCCGCCTCCAACGGCTACAACTCCTACTACGACCGCGACGAAGGCAGCATCGGGGGCCTGAAAAGCCCGCCGAAAGTTTCGGAGGAGCTGCTGCATTTGGTCTATGCCTTCGATGCGCTGGCGGTGCTGGGCGCCGGGCTGCTGAGTCCGTGGTTTGGGGTGCTGGTGCTGGTGTATTTGCTGGTGTCCAAGGCCTACAGCTACGAGGGCATCCGGCTGAAAAAGTACCCGCTGCTGAGCACGGCCGTGGTGGTGGTGTTTCAGGGCGCCTACACCTTTCTGATGACCCAGGTGGGCGTGGGCGCCGATTATGCCCGCCTCACCGAGCCCACCAACCTGCTGCTGGCCCTGGTGAGCAGCCTGTTTCTGTGCGGCTCCTACCCGCTCACGCAGGTATACCAGCACCAGGAAGACGCCCGCCGCGGCGACCGGACGCTTAGCCTGCGGCTGGGTATCCGGGGCACGTTCGTGTTTGCGGCCGGCGGGCTGCTGGCGGGGGCGGCGGTGCTGGCCTACACGCTGTGGGTGCGTCAGGAAACGCGCCATCTGCTGGTGTTTCTGGCCGCTACCGGGCCGGTGGTGGTGCTGTTTGGCCGCTGGGCGCGGGCCGTGTGGCTGAACCCCGCCGCCGCCGACTTCGAGCACACCATGCGCATGAACCAGGTGTCGTCGGTGTGCATGAGTGCGGCGTTTATCCTGATGCTGCTCTGGTAACCCCCGCCCAACAGCCGGCCCCCACACCGCGTAGACCGCCCTGATTTACCTCCGACTTTCCGCTATGCGAATTGCGCTGTTTTTGCCCGCTCTCGGTCTGCTGGCCGCCTGCTCCGCCCCCGATGCCCCCCAGTCCGCCGATCCGGCGGCGGCCCCGGCGGCCGCGGCCGCCCGCCCCGAACCCCTGGATACGGCCCGCGCCAGCCTCGCTGATCCGCTGGCCGACACGCTCAAAACGGTACGCCGCCGCCACGTGTTTTCGGCCCCCGCCTCCCCCGACGAGTTCGAGCTGACGCTACGCGGCCGGGACGTGCTCACCGGCCAGCTTACGTTCACCATCACCGACGCCAGCGGCCAGGTAATCTTCCGCGAGATGCTGACGCCCGCCGACCTGGAGGCCAGCCTGGCGTATGAGATGCAGACCCCAACCGTGACGCCGGCCGAGCGCGAAGCCTACATCCGCCGCCGCATGGATGAATTCTTCGCCGACAAAAACTTCCGCCAGCCGGCCCTCACCCCCAAAGATGCTTATCAGGAAGGCGGCGCCGACCGCCCCACCTGGACCGAGCTTCAGCAGCGCCCGGATGCGGTGGGCTTTGTGTATCTGGTGGGCAAAGAAGACCGCCGCCGCATTGCCTACGCGCCCGGTACCCGGCAAGTGGTGCAACTGCCCGGCCTCGGCAGCTAGCCTGTCCGGCCGGGCGCCATTCGCCCAGTAGCACGGTAGCGCGAACCTGGTAGTTCGCGCCCCGTGCGGTTCGGAATTGTTGAAACGGCGCGGGGGCGCGAACCGCAGAGGTCACGTTGCTACTGCTGCTACTCATTCATGGCTCGGATACGGCGCTGGAAAGCTCAGCTCCCGGCTTGTTCCAGCGCCTGCGTCAGGCCATCGGCGAAGGTGGCGTAGGGCTGGTACCCGCGGGCCAGCACGAAACCCTGGGAGCCGACGCGCAGAATGCTGGTGGGAAAGCCCTGAATCCCGATTTTCGCCACGGCGGCGAATTCCAGCTCGGTGCCCCGTACCACCTCGGGCGAGGCCAGCCGCTGGCGGAATTCGGCCGGCTCAATGCCGAAGGGCGCCACCAGCGCGGCGTAGGTGGCCGCATCGTTGAGGTCGGCCCCGTCCTGGAAGTAGGCCTGCTGCACCTGGTGAGCAAACCGGGCCGCCAACTCCTGGCGTAGCTGCCGGAACGCGTGAATGGCCCGGCAGGGCGGCTCGGAGTCCTGCACGTAGCGGCCGGCCGCGCCCAGGGCCCGGAATGCCGCCCCGAACGTGGCCCCCGTCACCTGCGTAACCTGCGCCAGGGCCCCACTCATGAGCGGCCAATCGGCCCCGATGGGAGTCACTTCCGGCCCGGTAAACATGCCCCCGCACAGCACCGACACGTCGAGGCGGCCGGCAAACTCCTGCTGCACCCGCTCGATAACGGGGCTCATGCCGTAGCACCAGGCGCAGAGCGGATCGGAGATATAGAGAAGTTCGGGGCGGTCGGGTTGGGGCTGCATGGGGCAAAGGTACCACGGCGAAGGTTGCGGTGGGCACTGCGCCGGGTGCAGACCGGGCGCGCCCCCCGGCACGGCTGCCTCCGCAATATTCCGCAGGTTCCCGCCGGGCTCTGCTTCCTGAAATTCACCAGCAACGGCCAGCATAACGTGCAGCGCTTCGTCCGGCAGTAGCCGCTCAATATCGAGACAGAGCACAAAGAGGCCCGTTTCGCGCAGTGCGAAACGGGCCTCTTTTTTTTATTGAGCATCCGGCTGCTTAGCCGTTCATGGCCAGCAGGAATTCTTCGTTGTCCTTGGTGCCTTTCATGCGGTCTTTGAGGAACTCCATGGCTTCGGAGGCCGTCATGTCCGACATGAACTTGCGCAGCACCCAGATGCGGTTGAGCTCGTCCTTGCTCATGAGCAGGTCTTCGCGGCGGGTACCGGAGGCCGGCACGTCGATGGCGGGGAAGATGCGCTTGTTAGCCAGCTTGCGGTCCAGCTGCAGTTCCATGTTGCCGGTGCCTTTGAATTCCTCGAAGATAACCTCGTCCATTTTGGAGCCGGTTTCGATGAGGGCCGTGGCAATGATGGTAAGCGAGCCGCCGTCTTCCACGTTGCGGGCCGCCCCGAAGAAACGCTTGGGCTTGTGCAGGGCGTTGGCATCCACACCGCCCGAGAGGATTTTGCCCGAGGCGGGCTGTACCGTGTTGTAGGCGCGGGCGAGGCGGGTAATCGAATCGAGCAGAATCACCACATCATGACCGCACTCCACGAGGCGCTTGGCCTTTTCGAGGGCGATGGTGGCAATTTTCACGTGGCGGTCGGCCGTTTCGTCGAAGGTGGAGCTGAGCACTTCGGCCTTCACGGTGCGGGCCATGTCGGTCACCTCTTCCGGCCGCTCGTCGATGAGCAGAATCATCAGGTACACCTCGGGATGGTTTTCGGAAATGGCGTTGGCAATTTCCTGGAGCAGCACCGTTTTACCGGTTTTGGGCTGAGCCACAATCAGGCCCCGCTGGCCCTTGCCGATGGGCGCGAAAAGGTCGAGAATCCGGGTGCTGTACTGGGCCGATTTGGTGGTCAGCTTGAGGCGTTCTTCGGCGAAGAGTGGGGTCAGGTTGTTGAACGGAATTCGGTCCCGGGCTTCTTCCACCGAGCGGCCGTTCACGCCCTGCACGCTCACGAGGGCAAAGTATTTCTCCCCGTCGCGGGGCGGCCGGATGGTGGCTTTCACCGTGTCGCCGGCCTTGAGGGCGAATTGCTTCACCTGCTGCGGGGCCACGTAGATGTCGTCGGGCGAGGCCAGGTAGTTGTAGAAAGGGCTGCGCAGGAAGCCGTAGCCGCCATCGGGCATCATTTCCAGCGTACCGTCGCCGGGAATCACGATATCCATTTCCGGCTGCTTGGGCGCCCGTTGCTGCTGCTGCTGGTCCTGGCGGTCATTCCGGTCGGGCCGGTCGGCGCGGGCTACTTCGCCGCCGTTGTTCTGGCGCTCGGCCAGGCGTTGCTGGCGGGCCAGCTCGCGGGCGGCGTAGCGCTCCTCACGGCGCTGCTCACGCATCTCGCGGCCGTCGGGGCGGCTGCCGTCGCGCAGGTTGCGGGGCTGGTCGTTGCGGGGCTGGTCGTTGCGCATTTCCCGGGGCTGATCGGCGCGGAGCTGGTCGTTGCGGCCGTTATTGTCGGGGCGCGACTGGTCAGAGCGGCCTTCCCGGGGGGGCTGCTCGGCCCGGTACTCGCGGCCCTCACGGAACACGCGGGGCTGGTCGGCGCGGCGCGGCGCGAGGGCGGCGTCACGGGCCGGCTCGGGGGCCGTTTCCACTTCCGGGGCCGGCACGGGGGCGGGCGCTACGTCGGTATCAGCAAGAGGCGTGGCGGCAATAGGCCGGCCGGCGCGGTCGGTGCGGGTGCGGCGCTCGGGGCGCTGGTAGAGCTTAACGGGGCGGTCCGTTTCGACCTCCGACGAGTCGGCGGCGGCGTCCGGAGCGGGCGCCACTGTTTCGGCCGGGGCGGCGGGCGGGGCAGTAGTTTCGGCGGCCGGGGCGTTCGGGGCGGCCACGGCCGGAGCGGGCGCCGCCGCTACCGGAGCTGCTGGCGTTTCGGCCGCCACCGGAGCGGCGGGAACTTCGGCCGGCGCTTCGGCTACGGCTGCTTTGCTTCGGGCCGCCGCCGTGCGCGGACTGGCGGCACGGGAAGCCGTGGTGCGGGAAGCCGTTTTTTTGGCCGCCGGCGCTGCTTTGGCGGCGGGCGCGGGTGCCTCACTCGGGGCGGATGCTTCCGGGGCGGACTTGGGAGCGGGCTTAGCGGCCGCCGGGGCAATGGCCTGGTGGTCGAGAATCTTGTAAATCAGATCCTGCTTGCTGAGCTTTTTGAAGTTGCCCACCTTCTGAGTTTCGGCAATTTCCTTTAGTTCGGACAGTAAACGGTCCTTCAACTCGTCAATAGTGTACATATAAGCTGTGGGGCAAAAGGGGGGGGCAGGGCCGCGCGAGACCCACGTAGAAAGGGGCTGGGGCCATTCCGGGCACAAAAGGCAGCCGCGACGCGGTGCCTGACGCAGAGAGAGGCGAGAAGTAAAACCGAGGGTGAAGCCGACTAGCGCGGGGCAACTTACGGGCGGGGCGCGGTACTCAAATGCTAACGGGCCCGCCGGCCAGAGCCGACTTGTATGTGCAATGTTAGCGTAATACGCGGGAACTGCCAAATCAGACAACGGATTTTACAGCCCGGCTTTCTTTACGCAGCAACCGGCCCGAAGGATACGGGATGCCAGCCGGTTAGCCCGGTCATATTCGGATCAAACCCCATTCGGACCCGAACCGTTGCGGGGCTACACCGGTCCTGGGCGCATGATTTTACGCGTACCGGCCCCGGGGCTGCGGTATCTCCCGAATCAA
This sequence comes from Hymenobacter piscis, assembly GCF_018760735.1. GTDB lineage: Bacteria > Bacteroidota > Bacteroidia > Cytophagales > Hymenobacteraceae > Hymenobacter > Hymenobacter piscis. Next base: position 239,363 of record NZ_JAHHZN010000001.1, read on the forward strand.
ACGGCTATTTTTGGGCATTCCATCTCGCGTATTCTGCCCCTATGCTGCAAGTTTCCGTCCTCAAAGAACAAACCGCCGCCGTCCTGGCCGGGCTCGCCAAACGCCATTATGCCACGGCCGAGGCCGACGTGCAGGCCATTCTCGCCTTGGATCAGCGCCGCAAGGATCTGCAAACCGGCCACGATCAGGCCCAGGCCGAAGCCAACGAGCTGGCCCGCCAGATTGGGGGCCTGATGAAGAGCGGCGACAAAGCCGGGGCCGAGACGCTCAAGGCCCGCACCGCCGAGCTTAAGCAGCAAACCAAAGCGCATACGGAGGAGCTGGCCGAGGTGGAAAAAGAGTTACAGCAGGTGCTCTACAAGCTGCCCAACCTGCCCCACCACAGCGTGCCGGCCGGCCGCTCGGCCGACGACAACGAGGTAGTGCGCGAAGTAGGCCAAAAGCCCGAGCTGCCCGCCGGCGCCAAGCCCCACTGGGACCTGATTGAGCAGTACGACATCATCGATTTCGCGCTGGGCAACAAGATTACGGGCGCCGGTTTTCCGGTGTACAAAGGCCAGGGCGCGCGGTTGCAGCGGGCCCTCATCAATTTCTTCCTCGATGAAGCCCGCGCGGCCGGCTACACCGAAATTCAGCCCCCGATTCTGGTCAACGAGGCCTCGGGCTACGGCACCGGCCAGCTGCCCGACAAGGAGGGCCAGATGTACCACGCCACTGCCGACGACCTTTACCTGATTCCGACGGCCGAGGTGCCCATCACCAACCTCTACCGCGACGACATCATTGCTCCCGCGCAGCTGCCCATCCGCAACGCGGGCTACACGCCCTGCTTCCGCCGCGAGGCCGGCTCCTGGGGCGCGCACGTGCGCGGCCTCAACCGCCTGCACCAGTTCGATAAGGTAGAAATAGTGCAAATCACCCAGCCAGAGCACAGCTACGAAGCCCTCGAAGGCATGGTGGCCCACATTGAAGGGCTGCTGCAGAAGCTGGAGCTGCCCTACCGGGTGCTGCGCCTCTGCGGCGGCGACATGGGCTTTACCTCGGCCCTCACCTACGACCTGGAAGTGTGGAGCGCCGCCCAGCAGCGGTGGCTGGAAGTAAGCTCGGCCTCGAACTTCGAAACCTACCAGGCCAACCGCCTCAAGCTGCGCTACCGCCCCGAAACCGGCAAACCTCAGCTGCTGCACACGCTCAACGGCTCGGCCCTGGCCCTGCCCCGCATCGTGGCCGCTCTGCTCGAAAACAACCAGACCGCCGAGGGCATCCGCCTGCCCGCCGCCCTCCACTCCTACTGCGGCTTCGATAAGATTGGCTAAGGCAGGAAATGGCTGAATTGCGGGATGGTTGCATGGCTGAATTACCGGCCACTTTAAGCAGCTGCCACCTGGCCGCACTGCCTCTCCCACAAGAACGTCGTTCCATCAAAAATGCCCCTGACGAGCCTACGTCAGGGGCATTTGCTTTGTTCAGGGCCTTGTGCTGCAGGCAGGAAGAGCAACTGGCACGTGGTGTCGCGTGGCATCAATCCGGCTGTCCCGCCATCTAACCGTCCGGCCGTTCACCGCTTCAGGTACACGCGGAAGGTGCTGCCGGCACCGGGCTGGCTCTCGACTTCTACGCGGCCGCCAGCAGTTTGCACCAAGCGGTTGACCAGGAACAGGCCCACGCCGGTACCGTTTTCTACCTCGGGATGGAAGCGGCGAAACAGCTGGAACAACTCCGGGCCGTGGCGGTCCAAATCGATGCCCAGGCCGTTATCCTCCACTTCCACCACAGGGTTTCCATCCACGAGCAGGCTGCGCACCCTTACTTCGGGCGGTACGGCGGGGCGGCGGTACTTAATGGCGTTGGCAACCAGGTTCAGCAGAATCGTGCGCAGGTTAGTGCGGGCGTAAAGCACGGCGGGCTGAGGATCAAAATCGGTCAGGATGCGGGCCTGAGTGGCCACCATCTGGGTTTGCAGGGCCTGGCTAACTTCTTCCATTACGTCCGTCAGGGCTACCTGCCGGGTGGGCTCCTCGCCGGGCTGGCGCTGCTCCTGCACGGCCGAGGAAAGGTCGTCGATGGTGGTAGTCAGGGCCCGCAGGGAGGTATCCATCAGGTGGAATAGCTGGGCCTGATCGGGGTCGGGAGCGGCCGGGGTGGTGCGCCGCAGCTCTTCAAACAAGCCGCGCAGGTTGTGCACGGGCTGGCGCAGGTCGTGCGAGGCGGCGTACACGAAGTTGTCGAGGTTGGCGTTGGTGTAAGCCAGTTGCTGGTTAATGCTGTCGAGTGCCTCGTTCTGCCGCTTTTGCTGCTCATGCGCCAGTACCAGCGCCTCGTTCTTGTCGTCGAGCTCCCGCTTGACCTGCTGCAGGCTGTTGAGTGAGTCGCGCAGTTGGTGGTTAACGGCTTCTAATTCCGCGTGGTAACGGGCCTGGTACTGGCGCCACTCGTTTTTTTCGATGGCGTAGTGTACCGTTTTGCTGAGCAATTCCTGATCGAAGGCCCCCTTCACCAGATAGTCGCAGGCCCCCGCGTTGAGGGCGCGGGCCGCTACCGTTTCGCTGCCCCCGCCAGTAATCATGATAACGCACAGTTCCGTTACGGGACGCTGCTGCTGCAGTCCATGCAGAATGTCCATGCCCGTCATATCGGGCAGGTTGTAATCCAGCAACACGCAATCGGGCTGGTATTCCTGAAACAGGGCGAAGGCTTCCTCTCCCGAGCAAGCCTCCCGAAAATCCAGCCTCTCCTCTCCCTGCTGCCGCTTCAGGAAGCGGCGGTACAACATCCGGTCGGCCTCGTTATCATCAACCAGCAAAATTTTTTTCACAGGCGCGCGCGTAGGGTGGGCAATCAGGCCGGCAGTTCGGAGGCTTCGAGCCAGTAATGGACAATCAGCCGCACCTTTTCCTCCAGTTCGGCATAGCCGATGGGCTTGGTCAGGTAGCTGTTGGCCCCCAGCTGATAACAGGACGAAATATCCTTGGCGTTGGCCGAGGTCGTGAAAATGACTACCGGAATGGCCTGCAGGTGCTCATCCTGCTTGATGGCGGCCAGCACGTCGCGGCCGTCGAGGCCGGGCATGTTCAGGTCCAGCAGAATAATAGCGGGCAACACCTGGGGCCAGCCCACCTTGCGACCGTGGCCGCGGAGGTACTCAAGGGCCTGCTCGCCGTCTTCGCAGCGGAGCACCGGGTTTTGCAGCGCGTGTTTGCGAAAGGCCCGGCCCAGCGCCGTAAAGTCTTCGGCGCTGTCTTCTACGATGAGAATGGGCTTGATGGCAGTGGTATTCAAGTTAGTGCGGCGTTGGAACGGTGAAATAAAACGTGGCCCCCTGGCCTGCAGCGGAGTCAACCCAAATCTGGCCACCCATCTTCTCAATCATCTTCTTCACAATGGCCAGCCCGGCCCCGGTGCCGCCTCCGTACTTGTTCGGGCCGTGGAGGCGCTTGAAAATGCGGAAGATATTCTCGTGGTGCTTGGGGTCGATGCCGATGCCATTGTCGCGTACGTAGAGGGTACAGAAGCCCTCCGGCGTCAGTCCGCGCGGCCCCTGCACCGGGGCGGGGGCGGCCCCCACCCATACGTAGGGGTGGGGCTTATCGTTGTAGCGCATGGCATTGGTGAGCAGGTTGTGCAGCACTTCCCGCAGGCGTACTTCGTCGGCCAGCACCACGGGCAGGTCGGTTTCCACTATCAGGGCCGTGTTGGTTTCGCGCAGACTTACCTCCAGCGTGTCGCGCACTTCGTGCAGCACCTTCCCCACCGGCACCGGGCGCGGCTCCAGTTCCAGGCGGCCCACCCGTGAGAGCTGCAGCAGCGACTCGATGAGGTTTTCCATGCGCTTGCTGAGCCGAATCAGGGTCTGGAGCTTTTCCACGCCGTCGGCATCCAGCTTGTCGGCGTAGTCTTCCAGCAGGAACAGGGAGTAGTTATGAATGCCGCGCAGGGGCTCCTTGAGGTCGTGGGAAGCCACGTAGGCAAAGGAGTCCAGCTCCTCATTGCTGCGTTCCAGCTCGTGGTTAAGGCGACCCAGCGCGGCCGCCCGGGTTTCCATCTCGTTGAACATCTTGAGGCGGATGTCGGCAATGCGCAGGCGCAGCTCCCGGGCCGCTTCCACCTCCAGGGGCCGCCAGGCCTCGGCCGTATTCTCCACTGATTCGCTCCAGGCAGCAAACGACTGCCGGGGCGAGAGGAAGATTTCCCCGTCGCGCAACGTTTCGGCTTTCTGCTGCCGCCCCGCCCAGGTAACCTGCTGCACTACTTCGGGCCGAAACCAGATGAGGTAGTCGCCGTTCTGCTGATCGAGGCAGATAGCCATGACGCCGCTGGCCGTGGCCCGCAGCTTTGCCCCGGCCGGGTTGAGGCGGGCGTAGGAATTGGTGTGAAACACGTCTGGGCCCGCGTGCGTGCGCAGCCACGCCAGAAGCTGGACCAGTTCCGGCTGGCTAGGCGTGGCCCCGAGCGTGGCAATCTGCTTATCGAAACACACGGCCACGCCCCCGCAGCGGAACAGATCCATTACGGTGGGCGCGTGCTCGTAGAGGGCCCGGCGGAAATCGGGCATTTCGGCCAGGAGCCCGAACAGGCGGGCCTGGGTTTCGCGCAGGCGCAGCTGGTACTGGTAATCCTCAGTCTGCTCCTTGCTTTTGAGCAGCGAGGAGAACGTTTTGCCGATGAACTGGCACAGGTCGCGCAGCTCGTAGCTCACCAGGCGAGGCGTGTTGTGATGGCACACAATCAGGCCCCAGAGCTTACCGTCCCGGATCAGCGACACGCTCATGGAAGCCTGCACGCCCATGTTCTGCAGGTACTGCACGTGAATCGGCGATACGCTGCGCAGCACGGCGTACGTCATGTCGGGCGGGCGGCCGGTGGAGGGCGTGCGTACCGGCACCAGCGGGGCGGGCGCGTAGTTCACGTCGGCAATGAAGCGCAGCCAGCTGCGCAGGTACATGGCCCGGGCCTGCTGCGGAATATCGGTGGCCGGGTAGCGCAGGCCCAGGAAGGGCTCCAGGCCGGGCGCGTGCACCTCGGCCACTACTTCCCCGCTCTCATCCTCGGCGAAACGGTACAGCATCACCCGGTCGAAGCCGGTAATGCTGCTGATCTGCTCCACGGCGTGCTGGCAGAACTCCTGCACTGAGCCGGCGCCCAGCATCTGGCCCAGGGCTTCGTTGAGGGAAGGCAGATCCAGGGGGCCCGAAGCGGCCGGCTCCACCGGCTCGAACTCCAGCCACAGCAGCCCATCGAAGCGGTGCTGAATGAGCTTAAAATAGGGCTGGCCGGGCAACTGGCTCAGGCGCACGCCCTGCAGGCGGTGGCTCTCAGTGAGCGTCACCCACTGCGCCGCCAATTCCCGCAGGCGCTCTTCCGGAAAGAAAACCGACAGCTCCTGCCCGATCAGGTCCTCGGCGGCCACTCCGGTCATGGCCCGGGTATTGGCGCTGGCCTGCACCACCCGTTGGGTGCGCGGATCGAGGCAGAGCATAAACCCGTAGGGCTGGATGGAACCGGGAATATGAATGGGCTCCCGGTCGCAGTTGGTAAGCGTAACGGGCTGGCCCAGCAGGCTTTCATCCGTCAGGCGTTGTCCGATTCGATCCATTGGTGCAGGCGTTGAAAAGTAAGGGTGGCGGAGGCCACGATGTCGTCGGCCAGCTCGGACGTGGCCGCTTCGGTCAGCAGGCTGGTGAACGATTTCCAGAGCGGGCCGGTCTGCTCGGCGTGGCCACTGAAGTAGGCCCGGGCCGGGATGCCGTTTTTGGCCAGCTGGCGGGCAATTACCTGGCCGCCCAGGGTGGAGCCTTCCATGACGTACAAGGCCCCCAGCAGCTGGGCGCGCGTGCGCAGAGGCGGCAGGTTGGAAGCCAGCGGGAGCTCATCGGCGTGGGGCAGATCCTGGCGCAGCAAGTGGGCGCGGGCGCGGCGCTCCAGCTCCCACTCCGGCCCGAACTCGGCGGCGTGTTGGCGCAGCTGCTCTTCATAAGGAACCACGAAGCCGTAGAGCTTGGCCAGAAAGCGGTGCGTGACGGCTGCGGTGAGCGTGCCCGCGCCCAAGGCCCGGTTGAACTCCTGCTGCTCCAGGGCCTCGTGGGCCGGACGGGTTTCCTGCCGCAAACGCGTGAGAATGGGCAAGGGGGCAGCGGCAAATGACATAAGCAACGAAACGAAGCACCCACCACCGGCGGGTGTATCGGGCAGAGAACAGTAGCGGGAATACACAAATATATCCCGAATTATTTCGCCCTCCAGTACCGCACCAGCCCTTTATACGGCAAACGACCGCCCCGGCTACTGGCGGGGCGGTCGTTTGTGGTAGCGCCGGTAAGGCGGGCTGCTGATCAGGCAGAAAACAGCCTCAGGACTTGGGCGTGTAGGGGAATTTCTTGGAAGCGTTACGCATCAGCGCATTTACCATGCCCTCGGTGGAGCTTCCAACCGAGCCCGCGGCGGCGTAGTCGTACTTCCACAACAGCTTACCCTCATCCGACTCGTGGATGTTGACGGTGATATTGGCCTGGTTGGTGGCGCCCCAGGCCCCCACCAGCAGCCCCACGGCTACGGCAGCCCCGTCGCTCATGGGCTTGCTCGTGCGCACGCTGGTCGTCAGCACTGCATCTACTCCCAGCAGCTTGGCCAGTTCCTGGGGGGAGTAACTACGCAGCTCCGAATAGGGAATTCCACTTTCGCGCAGGCGGGAGTTGGTTTGCATTACATCCTGAAACCGCACGGTATAGCCGCGGTCGGTGGAGCGGCGCAGCAGCCAGGCATAAATGCGCTCCTGAAAATCCACACCGCTCTGCTGCTCCAGTCTGGTGAGCTGCTCGGCCGACGTATTGCGAGCCTAGTTGGGCCGCAGCTGCATGGTTACGGCAGCGGGCAGAATGGCCACCGTCTTGTGCTTGGGAGCGTAGGAGCGGAAATCCTGCGCCATATAAATGCTCGGCCCGCAGGCCGTGAGCCAGAGCCCCAGTAAAGCAAACGATAGAAAACGACGCGTAAAAAGCTTCATAGACCGAAAAAGTAAAAAATGAAAAACGAAGGATTCTGCCGGATCAGATTGCCTCAAATGTAAGGCCGCCTTATTGTACTTAGCAAATAAACGTACTGACCTATCAAACTTTTTTCACCGTAATCCGTAGCGCCTACCCTTCCAGGTCAAAGCGGATATCGCGCATGCAGCGGAAGTGGCCTTGGGGGCATTGCTCGTAGCCGATTTTGGAGCACGGCCGGCACGCGAGGCCGGGCACTTCCAGCACCCGGAACTCGGTGCGGTAGGGGTACATGCCGAACTCGGGCACGGTGTTGCCCCACACGCTCAGAATTTCCTTTTGGAAGGCGGCCGCAATGTGCATCAGGCCGGTATCGTGGCTGACTACCAGCCGGGCCTGCCGTACCAGCGAGGCCGACTGGTTCAGGTTGAACTTCCCGCAGGCGTTGTAGATGATAGTCTGGGGACCCGGCGTGGCCGGGACGGGCGGAAAATACGAGGGGCTATCAGGAATACGGCCCGGGACGGGCGGCGAGGCGGCCACGCCGGCGTCGAAGGCGGCTTCCACCACGTGGCCGGTGCTTTCGTCGAGGGGACCACCGAGCAGCACCACCGGCTGGCGCAGCAGTCCACACAGCTCAATAATACGCTCCACCGGCAGGCGCTTGGTGGCGTGCTGGGCCCCGATGGCGAAGGCCACGTAGCCGTGCTGAAAGGCGGGCGGCAGCACGGCGGCCACCGCTACCTCGTCGGGAGCGGGAATGAAATAATCCAGTCCCCGCTGGTCGTCGTGCACGCCCAGCGGGGCGGCGGCGGCCAGGTAGCGCTCCACAATATGCACGCGGGGCAGGAAATTCAGCTTCCCGTTCACGAGCAGCCACTTGCGCAGGTTGAGCTTATCGAAGCTGGCCGACTGCACGCCCAGCCGCAGCTTCAGCAGGGTGGTGCGCAGGTTGCGGTGCAGGTCGATGACGAAATCGAACTGCTCGGCCTTGAGCTCGGCCACCAGCTCGCCCAGGCTCCCGCTCAGGCAGTGCACCCGGTCTACGTACGGATTGTTTTCCACGATGCCCCGGAAGGCCGGCTTGGTGGCAAAGTGCACCCGCGCGCCGGCCACCTGCTGCTTCACGGCCCGGATAACCGGCGTAGTCAGCACAATGTCGCCAATGGAAGAAAAGCGCAGAATAAGGATTTTCATATCGGTTGCCCGTTGTCAGTTGTTAGTTGCCAGTCAAAAAGAATGTCATACCGAGCTTACCGAGGAATCTCGCGGGCTGACGTTGTACTGGTAACCTGATGACAAGATTACTTTGGCAACATCAGCCCGCGAGATTCCTCGGCAAGCTCGGTATGACGTTCTTCTTCACTCACCCAGCCTACCCTACCCAAACAACGAATCCTTAAACTCCAGCGGGGGCTTGATATTGGCTTTGCGACGGGCGAAGTAGTCGGCGGCTTCCGCGGCGGTTTTAGTGTTAAAGGTCATGGCGCGGGTCAGGCCACCTTTCCGGCCCATGAATACGCCGTAGCGCATGTCGGCGTAGCCGTTGGTGTGGTGGGCGTCGGGGTTGATGCTCAGCTGCACGCCCTGTTCCAGGGCGTAATGCACCCAGCGCCAGTCGAGGTCGAGGCGCCAGGGGTTGGCGTTGATTTCGATGATGACCTGGTGCTTGGCGCAGGCATCAATGACGGCTTTGTGGTCGAGGGGGTAGCCTTCGCGGCGCAGCAGCAGGCGGCCGGTGGGATGGCCCAGCATGGTGGTATAGGGGTTTTCGATGGCCCGCAGTACCCGCGCCGTGGCTTTGCGCTCGTCCATCCGGAGGTTGGAGTGCACCGAGGCCACAATGAAATCAAAGGTTTCGAGCACCGTGGGCGGGTAGTCGAGGGAGCCGTCGGAGAGAATATCCGACTCGATGCCCTTAAAGATGCGGAACGGGGCCAGCTCCTGGTTGAGCAGGTCGATTTCCTGGTGCTGCTGGCGCACCCGCTCCACGGGCAGGCCGTTGGCGTAGTGGGCGGCCTGGGAATGGTCGCAGATGCCGAGGTATTCGTAGCCCTGGCCCTGCAGGAAGGTGGCCATTTCGCGCAGGCTGTGGCTGCCGTCGGAGTAGGTGCTGTGGTTGTGCAGGGAGCCGCGCAGGTCGGCGTCTTCCAGCAGGCGGGGCAGCTGGTTGGCGCGGGCCAGGGGCAACTCCCAGAGGCCTTCGCGCAGCTCGGGCTCCACGTATTGCAGGCCGGCGCGGGTGTAAAGGTCGGCCTCCTGGGCAAACTGCTCGCGCTTGAGCCACTGGCGCAGACTGGCCGGCTGGCCGGGCAGCAGCTCTTCGGTCAGGGCCCCGGTCAGGTGGGCGTCGGTGGCCGAGGTGAGCAGCAGCTGGTTGATAAAATCGGCCGGGGCCGCCAGGCGCACCTCCACTTTCACGCCCGAGGCCGTGGCCGTGCCGCGCCAGGCAAACGGGCCGCTGCGGCGCGGGTCGGGCGTGAGGCCCTCCACACTACCCAGCAGCCCGTGCACGGCGGCGGGCGACTCGGTGGCGGCTACCAGCAGCACGGTTTCGATGGTTTCGAGGCGGCGGCGCACTTCCCCGCTCACGGCGGCGCGCTTCACCCCGGGCACGGATTCCAAACGAGCCAGCAGGTCGTGGGCCAGCTCCTCGGCCTGGGGGTAGAGCAGCTTGCCCCGGCTTTGGTCGGTGAAATCCAGGGCTTCGAGAATGGCCTGCTGGGTTTTCTGGCCGAAGCCCTTGAGCTGGCTGACCTGGTTGGTTTCGGCGGCTTCACGCAGCTGCCCGGGGCTTTCCACGCCCAGTTCCTTCCACAGGCTGCGGATTTTCTTGGGGCCGATGCCTTTAATGTTGAGCAGCTCCACCACGCCGGGCGGGGTGGCCGCCAGCAGGCGCGTGAGGTCTTCGAACGAGCCGGTATCGAGCATTTCGGCCACTTTGGCGGCGGCCGTTTTACTCAGGCCCGTGCGGTCGGGCAGGCCGGTGCGCTCCACGTCGGCCACCGGGAAGCTCAGGGCCTCCAGGGCGTTGGCGGTGCCTTCATAGGCCCGGATTTTAAACGGATTCTCCTCGTGCAGCTCCATGAGCTGGGCCACGAGGCGAAAAGCACGGGTAAGAGCGCGGTTGTCCATGCCGGCAAAGGTAGTCGTCAGGGGTGAGTTGCCGGTTGCCGGGCAAACGGGGCTTAGGCGAACGAAGCCCTGGGGCTCCGACACCGGGCAACCGGCAACTGATATCTTGCTAACTTACCCACTCCCTAACGTTTCCCCGCTATGCGCTTATTCACTGTTTTTGCTTTCCTGAGCGTGCTGCTGCTGGCCGCCACCTGCAACCCCGAAACCCAGACCATGACGCTCAAACAACTGGAAGGCACCTGGCTGCACGCCCACGAGGAAGACCAGGGCGACGTGCGCGTGTACCGGCCCAACACCTATGCTTTCGGCCCCTCACGGGGTCGCACGGGCTTCGCCTTCGACCACAACGGCCTGTTCACCCAGTACGACATTGCCCCCACCGACGGCATTGAGGGCCGCAAGGGCCAGTGGAAGGCCCAAGACGAGCGCACCATCCGCATCAGCCTCGACGATAAGAAGGAGCCCGATTACCTGCTCGAAATCGTTTCGTTGGAGAATAACGTGCTCAAAGTGCGGCGCAAAGAGTTGTAGGCATGCAACGTCTGCGGTTGCCGCGGCCATCCTGACGATGGGTACTTAGGCCCGAATCATCCAAACCCATTCGTTATGTTTCGTTCCCTCCTTATTGTAGCCCTCGGCATGATGGCGCTCAGTAGCTGCCGCAAATCGGAAGACCCTACTCCTGTTCAGGACCAGGACTGGTTCAGCACCTCACAGCCCGGCGCGACGGGCTACACCATTTACAGCACCACCCCCCCAATAGGACGGGGCTACGCCGGTTTTCGGCTCAATTCCGACGGCACCTACCTCGAGTACGCTCCGGCCCCTGCCGATGGCCAAGAGGAGCGGCCCGGCACCTGGCAGGCCGAGGGTAAGCTGACCTACCGGATTACGTTCCGCGACGCTACCCGCCCGGGCTACCAGTTGCGCATCAAAAACCCTTCGGCGGAACATTTAGAGGCCCGGATGGACTAACTATAGTCATTTTTAACCACTTTAGCGGGTAGTTCCGGCAGCTTGGCCGCGCCTTGCGCCAGGCTGCCGGTCATCCGCAGCCAAACCTGTTTCCCAGCCCAACCATCTGCTTATGCGCTACGCTACGCTACTTACCAGTTCCCTGCTTCTGCTACTGGCCCTGGGGGCCTGCACCGCCGTTAGCGAGCGGGCCCCGAGCGAACGGGCCCTGACCGGCTGCGAGCCGGTGGAGCTAAGTTCCGTTCTGAACAAAGACTGGTACAATACGCTGGCGCCGAAGGATGCGGATGGCTTCGAGACGTACAAGCTGCCGGGCACGTTTGAGATGGGCATGACTACCGGTTTCCAGCTCGGGGCCGACAGCGTGTACACCATTCACTCGTTCGGACCGGCCGATGAGCCGCTGACCATTCGCGGCTCCTGGCACACCGTGTCGGGCTGCCCGCCCATCGTGCTCGACGCCTCCACCGAGCTCGGCGCCCAGCAGTTGCGGCTGGAACTGGTGGACGCCTCCACCCTGAAAGTGAAATTCGACGCCCGGCCCTGAGTCGGGCCGGCTCATCTTCTACCCGCCGGTCTTACCTTCGGGCCATGAACTACTGGCTTGTCAAATCAGAACCCGCGGCGTATTCCTGGGCCGATTTTACCCGCGACGGCAGCACCGACTGGACCGGCGTGCGCAACTTTCAGGCCCGCAACTTTCTGCGTGCCATGCACCCCGGCGACCTGGTGCTCTACTACCACAGCGTAACCGAGAAACAGGTGGTGGGCGTGGCCGAGGTAACGGCCCCGGCTGCCCCCGATGCCACCGCCCCCACCGGCTCCGACTGGGTGGCCGTGCGCCTGCGCCCCCGCCAGGCCCTGGCCACGCCCGTTTCGCTGGCCCGCATCAAGCAGGATGAGCGCCTCACCCAGATTGCCCTGTTGCGCCAGTCACGCCTGTCGGTGATGCCGCTTAAACCCGAGGAGTTCGACGTGCTGCTGGAACTGGGCAGCTAACACTACCGGCGCCCGGCCGACGGCTCCGGGGCCCTCCCCTCTTCTTCCACGACCCGCCCGATATATTCGGGCGGGTCGTGTGCATTTGCCGCCATGGCGGCATCATATTCGGGCCGGCTTTGTTAGGTGATACCCGGCTTTCGTTTTATCTTACGTAAGCACTTTGTGCCTTGCATTTTGCGGTCCTCGCCATGAAATACTGTTACCTGCTTTGCTGCCTGCTGGGAGTTATTTCAACCGGACTGGCCCAGAAGTCTGCCCCGCCCAAGCCGGCCGTGGAGCCCCGCCAGCCCCTGCGCACCGAACTGCTGCTCGAGTCCTCCAACAGCGACGTGCAGGTGCAGCCCCTGGTCGAGGACAGCAGCCTGGTGCTGCTGGTAGAGCGCGACCCCGTCCTGATGGGCAAGCCGGAGCACTACTTTCAGAAATTCGATAAACACCTGCGCCCCGCCAGCGCCGTGCCCCTGGCAGTGCCCCGGGGCTACGATTTTCAGCGTATCTGCGCCGAGGGCACCGACGTGTACGCCTTGTTTTCGGGGCCGGATAACGGCACGCTGTGGGTGGCGGCTTACGATACCAAAACCGGCGAGCTGGGCCAGGGCGAGTTCAAAACCAAGCGCACCCGCCAGATTCACGACCTCAAGGCCCTCGAAGGCAACCTGTTCGTGACCGTGGAGGTCGACCAGCACCTGACGCTGCTGCTGCTGGATCTGCATCAGGCCACGTTCCGGTTTCTGCCGTCGGTATTCGAGACGCTGCCCACCCGCTTCACCTTCCTGGCCGATTCCGTGACCAAACGGGCCGAGCTGATTCTGAGCGAAACCAATGGCTTCAAGTCGCGCCTGCAGCTCAAGCAGCTCGACGACGACGGCCAGCTGCTGCGCACCGAGTTCGTGCAGGCCGGCAGCGAGCGGGGCCTGCTCGATGCTCAGCTCAGCCCCGGCGACAGCGCCGCCCGCCTGCTGGCCGGCACCTACACCCTGCGCGACTCGCGCTACTCCCAGGGCCTGTTCGCCTCCGACCTCACGGCGGGCGTTACCGAAACCGGCCAGCGCCGCTCCCTGCGCTTCTACGACTTCCTGAACTTCAAGCACTTTTTCGATTTCATGAAGCCGGCCCGACTGGCGCGGATGCGGCAACGTCACGAGCGGCGGCGCGCCTCCGACCGGCAGTTCCGGCATCGGTTTCAGCTGCTCATGCACGATATGCTGCCCACCCCCGAGGGGTACGTACTGGTGTCAGAGGTGTACTACCCGCGCTACAACACGTCGAACTATCCCTACGGTAACTTCGGCGGCCTGGGCAGCTACGGCTACAGTAATTTGGGGGGGCTCAATGGCTTTGGCTACCCCTCCCGCTACAACGGCTTCAGCACCGGCCGCCGCCCTTCCGAAGGCTACCGCACCACGCACGCCCTGCTCTGCGGCTTCGACCGCCAGGGCAATCTGCTCTGGGACAATTCCTTTCTGCTCAAGGACGTTGACCACGCGCAGCTGCAGGAAACTGTGTGCTTCCGGCCCCTGCCCAACGGGCAGTTTGCCGTAGCCTACCTCAAAGACGACAACTTCTACTACAAGCTCGTGGACCGCTCGGCACCTGCCCCCAACGACTGGCAGGTGACGCTCCGCCCCTCCCCCACCGAGGCTGGCCCCCGGGAGGAAAAAGCCACCAGTACCCAGCAGGAACAGCTCATGGCCTGGTACGGCACGCGTTTTCTGGCCGTGGGCTACCAGCACATCCGCCCCGAACAAGGCCCCGGCCGGGACGTGTTCTTTTTAAACGTGCTGGAGTTTTAGCCCGGCTTCTGCCGGCTCCCTACACCAACCGCCCCCGGCTGCTTCTTATTGAGCGACCGGGGGCGGTTGGTTTCATGCGCAGGAAAGTTTACAATTCGCCCTTCACCACGTTGGGTAACACCTTGCTGAGCTGGGTGACCTGCTCGCGCGTGAAGCTGCCGGCTACGGCTACCAGCACGAAGGAATCGGTGGTCTGCTGCTTGCCTACGGCCACGAACTCCGATACTTTGCCGCCCTGCTCGCGCACCGAGTACCGCATCTGGTTCGGGATGTCGGCGTTGGCGTCGGCGATGGGCAGGGGCGTGTACCGCTCGCTGGCCAGCAACCCGTCAACCTCCTGGTTCAGGCCCTCGACCACCAGATTGCGGGCGCTGTTGCTGGTAGGCGTGAAGGTGATGATTTTGGCGCTTCGAATAGCCGACAGAGCTTCGGTGAGGTCGGCCCCACCCCCGAGCTTGCCCAAACGGCCCAGCAGGAAACGGGTGGTCAGGCTGGCGTTCCAGTCGGTGGCCTTAAAGCCGGGGCGGTTTTCGTACTTGTTGAAGAACTGGGCTACGGTACGGGCGGGAGTTTCGGGGCCGGCGGCGCGGCAGCCGGCCAGCAGCAGCAATACCACGGCCAGCAGCGTGGGAACAAGACGTAATTTCATGGCAGGAAAGAGGAAAGGAGAAATGATTAGAGACAGTACGTAGTCGCCCGGGAACCGTTCCGGCTGACCAGCTACGGCACAAAAAAGGCGGCGTACCCGAAAGCACGCCGCCTTTTCGTTAGCTATTCCGCAGCACTAGGGCTGGGGAGCGTTCGGGATGAAGAACTCGAAGCGGAAATCCACCCGACGGTTCTGCGCCATACCGGCGGCGGAGGTATTCGGAGCAGCGGGCTCCGACTCGCCTTTGCCTTCGGTCACGATGCGGGCGGGGTCCAGCTGCTTGCCGGTGAAGTACCGCTTCACCGAACCAGCGCGGCGCTCCGACAGACCCTGGTTGTACTCGTCAGTACCACGGGAGTCAGCGTGACCCACTACGCGGATGCTGTACTCGGGGTGGTCTTTGAGGGCCTGCACCATTTTGTCGAGCGTGCCGTACGAGCTACGCTTGATGACGGTGCTGTTGGTTTCGAAGCGGATGGGCTGCTCCAGCTTGCGCACCTCGGCATCTACCTCGGGGCAGCCGTTAGCGTCCACTTTCGTGCCGGCCGGCGTGTTGGGGCACCGGTCCTGGTCGTTGGGGATACCGTCGCCATCCGCGTCGGTTACCAGCGGGCAGCCGTTGCCGTCTACCTGAGTACCGGCGGGGGTATCGGGGCACTTATCGTTTTTGTCAGCCACGCCGTCACCGTCGGCGTCGGGGCAGCCGCGCAGGGCGGGCAGGCCGGCCTCATCGGGGCAGTCGTCGTCTTTATCGGCTACGCCATCGTTGTCCCGGTCGGGGCAGCCCTGCATAGCAGCCGTGCCGGCCTCGGTGGGGCACTGATCCTGGTAATCCGGAACGCCGTCCTTGTCGCCATCGAGAGGGCAACCGTTTTCGTCCACGGCCACGCCGCTGGGCGTATCGGGGCATTTATCCTTCCGGTCGGGTACGCCGTCGCCATCCGTGTCCTTAGCTTTGCCCAGGGCAATGTTCAGGCCCACGGTGTGCTGCAGGAACCGGTCGTCGAATTTGTTGTCGTCGCGGGCCGGGTCGCCGTCGATGTTGGCGTTGAGCGGCACGTGCTGGCCGGTCTGCACGAACAGGGTCACGGCATCACCCAAGCGGAAGTCGATACCAGCGGCCCCGAACAGGTCGAAGTGGTTCTTGTCCTCGTCGGTGTTAATCGTCTGATTGTTGCGGAAGATGGTGCCCTCGCGGCTGGTGTAAGTGAGGCCGGGGGCCGCCAGCAGGTAGGGCCGGATGGGCGAGTCGTCGTTGAAGAGCTTGAATTTCAGGCCCAGATTCACGTTCACCACGTTGGTGGCGAAGCGGCTGCCGAAGTAGGGGGCGCCGTTGGGGGCGTCCTTCTTGAACTCCACGTAGTTCCCGCTCAGCTGCACATCCAGCCCTTTGGAAAGGTAGCGGCTGAAGGTGATGCCGGGCGCGTACTTGTTCTCGCTGAAGTCCCAGTAGTCGGAGCCGAAGTTGCCCTTGTACTGCATGGCGCTCACGTTCAGGCCAATAGCCGTCTTACGATCTGCCGTCTGCGCGTGCGCCTCCGGGGCCAACGCCAGTGCCACGAGTCCGCTGGCGGCGATGGTGGTTAGGATTTTTTTCATAGGAAGAGGAAGTTTTGAGGGGGCAAAGGTATCGTACCGCCGCGTAAACGGAAGCAGCAGGCCGCAGGCGAAACTTGCTGCCTATACCGGCTGTCCGGAGAATAGGTTACCGAAACAATAGCCTGCCCTACTCCCTGCGCCCTTTTAACCCCTTGCTATCCACCACGTTTTCAGGCCGATTGCCCGCATGAGTGGATCCTGCATGCTCCCAAACAATCCTATATTAATTCCATAAAATATAGCCCCGATGCCGCTGGCCTCGGCCGAAAAAAATATTCCGGCCAGCCCGGCTCCCCATGAGCCGAACCGACCGGAATAGCATTTCCGGTACATGACCTCCAACGGCCCCTAGGCCCGGCCCTGCTGCATGAGGCGCTCGATATCGGCCACTTCGAGCGGGATGTGCTTCATCAGGTCGTCGTTGCCGGTTTTGGTGATGAGAATGTCGTTTTCGAGGCGGATGCCGAGGCCTTCCTCGCGGATGTAGATGCCCGGCTCGCAGGTGTAGACCATGCCCGGCTCGAAGGTGCGGTACTTGAAGCCCACGTCGTGCACATCGAGGCCGAGGTAGTGGCTGGTGCCGTGCATAAAGTACTTCTTATATAAAGGAGCGGCGGGGTCCTGGTTGCGCACGTCCTGCACGTTGAGCAGGTCCAGCCGCACCAGCTCCACTTCCATGGCCTGGCCCACGGCGGCGTGATACTCCTCAATGTTGCCGCCGGGCACGAGGCGGGCGGTGGCAAACTTCATGACCCGCAGCACGGCCTCGTACACGTCGCGCTGGCGCGGGCTGAACGTGCCGCTGATGGGGATGGAGCGCGAGAGGTCGGCGGCGTAGTTGGCGTACTCGGCCCCGAAGTCGAGCAGCATCACGTCGCCGGCCTGGCACTGCCGGTCGTTCGAGACGTAGTGCAGGATGCAGGCGCTGGGGCCCGAGGCGATGATGCTGCCGTAGGCGGGGCCGCGGGAACCCTGGCGCAGGAATTCGTGGAAGATTTCGGCTTCCACCTCGTACTCCATCACCCCGGGCCGCACGAAGCTCAGCAGGCGGCGGAAGGCGTCGCCGGTGATGTCGGCGGCCTTCTGCAGGAGACGGATTTCCTCGGCGCTCTTGATGGCGCGCAGTTGGTGCATGAGGCGGGCGGCGCGGCGGTACTGGTGCAGCGGGTAACGGGCCTGCAGCTGCTTAATGAAGCGGGCGTCGCGGGTTTCCACTTCCACCACGGCCCGGATGTGCTCGTTGGTGTTCAGGTACACGTTTTCGGCCTCGTTCATGAGGGCCGGCAGCACCGAGTCGAAGGCGTCCAGCCACATGATGGTGGGCACGCCCGACTGCTCGCGGGCCTGCTCCTTGGTGAGCTTGTAGCCTTCCCAGACCAGAATGTGCTCACTGGTTTCCTTCAGAAACAGGATTTCGCGGTATTGGGGCAGCACCGCGTCGGGGAAGATGACGAGGATGCTTTCCTCCTGGTCCACGCCGCTCAGGTAGAACAGGTCGTTGTTCTGGCGAAAGGCCATGGTGCCGTCGGCATTGGTCGGCAGCACGTCGTTGGAGTGGAAGATGGCCAGCGAGGCCGGGGGCAGCTGCTCGCGGAAGCGGCGGCGGTTTTCTTTGAACAGATCGGGCGAAATAGAGCCGTAGCGCATGGACAGGGAAGCTAAAAGGTGGCACAAACGGGGCCGCTGGGGCGGCCGGGGCAAGTTAGGCAGTTCCGGCCGGCTTTGCGCCCGGCCCGTGGTGGCTGGCGGCGGCGGCTTCGTCTCCCCCGGCGGAGACGGGTAGGTTACCAATCCGGTATTTTACCGGGTATCTTTGCCCGCTTATCCGCCAGATTATGCCCGCCGCCGCTACCCCGCCCGCCCTCCTGCTCATCCAGACCGCCTTCATCGGCGACGTGATTCTGGCCACGGCGCTGCTGGAGTTTCTGCACCGCACCGAGCCCGCCACGCCGGTCGATTTTCTGGTGCGCAAAGGCAACGAGGGCCTACTCCGGGGCCACCCGCACGTGCGGCAGGTGCTGGTCTGGGATAAGCAGCACGCCAAGTACCGGGGGTTGCGGCAGCTGCTGGGCCAAATCCGGCGGGCCGATTACGGGCGCGTAGTCACGCTCCAGCGCTTTGCCAGCACGGGCCTGCTGACGGCCTTTTCGGGGGCGCCGGAGCGTATCGGCTTCGATAAAAATCCGTTTTCCTTCCGCTTTACGCGGGTGGTGCCCCACGTGATTGGGGCGGGCGTGCACGAGGTGTCGCGCAACCTGCACCTGCTCAACCCCGCTTACGAGGGCCCGGTGGTAGCGCCCCGCCTCTACCCCTCCGCCGCCGACGAAGCCGCCGCCGCCCAGGCCGCCGCGCCCGCCGCGGGTGGGCCCTACCTCTGTATTGCGCCCACGTCGGTGTGGTTTACCAAGCAGCTGCCCGAGGAGCAGTGGCTGAAGCTGCTGGCCGCCCTGCCGCCCCACTACACCGTGTTCCTGCTCGGGGGCCCGCCCGATACGGCCGCCTGCCAGCAGTTAGTGGAGCGCACCACCCGGCCGGGGGTCGTGAATCTGTCGGGCAGGTTGTCGTTGCTGGCGTCGGCGGCCCTCATGCGCGGGGCGGTGCTCAATTACGTGAACGATTCGGCCCCCATGCACCTGTGCTCGGCCGTGGGCGCCCCGGTCTGCGCCGTGTACTGCTCCACGGTGCCCTACTTCGGCTTCGGCCCGCTGAGCCCGTTCTCGCGCATTGTGGAGGTGGAGGAAGACCTGGACTGCCGCCCCTGTGGCCTGCACGGCTACAAAGCCTGCCCCCTGGGCCACTTCCGCTGCGCCCACGACATCAGCACCCAGCAGCTGCTGGCCGTGCTGGCGGAATGTGAGGTGGTGAGATAGTGAAATGGTGAGTTGATGTTCAAAAGCCTTGACGGCGCAGGCAGAACGGACGAATACAGGCCGGCTGCTGTAGGAAGGCTGGCTGCGCATTCCACGCCGACTGGACCGATAGAACATCAACTCACCATTTCACTATCTCACCACCTCACCTAATAGTATCTTTGCAACCTGCCGCGCGCTTGCGTGGTTATACTGGGCCGGGTAAAGGAGTGGGTTGCATAAATCCAAGACCCTGAGTCCCCAAGACCCCAAGACCCTACCAAGAATGTCCGACTACAACCTGTACGAGTTGCCCAACGGCATCCGGGTTCTGCATAAGCAAGTACTGCACACCAAAATTGCCCACTGCGGCTTCCTGCTCGACATTGGGTCCCGCGACGAAAAGCCTCACCAGCTGGGCCTGGCCCACTTCTGGGAGCACATGGCCTTCAAGGGCACCGAGAAGCGCAAAAGCTTTCACATTCTCAACCGCCTCGAAACCGTGGGCGGCGAGCTGAATGCCTACACCACCAAGGAGAAAATCTGCTTCTACGCCTCGTTGCTCAGCACCCACTTCGAGCGGGCCTTCGAGCTGCTGACCGACCTGACGTTCAACTCCATCTTCCCCGAAAAGGAGATTGAGAAGGAGCGCGGCGTGATTCTGGAGGAAATGGCCATGTACCACGATGCCCCCGAAGACGCCATCATCGACGACTTCGACGACGTGGTATTCGCCCGCCACACCCTGGGCCACAACATCCTGGGCACCCGCGAAAGTGTCTCGGGCTTCCAGCAGGCCGATTTCCACCAGTTTCTGGCCGACAACGTGCGCACCGACCGGGTCGTGTTCACGTCGGTGAGCAACCTGCCTTTCAAGGAGGTGCAGCGCCTGGCCGATAAGTACCTGGCCCCGCTGCCCGCCCGCCTCGGGCCCCGGCCCCGGCTGGCCTTCAGCGGATACCAGCGCCTGGAACGCCTGGAGCGCAAGCCCATTACCCAAGCCCACTGCCTGATTGGGGGGCCGGCCTACGCCCTGCACGACGAGCGGCGGATTCCGTTCTTTCTGCTCAGCAACCTGCTGGGCGGCCCCGGCATGAACTCCCGCCTCAACCTGGCCGTGCGCGAGAAGTACGGCCTCGTATACACCATCGACGCCACCTACTCGCCCTACACCGACACGGGCCTGTTCGGCATCTATTTCGGGACGGAGAAAAAGCAGGTAAACCGCACCATTTCGCTGGTACAGAAGGAGCTTAAGCGGCTGCGCGAACAGGCCCTGGGTACCTCTCAGTTGCACACCTCCAAGGAGCAGCTCATGGGGCAGCTGGCCATGGCCGAGGAAAGCAACAGCGGCCTGATGCAGCTGCTGAGCAAAAGCACCCTCGACCTGGGCCGGGTGGAAAGCATCAACGAAATCTTCGAGCGCGTCCGCCGCATCACCTCCGCCGAGCTGCTGGAGCTGGCCAACGACATCCTCACCGACGACAACCTGAGCGTACTGCAATACGTGCCGGAGTAGCGGTGAATGAGTGAGTCAGTGAATGAGTGAATAAATGGTTTGGCGACCAGAAAACCCGTTATACTTCGCTCCGCTCAGGATGACGTTCAACGATTCACTCATTCACTGACTCACTCGTTCACCGCATGCCCCACTTCGGCCACATCAGCTACTACCGGCCCGGCGACGTGCTGGAAAACCGGCTGACCCTGAGCCGGGCGGGGCTGCACCGGCCGCCGCGCACGGGCGTGAGCGGCACCCAGGCAGAAGGCGCGGAATCCATCATCCTGGCCGACCAGTACGAGGACGACGACTTTCGGGCAACTGACCTGACCTATTCCGGCAGCGGCGGCCGCGACCCACGCACCGGCCGCCAGGTAACGGACCAGCAGATGACGGGCCGTAACCTCTACCTGCGCCGCAGCCTCGATACCGGCCGGCCGGTGCGGGTGTTCCGGCGGGTTACTACTGAATCGGGCAGCGGCTACCGCTACGAAGGGCTCTACCGGGTTGTCGAGGCAGTATACGAATCCGGCAAGGCGGGCTTTCTGGTCTGGAAATTCCGGCTGGTGCCCGCGGTGAGTTAGGGATTCTGGGAGTTGGGCAGTTAGAACGTGAAGGGCCCGCTACGCACAAAAGCACTTTGTCCATTCCTCTGCCACCAGCCGAAACAGCCAGTCACTTTCTAACTGCTCAACTCCTATACTTCTCTACTTCTCCATGTATTCCCCCGACGACGCCCAACGCTACGCCGACGACCACACCAGCCCGGAAAGTGCGCTGCTGGCTCGCCTCAACCGCGAAACCCACGTGCAGGTGCTCCACGCCCGCATGCTGTCGGGGCACGCGCAGGGGCGGCTGCTGAGCATGCTCAGCCACATGGTGCGGCCGCGGCGGGTGCTGGAGCTGGGCACGTTCACGGGCTACTCGGCGCTGTGCCTGGCGGAAGGGCTGGCGCCCGGGGGCCGGCTGCACACCGTGGAGCAGAACCCCGAGCTGGAAAACCGCATCCGGCGCTACGTGGCCGAAGCGGGCTTCGAGGACCGGATTGAGCTCCACCTCGGCGACGCCCGCCAGCTGCTGCCCACGCTGGATGAAGTCTGGGACCTGGTGTTCATCGACGCCGACAAAATCAACAACGACGCCTATTACGAGCTGGTGCTGCCCCGGGTACGCCCCGGCGGGTTTCTGCTCATCGATAACGTGCTCTGGAACGGCAAAGTCCTGCCCGACTACCCCGCCAGGCCCGCCGACAAGGACACCCACGCCGTACGCGCCTTCAACGCCAAAGTGCAGGCCGATGCGCGGGTGGAAAACGTCTTCCTGCCCCTGCGCGACGGGCTTCTGCTGGTCCGCAAGCTGTAGGTGGTGGTTGGTGGTTAATACAAAGAACGTCATTCCGAGCGAAGGCGGAGCCGGAGCCGAGGAATCTCGCGTGCTGAGGTTGCGCCCACTAATCCCGGTTCCAGAATCACCCGCCCAGGAAAAAGCACGCTGCCTGCGCAGGCAACCGCTGAAGCAGCAGGCTTACTCCTGCTGCATCCCCCACCATTCGCCAAACCTGCCTCATTTCTGAAGCCTGGAAAATAAATTATCGGGGCTGAGGGCTACCAAACAGCCTTTATGCAGCATTAAGTGACCCGAGTGTAGCCTGTCGGTTAAACGTCGGCCACTTTTTCGCGTCTATGGGCGCTAGTGACCTTGCTGACCCGACCGATGATGCCACGTTTTCTGTTTTTACTGCTCTTATCCCTGGCTGTGCTGAGCGCCGCGCAGGCCCAGACCACCGTGCGTGGCCGCGTGCTCGATGCCCGCGACCAGTCGGCCCTGATTGGGGCCAACGTGCTGCTGGTGCAGCTGCCCGACTCGGTGAAGCGGGGCGCGGCCGTGGAGGCCGATGGCTCGTTTGCGGTGCCGGGCGTGCCTGCGGGGCGCTACGTGCTCACGGTTTCGTTTCTGGGTTACCAGAACCTGCAGCGCACCGTGGAGGTGGGCGCCCAACCCCTGAATCTGGGGCCGCTCACGCTGCAAACCGGAGGCATCGCGCTCCAGGGCGTGGAAATTGTGGGCCAGGCCGCCGCCGCCGTGCAGAAGGGCGACACGGCCCAGTTCAACGCCGGCTCGTTCAAAACCAACCCCGACGCCAACGCCCAGGACCTCATCACCAAAATGCCCGGCGTGACCATCGACCCCGGCACCGGCAAGGTGCAGGCCCAGGGCGAGCAGGTGCAGCGGGTGCTGGTCGACGGCAAGGAGTTCTTCGGCAACGACCCCGACGCGGTGCTCAAGAACCTGCCGGCCGAGGTAATCGACAAGATTCAGGTGTACGACCGGGCTTCCGACCAGGCCCAGTTCACGGGGTTCGACGACGGCAACCAGCAGAAAACCATCAACATCGTGACCAAGCCCCAGTTTCGCAACGGCACGTTCGGGCGGGTGCTGGCCGGCTACGGGCCCCAGGACGACCGGTACCGGGTGAGCGGCAACGTGAACGTGTTCAAGGGCAAGCAACGGATTTCGGTGGTGGCCCAGAGCAACAACATCAACGAGCAGAACTTCGGCACCGACGATTTGCTGGGCGTGGTGGGCGCTTCGGCCCAGGGCGGCGGCGGCCGGGGTGGCCGCGGCGGGGGGCGCGGCGGCAACCGGGGCGGCGGCGGCAGTGGCGGCAACAACGCCGGCGACTTTCTGGTCAGCCAGCAGGGCGGCATCAGCAAAACCCACGCCCTGGGCCTGAACTACTCCGATACCTGGGGCAAGAAAACCGACGTGCAGGGCAGCTACTTCTTCAACCTGAGCGACAACGACAGCCGCACCAACCTGCTGCGCCTGTACGTGGCTCCCGAGGGCCAGAACCAGGATTTGCGCTACCGCGAAAACTCCCTGGCCTCCAGTCGTAACATCAACAACCGCTTCAATTTGCGCGTCGACCACAAGTTTGACTCGCTGAACTCGCTGCTGTGGCGGCCCAGCTTCTCGGTGCAGCGCAACACCGGCAACAGCGCCCTCGACGGCAATACGTTCCAACTGAACCCCGACGCTACCACGGCCGACCAGGGCGCCAACACCAGCTCCTACCGCTCGGCCCTGACCGGCATCACGGCCGGCAACCAGCTGCTTTACCGGCACCGGTTCGCGCGCCGGGGCCGCACCTTTTCGGCTGGCCTGAATACGACCTACAACGACCGCACCGGCGACAACAACCTGCTCTCGAGCACCACTTTCTACCGCGACGACTTGCCTCGTACCAGCCAGCTCAACCAGTTCTCGGAGCTGCTGCAGACCGGCTGGAACTGGCGCGGCAGCCTCGACTACACCGAGCCCCTGGGCGAGCACAGCGCCCTGCAACTGGAGTACGACCTGGCCTACACGCCCAACGACTCCGACAAGAAAACCTACGATTTCTCGCCCGGCGAGCAGCAGTTTAACCGCTTGAACGATACGCTCAGCTCGGTTTTCCAGAGCAGCTACCTCACCAACTCGGGCGAGGTAACGTACCGCTACCAGAACCAGACCCTGCAGTGGGCCGTGGGCGCGGAGCTACAGGATGCGCGCCTGCGCAGCGACCAGGAATTTCCGCGGCCCGGCAACACCCGCCGCACCTTCCTGAACGTGCTGCCCAACGCCCAGCTGCGCTACAACTTCTCCAAGCAGCAGAACCTGCGCCTGAACTACCGCACCGGCACCAACCCGCCCGATATCAGCCAGCTCCAGGAAGTAGTCAACAACGCCAACCCGCTGCAGCTGACCACCGGCAACCCCAACCTGCGCCAGGAAACCAGCCAGCGGCTGTTCGTGCGCTACTCCTCGGCGGTGCCCGAGAAATCGACCTCGTTCTTTGCTTTCCTCGGCGGCAACTACACCAACAACTACATCACCAACAACACCGTTTACGCCGGCACCGCTCCCATCGTCGTCGATGGCATCACGATTCCGGCCGGGGGCCAGCTCACCCGCCCCGTCAACCTGGACCAGCAGTATTCGCTCCGTTCTTTTGTCAACTACAGCCGGCCGCTGGCCTTTATCAAATCGAACCTGAGCGTGAATGCCAGCGGCAACTACTCCCAGACGCCGGGCCTGGTGTTCGGGGAACTCAACTACAGCCGCACGCCCTCGGCGAGTCTGGGCCTGAGTCTGAGCAGCAACATCAGCCCGGAAGTGGATTTCACGATTTCCTCGAACTCCAGCCAGAGCTACGTGCGCAACACGCTGCGCCAGCAGCTCAACAGCCAGTTTTTCCGCCAGAACACCAGCCTGCGCCTGAGCTGGATCATCACCCGGGGCATTACGCTGAAGTCGGATGTGAGCCACCAGCTGTACTCGGGCCTCTCGGCGGGTTTCAACCAGAACTTCGTGCTCTGGAACGCCTCCCTGGGCAAGAAGATTTTCGCCAACCAGCAGGGCGAAATCCAGCTCTACGCCTTCGATTTGCTGGGCCAGAACAACAGCATCCAGCGCAATATTGCGGCCGCCTACACCGAGGACGTCCAGACCAACATTTTGCAGCGCTACTTTATGGTCATGTTCACCTACAACCTGCGCAGCTTCGGCGGAGCCCCCGGCCGCGGGGATGACGCCCAACCCGGCAGCATCCCCGGTTCCTCCCGCCCCGGCGGTGGTCGGCCCGGCGGCGGGTTTTAGCGGTTGGCTGTTAGTTAACAGAACGTCCTTCCGAGCTTGCCGAGAAATCTTGCAGGCTGAGGTTGCCACAGTATCCTGGACAAAAGCCCGCAAGGTTCCTTGGCTCCGCTCAGCAGGAAGGTCCAATTGCGCTGACCACGAGCAAAGGCTGAACCGCGGTAGAATTCCGCCATTCTCTTGGATTTGCGGGCCGCAGTACGGAACGCACCCGATTTTTCCTCTACTTTGTGGGCTAACGAGCTTGTCCGTGCCGAACCGGGCGGCCGCTCCGTTTACTTGCCTGCTTTGTATGAAACGACTTTTACTGCTGGTTTGGCTGCTGCTGCCGCTGCTGGGCGCGGCCCAGACGGTGCCGGTGCCGGCCAACCTGACCCTGGCGGGCCTGCGCCTGCGCCTGACTCCGGGCGGCCGCACCGCTCTGCAACAAAAAGTGGACGCGCTGCGCCGCCACCCCGCCTCCTTCCAGGCCCGCGTGGTGCTGGCCGACGCCTACTTTCCCCTCATCGACCGGGTGTTTCAGCAGGAAGGCCTGCCCCTGGATTTCCACTTCCTGGCTCTCCAGGAAAGCGGCCTGCAGGGCGACGCCCAGAGTATTCACGATGCCGTGGGCTACTGGCAGTTCAAGCGCGAGTCGGCCCAGGATTTTGGGCTGCTCATGAACGAATCGGTGGATGAGCGCAAGCACATCGTGGCCTCTTCCCAAGCGGCGGCCCGGTACCTGCTGCGCAACAACAAAACCTTCCGCAACTGGGCCAACACCCTGCTCAGCTACAATCTGGGCCTTACGGGCACCAAGCCCTATACCCTGCCCACCGACGTGGACGCGACGGAGGTGGAAATTACGGAGCGCACCAACCCGTACATTCTGACCTTCCTGGCCCATAAAGTTGCCTTCGAGCCGGCCCTGAACCTGAACACGGCCCCGCCCTTGCAGTTCCAGGAGTTTCCGGCCCCGGCCGGCCAGGGCCTGGCCTTCATGGCCCAGAGTCTGCGCCAGAATCCCGAGGAGCTAGCCAAACACAACCGCTGGCTGCTGGCCCCCACCGTGCCCGCCGACCGGGTGTACACCCTGCTGGTGCCCATCACCGACCCCGCCCAGCTGACCCTGCTCGCCGCCCAGCAAAAAAACGCCGCCGCCGGCCAGCTCCTTCAGCAACCCGCCCCCGATCCTGAAAACGCGGATTTTGTGCGGGTAAACGGCCTGCGGGCCCTGATTGCGCTGCCCGGCGACACCAAGGAAAGTCTGGCCAAGCGCGGCAACCTCAAAATGAAGCGCTTCCTGCAGTACAACGACCTGTTCGCCTTCGACCAGATTATCCCTGGTCAGCCGTATTTTCTGCAAAAGAAGCGCGATAAAGCCGCCGTGGAGTACCACGTGGCCCAGCCCAACGAGAGCATCGTGACGGTGTCGCAGAAGTACGGCATCCGGGCCAAGGCCATCTGGCAGAAAAACCGCATGGCCCGCAACGAGGAGCTGCGCCCCGGCCGCGTGTTGTGGTTGCAGCACACCCGTCCCAAAACGGTAGCCGTGGAGTACGCCGACAGCCAGAATAAAGCCGCCCTGGCCGCCTTCGAGCAGCCCGTATCGACCAAGCCGGCGCCGGCGCCGGTTCAGCCGAAAGAGAAGCGTAAGTTCGACGACGCGGAGCCCTACCGGGGCGGCACGGCCAACGCCACCCGCATCCTGGAAGACGGCGTCGAGGAAGCTGACGCGGCCGTGGATGAGCCAGTGGAAAACCTCAACGACCTGCCCCCGGCCCCTGCCGCCGCCCCGGCCGTTGTGGCCCCGGCCCCGGTTGTGCGCCCGGCCGCTCCGGCCCCGGTTTCTACTCTGCCACCACCCCGACCCATGCCGGCTTCCCGCCCCGTAGGCGATGAGCCGCAGGATACTGAACCGGCCGTTCCCGCCCCGGCTCCCCGCCCTGCGTCGGCTCCGGCCCCCGCTACCGCTTCGCCTGCTCCGGTAAAACCCGCCGTCCCGGTTTCTGCTGCGCCGGCCCCGCCCCCCGCGGCTGCTCCGGTACCGCCTGCCCCCGCCCCGCCGGCAGTGCCAGCACCCGCGCCGGCCGCCGGACCGCCGACCCTGGTGGAGCCGGTTCCGGCCAGCGGTCTGCACACCGTGCAGCCCAAGGAAAACCTGTACTCGGTAGCCCGCCGCTTCCGGCTGCGCCCCGCCGATATCATTGCCTGGAACAACCTGCCGGCCAACCCGGCGCTTAAAATCGGGCAGGTACTGCGCCTGACGGCTCCGCTGGACCCGTCGGCGGCTACGCCGCCCGCCCCGGCCCGGCCCGCCGCCCCTGATTCCGCCCCGAAAACGGCCGCGCCGGCCGTGCGCCACACGGTGCAGCCGGGCGAGACGATGTACGCCATTTCGCGCAAGTACGGCGTGACTATCAAGCAGATCCTGGAGTGGAACGGCCGCACTGACTTCGCCGTGAAGCCCGGCGACGTGCTGCTCATTACGCCCGCCAACTAGTTTGCCGCCTTTCTATTTCCGCCTACCTTTTCGTCGCTTTCCGATGCGTCCTTTTTTCCGGGCCCTGCTGCTGACTGCGGGCAGTCTGCTCACGGCCGGTGCCGCCCAGGCCCAGCAAACAACTCCATCCGGCCTTTCTGAAGATTCTGTACGGGTGATGTCGGGGCTGGTGGAGAGCAGCGTCCGGCAGCTGCGCGCCATCTACTTCGAGCCGACCGATGCCCGCAGCACCGCCCTGATTGAGGCCGCCCTGGCCGAAATTCCGGTACGCAACCAGCGCCTGAGCCACTACACGGCCAGTCTCTCGCGGGAGCAGCAGCAGCTTCTGGCCCAACGCCTGCGCCGCCAACCCTGGCAGGTGGAACTCAATACCCTGCTGCGCAGCCCCCAGTACCAGAACTTTGACCTGCGGGCCGCCAAAAACCCCGAGCTCAAGGCCGCCGCCGACCGCCTGCACGCTTCCGGCTTCGTGGGCACGGGCCGCCCCGCGGCGGGCGGCAAAGCCCCCGCTTCCAAGCTCGCCGCCGCCGCAACGGCAACCCCGGCCGCTGCTGCAACCGCAACGGCAGCAGCTCCAGCAGCCGGCTCCGGCCCGGCTCCCAAGCCGGCTGCCACCCCGGCGGCGGGCCGCCACACCGTGCAGAAGGGCGACACGCTCTACGGCATTGCGCGCCAATACCACGTTTCGGCCAGCCAACTCCGGGAGTGGAACAACAAAACCGACGACGGCGTGAAAATCGGGGAAGTGCTGGTGGTGCAGGCCGCCCGCTAGCGGCGCCCCGGCTCCCCGGCAGGCAGGACGGTCCTACGGGGCCGTCCTTTTTTTATTTGCGCAGCCCTGCCAAAATCCGTTGCCGCGCAACCTTTCCCGGCCGCTGATTCGTGGGTAACTTTACTCTGGCTGAAGCTAGATTAAGTGTTGTGAGCCTCCCGACGGGTCATTCATAATTCTTAATTCTTAATTCTTAATCCAAAGAAGAATGCCCGTTTTCTCGCACCTCCACTCGCACACCCAATATTCCCTGCTCGACGGTCAGGCCAGCATTTCGGCCCTGATGAAGAAGGCCCAGGCCGACGGCATGCCGGCCGTGGCCCTCACCGACCACGGCAACATGTTCGGGGCGTTCAACTTCGTGGCCGAGGCCAACAAGTACAACGTGAAGCCAATTGTGGGCTGCGAGTTCTACATGGTGGAGGACCGCCACAAGAAAACTTTCAGCCGCGAAAAGGGCGAGCGGGACAAGCGCTACCACCAGCTGCTGCTGGCCAAGGACCAAGCCGGCTACCACAACCTGAGCAAGCTCTGCTCCATGAGCTTCATCGAGGGTGTGTACAGCAAGTTTCCGCGGATTGACAAGGAGCTGCTGCTCAAGTACCACAAGGGCCTGATTGCCACCAGCTGCTGCATCGGGGCCGAGATTCCCCAGGCCATCCTGTTCCAGAGCGAGGCCAAGGCCGAGGAGCTGCTCAAGTGGTGGCTTGACGTGTTCGAGGACGACTACTACATCGAGATTCAGCGCCACGGGCTGATGAACTTCGACGGCACCGGCAAAAGCCAGGAAGACGTGAACCAGGTGCTGCTGGGTTTGGCCAAGAAGTACAACGTGAAGGTCATCTGCACCAACGACTCGCACTACGTGGAGCAGACCGACTTTGCGCCCCACGACATTCTGCTGTGCGTGAACACCGGCGAGGAGCACAGCATTCCGGTCGGCGACTTCCAGACCCAGTATTTCCGCCTGATTTCCCAGGACAACAAGGTTCACTACGACCACCTCGACAACCTGCGCCCCCTCGCCGGCCAGGATGCCCACATCCGCCGCCAGCTCCAGCGCATCGATGAGGAGGCGCAGAGTCCCCGGCCCCGGGCCCGTTTCGGCTTCGCCAACGACCAGTTCTACTTTAAGAACCAGGCCGAGATGAACGCGCTGTTTGCCGACGTGCCCGAAAGCGTGGACAACACCAACGAAATCGTGGACAAAATCACGCCGCCCAAGCTGCAGCGCGACATTCTGCTCCCCAATTTCCCGTTGCCCCCCGAGCATCCGACGGCCGACGCCTTCCTGCGCCACCTCACCTTCAAGGGCGCCTTCGAGGGTCCGAAAGCCCGCTACTCCGAGCGCCTCCCCGAAATCGAGGAGCGCCTCGACTACGAGCTGCGCGTGATTGAGACGATGGGCTTTGCGGGTTACTTCCTCATCACCCAGGACTTCATCAACCACGGCCGCAACAATGGCGTGGCCATCGGGCCGGGCCGGGGCTCGGCGGCGGGCTCGGCGGTGGCCTACTGCATCGGCATCACCAACATCGACCCGATTAAGTACTCGCTGCTGTTCGAGCGTTTCCTGAACCCGGAGCGCGTGTCGATGCCCGATATCGACATCGACTTCGACGACGTGAACCGCCAGCGCGTGATTGACTACGTGGTGGATAAATACGGCAAAACCCAGGTGGCCCAGATCATCACCTTCGGTACGATGGCCGCCAAATCCAGCATCAAAGACGTTTCCCGGGCCATGGAGCTGCCGCTGCCGGTGGCCAACGACCTGGTGAAGATGGTGCCCGACCAGGTGGGCACCACCCTGGCCAAGGCCTTCGCCGAAAACCCCGAGCTGGACTACATCCTGCGCGACGACGCCCCCGACAACCTGCGCGGCCAGATTCTGCGCCTGGCCCACAAGCTGGAGGGCTCGGTGCGCAACACCGGCATCCACGCCGCCGGCGTCATCATCGCCCCCGACGACATCACCAAGTACATTCCCGTCTCCACGTCCAAGGACTCGGACCTGCTGATTACGCAGTTCGACGGCAAGGTGATTGAGAGTGCCGGCATGCTGAAGATGGACTTTCTGGGCCTCAAAACCCTGACCATCATTGTCGATGCCATCAACCTGATCGAAAAAAACCACGGCGTCAAAATCGACATCGACGAAATCCCGATTGACGACCCCAAAACCTACGAGCTCTACCAGCGCGGCGACACCATCGGCACGTTCCAGTTCGAGTCCGAGGGCATGCGCATGTACCTCAAGGACCTCAAGCCCACCAACATCGAGGACCTGATTGCCATGAACGCCCTGTACCGGCCCGGCCCGATGCAGTTCATCCCGAACTTCATCAACCGCAAGCACGGCCGCGAAGTGGTGGACTACCCGCACGAGCTGCTGGAACCCATCCTGAACTACTCCCAGGGCATCATGGTGTACCAGGAGCAGATCATGCAGACGGCCCAGATTCTGGCCGGCTACTCCCTCGGCGGCGCCGATTTGCTGCGCCGGGCCATGGGCAAAAAGGACATGAAGAAGATGGCCCTGGAGCGGGAGAAGTTCTGCGAGGGCGCCGAGAAGCTGCACGGCATCAAGGCCAAAAAGGCCAACGAGGTGTTCGACGTGATGGAGAAGTTTGCGGCCTACGGCTTCAACCGCTCCCACTCCGCCGCCTACTCGGTGGTGGCCTACCAGACCGGCTACCTCAAGGCCCACTACCCGGCCGAGTACATGGCCGCCGTGCTCACCAACAACATGGGCGACATCAAGAAGGTGACGTTCTTCATCGAGGAAGCCCGCAAGCAGGGCGTGGCCGTGCTCGGCCCCGACGTGAACGAATCCATCCTGAAGTTCAACGTAAACGCCCAGGGCCAGATCCGCTTCGGCATGGCCGCCATGAAGGGCGCGGGTGAGGCCGCCGTGGAGGACATTGTGCAGGAGCGCGACAAAAACGGTCCCTACCAGGACATTTTCGACTTTGCGCGCCGCGTAAACCTGCGGGCCGTGAACAAGAAAACCTTCGAGAGCATGGCCCAGGCCGGCGCCTTCGACTCGTTTGAGCGCTACCACCGCCGCCAGTTCCTGGAGGCCCCCGGCAACGACCAGAACCTCATCGAGAAGGCCATGAAGGTGGGCCAGCAGCACCAGGCCGCCAAGGAATCGGCCCAGCAGAGTCTGTTTGGCGGCGGCGGCGGCGAAATGGCCATCCCGATGCCTAAAATCCAGGATCTGGAGCCCTGGAGCCCCACCGAGAAGCTGCGCCGCGAAAAGGAAATCGTGGGCTTCTACCTCTCCGGCCACCCTCTCGATGACTTCAAGCTCGAAATCGACTCCTACTGCACCTGCGGCCTGGATAAGATTGAGAGCTACAAAAACCGCGACGTGACGGTGGCCGGGCTGATTTCCAACGTGCAGTTCAAAACCACCAAAACAGGCCAGCCCTTCGTGAGCTTCAACGTGGAAGACTACGAAAGCAGCCTCAACCTGGCCTTGTTCCGCGACGACTACTCCAAGTTCTCGGCCCTCATCAACCCGCGCAACTACGACAAGGAGCAGGTGCCGCCCATGTTCATCCGGGGCAAATACGCCCAGCGCTTCCGCGACTCCGACCAGTTCGAGTTCAAGATCATGACCATGGAGCCGCTGTTCAACGTGGCCGAGAAGCTCGCCAACGGCGTGCGCGTGCAGCTGGACCTACGCACCATCACGGAGCCCTTCATGGACCGCTTCATGGAAGCCGTGGAAGGCTGCGCGGGCTCCAAAAAGCTCGAAATCAAGTTCGCCGAGCCCCACGAGCACCTGGCCGTCGACACTTACTCCCGCCGCTACCGCATCGAGCCCAAGGAGTTCATCCGCAAAATGCGCGAAATGGAAATCGACGCCTGCCAGCTGATTTAATTGGCCCAAGTCTTCAGCGCGTCATTCCGAGCAGAGCGAGGAATCTCGCGTGCTTATGTTGCCAAAGTAACCGTCATGCTGAGCTTGCCGAAGCATCTCTACCGCTTTGCTGGAATTCTGCCATTAACACTCCCTAGAACTCATTTTTCATGAGAGAGCTAACCGAAGAAGAAGCACATCAAACGGTGGCCTTTATGGAGAAACTCGTTGTGGGCTTAGCCGATATTGGAAGGCATTACCCAAATAATGATGATGACTCTGCTTGGGCACTATTGTATATGTTTACGCCCAAATTATGGAAAGAAGCTTCTCAGGTGCGCAGCATGCTATTCACCAAGTACAATAGGGAATTATCTGAAGGAAAGGACTTAGATGAGCTTGAAAAGCTATTGGGAGACCTAGCTTATCGCAAGGCACCGACTCCTAAACAATTAGCTCGTTTCCGGGAGAATAGACTGAAGAAGCAGAAATAAAATCTTTCTGAAGCAGCTCTACCGGCGCTAATCACTGAAGTTAGCACTGCGGTAGAGATGCTTCGGCAAGCTCAGCATGACGTTCTTTTTTAGGTCTAGTTATTACCCCCGAAAATAAACTTTCAATTTTTATTGAAAGTTTGAAATACTCCACTACATTTGAACCATGCAACTCGACGAAGCCAAGCGCAGGTTCATTGAAGGCTGGGGCACCCTGGGCTCGGCCTGGGGCGTGAGCCGCACCATGGCGCAGGTGCACGCGCTGCTGCTGGTGTCGCCGGGCGCGCTGAGCACCGAGGACATTATGGAGCAGCTGCAGATTTCGCGGGGCAACGTGAGTCTGAACGTGCGCGCCCTCATGGACTGGGGCATCGTGCGCAAGGAACTGCGCCCCGGCGAGCGGCGCGAGTTCTTCTCGGGCGAAAAAGACATCCACCGCGTGGCCACGCTCATTCTGCAGGAACGCCGCAAGCGCGAGCTGCAGCCCATCATGCGCGTGCTGGGCGAAATCAGCGAGGTAGAGCCCTCCCCCACGGCCACGCCCGAGGAAACCGCCGCCTTCACCCAGATGATTGGCAGCATCCAGAGCTTCGCCAACTTCGCCGACCGCGCCGCCTCCACCCTCATCAAAGCCGATGAGAACTGGTTTCTGAGCACGTTTATGAAGCTGATGCGGCCGGGGCCGTAGCGTCTCGGCTGGCCTTTTTTTTGCCTCCTATATTTCAATAATTATTGAAAGTTTGATATGCACGATTCCTTATTCGCCGGCGAAGTTTCTCTCTTCTTCCCTTTTCAGCGTGTTTTATGGAACCTCCACTTTTAATAATGGCCGGCGGCACGGGCTTTCTGGGCCAGCACCTGCGGCGTTACTTCGCGCGGGCCGGCTACCGGGTCCGGACGCTTAGCCGCCGCCCCCGCCACCCCGACGACCTCGCCTGGGACGGCCGCACCCTCGGGCCCTGGGCCACGGCCCTGGAAGGCGCCGCGGTAGTGCTCAACCTGGCCGGCCGCTCCGTCGACTGCCGCTACCACGCCGTCAACCGCTACGCCATCGTGCGCAGCCGCACCGACAGCACCCGGGTGCTGGGCGACGCCATAGCGGCCTGCCGCAACCCGCCGGCTTTGTGGCTGAGCTCTTCCACGGCTACCATTTATGAGGATACAGCCGGCGCGGCGCCGGCCAACACGGAAGCCGCCGGCCGGATCGGGCGCGGGTTTTCGGAAATGGTGGCCCAGCAGTGGGAAGCCGAGTTCAACCTGGGCGCTTTGCCCCGTACCCGCCGCGTGGCTTTGCGCACGGCCATTGTGCTGGGGGCCGATGGCGGCGCACTGCCCACCCTGGCCCGGCTGGCGCGTCGGGGCCTCAGCACGCCGCACGGCCACGGGCAGCAGTGGGTCAGCTGGCTGCACATCGAGGATTTCTGCCGGGCCGTGGAGTTTCTAGTGGTGCATCCGGCCCTGGCGGGGGCCTTCAACCTGTGCGCCCCCGAGCCCCTGCCCAACGCCGCCCTGATGCAACTGCTGGACAGCCACTACCGCCCCCGCTGGCACCTGCCACAGCCCCGCTGGCTGCTCGAAATCGGGGCCTTCGTGCTCCGCACCGAAACCGAGCTGCTCCTGAAAAGCCGCAAAGTGGTGCCGCAGCGGCTGCTGGAAGCCGGTTTTCAATTTCGTTTTCCGGCCTGCGAGGCGGCTTTGGCCGATTTACTGCCCCGGCTGGCCTGCTAGCTCCTCCTTTGTCACTTCATCACCCTTCACTTCTTCATCTTTTAACCCCCAACGTTATGAACTTTCACCTTCTGGTTTACGGAGTGTATCTGCCCGCTACAGTTGTGCTCACGATCTGGGTGGCGCGGACGCTTTTTACCAATGGCCGCACCTTTCTGGTCGATATTTTTCACGGCAACGAGGCCCTGGCCGATTCGGTGAATAAGCTCCTGCTCACGGGCTTTTACCTTATCAATATCGGGTACGCCATGCTCACGCTCCGCAGCACTGCCCCCATCAGCAGCTACCAGGAAAGCGTGGAAATGCTCAGCGTGAAGGTGGGCACCATTATCCTGATTCTGGGCGGCATGCACTTCTTTAACCTCTATGTGTTCTATAAGCTACGCAACCGCGCTCAGCAGTACGCCAAGGCCTACCACTCCTGAGCCCCGATAAGTAGGCGCTATTCTTTGTGGTGAATTCCGGCCCCGGTAGCCGCACCCCGCCCGGGGCATGGTCGCCGGGGTCCCGGGCATATTGGGCGGTGGAATGGCTAGTCTGACCGAGTGAACTTTCCCGGCGGCTGCTTGTTGAATCGCAATCTGCTACCTTGCGGCCCGCTTACCCGTATAGGAGCACATCACCTTTCAACCAAACCCGACTGTTATGGGACATAAAGCCATCGAAATCACCGATGCTAACTTCGACCAGATCATCAACTCCGATAAACCTGTACTCGTGGACTTCTGGGCCGAGTGGTGCGGGCCCTGCCGCATGGTAGGTCCGGTAGTGGAGGAACTGGCCGGCGAATACGAAGGCAAAGTCATCATTGGCAAAGTGGACGTGGATGCCAATCCGCAGACCTCGGCCAAGTTTGGTATCCGCAGCATCCCGACGCTGCTGGTGTTCAAGAATGGCCAGATTGTAGACAAGCAAGTGGGTGCCGTACCCAAGCATGTACTGGCCCAGAAGCTCGATGCCCAGGTAACCGCCTAAACTCCGGTTGCTTTTTGCACTACCGAAAAGCGCCCCGTTTCTGCTCAGGCAGAAACGGGGCGCTTTTCGGTAGTGCACTATCGGTCATCAGTCGTTGGGCTCGGGGGCGGCGGCGCGGGCCTCGGAGGGCGGCACCTGCGGGGGCTTGAGGCCGGAAGCCAGCGAAAAATTGGGAGCGAAGTAAATGGGGATAGTGAACGTCATGGCCGTGGGCAGGTTGTACTCGCGGCCGGGCTCGAAGGCCGGCAGACTGGCCACCACGCGGCGGGCCTCCTGATCGGCCTCCGGGGCCAGGCCCTGCACCACCCGCACCTGACTCACGCGCCCGTCTTCCCCCACGGTGTAGCTCACATTTACGCTTCCCGTAATGCCCTTGCGGCGCACGTTACGCGGATAATTTGTGTTACGGGCCACAAAATTCAGCAAAGCGGCGTCGCCGCCGGGGAAACGGGGCAGTTCCCGGGTCCGCACCCGGCCCATGTAGGGCGAGCCATCCTTGTTGAAGAAAGCCAGAGCTAGGGGCTTGCCCTGGCGGTCGGGCATTTCAATGGCGCTCAGCTCCCCGGTATCAAAGTAATAGTGCCACTCACCCACTGGTCGGCCGGCGTTGTAGCGGCCCTCGGAGCGTTTCTGCCCGTTGCGGTGCACCGAAATCCAGCGGCCTACGCGCTGCCCGTTTGAATACTCACCCCGCTGGTGTACCCGGCCATCTTCGTACCAACCCAGGTAGAGGCCGTCGGCCTCATCGTTACGGTAGTGGACCTGGGCGGCTTTGCTGCCATCAGGATGATACCAGGTGAGCAGGCCGTTGCGGACGGGCGGATCAATGGAAGAGAGAGTGCCTTTCAGCAGCAGCGTGCCCGACAGCGCATACTCCCGCATGGCGTACGTACCCAGCAGCTCATTTTTGCGGTCAATCAGGCGGTAGTGCGTGGCACTGTCGGGTACAGTGGCCTGGTCCTGGTCGTTGAGGTAGACGGCTGGTAGACTCTGGCCGTAACCAGCCCCGGCCATCAACAGCAAGAGTGCGAGAACAACGTACCGAATTCTCATAAGCAACCTGATTAAAGCACTGACCCTGGCCTCAACGAAATATAACCAGCAGATGCTCAATGCCCAAGCCCGACCCTAAGTTCCATTCTAAAGTGCTACTTAAGCTATTTGTGAGCCTATTTTTTCTACTCTTTCAGCACTCAACAGTTGGCGGGAAAGCTCATACTGCCTTAAATGGCCACGGCCGCTCCCTTTCACGAAAGGAAGCGGCACAACGGGCGCGTTGGCACCAAGAAAAACCTAGCTGGGCTGCTCCTGCACTTCCTGTAACTGAATAGGGCGATTAAACGCCTCCTCCAGCGAAATCAGGGTTTCGGTGCGCTCAATGCCCTCGATGAGCTGGATCTGCTCGTGCAGCACCTCGCGCAGATGATTGGTGTCTCGACAAATGAGGCGGGCGAAGATCCCGTAGGTACCAGTCGTGAAGTCGATGCTGACTACTTCCGGAATCTCGTAGAGCTGCTTCACCACCCCTTCATACACGGAGCTTTTCTGCAGATAAATTCCCAGAAAAGCCCGGACGCCATAGCCCAGTTTCTGGTAATCAATCTTGAGCGTAGCCCCCAGCACGATACCCAGTTCCTCGAGGCGAGCCATGCGCACATGCACCGTACCACCCGAAACATGCACCTTCCGGGCAATTTCGGTGTAAGGCATCTTGGCGTCTTCAATCAACAGGGCCAGAATCTTCCGGTCGGTGTCGTCAAGTTCGTAATTGCGAGCCATTTTGAGGGGTGTTGATTATCTATATTTTAACGAAGCAGTTCGTTTTTTAAAAAGTATGTAAATTTCAGTGCAAATGTCTGAATTTATTTTATAAGAACAATCAACCTGCTACATTTGTCATAATCCAACGCAAACGGCAGGGGATTGTTTTTGATACTGTAGAATGATGAAACTGGCAGACATGCCCTCCTCTCTCGGGGGTGGAGATTCGGGAAAAACTGGTCCGGCGGCCGGCTAACTACTCCGTGGAGGTTCGAATCCTTCTTCTACAGCACAAACGACTTTGGGTGGGACAAGTGAGGAGGAAAACGGAACGTATCTGGGTGGGTACGTTCTGAATTGAGAGGCGGCATCTGGGTGGGTGCCGCCTTTTCTTTTTTCGCTATTTTTTTGCCATTAACTCCCTCATTCACCGGCTTTTTTGCAACTCTGGCACCGGTTTCACAATCCGGGCGCAAAGTTCGTGTTTTCCCCCGGGAAAAACCAGACAGCCCGACAAAATAAAGGCTCCGCGCGGTTGCGCGGAGCCTTTATTTTGTCGGGCTATTTTTATGGCCGCTTGGCCACCTGGCCGGTGGTGCCGCCATGGCTGCACTGGCCGGCGCTTAATCGGCCTTATAGATCTGTACTTTCCGCTCCCCGGTAGCCCGAATGTAAGCGCGGTACATACCTTCCGAGTTAAAGGGCATGGCGATATTGCCCTGGCGGTCCACCGCAATAAGGCCCCCGTCGCCCCCCAGCTTGGCTACCTTATCGATGGTGGCCTGGGCGGCCTGGGGCAGGGGCTGGCTGGCGAATTCCACGCGGGCGGCCACATCGCGGGCCACCGTGGCCCGCAGGAAGTACTCGCCCCAACCCGTGCACGAAACGGCACACGACTGGTTATCGGCGTAGGTGCCAGCCCCGATGATAGGCGCGTCGCCGACGCGGCCGTAGCGCTTGTTGGTCATGCCGCCGGTGCTGGTGGCGGCGGCCAGGTTGCCGAACTGGTCGAGGGCCACGGCCCCCACGGTGCCGTATTTTTTGCCTTCGGTAAAGATCTGCTCCTCGGGCAGCACGGCGCCCTGCGCCTTACCGCCCTGGGCCTTACCGCCCTGGGCCTTACCGCCCTTGCGCTTCCCTTTGCTCTTGCCGGGGGTAGCGGAGGGGGCGTTCAGCTGATCGGGCGTGCCGGCCTTACGCTCCCCGGCCAGGGCAGCTTCCAGCTGCTGGTGGCGGGCTTCGGTATAAAAATAGCTCGGGGACACTATGTCGAGCTGCTTTTCGCGGGCGAACTGCTCGGCGCCAGCCCCCGTCAGCAGCACGTGCTCCGACTGCTCCATCACGGCCCGGGCCGCCCGAACGGGGTTGCGCACCACCGTGACGCCCGCCACCGAGCCGGCCGCCAGCGTGCGGCCATCCATGATGGCTGCATCCATCTCGTTGCGGCCGTCGTGGGTGAATACGGCGCCCTTGCCCGCGTTGAACAGGGGCGAATCCTCCATCACCCGGATGGCGGCCTCCACCGCGTCAACGGAGGTACCCCCACCCTTGAGCACGGCGTAGCCCGCATCCAGGGCCTGGTTGAGCGCGTCCTGGTAGGCTTTTTCCTTTTCGGGCGTCATCAGAGCCCGGGTGATGGTACCGGCCCCGCCATGAATCACGAGGGTGATGCGCGACGGATCGGGCGCAGTAGCGGCCGAGGCGGCAGCAGCGGACGAGGAGGTAGTTGATTGGGCCTGGCTGAGAGCGGGCCCAGCCAGCAAAAGCGCGCACAGCAGCAGGCGGAGCGGTTGGATCATACGGGGTCGGGAGAAAGGATGAGAGTGGAGCAAGAGTGGGTCTGACCAGAAAGATAAAACGCCGGCCCCGGATTTGAAGCCAGGGCCGGCGTTTTGAGTGCACAGCCGCGAAGCCGGTGTTGGCCCCCCGCGAGCTAGCGGGCAGCTACCTGCTGGCGATAGCGGGCCAGTCCGGCGTCAAGGAAACGGACGAACTCGGCCGCGTTGGGCTCGTAGCCCAGGGGCGGCGCCAGCACGTGGGCCAGGTCGGCGGGGGCGTTGGGGTCGAGCAGCACGTAGTAGGGCTGGGCGTTCACGTTGAAGCCGGTCAGCTGCAGGTCAGCGTTTTTCTTGCCCAGCGTGGCTTTTTCCTTGCCGTCGGACTTAGATACGTACACCTCGTTGGCGGGCAGGTCGGTTTTATCGTCCACGTAGAGGGCCACCACCACAAACTCATCCCGGAGGCGGCGCAGCACCTGCGGGTCGCTCCAGACGCTGGCTTCCATCTTGCGGCAGTTCACGCAGGCGTGGCCGGTAAAATCGATGAACAGCGGCTTGTTCTGGGCCCGGGCACAGCGCTGGGCCTGCTCCAGGTCAAAGAAGCCCGGCAGGCCGTGGGGCAGTTCCAGAAAGTCGCCGTAGCGGGGCGTCTCGCAGGCGGCGTTGGGCTCGGTAGCCGTAGCCACGGCCGGGGCAGTGGCGGTGGCCACCGAGAAGTCGGCGCGGCTCTGGGGAGGCAGGTAGCCGGCCAGCAGCGGCAGCGGCGCCCCAAACAGGCCCGGCACCAGGTAGGTCATGAAGCTGAAGGAGAGCACGGCCATCAGCAGCCGACCCACGCTCAGGTGGGTCAGCTCCGAATCGTGGGAGAGCCGGAAACGACCCAGCAGGTAAAGACCCAGCAGGCCCGAGAGGGCAATCCAGAGCACTAGGTAAATATCGCGCGGGAGCAGGTTCCAGTGGTAGGCCAGGTCGGCCATGCTCAGAAACTTGAGGGCCAGCATCAGCTCCACGAAGCCCAGCGTCACCTTCACCGTGTTCAGCCAGCCGCCGGAGCTGGGCAAGCTTTTCAGCCAGGCCGGAAACAGGGCAAACAGCATAAACGGCAGGGCAAACGCCAGCGAGAAGCCGAACATGCCCACTACCGGCTGGATGCCACCCCCGTGGGCGGCCATGGCCAGAATGGTGCCCACGATGGGGCCGGTGCAGCTGAACGACACCACCACTAGCGTGAGAGCCATGAAAAACACCCCGGCCCAGCCGCCCTTGTCGGCCTGCGCGTCAATCTTATTGACCATGCCGTTAGGCAGCGTGATTTCGAACAACCCCAGGAAGGACAGGCCGAACACCACGAAAACGGCGAAGAAAATCAGGTTGGGCAGCCAGTGCGTGCTGATCAGATTCAGGCCGTCGGCCCCCAGCAGCACGGTGGTCAGCAGGCCCAGCACCACGTAGATAAAGATGATGCTGAAACCGTAGAACAAGGCCTTCAGGATGCCCTGGCGGCGGTTGGCCGAGCCTTTGGTGAAAATAGAAACCGTCATGGGGATGAGCGGGAAGACGCAGGGCGTGAGCAGCCCGCTCAGCCCCGACAAAAACGCCACAATAGCCAGGGACAGCAGCCCCGAATCGGCCGTGGCGGCAGCGGCGGGGGCAGTAGCGGCAGCGGATACTACGGCCGCGGAACCGGCCGCACCCTCCGAAGCCCCGGCTGCGGGCGCCGCGCTGGGCAGGGCTGCCGGGGCCGCGACGGTATCGCGCGCCCCCGTGGGGCCGGCAGTGGGGCCAACGGCAACGGGGGCCGCCGTGGTGGGCGTGGTGGTGCTCCCGGTGGCCGGGGCGGCAGGAGTTGCAGCCGGGGCCGGGGCCGGGCCTGTTACCTCCAGGGGACCGAAGCGCAGGGTTTCCTCACCGGGAATGCAGCGACCATCCACATCGGTGCAGCTCTGGAATTCTGCTTCGGCCTGAATGGTAAGGGCGCCGGGCTGCAGCACGCGGATGCGTTGCCGAATCTGACCGGTTTTCTCGAAGTAGGTCACGTCACCCTTGAACACGTCGTCGTAATGTTTCTGGGCTCCTATCGACTTGGGCGCGCCCACCAGTTGATAGGCGGGGCTTTTCACGAAGGTGAAAGTGAACACGGTGGGTCCGAGGTCGGGGTCGAAGTTGGTAGCGTAGAGGTGCCACTTGTCATCGATGCGCGCCGTTACAATCAGGTCCAGCTCCTCGCCCACGCGGGCGGAGGGCTGGCTGAGGGAGGCACTCAGCTTGGTGGGCGTGAGCACCTGGGCCGTGCCAGCCAGGGAAATCAGCAGGGCCAGCAACACCGGCACAAGAAAAAGACGACGAATCATGTAGGAAGTGAAAAACAACGAAAACCCAGACAACGACGCAAAGGTCGGCAGAAACCGCAACAGCCGCACGGCGAAACTGGTTTAGGGCTGGCGGCCGGCCCCTCCCCCGGCAGGCCGGGGCCGGCTTTGGGGGCGGCAGGCCCTGCTTTAATTCCAACCCCTTGCGCCGAATGTCGTACTTTTGCTCTATAAAGGAAGGCCGCGCCGGTTGAGCCTGGCTTCCGTACCTATGGGCTTAAAAATATTACTGACTATTCTGCTGGTAGCCGCCAACGGATTCTTCGTGGCCGCCGAGTTTGCCTTCGTCAAGGTCCGTCTGTCGCAGATTGAGCTGAAAGCTCAGAGTGGCAACCGCATTGCGCAGTTGTTGCAGGGCATGCTCCACGACATGAACCACTACCTCTCCGCCTGTCAGCTCGGCATCACGCTGGCTTCGCTGGCCCTGGGCTGGATCGGCGAAAGTGTAGTGGCCGAGGTGGTGCTGGCCGTAATTCACCGGCTGGGCCTGGAAGTTTCCCCTACGGCCGTGCACCAGATTGCGCTGGCTACCTCCTTCTCCCTTATTACCATCCTGCACATCGTGCTGGGGGAGCAGGCGCCCAAGGTGCTGGCCATCCAGAAACCCGAAACCATGAGCCTGGCCATTGCCCTGCCCCTGCGGGCTTTTGCCTTTATTACCTTCCCCTTTATCTGGGTGCTGGACCGCATGTCGAATGTGGTGTTGCGCCTGTTTGGGGTGGTTTCCCTGCACGGAGCCGAAGTACACACCAGTGAGGAACTGCGCATGCTCCTCGATCAGAGCAAACAAAGCGGCGAAATCCAGGAATCGGAGCACGAGCTGCTGGAGAACGTGTTCGAGTTCAACGACCGGATGGTGAAGCAGATCATGGTGCCCCGCACCAAGCTGGTGGCCCTGGAAGTGAACACGCCCGAGGAAGTGATTCTGGAAATGGTCTACAACGAGGGCTATTCGCGCATTCCGGTCTACGAGGTCAACATCGACAACATTGTGGGCGTGCTCTACGTGAAGGATCTGCTCCAGATTATCCGGCGGCACGAACCGCTGGAATTGGCCAAAATCATGCGGCCGGCTTACTTCGTGCCCGAAACCAAGAAGATTAACCGCCTGCTGCGCCAGTTTCAGCGCAAGCACATGCACATGGCCATCGTGTCGGATGAGTTCGGCGGCGTGTCGGGCATCGTGACCATCGAGGACATCATGGAAGAGCTGGTGGGTGAAATCCAGGACGAGTACGATAACGAGGTGCCGGTGGTGGAAAAGGTATCGGAAACCGAATACCGCGTCAATACTGCCACGCCCATCCCCGACGCCAACGAGCACCTGCCCCACCCCCTGCCCGAGGGCGACGATTACGAAACCGTGGGCGGCCTGCTCAACGTGCTCTACGGCAACATTCCGGAAGTCGGCGACGTGGCCGTGCTCGACAACTACGAGTTCCGGGTGCTCAAACGCTCCCGCCGCGCCGTGGAGCTGGTCCAGATCCGCCTTACCGACGGTGAGGAGCAGGACGCCGAAATCGGCGAGCTGCCGGCTTAAGCGCCAGCGCACTTCCTTCTTCCTACCTGATTCCGACTTCTTTTCTCTATGGAAGCGTCCAAATGGCGTCGCCTCATCAATTGGTTGATTGATAACGTACTTGTGCTGGCCTTGCTGGCGATGCTCACACGGCTAACACTCGGCGCCAACGCAACGCAGCTACAACTCCGGCTCACCTCCATGAGCTTGCTATTCGGATACTACGTGTTGACTGAGTTTTATTTTCAGCGCAGCCTGGGAAAAGTACTTACCCATACCCTCGTGGTCAACCAGCACGACGAACGTCCTACGCTGGGCGCCATCCTGTTGCGCACGCTCTGCCGCTTTATTCCCCTAGAGCCTTTGAGCCTCTTGTTCAGCCGGAACAGCACTTGGCACGATACGCTTTCCCGCACAAAAGTCGTTTTCATCAGCTATTAATCTCCTTTTATTTCTTTTACTTTGCCTCAGTATTCTCTTATTTCAGTTACTCATGCAAAAACTTCGTCACCTCGCCCTCGTTGCGCTGGCCAGTGCAACTCTTTCCAGCTGTGCAACCGTTTTCGGTGGCCCGATTACGACATACCAGAAAACCAAGCCTGCGGCTGGTGAGCCCCAACGCGAGGTGCGGGTGGGTGCCCTGGTGGCCGACTTGCTGCTGACCGGCGCCATTGGTACGGTTATCGACTTCGCTACTGGTGCCATTTACAAACCCCAACCGACGGCAACCCCCGCTAAATAACTTCAGGCCGGAACCAGTAAATTCCGCTTGCGAAAAACAGAAAGGCTCCGCCCGTTTGCACGGTCGGAGCCTTTCTTTATTACTATTCCCTTGGCTTGTGCCTTTCCGCTTACCGAACAGACAATTACGTGCCTACTGCTGAAACCAGCTGGCGTACAGTACATAGTTGTCAGCGGTACGGCGCAGGTTGGCGCGCTGCTCCTCGGTTACGGGCTTAATGCGGCGGGCGGGCACGCCGGCGTAGAGGTAGCCGGGCTCGCACTGCGTGTTTTCGAGTACCACGGCACCGGCGGCCACGATACAGCCGGCCCCCACCACAGCGTGGTCCATCACGATGGCGCCCATGCCGATGAGCACATCGTCTTCCACGGTGCAGCCGTGCACAATGGCTTTGTGGCCGATGCTCACCCGCGCCCCGATGGTAGTAGCCGCCTTCTGATAGGTGCAGTGAATCACGGCCCCGTCCTGCACGTTGGTTTTGTCGCCGATGCGGATGGCATTCACGTCGCCCCGGATGACGGCATTAAACCACACGGTGCACTGGGCACCAAGCGTCACGTCACCGACGATGGTGGCATTCTCGGCCAGGTAGCAGTCGGCCGGAATCTGGGGGTGTTTGCCCTGAACGGGCAGAATGAGCGGCATGCGGCGAAGCAATGAGATGGTGAAGTGACGAGTTTTGGGTTCAGGCGGGCCGGGCGCACCGGTTAGGCAGGCAAGGTAAGGAGAACCT
Organism: Hymenobacter piscis; assembly: GCF_018760735.1. Classification (GTDB taxonomy): domain Bacteria; phylum Bacteroidota; class Bacteroidia; order Cytophagales; family Hymenobacteraceae; genus Hymenobacter; species Hymenobacter piscis. Next base: position 283,708 of record NZ_JAHHZN010000001.1, read on the forward strand.
CAAATTTCCCCTTTCCGCACCTCCCCACGTCATCTTGTGAGCATCCGCTTCCAGGTGCCTTTTTCCCAGTTATATTTGAGGGTGCTGGGCAACGCCTGCCAGAAGTACTTGCTGGTTTCCACGGCGAAGCTGGGCTGCATGTAGCAGTTGATGGTGCAGCCCTCGCACTGGGGCAAGCGGCCCTCCAGGGCGGCCAGGCGCCTGACTTCGGCGGAGTTGTAGAGGTTGAAGAGCTGGCCGTCGATGGGGAATTTCTGCTCGCCCAGGTGGTAACAGGGCAGCACCAGCTCGTTGCTGGGCGAAATAACCAGCGTAGTGCTGGCCGCCCGGCACACGGGCGCGGCCACGTGGTTGCCTCCGTCGCGGCGGAGTTGAATAAACGCTTCGTTCAGGTACACGCCGGGCCGCTTACCAAAGTCCGAGAGGTAATCCAGCTCGGCGGGCGTGAGCTGTTCGCCGGCATCCACGCCGTTGTACTCAAAGGCCGGATTGAGGATGAGCACCAGCTTGTTGGGCCGGGTGATTTGCTGGTACACGCGCTCCAGATCGGCCAGGTTTTCGCGGAATACCGTGAACAGCACGTCGGGCCGCTCGCCCAGCTCCCGCGCCACCCGAATGCTTTCCAGCACGAAATCGAAGCAGGCCACGCCCCGGCCCTTGTCGTGGACTTCCTTCTCCGAGGAATCAAGCGAGAAGTGCAGCATGTCCACCTTGCCGCGCAGCCGTTCGGCGTACTTCGGGTACAGCAGGCAGTTGGTGGTGAGCGTGGTGATAAAGCCCATGTCGTGGGCCAGACCCACAAACTCATGAATCTGGCGGTGCAGCAGTGGCTCGCCGCCCGTAAAGTCCACCACCGACACGCCCAGCCGCTTCAGGTCGCGCAGGTTTTGCTCCACATCGGCCAGCGTAATGTAGGGCGAGGGTTTCTCCCAGATGTCGCAGAACGAGCATTTCGCGTTACACCGGTAGGTGACGTAGTAATTGCACAGAACCGGGTGATGAACAAGGCGCATTTTCGTAGCCGTTAGCTGTTGGCTGTTAGCTAATAGCCTTTCAACCGAAATAAGCGGCTGCTCCCAGCCGACACAATTCTACTCCAAAGCTAACAGCTAATAGCCAAGCGCCAGCAGCCCGAGTTAATGAGGCAGGGCACCCCAGGCGGCTTCCCAGTGCGTGGGCGTGGCGGCCAGGGCCTCCGGCGTGGCCGGGCCGAAATGCTCCCGGTAATAGTTGCAGAAGCCTTTGAGCGGGCACCGGGCACAGTCAGGCTTGGCAAAAAGGCAGATTTTCTGGCCGTGCCAGTAGTTGTGCTTGTGGAAGTTGAGCAGCGTCAGGGCATCCTTGGGCAGCTGTTCCAGCAGCACCTGATGCGCCTTATCGGCGGAGGCCTTGGGACCAATCAGGCCCACGCGCTGCGCAATGCGGTGCACGTGCGTATCCACGGGCAGAACGGGCTTATGGAAGTTGAACAGCAGCACCAGCGACGCCGTTTTCAGCCCGATACCCGGCATGTCGTTTAGCCAGGCCATACCCTTTTCCGTGGGCCAGTCGTGCAGAAAATCCAGCTCAAACGCCCCGCGCTCGGCCCGGATTCGGCGCAGAATTTCCTGAATGCGCGGGGCCTGGGTATCGGGCCAGCGGGTGGTGCGGATGGCGTGGGCCAGCGCGGCGGTAGGCGCGGCCAGTACCCCGGCCCAGTCGCCGAATGCTGCCAGCATCCGGTCGTAGGCGAGCTCCTCGTCGGCGTGGGTGGTGCGGTGCGACAGCACGGTGGAAATCAGCTCCCGCATGGGCGAGCGACGGGGCTTTTCCAGAGTAAGAGGCGGGTAGAATTGCTGCAGAAGCTCGTAGTTGCGCTGCGTTTTCGCGGCGGCCGGGGCGTCGTAGGAGATGGGCATAGCCGGTTGTACCGCCGTCCCCGGAGCCAGGTTGCGCCGACGGAGCCACAAAAAAACGGGGGTTCCCGCCCAGGAGCCCCCGTTTGCGCCCGCAAAGCGGGTTTCAGACCTAGATGGTGCCTTTCTCGGCGGCCTTCTTGAGCTTTTCGTTGGCGAAGATGGCCACTTCCACCCGGCGGTTGGCCACGCGGCCAGCCTCGGTGGAGTTATCCGCAATGGGCTGCTTCGAGCCGTAGCCGGTTACCGTGAAGCGCGAGGCGTCTACGCCCTGCTGCTGGGTGTAGTTGGCCACCGCTTGGGCCCGGCGCTGCGAGAGGGGGTTGTTGATGGCATCCGAGCCGCTGGTATCGGTGTGGCCTTCCACAATCACGTTGGTATCGCCGTACTTGATGAGGGTTTTGGCCAGCTCCTGAATGTTGTTGCGGGCGGCGGCCGTCAGGGCCGAGGAATTTTTGGCAAACAGCAGGCCCGAATCGAAGGTGATTTTGATGCCTTCGCCCACGCGCTCCACGGTAGCACCGGCCATTTCACGCCGGAGCTCGGCCGCCTGCTTGTCCATGCGGCGGCCAATGAGGGCACCCCCGGCACCACCCACGGCGGCCCCGATGATGGCCCCTTTGGCGGTGCCCGATTTGCCGCCGACTACGCGGCCCAGTACGGCACCGCCGGCCGCGCCACCCAGGCCGCCGAGTACAGCCCCCTTGGCCGTTTTGCTCCAGGGTTTCCTGGTAGTAGTGGTGGTTTGCGCCTCGGCAAAGGTGCCGCCCAACAGCAGCACAGCCAGCAGCAAAACGAAGAAGGAACGAGAATTTGTCATGGAGCAGAAGAAAAAGATGGCAGGAAAGTATGCTTTGGTAGCAGGGCTGACTACAATTCGTCCTCAACAACCCGGAGTTGGAACGACAATTTGCAACCTCCTTGCCAGAAACCCCGACTTGGACGAAAAAGACCTGTTATTATACAATTCACCAACATTTGAGACGAGTTACCAGGGAGTTATCATGAGGCCAACATGATGATTACAAGCCACATTCCGTCGCCCCGAACCGGCGCCTGAGCTAAGAAAAGTTCTTTTTCAGCTTCATCCGCCTCAACTTTTCCTGCGCACTACACACGGCAAAAGAACATAAAAAAAGCTCCCTCAGCGGAGGGAGCTTTTCTTGGTAGAAGCAAGGCTGTATTACAGCGTGCCGTTTTCGGCGGCCTTCTTCATTTTCTCGTTGGCGAAGATGGCAATTTCTACACGGCGGTTGGCCTGCTTGCCAGCTTCGGTGGTGTTGTCGGCAATGGGGTCCGACGAGCCGAGGCCTTTGGTGGTTACGCGGGCGGCATCAACCCCCTGCGAGATGGTGTAGTTGGCCACGGCCTGGGCCCGGCGCTCCGAAAGCGGGTTGTTGATGGCATCCGAGCCGGAAGCATCGGTGTGGCCTTCTACCAGCACGTTGGTATCGGGGTACTTCTTCAGCACCTCGGCCATTTTCTGGATTTCCGACATGGAAGCAGCCCGCAGGTCGCTCTTGTTGGTATCGAACAGGATGCCGGAGTCGAAGGTGATTTTAATGCCTTCACCCACGCGTTCCACTTTGGCGTTCTGCATGTCGCGCTGCAGTTCTTCGGCCTGCTTGTCCATTTTGCGGCCAATCAGGGCGCCACCGGTACCGCCTACTGCGGCCCCGATAATGGCCCCGGCAGCCGTGCCGTTTTTACCCCCGATTACGCGGCCCAGTACGCCACCTACTACAGCGCCACCGCCGGCACCGATAACGCCGCCCTTGGCCGTTTTGCTCATGCCCGTTTTACGGGGGCCCGTGCCATTGGTATCGGCTTCGGGAATATTGGGGTTGCGCGGCTGGGAAGTAGCGCAGGAGCTCATGAACAGCACGAAGGCCATCAGGAGAGAGAGGAGGGAAGTGCGGGAGGTCATACGATTCAAAAGAAGGTTGAGGGAAAGAGCAACGATTTGGTTGAGGGTACTTACTGAATTTGTTTGAAAAATGTTCCGCAAATATAGCCGGCTACCTATACCGGCCGGCCCAATTATGCAGCAGTTTCGCCGGAGGCCAGCAAAAAGCCCACCAGACGCGTTGAAAACGCGTCCGACGGGCTTCTTTTCAAAAAGGGTGCCGAAAAAAGGCCATTGCCGAGGCACTGCCTCACTCTCCCCGGCTTACCGGGCAGCAACCGGCTCAGCCACAGATACCTTGTCCGGCACGGGCTGCAGCATGGTCAGCAAGTCAAATAAGCGCTGCTTGAGTTCCTTGCGGTCCACAATGAAATCGAGGAAGCCGTGCTCGAGCACAAACTCGGCGCTCTGGAAGCCCTTGGGCAGGTCTTTGCCGATGGTTTCCTTGATAACGCGGGGCCCGGCAAACCCGATGAGGGCGCCCGGCTCGGCAATGTTGAAGTCGCCGAGCATGGCGAAGGAGGCCGTTACGCCACCCGTGGTGGGGTCGGTGAGCAGGGAAATGTAGGGCAGACCGGCCTCGGAGAGCAGGGCCAGCTTGGCCGAGGTCTTGGCCATCTGCATCAGCGAGAAGCCGGCTTCCATCATGCGGGCCCCGCCGGAGCGGGAAATCATGAGGAAGGGCAGGCGGTGCTGGCGGGCGTAATCGATGGCGCGGGCAATCTTCTCCCCCACTACCGAGCCCATCGAGCCCCCGATGAACTTGAAATCCATGGCCGCTACCACCAGCCCCAGGCCGTTGAGCTGGCCGTGGGCGGTGCGCACGGCATCGCGCAGGCCGGTGCTTTTCTCGGTGGCGGCCACGCGCTGCGGGTAGGCTTTGGTGTCCACGAAATGCAGGGGGTCGGCGGAGTGCATGTCCGCGTCGAGCTCCTCGTAGTGGTGGTTATCGAAGAGGAAATCGAAGTAGTCGGCCGCGTTGATGCGGTCGTGGTAGCAGCAGTTGGCGCAGGTGGAGAGCAGGCGCTTGTGCTCCACCATGGTGGCCACGGTTTTGCACTCGGGGCACTTGTACCAGAGGCCATCGGGGGTTTCCTTCTTCTGCTCCGTCGGGGTGACGATGCCTTTTTCTTTGCGCTTAAACCAGGACGACATATAGTGGACGGTGAAAATCGGAGGAAGGAAGGGGCGCAACCCGGGCCGGCGGGGCCGTTTGCAAGGTGCAAGTTAAGGCGGAATACAAAAGTGTGAAACTAATCCGTGGTTGCCGCCGCATTTGTTGATGCCCGGGCCGGCAGTAGCACATCCGGCCGGCGGGTCTTACCTTGCCGGCCCGGGCCGTTTCCGGGCCGCGCTTTTCGGCATTATCCTTCCCTACTGTGAAACACTTTCCCTCCACCCTCGCTCTGCTGGCGCTGCTGGCGGCCCCGGCCCTGCCCGGCTGCGTGGCGTCCAAGAAATACGACGACCTGCGGGCCCGGCAGTCGGCCACCGAGCAGGCCAAGAACGAGGCCGAGCGCCTGAACCGCCAGGCCACCACGGAGCTTAAAAAGACCTCCGACGAGCTGGCCCAGCTGCGCCTGCAGAACCGCCGCCTCACCGACGATTCCATTGAAACCGGCCGCAACCTGGCCCGCACCCAGCAGCTCTACACCCAGCTCACCGACAGCTACGACCGGCTCCTGAAAAACTCGGATCGGGCCATGGCCGACAAAACCACCGACTATAACAAAGTAGCCCGCGACCTGGCCCGCCGCGAAGCCGAGCTGGGCGAGCTGGACACCAGCCTCAAAAAGAGCCGGGCCGATATTGACCGCCTCAACCAGGACCTGACGGCCCGGGAGGCCAAGCTGGGCGAGTTGCAGAAGGCCCTGGCCGAAAAGGACCGGGCCGTGGACGCGCTCAAGGCCAGCGTAAGCAACGCCCTGCGCGGCTTCAAGGGCACCGATCTGCAAGTGGAGATGCGCAACGGCAAGGTGTACGTCTCGCTCTCGGAGCAGCTGCTGTTCAAATCCGGCTCCACCCGCGTGGACCCCAAGGGCCAGGATGCGCTTAAACAGCTGGCCACCGTGCTCCAGCAGCAGCCCGAGGTAAACGTGGTGGTGGAAGGCCACACCGACAACGTACCCTTCAGCCGGCCCGCCGGCGCCATGCAGGACAACTGGGACCTGAGCGTGCTGCGCGCCACTGAAATTGCCCGCCTGCTCACCAGCGGCGGCGTGGCTCCGGAGCGCGTTACGGCCTCGGGCCGCTCCCAGTACGTGCCCGTGGCCCCCAACTCCTCCCCCGAAAACAAGGCCCTTAACCGCCGCACCGAAATCATCCTCACGCCCAAGCTCAACGAGCTGTTCAAAATCCTGGACACCAACTCGGCCGCGGACGGGAAATAAGAGACCGGTCCAATGCTTCCAACTATTGAGACACACGCAGGCAGTATTGAGAAACCTATCAGCGTCTTGGTAGCCAGCCAACTGAAGATTACCAGACTACTCCTTGCATATGTCTCATTAGGTAAAAGAAGCCTTGGCCACGGAGAAGCCCGGGGCTAACGGGTTTTTTCCGCAATAGCCGTAAAAAAAGCCGTCCGCTCTTGATTGAGCGAACGGCTTTTTACGCTGAAAACCTGCTTTTTACCAAGGCATCTTTAGGGCATCTTCCAGTTTGGTCAGCGCGCCGAACCGGACTTTGGACCGGCTATAGCGGAGCGAGCCACGCGGTACGGCCCGAGCAACATCTTCCAGCAGCCGGAACGCTGTTTTATTCGGAGCCCCTTCTAGCCCTGCGTATTGAGCCGGAAAGCCGGTAGCACTGTTCAAGGGGCCTTCTATAGTGTAGAGCGCGGTGAGACGCCACACGGCTGACAGCCGGCAAACTCTAATTTTTATTTGCTGGGCCATCGTGCGCGCAGGTACGGCCACGGTGGTGGTCAGCAGGCCTCGCCCGGCATCGACGCTATCGAGCAGAAAGCCCCGCTCCGTCAGATAGTGCCGCAGAATTTGCAGCACCGAATCCGACGGAGCCGTCGTCTGCACCAGCACCACGTTGGCTCGCGCAAAAGGCGCCGGGGCAGCTTCCGGCTGTTGGGCCGCGGCCGTACAGACAGTCAGGAGCAGTGCCAGCAGGAAGCTTATCCCAGTCAGCCGCATTACCCGATGGCCTGCTTTAAATCGGCAATGAGGTCCTCGATGTCCTCGATGCCCACGCTCAGGCGGATCAGCGAGTCGGAAAGGCCGGACTTGCGGCGCTGCTCGGCCGGGATGCTGGCGTGGGTCATGGTGGCGGGGTGGCCCGAGAGGCTTTCCACGCCGCCCAAGCTTTCGGCCAGGGTGAAGAGCTCGAACTTTTCGAGCACCGCAATGGCATCTTCCTGCTTATCCCCCTTGAGCACGAAGGACAGCATGCCGCCGAAATCGTTCATCTGCTCGGCCGCAATGGCGTGGTTGGGATGGTGGGGCAGCCCGGGCCAGTACACCTTCTCCACTTTGGGGTGGCTTTCGAGGTACTCGGCTACTTTGCGGCCGTTTTCGCAGTGGCGCTGCATGCGCACGTGCAGGGTTTTGAGGCCGCGCAGCACCAGGAAGCAATCCTGGGGACCGGGCGTGCCGCCGCAGGAGTTCTGGTAGAAGGCCAGACGCTCGTGCAGTTCATCATCGTTTACCACCACGGCACCCATTACGGTATCGGAGTGGCCGCCCATGTATTTGGTGAGCGAGTACATCACCATGTCGGCGCCCAGTTCAAGGGGCGTTTGCAGGTAGGGCGTGGCGAAGGTGTTATCGACCACCAGCCAAGCGCCGGCTTTCTTGGCTACGGCCGAGGCGGCGGCAATGTCAATCACGTTCAGCAGCGGGTTGGTGGGCGTCTCTACCCAAATCAGCTTGGTGCGCTCGGTCACGGCGGCCTCCACAGCCGTCATGTCGTGCATGGGCACGAAGTGAAAGTTGATGCCGTAGGGAGCGTACACCTTCGTGAAGAGGCGGTAGGAGCCGCCGTACAGGTCGTTGGTGCAGATGACTTCGTCGCCGGGCTGGAGCAGCTTCACGATGCAGTCGATGGCGGCCATCCCGGAGGCGAAGGCCAGGCCGTGCCGGCCGTTATCAAGGGCGGCCAGCGCGTCCTGGAGCTGGCTGCGGGTGGGGTTGTGGGTGCGCGAATATTCGAAACCCTTGTTCTGACCGGGCGAGGTCTGCACGTAGGTCGACGTCTGGTAGATGGGCGTCATGATGGCCCCGGTGGCGGGGTCGGGGTGCACGCCGGCGTGGATGGCTTTGGTTCCGAATTTCATACGGGAGGCAAGGAAAGCGAGTGGCAGATCAGTTACAAGCCAAAGGTACGAGGCTTTGGCCGAGTGGTTTTTGGCCAAAGCCGGCGGCCGGCCAGCCGTTCGGGCCGTACTTACGTTCTTACCTTCGGCCCGGCCCCATCCGTTTGGCCCGTTTGCCTGCCCGCTATGTCGTTTCTGAAAGAGCTGTTCCAGCAGAATACTTCCACCCTCGTTTCCCTGCTCGTGCTCACGCTGCTGCCCCTGGTCGGCGACAGTGTGCTGACCTGGACTCTGCACGAGCACCAGGCCTGGCTGACCAATCCCAGCCTGGGCCAGATGCTGCTTTACTTCGTGGTCGTGGCCATCACCATGACTTTTTCACTTACTCACACGACCGTGGTGGTGCTGGTAACGGCCTTTTTCTTCGGCTGGCGGGGCTTCCCGGGCATGCTGCTGACCTACATGCTGGCCGCCTACGGGGGTTACCTCTTGGCCCGGTCCCTGGACAAGGGCAAGCTCATCCGGCTGCTGGAGCGCTTTCCGAAGGCCCACGCCGTGATGAGCGAGCTGCGCCTCGACAGTTGGCGGCTGGTGCTGCTCACCCGCCTCTCGCCGGTGCTGCCCTTCGCCCTCATCACCTTTATCCTGACGGTGGTAGGCGTGCCGCAGCGGCAGTTTCTGACGGCTTCGGTGGTGGGCATGCTGCCGCGCACCCTGTTTTTCTACTGGCTCGGCACCAAGGCCCAGGACGTGCTCCGGCTCATCCAGGACCCCGACACCGGCACGACCGGCAAGGTGCTGGTGGTGGTGCTGATGGCCGTGTCGCTGTTCGGGCTTTACTTCCTCTTTACCCGGGCCATGCGGCGCGTCCTGCAGCAGGACGCGCAAAAAGATTAAAAAAATTCGGGCTGTATTTCAGCACCTTGCGGCCAGATCCGGCCTTTACGGGCCGTTTTTTTAGCCCTTGGCTTGCACGCCCCGGTTTTTCCCTGCTATCTTTGCACAACCAAAACGGAAAAACGCTTCCGGTCAGCGGTAAAAAACGGTTGTGTAGCTCAATTGGATAGAGCATCTGACTACGAATCAGAAGGTTTAAGGTTCGACTCCTTACACGACCACACAGCAACTCCGAAACACCCTGTAGGCCAGCCGCTTACAGGGTGTTTTTGTTTTCAGGTAAAACATAGGTAAAACAACCCGCTGTTTTTACGCCACCAGTTTACGCTGGTTCTTAAACATGCTTACTCCTTGGAGTGCGAATTCACAACGACTCAAGTGACACTGGCCACTTCCACCGACGGTGTAGAGTAGCTCTCCACTGAAGTTGGTCAGGTGGAGAGCCCCCGACGATAAGCAGTAGAGGTGATCGAGATCCGAATGTGTGTTGCCGAGCGAACATTGCCATCTGACGCACATCAATCGAACTGGCTGTGGGACTAGCACCTGGGTGTGTGTGCCACTCACCTAAGTAGAAAATTGGGGGCGTCTGCTTGCGAGCATCGATCAATATTTCCGACAAACCGTGCATCCCTCTAACAAAGTGGGTACGTCCATGCTGAGAGTCCGTAGGTGGGGTTGTTGCCACCACAACTGTGGCTACATGATATCTACTGTCGTAATACCCCAACAATACTCCACCCGTTTCAACAGGATGTTTTTGCTGTATCTCAGCATGAATCGCCGCTACAGCTCCTGGGCGCAGCTGCAGACAAAGTTTTCCTGTAGAAGAACACAGGATCATATTGATGGATCCATTGTGGCAAATGCAGTTAGTGAGGCTTCGCACAATGATTCCTCAGGAACGTGACCTGTCGTAAAGCTTTGCATTACCGGAAGTCCAGGCCATGCGACTCGCTGTGCAACTGGGAAAGTATAGTGTGCCCCACACATTTGCTCTAGTAACTCCACAGCTATGCCGACTAAGCCGACAACCCGATTAAGACGCGCTGGAGTGAGTGGATGCCAGCACCCCACGCCACGCGGCAGATCCAGCTGTCGAGCTTGCTGGTCTTGCTCCTGCCGGTAGGGCATGAACCAAGTGGAAAACTGCTGCCATTCAAATTGATCCGCACGGTCAGCGTAGAAAAACAGGTGCTCTGCATGCAAACTCACTGAGCAACTAGCGAAAATGGCCGTGCTACTGGTGCCAGTCAGCGGCATTGACTTCAACAGTGTATCATCAGCAGTAGCATCGATAATCAGTGTTGCCTCCTTTACGGCTCGGGCAAACGCATCATCTTCATTTGCAGGTGCCTTCACTACCAAACCTGTTACTCGGGCAGACGGAGTGCTCTGGTTGAGTCCCTTGGCCAAAGCCTGCGCCTTAGGTTGTAACAACTCTACCATGCTCAGATTGTGACGGACCAGATTACCGGCCTCTAAGATGTCTCCGTCTACGATGGTCAAATGCTGCAGCCCCATGCGCACAAGTTGCTCTGCCAGTGCTCCCCCAACTGCGCCTGCGCCTAGTAAAAGAACGCGTGCATCTCGCAATGAAGTCGCTAATCGTCCTCTACTTTGCAACTCATTCGGATGCCAGTTTTCTGCTCGAGACAGCCAACGCAGAGGGTGAGAAACTTGTAAATGCCGCTGAGCCAATACGGCACGAAGCTTTGGCTTTAGCCTTCCTCCTTTTCCCAACGCAGGTAGCAAGTGTAACGCTTGCCAGTGATAACGTTGAATAGGACCTCCAACATGAGAAGGTATAGGAGCACCAATTAGAAGCAGTGTTTCCCCCGATTCGGGTACATGCTTCCACAGTGGCATCAATAGGTCATCGAGCACAATGCCTTGCTTGGTAAAAGCTTCCCTCAACTCGTCAACTGTAGTGGGTACCTGCCACTTATGAATCACAGGCAATTCCGGCAGACGTAACCAAAAAGCTGTCATGCCCGCAACCTGTTGATCGATTTCAGTACCCCAACTAGGAGCATACAATAGTTGGCGACCTTGCGTATCGAGGAAGGAACGCAGCAGGTGCATACCATTTTTCCACCGAGTGAGCTTGGCGATGCCACTATTCTGGGACTGCGATTGCCACATGGACAATGAGGATTCATCCTCGTGATAAACTAGAACAGCTTCAGAGTCCGCAACACCTACAGTAAAATCCGGCAACTCGTATGGATCACCACACTGCACTAGTGCATCTTGTGCCGCTAGTGTAAGCCACTGCTGGGCTCGTTCCACGTGCCATAACAAGCGTGGCAGGGTTGTGTCGGGTTCCTCCGGCAATGCGTTCCGGTTAGTGGACAGTAACTGAAAGCTCGACGCCGTGCAGAGGTGACCATTACGGCAGGGTAAAAACGGATGCAATCCTCCATTGAACATCTGATGAGGAAACGTGGCAGTTATCCCCTTCTCTCCATCCACCGGATACAGTTGCGTCCTTCCCCACGGATCAGCAGCAAAATTCACGACTAACTCCCATTCAGTATGAGTGGGCACATCCGGCGTGGGCGTCGCGTTACGTAATTCCAAGCCAATGCGCAGTAACCAAGTATCAGTACTGGCCAGCCTACGCCACTCGCCCAGGACCGTTACGCCAGGTAGAGCGTCTACCAACGTGCGGCCCTGGACGAGGGCGATATGGTCTAATTCATTCGCCATCAGAGAGACCTAGATTAGGCGAAACGGCCAGGACCAGAGCTACCACCAACAGCCGGAGGTGTATATCCACCACCGCTGCCCCCGCCGGCCTTACTAAGTTCCTGCAGCAGGTCTTTGACATTGGCGATTGCACGTTTGACGTTGTACTCGCTCACATAACCCTCGGCGCTGTCAGCAATCACCTTGTTATTACCAGCCTGAAAGCGCCAACGCCACTGTTGGTCGTTGTCTTCGTAGTATTCCCACTCAGGACCTTGTCCCTTAGTGTCATTTTTTTCAGCTTTACGTTCCGGAGCAGTCGGTCCCAGTGTTTGGAATAGAGATGCACCTTTGGAACAGTCTGCTTTGTCTCGATAACCTTCGGCTGAATCAGCTACGATTTTGTTGTTGCCGTCGAGTAGCCGCCAACGCCATTCGTTGCTGCGGTCTTGGTAGTAGTTAAATCCCTTCATGATGTAGGAAAGAGGGTGATGTGAAGAAAAACCGTGCAGGTTGGCCAACTCGTAACGGTATCTACACGCTCACAATGAACGTGCCACTGTCCCTTTAATGACACTGTTTCATGTGCAACACACAACATTGTCTTACACATGACACAAAACTCACTACCTTTGACAGACGTATCCATGTCATTATGACTGGATTTTACAGTTTAGTTTCTCTTTCTTTGCCCTCACAATGTCACACCAAATCAACATCACCGCCCTTGCCGATGCCATACAACGTCGGCGCGAAGCGCACAAGTTGACGGTGCGGGCAGCCGCCGCGCAATTAGACAATGTCAGCTCGTCTACACTCTCTCGCATTGAGCGCGGGAGTTTACCGGACATTGACACATACATGACTCTATGTCACTGGCTTGGTGTGAGTCCTGCGCATTTTGCTACCACACCCAGCGCAGCCGCAGACGTACGCGAGTCTTCACTGAGTAAAGAAGATATTGTTGTACACTTGCGGGCTGACAAATTATTGAATTCTCAAACGCGCGAGGCGTTAATTACCATGATTGAAGTGGCATATGCTGCGGCCCGACGCAACTTATTACCGAATGAAGCGCACACTACTCCCTCCGGGGTTCAAGACCCGTGCTGAGCAGCAGTCGCTGGTTATCCGCCGCCGTTTAGGACTAAACGCTACACAAGCATGTCCAGCTCGACACTTGGCTGGTTTGTATGGGGTAAGCGTCACAGGCAATGCTTCACTACTGAGTCTTTTACCTCACCTGTCTGACGAGTTCGCCGATACTGATCTAGTTCGCGAGCGCCTGCTTCGTGTAAGTGACCCTGCTCTCAATTTCTCGGCATTAGTAGCCGTTGTGAGAGGTCATACTATGATTCTGTATAACGACCAACATTCTCCAGAGCGACAGGAAAGCGATATCATGCACGAGATGGCGCATGTTCTTTGCCAACACCCTGGCGACGACCTACAGTTAACATCAGATATTGGTCTGCGTGACCATGATGCTCAGTATGAAGAGGAGGCAAGTTGGCTTGGGAGTGTGTTACAGGTACCAGACGCTGGTCTTATGTGGTATGCCCGTAGAGGTTACTCTATCGAGCAAATTGCTGCACGGTATACAGCCAGTGTGGAAATGGTTACCTACCGCTGGCGAATGTGTGGTATTGCCCGTCGACTGAGTTATCACCGCGCATAGTGAACGCTTATCAGGAGGTGAGGCATTGGCTTACCGCAATTCCGATGCCTCATCATGTCGAGCAGAATTGAGGTAGAAAGCAGGTCTTAGACTGTGTATTCCACGTATAATTACCAGATAGTCTAGGTCTGAGAATCTCATGTACGAGATGCATTACATGGCTTTACACGAAGCGTGTACGCCTCGTACAACCAACAATTTCATATACACACCCTCCTTCTTCGACGGAGTTAGCTATCTATAGATCATCGGCGAGTGGATTTGCTGCTGAGTGTCACACTCCCTTTAATAGTCCATGAGAGAAACTGATCATACTCGCGCACACGCCATTTCGAGATTCCCTTTTCTGAGTCCCTCACTTCTTCAACTTGCGTGGCAGTGGAGCAAACGGGTTAGGTTTATGCTTCAAATTCACCATATCGGACATATCAACTCCGACGATACCCAAGTCGGGGTAGTGAGTCTCATCTGGCGTTGCCGACATTGCTTGTTTAAGCAGTAACCTACGCTTGATCTCGTCGATTGTAAGCCGAGATCCACCACCCTCTTCTTCTGCCTCTGCCCCTAGTTTCTCGTTTATTTTCGAGTCTACGTAGCGAGACAGTTTGCTGAACGCTTTGATAGGATTTAGTGGCGCACGCTCTAGCTGAGGTTCACCCCCCAGAATCCTTCGGTATGTAGACAGGATAATGGCTTCTACTTCCGATGCATATTCCTCAGTAGTCACTATCGAGTCGTGCACGGTGGTGAACCAAGCCGTCGGATACTGGTCGTAAATCTCGCGGCACACGTCTTCCAACATGATTTTAGCTTCGATCTTCTGTAGTAACACGGGAAAGTCTCGATGAGCTCTACTTTTCAGCAGTTCAATCACCTCAGCAACATCCGGAAACAACTGCTTGAAGTATTGGAAGGGTTCTTGGGAAGCCGACTTTGGGTTGCTGTTGTCGAAATACATGAGCGTCAACATCTCCTTCTTCGCAAGCTCACGCGTTTCGAAACGGTCTTTCCCATTCTTGTCGAAGAACTTACCCCTAAATTTCTCCGAGTTAAACTCGTAAAGTTTACCTCTCAAAACGAGTTGTGCAAAGTGGGTATTTTCAACCCCTTGGTAACGAGACTTTTGACGTCGTTTTTTAAACTCTATGGAGGGAGATGTTGATGACGACGACTTGTCACTTGTACCTGTATCAGTTTCTTGCTTGGTCACATGATCCCAGAGCACTGGATCTAGTTTCTTCAGAGACCAACTGATTCTCGACGTCTCCGACCAGAAGTCCTTCTTGAGTAGGAGCAGGAGGTGAAGAGGTTGACTGTTCTTAAGATCAAAACTGATCAGGGATTGCCCCTTGTAGGTCACAAAGTTCCGAAGAGGGCTGAGCAGTGATACAAGTGGGTTGTAAAATCGACCTCCAGCTCCATCGACAGTCAGATTCGGACGTTTTCCCCATCGCTCCACTTGGTGCATGGCGTACCAGTACTTGGCTTCAAAACTGTCACGAAGCTCGGCTTTCACCTTCTCACTCTTGACTTTTCTATCCAGACGCTTCGGCAAACGCCGCTGCATAATGGCCCTGTACAGGTCGAGGTAGTCTTTCGCCTCCTCTTTGTCGAGTTCGATATGCTCATGATGCAACCACCATTGGGCTACATGCGCAATGCGACGAATACGTACCTTCTGTTTCTCCGCCTCCTGCAGTCGGTTTTTGACAATGACGCTTTTTACGAAGTCATCTTTAATAGTACGGACCTTGAGTGGTTGATTGCGGTAAAGCTCTCCTAACCGGTAGCCGTACGTGGATTTGTCCACGATATAGGTGCCGTCCCACTCCAGTATATTGAGCTTCAGGAGCGTATCCCGCATCAAACCATACTGGTTCTGTCCCACCTCGTGTAAGACACTGATGGGAAGCGATACCCACTTTCTAGACTTACTTACGGCTGGTTTCGCGCGCTTGAATCGCTGATCACGAGTCGCACTTAATACTCTGCTCACAACATAGTAAACGAAGCTCACCCATCGTGACTCCTTGACTCCCGCAGGAGTATGCTCTCGGAGAAACGACCTCTTCAGTGACGCCGGCAGTACAACCTCGACTTTCTTCCGAACAGATTCATCCAGAAAGAGGTCAAGTTGATCCCTGAGCTTTCTTAGGTCTTTGCTACTCTGTTTATTGGCCATTGCGACAGGTTGAGCGAACCGGCCGCGTTAAAGAGCTCCATGTTCTGGCAACTCAACTACACGGCCTCCGCATATCGGTTTACACGCTCAAGCAGCAATACGACCTCACTCGCCTGGTTCTCGTTGAATACCCCAAGCAGACCGTTAGTAGACAACTCAGTGAAGGGTGCTTCAAACAACTTGTCGGTCTCCAGATAGCCGTTGCTACCCAGATACTGCACAATCAGGTCGAGAAAACGTATCTGCTGCACGTTCATCGAGGGGTTGTTGATGAAGGAGCTGAACGCCTCCCTCACTGCACTAGTTTCCAACCCGACGATGGAGCGCACAAATTTACCCAACGGCTGATTACCGTACGCCTTCTCGAACTGCTCACGGGTGCCGACCTCGCCCTGGTCGAAGAGCATGTTCTCCAAGTCCAGCAGTTCGGGCTGCCCGATGGGCTGATTCGTGCGGATTTTGTGAATGGTGAGGTGGGTCTTGCGCTCCAGCAGGTACTGCGTGACGCGCTTGCGGTAAGCGTCCAGGTTAACTCCTTTGATGACGAGTGCCTTGGGTTCAGCCACGGCCAATACCTCATCGTCCAAGCTGGTGTAGATGGGAGGACGCTTCTCCGACTGGATGAAGCGCATCAGACTACGGAGCTCCTGGCGCAGGTGCTCCAGTTTTGCCAGCGTCGTATCCGTCCAGTAAGCAGTGCCCTGCACCTGCTTGATGAGAGGCATCTTCTCCCCTACCGTGGGAATAGAGGCTCGCTTGGAGAGGGAATCGGCCAAGGAGCGGGCTTCCTGCATCAGATGAGCCGCTACAGAGCCCTTGGTCAGCAGGTCCAGTTCCATCGAGTAGCAGAGCTGATCGAAGCGTTTGGCAAGCTCGTCCTGCTCCACCTCGAATACGATAGGACCGATGTGGTCAATCAATTCCTTTACGTCCAGCTCGTTGAGCGCGCTAAAACAGTGTACGTCGCGGTACTTCTCTACTTCCCGCCAGTGCTGACGGACCAGGAAGCTCTCATCTTCCAGCTGTACCACCTGCTTGTGCAGATGCTCACGAAGTTCCTGTGCGTATTGCTGAAACTCCGGTTCCGGCTGCTTCTGTAGGTGGAAGATCAGCTTGAGGCGCTGCTCAAACAGGCGCTGGGTGAGTGATTTACCCTGCTTGGACTCGTTACCCTGGGGTTTCTGGTCGAAGAACTCGAAGTTCTCGCAGAAGTCGAAGATCAGGAAGTTCTCTTTGTCCTGGTCGTCACCGAGCAGGCCGGGGCACAGGCGGGTACCACGCCCGATCATCTGCCAGAACTTGGCACTGGACCGCACGGGCTTGTAGAAAACCAGGTTCACCACTTCCGGCACGTCAATGCCCGTGTCGAGCATATCCACGGAAACGGCAATGTGAGGCGCGCCGTCCTTCTCAGAGAACTTCTTGAGCAGGTCGTGGGCGTACGTTTCGTAGTTGTCGATGACTTTGCAGTACTCGCCCTTGTACTGCGGATACTGGGCATTGAACCGCTCCTCGATGAACTTGGCGTGGTTGTGACTGCGGGCGAAAATGATGGTTTTGCCGATTCGGTCACCTCCGGCCACCTTGATACCATGCTGCATCAGGTAAGCCAGTACCTGGTTCACGGTACCCTCGTTGAACAACCATGTGTTCAGGGCCTCGCTGTCTACCTCGTCGGGGAACTCTCCCGTGATAGGGTCGGCGAACTTCTCCTCGTACTGTAGCTTCTCGGCCGGGGAAAGCTCGGCGTAACGGATGCCTTGGCGGTGGAACTTCAGGGGTACCGATACGCTCAACGGTGGTACCAGATACTCGTCCGTCACTGCTTCCTCCAGTTCGTAGGCGAAAGTGGGCACTCCTGGCTCCAGACCGAACAGGTGGTAAGTGTCCCGGTCACCCTCGCTCTTGGGCGTGGCGGTAAGCCCCACGCGGTAGCCGTCGAAGTACTCGAAGATGGCTTTGTAGCGGTTGTAGACGGAGCGGTGAATCTCGTCGAAGATGATCAGGTCGAAGTGGCCGGGGCCGAACGTGCGCTGCTTGTTGTCGTAGCTCTGATCAATCTGATGGATCATCGTCTGGTACGTGCTGAACACGACCCGCGCTTGCGCATGCTGCTTCTCCCGCGTAAGGTCTACAGTTGGCAGATTCGGCAGACTCTTGGTGAAGGCGTTCTTGGCCTGGTAAATCAGCGCATTGCGGTCGGCCAGGAACAGCACGCGTTTCACCCAGCCGGCTTTGCTCATCACGTCGATGAGGGCAGCGGCGGTGCGGGTTTTGCCGGTGCCTGTAGCCATGACGAGCAGCGCCTCCCTCCCCTGCCCTTCTAGCACCTTGCCGACGCTACGGATGGCTTCTATCTGGTAGGACCGGTCGGCAATGGCTGGATCAACGGGGGCCTTCGACAGGGGCTGACGGGTCGTACGACGCTGAATAAGGCGCTCTAGCTCCTCCTTTTTGTAGAAACCGTGTACACGTCGGGGCGGGTACTGAACGTCGTCCCAGAGCCACGTTTCGAAGCCATTGGTGTAGAACAGCACCGGGCGCTGACCGTGCATCTGCTCCAGGCAGTCGGCATAGAGCTTGGACTGGTGCTGACCCACCTTGGGGTCCTTGCTAGTGCGCTTTGCCTCGACCAGGGCCAGGGGCTTGCCATCGTCGCCCCAGAGCACGTAGTCTACCCGACCAGGGCCATTGTTGAGCCCGTTGCCGGTGGGCATGCCCGTCACCTTGTACTCGGCCACGTTCGGCCCCTCGGGGTCCCACCCTACCTCGGCCAGCAGCAGGTCGATGTAGAGCTTGCGGGTGATAGCCTCGTTGGGGTCGGCGGGTGGCGGCAGCTTGGCGTGCGACTCCTTGGCCGCTTTCACGCGGTCCAGCTCAGCCTGCAGCTGGCGGTTCAACTCCTGGCTCTGCTGGAACGCCGCTTCTACCTCCTGGATCTTCTCCTTGTACTTGACGGCCGGAGCATCCTGAGGAACCAGATCCACGGCGAAGGCCGGTACCGGTATTCGCTCGGGGCTGTACATATTCACCACCCAAGCCGCAAAGCCGTGCATGAGTTGCAGAACGTGCAGGGCCTGCTCGGGCTTGATGGTGACGGTACCGTGGGCCGCATCATTGCCCAGCTTCCGCACCAGATTTACCTGCCGAAACAGACTGGGAGCCAGCATCTCGCGCATGGCGGGCTGATGCAGCAGCGAGTTGAGGGAGGTGTCGTAAGGAAGCTCCAGATCCTCATCGTTTTCGTACATCCACCGCACCCATTCCTCCAACGCCTTCCGACACAACACCGCCGAATATGGTGGAGCAGTGTAGATGTGCTGTTCAGATTGGAGGAGAGACGGAGCTAACGTGCTCCACTCAGCAGATAGAAACGAGAAGTTGGACATCACGAGAAATAAGAACTCAGTAAAGATGTAAACAGTGAGCTTGACTGCACTGAAGATTTTTCCAGAAGCTGCTTCTGAACCAAGATCCTTTTCGACAGTGCATCGAACTCTTCCTGAAGCTCAATCGGAGGAACTGGAATTTCTAGGTCCTTCAGCTTGCCCATTGAAATATTCAGCATTGAGCCACTGGTACCTGTTGCCGTCTTGGTCAAGTGGTAACGAATGTTTTTGTCCGTGAGGATAGCTCTGCAGTAGTACTTGCGAAGCTGAGCAGGGTCCAGATCAATTCGCCACAATTTATCGGGCAGCATCAAGTTGGGGTAGGAGTCTTCTGCGATGGCGACAGCTCCGACTAGTTCTCGCGTGTTGGCTCGAGAAAAGAGAAGGTCATCTTTTTTGACGGTGACTTTCTCCTTGACGATTTCAGATTGAACAGGAACCTTGTACTCTTCCTGCTTGAACACGCCGGAAGTGACAGCACTGATCTTCAACACACCAAACTCACCCGGCAGGAGCTCCCGATCTTCGCCACCCAAGCTAGTCCCAGCTTTAATGCCGTGAATCAGATTTCCGAACGGCAGGATGTCCCAGCCCTTTAAGTTGTGCTTAGGGTCGCCGAACATCTCGTTAAAGATACTCTGGGCCAGTTCATCGTACTTCTGCAGCAGCTTCTGGTCCTTTCGGCGTAGGGCATCGGCTTTGTCGAGGGTATCGGCAATCCGCTCCTGCTCTGCTAGAGGGGGGAGTGGAATGAGTGAGGTCTTCACGGTTTTGTCTGACACGGCCGGATAGTTCGCTCCGGTTGCTCGTGCTACCATGTCCTTGACAAATCCTTCCGATTTTGCCCAGTGAAACAAGTACCTGCTATCGAGCATGTCGGAGCGTGGCCTCAGTACACAAAAACCTGTGGAGGCAATAGCCGCGTGGAACTCGTCACTGACACGGGCAACAGCGTTCAGATTTGGTCGCACAGTAGATACCAGTACATCACCAGCATGCACAATCTGCCTTGCCCGTGATGGTGCTTCAGCAGCAGCAGTTTTGGTCGCCGCTGTCACCTTCTTGGCGTCCCTATCCACAGAGGCAATGTCCAAGTAATCGAAGTATGAACCTGCCAGCGTCACGGCTGGGTTACAAGTTCTGACTTTCACCAAACACTCGCCCACAGGTACTTTCGGATGCAGATTATTCATCAGCATTACGCGCTTACGAAGTCACTCAACACCACCGACTTCAAATCTTCCAGCAGTTCACGCCGTTCCTCATCTAGCGCCTCAATCTGAGCGATGATGGTTTCGGGGCTTTCAAACAGCTTCTGCTCGTGCACCGTCTGCTTGTAGCGGTTGATGCTCAGGTCGTAGTTATTGCCCCGAATCTCGGCTACGGGCACCAGGAAGCTCTTGTCGGTACGCGTGCGGTCAGCTTCAGCGCCGAGATTGTGCCAGCGGGCCACTACATCGGCAATATCGTTCTGAGAAACCGGTTGGCGCTTGTCGTCCAAGCTGTACCCATCGGCTTGCATGTCGTAGAACCACACCTTGTCGGTGCCGCCCACGCCGGTTTTGGTGAAGAACAGAATGGCCGTGCTCACCCCGGCATAGGGCTTGAACACACCGGAAGGCATCGACACGACGCCCGTGAGCATGTGCTTGTCGATAAGGGTTTTTCGGATGGTCTGGTGGGCCTTGGAGTTACCGAACACCACGCCATCGGGCACGATTACGGCTGCCTGGCCGCCCAGCTGCAGTCCTTTCAGGATCAGTCCCAGAAACAGTAGTTCCGTCTTCTTACTGTCCACGATGTTGAGCAGCTTCGGATCAACTGCTTCACGGTCTAAAGAGCCTTTAAAGGGTGGGTTGGCGAGCACCACGGTCGCCTTCTCAGTGAAACCGGCGTTGTCTTCGCTCAGGGCATCCACCTGCACTAGGTGGGGGTTGTCCATACCGTGCAGCATCAGGTTCATAGCCCCGATGCGGAGCATGGTCGGGTCAAACTCGGTACCCATGAGCGCCTGTTCCTGGAAGTGCTTTTGCACGCTGGGCTTGAGTAGTTCAGCCGCGTGATGTTCCCGCAGGTACTCACCCGCTGCCACCAGAAAGCCACAGCTACCAGCTGAGGGGTCACAGATGATGTCCTCGGGACTGGGCCGCACCATGTCCACAATCATCTTGATGATGTGGCGTGGAGTGCGGAACTGGCCGTTCTGGCCGGCGCTGGCAATCTTGCTGAGCAGGTACTCGTACACGTCGCCCTTTGTATCCCGGTCGTCCATGTTGATTTCACTCAGCATGTCCACTACCTGGGCCAGCAAACGCGGGGTTGGAATCATGAAGGTGGCACCCTTCATATAGGCCGCGAAAGTGCCTTCCCGTGCTCCAAGATTCTTCAGGAAGTCGAATACCCCACCGTTACGGGTGAACAGCCGGTACATGACCTCCGGATCAGTGTTCTTGAAGTAGCTCCACCGCAACTCGTTTTCCAGCGGCAGGTAGACGGCATTCTCAATAGGCTTCTTGAGGAACGCGGCTTTCTGCTCGCGCTGGGTATGCAGATCATCCAGACGGCGGATGAAGAGCAGGTAGGTCATTTGCTCGATGACGGTGATAGGGTTGGACAGGCCTCCCGTCCAGAAGGCTTCCCACACCTTGTCAATCTTGCTTCTCAGTTCTCCGGTAATCATGGTTCAATGTGTGCGGAAAGTGTTCCACTCGGCCGTTCCCAGCTCCATGGCGGCGTACGCCTCGAAGACGTACAACTCTAAGGGGTTCTCAATTTCTACCGTCGCGACGGAAAGGCTGCGAAGGTACGCCTGGGCTTGTTGGAACGCGCTACCGAAATCAATGTTGCTCATCAGCATTCCCCTGGTGCCTACCGCAACGCCGTGCGCCTTTTTCGCCATAGCGAATGCCAGACTGGCCGCGAAATGGTCCTGCCGCGTCAGATGCTGCCGTAACCGCACAAGTACGTTTCGGGAAATGCCCACGTAGACAGGCTGTCCCTGATCGAGCAGTACGTAACACCCACTAAAGTCGGATTTTAATCCAAGATGTCTCGCCGTCTTTGCTACCCCTTGTCCAGGCTGTGAGAAGACGGACGCAGGCCACGGGTGCTGCATGGCTTCCTTCAGTCGGGTCATGTGAGCTGGCAGGATAGTCGCAGCCAGGTCAGCGAAGGAGTGGCCGCAGCCGTCGATAGACATAGGGGTATATGATAACGGGAAGCACGAGCATGCGTCCTACTTCGGCTGAATAGGTAGTGGTGGAGCGCCGGTTGCTCGCTTGGTTATGGCTCCGTGCTGTGAGTTTAGCACCCTGTTCCGGGTAATGCAAACCGCTGCTCGCAGCCCGTCAGCTACCGCGTGGCAACTGACAACCGTAACTTTCTTTCCGTCAGACTCATGGCGTCTCCACCTCGATACGAATACTGAGGAGCACACATTTTTAAAGCTCCCAGCCTATGGTTTCGGCCGCTCCCCTGACAAAGAGGGGGGGGGAGGTCGGCGGAATTGGAAGGCGGGGGGCTCTTGTGAAGGTACCCTACTGTCTCGCTCTCACGGTGGAAGAAAAACAAGGGAAGTTTAACCCTGGTTACTCCACCGGACGGCAGTAGAAGGTGAGCCTGTAGGTAGGTCCTTTTGCATAGCGTAACTCGTCTGAAGTTGCTGCGCTAGGCGACCAGAAGATATTCAACGACTTATTTCCAGACACTGCCGACCGCCAAGTCACCTTGCTAGGAGACTCCGGATCAGGAGCATCCCTAAGCGGCGGCGCTATTTGTCCGATGTATCGTGCGAAAATATAGGTTTCGGTAACGATGCCATTATCGTTGCTTCTAGGCATCTGTCCCAAGTTGGTCAACTGGTAAGCGGGAGCACCAACTGCTGCAAGTGAGTAACCAGTGTTGGTTGTATTGTATATTCTGACACCTGTTCGGCTGGTCTTTACCAGCAAATCCAGACTCCACGTCTTCACAGGTTTAAATTCAGAACCCGAGGAGGAAGCACGGCTAAGCACCACCTTGTATGCATGGTACTTCGCAGGGTACAGCAGTTGTTGTGCTTGAGTCGATAACACAGTAAACACGACAAGCAGGGTAAGAGCAGCAAGGAACTTCATACGACACTACCCACCTACTTTCCGCAGGTGGTTGTTATAATCTTGAAAAGGAGGATTAAGTGAGTTGCGCCCGGAACATTGAGCAGCAGAAAATTGACAAATTACACGTGTCACTTCTTCGCGACTAAGTTCTCATACGTGCTATAGATGCGTTCAGCAATGCTGTTACCGGCCGCAAGTCGGTAGATCAAAGCACGCATCCCCTCTACCGACTCGGGCCTCGTGAGTTTAGGATCAGACGCAAGGAGCCTTTTTGCTTGCTGCGTGTACCATACATCATTACGGGCTAGGTAATAGGCGTCATGACTGTATAATGGCACCGCGTCCTCGCCCAGGTCGGTGTCGAGGGAGAGATGTATCCAGTTTGCGAAGCGCTCCAGTGCCTGCTCCTCCACCATAGCGCCCGGTGTGTCGCTTTCGACCCAGAGCGTTGGCTGATATTGAACGAAGAGACTCTCCCACTGC
Organism: Hymenobacter piscis; assembly: GCF_018760735.1. Lineage (GTDB taxonomy): Bacteria > Bacteroidota > Bacteroidia > Cytophagales > Hymenobacteraceae > Hymenobacter > Hymenobacter piscis. The sequence goes on from NZ_JAHHZN010000001.1 coordinate 307,190, forward strand.
TCATCCGTAATGTTCGGAAATTGGGGTTGTAAGCGTTGGCGGGCGTACGCCAGGGCCTGCTGATGAGCGTTGATGACCTGTTTGTAAGGCAATGAACCTGAATAGGAGTGATTTGGGGAAAGAGTAGACATGACGACGAGTAACGTTCTTCTGTGAGCTCACCCCGATGTTGCTCAGAGCCCTTTTTCACCGCAGCCTCGTCGCCGTGAAAAAGGGCGTGGCAGCAGACATTATAGGCTCCTGAGCTTAAAGGAGGCACTACACCACTTCTGTGCAAGCATGAGAGATACAAACGCAAGATAACACACAAAAACACATTCAAGGGCCTATGCGCCCTTAAAATCTTTCGGTGTCTGCGGCAGCTTGCCGTGTGAAAAACCCCGCAGGTGTCAAGGCTTTTGCTGAACGTTTACGCTTCCTGCGTAAGCAGCGGGGTTACTCTCAGCAGAAGCTGGCCGATATTGCCAACGTGGAGCAGTCTACCATCAAGCGTATCGAACTGACTCAACTTGCGCCCACGCTGGATTTACTCATTTCCCTTAGTCGTGCGCTTGAGCTAGAAGTGCGGGATTTAGTGGACGACCCTGCCATAACTCACTCCGATAAGGAGGTGTGAGGGCGCTGGCGACCCGCCGTGCAACTGCAGAAGTTACCAACAACCTTAAAATAGAGCCGCCGCTCCTCGTCATGATAATCATGAGTAGGGAGCGGCGGCTCTATTGGTTTCACATCTACGCCAAGGCTTTGAACGGCTCGCGGCGGTGCTTTTGTAGCATGCGGTCGATATCCTCGCGGCTGTAGTATATTTTACTACCGACTTGGCTGAATCCGAGTAAGCCTTCGTCACGCCAATTCTGCATTGTGCGGGAACAGACCTTAAGCAAAGCGGCGGCTTCCTTATTGTCGAGCCATTCGACGGTGGACTTCTGGCGCTCTTCAGTTAGTAGCTGATGGAAGAATTTGAATGTGTCTCGACGGAACTGGTCGAAAGCTTCTGTTTGGAGCATTACTACTTCCATGGGGTGGTTGTGGTTTAGGTGGTGAAGATCGGTATTGCAAAGAAACCACCTATCTAACTTCTACAAAAGCTCTGAAAATCCTACAAGTAGACAACAGGGCATCAATCTGTAGAAGAAGACTCAACTAATACACGATCATGCATCAAAAACACATTTATTCTAGTAAACACGACACACGTAAACCTGTAGATATTTCTACAGGTTTTGTAGACACTCGCTTACTTACCGCAGGAGCTTCGCAGCATGCTCGATATCGTGCTGCCTCTTCACCACTTGATTGCCATACCCTGTACACATCAGACTGTTGCTCGTAAAAGGCTCCCCCTTCCGGGATACGAAACACCCGGCTGTTATTTCCCACTTTCGTGCGAGACGCTTAGTACCAGGAGAAACGAGCTTGGACTCGATGGATTTGATGAAGTGGTGGAGTTGGTTGTTAGTACCAATCCATCTGACAGGCAGGAGCACCACCTTACCCGAAAAGAGGGTTCGAAAGTCATCTAAGCTTGTTTCCGGCGCGATGAGCTGCAGTTTGTCGCGAAGCTCGCTGAACAGGTTACCCAAACAGTGTTTTGTTAAGGGTACTACTCTATCCGCCTTGAGTCCTGACTCCCGACACACGTAATGGAAGCCGACTACATGCCCTATCTTAGATGCAGACACAGGCGTAGCGTCTGTTTCAGGTTGCAGTGGATTGTAAGAAAGCGCGTACTCGCTCAGTTCAAGCAGTGCAGCAGCAACACACGGGTATTTGGCATATAGTGGTTCACGAGCGACAATAGTCTTCCACTTCTCCAAATCGCGCATCATCTGCTTGTACGACCACTCGCGCTCCGACTTCAGTCCGGCAGTTAATCGTTCATATATGCGCTCCTTACTTTTCACCGTCTTGCGCTGAACTTCTGCACATACTTCCCGACCCAGGTCGCGTGACTCAATTTTGGCAGGAGCGCCAAAAGTCATAAAATGTTCAACCTCGTAGGTTACAGTACCCTTGTCCGGATCGTACTGTGTTCTCGGATCGACTTCGGCCATTCTCACATATTCCTCGTGAAAAGTGGTATGCCTTTCCGAAAGGCCGCCTAGCTCGATGAGGCGGGCGAAGTATTTGAGGGCTGACTTCGGTTTCTTCGTAGGCATCAGTTGAAGAGTTCCATTGCTTCGTCAAGCTTCTTGTTGATAATCTTGGCGTAGATCTGAGTCGTACGGATAGAAGAGTGTCCCATCAGTTTCGACACCTGTTCCATGGACGCGTTCTTGTTCAACGCCCTAGTGGCAAACGTATGACGAGAACTATGAAAGCTGACAGGTGTCTCAATACCCGTTCGGCTGATGATAGTCTTCAGATTTTTGTTTGCGTAAGCGGTGGCTGATGAAATTGCCTTGTACAATACACGAGGATCGGAGTAATCAGTGTCCGAATTGAAGAAGGGAAAGATGTACGTCGACTTCTTTTGTTCACCTTGTCGGTAGTACTGCAGAATCTCCAGCGCCTTGTTTGGCAAAAAGATCGACACTGGGTCACCTGTCTTATGCATTGCTAAGCGGATATGGGTACCTGAGAAGTTTCCCCATTTGAGTTGGAGTAGATCGGAGATACGTAATCCTCCTGCGTAGGTCGCAAAAACGAACAGGTTGCGGTGATGCCACAGCTTGCTGCCCTCCTTGAGGGGAAGCTGAACGATCAACTCCAACTCTTCCTCTGTGAGAAATGATTTGTTCGTCTTCTCCTGCTTAATCTTCCATTTCCGAAACGGGTTACGCTCGTACGACACTAAGTCTTCCCCCATGGCGTCATTGAAGAGTTTTCTGAATATCTTGATATTGGAGTAGATGGTATTCACAGAGTTACCCAACTCATCCCGCAGATGCGCTTCGTACTGATTCAGGAAGTTGACTGTAACTTCATCAAAGAGAAGGTCACTCGTTCCAAGGAACGATTTGAGCTTGGAGTAAACGGCTGTTGCCTTACTCATGGTGCTGATCTTTCCTTGCTTCTCTAGAGCAGTAAGGTACTGAGCGAAGTACTTTAAAAAACTCCCCGTCGATTGCCCCATGATGACCTTCTTGATCTGCACTGGAGACACAAACTTCGACTCTCGCTGCAAATCGAGAGCGACTCCCTCTGCCTCAGCAACTTTCGTGGCAATGAACGCATTTGTGCGCCCCATATTCGGGTGTGACTTCTTAACCTTACACAGGTCGCTGTTCCAATCCTGCGGCTTCACACGAAGTCCGATGGAGATGTATTTCGACTTCCTGTCCTTGATAATTCGCAGGTACACGGGAGCTTCACCAGCCTTGTTTATCTTCTCTTCCTTGAGGATTACCTTTACACTTGCCATGCCCTAGGTATGATGGTTGCAGCTCAAAAATACTCAAAACATGCACGAGGTAAAACATCAGGTAAAACATCGGTGTCATTTTCGTACAAATACTTACTCTCACCTACCAAGCCACATGCTCTAGAAACGCGCTTTACGTGTAAATACAAGGAATCACAAAGGAATAGAGTGTAAATGCCGGAGTCCTTACACGACCACGAAAGGCTCTCAGCACTCCGCTGAGAGCCTTTTTTGTTGCTCCTGCGGCCCCCGCGGCGGCACATGCCAATGGCTGGCGGCGGGCTGCCTATCTTTGCGGCCGCGTAGCGCCCGTTCGTCGTCTTTGTGGGCTGCTGAGCCAACGATTTGACCGTTTGGGTTGTTACGCGTGCGGCCCCCGTGGGCCGGGATGTTTCGTTTTTCGCTGTTCGTACATGACCAATTCTATTTCCACCGATATCTGCATTATCGGGGCCGGCCCGGTGGGGCTGTTTGCTGTGTTTGAAGCCGGATTGCTGAAGCTGCGTTGCCACGTGGTGGATGCCCTGCCCCAGGTGGGCGGTCAGCTCTCGGAAATCTACCCCAAGAAGCCCATCTACGACATCCCGGGCTTCCCGGAAGTGCTGGCCGGCGACCTGGTGAGCAACCTGATGCGGCAGATTGAGCCCTTCCACCCCACCTTCACGCTGGGCGAGCGGGTGGAAGGCTACCGCAAGCTGGAGGATGGTTCGTTCATTGTGAATACCATCGACGGCACCGAAATCCACTGCAAGGCCATTGCCATTGCCGGCGGCCTGGGCTCGTTTGAGCCCCGCAAGCCCGCCATCGAGGACCTGACCACCTTTGAGGGCGGCAAGGGCGTGTACTACATGGTGCGCGACCCCGAAACGTTCCGCGACCAGCGCCTCGTCATTGCCGGCGGCGGCGACTCGGCCCTGGACTGGACTATTTTCCTGGCCGACGTGGCCAAGGAAGTGACCCTGGTGCACCGCGGTACCAGCTTCCGCGGGGCCGCCGACTCGGCCGAGAAGGTGCAGAAGCTCCACGAGGCCGGCCGGGTAAAACTGGTGCTGAGCAGCAACGTGACCCACGTGCACGGCAACGGCCGCCTGAACGCGGTAACCATCACGGCCAACGGCGGCGACGCCGAGCAGGTGGCCGTCGACTCGTTTATTCCGCTCTTCGGCCTCACCCCCAAGCTCGGCCCGATCGGCGACTGGGGCCTGGAGCTGGAGTCTGACGCCGTGAAGGTGAACACCGTGGACTACTCCACCTCCGAGCCCGGCATCTACGCCATCGGCGACATCAACACCTACCCCGGCAAGCTCAAGCTCATTCTCTGCGGCTTCCACGAGGCCGCCCTCATGTGCCAGGGCGCGTTCAAGTACATGTTCCCCGACAAGAAGTACACCCTCAAATACACCACCGTCAACGGGGTGCCCACTTTGTAGGAGCTAGAAGTCAGGAGCTAGAAGATAGAATGGCGTTCAATTCACTGTAAAGCTGTTTTTTTTTCCAGCTCCTAACTCCTGTCTCCTAACTTCTCAAAAATCATGACCGACGAAGTACGCGTGTACGTGGAGGAGGCTCCGGGCCACCGCCACGAGATTACCGCCCCCACCGATATGGGGCTGAGCCTGATGGAAATCATGAAGGCCGATGGCTACGACATTCAGGCTACCTGCGGCGGCATGGCCCTGTGCGGCACCTGCCACGTAGAAGTGCTGGCCGGCCCCGAGCTGCCCGAACCCTCCGACGACGAGCTGGCCATGCTCGAAAGCCTGCCCGTGATGACCCAGGGCAGCCGCCTTTCCTGCCAGATCCGCCTGACCCCGCGTCTGGATGGGCTGGTAGTGCGCCTCCTGCCCCAGGACGCATAGCACGCCCTGGGCTACTTACCCGAAGCCGGCCCTGTGGGGCCGGCTTTTTGTTTTTATCGGCCGGCACACGGAATACGCAAAGTCCCCGTTACAGGTCTTTATGGTTAGGTCATTCCAGCACTTTATGCTCTCTTATCGATGCCTTCTGACAGGCAGCACCTTATGGGTGATGCTCCCACAAGTAGGCACCGCCCAGCAAGGGCCCCTGCTAAGTCTGAGTACCGGCGTGGCTCTTTCCCAAGCGACCATGCAACGTTACGCCGCCACGCCCCGCAGCTTCCGGCCCGAACATGGTTTGGCATTAGCAGCCGGGTTGCGGTTCTCGTATCCGGTCAGCCCGCACTGGGCGCTTGAAATAGCGCAGGAGGTGGCCGATTTGCAGCCGGGTGTGCGGTACCGAATTCCGAATAGCAGCGGGTCATCCGGGGTTGGGGCCCGGGCGGTGCTCCACACCGGAGTGACCGTACGCCGCCTCAATCTGTGGCAGATCAGCCCCCGCATGCAGCTAGATGCAGCCCTGACGGGGGCGTACGCCTGGCTGGCCCGCCCCTACCGCAGCGACTACATAGGTTCCTGGTTTTCGCCCCAGCAGACGCAGCCCACCTTCAGCCAGCCAATAGCGGAGTGGACGACCCGGCAGCGTCATCGTGCCACGGTGCTGCTCGGGGGTGAGGCTCGGTTGCAGTGTACCCTAGATACGCGCCACAGCCTCCTGCTTAGCCTGGGCTACAACCGGGGGCTGCGCACCCTAGTGGAATCCCGCTCCCAGCAGTTGCTCTACCTCGACGACCACGGTCAGGTCCAATCGGGCGGCTTCGTGTTGCGCAACCGCGGCTCCTACGCTACCCTTCAATTGGGCTACGGCTGGCAACTTGTTAACCCGGCGGGTAAAGTCACCACCCATACGCCCCGCTACGGCCGATTACCGGCGCTATCCGCCGAACCGGAGGCACCGCCGGTGTATTTCGAGCCAGTGGAGGAGTAACATTATACCACCCACTTTACCGTACAAAAAAAGCGCCGCCCCATTCCGGGCGGCGCTTTTTGTTGGTACACGTTGGGCCGACCTACCGACGGCCGGATGCTTTGCGCTTGACCACCGTCTTACGGGTTTCGGCGGGCACTGCGGCCGCTTCCGGAGCCTTGGTCGGGTTTTCTTCGGTAGAAGCGGTAGCCGTCTGGGCGGCGGCTTCGGCTTCGGCCTTGCGGGCGGCTTCTTCCACGGCCTCCAGGGCGGCGGCACGCTTGCGGCGGGTGGGCATTAGAAAATCCCGCTCGGCGCGCTCCTGGGCCGAGAGTTCTTCCTCGCCGGGCAGGCTGGTGGGCGTGATAGTAGCCGACGTTTTGGCTTCGTCCTGGGCGTGGGCAGAGGCGCTGCCCAGCAGCAGCACGGATACTAGTATTACGAGTTTACGCATCGATTTTAGTGCTTTCTGGCTGGTAAACGAGTGGCAAAGATACTATTTCCGCTTCCAAGTCTCAACTCCAGTTCCGGGCAGATACCCGCAATGCAGCCTATCTGGCCGTATTCGCCGAAAATATACCCATCGCCCATCAACGCCGAATCCTATTTCTGCTCCGCAATACGCACCCGCGTACCGGCCGAGTGGGTCGTGAACTCGGGGGCGTAGAGGCACTGGAGCTGCGAGAGGCCGCCGCTGAAATTGCCCGCCTGCGCCGCCCGCAGCCGGTACTCGAAGGTGTGGGTGCCCTTGGGGAAAAAGCCAATGAAAAAGTTGGTGGCCGCGTCGCGGGGGTTCTCGTAATAGCCCAGCCCGTTCTGGTAGCGGTAGCCGCTGGTCTGCCCGATGAGCTCCAGGCCGGCGGCGCGCTGGTCCTTGAGGTGCACGTATTCCAGGTCGCGGTCGGCGCGCAGCACCAAGCGCACTACCAGCACGTCGCCCACCCGCAGAGGGCTGGCGGGCGTGAGGGGCTCGAGCACGGGGCCGGCGGCGGTGCGCTGCTCGCGGTAAAGCTGGCGTTCCAGACTCAGACCGGTGGCGGCGGGCGTAATCTTATCGAGCTGCTCGAAATACTGCCAGTAGAGGGCACCCCAGGCCACGCCGGCATCGGGCTTGCGCACCGTCACGCGGCCCTGAGCGGGCTTGATGTCGGCGGCGGGCCAGCTGATTTTGTAGTAGCCGGTGCCGGCCTGCTGGCGGGTGGGCTGGGCGGGCTGCCCCCCTACCGTGACCACCAGGGGCTCGGCGGCGGGTTTGAGCCAGTCGGAGCCGCGCAGCAGCAGGGCGTAGCAGGCGTCGGCGGTGGCGCGGGTGCTGGGCCAGCTCTGCACCTGCTTCTGCTTGAGCAGCCAGAGCTTCATCTCGTCCACGGCGCGCTGGTCGTTGGCTACTTCGTCGAAGGCCTCGATGAGGGTGGCCTGGGTTTCGGTGGGGGCCTCGCGCCAGTAGTAGCCGGGGCGCACATCTTTCCAGTACATACCCAGCTCCTCGTGGTGCAGGGCGTTTTCGCGCAGGGCCGTCAGGATTTGGGCGGCGGGGGCGGGCGTTTGGGCGCGGTGCAGGGCCAGCGCGAGCTGGGCCTGGAGGTAGCGGGTGCGGCCGGGCCAGTAGGTGGCGCCCTGCTGCTGGTAGTAGCCGTAAGCCGCCCGGGCCGCCTGGGCCACGGCCACGGAAGGCCAGAAGCTGCGGGCGTACTGGGCCTGCACCTGGAGGTCGGTGAGGTGGTCGGCTTTCAGGTCAACCTTGGTCTGCTTGCGCAGGCGGGCGTAGTCCTGCTGCAATTCGCCGTCGAGGTAGGCCAGGGCGCTTTGCAGCAGCGGGCGGGCCTGCTCGTCCTGCAGGGCATCGAAGGCGCCCAGCTTGTGCAGCTTGCCGAAGCCGGCCACGATGAGCTGGGTGATGTAGCGGTCGGCGGGCATGCGCTCAAACCAGGGGAAGGCGCCGTCGGGCAGCTGCAGCTGGCGGAGCTTGGCCAGGGCGCGGGCCGTTTCGGCCTGGAGGCGGGGTTCGTCGAAGAGCTCGGCCAGGCGGCGCATCCGCTCGGTTTCGTTCTGGGCGTCGCGCACCCAGGGCGTTTCCTGGAGCAGCAGGGCTTTCAGCTCCTGGTTTTGCTCCAGCTTGCTGGTGAGGGCAGCCTTGTCGCCAGCCTGGGCAGCGCGCTGCCACTCGGCCAGGGTGGTTTTCAGGGCCGGACTGCTGCGCAGGATTTTGGCCGCCAGCAGGTTGGCGTAGAGGCGCGAGAAGGTCTGCTCCGCGCACTCGTAGGGGTACTCCATCAGGTAGGGCAGCGCCTGCACGGCGTACCAGGCCGGGTTGGGCGTCATTTCCAGCGTGAGCGAGTAGTTGCGCCGGGTGCTGGAGGTGGTGCTGGTGAGCTTCCGCAGCTCAAACTCCCGGGTCGCCGGCCCCACCACGGGCAGCGGCAGGCTTTCGGTGATGAGCAAGCGGTTGGGCAGCACCGGCAGCGTGTTCTGCTCGCCGTCTTCGATGGTTGTCAGTTGTTGGTTGTCAGTTGTCGGTTTGTTCTGGCGGCGGCGCTGGCGCTTTTCTTTGCCTGACAACTGCTCACTGACAACTGACAACTCCCCCCTGGCTACCACTTTGTAGGTAATGGCCTCCAGGGGCAGCTGGCCCTCGGCGGTTTCGGGGAGGGTGAGGTTCCAGCTCAAGGCCTGGCTCTGGTTGCCTTTGAGGTCGAAGGGAAGCTGGGCGGGGCTTTTCAGCAGTTGGGCTTCGAGGGGCTGCTGGGTGCGGGCGTCGAGCAGGAAGAGCTGGGCGGTGCCAGCCAGGGCGTCGGCGGTGAGGTTGCTGAGCTTGGCCTGGAAGGTAAGCTGGTCGCCCTCGCGGAAGAAGCGCGGGGCGTTGGCCGTGATTTGCAGCTTCTTCTGGGTCACGAGCTCCCGCTGGAGCAGGCCGGTGCGAAGCTGGTGGTCGTGGGCCAGGGTCAGCAGCTGCCAGCGCGTCACGGCCTCGGGCATCTGGAATTCGAGCACGGTTTCGCCCTGGGCGTTGGTACGCAGCGCGGGCAGCCAGAAGGCCGTTTCCCGGAAGTCGGTACGGGCCTGCACGTTGCTCAGGTTGGGCTGGGAGGCGGGTTGGGTGGGCGCACCGGCAGCACCGGTACGAATCTCCTCATCTCGTTTAATAACCGGAGCCGCAAACTTGGCGGAGCGCACGGCCATCGTAGCTGTAGCCCCAGGCACTCCGGCCGATTCTAACCCGGCCAAATCCGCCGCGTTATCGGTATTACCCCTAACAGTTTGGGTTGCTACTACTCGGCCTCGCAACTCCTGCTGGTCCGGAATTTCATCGTAGCCGCCGTAGCCCCACATATTGAGGTGCGGATACGCCACTTCGCCGGGTCCCTGAATGTAGGGCTGCGCGTTAAACAATTCTGCGCCCTCTTCCACCCCGAACCGACCCTGCCAGGCCAGCGTGGCAGGCGAATAGGGCTGGGGAAATTCCAACGGCGCGAAACCGTGGGGGCGGAAAACGTCCAGCGACTTGTCGTAGAGCGTGGCCAGTAGCTCGGCGTCGGCGGGCTTGCCGTCGGTCTGGTGGATGGTAACGCGCCAGGTTTCCTTTTGGCCGGGCTGGAGCTTGTCGCGGAAGGTGTCAATGCTGAGCACCAGCGGCGCGGGCGGCGTGGCTACCTGCACGGCGGCCGTGTGGAGGTAGAGGCGGTTGTCGCGCACCTGGGTGAAGTGCACGTAGAGCTGGGTTTCGCCGAGGGCGGCGGGCACGGGTACTTCCACCACGCGCTGCTCGCCGGCGGCCAGCGTGAGCCACTCGGCGCGCAGGGTTTCGCCTTTGGCCTCGGCTTGCACCAGCACACGGGCTCCTTCGACGGAGCTGCCCACCAGGAAGCGGGCGGTCTGGCCCGGCCGGATGCTGTCCTGCAGGGCCACGAACCAGTCCGGGATGGGCACGGGCAGGCGGGTGGCGGCGGGGTCGAAGAGGGTGAACAGCTGCTCGGCGCGCGGGGCGGGCGGGCCGGCGGTTACCGCGGCGGCCGTGGCTTCGAGCAGGTAGCGGCCGGGCTCCTGGCGGGCCAGCTGGGCAGTAAGCTCGGGCAGCAGCGGCGTTTTATCGGTATCGAAGGCCTGGGTGAGCACCAGCGTACGGGCCCAGGTGCTGTCGTGGTCCTCGGGCCCGTAGGCATCGAGCGGGAAGCGGCGGCGGAACTCCTCCGCGCTCAGGGCCTCGCGCTCGGGCCGCTCCCAGAGGCGAGGACGGAAGGCCCGGGCGGGCGGCGTGAGGCGGTAGAGGCGCAGCTGCCCCTGCGCGGGCAGGGCCTCGCCGGTGGCGTTGGTACTAAGCAGGCGCAACTCGGGCAATTCGGTGCGGTTGAGTTGCTCGGGCACGTCCAGGCGCAACGTCAGGGCCTCTGTGCCGAGGCTGACGCGCTGCTCCCCGGTGCGGGTTTCGCCGGCCGCGTCGGTCACGTCGGCCGTTACCTCGAACACGTAGCCGGGGAGCCCGGGCCCGCGCTTACCGCCCGCGGCGGTTTCGCCCGCCTGGGCCACGAACGTGACGGCGAAACCGCCCGCCGAATCGGTGCGGGCCGTGCCGGCGGCAATTTCCTGCTCCGGCGCGCCGCCCCCGTAGAAGCCGCGCCCGAAGTAGGGCCAGAATGTGCGCCGCACCACCCGGTAGTTCACGGCGGCCCCATCCACGGGCTGGCCGGCGTAGGCGGTGGCCGTGCCGCGCACCGTCACGCGCTGCCCCAGCACGGGCGTACCCGTCACCGGCGCAAACGTCACCTGGAACGTCGGCCGCTTGTAGTCTTCGACGGCGAAATCGATTTGCCCGCCGTTATCCGACTCATCCGCAACCAACGTCATCTGGCCGTTCAGCAAACCGATTGGCAACACAAAAGAGCCGTGGAAAGAGCCAAACGTATTGGTCTGGAATTCGGCCCGTTGCACGACCTGACCATTGACATCGTGGAGCTCCACGGTTTCCTTGAAATTGGCCAGCACCTTTGTCTTGCCTTTCCGCTGGGCTGCAACAATTCCCTTGAAGTACACCGTTTGCCCGGGGCGGTAGATAGCCCGGTCGGTGTACAGGAAGGTGCGGCTTTCGAATTCATCATCCTCCTCCAATTGGCTGCGGCGGGAGCTATAGTAGCCCATGTTCTCCGTCATCAGCAATGAGTCCGGGGCCTGAGTGAATAGGGCGGCTTCCAGCTGGGTGTTTTCGCCCACCAGCTTCACGGGAATCTGGGCCTGCCCCTCGGCGCTGGTGGTCCGGACTTCGCCGCGCCGCCGTTGGTACTCGCGTTTGGACTGGTCGTAGAACTGGAAAAACGGTAGCACCCGCACGCCGGCCAGGGGCGCGCCGGTCTGGCGGTGGAGCACCAGCAGCTCGGGGCCGTCGGCAGCGGGGGCGCTGCGGCGCACGTAGCTCAGCGCGCTCACCTGCACCTGGCTGGTAACCGTGACGGTGCCGGGCTGCTCTTTGGTGGGGTTATCGGGCGCGGTGCTCAGCACGATGAGGTACTGGCCCAGCGGCAGGGCCGGACCGGCCTGCTGCACGGTGTGGCTCCGGAAATCTTGGGGGCCGGGCACGTCCAGGGTCCAGGCGGCGGCGGGGGTGGCGGCCAGGGCGCGGGCGTAGCGCTGCTGCCAGGTTTTGTTCTCGTACAGCTCGGGCCGTTCCAGCTGCCGCAGCACCTGGGCGCTGCGGAGGCGGTAGGCGGTGGCGTAAAGGCGTGGGGCGTTGCGCACGGTCAGCTTCAGCAGCCAGGGCTGGTTCGGCAGCAGCACGTCTTCGGTGGTGAAGCTCAGGTCCACGCGCTCCAGCTGGCGGCGCAGGGCGGCGGCCTGCTGGGCACCCCGGGTTTTGGGAAACTGCTTTTCCACGGCCAGGGCCAGGGCGTGGGCCTTGGCCGGGTCCTCTTCCTGCCAGGTCGCCGCCTCGGCCGCCCGGAATTCGGCGGCCATGGGCAGGGCCTGGTAGGTTTCGGCGGCCCGGGCCAGGGCGGCGCGGTAGAGCGCGGCCTTGTTTTCCAGCGCGGCGTGCTGATTCACGAACTCCAGGCGCTGAAAATCGGCGTCGGCCCGGGCCGTGGGGTTGGCTTTGTCGGTCAGGCGGAAGGCCAGCAGCTGCTGAAGTACCCGCAGGGCGTGGAACTGGCCGTTGAGCGAGTCGGCATCCGGGGCGGCCAGCTTCAGGCGGGCAAATTCGGCGGCCGGAGCGAACAAGGCGGCATCGGTGAGGCGGAACTGCTCGGCGGGGCGGGTGATGTATAGCTCATCGTTGCTGAGGCCCTCCACGGCCCGGAAGGCCAGCAAATCGAAGAGCGTGGGGCGGCGCTGGCGGCCCTCGGCGTCGGCGCCGCGGGTGAGGTAGCCCAGGTCCGCGAGTTTGAGCTGCTGCTGGCGGCGGGGCTCATCCTGGGTGGAGGCCCGGTAGTGGCGGACCACGGCGGCCCCGAGGCGGGTGGCGTCCCAGGTCCGCAGGTCCTGGCGGCTCTGGTCGGCGGTATCGGGCTTAGTGCGGGTGCGGTCGTAGAGCTGGTAGCGGTGCTGCTGGTAGTAGCGGGCGTAGAGCTGGGCCAGAAGGCTGTGCAGCACCGGCCGGGCCGGAAACCGGGCCGTTTGCAGGTCCTTTTCCAGCAGCGCAATGGCCTGGTAGTCGGCCTCTTCCTCTTTATTTTCCAGCAGGCGCAGCTTATAAAGCAACGTGCGCACGTACTCGGGCGCGGCCTCGGGCCGGCGGCGGGCCTGCTGGTAGAGGGGCTCGAGCAGCTTCCCGGCCGAAGCCGTCTGGTCCTTGGCCAGCAGCTGGTCGATTTTCTTCCAGGTGGCCGCGTTCGGGCCGCCGGGGCCACCCGCGGCAGGCGTATTCTGCGACGAACCGGGGGTCAGGAGCATGAGCAGGGCAAACAGGCTTAACAGGAAAGGGCGCATAGCAGCAGAACGAATGAGCGAGGCAAGTTGGTAAAAACCTGATGCCGCGCCGCGCCGGATTCCACACGCTGACCCGGAAATCATTCTGAAAAGACAAAAAAGCCCCGCCGAACCTGGGTCCGGCGGGGTCGTTTGAGCGCCTGTTCGTCATCCGGAGCAGTGCGAAGAATGACAGCTATTTTCTACCCTCCTTCCCCACCTCACTCCTTCCCCACTTCCCTTATTCACTGCCCGACACGCCGAGACCGTCCAGCACCCGCTCGGCCTGCTGGAGGTGGCGTTTCATGTGCTCTACCAGCAGCTCAAAGGCATCGGGCAGCGGGGGCAGCAGCAGCGGAATCAGGGGGTTGGGAATGCGGATGGCGTTCATATTCACGCGGCGGGCCTGGCTGAGCAGGCTGCTCAGCTCATCGAGCTGGCGGCTGAACACTTCCACCACCGTGCGCGGCAGCCGCGAGCCGCTGGGCGCGTACTGCTGGGGGGCCTGCAGGGGCTTTTCGGCGGCCGGAACGCGCATGGCCTCGGTCATTTTCCGCCCGAAATAGCCGTGTTTCACTTCTTCCGCGGGCGAAGTGCCGCGCTGCTGGGCCGCCTTGATTTTGCGCCCTATCACCGGCAGGTAAAGCCCCCCCACGATGTTGAGATGCTCCAGGCACTGGCCCACGCTCCACTTGCCGGGGCCGGGTCCGCGGTTGAGCTGGTCGTCGGTGAGGGGGCGGAAGCGGCGGTGAACGGTTTCACGCGCCCGCTCCACGTCGGCGGCCAGCGCATCAAGGAAATCGGTGGTACGGTGGGGGGTGGTAGCCATAGCGAAGATCGAACGGGGTCAGCAGAATCAGTTGTAATGATACGGGCCCCCGCCCGATTCGGCAACGCCACACCTTAATTCGGGGCCCGATTCGTGGAAATTCCGCGCCGAGCGGTACTTTCGGAACATGTTCTTGTCTTTTTCGCGCCGGCTGCGCCCGGTTTTTCTGCTGCTGTTGCTCGTGCCCTACCACCGGGCCCGGGCTCAGGCCGCACCCAACCCCGGCGAAAACATTGCCTTTCTGGTCACGTTCGGGGCCCAGGCCGATAAGAGCTGGGGCGACGACGACTTCACCCAGACGTTTTTCTTCCTCATCCCGCAGGAAAACCGCCAGCCGGTGTACATCCGCGTCTTCGACCCCGACTGCGGCGGCCGCCACGACGAACCGAAAGGCGGCTGGAATACCACCACCGAGTTCAGCCTCTACGGCGGCGCGGGCACCCACTCCGCCCCCGATGCCCGCGCTACCACCCCCCGGGGCCAGTACCGGGCCGGCACCCTGCTCAAACAGGTGAAATTCGGCAGCGAAAAAACCTACGACAACCAGTGGTACACCTTCGGGCCGCTGAACCCGCTGGAAGGCGAGCTGGTGCCCGATTTTGCGGGCCGCGTGTTTAAAATGGTGGTGCAGGGCAAGAGCGGCGACGACGGCAACCTCTACCGCTACTTCCTGAGCACCTCCCCCACCGAAAACATACCCGTGGAGGGCGGCAACGCCTTCACCTACGAGTACGCCTTCCGGCTCTCGGCCACGCCCGGCCGCAAAACCCACCTCTACCCCTTCGTCAACGACCGGGTGGTGAGCATCAAGCAGAGTAACTTCGACGTGGACGGTGACGTGGGCCTGAAGATTTTCAGCGTCTCGAAAAACGGCCATCCGGCCGTCGTGAGCGGCAACAACGTGTGGGCCAGCAGTACCCACCCCATCACCGACAAAGAGCACGGCCTCTCCCTGGACCTGCAGCTTACTACCCTTTCCAAAGCCCCCAACGACCTGGTGTTCTACGTCACGGACCAGTACGACGTGGCCCTGCCCTTCTTCGCCATTCCCCTGGGCGGCCCGCCCCGCTACCGCTACGAGGTGGACGTGAAGATCCGCAAGTAACACAGTTGCCGGTTGTCAGTTGTCAGTTGTCAGTTGTCAGTTTGGTACGTCATTCCGAGCTTGCCGAGGAATCTCGCGGGCTGATGTTGCAGTGCTAATCCAACGTCAGCCCGCGAGATTCCTCGGCAAGCTCGGAATGACGTTCTCCTTTTTAAGCTGACGATCCAAATTCACGCCCTTTTACTACCCACACGAATTTTCTGGTAGCCGGTTGATTTTGTGCTGATTTCCCACTAAACTAAGCAGGTCTATTCAGCCCCTTATCTTATCCGCTATGCCCGCTTCCCGCCCGAAACCGGCTTTACCGGCGCCCGCCCGCCGCTTTTCGGCCCGGGTCCGGCGGGCGGTGCGGCGCTACTTCGGGTTCTCGCGCCGTGAAACCTCCGGCTTCGTGGTGTTGCTGCTGCTGCTGGGGCTCTGGCTGGTGCTGCCCGTGCTGCTGCGCCCCGCCCTGCCCGCCTACGACCCCGCCCCCGACCAGCGCCGCCTCGATGCCTGGGCCGCCGAGCTGGCCGCCCGCCGCACCGCCCGGCCCGCCTTTGCCAGCCGCTACCCCCGCCGCGCCTACGCCGCCCGCGAGCGGGTCCCCCAGGTCCCGCTCGCCCCCTTCGACCCCAATACCCTCACGGCCCGCGACTGGCAGGCCCGCGGCTTGCCGGCCTGGCTGGCCGAGCGCCTGGTGAAGTACCGCACTGCCGTGGGCGGTTTTCGGGCTAAGGAGCAGCTGCGCAAAGCCTACGGCCTCTCCGATACCACCTACGCCCGCCTCGCGCCCTACCTTCAGCTCCCCGACCGGCTCCCGCCCCGGGAGCCGCGCCACTTCGCCAAAAACGGCAACGGCCGGTATCCGGAGCGCCCGCCTTTCGAAAGCAAGCCCGGTTTCGCGCGCAAACCCACCCACCTGGCGGCTTTCGACCTGAACGCGGCCGATACCACCCAGCTGATGCAGATCCGGGGGATTGGGCGGGGCTACGCGCGGCGGGTGGTGGAGTACCGGCAGCGCCTGGGCGGCTTCCGGCAGGCAGACCAGCTGGCCGAAATCTACGCCCTCCGCGATGCGCCCGACCTGCTGGACAGCCTGCGCAAGTACACCTTCGTGGCCCCCGGCTTCACTCCCGCCCTGCTCGATGTGAATGCGGCTTCCTTCGAGGTGCTGCAGGCCCATCCGTACGTGGGTAAGCGCCTGGCCCGGGTGCTGGTAGCCTACCGCCAGCAGCACGGCCCTTTCCAGCAACCCGCCGACCTGCGCAAAATCCGCATCCTCGACGAGGCCGCCTTCACTAAAATGCTCCCCTACGTGGTAGTGCGGTGAGGTGGTGAAATGGTGAGGTGGTGAAATGGTGAAATGGTGAAATGGTGAGTTTGATGTTTGGACGGACCTGTCCGCGCAAGTGGCGCAATAAGGGCTAACCGAACATCAAACTCACCACCTCACCATTTCACCATTTCACCATTTCACCACCTCACCATTTCACCACCTCACCGCACCATCAGCACGGCCCCCACGGCGGCCCCGCCAGGACCGGGCGTGTAGGTGGGCAGCAGCAGCAGTTTCTGGCTGAAACGGGTCGGGAGTAAGCGGGCAGCGGCGGGATAGAGGCGCCAGACCACTTCGGCGGAGAGAAAGCCTACGCTGGCCCCGGCCACCACATCAGTAATCCAGTGCCGGTTGTTGAGCATGCGCATGGCTCCGGTGGCCGTCGCCACGCTGTAACCGGCCACCGATAGCCAGGGGTGCCCCTTTCCGAACTGCTCGTGCAGCAGGGTGGCCGTCATGAAGGCTTCGGCGGTGTGGGCCGAGGGGAAGGAGCTGAAATCGGCCGCCACGTCGGGGCGGCGGGTGGCGCTGATGCGCTTGAGCTGGCTTACTGCCCCTGTGTTCAGGACGTGCGCGAGGCCGTAGCAGAGGCTGAACGGCACCACGCCCCGCTCGCCCCGCAGCCCCCCGGCGTAAAGGCCGTAAGCCAGCAGAGCCGGGGCGTGGCGGGTATAATTGTCGAGGGAAGTGGCAAAGTGCGGGAAATGCTCCCGGGTTTCTTCGTGCACCTGCTCCTTGAGCTCGTCCATCACGTTTTCGTTCCGGCTGACGTAGCCCAGCGCCACCAGCGTAACGGGAATAGCAGTGCGCCACACTGCCGGACGCCGTAGCCAGGAGGGCTTCGCCGCCGGCCGGCTCACCGAATCGGCGGGCGGCAGGACCTGCGCGGCTCCGCCACGGCCCGACAACAGAGCGGCGGGCAGCAGCCAGCCCGAAAGCAAAAAAACGGAAAGCTTCATGGCGCGCGCAATTGGTTGGTAGTAAGGTAGTGCCTTTCGGACAGCGGCCCTACCGAAACGGCCGGTATCTTCGGGGCGTTCGATGGTCATGGTTCCTGGTTCGGCGTATGCCGGCCGAAGCCCGACCACCTGTTTCTTCTTTCCCCCCCCGTGCCCGCATGCCTGCTTTGCTTTCCCGTTCCCTGCTCTTGCTGCTGCCTGTATTTGCCGCCTGTACCCCGGACAACCGCCGGGGCAGCTTTGCTACCGCCGACCCCGATTATAAGGTGCAAGCCATCGGCCAGCTCAACAAGCGGGCCCAGGAAAGCTCGGGCCTGGAAACCACCGGCCCGGCCGGCGACCTGTGGACTCACGCCGACGGGGGCAATACGGCCCGCCTCTACCGCGTGACGCGCCAGGGCGATTTGCTCGAATCCCTGGACCTGGAACCGCTCCAGAACATCGATTGGGAAGACCTGGCCCAGGACGACGAGCAACGCCTCTACGTGGGCGACTTCGGCAACAACAAGAACAAACGCCGCAACCTGCGCATTTACCGCCTCAGCGGCCCCAGCCTGCAGCAGGTAGACACCATCCGGTTTTCCTACCCCGACCAGCGCGCGTTTCCGCCGCGTAAATCCCGCCGCAACTTCGACTGCGAGGCCTTCTATTACTTCCAGGACAGCCTGTACCTCTACACCAAAAACCGGGGCAACAACCAGTATGTGAAGCAGTACGTGCTGCCCGCCCGCCCCGGCCGCTACGTGGCCCGCCTCGCCGACAGCCTCCAGCTGCCCACCTGGGTGACGGCCGCCGACATCAGTCCCGATGGCCGGCGGGTGGCGCTGCTGGGCGAAGACTGCGCCTACCAGTTTGAGCGCCTGCCCGACCGCCGCCTCTTCGACGGTTTGAAAAGCCGCCTCCGCCTGCCCAAAGCCGGGCAGGCGGAGGCCCTGGTGTACATCAATAACGAGGAGTTCATTTTCAGCAATGAAAACGGCAAGCTCTTCGAGGCCCGCCGCCGCACCACCGGCCCCGAGGCAGCCCCGTAACCCGCGTGGCGGGCACCCGGAATCAGCCACCTCCGTCGTGCCGACCGCAGCGTGGAAATGCACTTCCAGGCTTGGGTCTTCGCTAACCAAAAACGCCCCACCCCGAGCCGGTCGAAGCCAGATCGGGGTGGGGCGGCTTATGGTGGTCTGAAGCCGGGGCCTAGGCGGGTGAACCGGGCCGGCCGGGCGTAGCCCCGTAGTCGGGCGAATCGGGGTTGTTGGTGCGCTCGTCGGAGGCCTGGCCGTAGTTGGCCGCCGCGTCCTGCTTACTGTAGTCGCCGCGGGCGGGCGAGCCGGCCGCCTGGTTGGGCTCGGCATCGTCGTACTCGTCGTTGTACGAACCCCCTTGGGAGCCGAAACCATCCTGGGCATCTCCCTGGGCATCGGGAGAGCCGGCGGCTTCGTAGCCGCTGGGCTCCCCGACGGGGGGCGTGGCCTCCGCTTCCCCGGCTCCGTAGGCGGCGTTGGTGGGCTGGGCACCGGTGCGCAGCCCCTCCGGGCCCGCCTCCGGGTGGTTGGGCGTGTAGTCTTCGCGCTGGTTGCGCTCTGCGGCGTCGGGGCGGACGTTGGAGTTGGACTGGCCGCCCAGGGAAGACGTACCGTAGTTATCGGCGTAGCCGGAGCCCGGGCCCTGGGGCGCGGCGTTATCGTTGGCAAAATCAGCCCCCACGGCCGAGCCGGCCGGCAGGCCCGCGCCCACCGCTTCCGTGCCGAAGCTGCCGTTTTCAGTTGAGGGCAGTCCGGCGGGCGTTTGGGCGCGCTCCCCTTCGTAGCCGCTGGTAGCGGCGGGCTGCACGGGGGCGCCGGCGTAGGTGCTGGTGCCCCGGCTCAGCTCGTTGCCGTAGCCGCCCTGGGTTACGCCCTGGTCCGACTGGCGGCCGAATTCGCCCCGGCTGGCTCCCGCTACTTCGTTCTGCTCGTGGTTGCGGTCGTGGGCTACGGGCTGGCCGGCGGCCGTGTTGTCGGGGGTCTGGAGGGCGGCGGGCACCTGGTTGGCGGTGTTATCGGGGGTCGAATCGGGGGTCTGGGCGTCGGTCATGGTGGCGGCAATTGGGATGGAAGATGCCTTTCATACGCAGGGGCCGCAGGCACGTTCCGGCAACGAGGGGTTTTGTCAGTCTGGAAAACCATGTAGATTTACCGCCATTCTTTCACCCCCCAACCGCTTACCCCCGCTATGAAAACCGGTAAAGTGAAGTTTTTCAATGAATCCAAGGGCTACGGATTTATCGTTCAGGACGAAAACGGCCAGGAAATTTTCGTCCACCAGACCGGCCTGATTCACGAAATCCGCGAAAACGACCGGGTTTCCTTCGACGTCATCGATGGCAAGAAAGGCCAGAACGCCGTAAAAGTGGAGCGCATTTAATTCAGCCGACACCCACGCAAAAGGCCCGCCGGGAATCCGGCGGGCCTTTTGCGTGCAGAAAACCGACGCGTCGTTACTTCGTGGCCGTGTGCCGGGCCACCCGCACGCCCACGGCCATAATACCGCGCAGCTGATCCTGACGCATGTACTGCTCCAGCACCAGCTTGTACGGGCCCGTCTGAGCAAATGCCTGGTTGGGCAGGGCCAGGAAGCGGTGGTCGAAAATGTCGCCGCTACCGTCGCCGCGGGGCTCTCCGGTTTGGGGGTCCATGAGCGTCATTTCGTGCAGCTTCCGCGACACCACGCGGCCGTCGGGGCCGGTGAGGGTGGCGCGCACGTAAAGGTTGTAGTACCCGTAATCGGCGGCGTTGCGCACGTTCAGGTACACGTCGTAGCGCTGGGTAGTATCCGGAATTTCAAACTCGAAGGCCGGTTTTTCCTGTACTGCCCACACGTAGGGGTCGCCGGCGGGCGAGGCCAGGTCGGCGTTTTTTTCATATACCTCGGCGGGGTCGCAGGCAGCCAGGGCCAGCAGGGCCAGCACCGGCAGCGGGCCCAGGAGCTTACGCATAGTGGTCGTCAGCATGATCATCAGTAACAGCAATTAAGAAGCGGCACCTTCTGCTCCACTACCGCCCCGGCCGGGGCGGCCGCTACCACGGCGCCCCGAGCGGCTCCGACGGCCTTCCCCGCCGCCCTCTGCGCCCGTCCGGCTGGCACCACCCGGCGTATCGCCCGCGTTACGGGGCGGGCGTCCGCCTTCCCGCGGGGGCCGGGCCGCATCCGGCGCCGGGGCACTGCCCGCCTCAGGCGCCCGGCTGCCCGCCCGCCGGCCTTCGCCGCGACCTTCGCTGCGGCTTTCTCCGTTGCGCCCCCGGCCGCGCCGGTTCAGGGGCCGGGCGGCGGCCCCGCGGGGGCGGGCACGCTCCTCGGCCCCGTCGGCGGGGCTGGCTGCGGCTTCGCCCTCCGGGGTTGCTCCGGGGGCATCCGGCGCGGAGGCACTGCTACGGGCCGGGGCCGAGCGGCTCGGCCGGACGGGCGCGGGCGCCGCTGCCGGAAGCTCGTCGGGGCGCTTCTTCTTGGTGCGCTTGGGGCGTTTGGAGGCTTTGATTTTGTCATCGAGGCGCTCCAGGGAGCCTTCCACAATGGCCGTTACTTCGGGCTCCTTTTCCTCCTCGCGCACGGGCACCAGCAACGTTTCGGGCTTTTCGCCGCGCTTGTTCAGCTCCAGCACCTCGCGCACCCGCTCGGCGGGCACTACCACCCAGTTGTTGTCGCCGCGCACGGCAAACCACATTTTGCGCTTGAAGATGTCGGTTTTCTGGAGCACGTACTCGCCCTTTTCCGTGAGCAGGGGGCGCTGCACCTGCGGAATGTCCTTGAGGGCGTCGAGGTAGGTATCGAGCTCGTAGTTGAGGCAGCACTTGAGGCGGCCGCACTGGCCCGAGAGCTTGGCCGGGTTCAGGCTCAGGTTCTGGTAGCGGGCGGCGGTGGTGCTCACGCTTTTGAAATCGGAAAGCCAGGTGGAGCAGCACAGCTCCCGCCCGCACGAGCCGATGCCGCCGAGGCGGCCGGCTTCGTGGCGCAGGGAAATCTGGCGCATCTCCACCCGCACCCGGAACTCATCGGCCAGGCGCTTGATCAGGTCCCGGAAATCGACCCGGTCGTCGGCGGAGTAGAAGAACGTGGCGCGGGTACGGTCGGCCTGGTACTCTACGTCGGAGAGCTTCATTTTCAGGCGCAACTCTTCCACCACGGCCCGGGCCCGGAACATGGTGCCAGTTTCCAGGTCGCGTACGGCCTGCCAGCGCTCGGCATCCTGGTCGGTGGCCACCCGCAGAATGGGGCGGATGTCCTTGGAGTCGAGGGGCACCTTTTTCTTTTTCATCTGCAGGCGCACCAGCTCGCCCTTGAGCGAGACGTGGCCCAGGTGCCAGCCGTTGCCGGCGGCTTCCACCACCACGGCGTCGCCGGTAATGAGGGGCAGGCGGCTCTGGTTGCGGAAGAAATCCTTGCGGCCGCCCTTGAAGCGGACTTCCACCAGGTCGAATTCTTTAAAGTCGCTGGGCATATCCAGGTCCTGGAGCCAGTCGAATACATTGAGGCGGGTACAGCCACTGCTACAACTGCCCTTCGAGCCACAGCCCGAAGCAGAAGTAGTGGAGCATCCCCCGCCGGAGGAGGAGCAGGTTGAGCAAGCCACGGCTTGTAAGATCTATAGGGTAAAGCGGCCGGGAAAAGAGCGGCGGCATGAAATCGGTTATCGACAAAGATAAAGAAATAGCCGGGGCAGCCGATTCCCGGCCGGTGCCATCGGGCAGCAGCCCAGTCAAACTCCTGACGCTCAACTTATAGCCCGGGTAAATTCCGTATAATCAGCACGCCATGCCAACTCCGGAAGGCGCAAACCCGCAGCCTGACCGGAGGCAACGTGCTGGCAGGTTGGGTCAGCATCAGGAAGCAAGGAGGTCAGCGTATATAATTTTATCAATTTTAACTCCATTGTTTTGAAATATCATCAATAAAAACCTAAGTTTACCTCGTTCTTTCACCAAACCACAACCAAATACTATGAGAGTACTCCAACGCTTTGCCCCGCTTGCTTTGCTGGCCTCGGCTACACTGGCCCTGTCTTCCTGCCAGGAGAAGGCCGCCATCGAAGTTAAAGATCAGCTGTCGGAAGCCACCATTTCCCAGATCAAAGCCCTGGGCTTCACGGCCACCGGCGCCCAGAAAGTAGACGGCGGCGTGCTGGTAGAAGGTGACATTCTGCTCAACGAAGAAATGCTGGCCAGCAAGCCCGATAACCAGATGCTGCGCGTAGGCCAGGACGAGCAGTACCGCACCACCAACCTGGTAACGGGCCTGCCCCGCACCATCACCATCCGGGTGGCCAGCAACCTGCCGTCGGCTTATGTAACGGCTACCAACGAGCTGATTCGCCGCTTCAACGCCGAGAACCTGCGCGTACGTTTCACGCGCGTAACGTCGGGTGGTAACATTGTTCTGAGCGCGGCTCCGGCCGGTTCCAGCTACCTGGCTTCGGCCGGCTTCCCTTCCGGTGGCAACCCCTTTAACTCTGTCCGCATCAACGTAGGCGCTATCGGCACGGCCAACGCCTCTACCTACATTGCCACCATTCTGGCCCACGAAGTAGGCCACTGCATCGGCTTCCGCCACACCGACTACATGAGCCGGCAGTATAGCTGCGGCGGCTCGGCCGTAAACGAAGGTGCCAGCACCGTGGGCGCCATCCTTATCCCCGGCACGCCTTCCAGCCCTGATCCGAACTCGTGGATGCTGGCCTGCATCGGCTCGGGTGCTAACCGCCCCTTCAACACGAACGACCGCACGGCCCTCAACTACGTGTACTAACCGCTCTGCGCCCAGTGCACTTCCCGAAACAGGGGCCCCGACTCAGTTGAGTCGGGGCCCCTGTTTTTATTTTACGCCGCTTCAAAGCGCCTGGAAAGCACGTTCTGAACGGACCAGTTGGGAGTCAGTTGGGAGCAAGCAGCCCGCC
The DNA here is from genome assembly GCF_018760735.1 of Hymenobacter piscis. GTDB lineage: Bacteria > Bacteroidota > Bacteroidia > Cytophagales > Hymenobacteraceae > Hymenobacter > Hymenobacter piscis. Next base: position 330,402 of record NZ_JAHHZN010000001.1, read on the forward strand.
CGGGGCTTCCGCCGCTGAGCCGGCTACTGCACTACCGTGATGCGCCGGGTGATGGTAGCCCCGCCCCGCAGCCGGATGCGCAGCAGATACGTGCCGGGCCGCAGCCCATCGGTGGGAATGCGGGGAATGACTCCTTGTTCGGCCGCTACTGCCTGCTGCAGGCGGCCGGCCAGGTCATATACCCACACGTCGGCGGCCTGCTCGGGTGGCAGCACAATGCGCAGGGGCTCGCCCACTGCCACCGGCACCGGATACACCAGCACGGCCGCAGCTTCCATCACCCGGAAAACCCGCTCCGGCTGGCTGTACACTTCGTTGCCTCCCCCAAGGGTAAGCCGCGCGCGGTACTGGGCGTAGCCGGTCAGCGGGGCGGCATCGGTCAGCACCAGCGTCGTGGCCGGGCCCGGATTCAGGGTCTCGATGTCCTGGAAGCTGCCGTCGGACCGTCGACGCTGCAGGGTTACGGTTTGCAGGCGGAAGGTGGAGCCCAGCTCCAGGTCGAAGCGCACCGTGTCGGTTACCAGCTGGCGGGGCAGGAAGGAGCGCACGTAGCACCCGTTGCCGGCCTGCTGCAGGTCCTCCGTCGGGCCCCGCTCCCCTATCCGGCCCTGCACAACCGGCGCCACGGCAACATAGCGGTTGGCCAGCTCCGGGCCGGCAAGGAGCAGCGTTGTATCGGGTACCTGCCGCAACGGAACCAGGTGGGTATCCCCCAGCACGTACACCTGATAGGCCGTGGCGCCGGGGGTGCGCGACCAGGTCAGCAGGGCTTCCTGCTCGCAGGCGAAGGCCACCACCAGCCGCGGGGGCCGGGCCACGAAAAAGGTATCCGACACGGCCGTTGCGGGGCCGGCCACCAGCCGCAGCCGACCGGGCTGGGTAGCGGCGGGAGTGGTCCAGGCGAAGGACTGAGTGCTCAGGTCGAGGGCAGGACTGAGTTCCAGCCAGGCAGTCTGGCCCAGGGGCTGATATTCCAGCCGGGCCGGGGTGGCAGGACCGGCCCACTGCCACCGCAGCCGCTCCGTGGTGCCGGCCCCGAGGGCGTGGGTGGAGGTGGGCGAAATCCAGCACAGGCCCGTTTCGAACTCGTACGCCACGCTGAAGGCCTGTGGCCCCTGGGGCACCCGGTAGCCGCGCACCCGCAGCTCGTAGGTGCCGGCCACGGGGGCATCCAGCGTAATCTGCTCGGCATTATCGAGGTGGTTGGGGCGACGGCGCGCGGGTTGGGCCAGAGAATCCGGGTGCGGGTAGGGATTGAGCGTCCAGGGCAGCCAGTGCTGGCCGGAGGCGAGGTGGTGCAGGCTCAGGTCGAGGTCGTTGACGAGGGCGGGGGCCGCGTTGGCCGCGCCCGCCGGGTCGGTCCAGGCCAGGGTGAGTTTGAGGCGGTGAGTACCGGCGGGCACCGTCAGGCGGAACACCTGTTCCTGCCCCTGAGTGGCCGCTGCCTCCACAAACCGGTTGTCGAGCATGGTCTGAACCGCACCCAGGGCGTCAGCCTGGCCGTAGCCGGCCACAAAATCAACCTGGGGCGCGCCGGTGTCGTCGGCCGTGTTCAGCAGGGCCGCCCGCACCAGGGCCGCCGGGGGCAGACGGCCGTACTGCCGCTGGTGGGCCTGCTGCACCAGCAGGCTGATGCCCGATACCAGGGCGGCCGCATCCGACGTGCCCCCGTCGCCGAAGGCCACCAGTTCCGGCTTCACCCGGCCGTCGGCGGCGGGGCCGCGGGAGCTGCGCGCACTTACCTGGCCCAACGCATCGGTAGCGCCCACGCTCAGGCTGTTTTTCGAGTTCTTGAATTCCCCGGTCAGGTTAGCTACCTGGCCGAGGCCGGCGTAGGGTCCCGGGGCGGCCGGCTGGTCGCCGGAGTTGCCGGAAGAGAAGACGTGCACCAGACTCGGGTACTGCTGCCCCTGCTGGTCGTAGGCCTGGGCTTCGAGGCCGTAGAAACTCTCCACGTCTACGCCGTAGGAGTGGTTCTGCACCGATACACCCTGGCCGGCCAGCTGGACCCCATCGTCGGGCAGCAGGTTATCGTAGCTGGACTGGGCAATGCGCGCCTGCCAGGCCACGCCGCGGCCCTTGGGAGCCGAGTTACCGCCGCCGGCAACGATAGTGGCCATGGTGGTGGCGTGGGTGTTGAGCAGCGGCGCCTGGGGGTCAGGATTCAGCAACCGGCCCTTGAAGTCGATGTCAGTCAGGTCCAGGGGAGCCTCCTTGATGGACACCGTGAGGCCCGCCCCGGTGAGGCCGGGGTAGCGCGCCTGCACGGCCGTAACCGAATTCGCCCCGAAATCGGTGCCGCCCAGCTCCCGCTCCGGACGGGCGAGCCGGTCGGCCGCTTCCACAAAGCTCACCCACGGACAGGCGGCCAGCTCGGCGGGGGCCACCCCCCGCACCCGCCATAATGCGGCGTGATGGGGTTCGGCCTGACTCAGGGCCCGGGGCCAGGTGCGCGCCAGCCACTGTCGGAAGGCTGCTTCATCGCGCACGCGCACGCGCAGCCAGCCGGCGGCAGCCGGCCGCAACCCCGGAGCCAGACGACTAACCGACTTAACCGGAGCTGGTTTCGGGGCAGCAGTTTGGGCGGTAGCGCGCGGCGTAGCCGCGCCCCCGAATCCCAGCAACAGGAACAGGCACCCGGCACGGCGGAATACGGTAGCAGACATAAGCAGAACAGTGGTTGTGGAGGCGGTAGCAGAGAGCAGCTGCAACCGGAGCGGTTGCCTCCAAATATAACCACAAACCACCCGGCATGGCGCCGGCGTCCCGCTTATTACGGGACCAGGGCCAGGGCGCGGCGCGCAGGGCGGCAACCTTCTACATCTCCGGCACAGCCCGGCCCTTTACCGTCAGCCCTGGGAGCTGGTTCCGGACGGTAGCTGCCTGCAAAAAAACCGTTGGAACGCGGGCCGCGCTTATTTACCCGGCATTTTATATACCTGCACGCCGGTCGTCAGGAGCAGGTAGATGTACTCGTCACCGACCAGCACCTGCTGTACCCCGGCGGTCGGCAGGGCAACCTGCCGCTCGGTGAGCTTGTACAGGTCGAAGAAGCGCAGGCCATCGGCGGCCAGGTAGTAGAGCTCGTCGCCCCGGAAGCCAACGTAGGTCAGGCCCGGCAGGGGCAGTTTTTTGCGGTAATTGCCCAGGTTATCGAACACGTACACGCCCCCGAGGCGGTCCACGAGGTAAAGGTTGTTCTGGTATTCGCGCAGGAACCGGAAGTCGGGCCGGGAGCGGCCGATGAGCAGGTCCAGCGGAGTGGTTATGGTAAAGCGTTTCTGGGTCACGTCGAACTGCCGCAGGGTCAGATCCGATTCGTTGAGCAGCCAGTACCGGTCGTCGGGGGCCAGCGTAACCACCCGGGCCTGGCCGTCGAGGTAGGTAGCCAGGGCCAGCTCGCTGATGGGCGACAGGAACCGGTCGAGGACCAGCACCTGCTGGCGGTCATCGTAGAACACCAGCACCTTGGCCGTATTCCAGGCCTCCACCTGCATCACGTGGCCCGGCAGCGGGGGCGAGTAGGTGTTGAGCGCCTGCCCATCGGGCCCGAACTGGCGCAGGTTGTTCTGGCGGTCGGTCAGGTAGAGGTTGCCCCGCCGGTCCAGGGACGCCGCCCCGGGCTGGTCGAGCCGGATGGTGCGCACCAGCTGCCAGCCGGCCCGGGCGGTTGTATCCGGCGGCAGGTTCAGCACCGGTGCCGCCTGCCCGGCCGGGGCCACCGAGCCGGCCGGCGGGGCCGTAGTCTGGGCCGATGTCAGGGGCGAAAAGGCCAGGGCCAACACAACCGGCAACAGCCCGCGGCAGCCGGCGGCGGCCCGTTTAACGGGCCACGTATTCTCTCCCTGTCTCATATTCCAGCAAAGCCAGCGTGTTACCATCATACACGCCGTAGGTGCAATAATTGACCCATTCGCCCAGGTTCACGTAGCGGCTACCGGGCGCTACGGCCACATCCAGGGGCAAATGGCGGTGCCCGAACACGTAATACGCGTGCGGAAACTGCTGCTCCACCTCGCGGCAGTAAGTCAGCAGCCACTCGTCGTCGCCGAAATACTCGGCATCGGCCGCGCCGTTTTGCAGGCGGCTGTGGCGGCTCCAGTAGTTGGCCAGCCCGATACCAAAGTTGGGATGCAGGCGGGCGAACAGCCACTGGGCCAGGGGCGCGGCAAATACCCGCTTGAGCACCTTGTAGGTATGGTCGCCGGGCCCCAGCCCGTCGCCGTGGCCGATGTGGAACTGGTGGCCGCCGATGCGCTGGCTCACCGGGTGGCGCAGGATGGGAATGTTCAGCTCCTGGGTGAAGTAATCGAACATCCACATGTCGTGGTTGCCGGTGAAGAAAGTTACCGGAATGCCCGCGTCGGTCAGCTCGGCCAGCTTGCCCTGCAGGCGCACGAAACCCCGGGGGATGGCGTGGCGGTACTCGAACCAGAAATCGAAGATGTCGCCCAGCAGATAAATGGCCGCGGCATCCCGGGCCGCTTCATCGAGCCAGCGCACAATGCGCCGCTCCCGCTCCCGGGAGCGGGCGGCATCGGGGGCGCCGAGGTGAAAGTCGGAGGCGAAATACACCTTCTGGCCGGCCGGCAGCGAAAGGTCAGGCAGTTGCGGCGGGCGCGTCATCCAGTAAAAACAGCACGAGGCTGCGCGGGCCGTGGGCACCGAGCACCAGCGTCTTCTCAATATCGGCCGTGCGGCTGGGCCCCGTGGTCAGGGAAATCATGGAAGGCAGTTTGTCGGGGCCGTAGCGGTGCTGCACGAGCCGGAGCGCATCCCCGATGTCGGCCACTACCTGGGAAGTGCGGGCCAGCACCAGGTGCTGGTCGGGGTAGATGGTGAGGCGCCGCCCGCTACCGGTAGCGGCCGATACCAGCACGCTGCCGGTACGCGCCACCAGCGCCTCGCAGGTGGTCAGGCCGGCCTCAGCGTGCTGCTGAAAGTCGGCTTCATCTCCCTGGAAGGCTACACTGCCGGCGTGGAGCAGCTTTTTCAGCTCCGGCTCCCACACGTACAGGTGTTCCAGCTGCTTCTCCTTTTTGTAGGCAAACAACTGGTCGTAGAAATGCTCCTCCGACTCGCAGTAGTAAAACACGCCCCCCACGCGCACGAAGCTCTGGGCAAAGGCCACCGCCAGGTCCTCCCCTTCGGCGGGCCGGGGGTGGAGCGGGGCCGTGAAATCGGGCCGCGCCGGCTGGGGCGCAGGCTGGCGCAGAGCTTCCCGAATCCGGCGCAGTACAATATCGCGGGAGGTATCCGACATAGGCTGTAAAGGTAAGCGGTTTCGCGTATCCTGAAAACCGGATTTCCCAAGCTCCCCCCTGGCTGCCGGCGCGCAGGAGGTATTGATGCGCTGATGCTGCCGCAGACAGCACGGGCCCAACCGGAAAAACAGAAAGCCTGCTGTAGCAATGTACAGCAGGCTTTCGGAGGCATACGTGCGGTAATTACAGGGGCGTTACGGCCGAGCCGCTGGGTTCCGACGGAGAACCCGCCGGGTCCGTACCCTGATCCACCCCGGGCAGGTTCAGATCGGGCAGGTCGTTGCCGAGGGGCAGGCCGGGGTGCTCCTGCTTCCGCTCGCTCAGGGTTTCCGAGCGGTCGGTGCCAGCCATGTGGGCCTGGTAGCTGGTCTGGGTATCGTAGGGGCGCGGCCCCACGAGGCGCTGCAGGTCGTCCTGAAGCAGCACTTCCTTTTCCAGCAGCTCCTTGGCAATAACTTCCAGCTCGTGCCGACGCTCGGTGAGCAACTCCTTGGTGCGGGTATAGGCCTGGGAGATGATGGTGCGGACTTCCTCGTCAATCATCTGCGAGGTAGCCTCCGAATAGGGCTTGGTGAAGCCGTACTCGTTCTGGCCCTTGGAATCGTAGAACGATACGTTGCCGAGCTTGTCGTTCATGCCGTACATGGTCACGATGCTGTAGGCCACCTTCGTGATGCGCTCCAGGTCGGAGAGGGCGCCGGTCGAAATCTTACCGAACACCAGCTCCTCGGCGGCGCGGCCCCCTAGGGTCATGCACATTTCGTCCATGAGCTGCTCGGTGTTGTAGAGGAACTGCTCCCGGGGCAGGTACTGCGCGTAGCCGAGCGCAGCCACGCCGCGGGGCACAATGCTCACCTTCACCAACGGGTCGGCGTGCTCGAGGAACCAGCCGGCCACGGCGTGGCCCGCTTCGTGGTAGGCCACAATCTTCTTCTCGCCGGGGCTGATGATTTTGTTTTTCTTCTCCAGGCCCCCGATCACGCGGTCTACGGCATCGGTGAAGTCCTGCATGGTCACCATCTTCTTGTCGCGGCGGGCGGCAATGAGGGCGGCTTCGTTGCAGACGTTGGCAATTTCGGCGCCGGCAAAGCCAGGCGTCATGGCGGCCAGTTTTTTGGCTTCCACGTCGGGGCCCAGGGTCAGAGGCTTGAGGTGCACGTTGAAGATCTCGGTGCGGCCGTTGATGTCGGGCTTGTCGATGCTCACCTGCCGGTCGAAGCGGCCGGGGCGCAGCAGGGCCGAGTCGAGCGTATCGGGGCGGTTGGTAGCGGCCAGGATAATGACGCCGGAATCAGTACCGAAACCGTCCATTTCCACCAGCAGGGAGTTGAGCGTGTTTTCTCGCTCGTCGTTACCGCCGGGCGTGTTGCCCCGGCTGCGGCTGCGGCCGATGGCGTCAATTTCATCGATAAAGATGATGCAGGGCGCCTTGGCCTTGGCCTGCTTGAACAGGTCGCGCACCCGGGCCGCGCCCACCCCCACGAACATTTCCACGAAATCGGAGCCCGAGAGGGAGAAGAAGGGCACGTCGGCCTCCCCGGCTACTGCCTTGGCCAGCAGGGTTTTGCCCGTACCGGGAGGACCTACCAGCAGGGCCCCTTTCGGAATTTTACCGCCGAGGATGGTGAATTTGCTGGGGTTCTTGAGAAACTCCACAATCTCCTGCACTTCCTCCTTGGCCTCTTCCAGCCCGGCCACGTCCTTGAACGTGATTTTCACCTTGTCGCCCCCCTCAAACAGGGCGGCCCGGCTCTTGCCGATGCTGAAAATCTGGCCACCGGGCCCACCAGCGCCGCTCATGCGGCGCATCAGGAACCAGAAGCCCACAAAGAGCAGAATCATAAAGCCCCAGGTGCCGATGAAGTCGCCGTAGCCGTGCTCCTCCGTAACCTTGAGGCCAACCTGACGGTCGGCGGGCAGCGTGAGCTGGAGCTTGTCGAGGTCTTCCTTGAAGACTTTGCCATCCACCACCCGGAAGCCGAACTGGGGGGCTCCCCCGGCCGGAGCCGTGGCCAGCGGACCGCGCGGGGCGAGCCGCTTGCTGTACTCGGGCTTGGCAAGAGCTTCGCGCTTGAGCGTTACTTCCACCTGCCGGTCGTTCACCAGGGCCACCTCGGCCACATCCCCGGCCTTGAGCATCTGCTCAAACTCGAGTTGCTTGATTTCGACCATGGGCTTGCTCTGGTTGATGTACACCATTCCCAGAATCAGGACGATGAGTCCCGTCAGGACCCAGAGCTGCATGCCCGGCCGGGGAGCCGGACTGGGCAGCATGGGTTTTTTCTTTTTGGGCGTCGTATCAGACATGAATTGAAGTTGCTAGAACAAAAAACAAAGGCGGAACACGCCAGGCAGGCGTTTGTTAGCGTGCCCGCCAGTCTTCAGGAAGACGCCACCGGCCGCCGTTTACTTTACGGCCGTCGAAGTTTCGTCTTCTTCCACGTAGGTAATCTGGGCATCGCCCCACAAATCTTCCAGCGCGTAGAACTGGCGCCGGTCACGCAGAAACACGTGTACGACGACGTCCACGTAATCGAGCAGCACCCACTCGCGGTTCATGCGGCCCTCGGTCTGCCAGGGATTCTGGCCGGTGAGTTTTTCCACTTCCTCCTCTACGGAGCGCGCAATAGCATCAATTTGCGTATCCGACGAAGCCGAGCAGATGATGAAATAATCGGCTACGGCATTTTTGAGGTCTTTCAGATTGAGTACCACGATATCGGAGGCCTTCTTCTCCTGCATGCCGCGCACTACTACATCTGCCAACTTGTCCGAATCCTGCCGAATCAAGGTACTTTTCATAGGGTATTGTTAGGTTTGAACGTCACAAAGTACGAAAAACACGTGGAGGCATTATCCCCCCAAACGCTCTTCACGGGCCAACAGCTTGTCTGGCTGCCCGAATGCGCTTCAACGAACACCGAAGCGCAGCTATTGGTTGGCCAAAACCGGGCCACGGATGGCTGCTGCGTCATAACCGACAAACAGACCGCCGGCCGGGGCCAGCGCGGCAACCAGTGGGAGGCCGCCCCGGGCGAAAACCTGACGCTGTCGGTGGTCTGGCGGCCGGCATTTCTGCCCGCCGCCGACCAGTTTCTGCTCAGCCAGGCCGTGGCGCTGGCCGTGCACGACTGGCTCACGGCCCTGCTGGGTTCCGCGCCGGCCCTGCGGGTGAAGTGGCCGAACGACATTTTCTACGGCGCGCAGAAGCTGGGCGGCATCCTGATTGAGAACACCCTGAGCGGCGCAAAGATTCAGCACAGCGTCGTGGGCATCGGGCTGAACGTGAACCAGCAGGAATTCGGAGTACCTACGGCCACTTCCTTGGGCGGCCTGACGGGCCGGGCCTACCAGCTGGGTCCACTGGCGGCCCGGCTGCTGGAGGCCCTGGAGCGCCGCTACCTGCAGCTGCGGGCGGGCCGGGTGCAGGAGCTGCGGGCCGCGTATCTGAGCGTGCTGTACCGCTTCGGGGAAGAACACGCCTACGAGGCCGGCGGGCAGCCCCTGCGCGGCCGGATTACGGGCGTGGATGAAGCCGGCCGGCTGGCTGTGGCTACCGCCGGTCAGGTACGGTACTTCGATCTAAAGGAAATCCGCTACGTGTAAAGCACACCCCATCGACAATTTTATCATTTTAGTATATTCACTGCCAACTATTTAGTGTACTTTACCGTCTCTATCTCTAAACCCGTGGGCAACCTCCGCGTCTGACCCGGTATCTGTCTGCCTGACGCTGCTTGGCAACAAGGCATGGTAGTTGTCATTTATCCGATAGCCCCGCGGGCTTTATTTCCTCTCCGACTACGCTCTGCAGCATGCCATGAAACTTACGCTTCGCTCCCTCTCGCTCTTATTTCTGCTCTTGTGGCAGCTGCCGCTGCTGGCGGCTACTTACACGCTCAAGGCCAAAGGCGGCCTCTACCACGCGACGGCCGCTACCCGCAACACCGGACGGCCGCTCACGGCCCCGCGCATGACGCCCGTGGCTCTGACGCAGACCGCGCCGGCCGCCGCTGCCCGCCCCGTAACGCCCGCTTTCCTGATTTCGCCCAACCCCTCGCACGGGCTGGTTACTATTTCGGTGGCCTCGCTCACTGCCGGCTACGACTACAAGCTGCGCCTGAGCAACATCATCGGGCGGGAAGTGCGCACGGTGGCCCTGCGGCCCGACACCTCCGACCGGGGTATGAACCTGAACCTCTCCGACCTGCCTTCCGGCATGTACTTCTACAGCCTGCTCCAGAACGACCGGGTGGTATCGACCAAACGGCTGCTGCTCCAGAACTGACCCGCCCGCTCCGCGCACTCCCGAATGCTTACGCTAAAGCCTCTGCCCTTCCGGCGGAGGCTTTTGCGTTGGGGCCGGCCGGGGGCCGATTCTCCGGGTTGGTTGAGGTGCAGCGGGCCGTTGGTTGATTTCGCGTGCGGACCTCGCTACTTATTGGCTACTTTTGGACTTTCGCTGACTTTCTCTCTGAACCTTTTCCCCGTTGCTTAGCGGCGGACCGGCACCCGCTGGTCCTTTCCCCTACCCTACTTTATGCGGAGTTACAAAAGCCTGAATAACCTGGTCGGCTGGCTGGTATTTGCCCTGGCCACCGTTGTGTTTTTACTCACGATAGAGCCCACGGCCTCGTTCTGGGACTGCGGCGAATTCATTGCCTGCTCCTACAAGCTGCTGGTGCCCCACCCCCCCGGCGCCCCCACCTTCCTGCTGCTGGGCCGCCTGTTCTCGCTGCTCAGCTTCGGGGACGTGACCAAGGTATCGGTGCTGGTGAACACGCTGTCGGCGCTGAGCTCCTCGTTCACGGTGCTGTTCCTGTTCTGGATTATCACCATGCTGGCCAAGAAGCTGGTGCTGCGCCGCCCCGGTATGCACGACGATCGGCAGCTGGAGCCCACCTTCGGGCAGACGCTGCTGATTCTGGGCGCCGGCGCCGTGGGCTCCCTGGCCTACGCCTTCTCCGATTCGTTCTGGTTCAACGCCGTGGAAGCCGAGGTGTACGCCATGTCGTCGTTGTGCACGGCGGCGGTGGTGTGGCTGATGCTGAAGTGGGAAAACCGCGCCGACGAGCCCGATTCGGACCGGTGGCTGGTGCTGCTGGCCTACGTTATCGGTCTGAGCATCGGGGTGCACTTGCTCAACCTGCTGGCTATTCCGGCCCTGGGCTTCATTTACTACTACCGCCGCACCCAGAACCCGACGACGATGGGCGGCCTGATCACGCTGGTAGTCAGTGCCCTGATTGTGGGCCTGATTCTGGCCGGCATCATTCCCGGCCTGCCCACCCTGGCCGGCGCCTTCGAGGTGTTCTTCGTCAATACCGTGGGGCTGCCCTTCAACTGGGGCATCGTGATTTTCCTGGTGCTGTTCGTGGGGCTGATCTGGCTGGGCTTCCAGCAGTCGTTTAAGCGCCGGAGCCGGTTGCTGAATACCGTGATGCTGAGCTTCGTGTTCATCCTGATCGGGTATTCTTCCTACCTGATTGTGCCCATCCGCAGCTCCTACCATCCCACCATCAACGAAAACAACCCCGAGGACGTGCTCTCCTTCGTGAGCTACCTCAAGCGGGAGCAGTACGGCGACCGGCCCCTGCTCTACGGCCCCCAGCTCAACGCCCAGCCCGTGGCCCAGACCGACGGCGCTCCGCGTTACGTGCGCCAGGGCGACAAATACGTGGTGGCCGAGTACCGCCCGGTGCTCGAGTACCGCCCCGAGGACAAAATGCTGCTGCCCCGCATTTACAGCTCCGATCCGCTGCACGTGTACAACTACCAGAAGTGGGTGGCCGGCATCAGCAAGGACGTGAAGCCCACCATGGGCCAGAACCTGGAGTTCCTGTTCAAGTACCAGATGGGCCACATGTTCTGGCGCTACTTCATGTGGAACTACGTGGGCCGCGAAGGTGATTTGCAGCAGTCCGGCATTCTGTGGGGCAGCGCCGACGGCAACGGTCTGCCCGAGCGGGTGGCCGACAGCCCGGCCCGCAACGCCTTCTTCGCCCTGCCCCTGATCCTGGGCCTGCTGGGCCTGTTCTTCCACATCCGCCGCGACGGGCGCAACGCCTTCATTGTGGCCCTGCTGTTCCTGTTCACGGGTCTGGCCATCGTGATTTACCTCAACCAGCCGCCCATCGAGCCCCGGGAGCGGGACTACACCTTCGCGGGGGCCACGTTTGCCTTCGCCATCTGGATCGGGCTGGGCGTGCTGGCCCTGGCCGAAATGCTGCAATCCGTGCTGAAGGCCGATACCGTGCGGGCCGGCGTGGTGACGCTGCTGGGCCTGGTGGTGCCGGGCATCATGGTGGCCCAGGGCTGGAACGACCACGACCGGTCGGGCCGCTACCTCTCCGTGGATTCGGCCAAGAACCTGCTCAACTCCTGCGCTCCGAATGCCATCCTGTTTACCAACGGCGACAATGACACCTTCCCGCTCTGGTACGCCCAGGAAGTGGAAGGCATCCGCACCGACGTGCGCGTGGCCGTACTCAGCTACCTGAACACCGACTGGTACATCGACCAGATGAAGCGCGACTCCTACAAATCGGCGCCGCTGCCCATCTCGATGGAAAACAGCAACTACAAGCAGGGCACCAACGACTACCTGCCCTACGCCGAAAATCCGGCCGTGAAGGAAGTGGACGTGCGCCAGTTCATGCAGCTGGTGGAGCAGAACAGCCCCCTGCTGCAGGTGGGCTACGGCGACGGCCGCACCATGCTCTCCTTCCCCTCGCGCAGCTTCTATTTGCCCGTTGATACGGTGGCCGTGGAGAAAATGGGCATCGTACCGGCCAGCCGCCGCGCCCAGCTCGTGCCGCGCATGGAGTGGCAGGTGAGCAAGAGTGCCATCGAGAAAAAGAGCCTTGTGATTCTCGATATTCTGGCGACCAACAACTGGCAGCGGCCGGTGTACTTCTCCAGCACCGTGGACTCGCGCGACTTCATGGGCCTGCAGCCCTATTTCCAGCTCGAAGGCATGGCCTACCGCATCCTGCCCGCCAAGGACCCCAACTACGACCCCAAGGGCGGCGGCGACGAAGGCTACGTGGCCGAGGACCTGATGTATGAGAAGCTCATGAAGACCTTCGCCTACCGCGGCCTCGACAACCCTGGCATCTTCTACGACGAGAACAACCTGCGCTTCCCGGCCAACTACCGCGACAAATTCTCGCGCCTGGCCGATGCCCTGCTGGCCAACGGCGACAAGGTCCGGGCCAAGCAGGTGCTCGACAAAGCCTTTGAGGTAATGCCCGACAAGGCCATCCCCTACGATTACTACGTGCCCCAGTTCATTCCGGCCCTGGTAGCGGTGGGCGACACCAAGCGGGCCAACGAAATCATGGACACCATGACCGGCCGCGCCGAGCGGGGCCTGGCCTACTACAGCACCCACAACCAGCCCCTGTTCGACCAGGAGTTCCAGACCTACCTGCTGAGCCTGAACAGCATCGGCCGCGCCGCCGAGGCCATCGGCGACCAAGCCCGGGCCGAGCGGGCCATCAAGCTGCTCAACCAATATTACCAGCGGTAACCGCCGCCAGCGGTAAGCAAGCAGGCCGACTCCGGAAACGGGGTCGGCCTTTTTGTTGCTGAGGTCACCTCCCCCCCCGGCCCCCTCTCCTCGGGGAGAGGGGGAGCCTGAAGAGTTGGCTGATGGCTGATAGCTTTTTGAACGGAGGCTAACAGCTAACAGCTCGGAGAGGGGGCCGGGGGTGAGGTGTTTAGCAGCCGCAGCCGGGGGCAGCATCATCGGCGCTGCCGGTGGCGGCCGGGGCGGGGCCGCAGTCGAAGAGGCCGAAGTGCTGGGTTTGGTCGCCGGTTACGCGGAAGTGGGCGCCGTAGCGGGTATCGGAGACCATGGCAGCGGTGTTGCCGCACACGAGCATGGGCCGGCCGGTTTCGAAGCGGTGGTGGTCGTCGAGCACGAAGGCGTGGGGCTGGCCGGGCAGGGTGCCCAGGTAGGTGGCCACCTGGCCGTGGTCCTCGCACCGGTCTTCCAGCTCAAGCTTGAAGGCCCGGACCGTGAGCGAATAGAACCGGATGTTGCCCACCTTTTCCTCAATTTCGGGGTTGCCGATGGTGAGGCGGCGGCTGGCCGTGAGGCGGTAGTCGCGCACCCCGATCTGGTGGAGCAGGCGGCGGAAATCCTCCGTGTACAACGCCCCGCTCAGGCACTCGCCGTAGAGCACCGGATCCTGGCGCAGGCTTTCGGGGATGCGGCGGTCGGCGAAGACGTCGGCAATGTGCAGCTCGCCGCCGGGCTTGAGGACCCGGAAAATCTCGCGGTAAGTGGCTTCCTTATCGGTGCTGAGGTTGATGACGCAGTTGCTCACCACGATGTCCACGCTGTTGTCTTCCAGACCGGCAGTGCGCAGATCCTCGATGTAGCCGTGGCGGAATTCCACATTGGGCGCGGCGTAGCCGAACCGCTCGGTGTGAGCCCCAATGTGGCGGCGGGCCACTGCGAGCTGCTCCTCGGTCATATCGACGCCAATCACGCGGCCGTGCTCGCCCACCAGTTTGGAGAGCAGATACACGTCGCGGCCGCTGCCCGAGCCCAGGTCGAGCACGGTGCAGCCTTCCACGGCCGGGGGCACGGCCACGCCGCAGCCGTAGTACTTCTCCAGCACCTCGGGCTCGAGCTGGGCCAGAATGCGCTTGTGTTCGGCCGGAATATCATCGGTGCAGCAGGCGTTGGTTTGTAAGTCCTGCTGGGTCTGGAGCTGCTGGCCGTAGTACTGCCGGACCTGTTGTTGGGTGAGTTGTTCCATGGGGTGGTTATGCGGTGGTAATGGAAGCTTTTGAGTAGCTTCCTCCGGCCAAAGTACGCATTTGACCGGAGGGCCCGGATGTGGCGCCCACGTACATAATTCGGCCGCCGAACCACCCCGACAACCTGCGTTGGAGTTTCAAGTCGTATGAAGACAATGCTACTATTTATCTATTCTGATTTTTCCGCCGCCGTGCGGACCAACCTGCTTCAGGGGCTACCGCCCAACGTCACGCCCGTCTTCCGCACCGACCTGCCCGCCGACGAGCAGCGCCCCGCCCTGCACCGCGCCGACCTGCTCCTGGGCAACCCCCCCCCCGACTGGCTGCAGCCGCTGCCGCCCCGGCTCCGGTTCTGGCAGATTGACTCGGCCGGTATTGCCCAGTATCAGCACCTGCGCCCTGAGTTTCCGGTGGCCAATATGGGCGACTTCTTCGCCTGGCCCTGCGCCGAGACGATGGTGGCCGGGCTGCTGGGGCTGCTGCGCTACGTGCCCGAGCTGGCCGTCTGGCAGCAGCAGCGGCAATGGGTAGGCGCGCCCGTGCGCACCCAGCTGGGGCTGCTGCGGGGCAAGCGGGTGCTGGTGCTGGGGCGCGGCACCATCGGGCGGGCCGTGGCCCAGCAGCTCACCGGCTTCGGCTGCCCCGTGCAGTTTCTGGCCCGCACCGACCCCCAGGCCCAGCTCCACACCCGCGCCGACGTGCTGGCCGCCCTGCCCACCACCGATATCGTAGTGAACTGCCTGCCGGGCAGTGCCGAGGGCTATTTCTCGGCCGAACTCATTGCCGCCCTGCCCCCGCACGCGCTCTACGCCAGCGTGGGCCGGGGCTCTACCACCGACGAGCAGGCCCTCATCGAGGCCCTGCAAACCGGCCGCCTGGCCGGGGCCGTGCTCGACGTCACCCAGCAGGAGCCCCTGCCCCTCACCAGCCCCCTCTGGCACCTGCCCCGGGTGCTGCTCACCCAGCACAGCGGCGGCGGTCAGCCCGGTGAGGAAGCCGGCAAAGCCGACCTGTTTCTGCGGAACCTGCGCTACCTGACCCTGGGGCAGCCCCTGGAAAACGAAGTACAGCTGATGCGCGGCTATTAAACCCACAATAAGCGTCTGGCGGTCAGGCAAACCGGCATAACGTTTTCCGGTTTGCCTGATCGTACTACCGGTTGGGGCAGTTGGCCTTCTTCTGCCATATTTTGGGGCGGCCGCGCTTCGGTCGTGCAACCTTTTGCCTCCTGGTCAGGCTCCTGCCCATACCATCTTATTCCGGTAGGCTATGCAGCTACGCTACTCTTTATTCCTGGCAGTCAGTTGCCTGATGACGCTGACTGCCTGCCCGATGGTGGAGCCCATCGACCCGATTCCGCTCCCCAGCTACAAGCCCCTGCTCATGGCCCGCAGCCAGCTGGAACAGGCCGTGGCCGTGCTGCCACCGCGCGAGCTGCACAATACCGGCAAAATCTACTTCCGCGACCCTTACCTGCTCATCAACGAGCAGTATGAGGGGTTACACATCATCGATAACCAGGACCCCAGCCATCCGCAGCCGGTGGCCTTTCTGCGCATTCCCGGCAACGTGGACGTGACCATGCAGGGCTCCATGCTTTACGCCGACAGCGGCTCCGACCTGCTCACGTTTGATGCCCGCGACATGCAGCACCCGGCTCTGCTGAACCGGCTACGGGAAGCGGTGCCGGAGCTGCCCATGCCCCAGAGCGGCCTCGTTCCGGACCAGTACCAGGCGGCCAACCGTCCCGCCGACGCCGTGGTAATCGGCTGGCAGAAACTCTAACCCCCCGGACCCGATGAACTACTTTTCCTCCTTCCTGCGGCTGACAGGGGTGCTGCTGAGCCTGTTCTTAACGGCCTGTAACACCAGCAACGATGCCAGTCCGAACCTGGCCGCCGATAACGGGCAGGGTGGCTCCCTGGCTCGCTTTACGGTACTGGGCAACACGCTCTTTGTAGTCGATAACCAGAACCTGCGCCTGTTCAGTCTGACAAATCCGGCCGCACCGCAGCCCGGGCAGGTAGTACCGCTGGGCCTGGGTATCGAAACGATTTACCCGCGCACCCCTTACCTGTTTCTGGGTACCCAGCGCGGCATGTTCATCTTCGATGCCACCGTGCCCGCCCAGCCCCGTCAGGTAGCCTACTACCAACACGTAGCCAGCTGCGACCCGGTGGTGGTGGATGAGCGCTACGCCTACGTAACGCTGCGCGACGGGCGCACCTGCGGCGGCGGGGCCAACCAGTTGCAGGTAGTGGACCTGACCGACCTGTCGGCACCGCACCTGGCCCAGTCCTACCCCATGACGCATCCCATGGGCCTGGGCATCGACAGCACCCTGCTGTTCGTGTGCGACCAGAATCAGCTCAAGGTTTTTGATACCCGCACGACGCCCCAGTTGCCCACGCCCGAAATATTCCCGGTGAACGTGTCCGACGTCATTCCCCACCGGGGGCTGCTGCTCGCCATCGGGCCCGACGGACTTTACCAGTACCGCTACCGCAAGGGCCAGCTCACGGCCCTGAGCAAGCTCGCCGTCAGCCCCACCCGCCAATGAAAGGGTTGCTTATGGGGGTCGGGTTGCTGAGCATCGGCTTGCTTTCGGAGGCCCAGGGCCAGTCGGTGGCGGCCCGGCCGGTTAGGGAGACCGGGCGCCAATGGGGTTTCTCGGTCGATTTGCTGCCGCTGCTGGCCAGTGGCTACCACCTGAGTGCGGAAAGGCGACTGGGGACAAGTAGCCGGCAAAAGGTGGTCCTTACGCCCCAGTTTTACCGGGGCCCGGTCAGTGACCTCACTTCGGACCGGCACGAGGGCGACACCGACCGGGTGCGGGGTTGGGGACTGGCCGCCCAGCATCGTTTCTATCTGGGTCGGCAGGCCACCCCGCTCACGGGCTCCTATTTGGCCTACGGGGTAAGCTACCAGCACTTTGATATGCAGTTCCGGGCCGTAAGCTGGCAGTCGGAGTTGGCTGCGGATGGCCTCTATTACTATCAGAGCCGCCTGCGCAACCAAACCGAAGCCATTGACCGCTACGGCGCCAGCATAGTGGCAGGCCAGCAGATGGAGGCCACTGGCACGCCCTTTTTTCTCGATTTCTTCCTGGGCCTGGGATGGCGCCACGCCACCTCCCGGACTACCCTGCCCGGCCGGCACTTCGCCGCTACCCCCCGCGACTACGGCAAGGCGGGCGCTTACCTGCCGATAGGTTTCCGGTTGGGGTGGCACTTATGAGCCCCGGACGGCCATAACCCGGTCCGGCAGAACGGAGTAACTAGAACACGTCCTATTCCTCCGTCTCATGCAAACCACCCGTATTTTCTCCGCCGATTCCGAAGCCGCCCTCTGGGAGCAGGTCACGGCCGACCTGGGCCGCCAGGCCGACCTCTACGACTACCGCGCCGAACTCTGCCAGCAGCACTACCGGGTGTGGCTGGAAATTGACATCGATCTGGGCGGCGGCTTCGAGGGCGGCTACGAAATCACGACGCTGCGGGCCGAGGTACCCGGGCGGCCCACCCTCCACTTTGCCCTCCACGAGCAGGACTGGATCCACGAGCTGGGCAAGCTGCTGGGGCTGCAAGACGTGGAACTGGGCTTCGCCGACCTCGACAAAACGTTCATCATCACCACTAACGACGCCAGCGCCCTGCGCCAGCTACTGGCTGAGCCCGACGTGCACGCCATTCTGCTGCGCCACCCGGCCGGCCGCCTCACCCTGGCCCCCGCCTCCGACGAAGCCCACGCCCCCGTTGTGCTCACCTTCAGCGAGGAGCGCGCCCTGCTGGAACCCGAGCAGCTGCGGGAAATCTACCACCTGCTGCTGCGCCTGCTGCAACAGTTGGCCCCGGCCCCGCTCACCTTTCCTCCCCTGTAAGGAATCCTGAGCTTTCTAAAACACCCCGGCCCGGCCGCAACTATTGGGTTGCGGCCGGGCCGGGGTGTTTTTCAGGGATGAAATCCGACTTAACGGCCGGGAATGATGCCCACCAGGTGCAGTACCCAGAACAGGCAGTAAACGGCCGGAATGAACAGAGCGTAAGCCCACCAGGGCAGGCGGTTCAGGCCGCGTTGTACGGGCCATTTGCTGTAAACTTCCATAGTTTCCCGAGTAGAAGGTGAGTTGACTCCCGGAATATACAGAAATTCGCATCAATCTCATTTTCAGGACACCAGCTGCCCAAACAGCTGCTCCAGCGTAGCGCCGGCGTCTTCGCAGAGGCCCGGGTGCACGGCCGAGGTCTGGACCACCGTGCTGCGGGTGGCCGTGAGCCAGCGGAAGCGGGCGGCCACGGCCAGCTGCCCGATGGGCCCGCCCTCCCGGCGGCCGGCGCAGATGCGCTCAAATGCCCGCAGGCGGGCCCGCAGGTCGTCGAAATCCAGCTCGGAGGAGGTGAAGGCGCGCAGGCGGTCTTCGGGCAGGTGGCAGCGGGTTTGCAGAAAGCCCTGGGCGGCGCAGTACAGAATCACGCCCACGTTCAGAAACTCCTCGCGCTCCACGCGCGGGACCACGCGCAGCACGGCGTACTCAAATAAGTGCTTGTCGGGCATTTTCGGCTTCCTGAACAAAGGTGGAAGAAGCGGCCAGGCGGGCCGTCAGGAACTGCACGTACTGGGCGCGCTGCTCGGCCGGGGTCAGGTCGGGCTCCTGCAGCCACTCATCGGGCACCAGCGCCACCACGGCCTCAATAACGGCGGGCGTGAGGCGGGCGTGGCCCGCGGCATCGGCAGCGGCCAGGGCCGTGGCTTGGGGCAGCAGCACGTGGTCTTTTATCTGCGGAAACGGGCGCGGCCTGGGGGCCGCCCAGCCGGCCCCGGCGTGGTGCACGTAGAGGGCCGCGCCGTGGTCGATGAGCCAGAGCTCCCGGTGCCACATGAGCAGGTTGGTGTTGCGGGCGGTGCGGTCCACGTTCAGCGTCAGGCAGTCGAGCCACACGATGAGCGAGGCCAGCTCGGGCTCCACGTCGAGCAGCAGCGGGTCGAAGGTACTGGCGCCCGAGAGGAAGTGCAGGGCCAGGTTCAGGCCGGTGCTGAAGCGCAACAAATCCTGGATTTCCTCGTCGGGCTCGGTGCGGCCGAAGGCTTCGCTCAGGTGAATAAATACCAGCTCGGGCATGCGTAAGCCCAGTTGCCGGGCCAGCTCGCCCACCACCAGCTCGGCAATGAGCGCCTTCAGCCCCTGGCCCGCGCCCCGGAACTTGACCACGTACATAAATCCGTCGTCGGCTTCCACCAGGGCGGGCAGGGAGCCGCCTTCGCGCAGCGGAATCACGTAGCGCGTGACGTCAACGGTTCTCAAGGCAAGGGCAGGAGCCGACATACGGAGCAACAAAATCAGAAGGGAAGGACAAAGAACGGACAAACCGCGGGGTTTCGCGGCGGAAAAGTGGAAAACGGGAATGACTTGAAGTAGTGCCGAAAGCAGGTTGTTATGCCGAGCGGAGCGCGGCATCTCGCGTGCTGACGTTGAGTTACCATTCCAACGTCAGCACGCGAGATGCCTTGGCTCCGCTCGGAATGAGGGCCTTTTATTACTGACGCCCTCCTGACCTATTCTGCCACTTTCACCAACTGCCGGTACAAGGGCTGGCCATTGACTTCGGCGCGGAGCCAGTAGGTGCCGGGGGCCCAGCCCTGGGTGCTCAGCAGCAGGCTGCCGTCGGCGGCGCGGCGCAGGGCGGCGGGCACGCGGCGGCCTACGGCATCCGTCACCTGCGCCTGGGCCGGGTCGAGGGTTCCCTGGGTCAGACGCACGCTCACCGTTCCGCGCACGGGGTTCGGGGATACCGTCAGGCGTCCCGATTCGGGCCGGGTGGCGGGCGTGGTGGCCGTTACGAGGCCGCTGAGCTGGTAGCGGCGCAGAAAGCGCCACACTACCTTGCTGGCGTCCATGTCGCGGTTCGTGACGCCGATGTTGACGGGGGCGCCGGGCCAGGTGTGGCCGCCCCCGATGATGCGGTAATGCTCCACCACGCTGCCGTTGCGCCCCCCACTGAATACCTGCCGCTCGGCTGTGCTGCCGTCGTTGGGGTCGAGGTCGGGCAGCTGGGTGATGAGGGGCGTGGGGTTGCAGCCGTTGCGCCGGGCCCAGGCCGCCACCAATTCCGGAATCGGCACAAACACCGCGTTGCCCGCGTAGGGCACGGTGCCGTCGGCGGTGCCGTGGATTTCCAGCACCGGCACCGCCCGGGCCGGCGTGCAGGCCGCCACGTGGCTGCTGGCCATGCTGCCCGTGACGGAAGCAATGGCGGCCACCCGGTTGCTGAGCTGGCAGGCCAGTTCATAGCTCATAAAGCCGCCGTTGCTCATGCCGGTGCTGTACACGCGCTGGGCGTTGACGCGGTATTTGGCGCTGATGGAGTCAATAAGCGCACTCAGGAAACCTACGTCGTCGGGTCCACCCAGGGCGTAGGGCAGGAAGGTATTCCAGTAGCGCCGGTTGGTGCCGTCGAGGGTACCGTTGGGGTGCACTACCAGGAAGTTGGCCGTGTCGGCAATGGCGCGGAAGTCGCCGTACTGCTCCTGTTCCACGTTGTTGGAGCCGTAGCCGTGCAGGTTCAGCAGCAGGGGCACGGGCTGGGTACCGGTGTAGGCCTTGGGCAGGTAGAGGCGGTAGTCGCGCACGACGCCACCGAAGCGGATGGAGCCCGTAACGGTTTGCTGGGCGGGGGCGGTGAGGCCGGCCAGCACCAGGCCGGCCGTAAGCAGTACGGAACGCATCATCGGAAAAAGAAGAAAAGCAGCGTGCGAAAGCCGGTGGAAAACACCCAAAATCGGGCGCCTTCTTTTAAAGACGGATAAACCCGCGCTATGTTTAGCCGTTGGAAGCCTGCAAGCCCCGGCCGCGGGCTCCGCTCCGGGCCGCTCATCAGCGCCCGCCGCCCCTTCACTGACTTACGTTTTTGCCCATGTCCCGCATCGTTACGCTCACGCTCAACCCCACCGTCGATAAAAGCACCACCGCCGACCAGATTCTGCCCGACCATAAGCTGCGCTGCACCAAGCCCAAGTTTGAGCCCGGCGGGGGCGGCATCAACGTGTCGCGGGCGCTCAGGCGCCTGGGTACCGATTCGGTGGCCGTGTTTCCGGTGGGCGGCCCCAGCGGGGTGCTGCTGCGCCAGCTGCTGAGCGCGGAGGAAATCGAGCAGCGCCCCATCGAAACCGAGGGCTGGACCCGGGAAAACTTCATCGTGGTAGATAGCTCCTCGGGCCAGCAGTACCGCTTCGGCATGCCCGGCGCCGAGCTGCAGCCCGAGGAGCAGCAGCGGGTGCTGCGGGCACTCGAAGAGTTGCCCCGGCATCCCGAGTTTCTGGTCATCAGCGGCAGCCTGCCCCCCGGCGTAGCCCCCGAGTTTCTGGTGGAGGTGGTGCGGGCGGCCAAAGCCCAGGGCGTGCGGGTAATTGCCGATACTTCCGGCCCCGCCCTGCGGGCCCTGCTGCAGGAAGGCGTGTACCTGACCAAGCCCAACGTGGGTGAGCTCAGCAAGATGACCGGCGTGGAGGAGCTCGACAACGAGGCCGTGGCCGACGCGGCCCGCCAGCTGGTCGCCAGCGGCCAGTCCGAGGTGGTGGTGGTATCGATGGGCCCCCAGGGCGCCTGCGTGGTGTCGGCCGCCGGCACCGACTACATCCCGGCCCCGTCGGTGAAGAAGCGCAGCACCGTGGGCGCCGGCGACAGTATGGTGGCCGGCCTGGTGCACGGGCTGGCCACGGGCCGCAGCCTGCGCGAAACGGCCCGCCTGGGCGTGGCCTGCGGCTCGGCCGCCACCATGAACCCCGGCACCGAGCTCTTCAAAAAAGCCGACGTGGACAAGCTCTACCAGTGGCTGCTGCACACCATGCCGGCCCAGGCCTAGCCCGCTCCCCAATTCACTCCTCCCCAATTCACTCCTCCCCAATTCACTCCTCTCTGTTTCCTCCCTCACTCTCGCTCCTCGTTCTATGGCCTCAGGTCTGGTAGCTCTTCTCGATGATATTTCCGCGCTGGTAAAAGTCAGTGCCGCCAGCCTGGACGATGTGCCGGCCCAGGTGGCCAAAACCACCGGCAAAGTTTCCGGCATCGTCATCGACGACACGGCCGTGACGCCCAAATACGTGGTCGGCCTCGACCCTTCCCGGGAGCTATCCATTATCTATCAGATAGCCCGCAAGTCGCTCTTCAACAAGCTGGTGCTGCTGAGTCCGGCGGCGCTGGTGCTGGGCTATTTCGCGCCCTGGGCCATCACGCCCATTCTCATGCTGGGCGGAGCCTACCTGTGCTTCGAGGGCTACGAGAAAGTCCACGAGCTGTTCATCGGCCCCACCCACGGCCCCGTGGCGGCCGAAGCCCTGCCCGTGATTACGCCCCAGGAGCTGGAGCAGCAGCGCGTGGCCGGCGCCGTGCGCACCGATATCATCCTCTCGGCCGAAATCATGGCCATTGCCTACAGTCAGGTTGCCGATCAGCCCATCGTGAACCAGATAGCGGTGATGGTGGCCGTGGCCGTGTTCATTACCGTGGCCGTGTACGGGTTTGTGGCCCTCATCGTAAAGGCCGACGACTTTGGCGTGCACCTGGCCCAGACCGGGAACCATGCCACTACCCAGCAGTTGGGCCGCGGCATTGTGCGCTTCATGCCCCACTTTCTGAAGATTCTGAGCTACGTAGGCACGGCGGCCATGCTCTGGGTGGGGGGCGAAATCATTGCCCACGGCATCCCATTCACGGCCCACCTGTTGCACGAGCTGGAAGTGTCCCTGGCGCATCTGCCCATTCTGGCCTGGCTGGCCAAAGCGCTGAGTTGCGCCATCGGGGGCCTGTTCGTGGGCTTCGTGGTGGAAAAACTGGTGGGGCTGGTCAAGAAACTGCGTTCCTGACCACCGTAGCGCCCGCCACCACTGCCCCTGCCAACCCCGGCCCTGAGCGTTTCGGCAATCAGGCCGCCGGCGGGTGAGCAGCTGAATAGCCGTCGGCAACGGAGCAATGTGCTGAGCGAAGATGTAGTCAGAGCCAGACCTGCTAAACCTAATCCATACACCCTGTCTGTTATGTCCTATTCTCCTAAAAAGCCCGAACTGCCCGCCTGGGTGTTTCTGGCGCTGCGCTTCGGCTCGGTGGCGCTGGTAGCGGTGGTAGCGTACGTTGTAGTGCGCTGCTCGTAATCCACCCGTATGCCCCTCATCGATAAAATTGCCTGGCTGCACCTGCACAACGGCCGCATCCTGAGCACCCGCAGCTGGGGCAAAGACCGGTACTACCTGCCCGGCGGCAAGCGCGAGCCGGGCGAAACCGACGCCGACACGCTGCTGCGCGAAATCCGGGAGGAGCTGACCGTAACGCTGGACCCGGCCAGCCTGCAGTTGCGCGGCGTGTTCACGGCCCCCGCCCACGGCCACGCCCCCGACGTGCTGGTGCAGATGACGCTCTACGCCGCCACCTACTCCGGCCAGCTGCAGCCCGCCGCCGAAATCGAGGAAATCGTCTGGCTCACCTACCGCCACCGCCCCCAGGTTTCGGCCGTCGACCAGCTGATTTTCGACTGGCTGCGGGAAACAGGCGAGCTGGGGGAGTAATAGCTAGGCTGAACTGCCCCGACAATTGCCTGTAGATGCGCAGACAGTTGGGCTTGGGAACCATCCCGGAATCAGCTAGTTTTGAATAGTATGAAAATCACGCTGGAAGTCCCCGACCACAAGGCCGCCTTTATGATGGAGCTGCTGCAAAGCCTGCCCTTCGTGAAAGCCACGCCGGCCCGCCGCAAAGCCAAGCCGCAGGACGAAACGGAGTACCTGCTAAGCTCCCCGGCCAACGCCAAGGCGCTGATGGAAGCCATCCAGCGCATAGATGCGGGGCAAGTGGTGGAGCGTGGCCTGATTGAACCATGAGGCTGCAATGGGACGAGCAAGCGTGGCAGCAGTATGTAGACTGGCAGGCTGCTGACGGTAAGATTATCCTCAAAGTCAACGCGCTGATTAAGGAATGTCAGCGCACTCCATTCAGCGGTACCGGTAAGCCGGAGGCCCTGAAGGGAAATCTACGCGGCTATTGGTCCCGTCGCATCACGCAGGAGCACCGCCTGGTTTACCGCATTGAGGGAGATATTCTACTTATTCTCCAGTGCCGCTATCACTACGGCGACAGGTAGATTCCTCCCCCGCTCTCAGCGACACCTTGCGGCCTGTGGTTCCTCCGATTCGGATTGGGTAATTGCTGTAATTAACTAATAATAGCTAGAAGGATGAATTCGAAGATAACTCACACTTCAAATGTAATTAGTTTTACAGACATTGGATTTAAATCAAAAGAGATACAAACTACAATCAAAAGTTATGTTGAAAGAACTATGAAAACAATACACGCTGATTCTTTAACCGATTGGCAAATTATATTCAATATAGTATATAGCAGTGATCAACGCAGTCTGATAAGACTTTACAAACAATATCCTTCGTATAAGAAGACTAAGCAAAAAGAGCTATTCATTCATATTCCAATTCCAATCAAAAGCGTTGTCGACTGGGGTGTTGAAGAAAGTCAACTTGTGAATTTACCAGTTCAGATGAATGAAAATAAGTATTGCTCTTACATAGACATTGATTTCAAAGTATTTCACAATCGAAATGATTACATTATCGCTGCAGCCCACAAAGCAATAAGGCTATGTTTTGAACAGGGCTTTACTGTTAATGGCGTGAGTGTAATAATTAAATCTGCATAGTATTTCGATTGCAATCTACTTCCTACTGCAGTTTCGCAAACAATATAGAAACGCAACAATTTGCATCTCCGCTGCAGCACGCGTATACCATTCAAGATGCGGCTATAAAAATCAGAACACTTCAAAAGCACAAAAATGACAAAATAGCATTTTAAAATACATACACCACACTAAAACAAGCCAAAAAGTCAGCAAAAACCCTCTCGCACCCCGTTTGCTATGCCCCTCGTAGAACCTTCCACTGCGAAGTCTCACCCTACGACGAAAGCAAACCATGAACTTTAATAACTATACCATCAAGGCGCAGGAGGCCGTGCAGAAGGCCACCGAACTAGCCGGCGCCAACCAGCAGCAGGCCATTGAAACCGGCCACCTGCTGAAGGGCCTGTTCCAGAGCGACGAGAACGTGCTGTCGTTTGTGGCCAAGAAGCTGGGAGCCAACCTCAACATCCTCACGCCCCGCCTCGACGCCATCGTGGCCGCCTACCCCAAGGTGAGCGGGGGCTCGCCCTACCTCGCCAACGAAACCGCCGCCGCTTTGCAGCGCGCCACCGGCTACCTCAAGGAGTTCCAGGACGAGTACGTGTCGGTGGAGCACCTGCTGCTGGGGCTGCTCAGCGGCAAGGACGCCGTGGCCACCCTGATGAAGGACGCCGGCTTCAACGAGAAAGACCTGAAAGCGGCCATTCTGGAGCTGCGCGGGGGCCGCAAGGTCACGTCGCAGTCGGCCGAGGACCAGTACCAGAGCCTCAATCGCTACGCCCGCAACCTCAACGAGCAGGTGCGCACCGGCAAGATGGACCCGGTGATTGGCCGCGACGAGGAAATCCGCCGGGTGCTCCAGATTCTGAGCCGGCGCACCAAGAACAACCCCGTGCTGCTGGGCGAGCCGGGCGTGGGCAAAACCGCCATTGTGGAGGGCCTGGCCCAGCGCATCGTGGCCGGCGACGTGCCCGAAAACCTGCGCGACAAGGTGATTATGAGCCTGGACATGGGTTTGCTCATTGCCGGGGCCAAGTATAAAGGCGAGTTTGAGGAGCGCCTCAAGGCCGTCATCAAGGAAGTAACCGACTCGGATGGGCAGATTATCCTGTTCATTGACGAGATGCACACCCTCATCGGGGCCGGCGCGGGCGGCGATGGGGCTATGGACGCGGCCAACCTGCTCAAGCCGGCCCTGGCCCGCGGCGAGCTGCACGCCATCGGGGCCACCACGCTCAAGGAGTACCAGAAGTACATTGAGAAGGACAAGGCCCTGGAGCGCCGTTTCCAGGCCGTGATGGTAGACGAGCCCACCATGGAGGACGCCATCAGCATCATGCGCGGCATCAAGGAGAAGTACGAGTTGCACCACGGCGTGCGCATTACCGACGACGCCGTTATTGCCGCCGTGGAGCTGAGCAGCCGCTACATCACCGACCGGTTTCTGCCCGACAAGGCCATTGACCTGATGGACGAGGCCGCCGCCAAGCTGCGCATCGAGCTGAACTCCATGCCCGTGGAGCTCGACGAGGTGCAGCGCCGCATCATGCAGCTGGAAATTGAGCGCGAGGCCATCCGCCGCGAGGAAAACCACGACCGGGAAGCCGTGCTCAACAAGGACATTGCCGACCTCTCGGCCCGCCGCGACGACCTGAAGGCGCAGTGGGAAAACGAGAAATCGGCCCTCACCAGTATCCAGACCGAAAAGGAGAACATTGAGCGCTACAAGCTGGAAGCCGACCAGGCCGAGCGCCAGGGCGACTACGGCCGCGTGGCCGAGCTGCGCTACGGCAAAATTCAGGAAGCCGAAGCCAAGCTGAAGGAGCTGCAAGCCCAGGCCGAAGCCGACAAGGGCAAGGAAGGCGGCTCGATGCTACAGGAAGTGGTGACCCACGAGGACATTGCCGACGTAGTGGCCAAGTGGACGGGCATTCCGGTGAGCAAGATGCTGCAGTCGGACCGTGAGAAGCTGCTGAACCTGGAGGCCGAGCTGGGCAAGCGCGTAGCCGGCCAGTCGGAGGCCATTGCGGCTATTTCTGATGCTGTACGCCGCTCCCGGGCCGGGTTGCAGGACCCCAAGCGGCCCATCGGCTCGTTCATCTTCCTGGGCACGACCGGTGTAGGCAAAACCGAGTTGGCCAAGGCCCTGGCCGAGTACCTGTTCAACGATGAAAACGCCATGGTGCGCATCGACATGAGCGAGTTTCAGGAGCGCCACGCCGTGAGCAGGCTGATTGGGGCGCCTCCCGGCTACGTGGGCTACGACGAAGGCGGCCAGCTGACCGAGGCCGTGCGCCGCAAGCCGTACTCGGTGGTGCTGCTCGACGAAATCGAGAAGGCCCACCCCGACGTGTTCAACATCCTGCTGCAAGTGCTGGATGATGGTCGCCTCACCGACAACAAGGGCCGGGTGGCGAACTTCAAGAACACCATCATCATCATGACCTCGAACACCGGGGCCGACATCATTCAGCAGAATTTCAAGGAGCTGAACGAGTACAACCACGATGAAGTGGTGGACCGCACCCGCGAGGAAGTGGTGGACCGCCTCAAGCAGCACATGCGCCCCGAGTTCCTGAACCGCATCGACGAGATTGTGATGTTCCAGCCGCTCAAGCGCAAGGAAATCCGCAAAATCGTGGACATCCAGTTCCGCCAGATTCAGCAGCGCCTGGAAGAAGCCGGTATCCGCCTGGCTGCCTCCGACGACGTGCTGGACTTCCTCGGCGAGCAGGGCTTCGACCCCACCTTCGGGGCGCGGCCGCTCAAGCGCGTTATCCAGCGTTTAGTGCTCAACGAGCTGTCGAAAGACATTCTCTCGGGCCGCGTGAGCAAGGACGCCGTGGTGGAAGCCGTGCTGGAAGACGGCGGCATCCGCTTCAACAACGTGGAGATGCCCGCCGTGGGCTAAGTGGATTGGAGTAAACAGAAAAGCCCCGCTGGCGTTGCGCCAGCGGGGCTTTTTGTGTGTCAGCCTGTCTGCCCCGGGCACAGGTTCTGCGCTCCGTCTGAATATGCCCGTTAGTAGGCCCGCAGCGACTCGTAGAAGAGGTACGCGTTCAGCAGCATGAACAGGAACGAGGGCAACGACAGCCAGAAACCGTCCTTGATTTTCATCCGGACGCCGAAGCCCAGCAGCATCAGCACGGCCAGCCCGCCGGACGCCACCGACAGAATCAGCGAAACCTGCAGGCCCACCAGCAGCCCCAGCGCCCCCAGGATTTCCAGCACGGCCGTCAGCGGGCCGAACTTGGCCAGACCGTAGCGCTTGAACTCGTCTTTAAGCTTTTGGGAAGTGAAGTAGCTGACGCCGTAAAACAGAAACGACAGGGCCGAAAGCCAGATCAGAATAGTAGTGGTCATCAGGCTCAGTTGGCAAGAAGGCCCGCGTGGGCCGCAGCCACGAACAGCGACAACAGCAGCAGCAGCAACGACGGCACGTACTTATGCCAGGGGTTGCGCACCTTGATATGAGCCAGCTGAGCGCACAGCATCAGCAAGGCCATCAGCAATGCCGGCACCAGCACCAGGCCCGGATACCAGATGCCCGCGACCAGCAGCGTGGCCAGCGCAATTTTGGCGGCCCCCACCATCGTGCGCACCAGGTCGGGCAGGCCGTACTGCTTGAATTCCCTGACGATGTTATCGAACCGAAACACCCAGACGACAACTATCGAGAGGGCAATAACGAGCTGCGCAAGTACGACGGTGGCAGGCATACGCGAAAGAATGACACGGTGGAAAAACACACGGCCGCCGGCAGGACAGCCTTCCGGCAGCGCAACGACCGGGCCGGTTACGGCAACGATACTGCTGAGCTCTGGTCGGTAACCGGCACCGGCCGCAACAAGTTTTCGTTCTGGCCCCAGGTGCTGCCGCTGGTGTGGCTGCCGCGCATGGCGCAGGCGGGCCGCCCATTTACGGCCGCCGCCGCAATGGCGTAGCGTAAAGAACGCACGGTTTTTGACCGCCCCTCTACCGACCTGCGGCAGTTTGCGGCTGATCGTCGGCCGCTCTTACTTCACCACTTATCTTCCGTCCTCTATGAAATACATCCTTACCCTGCTGCTTTTCCTGGTGCTGGCTGCCGCCGCTGCCGCCGCGCCGCGCCGCGACTTTGCCACCCAGTACCGGCCCGAACGGCGCATTGCCGTGGATACCCGCCGCGAGGGCGACAGCCTGCGCGTGTACCTGCGCTTCCCCAACCGCGGTCTGCTGCGGCGCGGTTTTCCGCTGCACGTCGTCGGCTGGGCCGATTTCGACGCCCGCAAGCCCCTCTGGCAGGATACCGTGCGCCAGCTGGCCCGCCGCCTGCGCCCCGACGGCGACGCGGCCCGCATCAGCTTTACGCTGCCCCTGAGCCAGTTGCGCAGCGGCTCAGTGCTGAGCATGGCCATCGGGCCGGCCGAGGAGGCCACCAGCGGCGACGCGGCCTGGCTGCGCCTCACCCCCGACTACCTGAATCGTAACTTCATCCTCACCGACTCGGTGGGCCAGCCCCTGCTGCGCCGCTACCTCCAGGCCCGGGAAGTGTTCGGGGTGGATGCCTACGGCCCGAATCAGGAGCTGAGCGCCTACCGATACCCGCTCAGCTCGTTGGCCGCCGCCCCGCCCATGGCCGGACCGGGGGCGCTGGGGCCGCAGCCGCGCACGCTCAGCGCCCAGGATTCGGCCCGGTTCCGCGCCGACCAGCTGCTGCGCCTGCCGGCCGGGCTATACCTGTTGCGGGTGGGCACGGGGCCGCGCACGGGGCTGCTGGTGGAAGAAAACCAGTTTCCGGAGCTCACTACGGCCGATGAGCTGATTGCCCCGCTGATCTACGTAACGACTTCCGCCGAGCGGCAGAAGCTATTCGATGCCCCCGAGCCCAAGAAGGCCGTGGACCAGTTCTGGCTGGGCGTGGCCAACAACAGTCAGCCGGCGGCCCGCCTGCTGATCCGCACGTTTTACGGCCGGGTGGCGGAGGCCAGTCAACTTTTTTCGGCCCACAAAGCCGGCTGGCTCACCGACCGGGGCATGCTGTATCTGGTGCTGGGGCCGCCCGAGAGCGTGTACCGGGTGGGCTCGGAGGAGCGGTGGGTGTACCGCCGCGACCCGGAGCGCAGCGGCACGTTCATCTTCCGCGCCAAACCCAGTACCTTTGCCCCCAACAACTACGAACTGGTGCGCCGCCCCGAGTATGAATCGCTCTGGTATGCCGCCGTGGAGCAATGGAGAAAAGGACGAACCGCCCAGCCCGGCCGCTGAATGAACGCCGCCAATTTTTTGACTCGGAAAACCGCCCCGTGCCCAACCGCCGCCCGAATCCGCGCGACGACGGCCGCCGGGCCGATGATAACCGCCGCTTCGAGGGCAGCCGGGCCGACGACGACCGTTTCGAAACCAGCCGCGCCGACGACGGCCGCTTCGACGATAATCGGGGCGACGACAACCGCCCCTTCGGCCGCCGGCCCGAAGGCGAGCGGGGCGGCCGCAGTGAAGGCAGCCGGGGGGAGGGCGGACGCGGCGAAGGCCGGTTCTCCGACAAGCCACGCTACCCCCACCGCCCGGCCCAGGACCGCAGCATCGATATGATTTTCGGGCTCCGGCCCATCCTGGAAGCCCTGAGCGCGGGCCGCACCCTCGACAAGGTGTTCCTGCTGCGCGGCACCAAGAACTCCCTCACCCAGGACATTACGGCCCTGGCCAAAGCGGCCAACGTGCCCGTGTCGATGGTGCCGGTGGAGAAGCTCGACAACATCACCCGCAAAAACCACCAGGGTGCCGTCGCCTTCGTTTCGCCGATTGACTACATGCCCCTGGACAGCATTCTGGCCGGGCTCTACGAGGAAGGCAAAACCCCGCTCCTGCTGGTGCTGGACCGCATCACCGACGTGCGCAACTTCGGCTCCATTGCCCGCAACGCCGAGTGCCTGGGCGTGCACGCCATTGTGGTGCCCAGCCACGGCGCGGCCCAGATCAATGGCGACGCGCTCAAAACCTCGGCCGGCGCCCTCAACCTGATTCCGGTCTGCCGGGAGCACAACCTCAAGCAAACCCTCACCTTCCTGCGCGAATCGGGCGTGCAGGTGGTGGCCTGTACCGAGAAATCGGACGCCAGCCTGGAGGCCGAAACCGTGGACCTGACCGGCCCGTTGGCCATCCTGATGGGCTCGGAGGAAGACGGCATCAGCCCCGAATACCTGCGCCTCGCCGACCATAAGCTCCGCATCCCAATGGCCGGCCAGATCAGCTCCCTGAACGTCTCGGTAGCCAGCGGCATCATGCTCTATGAGGTGCTCCGCCAGCGGCTTTCTTCAAGTAAAAATTAAGAGTTAAAAATTAAAAATCGGGCCGTTCTGCTCCTCATTGCGAGGTAGTAGAACGGCCCAATTTTTAATTTTTAACTCTTAATTTTTAACTCCCTTTTCAAGATAACAGCCCCGCTTTGCGGGCGGCACTGATGAGCTGGGGGGCATTTTTGAGGGTGGCGGCCACGAAACGCTTGCCGGATTCCTTGACTTCGTCCTTGGTGACTTCGGCCGCTTCTTCGCGCACGAATTCGCTTAGCGTGTGGAAGGCCTCGCGTAGGGCCTCGTGCCGGGGGCGCTCCTCCCGCAGCTGGGCCTGCACCAGGGCCAGCTGCTCCCGGATTTTCTCGCGGCGGGAGCTGAATACCGAATCGTGGCCGACGTGGGGGCGGATGCGTTCCACCAGCTCCAGCAGGGGCCGCAGGCGGGACGTGGTCAGCACCACCGAGTCGGCAAGCTTGTCGCGCTTGCGCAGCGGCGGGGTGGACTTGGGGAAAAGCATACGGGGTATCAGAGAGTATGGCGGGCGACTCAGGCGAAGCCGGGAACCTGAAAAATACTGCGGCAGCCGGCAGATTGACAAATCCAACCCGGCTCCCCAAAACCTTACGGGCCCTTTGAGCGGTTATGATGCGGCCGGCTTGCGCAGCGGTTGTTATCTTTCCGCCGACGAATACGTCTGCGGGTGGCTTCTGCCAGCCTACAATCGGTAGCATCAGCGGCCCTATCATCCTTTCACATCCCCCCATCCATGACCAAAATCAAGGTAGCAAATCCAGTTGTTGAGCTGGACGGCGACGAAATGACGCGCATCATCTGGAAGTTCATTAAGGACAAGCTGATTACGCCGTACCTCGAACTCGATATCAAGTATTACGACCTGGGCATTGAGTACCGCGACCAAACCAACGACCAGGTGACCATCGACGCGGCCAACGCCATCAAGCAGTACGGCGTGGGCATCAAGTGCGCTACCATCACCCCCGACGAGCAGCGGGTGGAAGAATTCGGCCTCAAGCAGATGTGGAAGTCGCCCAACGGCACCATCCGCAACATCCTCGACGGCACCGTGTTCCGCGAGCCCATCGTGATGAGCAACGTACCCCGCCTCGTACCCAACTGGACGGCCCCGATCTGCATCGGCCGCCACGCCTTCGGCGACCAGTACCGGGCCACCGACTTCGTGACCAAGGGCAAGGGCAAGCTCACCGTAACCTTCCAGCCCGAGGATGGCGGCGAAACCCAGTCGTTTGAGGTCTATAACTTCAAGGGCGACGGCGTGGCCCTGGCCATGTACAACACCGACGAAAGCATCCGCGGCTTCGCCCACGCCTGCTTCAACCAAGCCCTGAGCAAGGGCTGGCCCCTGTACCTGAGCACCAAGAACACCATCCTCAAAAAGTACGATGGCCGCTTCAAGGACCTGTTCCAGGAAATCTACGAAGCTGATTACCTGACCAAGTTCAAGGAAGCCGGCATCACCTACGAGCACCGGCTGATTGATGATATGGTGGCCTCGGCGCTGAAGTGGAACGGCAACTTTGTGTGGGCCTGCAAAAACTACGACGGCGACGTGCAAAGTGACACCGTGGCCCAGGGCTTCGGCTCGCTCGGCCTGATGACCTCCGTGCTGGTGACGCCCGATGGCGGCACCATGGAGGCTGAAGCGGCCCACGGCACCGTGACGCGCCACTACCGCGACCACCAGAACGGCAAGCCCACCTCCACCAACCCCATCGCCAGCATCTTCGCCTGGACCCGGGGCCTGGAGTTCCGCGGCAAGCTCGACGGCAACCAGGAGCTCATCGATTTCTGCCACGCCCTCGAAGCCGTGTGCATCGAAACCGTGGAAAGCGGCAAAATGACCAAAGACCTGGCCGTCTGCATCCACGGCAACAAAGTGGAGCACGGCCGCGACTACCTCTACACCGAGGAATTCCTGGCCGCCCTGGACGAAAACCTGAAAGCCAAACTGGCGAAGTAGAGCTTCGTTGTTTGTGCTTAGTGCATAGAAAAGCCTGTCATCCGTTACTTGGATGACAGGCTTTTCTATGCACTAAGCACAAACAACGAAGCTCTAAAACCTAATTGTACCCCACGCCCTTCTTCGATTTCACGTCGGCCACGAAATCCTTGACGCGCTGCTCCTCAGTGCGCTTGCAGATGAGCAGCACGTTGTCGTACTCGGCCACGATGTAGCCGTCGAGGCCCTGCACGACGACCAGACGGTCGGAGGGCGTTTTGATGACGCACTCCTTGGTGTCGTACAGCAGGGCGTTGCCGTCCACCACGTTCTCGTCGGCGTCGTGGTGGCCCATGCGGTGCAGGGAGTCCCAGGTACCCAGGTCGCTCCACCCGAAGTCGGCGGGCAGCACGTACACGTTGTCGGCCTTTTCCATCACGCCGTAGTCGATGCTGATGTTGCGGCACAGGCTGTAGGCCCGGGAGATGAACTCTTCCTCCCGGGGCGTACCCAACTGGTCGGCACCCTCGTCGAAGACCTCGGCAATGTCGCTCAGGTAGTGGTGGAAGGCCTGCACGATGGCATCGGCCCGCCACACGAACAGACCGGAATTCCAGAGGAACTCCCCGCTGTTCACGAACATCTGGGCCAGCTCCAGATTGGGCTTTTCGGTAAAGGTTTTCACCTTGCGCAGCTCCGGCGGGAAGGCCCCGTCTTCGTGCCCGGGCATGGTTTGCACGTCCTGGGCTTTCACGGCATCATCGAGAAACTGGATGTAGCCGTAGCCGGTATCGGGGCGGGAAGGCTGAATGCCGAGCGTGATGAGCACGTTGTGGGTGCGGGCCCCGTCGAGGGCGGTGCGGATGGCGGCGCGAAAATTCTCCTCGTGCATCACGGCGTGGTCGGCGGGCGTCACCACAATCACGGCCTCGGGGTCGAGGCGGGCAATGCGGTAGCTGGCGTAGGCAATGCAGGGCGCCGTGTTGCGGCCGATGGGCTCGCCCAGAATCTGGTCGGCGGCCAGCTCGGGCAGGTGCTGGTGCACGAGCTCCATATAGTCGCGGTTGGTCACCACGAACACGTTCTCGGGCGGGCAGATGCCCCGGAACCGGTCGACGGTGAGCTGGAGCATGGAGCGGCCCAGACCCAGCACATCGTGAAACTGTTTGGGATGATGCGTGCGGCTGAAGGGCCAGAAGCGGCTGCCAATGCCACCGGCCATGACCACCAGGTAGGTATGTTGTTCCATGAGCGCCAAACCAGATATTGCTGCGTGAGAGAGAAAGCGCACGGACCATCGACGGCGGTGCGTCTTGGCCACGTTCACCCAAGGTACGGAAGTAGAATTTCTACTGAATCAGAAAAGTCAAACCTACAAAAATTCTGATTTATATAACAATTTTACTAATTATTTTAACTTAAATAACTTCACACTCCTTACACTAGCCCTTCTCGCAGCAAATCGTGCAGATGAATAAAGCCGTTGAAGCGGCCGGCCTCCGTGACCAGCAGCTGGGTGATGTTGCGGGCCTGCATCCGGGCCAGGGCCTCCACGGCGAAGTCGTCCACGTCCACCGTCACGGGATTGGGCGTGAGAATGTCCCGGGCCCGCACACTCTGCAGCCGGCCCTCGTAGGTGGTCAGCATGCGGCGCAGGTCCCCGTCGGTGATGATGCCGACCAGGGCCCCACCTTCGGCCAGCACGGCCGTGGCGCCCAGGCGCTTGCCTGATATTTCGAGAATGATGTCCTTGAGCGGGGCCGAGTCCGCAACCTGGGGCTGCTGGTTCTGACGGCTCAGGTCGCCTACTTTCAGGTAAAGCTGCTTGCCCAGGGTGCCGCCGGGGTGCAGGTGGGCAAAATCCTGGCGCGAGAACTCCCGGCTTTCGAGCAGGCACACGGCCAGCGCGTCGCCCAGGGCCAGGGCGGCGGTGGTGCTGGTGGTGGGCGCCAGGTTGTGGGGGCAGGCTTCGCTGGCCACGGGGGCGTGCAGGATGTAGTCGGCCTGCTGGGCCAGGTAAGAGTCGGCGTTGCTCACCAGGGCCGCCAGGGGCACGCCCTTGCGCTTGAGCAGGGGCACGAGTACCTTGATTTCGGGCGTATCGCCCGATTTGCTGATGGCAATGACGAAGTCGCCGGCCTGAATCATGCCCAGGTCGCCGTGGATGGCGTCGGCGGCGTGCATGAACAGGGCGGGCGTGCCGGTGGAGTTGAAGGTGGCCACCATTTTGCCCGCGATGTGGGCGCTCTTGCCGATGCCCGTGACCACCACCCGACCGCGCAGGGTGAGGATGGCTTCTACGCATTGTGCAAAGTCGGGCCGCTCGTCGAGGGCCGCGGCTACGCCTTGGATGGCTTCCGCTTCCTGCTGAAGCACATTTTTTGCGAGCAAGTTGAGTTCGGTATGCGGTTTCAATCTAAATTTGGTATTGTGTTTCGAAAGTGAAGCCGCCAGCAGCGCCCCTGACTCCGGTCAGCGGCCCGCTCCTAACTTCTTCGCTGCGAATACTATAAAATCCTTAGATTGAGTCTAGCGACCCCTACGGGTGGCCGCCCAATCTACCAACCAATTGAGCAAGTGAGGATGTCGATGCCAGCTGTGAAACAACAAGTGCCGCCAGAAGCTGATTTGAAGGGCAAGTTAAAGGAAGTTTTTGGGTACGGACAGTTCCGCGGAGTCCAGGAAGACATCATTCAGAACGTCATCCAGGGCCACAACACCTTCGTGATTATGCCCACCGGCGCCGGCAAAAGCCTGTGCTACCAGCTGCCGGCCCTGGTGCTGCCCGGCACGGCCATCGTGATTTCGCCCCTCATTGCCCTGATGAAAAATCAGGTAGACCAGCTCAACGCCTTCGGCGTGAACGCCCAGTTCCTGAACTCCACCCTCTCCAAATCGGAGATGAACCGGGTGAAGCGCGACGTGATCAGCGGCGAGGTGCGCCTGCTGTACGTGGCGCCCGAGTCGCTGACCAAGGACGAAACCATCGAGTTTCTGCACAAGGCCACCATCAGCTTCGTGGCCATCGACGAAGCCCACTGCATTTCGGAGTGGGGCCACGATTTCCGGCCCGAGTACCGTAAAATCCGCGGCATTATCGACAACCTCGGGGCCAACGTGCCCATCATTGCCCTCACGGCCACGGCCACGCCCAAGGTGCAGCAGGACATTCAGAAAAACCTGCAGATGGATGATGCCTCGGTGTTCAAAACCAGCTTCAACCGCACCAACCTGTACTACGAAGTCCGGCCCAAGCACAACACCAAGAAGCAGCTGATTCAGTACGTGAAGCAGCGCAAGGGCCAGGCCGGCATTGTGTACTGCCTGAGCCGCAAGAAGGTGGAGGAAATTGCCGAGCTGCTGCGCGTGAACGACGTGCGCGCCCTGCCCTACCACGCCGGCCTCGACCCGCAGGTGCGCATGCACAACCAGGACGCCTTCCTGCACGAGGAGTGCGACGTAATTGTGGCCACCATCGCCTTCGGCATGGGCATCGACAAGCCCGACGTGCGCTTCGTGATTCACTACGACACGCCCAAGAGCATTGAGGGCTACTACCAGGAAACCGGCCGCGGCGGCCGCGACGGCCTCGATGGCGACTGCCTGATGTTCTACAGCTACGACGACATCGTGAAGCTGGAGAAGTTCAACAAGGACAAGCCCGTGACGGAGCGCGACAACAGCAAGCTGCTGCTCCAGGAAATGGCCAACTACGCCGATTCGGCGGTGTGCCGGCGCAAGCAGCTGCTCCACTACTTCGGGGAGGCGTTTGAGAAGGACTGCGGTTTCTGCGACAACTGCCGCCACCCCAAGGAGCGGTTCGAGGCCAAGAACGAGGTGCTGCTGGCCCTGAAAGCCGTGGTGCAGACGGGCGAGCGGTTCGGGCTGGACCACATCGGCACGGTGCTCATGGGCCTGTCGAATCCCCACGTCATCAGCTACGGCCACAACAGCCTCCCGATTTACGGCGAGGGCAAGGACCACGACGCGCAATTCTGGCACTCCTTGCTGCGGCAGACCTTACTTAACGGCCTGCTGGCGAAGGATGTGGAAAATTTTGGCGTTATTCGGATTGCCCAGAAAGGCCTTGATTTCATCGAAAATCCGCATTCCATGAAACTCACCAAAGACCACAACTACGACGAGGAAGTAAAGGAGGAGCAGCAGCAGGAAGACGTGCAGCTGGCCGCCGGCCACGACGAGGCGCTGTTTGAGATGCTCAAGGCCCTGCGCAAGAAAGTGGCCGCTCAGAAGAACCTGCCGCCCTACGTGCTGTTCCAGGATCCTTCGCTCAAGGAAATGGCCACTACCTTCCCCACCAAAATGGAGGATCTGGCCCACGTGTCGGGCGTAGGCCAGGGCAAGGCCCAGAAGTTCGGCACGCCCTTTCTTGCCCTGATCAAGCAGTACGTAGAGGACAACGACATCACCACCGCCGCCGACGTGGTGGTGAAATCAGCGGTCAACAAGTCGAAAATCAAGATTTACATCATCCAGCAGATCGACAAGAAGATGGATCTGGAGGAAATTGCCTCCTCCAAGGGCCTCGACATGCGGGAGTTGATGGAGGAAATCGAGCACATCTGCTACTCCGGCACCAAGCTCAACCTGGGCTACTACATCAACGGGGTGCTGGACCAGGAGCGGCAGGAAGAAATCTACGACTACTTCATGACGGCCAGCACCGACAACATCGCCGCGGCCCTCAAGGAGCTCGGCACCGATGAGTACACCGAGGAAGATCTGCGCCTGATGCGCATCAAATTCCTGAGCGAAGTAGCGAATTAGGGGTTAGAACCTGACCCGTAATCGATTATAGCCATACGTGATACACCAATTCCTCATGTTCCAGCACGAAACCTTCGCGGTGATAGAGGCGGCAGGCGGGATTAGTAGCCTGGGTCACAAGCTGAACTGCGGTGTGGCCCGCCGCGGCCGCCCGGCAACGGGCCGCTTCAATAAAGGCGGCCCCGATGCCCTGCCCCCGGCTGGCGGCTTCCACGGCCATAAGCTCCATTGCTGTGCGCTGGTTCTTTTCCCTCAGCGTCAGAAAACCCAGGGGCACCGGGCTGGAAGCGGGTTGGTAAAGCAGCACTTCCTGCCCTGATTCGCCGCGCAGTGCCTGGCCCAGCCACAACTCGTACAGCCGCGGGCATACCGTGGGGGCAAAGTGGGGATCCTGCTGAAAGCGCGAATAGGTCCCGGCCTGAGGAGCCAGCGCCCGTAGGGCGGGGCTGTAAGTGCGGGTGGGCCGGATACTTGCCGGCAACCTGGTGGGTTGCCCCGGCAGTACTGGAAGCCGGAGCCGGACTTTGCGGTCGGCTAGCACGGCCTGGGGGCACTCCTGCAAGGCTGCCGCGGCCACTGCCCCGGGTGCCACAAAGCAGTAGAGCAGGCGGTAGCCCTGGGCTCGGGCCCGGAGGAGCAGGTCGGTGAGGCCGGCGTTCGACCAATCCGCATTCTGGACATTCGC
Source organism: Hymenobacter piscis (assembly GCF_018760735.1). Lineage (GTDB taxonomy): Bacteria > Bacteroidota > Bacteroidia > Cytophagales > Hymenobacteraceae > Hymenobacter > Hymenobacter piscis. Next base: position 368,846 of record NZ_JAHHZN010000001.1, read on the forward strand.
CACGGGAAAGCCCAAAAAATCGGAGTCCCAGGGTAAGGGCTGCAGGAGCACGGGCAAGCAGGTTAGAGAAGCGGAAGCAGCAATAGTGCAGGTAAACACACGGAAGCCCGCAGCTGCTGGCCGCGGGCTTCCGTGTTCAGGGACAGCAGTACATTATACTACTGCCTAGCAGTACTCTTCAAAAGCGCCCTGCAGGTTGTTGACGATGCGCATCAGGTCGTTGCCTTCGATGTGGTAGCGCTCAATCATGTGCACCAGCTCGCCGTCCTTGAACAGGGCAATGCAGGGGCTGCTGGGCGGGTAGGGCAGCATGTGTTCCCGGGCCTTGGCTACGGCTTCGGTTTCCATACCGGCAAAGACGGTCACCAGTTTGGCGGGCTTCTTATCGGAGCTGGAAACGGCCATTTTCAGGGCCGGCCGCGCTTTGGCAGCGGCGCAGCCACACACCGAATTCACGGCCACCAGAACGGTGCCGCTGTCGGCGGTGAGGGCGCTGTCAACTTCTTCGGGGGTCATGAGTTGCTCGAAACCAGCCTCGGTGAGGTCCTGGCGGATGGGCGCAACCATGTATTCGGGATAGGTGGCCATAGGTGAAAGCTAGGCGTTAAAAAATGTACTTCTCGGCGGACACGTTGTCCGGCGGCGACGTAAAATTACGCAACTGCTGCTGCATCGTCGCCAACAATAGCTGAAACCCCGGCTGGCCGGCAGAAGTTTACTCGTTGATATTCTTCCGCACCTCTCCCCTCGGTTATATGACCTACGCTGCCTTCCTCGATTCCCAAACCCAGCCCGACGCTCCCGCTGGCCTGTCGGCCCTGCTCGAAGCCCTCTGGTACGCCGGCCGCGACGAGTGGCATAAGGCCCACGCTATTGCCCAGCAGCACGAAGATGTCCCCCTTTTCGACTGGCTGCACGCCTTTCTGCACCGCCAGCAGGGCGACGCCGACAATGCCGCCTATTGGTACCAACGGGCCAACCGGCCGGTTTTCGCGGGCTCGTTGCGCCACGAGTGGCAGGAACTGGTACGCACCCAGCTGCCGGAGTAACGGGACGTAAACCGAAAAACGGAGTCTATTCCATCTTGTCAAAAGACAATACGCAAACTTATTGAGCCGACGGAGGCCGCCGATTCAGCAAATAAATTTACATTTATCCCGCGCCTCTCAAACCGGCGGGATACGATGCGAAAGACTGTTCTCCTCTCCCTTAGTATACTGTTGAGCGCGGCTGCGGCCCAGGCTCAGGTAGATTCCGTGCGGGCCTCCACCCTGCCGCCCGACCAGCAGGCCGAGCGCCTCTACAACAGCGGAGTGGCCAAATTCAACCAGAAAAGCTACCGCGCAGCCCTGCTCGATTTCGATAAGGCCCTGACCGTGAAGCCCGATTTCGCCAAGGCCTACTACAACCGGGCGGCCGTGCGCTACGAGCTCAAGGAATATCAGCCGGCCGTGCAGGACTATAACCAGGCCCTGCGCATCGACCCCAATACGTTTACGCCCTACTTCGGGCGGGCCCAGGCTGAGGAGGCCCTGAAGCAGACCGAGGAAGCGGAGCGCGACTACGGCAAGGCCGCCGAGCTGAAGGCCGATTACGCCCCCGCCTGGTACTACCGCGGCGCCCTGCGCTTCGAGCGGGCCGATTACGCGGGCGCCAAGGCTGATTTCGACGCCGCCCTCAAGGCCGACCCCGCCTACGCCTACGCCTGGCACGACCGGGCCAGCACGCAGCGCCAGCTGGGCAACCTGCCCGCCGCCATCCAGGACTACACCCAGGCCCTCAAGCTGCAGCCCGAGCTGCTGCCGGCCCTGCTCAACCGGGCCGGTACCCGCCGCCGCGCCGGCGACCTGAAAGGGGCCTTGCAGGACTACAACGACTACCTGAGCAAAAAGCAGGACAACGCCCTGGCCTACACCAACCGCGGCGCCGCCCGCTACGAGCAAGGTGATTACAAGGGCGCCGCCGAGGATTTTGGCAAGGCCGTGGAGCTGGATCCGGGCTACGCCTTTGCCTGGAACAACCGCGCCGCCGCCTACCTCAAGCTCGAAGACTACCCGAAGGCTGAAGCCGATGCCAGCAAAGCCATCAGCCTGAGCAAGGAGTACGCCGAGGCCTACCTCAACCGGGGCCACGCCCGCGAAATGCTCCGCCAGCCCGATGCGGCCTGCCAGGACTGGCGCCGGGCCGCTGAGCTGGGCCTGGAAGTGGGTCTGACCCACGCGGCCAACTCCGGCTGCGGCGCCGAGTAAGCCGGCCCCGGCCGGACAACCGGCGTCCGGTATCCGCCTGATTTTGTTGAAGTTCACCCTGAACGGGCGCGGCCCCGCGCTCCTACCCTGCTACCATCATGCACAAGTACCTACTCGCCTTTCTGCTACTCACGGCCACGGGAGCTTCGGCCCAGAGCGTGGAGTTCAGCAAAGACCGGTTCGGCAACGACAAGGAGGGCCTCAAAGCGGCCCAGAAGGCTATCAAGCAGGGCGACGAATTCTACGACATGGACCCGCCCCGCTACGAGCAGGCCCTGCCCCACTACCTGGCAGCCCAGAAGTTCAACCCCAGCAACGACCAGCTCAATTTCCGCATCGGCGACTGTTACCTGCATTCGGGCTTCAAGCCCCGGGCCCTGGAATACCTACAGCGGGCCTACCAGCTCAACCCCGACGTGGACCCGCGCATCCACTACCTGCTGGGCCGGGGCCTGCACCTGAATGCCAAGTGGGACGCGGCCATTGCCGAGTACAAGCGGGCCACCCCGGCCACCGGCGCCAAAAACACCGCCGGGCTGATACAGGACATCCAGAAGAAAATCCGGGAGTGCGAAAACGGCCGCAAGCTGGCCGCCAAACCCAGCCGCGTATTCATCGACAATGCCGGGCCGGGGGTGAACTCGCCCTTCCCCGAGTACGGCCCCGTGATTACGGCCGATGAGTCGGTTATCCTGTTTACTTCCCGCCGGGCCGGCTCCACGGGCGGCAACACCGACCCCGAAACCGGCGGTTTCTTTGAGGACGTGTACCAGAGCACCCGCGAGGGCAAGGATGGCTGGAGCGCCGCCCAGAACCTGGGCGAAAACATCAACACCGAGGGCCACGACGCGACCGTGGGCCTCGCGCCCGACGGCCAGCGCCTGCTAGTGTACATGGAAGACAACGGGGGCGACCTGCACGAGGCCAACCTGCGGGGCGTGGAGTGGCGCAAACCCCAGAAGCTGGGCTCCCGCATCAACTCCAAGTACCACGAGTCGTCGGCTTCCTACACGCCCGACGGGCGCAGCCTCTATTTCGTGAGCGACAAGGAAGGCGGCCTGGGCAGTCGGGATATCTACAAAATTGAGATTGACGGGCGGGGGCCGGCCCAAAACCTGGGTTCGGTCATCAACACCCAGTACGGCGAGGAGGGCGTGTTCCTGCACCCCGACGGCAAAACGATGTACTTCAGCTCGGAGGGCCACAACTCCATGGGCGGCTACGACATCTTCAAATCGGTGTTCGAGAACGGCAAGTGGAGTACGCCCGAAAACCTGGGCTGGCCCATCAACACCCCCGACGACGACGTGTTCTTCGTGATTTCGGCCTCGGGTCGGCACGGCTACTACTCCTCCTTCCGCGACGATGGCCTGGGCTCCAAGGACATCTACCAGATTACCTTTCTGGGGGCCGAAAAACCGCCCGTGCTCAGCCAGGAAGACCAGCTGCTGGCCTCCCGGGTGCAGCCGGTGAAGGAAACCCTGCTGGCCCCGCCGGTAGCCATTGTGGCCGCCCAGGTGACCATTCTCAAGGGCGTGGTGACGGAGGAAGCCAGCCGGCAGCCCCTGGAAGCCACTATTGATGTAATTGACAACACCCTCAACCAGGTTATTGCCTCCTTTCAGTCGAATGAGAAATCGGGCCGCTACCTCGTGTCGTTGCCTTCGGGCGTGAACTACGGCATTGTGGTGCGCAAGGAAGGCTACCTGTTCCACTCCGAGAACTTCGATCTGCCGGCCGGCTCGGCTTACGCCGAAGTGGTTAAGGACATTGCCCTCAAGAAGCTCGACGTGGGCGTGAAGGTGGTGCTCAACAACATCTTCTTCGACTTCGACAAGGCCACGCTGCGTAAGGAAAGCACCGGCGAGCTGGAGCGCCTGCTCAAGCTGCTCACCGAAACGCCCGCCCTGCGCCTCGAAATTTCCGGCCATACCGACAACGTGGGCAAGGCCGAGTACAACAAGGACCTGAGCCAGCGCCGGGCCAAAGCCGTGGTCGATTACCTCGTGGCCAAGGGCGTGGACAAGGCCCGCCTGACCTTCGCCGGCTACGGCGACACCCAGCCGGTGGCTCCCAACACCAGCAAAACCGGCCGCCAGCTCAACCGCCGCACCGAATTCAAGGTGACGGGAAAATAGGCTGATGTAACTCCTGTTTTTTTAATATTATTTTAATGATTAATTATTTAAAAAAACAATTCCCGCATTCTTGCTGGTTGTCAATTAACGTCCTATACTTGAGCCGTTAACTCTGCAGAAAATACAACCAAGTTTGTACCTACAACTGGAATTCAACAAAAATAGGATTCAAAACAAACTTCACATCCACTGGAAGGTCAGTGTTTCTATTTGCTCCTCCAATATCCTATAAGAAATTTCAGTCCATTTGTTATGGAATGGGGAGAAGAGGGAATACCTGGAAGGGGTCTAAAATAGTCCTACTCCAGGAGTAATGACAACGGGGCATACCGAGTATTTCGGCATGCCCCGTTGTATCATCTCATCATTAAATTACGAGAGGGTATAATATGAAGCCTTTTTTCCTCTTATAGCGGTTTCGTGAACGGTTCGGTCGTTTTTATTTAGTCACCGTATGCTCTTTTATGCAACCCTACTCGCTTGATTTACGCACCCGCGTGGCCGCCGCCTGTCGCGAACCAAACGCCCGTAAAACCCAGGTCGCTCAACGCTTCGGCGTGAGTCGCTCGTTTGTGGGCGACCTGTTACGCCGTGAACGGGAAACGGGCTCGTTAGCCCCCAAGCCCGCCAGTGGCGGCCCCGAGCGACGGCTCTCGGCTGATGATCAGGCCTGGCTGGTGGCCTACGTTGGCCAGCACGCCGACGCCACACTGGCCGAACTGAATCAGGCCTGGCAGACGCATTCGGGCCGCTCAGTCGGCCAAACCTGCCTCTGGAACGTGCTCAACGAGCAGGACTTACGCCGCAAAAAAAAAGCCTCCACGCCACCGAGCGTGATACGCCCCGCGTAAGAACAGCTCGCGCCGCGCACGTGGCCACGGTCTGCACCCGCCCCGACGTCGCCCGCTTCCACTTTCTGGACGAGACCGCGCTGCGGCTGGATGAGAGCCGCCGCTACGCCCGCGCGAAGGGCGGGCAGCGGGTGGGCGAGGCCATCCCGTTGAACCGGGGCAAGTCCCTGACACTGATTGGGGCCTTATCGGTCAAGGGCTTAGGGGGCATGCAAGTGCTCGACGGGGCCCTGAATCAGCACCGCTTCGCCTGGTATGTGACCCACTGCCTGGCCCCGACGCGGCGGCGGGGCGATGTGCTGGTGCTCGATAATGCGTCGGCTCATAAGCTCGAGGGGGTGAAACAGTGGTTGGCCGAGCGGGGCGTGGAGTTGCTCTTTCTGCCGCCTTATTCGCCCGACTTTAATCCCGTGGAGCAGGCCTGGAGCAAGCTGAAGACCAAGCTGCGGGCGGCCCAGGCCCGTACCCGCGAGGCCTTGCTGCAGGCCCTGCAAGCCGCCATCGACTGGATCACCAGCGCCGATGCGCTCGGCTGGTTTGACCACTGTGGCTATCACGCCACTGCTGGCTGAAAAACGAGCGAACCGTTCACGAAACCGCTATAGTGGTTGCATTGATTTTCGCAGACAATACAACCACATTTGCACAGCAGTCTGCCGTGGATTCGAAGAAGGACAGGAACGCCGGTTTCTTCAATATCACCCAAATCGGGCACAACCGAGGTATCGGGCAGTATTCATTCCGTTCTGATGCCGTTTTTCAAAATCGGGGGTACGTCAACAGACTTCGTACCACGCTCGGCTACTTTCTGTGTCCCGCATTTTCAGTAGGGCTGGGCGTGGGCCTGGACCGTTACGAGAACCCCGGCTACAACACGGCCTCACTGGTGACCGATTTCCGCTACTATACGCGCCCAACGGCCAGTAGTGTATTTGCTGTAGCCACCGCGGGCTACCTGTTGCTGCTGAGCAACCAATTTGCTCCGGGCGCCACGGGCGGCCTAGGCGTAGGCTACCGGTTTATACTCGGGCGCGGTACCCACTTGCTGCTGAGCACAGGGCTGGAGACGCATCAGATTCGGGATGCCAGGCTATTTCTACTAGGGCCAACTTCCGTAGAGACCCTGCAGAGTAACCTCTGGCTCAAATCGGTTTCCTTCAACACCGGCTTGCTATTTTAATGAATCGCGGGCTAGAGAGACGCGAAATGCCGCGTCGCTCTAGCCCGGGCAGTTCGGGCGACTCCCTGTGAAGCGTACACCAGGTTACTATTACACACATCTGCACCCATGCACAACGCCCTCCTGCTACTTACCTGCTTTGCGGGCCTGCTGGCTACTTCCGCCCATGCCCAGCCAGGGCCCGTTAAAAAGAACAAGAATATCGGGTTGTTCAATATTACCCAGCTGGGTAGCAGCAGCGGACTCGGGCAGGTGCGTTTTCCTGGTGAATCTTCTTTTCGGCACCCCGGGGCGCTATCGAGGCTGCGCACCACGTTTGGGTATTTTCTGAAGCCGGAGCTGTCGGTAGGGCTGGGCCTGGGACTGGAAGCCTATGACGTCCCCAAGTACGCCTTCGCCCCCCTGGTAGCCGATATGCGCTATTACCGCCGCCCGGCCCAGAGCAGCCTGTTTGCCGTAGCCACGGCCGGCCACACCGTTTCCCTGACGCAGGAGTTCGGGGCCGGCCTCACGGGTGGACTGGGCGTGGGTTACCGGCTGATTGCGGGCCGCGCCACGCATCTGCTGTTCAGTACCGGCCTGGAAACTCACCAGGTGCGCGACGCGCGACTCTCCCTGTTCTACCAGAAGTCGGCAGCTGACCAACGGCATACGGTTTGGCTAAACTCGGTAGCGGCACATGTGGGGCTCCTGTTCTAAGGGCTGGCGGTTGGCTGCCCTGCCCTTTCTGCTGGGAGGATGCCTTGTGACCAACCGGCACGAGGGCACCCAGCCGCTCTTTCCCTTGCCAGCCCGGTCCCGGGTGCTGGTGACGGAGCTGGATTTCTCGCCCGATGTCGTGTCAACGGTGTATTATGAGCGGGTGCAGCGCGAGTTTGCCGCGCAAGGAGTGCCGGTAGCCTATGCTCCGGAACAAGAGTGGGAGCTGAAAGCCCACGGCATCCGGCACCCGCTCGATAGTCTGCAAATCGGGGCCCTGCGCCAGCTGGGCTACACGCATGTGCTGGTGGTGCGCAGCGCGGGACAGCAGTACGGCGCAGCCGATTATTTTTTCCCCTGGCAGGTTGCGCAGGGGGCCTTGCCCTACGATGGGCGCATCCAGAGTGCCATGGCCAACGCAGGCAGTAAATCCCGCGTGTCGTTTACCCTGATTTCGCTGACAGAGGAGCGCCCCGTGTACCTGGGCATGACCACCTCGTCCGTCGGCTCATTGGCTGTTCAGGACCGGCGTGGGGGCATCACGCAGACCAACCTGGCCGCCACCGAGTACGCGACGCACAAAGCCCTGCGGAAGGGCACACGCCGGCTGTTGTCCCGTAGCCGGCGCGTGCCGTAGCCGCATAGTATACCGCGGCAGGCCGCGGCAGCATCTCGCAACTGGCCGCAGAAGTCGTTTTTCTGCGCCCTCACTGCGCGACCCTGCGCGAACAATACCGGGCTTAACGCCAAAATACCCGCGTCCGCCGAGAAATAGCCCGGGCGCGGCGGCCCAACCAGTATCTTGCGTACCGTGATGCGCCGTCTGCTGCTCCTGCTTTTTTGCCTGCTGGCCCACCTGGCCCCGGCCCAGCCGGGGCCGGGGCGGGTATTTCTGAAGCAGTTCGGGGCGGCCGAGGGGCTGGCCCAGCCGTTCATCTACGCCCTGGCCCAGGACCCGGCTGGCTACCTCTGGATTGGCACCGCCGAGGGCCTGGTCCGCTTCGACGGCACGGAGTTCACCACGTTTACCACCCGCGAAGGGCTGGCCGAGGATTTCGTGACCCGCCTGGCCGTGGAGCCCGGCACCGGCCGGCTGTGGGTGGGCCATTACCAGGGCGGCCTGTCGGTGAGCCGGGACCGGCAGTTCCGGCCGGTTGCCGGCAAGGCGGCGGCCGCGGGCCCGTTGCGGCCGGCCCGGGGCCTGGCCCCGCCCGATACGGCTTTCCGGGAGGCGGGCGAGCCGGCTCCTTCCCCCTCTGATCTGCCCGACTCCGGGCCCACGTTCGGCTTTGCGAAGGTGCTGCCCCCCGGTACGGTGGTGCAGTGCGCGCTGCCCGACCGGGAAGGCAACCTCTGGCTGGGCACGGCCGGTCAGGGCCTGTGGCGGTGGTCGGACCGGCACGTGACGTTCTACCCCTCCGCAGGGCGCGGAACTCCGGCCGTCACGGCGCTGGCGAGCGGATCCTGGGCGTTAGCCGGTTTGGAAAACGGCCAGTGGGGCCGGCTGGGGCCCCACGCCACCCGCCCGGCCGCCGTGGGCATCTTTCCCGACGGCCTGCTGCTGCCCCACGCCCCCACCGTTCTGCTGGCTACGCCCGATGAACGCTCCCGGCCCGTATTCGACAACCATTACCCGCCCGACGTGCCGGCCGCTGTCTGGGCCGGTACGGCCGGGCAAGGCCTCTGGCACACGCCCGTGCCGCAGAAGCCGCCCCGTCAGCCGCTCATGCGGCGGGTGCGGCGGCTGCCGGCCACGGTAGCCGTTACGGCCCTCACCCAGCACCGCAACGGCGACCTGTGGGTGGGCACGGCCCTGGACGGCGTGTTCCGCCTGCCGGCCGATTCAACCCGGCCGGCCCAGCATTTCACCACCGCCAACGGCCTGCTCCACAACACTATTTACGCCCTCACCACCGACTCCGTGGGCCAGGTCTGGATAGGCACCCACGATACCGGGCTAGCGGTGTGGCGGCGGGGGCGGTTCCGCTACTTCCGCTACGGCCAGGGCGGCCTCGACGTATCGGTGCTGCTGACCGATGATGTGGGCCGGGTCTGGATCGGGACGGAGGGCCAGGGCCTATTCAGCTTTCAGCGCAATCAGTTCACCCACTACACGCCGGCCCGGGGGCTGGCTTCCCGCTTCTGTTACGCCCTGGTGCCGGTGCGCTGGGGCAGCAGCTACCACGGCGGCTACCGCCACGATTTCCGCCGGGAGCAGGTGCTGGCCGTGCATCGGGATGCACTCAGCTTTCTGGGGAAGAATGGGGAATTCCGGCCGGCCACGCTCCCGGCTAACCCGCTGGTGCGCGGCCTCCTCCCGCAGGCGGCCGTTGACTGGCGCGAGTACGCCGTGTGGGTGCTGACGCAGTCCGGGCTGCTGCGCCTGGGCACCGCTGCCCCTGATCTGCTGCCCTCCACCCAGGCGCCCGTGCCCTACTTGCTGTCTGGGGCGGTAGACGGCGCCCCGCGCCCGCCCTACCGCCTGGGCGAACTGTCCCCGACCCGGCACCGGGTCAGCTTCCGGTTCCGGGGCGTGAGTTTAAGGCCGGGCGCGGCGGAGCTCCAGTACCAGTACCGACTGCGGGGCTACCAAAACGACTGGAGCCAGCCCACGGCCGTCGGCGAAGCCCAGTTCCCACGCCTCGACGCCGGCTGGTTCACGCTGGAAGTCCGGGCCCGGCTGGGCGAATACGGCCGCTGGTCGACGCCCACCACCACCACCTTCGCGGTGGCCACTCCCTTCTGGCAGACCGGTTGGTTTGCCCTGCTGAGCGTGGCGACCCTGGCAGGCGGCGTCTTCGCCTTCACGCGGGTGCGCACGGCCGGCCTGCGCCGCCAGAAGCGGCAGCTCGAAGCCACCGTGCAGGAGCGTACCGCTGAGCTGCGCCGGCAGAAAGCCGAAACCGAGCAGATCAACGCCGATTTGGTAGTGGCCCGCGACGCGGCCGAGGCCTCGCGCCGGGCCAAGGCCCAGTTTCTGGCCAACATGAGCCACGAAATCCGCACGCCCATGAACGCCGTGATTGGCCTGAGCCACCTGCTGCGCAACACGCCCATCAACGGGGAGCAGCAGGAGTACCTGGAGGCCATCCAGTCGTCGTCGCAGAACCTGCTGGTCATCATCAACGACATCCTCGACTCCTCCAAAATGGAGGCCGGCAAGCTTACCCTGGAGCAGGCCCCGTTCCGGCTGCCGGAACTGGTGGAGCGTGTGGGCCGCATGTTCCGGTTCGCCACCGAAGCCAAGGGCCTCTACTTCCGCACCGAAATCGGCCCCGCCGTGCCCCCGGCCATCCTCGGCGACTCGGTGCGCCTCAACCAGGTGCTCGTCAACCTGGTGGGCAACGCCGTGAAGTTCACCACCCGCGGCGGCGTCACGCTACGGCTGGAGGCGGTGGCGGCGGCCGGCCCCGGCGCAGCGGCAGGCCTGCGGTTTGGCGTGCGCGATACGGGCATCGGCATTCCGGCCGATAAGGTGGAGGCCATTTTCGAGGATTTTTCCCAGGCCAACGCCAGTACCACCCGGCAGTTTGGAGGCACGGGCCTGGGCCTGAGCATTGCCCGCAACCTGGTGCAGCTGCACGGGGGGCGCCTGTGGGTGGAAAGCACGGAGGGCACGGGCTCCACCTTCTGGTTCGAGATTCCGGCCCACCCCGCCGACCCCGCTACCGTGCCGCCCGAAGCCGCGGTGGTGCTGCCGCCCTTTGAGCCGCCGCTGCGGGTGCTGGTGGCCGAAGACAACCTGCTCAACCAGCTCGTGGCCCGCAAAACCCTCGAAGCCTGGAACGTGCAGGTGGTGCTGGCCGACAACGGCCGCCTGGCCGTGCAGGCCGCCCGGGAGCAGGAATTCGACGCGGTGCTGCTCGACGTGCAGATGCCCGAAATGGACGGCTACGAGGCCGCCCGCCAACTCCGCGCCCACTTCCCCGATGCCGCCCGCCTGCCCCTGATCGGCCTCACGGCTTCGGCCCTGCCCGAAGACCGGGTACTCGCCCTCGAAGCCGGCATGAACGACACGCTGGCCAAACCCTTCGACCCGGCCGTGCTCTACGCCCGGCTCGCCCACTACACCGGCCGCACGGCGGCCTCCCCCTTGGCGGAAGCTCCCACGTTGGCTTCTTCTCCCCCGCCCCCCCAACTGCCCACGCTGCTGCCGTTAGCGACTGTGCCCGAGCAGCCCGATTGGGCGCTACTCGAAGAGCTGGCCGGCGGCAACGAGGCCTTCGTGCAGCAGATTGTCCGCACCTTCCTGGCCCAGGCCCCGGTGCTGGCGGCCGAGCTTGAGCTGGCTGCCGCACGGGGGCCGGAGCTGGCGCAGATAGCCCATAAATTAAAGGGGCAGGTGGCGTACTTCGGCCTCCCCCACCTCACCCACCAGCTTGAAACCCTGGAGCAAACGGCCCGCCACCCGACCTCCCATCCGCAGCTGCCGGCGCTGCTCACCACCATCAGCAAGGCCCTGCGGGCTGTGTATCCGCTGCTGGCCAGCCGCCTGCCCGATGCCCCGCCGCCACCATAGGGTTATTTCAAGTAAGCCTGTACCTTTGAGACTATGGCCGAAACTCCCGCTCCACTCCGCTGCCTGGTTGTCGACGACGATGCCCTGGCCCTCCAGATTGTTGAAAACTGCATTGGCAACACGCCCTTCCTGACCCACGCAGTCAGCTGCGAAAGTGCCATTGCCGCCGCTGAAGTCCTGCGCCAACAGCCCATCGACCTGCTGTTCCTGGACGTGGAAATGCCCCTGATGTCGGGACTCGACCTGCTGCGCACCCTGCAAAACCCGCCGCTGGTCATCCTCATCACCAGCAGCAAGAGCTACGCCGTAGAAGCCTTCGAGTATGATGTGCTCGATTACCTGGTGAAGCCCATCAGCTACGCCCGGTTTCTGCAGGCTGCCCAGAAGGCCCTGGAAGTGGTCGGCAGCCCCGTCGATGCGCCCGAAAACGTACCGGCCGACGCCCCGTTTACCTTCGTGAAGGTCGACAGCAAGCTGGTCAAGGTGCAGTTTGACGAGGTGCAGTACGTGGAAGCCCTCGGCGACTACGTGCACATCGTCACGGGCAAGAGCAAGCTCATTGTGTACAGCACTATGCGGGCCGTGGAGGAGAAGTTTCCGGCCGCCCTGTTCGTGCGCGTGCACCGCTCGTTCATCGTCAACCTCAAGCGCGTGCACACCATCGAAGACAACACCATCATCATCGATGCCAAGCACATTCCGATTGGCCAAACCTACCAGAAGGAGGTGTTTCAGCGTCTGAATAAGTTCTAATCCGGCCAATGGGGTCCTTCTGTGCCGTTACCGCTGCCCGCGTGCGTTTCCTGTTTTGCCTGCTGCTGCTACTGCCTTTGGCCACCCGCCCTGCCCGGGCGCAGATGGCCGGCGATACGCTGAGCGTAGCCTGCCCGCCGCCCCGCGTAGCCGAAATGTGCGTGGAACTCGACGCGCGCCGCGCCGTGGACCCGGCCGCCGGGCCGCTCACCTTCCGCTGGATCATGGGCGACGGCACCGAGCTGACTGGTCCTACCGTCTCGCACTGCTACCAGCAGCGCCGCCGCTACACCGTGCAGCTCGATGTGCTGGACGAGGCCACGGGTGAGGTGCGAACCGCCGAAAAGCTCATTCCCGTTGATTTTACCCAGGAAATCGTGCTCAACTTCCGCGCCGCCGACACGGTGCGCGTGGGTCACCCCCTAACCTTCGATGCCCTGGACTCCCAGCTCCCGTTGTGCGAAAACGTGGTAGTGCTCTGGGATTTTCGCGACGGGTACGTTAGCAATGGCTGGCAGGTGCAGCACGCCTTCCGGCGCCCGGGCCGCTACGCCGTGCGCATGAGCCTGCGCGCCAACGGCCCCGACTCCTGCCCCGACAGCCACTGCGTGAGCCGGACGGTGGTGGTAGTGCCCTGATCAGCGTTTGACGAGGCCGCTACCGGTTTCAGCGGGTTAGCGTGCCACTTTGCCCGGCAAGGGCCTTTCGGTTGAGTTTGGGTTACTACTTTCGCTGCCGCTGCTGTGGTTGGCGGCCTGGTCTTCTACCGTATTTCTTCTGCCATGAAACGCTTTTTTCTACTCTTGCTCGGGAGTTGCGCCCTGCTATTGCCATTGAACAGCCGTGCCCAGGAAGTTTCAGCGGCTTATCGGACAGAAGCCATCACTATTACCCGCCAGCTGGCGGCCTTTATCGTGCTCGATGATGCCCGGCAGCTACCCGTCCGCCGCCTCACCCAGCAGCGCCTGAGCCAGGAGACCGAAGCCCGCCAGCTGTACGCCAACGACCCTGATATGCTCCAGAAAAAGCTGACGGCCATCGGGCAGGAGTATACCTTGCAATTGGGCTCCCTGCTGAGCGCTGCCCAGTACGAGCGGTATCTGGCGGCGGCCCCGGGTACGCTGCCGGCCTCGGTGGCGGCCATCCGGCAACCAGCGCCCACTGCCCAGGTTCCGGCCCCGCGTACCACAGCCAGCCACCCAGAGCCAGCCCGCGCCTCTATTCCGGCCGCCCGACCAGCCGCTGCCAAAACGGCCACCGTTCGACGGTAAGTCAGTTTTCTTACCAAACCCTACACCCGGTTGCGGGCGGTCTGCTCGGCGGCCAGGTCCTCGGCCGCCAGCTGGCGCAGAATACCCAGCGTCAGGTCCCAGAGGTCTTCGTAGGGAATGATTTCGATTTCCCCGTAGGCCTGTCCGGGCAACGGGGCCGCCCGCAGCCGTTCCAGCAGGGGCTGGCCTTTCTTCTCGCACGCATCGGAGGCAAAGTTCTCCTTCACCGTCATGAGCAGCAACCGGAAAAACAGCTGGCTCCGCAGCGTGGCCGGGTCGCGCAGGTGGCGTTGCTCGTATTTGCGCAGCCCCTCCAGGCGCGCCAATAGCCCCTCAATGTCACGCCGCTGCAGAAAGTAGAGGAACTGCAGAATCAGGATGGCCACGTTGTAGCCCTGTTTGTCGCGGCTATAATCGGGCACGGTCTGCACAAACTGGGCAAAATGCCGCATTTTCAGCGGCGAGGGCTCGGGGCGCACGAATTGCACGTACGCTTCGTAGAGCTCCCAGCGCTGCTGAGCTGCCGCGCGCTGCTTGCGGTAATAGGGGTTTTTGCGCGCCTGCTGCAGCAGTTCCACCCCCTGCCCGTACTGCCGGGCATGCAGAGCCAGGAGCAGGTAGGTTTCGAGGAAGTAAAACCAGTTACCCGAGGAATAGTGAAAATCCTTGAAGTACTCCTCAGCCAGGGCTAAACCCGTCTTCGCCTGCCGGCACTGCAGATGCGCATACACACTCATGTAGTTATTAAAACGCTTGTCGAAGCGTTTTTTGTTGATTTTATCCTGATTCCAGTCCCTATCAGTTTGTGCGGTTATTTGTATAAGTTCAGCATAATTTCCTACCAATTCTTCTTTTGAAATTTTTGCAGAATATAAGTAATAGAATGTATTATAACTATCAACCATCTTATCAATAGCATCTAGGCGATTTATTACTTCAGGCATTTTTTTTAGCAAAAGTTTACGGTCTTTCACCTTATGATTTAAGGTTAATTTAATATCTGTATATAACTGCTCTGCTTCATCTTCCAGTGCCATTATATTCTGTAGTGAAGCGAATTTTTTTGCCATTGCATTATACTTAGCTGGCTGCCCCATCTCCCCATACATCTTCTTCAATATTCTAGCACCCAATAAGTTATATGAAGTATATTCTGCCTCATCAGCAACTCGCATGAACTTTCGAAAAAGCTTTTCCGCCATTTTATACTCGCCTTCACTACTCAGGATTTTGGCTTGGTGTAAAAGACCTAAGCACTGTTGCTCGTATTGACGAGAAACTAAATGACGAGGATCAGTCTGATCTAGAAAGTAAAGATGATTAAGCAATTTTTGCTGAACCCTAGACTTCAGTTTCCGAAACGTTGTCTGTGTCTTCGCATCCGTTTTGCCATATATTCCCTTTACCAATTGGTGCTGGGTAACAGAAGTACCACTTTCAAGCAATCTAACCAGCTGCAAATCCTTATTAGCCGAATGTTTATCTGAAAAGTCAAGAAACGGCAATACAGCTAGTCTTCTATCAGTCACAATTCTCACCAGATTTATCAGTTCTTCCATGTTATAAATGGCTTTAGGGTTGCTATAACGCTAAAATATAGCATCCGTTGGTATCCTCTATCGATGTCACAAAATATTCTTATCGGCCTTTACTGATTATGATAATCTGCTACACCTTTGCATAGCTATAGTTGGGCTATTTTGCAATAGATGATGTCACAAATAATTAAACTATCACCTGATCCAATCCCTCTATTTCTCATAATAAAGTCTACTAAAGGCGCTTTTTGGCACGAAATGACAAATGTGACACACCCAAAAATGGGTCACGTTTAGCCTTCTTGTTGCCTTTCTGACGGCTGGTTTAGAGCCCACATTTGTGTCGTTCAATCGTCTGAACCACAAAGACTTCTAAACCATGTTAGAGCTCATCGCCGCTGCTATTCTCCAGTTCGCTGTTCTGTCAGCTACTCCCTCTACCACTACAGATGCTACACAGAATGCATCCTCCTCTACGCCTACTACTAATATCGATCATGGTATGGGAGGATGGGGCGATGACCACTAGGGAGTATGTTCTATTACTATTAAAACGTGGTAACTTGCCCGGAACACTCTCCTAAGCGGTTACCCGTTCATGAAGCGACTTTTCCCGGGGTTTTTCGTCCTCCTTCTGACAGTCACGTTCGCCTCTTGTTCTACTTCCGACTCGAATACCGTTACTCCTGCTTTTCGTATTCGGTGGGCTCAAGACCCCGACAACCTGGATCCGCTAGTAGTGAGCAATGGTTCTGCGTTTGAAATAGCCAATCTGACTTACTGTAGCCTTTTAAAGGGAATCGAAGGCAAAACCGATTTCGTGCCGTGGCTGGCGCAATCCTTTCCGACAACCCAGCGGCTCAACGATTCGCTGCTGCTGGTTACCTACCAGCTGCGGCCGGAGGCAACCTGGGATAATGGCTCACCGGTTCTGGCCCGCGATGTGGCTTTCACCCTGAAGGTGATGAACTGTCCGGGCCTGCCGATTGAGATGGACCAGGCCATGTTTGGCTTTATCCGGGACATCCGGCTGGATTCGACGGATGCACGACGATTTACGCTCGTGTGCGTTGGGCAGTCGCCGGACCATGTGCGTTCCTCGGGGGATTTTTCCATTCTGCCGGAATACGTGCTGGATCCGCAGGGAAAACTGCGTGACATAACGCTGCCAAACCTGCGGCAAGCCCAGCCTGCGGGCCCGGTGGTGGCAGACTTTGCCAGGCGCTACCAGGCCCTGCAGCTGCAGAACCACCCCGAGCGACTTCCCGGCTGCGGACCCTACCGGGTTTCGGGCTGGCAAAAGGGGCGCTACCTAACCCTCACGCGCAAACCGCAGTGGTGGGCCGACACCCTGCCGGCACCCCCGCACGTACTGCAGGCTTTTCCGGAAAAGCTCACTTACCAGATCATTCCCGATGCGGCAACGGCCACGCTGGCGCTGCGGCGGGGCGAAATTGACCTGTACTCGCTTATGCCCGCCGCCGAGTTTACCCGGCTGCAGCAGTCGGCCACCGATCAGCAACGGCTGCAGTTTTACACAACGGACTCCCACGAATTCCTGGCGGCGGGCTTCGATGTGCGCAAATCCGTGCTGCGGGATGCGCTAACGCGCCGGGCCCTGAGCCAGCTCTTCGACGTGCCGGCTCTCATTCAGGCAACCCAGCAGGGAGCCGCCGTGGCCAGTGTCGGGTTGATCAGCCCGCGCGTTACCGCTTATTATCACGATAGTCTGCCCCTGCTCGATTTCAGCCCCGTTGCCGCTGTAGAGCTGCTCCGGCAGGCGGGCTGGCGGCGGGCGGGCACGGGCTCCTGGACGCGCCCGAATGCGCAGGGTCAGCCAGAAGAACTGCGTCTGGGCCTGAGCTACCGAGCCGGGGAACCGGCCTACGAAACGGCCGCCCGGCAGTTCAGTGCGGCGGCCCGCGGAGTGGGCATTGCCGTGGAACTGCGCCCTACGGAGCAGTCGGTGCTTTCGCGCCAGTTGCGGGCCGGCGAAACGGACATGTCCATCCGCACCTTCAGCGGCAACCCGTTCTCCTACGATTTCACTCCCCTGCTGCACTCCAAGGGCATCGGGGCCAGCAATACCACTGGCTTTTCGCTGCCCGCCAGCGACCAGCTGATTGAGCAGATTGCGGCTACCGATGATCCGGCCCGAAAGACCCGACTGCTGCGCAAATTTCAATTGTTGCTCCACCAGCAGCGGCCATTCACGGTGCTCTACTTTCTGCGCTACCGGGTAGCGGCGGCCCGGCGGTTGAGCGTGCCCGTTACGGGCCTCAAACCGGGCTACGAAGCCGCGCGCATCCGGACGAAGGTTTCCCAGCCGTAAGCCGGGGCGTGCGGGTACTGCTGCGTCATACTGCCCGGGCTCTGGTGGCCGTCTGGCTGACGCTTTCGGCTTTATTTCTGCTAAGCCGGTCCGTGACGGATCAGGCTGCCTTCATCCAGAGCACCCTTACCAGCAATACCCGCCTCGACGCCCAGACTAACCAGGCGGCCCTGACCCGGCAACTGCTGCATCGTTACGGTCTCGATGTCCCGCTTTTTTACGTTTCCTGGCAAACGCCTACGGGTTGGCGCTGGCACGGCTGCCGCAACCAGTATCACTACTGGCTAGGGCAATTGCTGGCCGGCGACCTGGGCCTGTCGTATCGCCAGGGCACGCCGGTGCGGGAGTTGCTGCGGGAGGCCCTTCACTACACCTTGCCCCTCACGCTGCTGGCCACGGTGGGCAGTGTGGCCCTGGCCCTGGGGCTGGCCGTGAGCCTGAGCTACCGACCCCGCTTTCGCCGTTTGATGCTGCTGGCTTTGCACGGCGTACAGAGCTTTCCGCTGTTTCTGGTGGCGGTAGGGCTGCTGCTGCTGCTGGCCAACCCCGATGCGCTGGCCTGGTTTCCCGCGTTCGGACTGGGCCTGGAGCAGGAATCGGGCGGATGGTGGCAGAGCACGGCCGACCTGCTCTACCACCTGGCCTTACCGGTGCTGAGTCTGGTCATAGTGAGTCTGCCGGGGCTGGTGGTGCAGCTCGACGGAGCCATCCGGCAGGAGCTGGCGCTGGCTTACGTAGCTACGGCCCGGTCGAAGGGGGCTTCCCGGCGGCGCACACTGTGGCGCCACGTGCTGCGCAACGCCCTGCTGCCCACCCTGGCCCAGCTCACCGACCTGCTCCCTAACCTGGTAGCGGGCTCAGTGGTGGTGGAAGTGCTGTTTGCCCTGCCGGGCATGGGTCGCCTGCTGGCCGAAGCTGCCGCCACCCAGGACTACCCGGTCCTGCTGGGAGCCGTAGGCCTGGTGGCCGTAGTGCGGCTGGCGGCCCAATGGCTCACCGATGTGGCCTATCAGCTCACCGATCCGCGCATCCGGCTATGAGGCAACTCTGTTTCCCCAGGTCCTTTTCGCTTCGTCAGCTGTTGGCGGCGGGTTGGCTGCTACTGGTAGTAGGCGCCGCGACCTGGGCTCCTTCCGCCGCCCTGGCTCCCGATCTGGCCCACATCAGCCAGCCTCCCGGGGGCACCGAGCACTGGCTGGGCACTGATCCGCAGGGCCTGGATGTCTGGGGGGCCTTGCTGCAGGGCGCACGCACGCTGGTGCTGGTCAGCGTTCCGGCCAGCCTGCTTACACTGCTGCTGGGCACCATACTGGGCAGCGCCGCGGGCTTTCTGCGGAACTCCGGCTGGCAGGTTAGCTGGCGCAGCTTGTCAACTCTTCTGCTGACAGCCCTGGCCGCCCTGGTCCTCGGGCCCCGCCTGGTGCCAGCCAGCGCCTGGTTGCCCGGGGTGGCGGCAGGTAGCTGGATTCTGCTGGGCCGGCTCCGTTTGGGGCGGCGCCGGGTAGCCGTCCCGCTCGATGCGCTGGTACTGGGGCTTATGTCGCTGCTCGAATCGGTGCCGCTGTTGATTCTGGTGCTGGCGGCAGCGGCGGTACAGCGCCCGTCGCTGGGTGGCTTGGTGGTGTTGTTGAGTCTGACCTGCTGGACCACCCCGGCCCGGCTGATGCGGGCCGCCACCTTGCAAGTCAGCGCCCAACCTTACCTGGAAGCCGCCCGCGCCGCCGGCATTCCAACCGGCCGGCTATTGGTGCGGCATATCTGGCCCAATACGCGCCACGTGCTGCTGGTACGCTTTCCGCTCACAATAGCCCTGCTCATCGGGCTGGAAACCACCCTTTCCTTCCTGGGCGTGGGTCTGCCACCCGAAGTATCGAGCTGGGGGCAGTTACTGGCAGCCGTCCGTTTCGCGCCCACCGCCTGGTGGCTGGTGCTCTGGCCTGGAATAATGCTGGTATCCACCATCCTGAGTCTGCACATTATGGCGCAAAACCAAGCAAATGATGTCACACCGACAGCAGGTATTCTCAGTAAAATCAACGAGACAATTATAGACTAATCTCTGCATACGAGTCACCACGGTCACTTGCTGCTAGTATACTGAAGCGCAGTTATCAGTTTTAAGCAAGAAATATTGTCTTAATACAAGTCACAATTACGACGTAAATGTCCTTTACATCCCCGTATATCGTCCCTAACATTGTCATGTTGAACGGCCGGTACCAGAGACGCTACCACCGCCAATAATGCCGCCGGCAGACCCATCAACGGATCAGAGCTGGCGAAATCATTTCCAGTATTTCATTGCCCGGCCTCTGGGTTGGAGCATATTCCCGATATACCGAATTCAGTACGAAGCCGCCGTAGCTGCTCGCAGCGCGCTCCGCTACTGTCAGGTTGTTGCAATAGGTGTGTGAAAATCCCGTGGGCGTTGTCTGCGGGCTTTTTTTGCTCGTTCGTATCCTAACGGGTTAGCCAGCCGGCTCCGCTTGCCGGGCTACCAGGGCAATGCCGGCGGCAAACGAGTGAGGCCGATAGCCCAGCTCACGTCCCGCTTTTTCAATGATGAAACCCGTGCGCAGAGGGCGGCGGGCGGGCTGCGAAAACGTGCTGGCATCCACCCGGCTAATAAGTGACGCATCGAGCCCGAAGTACGCTGCTACTGCCAGGGCCATCTGATAGGGTGTGAGCAGTTCGGCCCCGCTCAGGTGGTAGATGCCGGTGGCCTGGTTCCGGGCGGCCAGCCAGCAGCCCTGGGCCAGATCTTCGGCCAGCGTGGGCGTACGCAGCTGGTCACTGACCACCTGAATGGGTTTACCAGCCCGGAGCGAATCCCGCACCCAGACCACAAGGTTAGTCCGGCCGTACTCGTGGGCCACGCCATACACCAGCACCGTCCGCAGAATGGCCCAGGGGGCGCGGCACTGGCGCACCAGCCCTTCGGCGGCCAGTTTGCTTTCCCCGTAAAAGTTAACCGGCCCGGGCTCGGCCTCCTCAGTCAGCGGACCGGTTTCGCCGCTGAAGATAAAGTCAGTGCTCAGGTGCAGCAGGTGTACCTGATGCTGCTCGCAGGCGGCTACCAGGTGGGCCACGGCTGTCACGTTCTGCGCCCAGCACGCAGCCTGGTTCAGCTCGCACTCGTCCACGTTGGTCATGGCGGCCGTGTGCAGGAGGTGGGTGGGCCGCTCCGCTCGAACTACCTCCTGCACCCGGACGGCATCGGTAACGTCCAGGGGGACGAACCGCACGGCGGGATACAGGCGGGCCAGCTTGTTGGTCCCCCGGGAAGTGGCCACTACTTCCACCTCGGCCTGCTGGGCCAGCAGGGCTACCAGTTTCTGGCCCAGCAGGCCGTTGGAGCCGGTAATCAGAATTTTCATGGGAGAGCCGGGCTAGGAGTTGGCGGGATGCATCAGGGCTTGTTGCCCGCAAATTGGCAGATAAAAGCAACACCGGACAATAGGTTGCCCGGTGTTGCTGCAAGTTCGGAATACCCGCTTTCTGCCCGGGCAGCGGCAACAGGACTATTGGTATTGGTAGCCGTAGAGTTCGGTTATCTTCTTCTTTTTCAGCTTCTCCACTTTCACGGTCATCTTGATGTCCGTGACGGGGCGGTTCCGCTCGGCGGTGGGCAGCTGGGCAATTTTGTCCACCACATCCTGGCCGCTGATAACCTGGCCGAATACGGTGTACTGGCCATCGAGGTGGGGCGTGCCGCGGGGATTCTGCACGATGTAGAACTGGGAGGCGCTGCTGGCCCGTTCGGGGTTGATGAAGTCGGCGGTGCGGGCGGCGGCCACGGCTCCGCGGCGGTGGGTCAGGTCGGGCCGAATTTCGGCCGGAATCAGCTTTTCATTGTCCTGGCCGGCGCCGTCGTTGGCGGGGTCCGCGTCCTTGGAATTAGGGTCGCCACCCTGGACCATGAAATTCGGGATGACGCGGTGAAACGTGGTGCCGTTGTAGAAGCCGCTTTCGGCCAGCTTCAGGAAGTTGGCCTTATGCAGCGGAGTCTGGTCGAAGAGGATCATCCGAATGTCGCCCTGGCTGGTACTGATGGTCACGACTTCGTCTTTTTTACTCTTGCGCGGCCCCCTGGCCGCCTGCAGCGTGGGGGCCACCAGTCCCAGTAACAGGCCAAAAAGCAGAGTACGGCGAAGAAGTTTGCTCATGCGTGAAATCGGGTCGGGCAATGATGGAATGGTAAAATTACGCGGTTTACGCTTATGCTGCCTGGCCAGAACACCAGGTCGGATTGGCAGCCTAACACCGATCCGGCCCGGCAGCAGGTCGCCTGGCCGGACGCCCCATGCTCCCGCCAGTTGTCGGGGCTACTTCGCCCGGATGTCGTCCAGGATTTGCTGGCCGCCGCGGGCCAGGATGCTTTCGGCTACTTCCGCGCCCAGGGCGGCAGCCTGCTCCGCGGCGGCTACGCGGGTTTCTTCGAGCAACTGCTGACCGTTGAGGCTGATGAGGCCGGCATGCAGTTGCACCGTCTGGCCATCGGGACTGAGGGTGGCCAGGGCGAAACTGGGGATGCTGCAACCGCCTTCCATGGCGCGCAGATAAGCCCGCTCGGCGCGCAGGCACACGTGGGTAGGGCCGTGGTCGAGGAGGCGGTGCAACTCGGCTTTGAGGCCGGGCTCCAGGTTGCGGGCGCACTCAATGGCCACGCTGCCCTGGCCCGTGGCCGGCACGTACTGGGTTTCAGGCAGCACGTGGCGGATCAGGCCGTCGTATTCCATGCGGTGGACACCGGCGTAGGCCAGCACCAGGGCGTGGTATTGGCCTTCTTCAAGCTTGCGCAGGCGCGTCTGGAGGTTGCCGCGGGCTTCGGCGGTGGTGGCATGGGGCAAGAAGCGGCGCAGCATGGCCTTGCGGCGGGTGCTGCTGGTGCCCAGCACCAGGTCGGGGCGTTGCAGGTCCAGGTCGGCGTCGAAGCTCACCACCACGTCGTTCACCTGTTCGCGCTCCATGAAAGCCAGCAGCTCCAGATCGGCCGGGATGGTACTTTGTACGTCCTTGGCGCTGTGCACGGCCACATCAATATGACCGGTGCGCAGGCTTTCCTCCAGCTCCTCGGTGAATACACCTTTGGAGCCGATTTTATCCAGGGAACGGTCCAGCACCACGTCGCCCTTGGTGGTGATGATGACGATTTCCGGGGTCAGGCCGGCGGCCGTGAGCAGGTCGGCTACGTGGTGGGCCTGCCAGAGGGCCAGCTTACTGCCCCGCGTACCGATGCGAATAGAGGTCTTCAATTGGAAGTTGCGTCAGAAATCAGGAAACTTGGGGCCGAAACAGGCGGCCCCCTGCGTGCCGGCAAAGATACGCCCCCGGCCGGAGCCCGACAGCCTATACCGGTTTTAGCGGCAACTATAGCAAATCAGCAAACTGTATTTGCTGCGTTTAGAAGTAATGGAGGTCGATTTTGTAAGCCCCCACCGCTTTGCTCATCTACTGCTGTTGCGCCGTTGCATGTAGCGCTAACTCTGTAGTCCGCGTCCCCGTGCCGTTCAACTGGCTTTGGCGACGCGGGGACGAGAACTACAGAGTTAGCGCTACATCCGCAGCAGCTCGGCCAGATGCAGGGAGGCGTCCAGGAACACCATGCGGGGGTTGGCGTTGCGCTCCACATGGTAGTGCGAATCGTTGAGTTCCCGGGTGATGGCGTCGGCATTACGAGGTGTCACGAAGGGGCTGAAACCCTTGATAAAGCCCTGCTCGCCAGCGGGCAGGTGGGGCACCAGCTGGGGGTCGAGGCCGAAGAGCAGCACTTTGCGCAGCAGGGAAAGGGCATATTGGAAGAACTCCTTCTGGTTTTCGCGGCCCAGCTTCTGGAAGTCGTCGCTCAGGCTCAGCATTTCGGCCACTTTGTTGCCGTAGCAGGTGCGCATCCAGTTCACGAACAGGGTGTAGTAGTCGTGCTCGGCGGCGGGGCCAGCGCTGGCCGCCAGGGCCGCGCCCAGGTTGCCTTCGGTGAGCTGGGCTAGCTGCCGGGCTTTCACTTCCGGAATGTGGTGGGCGGTGTGCAGCCAGGCCGTGAGTTCGGCTTCGGCGGGGGCGCGCACCACCACCGGCTGCACCCGGCTGATGATGGTGGGCAGCAGCTGCTCGGGCGCGTAGCTTACCAGCAGGAACACGGTGGCGGGCGGCGGCTCCTCCAGCAGCTTGAGCACGGCGTTGGCAGCAGCCGGATGCATGAGCTCGGGCAGCCAGATAACTACCAGCTTGAAACGGGCCTCAAACGCCTTCAGGCTCACCAGCCGCAGTAGCTGCAGGCTTTCGTCCTTGGAAATGCTGCCCTGCTTATTCTCGGCCCCAATGTGCTGCATCCAGTCGTTGAGACCTTGGTAGGGGTTTTCCAGCACGAACTCCCGCCACTCCGCCCCAAACTTGCTGCTCGTGGCATCCTTGGCCACCGCCTTAGTGGTAGTTACGGGCACAATGAAGTTGAGGTCGGGGTGAATGAGCTTGTCGATTTTCTGGCAGCTCGGGCAGTGGCCGCAGGAGTCGTCGGCCTCGGGCCCGCGGGCTTCGCAGTTCAGAAACGCCGCGTACGCCAGGGCCAGGGCCAGCGCCGCCGAGCCCTCGGCCCCGCGAAACAGCTGGGCGTGGGCCACGTGATTGCGCCGCACGCTGCTCACCAGCAGCTGCTTGACCTGCTGCTGGCCGGGAATATCAGAAAAACGCATGGCTGTTGGAGCTTATGTTTCAGGCAAGGGCTGTCATGCTGAGCGCAGCGAAGCATCTCGCGTGCTGACGTCGGAATTGGTTGGGCAACACGAGCACGCGAGATGCTTCGCTGCGCCCAGCATGACGCGCATTTTTTACAACAATTCCTAAACTATCCCGCCTTCTCCCACACCCGGTCCTTGGCAGTAGCGTCGTAGACGTGCTGCATGATACCTTGCTCCACAGCGTCGTAGGCGAGCTGGCGGCGGGCCATGACGCGCTCGGCTACCTCGGCTACTTTGGGCAGGCGGAAGGTTTCGAACCCGGCCGAACCGCCCCAGCTGAAGCTCGGGATGAAGGTGCGCGGGAAGCCCGCCCCGAAGATGTTGGCCCCCACGCCCACCACCGTGCCGGTATTGAACATGGTGTTGATGCCGCACTTGCTATGGTCGCCCATCATCAGGCCGCAGAAGGTCTGGCCCGTGTTCACGAATCGGCCGGCCGAGTGGCTCCAGATTTTAACCGGGGCGTAGTTGTTCTTGAGGTTGCTGGTGTTGGTATCGGCCCCCAGGTTGCACCACTCGCCAATCACGGAGTTGCCCAGGTAGCCGTCGTGGCCTTTGTTGGAATAGCCCAGCAGGATGCTGTTGCCCACTTCGCCGCCCACCTTGCAGAAGGGGCCCACAGTGTTGTCGCCGCGCATTTTGGCGCCGGGGTTGATGTGGCTGCCCTCACAGAGCGCCAGCGGCCCGCTGATGATGGCGCCCTCGTGCACCTGGGAGTTGCGGCCCAGGTAAATCGGGCCGTTTTCGGCGTTGAGGATGGCCGCCCGGATTTTCACGCCCGGCTCAATGAAGATGTTCTCGGCCCCGTACACGATGGTGTGCGCATCGCTGACCGGGGCCGACTCGCGGCCTTTGGTCAGCAGGTCGAAATCCTGGCGGATTTCGGCCCCGTTGCGCAGAAACAGGTGCCACAGTGCCCGGATGGCCGTCACGGGCTCCGCCACCTCGCGGGTTTTCTGGAAGCCTTCCTGAATCAGCTCGGCCACCTGGGTGGCGTCGGAGAGGTGGGCGGCTACCAGCAGTTCCCCATCAAAAAGGGCCTCGCCGGGCGCCAGGGCCTGCACCTGCCGGATCAGCAGCTCGTCGGGACACACGGCGCCGTTGATGACCAGGGCCGGGCCCTGGGTTTCGCCGGCCGGAAATTTGGCTTGCAGGTAGTCCTGGGTGAGGTAGCCGACCTGCTCCACGCCCAGGCGGTGCTGCCATTTTTCGGCCAGGGTGAGAATGCCGCAGCGCAGCGCCGCCACCGGCCGGGTAAAGGTAAAAGGCAGCAGATGGGGCCGGATGGCCGGGTCGTCGAAGAGCAGAACGTGCATGGCGGAGTTGTGCGTAGTGCTTAGAGAGTAGGGCTTAGACCGGAGCTGCGGTAGGGTCCGGTCCGTTAATATAGAGGTGTGAAGAACAAAAAAACTCCCGTCAGTCGAGCTGGCGGGAGTTCTTCTGGTAGTGGCCTAAGCACTTATAACTAAGCACTAGGCACCAACAAATTACTTCTTGTTGTAGCGGTTGCGGAATTTCTCCACACGGCCGGCCGTATCAAGCAGCACGTTTTTGCCAGTATAGAAGGGATGCGACTCCGAGCTAACTTCCACCTTGATTACGGGGTAAGTCTTGCCGTCTTCCATCGTGATGGTCTCGCCGGAGCTCATCGTCGAACGGGTCACAAATTTGAAGCCGCTGGAGGTGTCCTGGAACACCACCTCACGATACTCGGGGTGAATCTCTTTTTTCATGGTCGTAGTGACGTTTGTACCTTGTTGCCTGCCGATTTTGCGGAAGGGACTGCAAAAGTACACGTTACGTCCGGATTTTAAAACCTATTCGCATCTTTTCCCAAATCCCATAATCCTTAACCTTGCCATCACACACTATCTGCCCGGATACCTGTATACTTGCGTACTGATTTTTTTACTACCGCTATCTACTTTATGGTCCGTTCCGTTACGCCGGTTCTGCTGGTTTTGCTGCTGCTTTCGGCCCTCACCTACGGGGCCGGCTTCATGCTGTTCCGGGCCCAGACGCAGGAAGGCGGCGTGCGGCTGGAGTGGCAGGCTCCGGGGGGACAGCAGGTGAGTAGCTACGACGTGTACCGCCGGGATGCCGCCGCTCCTGACTTCGACCAGATTACCAGCCTCAGCCCCACGGCTCAGGCCGAGTACCGCTACTTCGACGCAATGAGCCCCGCCGTGAAAGGCCCCGTCACCTACCGTCTGACGGTGCGCAGCCCTACCGGCACCCGCTCCTACCAGACTGCGCCCGAAACCGAAAACCCCGTAGCCCGCTCCTGGAACCTGATTAAGGTGATGTTCCGCTGAAATCGTCCGTTTGATACCCGTACGTTCTGACTCACCGGCCCCGGGCCGGTTTTTTTATGTCCGTACCTTGCGGGCGGTTGATTCACTTCCCCCAACCTGCTGCTCCATGCGCCTCTGCTTTGCCTCCAACAACGCCCACAAGCTCGATGAAATCCGCCCCCTGCTGCCTGCTTCCGTGGAGCTGGTCAGCCTAGCGGCTATCGGCTGCCACGAGGAACTGCCCGAAACCCAGGACACGCTCGAGGGCAACGCCCGCCAGAAGGCTCAGCACGTCTGGGACCATTTTGGGGTGGCCTGCTTCGCCGATGATACCGGGCTCGAAGTAACGGCTCTCCACGGCGCGCCAGGGGTCTATTCGGCCCGCTACGCCGGCCCCCAGCGCCGCTCCGAGGACAACGTGGCCAAGCTGCTCCAGGAACTGCAGGGCCAGTCCGACCGCACCGCGCAGTTCCGGACGGTGGTGGCCCTGGTGCTGCCCGGCGGCGAAGTGCACGAGTTTGCCGGCGCCGTGCCCGGCCGCATCACGGAGCAGCAGCGCGGGCAGGCCGGCTTTGGCTACGACCCCGTTTTTGAGCCCACCGAGGGCGACGGCCGCACCTTCGCCGAAATGGATTTGACCGAGAAAAACGCCCTCAGCCACCGCAGCCGCGCCGTAGCCGGCCTGGTGGCTTTTTTGAACGGGTGAGGTGAGGAGGTGATGGGGTGATGGGGTGATGGGGTGAGAAGGTGCAGTTCTGTCATCCTGAGCGGAGCGAAGGACCTTGCACTATCAACCGGTAAAACAGCATAAGGTCCTTCGCTCCGCTCAGGATGACAGAACTGCACCTTCTCACCCCATCACCTCCTCACCCCAATCCTCCCTCATTTCTCATTTTCTTCCATCGCCTGCGTCAGATTTATTACTTTTGCAGGGTTGGCCCTGCCGGTACGGGCCTATTCCCCACCCCATGCAACACCCTTTCATCGTCGGTATCACGGGCGGCAGCGCCTCTGGCAAGACCACTTTTCTGCGCCGGCTGCTGGCTTCGTTTCCCGAAGAAGAAATCTGTCTGATTTCGCAGGATAATTATTACCACCCCCGGGAAAGCCAGTCGGTAGATGCCCAGGGCGTCACCAACTTCGACCTGCCGACCTCCATTGACTCGGCTGCCTACGCCGCCGATGTGTTGCGCATCAGCCAGGGGCTGGAGGTGCGCCGCCAGGAATACACCTTCAACAACCCCAACGTGGTGCCCACCGAGCTGGTATTCCGGCCCGCGCCCATTGTGGTGGTGGAAGGCATTTTTGTGTTCTACTTTCAGGAAGTGGCCAAGCTGCTGGACCTGAAAGTGTACATCGACGCCCAGGAACACGTGAAGCTGCAGCGCCGCATCGTGCGCGACCGGGACGAGCGGGGCTACGACCTGGAGGACGTGCTTTACCGCTACACCAACCACGTGGCGCCCACCTACGAGAAGTACATTCAGCCCTTCAAGCAGGACGCCGACCTGATCATCCCCAACAACCGCCACTTCGAGAAAGGCCTGAACGTGCTCGTTTCGTTTCTGCAGAGCAAAGTAGCCGCGGGCCGCTAAGCTGGTTTCAGCGCCGGTTTTCCGGGTTGCGCAGCCCGAGCCCCTGACCGTTGGTCGGGGGCTTTTTTGCGGATTATGGGCAGCAAAGCGCAACGGGCTTTGCTGCCGGCGGGGCAAAAACCTATATTTGTAGCTCTTACCCCCCGTCCGTTGCTTTCCTTCACCACGTTGTATCCGCGCCTGCGCTTCGCCCTGCTCACGCTCACCGTGCTCATGGTGCTGGGCCTGAACCACCAGACGGTGGCCACGCTGCGGGTACTGCCGGCCGGTTCCCCGGCGGCCCGGGTGGCCGTAGCGGCCCGTACGGCCGTGGTCAAGCAACGTGTGAACCTCGAAGCTACATCGCCCTTCAGCGCGCTGGTAGCTCCGGCGGCCGATGCCTGGCTGCCGCTGCCCGTTCGGCTGGCTACCCCCCGATGGCGCCTGCTGGCCCAGGCCTGCACCCCGCCCCGAGCCGACCGGATAGCGGATTTTTTCCGGGCCCGCCTGCTGATTTCGGCCCTTTCGCCCCAGGCTCCCTAGCCTCCCTGCTCCTGCCACTACCCGGTGGGGGGGCACCCGTGATGCCATTCGCGGGGCCACCCACCGCCGTTGGACCCGCCCCGCTCCCGCGGTCCGGGCCGGGTTCCTTCTCCTTTCTACTGATTATCAATTCACTTTTTCATGCGTAATAAAGGACTCATCATAACGCTGACGCTGCTCGTGTCGGCGTTGTGCATCTACTTCCTCTCACTGACCCTGGTTTCCAAGGGGGTACAGCGGGATGCGGCCCGGTTTGCCACCCGCGGCGGCCAGCTCAACGAAAAGCAGCGCCAGCACTACCTCGATTCGGTATGGCGCGCGCCCGTGTTCGGCCCCCTCACTTATAAGGAAGTCCGCCAGTCGGAGCTGGGCCTGGGCCTGGATTTGAACGGCGGTATGCACCTGACGCTGGAAGTTTCGCCGGTGGAAATTGTGCGCGGCATGAGCGGCAAATCCAAGGACGCAAACTTCAACAAAGCCCTCAACCAGGCCCAGGAAATGCGCCGGACCAACCCGTCGACGCCCTTTACTACCCTGTTTGCCCAGGCCTTCCGCCAGGTAGCGCCCAACGATAAACTCGCCCGCATCTTCGCCAACACCACCAACAAGGGCGCCATCGACATCAACTCCTCGGACGAGAAAGTTATTGCCGAAATCAACAAGCAGGTGGAGGACGCCATCGACCGCTCGTTCAACATCCTGCGTACCCGCATCGATAAATTCGGCACCAGCCAGCCCAACATTCAGCGGGTGAAAGGCACCGGCCGCATTCAGATTGAGCTGCCCGGCGTAGACAACCCCGACCGCGTGCGCAAGCTGGTACAGGGCCAGGCCAAGCTGGAGTTCTGGGAAGTATGGCGCCAGGATGAGTTTGCCCCCTACCTGGGCCAGCTCAACCAGGTGCTCAGCGCCCGGGAAGTAGCCGCCGCCCCGGCCGCCGCTACCGCTACCACCGCCGCCGGAGCCACTGCTGCCGCCGACACGTCTGATCTGGCCAAGCAGCTGGCGCAGAAGAACACCACCGCTAAAACCGACTCGGCCGCACCCCAGAAAAACGTACTGGCCAGCCTGTTCACCATGCCCGGCACGCTGGGTGCCAACATCCGCGACACGGCCCGCGTGAACGCCGTGCTCCGCAGCGCCGACACCCGCGCCGTGCTGCCCGCCAACCTCACCTTCATGTGGGGTGTGAAGCCCGACGTGATTGAAGGCCAGGAATACCTGCAGCTCTACGCCATCCGCAAGGGTCGCGAAACCGAAGCTCCCATCGGCGGCGAAGTCATCAGCGACGCGCGCGGCGACTTCAACCAGCAGGGCGGCGGGGCCGAAGTTTCGATGCAGATGAACCCCGGCGGGGCCCGCAAGTGGCAGCGCCTGACGGCCGCCAACATCGGCCGCCAGGTGGCCATCGTGCTCGATGATTACGTGTACTCCGCCCCCGTGGTGCAGGCCGAAATTGCCGGCGGCAACTCCAGCATCTCGGGCAACTTCACCATTGAGGAAGCCAACGACCTGGCCAACGTGCTGAAGGCCGGCAAGCTGCCCGCTCCTACCCGCATCGTGGAAGAAGCCGTGGTCGGTCCGTCGCTGGGTAAGGAAGCCACCAACCAGGGTTTGTACTCCACCCTCGGCGGCCTCGTGATTATCATGGCCTTCATGGCCGCTTACTACGGCCGCGCCGGTCTGGTGGCCGATGCCGCTCTGCTCTTCAACCTGTTCCTGATTATGGGCGTGCTGGCCCAATTCAGCTTCGCCCTCACCCTGCCCGGCATTGCCGGTTTGCTGCTGGTTATTGCGGCCTCGGTGGATGCCAACGTGCTGATTTTCGAGCGAATCCGGGAAGAGCTTGACCACGGTCTGCAGCCCAAGGACGCCATCAACAAGGGCTACTCGCGGGCTTTCTCGGCTATTTTCGATGCCAACGTCACCACGCTCATCATCGCCATCATCCTGTTCACCTTCGGAACGGGTCCGGTGCAGAACTTCGCCATCACCCTGCTGATTGGCGTGTTCACCTCCTTCCTGTCGGCCGTGTACGTGTCTCGGCTTATCATCGAGTGGATGGTGAAGGGCAAGGAAACCACCTCGCTCAACTTCAGCACCTTCCTCTCGCGCAACCTCTTCAAGGGCCTCAACCTCGACATCGTGGGCAAGCGCAAAATTGCCTACGCCTTCTCCACCGTGTTCATCGTCATCGGCTTCGTGCTGATGTACCTGCAGGGCGGCCCCAACCTGGGCGTGGACTTCCGCGGCGGCCGCGCTTACGTGGTCAGCTTCGATAAGCCCGTGGTGGCCTCCGAAGCCCGCGACCTGCTTACCCAGGACTACTTCGGCGGGGCCGGCACCGAGGCCAAAACCTTCGGCACCGACAGCCGCCTGCGCATCACGACCGGCTACCTGGCCGACGACGAGAGCGTGGAAGCCGACCAGAAAGTGCAGGCAGCCTTGCTCCAGGGCCTCGATGCCAAGTACGGCGCGCTGAACCCCAAAATTCAGAGCACCTCGAAAGTAGGCGCTACCATTGCCGACGACATCAAGCGCACCTCGGTGCTGAGCCTGGGCCTCACGCTGCTGGCCATTTTCGTGTACGTGCTCTTCCGCTTCGAGAAGTGGCAGTACTCCATGGCCGCCGTTGTGGCCCTGTTCCACGATGCCCTCATCGTAATTGCCTCCTTCCCGATTGCCCGGGCCGTGGGTCTGAACTACGAAATGGACCAGGTATTCGTGGCCGCCGTGCTCACCACCATCGGCTTCTCGATGAA
Organism: Hymenobacter piscis; assembly: GCF_018760735.1. Lineage (GTDB taxonomy): Bacteria > Bacteroidota > Bacteroidia > Cytophagales > Hymenobacteraceae > Hymenobacter > Hymenobacter piscis. The sequence continues at coordinate 400,283 of NZ_JAHHZN010000001.1, forward strand.
CGATACCATCGTTATCTACGACCGAATCAGGGAATACCTGCGCGAGAACAAGCAGCTGACCTTCGCTCAGGTAGTGAACCCGGCCCTGAACAGCACGTTCTCCCGCACCATGATTACGTTTACCACCGTGTTCCTGGTAATGGTGGTGCTCTACATCTTCGGCGGCGAAACCCTCCGTTCGTTCTCCTTCGCCATGATTATCGGTATCATCTTCGGCACCTACTCGTCGCTGTTCATCGCGGCCCCGCTGATTCTGGACACCTATGGCAAGAAGGAAAAAGAGCGGATGAACACCGTATCCGACGCCGGCGCGCCCAAACTGAGCACGTCTCAGGTCTAGATCCCAGATGTGCAGATGATTGGATGCCGCTGATGCCGGCATCCGCACACATGAAGCACAAGCAAAGAGCCCGGCCGGTTGGCCGGGCTCTTTTGCGTTGTAAGGCCGTAGCGCAAAGCCTGTGCTTCGCGTTTCGTTGAACGTCCCGGCCGGATTTTGCCGCTGAAGGATAGCTGTTCTACGGTTAGAGCGATACGCGAAGCACAGGCTGCGCGCTACAGGCTACAGGATTACAAGCAAAGAGCCCGGCCGATTGGCCGGGCTCTTTGCTTGTAATCCTGTGTGCGGACGCCGGCATCAGCGGCAGCCAATCATCTGCACCATCTGGGATTAAATGGTGATGCCTTCGGCTACGACCGATTGCACCTCGGGGACCATGCGCTTGAGCAGGTTCTCGATGCCGGACTTGAGCGTGACCGTGGCCGAAGGACAGCCGGAGCAGGAACCCTGCAGGTTCACGGTCACGATGCCTTCGTGGTAGCTTTTGAAGGTGATGTTGCCACCATCCTGCTCCACGGCGGGGCGCACGTAGTTATCAAGCAGGTCGATGATCTTCTGGCTGGTAGCCTGGTCGGCTTCCGACGCGTCGGCGGGCGTAGCGGCGGCCTGCTGGGCAGCTTTCTGCTCGGCGGCGGGGTCCACGGTGAAGATGGGGCCGTTGGCCTCGATATAGGACTTGAGGAAGGTGCGCAGCTCCGGAATCAGCTGGGCCCACTGATGGTCCGTAGTTTTGGTGATGGTCACGAAGTTCTGGGCGATGAACACCCGGCCCACATAGTCGAAGTTGAACAGTTCCTGAGCCAGCGGCGAGTTGGCGGCGGCTTCCAGGTTGGGGTAATCCACGCTCACCCCATCAGCCAGCAGCTGGGAGTTGAGCACGAACTTCATGGATTCGGGGTTGGGGCTGGCTTCGGCGTAAATGGAAACCGGAGCCGCGGGGGCAGTGAGTTGTTCAGCCATGTTTGAAAGACTTGGAGACAAGCGGGAGAAAAACGGGCCAATCAAGCAGGCCCGACCTGTAAAACCGCCCGGGGCGGTAATAGTTGCAAAGGTAGCTTTATGTTGGCTGTTAGCTGCTGGCCAAAGAAACGATAGCCAAAAGCCAGCAGCCAAAAGCATCAAACCCTGTTTGCGCGGGCGCGCAGCAGCATATCGGCCAGCACGAGGCTGGTCATGGCGTCCACGATGGGTACGGCGCGGGGTAGCACGCAGGGGTCGTGGCGGCCGCGCCCGGCCAGGGTGACTTCCTCGCCCTGGTCGTTGATGGTGGCCTGGGGTTGCAGAATGGTAGCTACGGGCTTGAAGGCCACGCGGAAGTACACATCCTGGCCGTTGCTGATGCCGCCCTGAATGCCGCCCGAATGGTTGGTGCGGGTGCGGACCAGCCCAGCCTCGTCGGTGTAAAAGGCGTCGTTGTGCTCGGAGCCGAACAGCAGCGTGCCCGCGAAGCCGGAGCCGTACTCGAAGCCCTTCACGGCGTTGATGCTGAGCATGGCCCGGCCCAGCTCGGAGTGCAGCTTATCGAACACGGGCTCGCCGAGGCCGGCGGGCAGGCCCTGCACCACCCCCGTCACGAGGCCGCCCACCGTGTCGTGCCGGTCGCGGGTCTGGCGGATGAGGTCGGCCATGCGCCCGGCCGTTTCGGGGTGGGGGCAGCGCACGGGGTTGGCGTCAATCAGGCCCAGATCGAGCTGCTCGTAGCCCACCGGCACGGCCACCGCGCCCACCTGGGAAACGTAGCTGGCCACCCGGATGCCGTGCTGGCTGAGCAGTTGCTGGGCCACCGCGCCGGCGGCTACGCGGGCCGCCGTTTCGCGGGCCGAGCTGCGGCCCCCGCCCCGGAAGTCGCGCCGGCCGTACTTCTGGTCGTAGGTATAATCGGCGTGGGAGGGGCGGTAGGCGTGCTCGATGTGGGAGTAGTCGTGGCTGTGCTGGTCCTGGTTGCGGATGTAGAGGCTGATGGGCGTGCCGGTGGTTGCGCCCCGGAAAATACCCGACTGCACCTCCACCCGGTCGGCCTCCGAGCGGGGCGTCGTCAGGTCCGACTGGCCCGGGCGGCGGCGGTCCAGGGCCGCCTGAATCTGCTCCTCGGCCACGGACAGCCCGGCCGGACACCCGTCAATGACCACCCCAATCCCCGGCCCGTGCGATTCTCCAAACGTGGTAATGCGAAACAGCGAGCCGAAAGTGTTCATGTGGTGAAGTGGTGAATGAGTGACTCGGTGAATGAGTGACTCGGTGAATGAGTGACTCAAAAGCTAATGCGGCAAATATACGGTCACCCAGAGCTTGTACGGGCTTTCGGTCAGCCTGAGTTCAGCCTGAGTAAGGAGTGGCAGCCGAATAAAGTCGTTCGCAGGCTCCCCCCAACAGCCCATTCACTCATTCACCGACTCACTCATTCACCACTTCACCGCCGGGCCCGCCACCAGCCGAACAGGGCAAAGGCCAGCAGGGCCCCCAGGAACAGGTTGGCGTAGCGACGCACGTCGCGGTACACGTCGCGGGGCTGGGGAACAGGGTCGGCGTCGCGCAGGGCGTCGCGGTAGAAGGGGTCGGTGGGGTTGGCCCGCAGGACGGTAGCCGGGCGCTCGGGGCCCTGCACGCGGGGGCGCAGCCGGGAGCGTAGCGTGTCGTAGCGGGCAGTGGCGGGGTTGAAGACGATGAGCTGAAACAGGGTGTCGAGGCGGAGCGGGCCGGGCTGGCGGGCTACCAGCCGGAAACGGAAGCTCTTACGCCCGCCCACCCGGCCGTTCTGGCGCGTGAGGGTCTGCTGCACTTCCGGACCAAACACTTCCAGCCCGGCCGGCGGCGACGGGGCAGCCAGATTTACCGCCGCCAGATTCCCCTCCCCTTCCAGCCCGAAAGTGTAGGCGAAAGTGCGGCCGGTGCGGAAAGTGGTGCGGTCGAGAAACTCTTTCAGCTCGTAATTGCCCACCGGCACCTGGTCGCGGAGCGGGTGGGGCGGCAGGGGCAGCACGGGTACGGAGCGCGCCGCCGAGCGGTAGGTTTTGTAGCCTTCCAGCCGGTTATCGAGGCCCTCGGCGGGCTTCCTGGCTACTTTGTACTTGAGCATCTGCAGCTCCACGGGCGGAAAGGTGAGCGGCTCCGCATTCAGGGGGTAGAGCTCGGCTTCCCAGAGGCGGTAGCGCAGGAAGGGCTTGCCGCCTACCTGCACCGCTTCGGGCAGCACTTCCTGCTCGTCGAAGCTTTCTTCCCACACCGTGCGCTGGCGCAGCTGCCGGATAATGCCGGGCAGCTGGCTGGCGAAGTTGTAGAAGTTGAGTACCGACTGATCTTCGGGGCGCAGGTAAAAGTACAGCCCCACGTGCACGCCCTCGCCCACAAACACCCGGGGCTTGTCCGTTACCACGGCCAGGAAAGCCGCATCCTGGGGCTCCACGTAGTCCTGGGGCTTGGGCTTGCCGAAAAGCTGATCCAGCAGCCCCAGACCCTGCAGCGGGGCGGCACTGGGGGCCGGAGCGGGAGCGGCCTGCTGGGGGCCCACTTTCAGCGTGGCCCCGGCCGATTTGAGCTCCAGCCCGTTCACCGTCATGCCAAAGGGCTTGAGCTCAAAGCTGCCCTCGGCAAAGGCGGCGTACCGCTGGGTAATGGTCAGCTCCGTGGACGTCTGCCCGTTGACAATGCGCGTGGTAGTCGTGCTCGATTTGCCGCTTTTCTTGAAGCCCTCCAGATCCGGAAAGGCCGAATAGCGCTCCAGCGGGGCCCCGCGCAGCCGGAAGCTGATGGTATAGTACTCGTTGAGGGGAAAGGCCGCGGGGCCGAGCACGATGTCGGCGCTGGGCGCCGGGCCGGACTGCCCGGCTGCCGGACCGACGTTTCCGGCCCACAGCAGGCAGAGCAGCAGTATGAACAAGCGCATAGGACGGCGGCAACAGGAAACAACTCAAAGCTACGCAAAAACCGCTGCCACCCGACTCCCTTCCGGTTCCCGGCGGGCCTGGCCCGGGTATAAAGGCCTGGCCGCTTTGCTTCGAAGATAAACCCGCATCAGTGGCCTTGGCGCCACGCTTTCAGGCAGATACTCACTTTTTATATCTAGTAATAGGCAAATATCCTGAACAACATTTTGGCTTTCTCCAATCCATAGCGCAAGGGGGCGCGTAATTCCCCCCAAACCACTACCTCCCGCTGGTTTTCACAGTTTACGAGGGTTTCAGAGCACTGCTTTGAGGCAGGTGGCCCGTTGTTGCCTATACTTTTCACCCAACTACCTTTCTCATGTCCAACATCAAGCAAAACGCCGGCGACGAAGCGGAGTTCGCCAAACCGCTGTACACGCCCATCAAACGCCGCTCCTTCTTTATGTATGCCGGGGCTACGGCCGGGGCTACGGCTCTGCTCCTCTCCGGTTGCGACGACGACAAAGACGAAGTAGTACCCGCTGGCACCATCAGCCTGGGCTCCGGTGACGTAGGCGTCCTGAACTATGCCTATGCCCTGGAACAGCTCGAAGCCGCGTTCTATGCGCAGGTAAAGGACACCCCGGCCACCGACTTCAAAACCAACGAGCTGGCGTATTTCACCCAGGTAGCTGCTCACGAAGCCATTCACCGCGACTTCTTCAAGGCCGCCATCAACCGCGACGCCCCGGGCAAGATTATTCCGTCGTTGCAGGCATCTGACCTGAATTTCAGTTCCGTTGACTTCACCAAGCGCGACTCGGTACTGGCTGCCGCCAAGACGTTCGAGGACCTGGGCGTAGCCGCCTACAACGGTGCCGGTAAATACCTCAAAACGCCGGCTTACCTCGTTATTGCCGGGCAGATTGTATCGGTGGAAGCCCGCCACGCCGCGTATGTGCGGGACCTGATTTCCAACGGTTCGTTCGCCGACGACAGCATCATCGACAGCATGGGTCTCGATAAGGCCATGGAGCCGGTAGATGTAATTGCTGCTGCCCAGCCCTTCATTAAAGTGAAGCTCGACGCTACCAGCGTTGGCAAGTAATCCTCCCTCCTTCCTAACGACACCCCATCATGAACATACTTCGCATTATTGAACAACTGTCGGAGGTAGACGCCGACGTACTGGGCCGCTTCGATTCCCGCCGCGCCGTTTTCAAAACCCTGGGCGAAACCGCCAAGAAAGGCGCGCTGGCCTCGGCCCCCATCTTCGTGGCTTCTTTGTTCTCGAAAGCCTACGGCCAGACAACGGCTCCCAGCGTTATTGAGGTACTGAACTACGCTCTCACCCTGGAGCTGCTGGAAGAAGATTACTACAAAAAAATGACAGCTGCCGGCCAAGTTCCCACCGGGGCTCCCGCGGGTGCCATTGCCCTCATCCTGAAGCACGAAACGGCCCACGTAAAGCTGCTGACGGATACTATTAAGAGCCTGAATGGCACGCCAGTTACTGATACTGACGTAAAATTCAAGGAGTCGCTTTTCCCGGCTGACTATGCTACCCAGCTGGCCTTTGCACAGGCGCTGGAAGACACCGGTGTTCGGGCTTACAAAGGCCAGGCCGGCAATCTGATGAGCAATAGTGCTCTTCTCCAGGTGGCCCTCCAGATTCACTCGGTGGAAGCCCGGCACGCGGCGCACATCCGCACCATGCGCGGTCAGACGCCCTGGATTCCCGCCTCGGATTCCAACCTGCCCGCTCCGCTCGGCCCGGTGTACACCGGTGGCATCCGCGAAGACAACGTGACGCAGTCGAACGTTAACCTGACTACGCAGCTCGGCACCACGTACAGCGCCAACGACGCCGCGGCTTCGTTCGACGAAATCCTGACTATGGCTGAAGTACTGGATAGCTCGCGCGCGGGTGGTCTGGTAGCCTAAGCAGTTCCTGCCGGGCGTATTGCGCCCCTAAATGAAAAAGCCGACCCCTAGGGGCCGGCTTTTTTCGTGTTGGCCAGCGGGCCGCGCAACCGTCGGAGCTCCGCGGGTATCTGGTAACTGGTGCATCCCGGTTCTTCGGAGTACCTTTGGTTTTCGGGAAATGCGGCCTGCATCGGGTTGCACTCCGTTGAGTTTACTTTGCGCATGATCAACTCTGAAGCAACTTCTTTCCTGGGGCGCACGCTGCGCCGCCGTTCTTTTCTGCGGGTTGCCGGCGCTACGGCGGCTTCATCGGCCCTGGTGCTGGCCGGCTGCGGCGAAGACCCCGCGCCCGCTCCTACCCCCGATACCACCACCCTCGGCTTCAAGCAGGATGATACCGGCGTGCTGAACTTTGCCTACCTGCTGGAACAGCTGGAAGCGGCGTTCTACCAGAAGGTGGTGGAGGCATTCCCCGCCGACTTTACCGCGGCTGACAAGGCGGCCTTCCTCGATTTGCGCGACCACGAAGTCATTCACCGGGAGTTCCTCAAGTTTGCCCTGAGCACCAATGCCTACGACGCAGGCCTGACGACGCCGCTGGCTTTCAACTTCACGGCCTTCACTCTCACCACCCGGGCCGGCGTGTACGCCGCCGCCCGCACGCTGGAAGATGTGGGCGTGGGTGCCTACAACGGACTGGCCAGGCGCATTGCCAACCCCCAGTATTTGCAGCTGCTGGCCAAGCTGGCTTCCGTAGAAGCCCGCCACGCGGCCTTCGTGCGCGACCAGGCCGAGCCCAATTCCTTTGCCGCCTCCGACGTAATTGCGGATTCGGGCAGCCTCGCCGGCCTCGATACGGTGAAAACGCCCGCCGAAGTGGCTACTCTCATTGCTTCCCTGCTCCCGGTAGTGCTCATTACCGATGGCCTCATGTTACTCTAAGCCGCGCCCGGCCCCTTTCCTATGGATTTCCTGAACCTGCTGGCCCGGCTGGCCGACCTCGATACGACACCTGCCCTGCCCGCTGCGGCCCCGCGCCGGGCCGCCCTCGGCCGGCTTGGCCAGGCGGGCACGGCGCTGCTGCCCGCCCTGCTCACGGGCCTGAGCCGGCCGGCCGCCGCCACGCCCCAGAACACCAAAACCCGCCTCGATGCCCTGCACCTGGCCCTGCAACTGGAGCTGCTCGAAAACGAGTTCTACTCCCGGGCCCTGGGCCTGGTGGCCGGCTTTTCGGCCGTGCCATTTTCGGCTACCGAAAAAACCGCCATCCAGACCATTCAGCAGCACGAGGCCCAGCACGTTGCCCTGTTCCAGCGGCTGATTACCGATTCGGGCAGCTCCCTCGACCCGGTTGTGCGCTACGACTTCACCGGCAGTAAAAACGGCGCCCAGCCGGCCCTTTACCCCGATGTACAGACCAACCCCGATACTTTTCTGCAAGTAGCCCAGCTGCTGGAAGATGCCGGCGTTCGGGCTTACAAGGGCCAGGTGGAGTTTCTGCAATCAGACGACTACCTGCTGGAAGCGGCCGTCCGGACCCACTCCACCGAGGCCCGCCACGCCTCTCACATCCGCACCATGCGGCGGCAGCGCGGCGCTACCGTAAAAAGCTGGATCAGCGCCTCCGATGCGGCCATTACCACGCCCGGCTCGGTGCCGGCCAAGGTGTACGAGGGCGAGGACAACATCACGCAGTACGTCACCATCGGGACCAGCCTGGTTCAGGTGCCCTTCGACTCAACGCTGCCCATCAACGTGGGGACGCCACCCCTGACCCCGACCCAGGTGCTGGCCAAAGTAGCCGAAGCCTTCGACGAGCCCCTGAACGCCCAGACGGCCACCGCGCTGCTCCAGCTCTTTACATACTGATCATCCCGGCGTCACACCCAGGAAATGCCGGGTGTTGACCTTTGCAGGGCAAGGAGCAGCCTCCGGCTGCTCCTTTTTTTGTGCACCAACAAGGGCACTGGTGGCCCTCATTTTGCACCCGTTCAGCTTGCATTCCAGCAGTATTTAGTTGTATCTTTCAACAAAGAATCGAAATCAAGTAACCACCCCTCAGCTTTTTTTCAGCTTCTTCGTACAACTGCCTGCTTACTGTTCCGCGCTTGTTTACCACCCATGAAAACCAACTAAAAAGCCATGTTAGAGTATGCAAAGACCATTTTGCTCAAGGTGAGCTTCGACAAGATCCTGTTTGAAAAAGAATTGCGCAAAGCCCTGCGGACCCTGGTGCCCGCTGAGCTTTCGGAGCTGAAAGCCTGGTGTTACCAGCAGTTCTCCCGGCTCTACCGCCGCATTCTGAACCGGGTATTTTCCCAGCCCACGCTCGCCTAACGTTCCCCCTTTTCCAACCACCCTTTTTCCCAACACCCGTTTCCCACCTACCGGAGCCGGGCGCCGCTTTCCCTCCGGAAAGCCTGCGCCCGGCTCCGGTAGTTTTATAGCTTCTAAACTCCCTCCTCCGTCACGAACCGGATGTTGCGCTGCAGGCCCGCGTAGCCGGTGCGCTTCACGGCCGACTGCCGGAACAGCTCCGAGAACAGCTCGTGGGTGATTTCCTGCCAGTCGGTGCGGGAGAGGCCCGGCAGGGCCGGGTGGGGGTTGAACTGGGGCTCCTGATGGGGCCGGGCGAAGCGGTTCCAGGGACACACGTCCTGGCAGATGTCGCAGCCGAACACCCAGTTGCCGAACTGCCCGTCCATTTCCCTTGGAATCTGGTCTTTGAGCTCGATGGTGAAGTAGCTGATGCACTTGCTGCCATCCACCACGTAGGGCTCGGTGATGGCCTGGGTGGGGCAGGCGTCCACGCATTTGGTGCAGGTGCCGCAGTAGTCCTTGATGGGGCCATCGTAGTCGAGGGGCACGTCCACGATGAGCTCGGCAATGAAGTAGAACGAGCCGACGCCGGGCGTAATCAGGTTGGAATTCTTGCCCACCCAGCCCAGACCGCTTTTCTTCGCCCAGGCCTTGTCCATCACCGGGGCCGAATCAACGAAGCAGCGCCCCCCGATTTCCCCGATTTCCTGCTGCATATCGTGGAGTAGCTCCTTGAGCTTGTCCTTGATGACGAAGTGGTAGTCGCGGCCGTAGGCGTACTTGCTGATTTTGAGCGTGTCGTCGGGCTGCTGGGTTTCCGCGGGCGGGTAGTAGTTGAGCAGCAGCGAAATCACCGACCGGGCCCCGTCTACGAGCAGGCGCGGGTCGAGGCGCTTGTCAAAGTGGTTGGCCATGTAGGCCATCTGGCCGTGCATGTTCTGGTTAAGCCAGTTTTCGAGCCGGGGCGCTTCCTCTTCCAGAAATCCGGCCTCCGAAATACCACAGTACATAAAGCCCAGCTCCGCCGCCCGGCGTTTGATGAAAGCAGTATAGTGGGCAGTAGGCAGCATGGGCAGTAGAACTTAAGAAGAGCCAAAAATACGTCATCCTGAGCGGAGCGAAGGACCTTACTCCGCGGGAACAACTACCTGGGCAGGTCGTTTCCGCGGGATAAGATCCTTCGCTCCGCTCAGGATGACAGTTTTTTCAGGCCTCAGCTAAACAGCTCCCCCGTGGCGGAATTGCCGCGCAGGTGCTGGGGCATGGGGCGGCCCAGGTGCTCGTAGGCGGCCTCGGTGGCTTCGCGGCCGCGGCTGGTGCGCTTGAGGTAGCCTTCCTGAATCAGGAAGGGCTCGTAGACTTCCTCGATGGTTTCGCCTTCCTCGCCGCAGGCCGTGGCAATGGTGCTGATGCCCACCGGGCCACCCTTGAACTTGTCGATGATGGTGGTCAGAATGCGCTTGTCCATGTCGTCGAGGCCGCGGGCGTCCACGTCGAGGGCGGCCAGGGCAAACTGGGCAATGTCCTGGGTGATGGTGCCGTTGCCTTTGATCTGGGCGAAGTCGCGGGTGCGGCGCAGCAGGTTGTTGGCGATGCGCGGGGTGCCGCGGGAGCGGCGGGCAATTTCGTAGGCGGCCTCGTCGTGAATGGGCGTGGCCAGGATTTCGGCCGAGCGGCCCACGATGCTGGTCAGCAGCTTGGCATCGTAGTACTCGAGGCGGGCGCTGATGCCGAAGCGGGCCCGGAGCGGGGCCGTGAGCATGCCCGAGCGCGTGGTGGCCCCGATGAGGGTAAAGGGCGAGAGCGAAATCTGCACCGAGCGGGCATTCGGGCCCGAATCGAGCATGATGTCGATGCGGTAATCCTCCATGGCCGAGTACAGGTACTCCTCCACCACCGGGTTGAGGCGGTGAATCTCATCGATGAAGAGCACGTCGTGGGGCTCCAGGTTGGTGAGCAGGCCCGCTAGGTCGGAGGGCTTGTCGAGCACCGGCCCGGAGGTCATCTTGATGCCGGCTTCCAGCTCGTTGGCGATGATGTGCGATAGGGTGGTTTTGCCCAGGCCGGGCGGGCCGTGGAGCAGCACGTGGTCGAGGGCATCGCCGCGGCGCTTGGCGGCGGCCACGAACACCTTCAGGTTTTCGACCACCTTGTCCTGACCGGCGAAATCGTCGAAGGAAAGGGGCCGCAGGGCCTTGTCAATGTCTTTGTCGGTGGCGTCGTAGTGGTCGGTGCCACCCGTTAGCAGCGGTTCGCGCATAGTTCTGGCATTGGGTTGAGCGTGTCGAAAGATAACACCTTGCCGCCGGCCTTGGTGCATTTTTTAGCAAAATAATACCTGTAATTTTGCATATAGCTAATTAAATTAGCAAACATCATCGCAACGCCGGAAGAATCGGAGCTAGGTCCTGGCAGGAAACTGCTCAACGACTCACCCCGGATACCTCCGGCGGCGGCCTGACCGCGCGCAATTCCGCCCGCCGTGTAACTTGCCGCCTCAACCACCCACCCCCGTATGCCCGCTTCCGCTTCCTGGCTCGACACGCTGCCGCCTGACTTTTACGACCAGCTGGCCCGCAGCCTCAGCCTGCACGGCATGGCGGCGCTGGAGCTGCTGAGCCGGCCCGCTACGCCCCTCACCGACCGCCTGCACCACCTGACCCGCCTCGACGTGGCCCCCGTGCAGCGCCTGAACGGTATCGGGAGCCACGAGCAGCTGCTGGCGGCGCTGCAGCAGGAGCCGCTGGCCGTGTATCACCTGCTGCTGCTGGGCCGCCTGACGCTGGAAACCAGCCTGGCCGCGCCGGTGCTGGCCTACGTGCAGCAGTCGATGGGCATCGACGCGGAACAATTGCACACGCTGCTAACCTACTGCCTGGAGCTGAGCGGGGCCTTTCTGGGGCAGCTGGAGGAGCACGTAGCGGCTCCGGCGGGCGTGGCTTCGCTGGGTTTGCACCGGCTGGCGGTGGAAGAAGCCTTTGCCGAATTGGTGGCTCAGCTGCCCGCCCCCGCGCTGCCGGCCGCCAGTCTGCGCCTCACCGAGCCCCAACTGCACATGCTGCGCCTGGCTTTGCTGCTGGTGCACAGCCTGCCCGCCGACACTGACCACGCCTTTCTGCGGGCCGTGGCCGCCCTGCCCCACCTGCGGGCCGAGGCGCTGGAGCCCCTCATTGCCCATCTGGGCCGGGTGCGGGCCCAGGAGCCGCTGGCTCTCACCATGCCCGAGCTGGTGCAGCTCTACCAGGGCATGCAGGTCTGCGGGATGGTGTTCGTGTCGGACGTAATGAGCCGGCTGGGGTTGGAAGACGCCTTCCCGGCCCTGCCCGACGAGGAGCGCGAGGCCACTGAGCCCGCCCCGGCCAGCAACCGTCAGGCCGTGGGCGAGATGGTCAGCGGCTTTACCCACTGGGTGCAGCATACCTTCCCCGACGACCCCGAAATAGCCCGCGCCCGGCAGCAGGTGCTGGCCCTGGCCGATACGCTGTAAACTGGTACCGTCATTCCGGCGCCGGAGGAATTCGGATCAGGTCATCGCACGGAACTGTCCAACGGTTCAACCCGGATTCCTCCGGCGGCGGAATGACAACGGGGTGTTACTGGGCCAGCAAAACTTCGATTTCCAGGTGCAGCCACTCTTCTTCCCAGGCTTTGTGGGTGAGGCGGGCGCTGAGCGGGTAGCCGGCATCGAGGAGGCGGGCGACGGTTTCGTTGCGGCCCTCGGGCAGGTAGCCGAGCCAGAAGGCCTCGGGACCGGTGGTGAGCACGCGCACGGCCCAATCGTCGTAGGAGCTGTCGGCTTCGCGTTCCAGGGCCAGTGGCTGCGTGGGCTGAAGGCTGGGCTCGAACTCGCGCAGACCGGGGCGGTGGGTGGTACCGGCCACCAGGCATTCGAGCAAAACCAGGGCCTTGGCGGCGGAATCGGGAGTGGAGGACATGGGGAGTTGGGCGTAGTGAGGCCGTAAAATACGGAGGGAAACGGGTTTATGCCCAACTGCTCCCACCAAGGCCCGCTGCGGCGGCGGGTTTATCTTTGCCCCATCATGTATAGCAAGACTGAAGTCACCCAGCTCCGCCAGGCTTTCTGGACCACGTTCGGCCAGTATATGCAGCCCGTGCCCTCGGCCGACGGCGGCCCCATCAACTGGATTAACTACAAAACCGGCCTCAAGCACGTGTATTTCCGCCTGCACGCCGACAACCGCCACGCCACCATCGGCATCGACATTACCCACCCCGACGCGGGCCTGCGGGAGCTGTTCTTCGAGCAGTTCCGGGAGGTGCGGGCGATGCTGGAAGAAGCCACTGGCGAAACCTGGACCTGGGAGGCCGAGTCCCTCGACGCCAACGGCCAGCCCCTTAGCCGCATCTACCAGGAGCTGCGCCCCGTCAACCTGTTCTCCCGCGACGACTGGCCCCGGCTCATTTCCTTCTTCAAGCCCCGCCTGATGGCCCTCGACGAGTTCTGGAGCACCGGGCAGTACGCTTTTGACGAACTGCGGTAAGAAGGCTTATCGGCAACCCTGGACAAGATCTGACTTTGCGACTCAATCTATTCCCAGGTCGGTGGTGAAACTATCGGTCAGCTTGATTTCCGGCTCGCTGATTCCGCATTTATCAGCCGTGAGGCCGATAACGGCTTGCTGCACTTCGTAGAGCGTGGCCGGCCGGGGCAGCAGTTGCCGGTAGTTGTGGGCCAGTAGCCAGTCGGTAAAATCGGCCAGCGTGGCGCGGGGCCAGTCGGGCTGTGAAGGAGTTGGATAGCGCGGACTGAACAGCCGCTGCAGCCAGCCGCCCGGGGCCGTTGCGGGCATGGCCGGCACGGGCGGTAGCGGCAGCTTCAGGCAGGCTGCCAGTTGCGCCCGAACCGGCCCGTTGCGCCGCAACAACCCCAGCTCCCGGAGCGGCGTGGTGGCCGCCACGGCTTGGAACTGCGGCCGCAGGCAGTCTATCACCCGCGCCAGCAGCCCGGCGTGAACGGCCGTGCGGTTGGTATCAGTCGGCAGACCCCGCAGGAGCGCTACGGCGGCGGCCATGTCGCCCACGGTGCCGATGGTTTCGGCAAGGCCGTCAGGAATGGCGACCTGGAAGTACGCTTCCATTTCGTAAATCAGCTCGACGCTATCCAGGCCCGTATTTTTCAGCAGTTACTAACTCACCCAGCTATTCAGCAACCGTACTTTGCGCCATTTGCCCTGGCGGCGCTTCAGCACCCACGTTTCGCCACTGCCGCATAGGCCGCCACAGATAGTGGAGATTTGCACGATTACGGTCTTTCCATCACGAGAGAAAAGAGGGGACGTCAGGCATGAGTAATCGTTTGTTTTGTAGTGGGCTTTCAGCATATCTAAAAGAGCAAATGGTCTTTTAGATTGCTCTCGCATCGTCCAGACCTTATCGGCTGAAACAACCACATGATTAGGCAGAAACCGTTGTTCGAGCCCGAACCCTGAGGAAAATTTCATTTGAAGACGCATAAAAGCGGTGTCAGCAGGAGCCAGCAGGTGGTCACGGCTGCATAGTTCCCCTAGCGTCCAGTCTCGTTCTCTAACTGCGTACCGAAACAGACGCGTTCTTGCCACAGGATACGTATTGTGTTCAAGCAGTACGCGGCTGATATAGAAATCGGCATGCGCCATGCCTTCGGGCGACATATCAGAGCTGGACTGCGCCAGCAGCTCCCGCACAAACCCATACAACACACTATCCGACACCAGCAGGCGCGGCGCCCCCCACCGCCGCTCCGGCTTTACCTCTGGCGGTGGTGGATACGCCGCCCGCAGATACACCGCGCAGAACACGGCCCCCAGTAGCAGGGCGGCACTAAAGAAACGACGGGTATCGGCTTGCATATTCAGGTAGACAGCAAAAAAACGGCCGCTCTGCTTCCAGAACGGCCGTTTAAACTTACGCAAACTGTTGGCTTACTTGAACGCCTGAATGCCCGTAATATCGGCGCCCGTGATGAGCAGATGGATGTCGTGGGTGCCTTCGTAGGTGACCACGGATTCCAGGTTCATCATGTGGCGCATGATGGGGTACTCGCCCGTGATACCCATACCGCCATGGATCTGGCGGGCTTCGCGGGCCACGTTGAGGGCCATTTCCACGGAGTTGCGCTTGGCCATCGAAATCTGGGCGCTGGTGGCTTTGCCTTCGTTCTTGAGCACGCCCAGGCGCCACACCATCAGCTGGGCCTTGGTGATTTCGGTAATCATTTCGGCCAGTTTCTTCTGCTGGAGCTGGAAGCCGCCGATGGGCTTGCCGAACTGCTCGCGCTCCAGGCTGTACTTCAGCGCCGACTCGTAACAGTCAATGGCCACACCGATGGCGCCCCAGGCAATGCCGAAGCGGGCCGAATCGAGGCAGCCCAGGGGGCCTTTCAGCCCGTCGATGTTGGGCAGCAGGTTTTCCTTGGGCACCTTCACGTTGTCGAACACCAGCTCGCCGGTGATGCTGGCGCGCAGGCTCCACTTGTTGTGGATTTCGGGGGTGGTGAAGCCTTCCATGCCGCGCTCCACGATGAGGCCCTTGATGCGGCCGTTTTCATCCTTGGCCCACACCACCGCCACCTGGCACTCGGGCGAGTTGGAAATCCAGAGCTTGGCCCCGTTGAGCAGGTAGTAGTCGCCCTTGTCTTCGATGCGCGTAACCATGCCGCCGGGGTTGGAGCCGTGGTCGGGCTCGGTGAGACCGAAGCAGCCGAGCCACTCGCCGCTGGCGAGCTTGGGCAGGTATTTCTTGCGCTGCTCCTCCGAGCCGTAGGCGTAGATGGGGTACATCACCAGGGAGCCCTGCACCGAGGCCGTGGAGCGCATACCGGAGTCGCCGCGCTCAATTTCCTGCATAATCAGGCCGTAGCTGATGTAGTCCAAGCCGCCGCCGCCGTATTCGGTGGGAATGGTGGGCCCGAACGCGCCCACGTCGCCGAACTTGCGCACGATTTCGCTGGGGAAGTGTGCCTGCTGGGCCCACTGCTCAATGTTGGGGCTGATTTCCTTCTTGACGAAATCACGGATGCTCTGGCGGATGAGCTTGTGCTCCTCGGTGAGCAGGCCGTCGAGGTCGAAATAATCGGTGAAACCCGCGGCGTTGGTGGAGCCGCGCTGGGCGGAGTGGGCTTTGGCCTGGGGCGAGAGGACGTCGGCTTCGGAAGACATGGCAGGAAATGGATTGGGTGGGAATCGGCTTCAAAGATAACAGTTTCAGCAGGTGAAACCGCCCACCCGGCCCGGCGGTTCACGGCTCCCGTTCCGGAAAGCAGCCGAAAATCAAACTGGCCCGCGCGGGGTGCAGAAAGCTGTAACTTGGGCCTTTGGCCGTACTAAGGCTTTCTTTTTCCGTACCACCCCACAGTCTTCTCTACCGAAACACGTTCTACCGCCCTTATGAGTGAGCACAAAAAGTTAACTGAACTGGAAGCTACCGCCATTTGCGGTAACGATATTTCCTCTTCCTGCCTGTACGTATCGGCGCTGGCCATTGCCTACGCCGGTCAGTACGCCTGGGTAGCCCTGCTGATTGTAGCCGCCGTGCTGTTTCTGTTTCGCACGATTTACGGTGAGGTGGTGGGCGCGCTGCCCCTGAACGGCGGCGCCTACAACGTGCTGCTCAACACCACCAGCAAGCGCAACGCCGCCCTGGCCGCCTGCCTGACCATTCTGTCCTACATGGCCACGGCGGTTATTTCGGCCTCCGAGGCCATGCACTACCTGCACACGCTCTGGCACGGGCTGCCCATCATCGGGGCCACGCTGGGCTTGCTGGGCCTGTTTCTGGCCCTCACCATCCTGGGCATTTCGGAGTCGGCAAAGGTGGCCGTGGCCATTTTTGTCGTGCACCTGGTGTCGCTCACGCTGCTGGTCGGGGCTACCATCTGGTTCCTGTTCACGCATGATCTGAGCACGCTCTCGCTCAACTTCTCGGCGCCGGTGCGGGGCGGCAGCATTACAACGGCCCTGTTCTTCGGCTTCAGCGCGGCCATGCTGGGCATTTCGGGCTTCGAGAGTTCGGCCAACTTCGTGGAGGAGCAGGCCGACGGCGTGTTCCCCAAAACGCTCCGCAACATGTGGATTGTGGTGAGCTTCTTCAACCCGGTTATTGCCTTTCTGGCCATTGCCGCCCTGCCCCTGGCCACGGTGGGCGAGCATACCGAAACCCTCCTCTCCTACCTGGGCAACACTACCGGCGGCAGCTGGCTGGGCATGCTCATTTCCGTGGATGCCGTGGCCGTGCTCAGCGGGGCCGTGCTCACGAGCTTTGTGGGCGTGAGCGGCCTGATGAAGCGCATGACCCTGGACCGCATTCTGCCCCAGTTCTTCCTCAAGGAAAACGGCCGCGGCAGCAACTACGTCATCCTGATTACCTTTTTCCTGCTCTGCATGTCGGTGCTGTTCATTACCAACGGCGAGCTGGGGCCCCTGTCGGGCGTGTACACCATCTCCTTCCTGTCGGTGATGGCCTTCTTCGCGCTGGGCAACTTCCTGCTCAAGAGCAAGCGCCCCAACCTGCCCCGGCCAGTGTACGCGGGCATTCTGACGGTTACGGTAGCCCTGATCAGCATTATGGTGGCCCTCTACGGCAACATCACCCTGCACCCCGACTATCTGATTGTGTTCCTGCAGTACTTCCTGCCTTCCATGGCGGTGGTATCCATCATGCTCAACCGGGCCTCCATTCTGGATCTGATTCTGGCGGCGGCCAAGTCGTTTGGCGATAAGTCGCCGGGCGTTTCGCGCTTCAGCCGGCTGCAGGTGAAGCGGGCCATGCGGGAGCTGCACCAGCAGGAATTCGTGTTCTTCACCAAGGGCGACAACGTATCGAACCTCAACAAGGTAATGGCCTACGTGGTGGAAAACGAGTTTACCAACCGCCTCAAAATTGTAACGCTGCTACGCGAGGGCGAAACCTACTCGCCGGAGCTGGTGAAGGACATCGAAGTGCTCGACCGCGCCTACGAGCAGATCCGGGTGGATTTTGTGGCTATGCAGGGCCACTTCGGCCCCGAGCTCATCGACCGCCTCTCGGCCGAGTGGAATGTGCCCAAGAACTTCATGTTCATCGGCTCCCCCGGCGACCGGTTTCCCTACCAGATTTCCGAGCTGGGCGGGGTCCGGCTCATCATTTGATCAGAAATTTGCGCTGATTACGCCGCTGCCGGCGTCCGCAATGCAAAGCAGAAGAGCCCGGCCAAGTTGGTCGGGCTCTTCTGCTTTTTACTCATGGCTTGTAAGATCATTCACCGAAAGCGGACGCCGGCAGCGGCGTAATCAGCACAAAAATCTGCAACAGCTGTGATTTACAGTTTCACCCCGACTGACACCAGGAAGTTGCGGGTGGCCTGCGGGTAGTACCAGTTGAAGGTATCGAGGCCGCCGCTGGCACCGGGGTAGCTGTAGGTGTAGCCGTTAGCGGCGTATTCGCGGTTGAGCACGTTGTTCACCAGCAGCCCCAGCTCGATTTCCTGGACAAACCGCGGCCGGAAAGCGTAGCGCACCCGAAAATCGAGCACCTGGTAGGGCTTGATGCTACGGCTCAGGTTTTCGGAGTTGTCGAGGTACTGGCGGCTCACGGTTTTGTAGAGCAGGGCCAGGCGCAGGCCTTTCAGCGGCTGCCCTTCCAGCGTGTGCGCCGACACGGCGCCGGGCGAGTAGGAAATGGTGCTGGTGCGGGCCTCGCCCAGCACGGGGTTGAAATCGGCATCAAACGTCACGTCGCGGTAGCCCAGAATACGGTTCTGGCTGAGCGTGAGCGTGCTGCTGAGGCTGATTTTGTCGTTGGCCGACAGGAAGCCGGTCAGCTCCGCGCCGCGGCGGTAGCTGCGGGCCACGTTGGTGCGCAGCGGCGTGCCCACGTCGTTCAGTTGCCCGATGGACACCAGCTGGTTGCGGTAGTTCATGTAGAAGAAGTTGGCTTCCAGTCGCGCCACGGCCCGGGCACCCAGCACACTGGCGTTGGACCGACTAAGGCGGTAGCCGCCTTCCAGATCCACCAGGCGCTCGGCCTGGGGGGTGGGGTCGTTGGCAAGCCGGTCGGTGAAGTCGGCGCGCACCGGCTCGCGCTGGCCCACTGCGAAGCTGGCGTACAGCTGCTGGCCTTCGGAAAGCGTGAGCGTAGCCCCGGCTTTGGGGTTGAAGAAGGTGTAGCGGGCACGGGTGCGCACGTCGTTTTGCTCATCTTCCACGCCCTCGATGGTGTAGTCGATGTGGCGCAGCTGCAGGTCGCCGTAGATGCCCAGCTGGGGCAGCACCTGCCAGGTGGCGCGGGCGTAGCCGTGGTAGTCGGTCTTGACGGCGTTGTTGAAGTAGTAGCGCTGCCGGATGGCGCTGTTGGAAGCGTACTGGGCCCAGATGATTTCGCCGTAGTGGTCGTTGTCGAACTGGTTCCAGGCGCCGCCTAAGGTAGCCTGCAGCCGGTCGTCGGTCTTGGGCTGGTAGTTGAGGGCGAAGGTGCCGCCGTAAAAGTAGTTATCCAGCCACTTGCGGTCCACCAGGTTGGTGCGGGTGAGCGTATCGCCCCCGATAATCACGTTCTGCAGGCCGTAATCCGCAAATTTGCGGCGGGCCCGGTAGCTTTCGTAGTAGCCGAAGCCGCGCGTCAGGTGCAGGGCCGCGCCCAGGTTCCAGTCGTCGCCCAGGCCCTGCGAGAGGTGCAGCTGGTAATGGTTCTGCTGGTAGTTGTCGGTCTGGTTGTCGTAGGTGTAATAGCTGTAGCGGCGGCCTTCCCGGCGCACCCGCTCGGCATCGGCCTCGCTCAGCTCGCCGTTGTCGATGTAGTTCTGCAGCAGGGCCTCGTCGCCGGTGAGGGCGGGCTCGGGCACGCCGTTCCAGGCCTGGTAGGTTTTCTCGCGGCCCGAGAAGGTGATGAACTTGAGCAGCGTGCTACCCTGCTGGTAGCCGGCCGCGAGGTAGTACGACTTCAGATCCGACGACGCCCGGTTCATGTAGCCATCGGACTTGATGCGCGAGAGGCGGCCGTCTACTGTGAAATGCTCCCCGATCAGGCCGGTGCCGAACTGCACCGTATTCTTCACCGTGCCGAAGGAGCCGACGCTGTTCTGGGTTTCGCCGTAGGCCTCGCGGCGGTTGTCGAGGGTGCTGATATTCACGCTGGCCCCAAAAGCCGCGCCCCCGTTCTGGCTGGTGCCCACGCCGCGCTGCACCTGCAGGCTGCTCACCGACGAGGCCAGATCCGGCAGGTTCACCAGAAACGCCCCGCGCGATTCGGCATCGTTGAGCGGCACCCCGTTGATGGTCATGTTGATGCCCGTGGTGCTCGTGCCCCGGATGCGGATATCGGTGTAGCCCACGCCCGCGCCGGCGTCGGAGGTCACCACCACGGAAGGCGTCTGGTCGAGCAGGTAGGGCAGGTCCTGGCCGAAATTGCGCTGGGCCAGGTCTTCCTTGCTCACGTTGGTGTAGGCCATGGCCGTGCGCTCGTTGGCGCGGCTGGCCGTCACGAGGGCCTCGCCGGTGAGGATGCCGCCGGGCTGCAGCGTGGCCGCCAGGCGCTGAGCCGCCGCTTGGCCCTGCAGCTGGCGCACCAGCGGCTCGTAGCCCACAAACGTGATACGCAGCTCGTGCACGCCGGCCGCCACGGCCGGAATCGTGAAGCTGCCCGACGCGTCGGTGGCGGCGCGGGCAGCGTTATCGAGCAGGATGGTGGCGCCGGGCAGGGGTTGGCCAGTGCGGGCATCGGTAAGCGTGCCGGACACGGGACCTTGCGCCCATGCCGGACCGGACAGCGCCAGAAGCGCCACGCCGGTGGGTAGAAAATTTTTCAACAGTGAAAACTGGAAAAAGTGGAACGGACCGGGCCCCAGGGGTCGGGGCCTTCGGCTTGTCGCTCGCGGATCGTTTGTTCCCTTCGCCGGCATTACCCGGACAGGTTCAATGGGTATGATCTCAGCCACGCACCACTCCCGGTACGGGGCACCCCTAAACTAGGGCGCAAAGGTACGCGCCGGTTTCCGATTTCAGTGCCCTACCTGCAAAAAGCCCATTCTAGCCCGCCGCATCGTCGCCCAGGGGCGGCCGCGGATGCCACAAATAAACTCCTTCCCGGTTCGATTTCTACTGATAATCAAGTAAATTAGAAATAGCAGCCGCTGACTTAAATAAAGTGGGTTACTCCTAAACCAGGCGCCCCGGCCGGCCGTTTGCACTACCAGAGCCGGCCGGCTCCGGTGTCTTTGGTTGTCGCTCTTCAGCTTCCTCCGTCATGACTATTACCAGCCTTCTGTACTTGTTTGTGGCCTTTCTGTTCGCGGGCCTGTTGTGGGTACTGCCCCGTCACCGCTCCCGCCAGCCGCCCGCCCCCGACAACGACGACGAAGGTGGAGAACCCCTCGACGACGGCCTGCCCGATTTCGACCTGCCCCCCGGCATCTCCCGCCCCATCAACGACTGGGAACCCGACTACAACCGCCGCCCCGTGCTTAGGGATTAGGGATTAGGGATTAGGGATTAGGGATTAGGGATTAGGGATTAGGGATAAACGCCTTTTCGGGCGAAACGAAAAATCTCGCGGGCTACTCGATGAACATTGTTTCAACGAGTAGCCCGCGAGATTTTCCGTTTCGCCCGAAAGGACGTTCTGCTAAGTTCTAATCTCCAGTTACTAAGACCTAAGACCTAAACCCTATAAATCCCGGGCCATGCGCACGTAGGGGATGGTGCCGCGGTAGAAGCGGTTGCCTTCGGGCTCCAGCTTGAAGGCGCGGTAGAAGTTCTCGTTTACGGCGCGGGCGTCGCACCAGAGGCGGCGGGCGCCCTGGGTGCGGGCCTCCTTAATGACGTGGCGCAGCAGCTGGGAACCGATGCCCTGGCCCTGGCAGTCGGGGCGGGTGGCAAACTTGCGGAAGCGGGCCACGTTGCCATCAATGAAGAGGGAAATAACAGATACCAGCTTGGCGTTGCGGTAGGCCCCGAAGTGGAAGCCGGTTTCGTCGTTATTGAGCTTGATATAGGCCATCGATTCCTCGGGCCAGAGCACCTGGTGGCGGAGGGCGTAGGTTTCGGCCGCCTTAATGGGGCGGATGGTCAGTTCGGAGGTCATCGGGGAGTTAGGCAACGGTAATGCTATAGGTGGTGAGAAACTGCTGGCCGGGTGTCAGGCTCAGGATGCCTTCCTTATCGGAAAGCTCGGGCGAGCCGGTTATGGCGCTGGCAATGCCCTGCCAGGGCTCAATGCAGACGAAGGGCGCCCCCGGCCGGGGCGTCCAGAGGCCCAGGTACGGGAAGCCGTCGAAACGGACGCGCACGCTCCGGCCCGAGCGGCGGCTGCGCAGGGTGAGGTGGGTGAAATCGAAGTGCTTGAACACCAGCGCATCCTCCGCAAACAGCTCGTAGCGCAGGGGCAGCACCCTTTGCTCGTGCAGCAGCGGGGCCGTCTGGCCGCTGAGCAGGCCGCCTTCCAGCAAGTGGCGCTCCAGGGTTACGGGGTGGTCGAAGACGAATTCGTAGTCCTCGAACGATTCCTCCGGCTGTAGCGGGCAGCGGAAGGCCGGGTGGGCCCCGATGCTGAACAGCAGCTCCTGCGGGCCCGGATTCGCTACTTCCCAGCCGACTGTGAGCATGCTCCCCGTCAGCTGGTAGCGGATGCGCAGCCGGAACTCAAACGGATAAACGGTCCGGCTTGCGGCGTCGGCGCGTAATTCTAGCAGCAGCTCGCTGGGGCTTTGGCTGACCAGCGTAAACTCCCGGTCGCGGGCGAAGCCGTGCTGGCCCAGGGTATACGCCTGGCCCTGGTGGTGGTAGCGGTTATCGGGCAGGCGACCCACCACCGGAAACAGCACCGGGGCGTGGCGGCCCCAGTAGGCGGGGTCGGCGGACCAGATGTACTCCAGCGGGCCATCGGCCAGGTCGGTTCGTACGAAGCTGCAAAGTTCGGCTCCCAGCTGGCTGATGGCCACGCGGCACTGGGCGTTTTCGAGAGTATAGGTCATGAGGCCAGCAAGGCGGGGGAATGCAGGAAGAAACGGCGAGCCGGCCGGAAGGTTAGCCCGGCAGTCCGGCCAAGCCGGCGTCCGGGTCGCGGCCCAGCAGCATGTCCACGTGAAAAATGGACTGTTCCAGGCGTTGCGCGGGCAGGCCGCTTATCTCGGCAAAGTTCGACAACTGCCCGCGGAGTTCGCGCTGGAAGAGGTCGAAGAAATACTGGCGGTGATGCGGATGCTCCCGCAACGGGTCCGGCTGCCAGGGCAAATCCACGTTCAGCAGCAGAATCAGATCGTACTGCTGCTGCTCAAGGCGGCGCAGAATCCAGTCGGGGCAGTAGCCGAAGGCGTGTTCCGCCCAGATTTTTATCACCAGCAGATCCGTATCGCAAAACACCACCGGATAGCCCCGGTGCCGGGCCTCCCGAAAGGCCTCATCTTCGGCCCGGAGCTGGCCCTGGGCAATCTGCTCCAGGTCGCTGATGGTGTAGTTGGCGCCGTGCCGCTCCAGGTAGTGGCGGGCGTACTCGGGCACCCAGCTGGTGCGGTAATGCTCGGCCAGCAGACGGCTAAGGGTGGTTTTGCCCGTCGATTCGGGTCCGGTCAGGGCAACGCGCAACATCAGCAGGCGGAAACAGGCGGGTGGGGAAGCAAGGTGAAAGCAGGCACGAGCAACATTCAGCAAACAGGTAAAACCAGGGCGGCCGGCCGGCGCAGGGTCCGCCGCCACTCCACGTAGCCGTACACGGCCAGGGCCAGGTAAAGAGCGTAGAGGGCGCTGGTAGGGTATAGGTGCTTGTACCAGAGAATGGGCACGTAGATGATATCGACCACTACCCAGACCAACCAGTTTTCGAGGCGCTTGCGAATGAGCAGAAACTGCCCGGCCAGGCTACCGGCCGTAGTAAAGGCGTCCCAGTAAGGTAGGGTGGCATCGGTATGGTGCCGTAGGTAGTAGCCCAGGCCGAGCGTGAACACGACCACAAAGGCGGCGCAGCCCACCCATTCGGGGCGGGTCGTACGCGAAACGGGTAGCTGGGCGCGGTTCTGTCCGCCGTGCAGCCACTGGTACCAGCCATACAAAGCCAGCCCGATAAACACCACCTGCAGGCCCATATCGGCGTACAGGGTGCTGTGCCGGTACACGAACACGTACAGCCCGCAGCTCACGATGGCCACCGGGAAATTCCAGAGCGACTCGCGCGCCGCCAGCCATACGCAGGCAAAACCCGTCAGCACGGCCACCCACTCCAGCGGACTTCCCCCGGCCGCGGCCGTCCAGAAAGCATATATCGACTCCGACACGCAAAAACAGCTAAAGTACGGGCAGTAAACCATCATCGGCCAACCGAACAACCTCCCGGCCCCGGGGCCGCCGCCTACCCACAAACCCGGCGGCCAAGTGGCCAAAGCTAACGAGCATTAGGGTATTTTTGCGGTATCACCGGATTTTTCCCTGTTTTTTTCCCGTCTGCCATGCTGCCCGAACTCACGCCCGAAGCCCTTCACGCCCGCCTGCAAAACGGGGAAGACCTGGTGCTGCTCGACGTGCGCCAACCCGAGGAGCATGCCTATTGCCGCATCGAGGGCAGCCAGCTAATTCCGCTCGGCGAGCTGGCCCGCCGCGCCGAGGAAGTGCCCACCGACCGGCCCGTAGTGCTCATCTGCCACCACGGCGTGCGCTCCATGCAGGCGCTGGCCTACCTGCAGCACCGCCACGAGCACACCAACCTGCTCAACCTGCGCGGCGGCATCGATGCCTGGAGCCGCCGCGTGGATGCTTCCGTGGCGCTCTACTGATCCACTGGCCGCAGCCAAGAGCCCGGGGAATGGTAGCCATGCGCCCCAAAGAAAGCGCCGACTCAGGTAGATCCAGGTCGGCGCTTTCTTCGGGGCGGGTGCGGGGCTGCTTTAGGGCAGACTCAGCAGGTACCCAATGGTGAAGTTGGCATCCCAGTCGAAGACGAACTGCTGGCAGCCGGTCGTTTCGGCCAGGGCTTTATAGATGGTCAGGCCCGCTTTGGTTTTGGCATTGGGCAGCTCGGCGTAGGCCGCCGGGGCGCTCAGAACCGTATACCGTTCCTGGCCCTGGCGGTTGATTTTGGCCAGTTCGTAGGGCACGCCCCCAATGATAAAGCACGTCTGGCGCAGCGCCGAGGGCACCTGGCGGGCGTTGCTGGTCACGTCGCGGGCCACGTCCGCGTCGGAAATTCCTTTCTGGTAGTATTTGGCACCATACGTATCCAGGGCTTTGGGCAGCGCGTCCTGGGTCCAGGAAATCTTGGTATTGCCCGAGCCGATATCGGCCACAAACGCCTTATCGGTGAACGTGGGCGGCAGGGCTGCTTTCAGGGCCAGGGCCCCTTCCTGCTCAGGCGTCACGGTGTTTACCACGTAACCCAGTTCCTTGAGGGTGGCAATGATGCGGCGCGTTACGGCGGCCATGGTGGCGCCGGAGCTTACCACAAAGTGGATATCCTTGCCGCCCACGCCATAGTCGAGCATCTGCCCGATGTAGCTTTTCAGGCCCTTGCGCACATCGTCGTCGGTGGCCAGATTTTCCATGACCAGGCTGTTGCCGAAGTCCGATTTTTCCAGCTTCCAGTTCTGCTGTTTGTCTACCCGGATAATGAAGGAGTTGAAGCCGCTGGCCCCCAGTTCCACCACGCCCTTGAGCTTGCCGTTCACCGGCGCGGCAGGCTGATAGGTAAATGCCGGGGGGGCGGCAACGGCCGAAGCTGGCGCAGCAACCGGAGCTCCAGCTGGTGCCACGGCTGGGGTTACCGGCACCGATACTACCGTTAGCATAGCCGGCGCGCCTGGCGTTACCGTTATGGCCGCCGGGGTCAGGCCCAGCTGCAGGGCGCGCTGGCTGCCCACCAGCTCCCCGTTCTGGCTCATGGCCTCGCCTTCCTGCAGGGGCATGCTGCCGCCCGTGAGCAGCTCCACCTTGCCGGTAGTATGGCTGATACGTGCGCCGTTGGCCAGAGTCACGTCGCGGTCCATGGGCATGACGGCGGCCCCGCGGCGCACCACCATCTGCTGGTTCTGCTTGATAAACCACGTCAGCGGGGCGGTCGGTGGTGTATCAATAACCGATGGGCCTTGCCCCCAAGCCAGTTGAAAAACGCCCGTGCTCAGCAGCAACAGGCAAAAAAACAGACGAAGTAGCGGTTTGAACATGAGCGAAATGAAATAAATAAGTGAGCGTTGCGTGGTGAAGCAGGTTGTCCACGATGTGCAAAAGTGTGATTTTTTTCATCAAAAGTTACACCCTTGTTCGCTCAAGCGTAATTAATACCTGTTGAACTACTATTCAGAGCGCATCAGTCCAAAAAAACGCACCTTATCGTTGCCGCCGCTGGCCCACTTATGCAGCGGCTTTGCCCAACTTCGCGGCTCCAACTACTCACGCGCTAACCTTGCCCATTCGGTATGCTGCCCGCCTCTTCGTTATCCGACCGTCTGACGGCCCTCGCACTGCCCATTCTGGAGGCGTTGCCGGCGCTGCTGCGCACCCTGGAAAGCCACCCCATAGCGGTGCTGCAGGCACCGCCCGGAGCCGGTAAAACCACGGTGGTGCCGCTGGCCCTGCTGGAAGCGGCCTGGTGCGCGGGCCAGAAAATCATTGTGCTGGAACCCCGGCGGCTGGCGGCCCGGGCGGCAGCTACCCGCCTGGCCCAGCTGCTGGGCGAGCCGGTGGGCCAGACCGTGGGCTACCGCATGCGGCTCGAAAGCAAGGTATCGGCCAGAACCCGCATCGAGGTGGTCACCGAAATCATCCTCACCCGCCAGCTCCAGGACGACCCGGGTCTGGAGGGCGTGGCGGCGGTGGTCTTCGATGAATTTCACGAACGGAGCCTGCAGGCCGACCTCGGCCTGGCCCTGGCCCTGGATGCCCAGCAGGTGCTGCGGCCCGATCTGCGCCTGCTGGTGATGTCGGCCACGCTGGATGCTGAGCGGCTGGGCCGGTGGCTGGGCGCCCCCGTGGTGAGCAGCCGGGGCCGCATGTTCCCCGTCGAAACCCACTACCTGAGCCCCCAGCGGGCCGCCGCTGCCTCCCGCCGCCCCCACGAAAAGCTCCAGGACCTGGTGCTGGTGCTCGTGCGCGAAGCCCTGCGCGACCACCCCACCGGCGACGTGCTGGTGTTCCTGCCCGGCCTGGCCGACCAGCGCCGGGTGGCCGACAAGCTGGCCTCGCTACCCGATACTATTGACATCCATATGCTGCACGGCGAACTGCCCGCCGAGCAGCAGGATGCCGCGCTGCGCCCCGCCCCGGCCGGCCGCCGCAAGGTGGTGCTGGCCACCAGCATTGCCGAAACCAGCCTCACCATTGAGGGCGTGAGCATCGTGGTGGATGGGGGCTACGCCCGGATTCCGCGCTTCGAGCCCCGCATCGGCCTCACCACCCTCGGCACCGAGCCCGCCAGCCAGGCCGCCGCCGACCAGCGCCGGGGCCGGGCCGGCCGCCTCGGCCCCGGCACCTGCTACCGCCTCTGGACCGAAGCCGAGTTCCGGGACCTGCCCGCCCACCTGCCCCCCGAAATCCTGACCGCCGACCTGAGCCCGCTGGCCCTGGAGCTGGCCCTCTGGGGAGCCCCCGACGCCACTGCCCTGCGCTGGCTCGATGCGCCCCCGGCCCCGGCCCTGGCGCAGGCCCGGGACCTGCTCGGGCGCCTGGAAGCGGTGCTGCCCACCGGCGTGCCCACCGCCCACGGCCGGGCGCTGGCCCGGCTGGGGCTGGCCCCGCGCCTGGCCCACCTGGTGGCCCGGGGGCAGGAAATCGGGCACGGGGCTACGGCCTGCGCGCTGGCCGCCCTGCTCACCGAGCGCGACATCCTGCGCCCCGCCGATGGCTCCTTCGGTCCGCCCGATCTGCGCCTGCGCCTGGAGGCCCTGCACACCGGCCGCGCCCCCCTGCCCGGCCTCGTGCCCGACCAGGCCGGGCTGCGCCGGGTGCGCGAGGCGGCCGCCGTGCTGCGCCAGCGGGCCGGCGCCCAGGGGCCCATTGAGCCCGATGCGGCCGGACTGCTGGCCGCCCTGGCCTACCCCGACCGCCTCGCCCAGCGCGAAACACCCGAGCGGGTGCGCCTGCTCAGCGGGCAGCGCGCCACCCTGGCGGCCGAGTTTTTCGGGCAGCAGGACCAGTTTTTTGCCGTGGCCGCCCTTGATGGCTATACCGCCCAGCCCCGGGCCAGCCTGGCCGCGCCCCTGAGTCGGGCCGAGCTGGAAGAATACTTTGCGGGCCAGATTGAGAGCCGCGACGAGGTGCGCTGGGACGAAGCCGCCGGCCGCGTAACGGCCCGCCGCCTGCGCCGCCTCGGCGCCCTGGTCCTCTCCGACGCCCACCTGCCCCACCCCGACCCGGCCCTGGTGACCGAAGCCCTGCTGGGGGCGGTGCGGGCCGGCGGCATCGGGGCCCTGCCCTGGCCCGAGGCGGCCACCCACCTGCGGGAGCGGCTGGCCTTCGCTCACTATCATTTCCCCGAAAACTGGCCCGACGTATCGGATGAGGCCCTGCTGGCGGAACTCGACGACTGGCTGAGCCCCTACCTGACGGACGTAAAATCCCTGGTGGCCCTGGGCCGGATTGATTTCGCGGAAGCCCTGCTGGGCCGGCTGCCGGGCGGCTGGGCCCAGCGCCAGGAGCTCGACCGCCTCGCCCCCACCCACCTGGAAGTGCCCACCGGCTCCCGCATCCGCCTTGATTACGCCGAGCCCGCCACCCCGGTGCTGGCCGTGCGCCTCCAGGAAGTGTTCGGGTTGCTCGATACGCCCACCGTGGCCGGCGGGCGGGTGCCCCTCACGCTCCATTTGCTCAGCCCCGGCTACCGCCCCGCCCAGGTAACCCGCGACCTGCGCAGCTTCTGGACCAGCAGCTACTTTGAGGTGCGCAAGGACCTGCGGGGCCGTTACCCCAAACATTACTGGCCCGAAAACCCACTGGAGGCCCAGGCCATCCGGGGCACCAAGAAGCAGAACGGTTTATAACTCTGCCCGGCTGGCTAGGGCCGTTTAGTCCTCACGGGCCGGCTTTCTACCTTTCAGCAAGCCTTCCTATCTATTCACCGACAACCACTTAAAACTTAACAGTAACAATTAGGTAATACGGGTAACAATTCAGTAACATTGGCTTATGCAAACTTCTACCGCCTTCCTTCGGGCGCTGAAGCTGCTGCCGGCCCTGCTGCTGCTGTTACTGCACCCGGGCGCGGCCCAGCAGCTAACGGCTCCTTCTTCCGCCGCCCGCCCCAGCCAGACGAATACCTGGCTTATGTTTCTGAGCGACGTGCGCCTGAGTGCCCGCTGGGGCCTGCACGCCGAGGCCCAGGTGCTGCGCACTCACACCTCGGCGCTGGGTTTGCAGAACGTGCTGCGCGCCGGGGCCAACTACTACGCCACCGACCACCTGCTGCTGACCGGCGGCTACGCCTTTTCGCAGTCTTTTCCGGATGCGGGCTACCCCGTTCCCATCGGCCCCGAGCACCGCCTCTACCAGCAGGTGCAGTTCCACGATACCGGCAGCCGGGTGCAGGTGCAGCACCGCTACCGCCTGGAGCAACGCTGGGTGCAGCTCCAGCCCACCGCCCCCCACGTGTTCCTGAACCGCATGCGTTACCAGCTTCGCCTGACCATGCCCCTCATCGGCAAGGAGATGGCGCCCGGCATCCCGTTCGTGACGGTGTCGGATGAGGTTTTCCTCGGGTTCGGGCGCCGCGAAACGGCTGGCCTCATCAAGCAGAACCGCGCCTACGCTGCCCTGGGCTACCAGCTAAGCAAGGCGACGGGCATCGAAATCGGCTACCTCAATCAGCTAGTGCAGTCGCCCCGGGAAAACGGCCGCTTCGAGATGAACGAAAACCTGCAGTTTAGCCTCTGCTTCCACCCCGATTTCCGCCGCCGCGTGGCGGATGAATAATTGGCAGGATGTCGTTGTCAGTAGAGCAGAACGTCCTGCCGAGCGGAGCCGAGGAATCCCGCGGGCTGACGTTGAGTTACTATCACAACATCAGCACGCGGGATTCCTCGGCTCCGCTCGGAAGGACGTTCCAGGCTCTGCGTTCTAAACGCTAAAATCTATGACGGGAAGTCGGCCGAGTCGCCGGTGTCGGCCACGGCGGCCAGCTCCTCCACGAGGCTGGTGAACTTCTCGCGGGCGCCTTTCACGGCGGCTTTGCCCAGGGGCAGGTGCAGGGGCGCGTCGCCTTCCTGGTGTACCAGTTCGTACATGATGCGGGCGGCGCGGTCGGGGTCGCCGGGCTGCTTGCCACTGTAGCTCTGGATGCCTTTCAGGTTCTCGCCCACGGTGCTGCGGTAGTCCTCAATGGCCGTATCGACGTAGGTGGCCGAGCTGCCGGCCCACTCGGTGCGGAAGCCGCTGGGCTCGATGTTGGTGACTTTGATGCCGAGCGGTTTCACCTGCTGGGCCAGGCTCTCGCCAATAGCCTCCAGGGCGAATTTGCTGGCATTGTAGATGCCCACGCCGGGGAAGGTTTTCAGCCCCCCGATGCTGGTGATGTTGAGCACGTGGCCGCTCTTGCGCGCGCGCAGGTGGGGCAGCACGGCCCGCAGCACGTGCAGGGGCCCGAACACATTCACGTCGAACTGGTGGTGTACTTCCTCAGCATCGATTTCCTCGATGCTGCCCAGCGAGCCGTAGCCCGCGTTGTTGACGATAACGTCGAGGTGGCCGAGCTGGCTGATGGCGTCGGCAATGGCCTGCTTCACCTGGGCTTCGTCGGTGACTTCCATCACGAAGCCGTAGCCTTTGCCGTCTGCTTTTTTGGTAAACTCTTCGGCCTGCTCCTTTTTGCGGAAGGTGGCGGCCACTTTATCGCCTTTTTCGAGCAGCAAATCGGCCAGCGAGGCGCCGAATCCAGAGCTGACGCCGGTAATGAACCAGTTTTTGGTGGTGGACATACGAAGGGTTGTTTCGATTTCGAGAAACGCCGGCCCGGTAGTCGAGCAGCGAAGTGGTTTAACTGCCGAACCGGGCCGGGGGTTTTCGGGCGGGGCCGGCATTATTACGGCGGCGTCACACAAATACAACGGTTAATCGGCGGGGCAGGCACGGAAACCCAACTTTCCGCCGTAGCTTTGTCCGGCAATAAGTAGCACCTAACCTTCTTGTTGCCATGGCCGACCACGCTGCCAAAATTGCCTTCGAGGCGCTAACCTACGACGACGTCCTGCTGCTGCCCGGTTATTCGGAAACGCTGCCCCGCGACGCCGACCCCAGCACCCGGCTCACCCGTAACATCCGCCTCCAGCTGCCCTTCGTTTCGGCCGCCATGGATACCGTGACCGAGGCCGACATGGCCATTGCCCTGGCCCAGGAAGGTGGCATCGGCATCATCCACAAGAACATGAGCATCCGGGCCCAGGCCGAGCTGGTGCGCCGCGTGAAACGCTCCGAGAGCGGCATGATTCTCGACCCCTTCACGCTGGAAGAAACCGCCACCCTCGCCGACGCCAAGAAGCTGATGCGCGACAACAACATCGGCGGCATTCCCATCATCGACGCCGAGCGCCGCCTCAAGGGCATTCTTACCAACCGTGACCTGCGCTTCGAGAAGGACATGAGCCGGCCGGTAACGGCCGTGATGACGGCCACGCCGCTGGTAACGGCCAAGGCCGGCACCGAGCTGGCCGCCGCCGAAGACATTCTGCAGGACTCGAAAGTGGAGAAACTGCCCGTTATCGACCCGGAAGGCCGCTTGGTGGGCCTCATCACCTATAAGGATATCCGCAAGCGCCGCCGCACGCCCAACGCCTGCAAGGACGAGCTGGGCCGTCTGCGCGTGGGAGCCGCCGTGGGCGTTACCGCCGATTTGGCGCAGCGTGTGGCTGCCCTGGTGGAAGCCGGCGTGGACGTGGTGAGCGTGGACACCGCCCACGGCCACAGCAAGGGCGTGCTCGATGCCGTGCGCAACCTCAAGCAGCAGTTCCCCAACCTCGACATCATTGCCGGCAACGTGGCCACGGCCGAAGGCGCCCGCGCCCTGGCCGATGCCGGTGCCGACGCCGTGAAGGTGGGCGTGGGCCCCGGCTCCATCTGCACCACCCGCATCATTGCCGGCATCGGGGTGCCCCAGCTCTCGGCCGTGCTCGAAGCCGCCCGCGGCCTCGCAGGTACCGGCGTGCCCCTCATTGCCGATGGCGGCATTAAGTATTCCGGCGACGTGGTGAAGGCCCTGGCCGCCGGCGCCAGCACCGTGATGGTGGGCTCCCTGCTGGCCGGCACCGAGGAAGCCCCCGGCGAAGTCACCCTGTTCGAGGGCCGCAAGTACAAGAGCTACCGCGGCATGGGCTCGGTGGAAGCCATGGAGGAAGGCAGCAAGGACCGCTACTTCCAGGACGCCGAGGACGACGTGAAGAAGCTCGTGCCCGAGGGCATCGTGGGCCGCGTACCCTACAAGGGTCTGGCCGCCGAAGTGCTCTACCAGCTCACGGGCGGCCTGCGGGCCGGCATGGGCTACTGCGGCGCGGCCACCATTGAGGGCCTGCACGAGGCCCGCTTCGTGCGCATCACCGGCGCCGGTCTGCGCGAGTCGCACCCCCACGACGTGCAGATTACCCGCGAGTCGCCGAACTACAGCAGCCGCTAGGGGCACGGCCGGTTTCGGCCCGACCCTACGGCATGGGCCAACGCTTCCCTGGGGGGCGTTGGCCTTTTCGGTTTCCGGGCCGCCGCCACTGCAAGTGACGACGGGCACTGCTTCCCGGCCACCTGCCAGCATTGGAATACCCGGCCGGCACAGATTGGCTGGCTTCGGCGGAGTGGCCGCCGCGCCGCGCCGAGGACTTTAGCACCGCGTTGCGGTTTTCGGCTGGCAGCCCGTATCTTGTCCACCCGTTCGGTTCTCCGTTCCGCTTCCTTAGTCCCCCTACATGTCGTTCGTTCGGAAGATCCACCCCTTCCTGTTGCCTTTTTCCGTGCTGAGTTGGTTAGCCCTGCTGATCTGCACACTGCTTTACGTCCATCCCACCCTGATGGCGGGGCTGCCCACGCCGCCCGGTTGGCTGCTGCTCGGCTTGCAGGCCCTGTTTACGGCCGCCATCTTCCTGCAGGAGCGCTACCAGACGGAACGGCTGCGGGGCATCGACTTCAACCGCCTGCTGCGCCACCTGGTGCTGGGTCCGGCGCTGGTGGCGGCGGTTTGCGTGGGGCTGCACCTGGGCATGCACTACGCTCAGCAGCCCCTGCCAGCGGCCGGCTCCGTGCTGTTCACCGTCTTCTATACCATCAACGTAGGCCTGTTCGTACTGCTACTGGCCCGCACCAACTACACCTGGCGCTCTTTGGTGTTGTTTCACGGTACCGAACGACTGCGGCGGCAGTGGCTGTGGTTTGAGATTCTGCTGGGCGTTACCCTGCTGCTGCGGCTCCTGTCCTGGACGCCCCCGCTGGGGCTGGCGACCGGCCTGCTGGGGGTATTGGCCGCTTTCGGAGCCTACCTGAGCGGGCGGCAGAAGTGGGTGGCCTACCTCAACCGCCGCCAGAAGCTGGAAGCTGTGCTGCTCCAGCTGGCCGTTATTCTGGTTATGGGCCTGTTCGTGTTTTACTTCCAGCACACCCAGACCGTTCTACGCCTGCTGGCTCCCCCCACCCAGAACGCTTTTCTGCTGCTGAATGCCTTTTTTGCGGGCTTTTACGCCCTGATGGGCTTGCTCGTCACGCTCTTCAACCTGCCTACGGCGGGCGTATTCGAGCAGAAGCGGGAAGAGATTCTGAGCATGCAGCGTCTTACCCAGCTGATTCAGCGCGGCCAGACGCCCGAGGAAGTGTACCGCATGTTTTTCGACTCCGCCATTCAGACGGTGGGGGCCGACGCGGCCTGGCTGCTGGTGGAAGACGTTGAAAACGAGTACACCGGCCAGCTCTACCAGCTCCGGCCCGAGCAGGGGGAGGCCATCCGGCAGCTGCTCACCGATTACAACCTCAACAACATCGAGTACCTCAATAACGACCTGGCCAACAGCAGCTTTCGGCAGCTGGAGTTGCCTTACGGGTCGCTCATGGTGATGCCCCTGCACTCCAGCAAGCGGCAGTACGGCAACATTTACATGCTCAAGCAGTACGCCCAGGCCTTCGACCGCGAGAACCTGAGCATTCTGCAAACCTTCGCCAGCCAGACGGTGCTCAGCATCGAAAACCTGCAGCTGATTCAGGCCTCGCTGCTGACCCAGCGCGTGCAGGACGAGCTCAAGATTGCCTCGGCCGTGCAGGAGAGCCTGATTCCGAAAAACCTGCCCATCGATAACTGGTTTGAAATCAGCTCCCACGCCGTGTCGGCCACCGAGGTGGGCGGCGACTTCTACGACTTCCTGCACCTGCCCGGGCGGCGCCTGGCCGTGCTCATCGGCGACGTATCGGGCAAGGGTGTGACGGCGGCCTTCCACGTGGCCCAGATGAAGGGAATTTTCCACGCCCTGATGCAGGAAAACCCCTTGGCCCGCAACGAACGGGAGAAGTTTCCGGTGCCCAGCAAGTTCATGGCCCAGGCCAACGACGCGCTGGGCCGCTGCCTCGAAAAATCGGCTTTCATCACGGCCTCGCTCTACATTATCGACTACGAGCACGGCGGCTTCGTATTCGCCCGCGCCGGCCACTGCCACACGCTCTACTATCACTCCATCAAGGAAGAAGTATCCTACTTCCACACGACGGGCCTGGGCCTGGGCATTATCCGCAACGACGGTTACGAGAAGCACATCAAGAACCAGTTCTACGACTACAACCCGGGCGACGTGATGGTGATTTACACCGACGGCATCGTGGAAGCCCGCGACGCGGCCCAGGACGAGTACGGCGAGGACCGCCTGCTGCGGATGCTGGAGCAGTCCTTCTACCTCGACGCCGACCAGATCAAGGAGTACATTCTCACGGACCTCAACGAGTTCAGCAAGGGCCAGCCCATGCACGACGACCAGACGCTACTGGTAATTAAATTCAAGGCGGCTCAACCCGAAGCGGGCCTTTAACGTAGCACGAACCCATGAAAATAACTCAGAACTCCACCGATACCACGCTTACCCTGCTGCTCGACGGCGAACTGGACGCCAGCTCTTCCGTGCTGCTGGACAACGAGCTGAGCAAGCCTGAAATCCTGCGCTACCAGAAAATTCTGGTCGACTGCCGCCAGCTCAACTACATCTCTTCGGCCGGTCTGGGCGTATTCATCTCCCATCTGCAAACGTTTCAGGATGCCAACGTGAAGCTGATATTCTTCAACATGCAGGAAAAAGTCCACAACGTATTCGAAATCCTGGGGCTCGATTCGCTGATGACCATTGTTCCGTCTTTGGCCGAAGCCGAGGCCGCCTAACCCGACTGCACCGCACCCCAAGGGATGAAACAGGCACTCCGAATCAGCTGCACACGCCGCAACCTCAAGGTGGTGCGCGATTTTGTGAGCGAATTTCTGACCGGCTACGGGCTTTCGGAAGTGCTGATTAATCAGATTGTGCTGGCCGTGGACGAAGTAGTGGCCAACCTCATCATTCACGGCAACGGCGAGGACGAATCCAAGCACCTGGATGTGCGGGTCGACGTCAAAAACCACGAGTTTGGCATTGAGCTGGAAGACACCAACCGCACCTCCTACTCGCCCGGTAGCTACCAGGAACCCGATTTGCAGGAGTACGTGCGCATCGGTAAGAAGGGCGGCGTGGGCATGATGCTGGTGAACCGCATCATGGACCGGGTGGAGTTCACGACTCACAACAGTCACAACATTTGCCGGCTTTATAAACACCTGGCCTGATCCGGGTTGCGGGCCGGCCACCGGCCAGAAGAGCACTCCGCCCGCGGGGTGCTTTTTTTGTGGGCCAGCCCAAGAGACACCAGGCAGCGGCGGCCGAAAAAAAATCCGTAAAATTGCGCTAGTCAGCTATCCGCCTCCGGGGTATTTCCCGGCCGGTGGACTCACTCAGCCGATTCCTTTTCCTTCGTATGCACAAACGCTTTTTGTTTGCCGGTACCGCCGCGGCCACGCTGCTGGCCGGGTGCCAGGCTACCAAATCCACCACCGCCACCCCGGCCGCGGCCACCGTCGAAATGCTGGGAACCACGGCCGTCCCGGCTTCGGAATTTGCCTACGTCTACCGCAAAAACAATAGCGCCGACCCCGCCTTCGGCACCAAGGCCAGCGTGCAGGAGTACCTGGACCTGTACACCAACTTCAAGCTCAAGGTGCTGGCCGCCGAGCAGCGGGGTCTCGATACCACCCAGGCATTCCGCCGCGAGCTGGAAGGCTACAAGCAGCAGCTGGCCCAGCCCTACCTCACGGAAAAGAGCGTGACCGATCAGCTGGTGCGCGAGGCATATGACCGCATGAGCCAGGAAATCAGCGCCTCCCACATTCTGGTGCGCCTGATGCCCGATGCTGCCCCCAAGGACACGCTGGCGGCCTACCAGAAGGTGATGGCCCTGCGCCAGCGCATTGCCGGCGGCGAGGACTTCAACCAGGTAGCCCGCCAGGCGTCGGAGGACCCATCGGCCCGCGAAAATGGCGGCAAGCTGGGCTACTTCACGGCCATGCAGATGGTGTATCCCTTCGAATCGGCGGCTTACGCTACGCCCGCCGGGCAGGTGTCGCAGCCGGTGCGCACGCGCTTTGGCTACCACCTGATCAAGGTCAACGACGTACGCCAGGCCCAGGGGGAAATCAAGGTGGCTCACCTCATGATCCGGGCCACGCCCGGCATGCCCGCCGCCGACTCCGTGACGGCCCGCAAGAAAGTAGACGAGCTCTACAACCGCCTCACCAAGCGGGGCGAAAACTGGGAAAAGCTGGTTACGCAGTTCTCGGAAGATGCCGGCTCGGCCGCCAACGGCGGCGAGCTGCCCGCCTTCGGCACCGGCCGCATGATTCCGAGCTTTGAGGAAGCGGCCTTCAAACTCCAGAAGCCCGGCGACCTGGCCCCGCCCGTGCAGACGCCCTACGGCTGGCACATTATCCGCCTGATTGAAAAGCAGCCCGTGCCTTCGTTTGAGGCCATGGAGCCCACTCTCAAGAGCAAGGTTTCCAAGGATTCGCGCTCGGAGCTGAACCGGGCGGCCTTCCTCAAGCGCGTACGCCAGGAAAACCAGTTTCTCGAGATTCCGGCCGCCAAGCTCTACGCCTTCGGTAAAGCCGATACGGCCCTGGTAGCGGGCCGCCTGAAGTACACCTTCACGCCGGGCGAAGGCCTGAAGCCCGCCCAGGCCAAAGCCAACGGAGGCAAGATGATTCTGTTCACCATCATGGGCCAGCCCTACTTCGTGAGCGACTTCCTCACTTTTGCCCAGCAGAACCAGCGTCCGCGCCCCGGCACCGACCCGGCCTTCGCCATGCAGCAGCTCTACGACCAGTACGTGGACCAGAGCCTGACCGAGTTCGAGAAGGCCAACCTGGAAACCAAGTACGAGGATTACCGCATGCTGGTGAAGGAGTACCGCGACGGTATTCTGCTGTTCCAGCTCATGGATGAGAAGGTGTGGAGCAAGGCCATCGAGGACACGGTGGGCCTGCAGCAGTTCTTTGCCGCCAACCAAGCCAACTATCAGTGGGAGCCCCGCGTGCAGGCCACCGTGCTCAGTGCCGCCTCGCCCGAACTGCGCACCCGGGCCCAGCAGCAGCTGAAAACCGGCCGCTTCCCCGTGCGCCAGGGCGTGCCTGCCAGCGTGAGCTTCGCCGCCAATACGGCCGATGTGGAGCCGGCCGGCCGCGCCTCGCTGGAGGAGCTGGCCGGGCGCCTGGCCGCCGACAAGGCTCTCACCCTGACCATCACCGGCCGTACCAAGCGCGGCGAACCTGCCTCCCTGGCGGGCCGCCGTAACGCCAGCATCGTCAAGTTTCTGACGACGCTGGGCGTACCGGCCGAGCAATTGCAGACGGCCACCGGCAAGCCCGCCGCCGCCGATGCCCAGCTCAGCCTCAGCAGTACCAACCCGGTGGCCCTGGAAGAAAGCCTCAACACCCAGAACCCGCTGGCCGTGCAGGTGCAGCAACGCAGCTTCCAGAAGGGCGACAACAAAGCCGTGGACCAGTTCCTGACCAGCGCCCCCGGCACCTATACCACTGAAGTGGACGGGCGCTTCTACACCATCATCATCGACAAGCAGCTGCCGGCCGGCCCCAAAGCCCTGTCGGAAGCCCGCGGCCAGGCCACGTCCGACTACCAGAACTACCTGGAAAAGCAGTGGATTGAGCAGCTGCGCACCCAGTACCCGGTGAACATCAACCAGTCGGAAGTAGACAAGCTGGTGACGAAGTGAGAAGTGAGAAGTGAGAAGTGAGAAGTGAGAAGTGAGAAGTGAGAAAAGGAACGTCATTCTGAGCGAAGGCGGAGCCGTAGTCGAAGAATCTCGCGTGCTGACGTTGTGACGGCAACGCAACGAAGCGGTAGAGATTCTTCGACTACGGCTCCGCCTTCGCTCAGAATGACGTTTGCACTTCCTCTCTTCACAACCATTTCTTGCGACGACCGGTGCGCCAGCCCTTGCGCTACGACGTTTGCACTTCCTCACTTCACAAACCGATCCGGATAGCTCCGCCACCTGGCCCATGCAACGCTGCGGGGCGGAAGTGGCTCTGGAGAACGGAGCCGGCCCGAAACCGGTCGAATCCGGTTTTTTTGCCGGAGAAAGGATTTATGATGAAATTTACGGGCGGCTTTTGGCGTTTTGTCAGTCGTCTGGCCTGCACCGTGCGGTTGCCGGCGCGGGTATTAGAGAAAGATTCCATGATTCAATTTTTGCGAGTACCGGTCCAACAGGTACTGCTGAGTGCGGCCCTGCTGCTAGTTTCGGCCTCGGCCGGGTATGCTCAGCTGGGCGTGGGACGGCCGGTGGGCCTGCGCGTGGTCGATGGTATCATCGCCAAGGTCGACAACCAGATTGTGCTCAAATCGGACCTGGAAACCATCTACGCCCAGGAAGTAGCCCGGGCCGAGGGCAAACCCCTGCCCCCCGACACCAAGTGCAAAATCCTGCAGAGCCTGGCCCTCAACAAGCTGCTGCTGGCCAAGGCCGAAACCGACTCCGTGGTGGTGGAGGACTCCCAGGTGAAAAGCGAGCTGGACCGCCGCATGGCTTACTTCGTGCAGCAGATTGGCTCCGAGAAAAAGCTGGAGGAGTATTATAACAAGTCGCTCAAGGACCTCAAGGACGACCTGCGCATTCAGGTGAAGGAGCAGCTGATTCAGCAGAAAATGCAGGAGCAGATTGCCGGCAAGGTGTCGGTGACGCCCCGGGAAGTGCGCCAGTTCTTCAACCGCATGCCCAAGGACAGCCTGCCCTACTACTCCACGGAGGTAGAAGTAGGCCAGATTGTGAAGCTGGCCCAGACCAATTCCAAAGCCAAGCAGGCAGCCCAGGCCAAGCTCAACGAACTGCGGGCCCGCATTGTGGCTGGCGAGGACTTCGCCACCCTGGCCAAGGAATTCTCCCAGGACCCCGGTTCGGCCGTGGAAGGCGGCTACCTGGGCTTCTTCAAGCGCCGTGAGCTGGTGCCGGAGTACGAAGCGGCGGCCCTGCGCCTGGAGCCCGGCGGACTTTCTCCCATCGTGGAGTCGCAGTTCGGGTTTCACTTGATTCAGCTTATTGAGCGCAAGGGCGACTCCTACAGCACCCGCCACATTCTGCTCAAGCCCGAAACCGGTACTGCCGATACCAACGAAGCGGCCCAGGAGTTGGCCAAAGTGCGCCTGCGCATTCTGGCCGACAGCGTGAGCTTCGCCAAAGCCGCCAAGGATAACTCCGACGACAAGCTGACCAGCGGCAACGGCGGCCTGCTCCAGAACCGTCGCGACGGCAGCACCTACCTGCCCCTCGACCAGCTCGACCCGGCCATTTTCTTCACCATCGACACCATGAATGTGGGCAGCGTGACGCCGCCCCTGCCCTACCGCACCGAGGATGGCAAGGACGCCGTGCGCATTCTCTACCTGAAGTCGAACTCCGCGCCCCACCAGGCCAACCTCGACGACGACTACCAGAAAATTGCCGCCGCCGCCCTCAACCAGAAGAAAAACAAAGCCCTCGACGCTTGGTTTGCCCTCAACCGCGGCACCGTGTACCTGGAGGTCGACCCCGAGTACGCCGGCTGCCAGCTGCTGAATTCGATTAATTAGAGAAGCTAGGAGTCAGGAGCCAGGAGTTAGAATGCCGTTCTCTCCTTCGCAGTTAACCTTGCCGACGGTTCCTGTTTCTTATGTTATCCTAACTCCTAGCTTCTAACTCCTAGCTTCTCCAAAAATGCCCTTCTCCTCCGATAAAGAAGCCGCCGACGCGCTGGCCCGCGCTTACCAGCAGCTGCGCCAGGAAATCGGCAAAGTCATTATTGGGCAGGACGAGGTAGTGGAGCTGGTGCTGACGGCCGTGTTCTCGCAGGGCCACTGCCTGCTGGTGGGCGTGCCCGGGCTGGCCAAAACCCTGCTCATTCAGACCATTGCCGACTCGCTGGACCTGTCCTTCAACCGGGTGCAGTTCACGCCCGACCTGATGCCCTCTGACATCGTGGGCTCGGAAACGCTCAACCAGCAGCGCGACTTCCACTTCGTGCCGGGGCCGATTTTCGCCAACATTGTGCTGGCCGACGAAATCAACCGGACGCCGCCCAAAACCCAGGCGGCCCTGCTGGAGAGCATGCAGGAATACGCCGTGACGGTGGCCGGCAAGCGCTACCCCTTGCAGCGCCCGTTCTTCGTGCTGGCCACCCAAAACCCCATCGAGCAGGAAGGCACCTACCCCTTGCCCGAGGCCCAGCTGGACCGCTTCATGTTCAACATTGAGCTGGGCTACCCCAGCTACGAAGCCGAGCTGCAAATCGTCAAGAACACCACCTCCAACCACAAGGCCACCGTGGGCAAGGTGTTGCGCACCGACGAAATTGAGGCCTTTCAGCAGTTGGTACGCCGGGTGCCGGTAGCCGATAACGTGGTGGAGTACGCCGTGGGGCTGGTGCACAAAACCCGCCCCAACACCGGCCGTGCCGCCGCCCGTGCCACCCAGCTTTTGGAATGGGGCGCCGGCCCCCGGGCTTCCCAGCACCTGATTGTGGGTGCCAAGTGTCACGCCCTGCTGCATGGCAAATACTCCCCCGACATTGAGGACGTGCAGGCCGTCGCCCTGCCCATCCTGCGCCACCGCCTGGTGCGCAACTTCAAAGCCGAAGCCGAAGGCATTTCGGTGGACCAGATTGTAAAAGAGTTACTTTAAATGAGGTCTTAGGTGTTCGGTTCTCAGGGGTTAGATAACGTTCTATCGTTGTACACCTCAAGTTTCCAGCACGTCATCTAAGCCCTAAGAATCTAACACCTAAGACCTCAACATGGAAGCAGCCGGTTACTACCAGCAATTTGAGCGCAACCTGCAGATCATCCTCAGCGGCCTCGAAGCGGGGCTGGATGTGCGCACAACGGCCCTGAACGTATCCTTGCCGCTGGAGGTGTACGTGCTGAGCGAAGTCCTGAACCAGGGCGGGGCCCAGTTCCGCCTCTCTTCCGACGTAACGCCGCTGGAGCAGGTCCGCGAGTTCTACGCCCAGTTCCGGGCCGATGAGGCCGGCCACGAAGCCCTCATGCAACGCATCCTCGATGACAAAAAGGCGATGATGCGCACCCCGGAAGGCCGCGTGCTGACCAAGGAAATGCTCATCCGCCGGTTGGAGTACTTTAACGAAGCCGCCCGCCAGATCAACGTGATGCGCAACCAGTTCACCCTGGGCAGCCCGCCCCAGTCGCGTTCCGGCATCGGCCTGGAGCTGCAGAAAGGCTAACCACGAATCAGCGCGGCACCATGCGAATTTCGCGGGTTTTGGAAGCGGCCTGATCGGCCTTCCACTGCTTGTGAACGTCTAAAAAAGCAGCCGCCACCCCGATTGGGGTGGCGGCTGCTTTTTTAGACGTTCACAAAATCCGTGAAATCAATTGAAATCTGCGCCAATCCGTGATCAGGACATGGAGGCGGCGGCTTCTTCGCGCACTTTGGTATTGCCGTCTTTGCTGTGCTCCAGCTTTATCTGGCCGGCGGGCTGCTGCTTGAGGTGGGAAGGCACTTCTTCTCCCGGCAGGCTCTTGGAAATGGTCACGCCGCCATCCACGAAATACGTGGCGCCGGTCACGTAACTGGCTTCGTCGGAGGCCAGAAACAGGTACACGTTGGCTACTTCCTCGGGGGTGCCGCGGCGGCCCAGGGGTACGCCGGCCACCGTGTTTTTCTCCATTTTCTGGTTCATCGGGCCGGTTTCCTTGTGGGTCCAGGCCGTGTCGATAGGGCCGGGGCCGACGCAGTTCACGCGCACCCCGTGTTTGGCCTGCTCCACGGCCAAGCCTTTGCTGAAGGTCATGACCCAGGCTTTGGTGCCGCCGTAGGGCGTAATCATGGGCGAGCCCATGTGCCCGGCTTCCGAACCGGCCGACACGATGTTGCCCTTGGTTTTCTGCAACTCGGGTAGGGCGGCCCGCGTCATCATGAATGCCGAGTAGATGTTGTTTTTGATCATATACTCGAAAGCATCCACCGGATACTGGTCCAGCTCGGCCGTGGCCGGGAATACGCCGGCGTTGTTGACCAGCACATCGAGCCGGCCAAATTCCTTGACGGTGGCCTTCACGCAGTCCTGGGCCACGTCCTGCACCGAAATGTCGCCGAGGTAGCCGATGGCCCGGCCGCCGCTGCCCAGAATTTCATCGACCACCGCGCGTACGGGGTCGGTATCGAGGCCTACCACCACAACGGAGGCGCCTTCGCGGGCGAATTTCTTGCTGATGGCTTCGCCGATACCCGAGCCGCCGCCGGTTACAATGGCTACTTTATTTGCGAGTCTGCCTAACATAATAGAGGTTGGAAAGGAGGAGGAATTGGCACCGGCTGCCTGACCGAAAAGCCCTACGGGGCTGATTCGGTGGGCCGGAAACACGATTTTGAACGACTCCCGGCCGCCCAGGTTTCCACTGTTGAGGTTGGAAAACCAACTCTAAAGCCCAATTTCCCGCCTGATTCCGTCCTGCCGCCTTTGCCGGCCCCAAATCATGTACGCTGCCTGCCCCA
This sequence comes from Hymenobacter piscis, assembly GCF_018760735.1. Taxonomy (GTDB): domain Bacteria; phylum Bacteroidota; class Bacteroidia; order Cytophagales; family Hymenobacteraceae; genus Hymenobacter; species Hymenobacter piscis. Next base: position 442,705 of record NZ_JAHHZN010000001.1, read on the forward strand.
CGCCTGCGCCCCCCGATACCTCGCTGCTGACGGAGCGCCTGCTGCTGCGGCCCTACCAGCCCCCGGACGCCCCCGCCTTTTTCGGGCTCATCGACGCCGACCGGGCCCGGTTGCGGCCCTCCTTCCCGGCCCGCGAGGCCACTACGACCACGCCCGCCGCCGCCGCCCGCCTGCTCACCCAGTTCCGCCACGACTGGACCGCCGGCCGCCTCTACGTGCTGGGCCTCTGGCACCGCCAGACCGGCCAGTACCTCGGCGACATCAGCCTCAAACCCAACTGGACGCCCCCCATCACCCTGGAAATCGGGTATTACCTGGCCGCTGCCGCCGAGGGCCAGGGCTACGCCCGCGAGGCGCTGGCGGCGGTGGCCGGCTTCGGCTTCGATCAGTTGCACGCCAAACGCCTGCTCATCCGCTGCCGCCCCGATAACCCCCGCAGCCTCGCCGTGGCTGCAGCCGTGGGGTTCGAGCCCCTGCCCTCCCGCACTCGGCCCTGGCTGCACCGGATACTGGGCGGCCCGGCCGTGCTTTATTACATTCTGCGCCGCGAAGAGCGGGCCTGAGCCAAGCGCATCCGCCGCCGGGGAGCGGCCCCCACTTACCGGGCGGGGCGAAGCGTACGGAGCAGAAAGCTCTGGTTGAAATTCAGGTAGAGTGCGAAGGAGAAGTCGAACAGGCCGTTGTTGAGGTCGTAGAGCGGCTCGAAGCGGGTGGTCAGGATAACGTGGCCCGGCAGGCGGTAGTCGCGCAGTACGCGCAGAATCAGCAGTTGCCGCTGCCGCTCGGTGTAATTTACATCCACCGGCGAGGACGACACCGACTGGTAGAGGCGCCCGCCCAGGGGCGAGATGTAGCCCCGGCCGCTCCAGTAGGCCAGTTGCAGGGTGGAAAGCCGGGTATCAGCTCCCGCGTTCAGGTAAAGGCCAGTCCCACTCTTAAAAGGCAGCTCCTCGGTGAAAGAGTAGTCGTTGAAGTAGGTCAGGTAGCCATCGAAATGCACGGCGCTGACCAGCCGCGACGTAAGGCCCCGGCGCACCCGCAGCCCGGTCGCACCGTTGAACAGGGTTTGCAGGGGCTTGTCGATGGTATCAATCTGGCCGCCGCGGTGGGTGGCCGTGAACTGCAGCGGCAGCGCCACCAGCCACCGCGCAGAGTCGGTGAGCAGGCGGTGCTCCAGGGTGAAGCCGCCGGCTACTTCTTCCTGAAAGTTGCTGAACCGATACTGCTGGCGCACCCAGTTCACCCAGGCATCCAGACGGGTGCGCGGGGTAGTCAACTGATACTGCACACCTTCCTCCAGCCGGTTGGTCATCACCCGCTCAAAATCAAACAGGGGCTCAATGTAGCCGTGGTGCAGGTGGCCCTCCAGGTTGCCGAACACCAGCTGGTGCGGGCCCTGGCGGTACGTAAGCGTGAACAGCGGACTCACCTGCCGCAGCCGGCGCGTGCCGTAGTTTTTCTGCAGAAACACGCCCGCCTCCAGCCGCAGGTTACCGGCCGGGTAGTACACCAGCCGCGGGGCCAGCTGGGCCCCGAAGTAGGTCAGGCCGGGGTCAATCTTGTTGAAGTACTCGTTGTCCTTATTAAACAGAAAGCCCTGCACCTCCAGCCGCAGCTGGTGCTCGTAGGCCGGCCCCAGCGGGGGACGGTACAAAAAGGCGCGGTTGTCGAGCTGGGCCCAGGCGGCCGAAACAGTGGCCAGCCACGCTAGGCCGGTCAGAATCAGGACTCTGGCGCGGGGCTTTTGTTCTAAAAATTTTAGCACAGAAAAAAACTTCAGAATCCAACGAATTTCTTTAGCATTGCGGGCACAAAATATAGCCCGGCGGCGTTACCAGGAGCCGGCCCCAAAACGCCCCGGCGGCGGGTTGCGTAGGCTGGCCAAAACGCTTACATTCACCAAACCTAAGCATTTCTTCTTACCCCCATTCTAATGGCTGCAAACTCCGATAAAGCTGAAAAAGCCGACAAAAAAGAGTCGAATCCGCAGGCTGAAAAGCTCAAGGCCCTCCAGCTCACCCTCGAAAAGCTCGACAAGAGCTACGGCAAAGGCACCGTCATGAAGCTGGACAGCAGCAAGGTGCAGGACGTGGAAGTTATCAGCACCGGCTCGCTGGGCCTCGATATTGCCCTCGGCGTGGGCGGGCTGCCCAAGGGCCGGATTGTGGAAATCTACGGCCCCGAGTCGTCGGGTAAAACCACCCTCACCATGCACTGCATTGCCGAGGCGCAGAAGCGGGGCGGCATTGCGGCCTTCATCGACGCGGAGCATGCCTTCGACCCGGTGTACGCCCGCAAGCTGGGCATCGACACGGCCAACCTGCTCATCGCCCAGCCCGACAATGGCGAGCAGGCCCTCGAAATTGCCGATCAGCTGATTTCCAGCGGCGCCATCGACATCATCGTGATTGACTCCGTGGCCGCTCTGGTGCCGAAAGGCGAGCTGGAAGGCGACATGGGCGACTCGAAAGTGGGCCTGCACGCCCGCCTCATGTCGCAGGCCCTGCGCAAGCTCACCGGCACCATCAACAAAACCGGCTGCTGCTGCATCTTCATCAACCAGCTGCGCGAGAAAATCGGCGTGATGTTCGGCTCGCCCGAAACCACCACCGGTGGTAACGCGCTCAAGTTCTACGCCTCCGTGCGCCTCGACATCCGCCGCATCGGCCAGATCAAGGAGGACAAGGACAACATCACCGGTAACCGCACTAAGGTGAAGGTGGCCAAGAACAAGGTGGCCCCGCCCTTTAAGGTGATTGAGTTCGACATCATTTACGGCGAAGGCATTTCCAAAGTGGGCGAAATCCTGGACCTGGGCGTGGATATGGGCATTATTGCCAAGTCGGGCTCCTGGTTCAGCTACGACGGCAACCGCCTCGGCCAGGGCCGCGAGGGTGTGAAAACCATCCTGCAGGACAACCCCGAGCTGGCCGACAAAATCGAAGCCCAGATCCGGGCCAAGGTGAAAGGCAACCCCGAGGAGGCCCTGGCCGTGCTGGAGGAAGACCGCACCGTGGACGCCGAGGAAGCCGTTGAGCCGGCCGAAGTGGAAGAATAAACCTCCCCTCCCCCTTACTTACCGGGGCCCATATCAGCTCCCCCAACTCGTTGGGGGAGCTTTTTTGTGCCTATCCGGTCACGTTGCCCTGGCTGCGGCGCCAGGCAAAAGTGCCTCATTTGCCCCCGCCATTTTTTGCCCTCCCGGAATCCCAGTACCTTTACTGGCACCGCATTTGAGAAGACACCGGCTACTTCACTGTTTGTCGCTCCCTACATGGTTTCCCGTCGCTGGTTTTTACTACCCGCTCTCCTGTTTCCGCTGGCTGCTTTTGGTCCGCCCGCCGATGCGGCCCGGTCCCTTACCAACACCAGTTTCGAGCGGGGCGAAACGCTGCAATACAAGGTGCATTACGGCCTCATCAACGCGGCGGAGGCCACCATTGAGCTCGACGGTAATCTGCACCGCGTAAACGAGCGGCCCTGTTACCGCGCTACTGTTACGGGGCGTACTACCGGCTCCTTCGACTTTTTCCTGCGCATCCGCGACACCTGGCGCACTTACATCGACACTACCAGCATTCTGCCCCAGCGCTTCGTGCGCAGCATCGAGGAAAATAACTACCGCAAGCACGAAACGGTAGACTTCGACCACCAGCACGACGTAGCGGGCGTCGAAAGCTACAAGAAGGACAAGAGCACGCTGAAAAAGAACACGTTCAAGGTGCCTAACAATGTGCAGGACATTGTGAGCGGCTTTTACTTTCTGCGCACCGTCAATTACGACCAGCGCCGGCCCGGGGAGGTTATCCGGGTGCAGGGTTTCTTCGACGAGAACGTGTTCAGCATGGACGTGACCTACAAGGGCCGGGAAGTAGTAGAAACCAAGGCCGGCGCCATCCGCGTGATCCGGCTGGTGCCCAAAATGCCCAGCAACAAGCTGTTCAAGGGGGAAAACGCGGTGTCCGTATTCCTCTCCGACGACCGGAACAAAATTCCGGTGCTCATTCAGGCCGAAATGTTTGTGGGTTCCGTGAAAGTAGACCTCTATAAGTACAAGGGCCTGCGAAACCGACTGAATTTGGTGGCTCAAAATTGATGTAGTGAAAAGGCGGCTCCGTTGGGGGCCGCCTTTCTTTTTTCTGTTCCGTTCTAGTCCGCTTCTCCCCGCCTCGCCGATGCCTCCCCCCGTTGCCATTGTTACTACCCGCCGCCGCCCGGTGCGGCTGCCCGTTCCGCCCGCCCCATCGGCCCTCGTGGATTTCGTCTGGCCCATCCCGAATCCGGTGCCGGCCAAGCTGCCCCGGGGCCTGGTTTCCAGCCGCCGCGGGGCCGGTAACGAAAACGTAACACGCCGCACCCGCCGGCCGGCGGTACTTTTGTCTTCGCGCCTACTCTTTTACCCTAAACCGCCCCGAGCTGTGCAACCAACTGCCAACCCCAATGCCTACAAGATTCTGGTTGTGGATGACGACCCTGACATTGTAGAGCTGCTGGAATACAACCTGCGCAGGGAAGGCTACGACGTAGCCAGCGCCCCCGACGGCCGCAAGGCCCTGGAAATAGCTCCCCAGTTCGGGCCCGACATCATCCTGCTCGACGTGATGATGCCCCACCTCGACGGCATTGCCGCCTGCCGCCAGCTGCGCGAATTGCCCAAGTTCAAGGATACCTACATCATTTTCCTCACGGCCCGGGCCGAGGAATTCTCGGAAGTGGCCGCCTTCGACGCCGGGGCCGACGACTTCATTGCCAAGCCCATCAAGCCCCGGGCCCTGCTCAGCCGCCTGGCCGCCTTTGTGCGCCGCGACAAAGACCCCCAGCACACGTCGGATACCATCGAAATCAACGGCCTGACCATCGACCGGACCGGGTTTGCCGTGTTCCAGGAGGGCCGCAAAATCACGCTGCCCAAGAAGGAGTTCGAGCTGCTGGCCTTCCTGGCCGCCTCCCCGCACAAGGTCTTCGGCCGCGACGAGCTGCTCCAGAACATCTGGGGCAACGACGTGTTCGTGCTGGCCCGCACCGTGGACGTGCACGTGCGCAAAGTGCGCGAAAAAGTGGGCGACCACCACATCCAGACCATCAAGGGCGTGGGCTACAAGTTCAACACCGACAACTAGGCGAGTTGGTGAGATAGTGAAATAGTGAGTTGACGTTCGGTAATCCTGCCGGTACCCGTGGTGCCATTAGGATTACCGAACGTCAACTCACTATTTCACTATCTCACCATTTCACTACTGCACTATGCGCCTCAACATCTCCTCCCGGAGCATTGCCATTCTGCTCTCGATTCTGGTGGCCACGGTGCTGACGGCGCTGATGTTTGTGGCCCCTACCCTGCCGCTGCAGCAGGGCGTGCTGGCGGCCGGCATCACCATTGCGGCCTGCTTCCTGCTGCTCTACCTCATGTTCGAGGCCCTGATTTTCCGGGAAATCAACAACATCTACGAGGGCTTGGAGCACATCAAGCGCAAGGAGTTCCGGCGCATGTCGAACAAGTTTCTGTTCCGGCCGGAGCCGCTCAAACGCATGCGCGACGAGATTCTGGACATGGCCCAGCGCAAGCAGCAGGAGATTGATGAGCTGCGCCGCCTCCAGGAGCTGCGCCGCGAGTTCCTGGCCGACGTCTCGCACGAGCTCAAAACCCCCATCTTCGCCGCCCAGGGCTTCGTGCACACCGTCCTGGATGAGGAGGAAGAAGACGGCATGGACGCCTTCACGCGCAAGAAGTTTCTGCAGAAAGCCGCCACCAGCCTCGATGCCCTCGATGCGCTGGTGCAGGACCTGGTCACGATTTCGCAGCTGGAAAAGGGGGTGCTGCGCATGCGCCGCCAGAGCTTCGATCTGGCCCTGCTCGTGCGCGATATTTTTGAGCAGCTGGAGCTGAAGGCTGCCCGGCGCCAGGTCCGGCTGGAGCTCAACTGCTTCGATGGGGCTCCCACCCAGCCCGTGCTCGTGCTGGCTGACCGCAACCGCATCCGGCAGGTACTCATCAACCTCATCGACAACGCCATCAAGTACGGCCGCGAGCAGGGCCACGTGCAGGTATGCCTGCAGCGGACCGGCAAAAGCATCCGCGTGAGCGTGCAGGACGACGGCTCGGGCATTCCCAAACAGCACCAGAACCGCATTTTCGAGCGGTTTTACCGCGTTGATAAAAGCCGCACCCGCGAGTCGCGGGAAGCCGGCGGCTCGGGCCTGGGCCTGGCCATCAGCAAGCACATTGTGGAGGCCCACAAATCCACCATCCGCGTCCATAGCGAGCTGGGCGCCGGCACCACCCTCGAATTCAAGCTCCCCCGGCCCAAAGAAAAGGCGGTTGTGGAGTGATATCTGGTGATGGGGTGATAGGGTGATGGGGTGATGGGGTAAGGAGGTGAGGAGGTGAGGAGGTGAGGAGGAACTGTCATCCTGAGCGAAGCGAAGGACCTTATCTCGCAGGAACGAGACGTCAGTACGATGACAGTTCTTTCATGACAAGGTCCTTCGCTTCGCTCAGGATGACTGTTCCTCCTCACCTCATCACCCCATTACCCCTTCATCCCATCACCCCTTCATCCCATCACCTGCGAATACCCTACCTTTGCGGCTCTCTATGAAGCTGCCTGATTTCAACGACCTGATTCTGTTTGAAGACGACGATTTCGTCATCATCAACAAACCGCCTTTCCTGGCCACGCTCGACGAGCGGTTCGGGGGAGCTCCCAACATTTTGCGCCTGGCCCGGGAAAAGTACGAGGACATCCAGGCCTGCCACCGCCTCGACAAGGAGACAAGCGGGGCCCTGGCCCTGGCTAAAAACCCGGCGGCCTACCGCCACCTGGCCATGCAGTTCGAAGACCGGCAGGTGCGCAAGGTGTATCACGCCGTAGCCTGGGGCGTGCACCACTACGACGGCCTGCGCGTGGACCGCAGCATCGAAACCACCACCAAGGGCAAAGCCCGGCTGGCTTACAAGGGCAAACCGGCCGTTACGCTGGTGCGCACCCTCGAAGCCTACGCCCGCCACACCTTGCTCGAGTGCCAGCCCATCACGGGCCGCATGCACCAGATCCGCCTGCATCTGGCCTACCTGCAGGCCCCCATCGTGGGCGACGGCATGTACGGCGGCGACGACTTTTTCCTCTCCTCGCTCAAGAAGAAGTTCAATGTGAAGCAGGGTGAGGAGGAACAGCCCTTTATCAAGCGCTTCGCCCTGCACGCGGCCCAGCTCACGTTTGCCAAACTCGACGGCGAATCAGTGACCATTGAGGCCCCCTACCCCAAGGATTTCCGGGTGCTGGTGGAAACCATGCGCCAGTATCAATAACCATCTTTTTTTCCTGCCAATACCCCGGCCCGTCTCTTTGCAGAGGCGGGCCGGGGTGTTTGCAGTTCGTAACCGCAGCCTTACAGATGCTCGAAAATGGCCACCCAGGTGGAGTCGGCGGCGGGTTTGCGGGGGTTGCGGGGCAGAGCCTGCTGCCAGCGTAGCCGCAGCCGGGGATTCTGTCGGAGCTGGTCGAAGGTAGTTTTGTCTTCCACGGGTGCAAACCAGTCGTCCCACACGATCAGGGTGCCGGCGGTCAGGGGCCATACGGTATCCGGCACGGCCGCGAAGCGCTGCCGGTCCAGCGCGAAGGGGTCCAGGTGCAGGGCCGTGGCCGCGTAGGGGTGGGAATAGATGATGCGGGGCGGGCGAGGCTGGGTGGCTACCCAGCGGGCGGCCGCGTCGAGCACCTGCTGATCGGGAGCCTGGCCAAAGTCGCGCTGCCAGCGCAACCCCACCCGCGAGCCGCTAAACGGGAACCACACCACGGCCGCCAGCAGGGCCCAGCGCACGTAGCGGCGCTGCTGCTCCGTGCGGGCCAGGGCCGCCAGCAGCGCTACGCCCCGCACCACCACCAGAACGAGCAGCGGCACCACGCAGCACAGGACCCGCAGCAGGCCGAGGGAGCCGAAAATACCCAGCAGCCAGAACACGGTGTGTGCCCCGATGAACACCACCAGGTTGCCGTACACCAGCAGCAGCTCCCCCGACAGCCGGCCCGCGGCCCACTGCTTTCGGGCCCGCACCACCCCCAGCCCCAGCCCAATAATGCCCAGCCAGAACAACCCGAACTGCACCCAGCCAATGGCGTCGGCGAGGCCGATAATAAACTGCCAGGGCGTTTTGCCGCCGTGGTGGGCATAGGCGTAGTTGAGGTTGTAGAGCGGATAGGCATTGCGGGTGAGTACCCAGAAGAAATCCTGGTAGACCAGCAACCCGATCAGGCCGTAGCACACGAATCCCAGCCCCAGCCAGGGCAGCGCCCGCCACTGCCGGCGCACCAGCAGGTACAGCCCGAACACGCCCAGCAGCAGGAACCCCTCGGAGCGGGCCATGGGCAGCCAGGAAGCCACGGCCGCCGCCCAAACCGGCCGGTCCTCGAGGGCCAGGGCCACGGCCGCTATCAGCAGCAGGCTGAACGTGGGCTCGGTGAGGCCCGAAAACTGAATCAGGAAGTAATCGGGGGCGGCGTAGCAGGCCACAATGGCCAGCCAGGGCCAGGGCAATTGCAGGCGCCGGGCCGCCCGGTAGGCCAATCCCGCTGAGGCGGCCACCAGCAGGCACTGCAGCACCATCACGCCACGCAGGCCGAGTTGCGCGGGCCCCGCCATCAGGGCCACCACCACCGGCTTCGACCACGACTCGAGGAAGTTGAGCGGGTGGCGGAAGGCGTAGCGCGCGTACTGGTAGTGGTAGATACTGTCGCCCGAGTCGAAGGTGCCGCGGGTAAGCAGGGCCGTGAGCAGCGAAAGAGCCAGCAGGGCCAGCAGCAGCCCGTAAGCCCGGCGGCGGGCGGCGGGCGACTCGGCCGGCCGATTGGTAGCAGAATAGGGAAAGAGCATAGCGCGGTAAAAGTACGAAAGCAGCGCCCACGGCCCGCTAACAACTCTTTCAGAGACAATAATTAACCCCCGGCTTGAATATTCGGCGAAAGGCAGTAACTTTGTGTCCGTTTTCCCCGAACCGTGTTCGGCTTCTTCTTCATTTTCAAACGCTTATCCTCCTCCCCAATGGATCATCTGAGCTTCAAGACGGTATCCGTCAACAAAGCCAACGCCAACAAGGGCTGGGTTGTGGTTGACGCCGCCGACGCTACCCTGGGTCGTCTGGCCAGCCAAATTGCCAACATGCTGCGTGGCAAGCACAAACCCTCCTTCACGCCCAACTCGGATTGTGGCGACAACGTCATCGTCATCAACGCCGACAACCTCCGCGTGACTGGCAAAAAGATGACCGACAAGATTTACATCACCCACTCGGGCTACCCCGGCGGTCAGAAGCGCATCAACCTGCGCGACAAGAAAGCCAAGGACTCGACCCGGGTGATTGAGCACGCCGTGCGTGGTATGCTGCAGGGCAACAAGCTGGGCGCGGAGCAGTTCCGTAACCTGTTCGTGTACGCCGGCACCGAGCATCCCCACGAAGCTCAGCAGCCCCAAACTGTTTCTTTCTCGCATCTGTAAGCCGAACTCCGGCTCCCCTTTTCTTTAATCCTCCACTTAATGGAAATCTCCAATACCTCTGGTAGAAGAAAAACCTCGGTGGCCCGCATCTACATGCAGGCCGGGCAAGGGAATATCACTATCAACGGCCGGGAAATGAAAGCCTACTTCGGCAACGAACTCCTGGAAAACATCGTGAACCAGCCTCTGGCGACGGTCGAGCAGCTCGGCCAGTACGACATCAAGGTGAACGTGCGCGGTGGTGGCATCTCGGCCCAGGCCGAAGCCATCCGTCTGGCCATCTCGAAAGCCCTCGTGGGCGACAACGCGGAGGTTCGCCCTGCCCTGAAAAAGGAAGGCTTCCTGACCCGCGACCCGCGCATGGTGGAACGTAAGAAATTCGGTAAGCGTAAGGCTCGTCGTTCGTTCCAGTTCTCGAAACGCTAATCTTCCAGAGGAACCCTATCATGGCCCAGACTACCACGTATAAAGAACTGCTGGACGCCGGTTCGCATTTTGGTCACCTCACCCGCAAGTGGGACCCCAAAATGGCGCCGTACATCTTCATGGAGAAGAACGGCATCCACATCATTGACCTGAACAAAACGCTGGCTTCGCTCGATCACGCAGCGGCAGCCATCCGGAACATCGCTAAAAGCGGCCGCAAAATCATGTTTGTGGCTACCAAAAAGCAGGCTCAGGAAATCGTTACTGACGAGGCCAAGCGCCTCAAAATGCCCTACATCACCGACCGGTGGCTGGGCGGTCTGCTCACCAACTTCGCCACCGTGCGTAAGTCGCTGAAGAAGATGAGCACCATCGACAAGATGGTGAAGGAAAACACGGCTTTCGCCGCCCTCGCCAAGCGCGAGCGGCTGATGATGTCGCGTGAGCGCGAGAAGCTGGAGCGCGTACTGGGTGGCATCGCCGACCTGAGCCGCCTGCCCGCCGCCCTGTTCGTGATTGACGTGAAGCGCGAGCATATTGCCGTGAAAGAAGCCCAGAAACTGGGTATTCCGGTATTTGCTATCTGCGACACGAACTCCAACCCCGAGCTGGTACAGTTCCCGATTCCGGCCAACGACGACGCCTCGAAATCCATCCAGCTCATCGTGAGCGTGATGGGTAAGGCTATCGAAGATGGTCTGTCGGAGCGCAAAGTCGACAAAGAGGACGCCGACAAGAAGCAAGCCGAAGAAGAAGGCATTCAGGAAAAGCAGAACGCTGACGAATAGTTGGCTTTTAGAAGCTAGAAGTTAGGAGCTAGGAGCTAGAATCAGAGGGAAACCGCCTGGCAAATTCTAGCTCTTAGCTCCTGACTTTTTTTGCTTCGACGCCATCCTCGCCGCGTGGTTTTTCCCTCTTTCTCTCATTCAATTCCAACTTTCTGTTCGTAGCTGGCGGCTTCACTCCCCTTGTGATTTCGGCTCCTGGCTGCTAACTCCTAACTACTTTAAAAAATGGCTGCAATTACCGCCGCAGACGTAAACAAGCTCCGCACCATGACTGGCGCGGGCATGATGGATTGCAAGAAAGCCCTGGTGGAAGCCGATGGCGACTTCGAAGCAGCCCGCGACCTGCTCCGCAAGCAGGGCCAGAAAATTGCCGACAAGCGTTCGGACAACGAAACGTCGGAAGGCGTGGTGCTGGCCGCCGTCAGAGAGGATGGCACCAACGGCAAACTGGTGTCGCTGGCCTGCGAAACCGAGCCCGTATCCAAAGTTCCGGATTTCAAGGAGCTGGCCCAGCGCGTGCTGGACACGGCCGTGAAAACCAACGCCGCCACCAAGGAAGAACTGCTGGCCGCTCCCCAGGAAGATGGCCGCTCCCTGCAGGAGCACATCACCGACCTGATGGGCAAAATCGGCGAGAAGCTGGTCGTGACGGCTTACGAGAACATCACGGCTGAGAAAGTAGCTTCCTACATTCACTCCGATAACAAGAAGGGTGTACTCGTGGCCATGAAGAACGTAGGCGGTGCCGACGTTGCTACCGTGGGCCGCGACGTAGCCATGCAGATTGTAGCCATGAAGCCCGTGGCCCTCGATAAGGACGGCGTGGATGCTGCTACCATCGAGCGCGAAATCGAGATTGGCAAAGAGCAAGCCCGCGCCGACGGCAAGCCCGAGGCGATGCTGGAGAAAATTGCTCAGGGCAAGCTCAACAAGTTCTACAAGGAGAACACCCTGCTCAATCAGGAGTTCGTGAAAGACAACTCGCTGACCATCGCCCAGCTGCTCGACAAAACGAGCAAGGGCCTGACGGTTTCCGACTTCAAGCGCGTAGCCATTGTAGGCTAGGTTCGTTTGAGCCGTTAGCTGATGGCTGTTAGCTGTTAGCTTCCGTTCCCATTTTAAAAAGGCCCCGCTGGCAGCTTGCCGGCGGGGCCTTTTGACGTTTCTTTGGCCGCATGAATGACAAACGGAAGCAGTTGTACCGGGAGTTGCTGTACTGGGCAATGGTGGATATCAGGCAACACAGCTATCCAGGCAGCTTCTTATCCGATTTGCGGTACAGGCGTAGCAACCGCAAGCGGCTTCTTTTTACTCACGCTGTTGCGCAGTGGCTCCACAATCTGGCCATGTATTCCGCCATCGACTTCAAGGGCTTTCAAGAGGATTGGTTTTGGAAAGAGTATGCGGTGTTTCGGCAGGCATTTCCAACTAAGCGGTGGGCGTCTCTTGCGGAAAGCACCATCCGGCAATTGTTGAACGAGGAAGAGTAGTTCTTGCCTACGCCCAGCGCACGAAAAAGCCCCGCCGGCAGCTGGCCGGCGGGGCTTTCTGGGGTTTGTGGCGGCTTCCGCTATAGCGCTTTGGGCTGCGGCGTGTTCATCTGCCGGTGCATATCGGCGCTATTGCGTAGATACTCCTCCAAGGGTTCCATGCCCATGGCGGCGCGGCGCTTGTTCACGTTTTTGGGGTCGCGCAGGGTGCGGGCGTGGGCGGTGCCGATGCCCGGACCAGTGTACTCCACCTGGGTGCCGTATTCCTGGGGGCGGCCGGCGGCCAGGGCTACGCGGTCGGTGAGGTAGGCGTAGTTGCGGGGACTGGCATTTTTGGCCTTCACCTGGGCCTGCATCAGCTGGAGTATGCGCCGCTGGAAATCGGGGTGGGCATCGGCGTGCTGCACCAGGAGCCAGAAGTTATTGGCGCTCGTTTCGCCTACTTCCCGAAAACCGGGGTAGCCGTAGCGCCGGATGATGGCTTCGAGCACGGGCTGATGGCGGGCGAAGTTGAGATGTTGCACGCCTTCCAGATTACGGCCGGCCGTATCGGGCAGCTGCTGCATCATGCGCTGCATGGGCCACTGGTCCACGTAGGCCAGACTATCCAGCGTGCGACTCAGGGCCGGGTAGCGCGGGCTGGCCGTCTGGGCCGATGCCCCGGTGCTGCACCCCAGTAGCACTAGCGAGAAAATAAGCGGCGTCTTCATGGTCGGGGGCAGGATGAATAGGGGGAAACAAGCAGGAACTCCAACGTTAGATTGGCCGCCTCATTGCCCACCCAGGCGCATGCGGTGGGCCCGGACACGGGCAGCGGCGTTCTGGCGGATGTTGCCGTAGAACAGGGCGTAATCGGCGAGGTGGAAGGAGTGCCAGAGGCGGAAGTGGCCGGGCAGCAGGAAGCGCGGATACCCGTCGCGTTCGGGCGGATGCACCCACAGCAGGCCGTTGTGCACCTTGGCATCCACGATGCGCTTATCGAGGCGCTTAAAGTCGTAGGGGACGCCGCCCAGGTTGAGGCGGGCGGGGGCCGTGAGCGTGTCGCGGGTCCAGGTCAGCGGATTTACCGCCAGGCTTTGCTGGTAGGGCTCGTACTCGTTGCCCCAGGCCACCGTGTTCCAGGCCACGTAGCAGCCGGTCTGGGTGGAGTCTTCGCAGGGGCGCAACACCCGGTACTCGTCGGGCTTCACCTCATAGCCTACCAGGTAGGCCGCCACCAGCTGCCGGCGCAGCGCAGCGTTGTCGTCGAAGAAGTCGTGGAGCAGGCGGGTAGCGTGCACGGTGCCCTGGCTGTGGCCGGCCAGAATAATGGGGCGGCCCCGGTTGTAATGCTCGAGGTAGTATTCAAACGCCGCTTTCACGTCGCCGTAGGCCAGCTCAATAGCCTGCTCCCCATTCGTAGATTCTTCGCTGTCGAAAAAGGAGTAGAGCGTAGCCTGGCGGTAGCGGGGGGCGTACACCCGGGCTGTGCTGTTGAAAGCGGAGGCCTGCCCCCGAATCACCTTGTCGTCGGTGAAGCGGTTTACCCGGTCGTCGGCGAGGCTAGCGTTCCACTGCTTGCGCCAGAGGTAGGTAGTCGGGTGCACGTAGAATACGTCGGCGGGGGCATCGCGCTGCTGGTCCCGGAACAGGGAGCCCCGGGGCACCACGTCGGCCGAGTCGCGGCGGTCGGGCAGGGCGGCCCAGTGGTCCTCCATGCGGTAATCGGGGGCGGGCGGCGGGGTGTAGCGGCCAAAATCCTTGCCCGGCTTGATGATTTTCAGGCAGGAAGTCAACCCCAACAGGCCCAGGGCGGGCCACAACAGCAAACGGGTACGCATCAGATAATTCAGAATAAGCTCAACTCCGCTAAGAACCACACCCGGTCCCAACGGTTGCAGGCCAACTGCCCCGCTGCTTCGGCCGTGGGGCGAAAGTTCGTTCCGCGCCACGGCCGAAACGGCGCGTTAGTCGGTGAAATTGTTTTCCAGCAGCTTTTCCTGGCGCAGGTACACGATCTTGAAGTTCTTATCGAAGCGCACCCGCACCTGGGCGGCCGTCTGCTGGCGTTTCTGCAGAGACTGGCGCAGGGCCGTGCTGTTCTCCACGTAGGTTACCACCCGCGAGCCATCGGCCACCGGGGGGCTCACCTGCAGGCTGCCGGGCCGGATGGTGGTCTGGCCTTCCAGAAACTCGGGAAAGTGCGTTTTCTCCAGCTCGGCATTGATAGCGGCCGGGGTGGTGTTCTGCTGGAGGTAAAACCGCTCGACCTGGGGCGCGAAGTAGGCCGAGGCCGTGAATGGGGCCGCCTGCAAATCGGCGTAGTAGCGCTGCAATACGCCCGTGATGCGGGCTTCCGCGCCGGCGTCGGCGGCGGCGGGTTCCGTCACCGGGGCGGGGTCAGCGGCCGGTTCCGGAGCGGCGGCCGTGTCCGCGGCGGGGGCGGGCAGGGGCGTGGCGGGCTGCTCCACCCGGATGGTTTCGGGCGCGGCCACGGGCGGCAGCTCAATCTGCTCGGTCTGGGGACCTTCGTCGGGGCGGGTGGCTACTGAGTCGGCGGCCGTGAGGGTGGTGCTGGTCAGGCGCTCGGAATCCTGGTTGCCCATCATCAGGTAAGCCACCAACGCCAGCAAGGCCACAATGCCTCCCACCACCAGCAGGGTGCCCAACGGACTTTTGGCCGGTACGGCGTACGCTTCATCCTCCACGTATTCCTCGGCGGGCGCGGGCGCGGCGGCGGGCGTCAGAAACTCATCAGCCCGGCCGGGGGAAGCGGCGGGCCGGCCGGCTTCGAGCGGATGCGAGAAGCCCGGCCCGCTCACCGGTGGGGCGGGTGGCACCGCCTCGGCGGGCCGCCCCGCGGCGGGTTGATGGGTCAGGGGCGGCAGCAGCGGGTCGTCGAGGGGCGCAATGATGGTGGGCTCCGGCGGCGCGGCGGGCAAGGCGGGCGGCACCACGGCCACCGGCGCGGCCATGTTCGGGGGCAGCGGCGGGGCGGCGGGCGGCGGCGTTTCCTCCACGGCGGGCGGCACGGCAGGAGTCTGGGGCGCGGCGGGCGGGCGGGCGGAAGCGTCCGTGAAGACCAGCTTCTGCTTGAGCGTCTGGAATTCCTCGGGCGTGATGGTGCCGGCATCGAGCCATTCCTTCAGCTGGCGCAGGGTATCGAGGGGCGAAGGGTCTTTTTCCATGAGCAGGTGCAGCCGCGGCGGCGCGTTAGTTACGGTCGAGGTTGGTGAGGCGGGCGCGCCGGCGTTCCAGCTGGGCTTTGCGCAGTTCCAGCAGGCGGGCATTATCGAGCAGCTTCACCGAGTCCTCGGCCGATTTGAGCTTGTTGTCGGCGTTCTGCTTGTGCAGCTGCTCAATCTTTTCGAGGTTGGCCTTGGTGTTGCTGGCCAGGTTGCTGCGCTCCTTTTCGAGCTTGTCTTTCTCTTTCTCGGTGGCACTCAGCTCCTTTTCGGCGGCGGCGAGCTGCTCGCGGTAGGCCTTGAGGCGGGCGGCGGCTCCGAAGCTCTGCACGATGCCGCGCAGGGCGTTGAACTCGGTGGGCGTGCCGGCGGCCGACAGAAACGAATCGGGTCCCATGGCGGCCCACACCGAGAGCTCGGCCACTGAATCGGAAGGAGCCGTGACGGTGGAATACAGGTCCAGCAGCTTGCCCGTCACGCTCGACATGGGCACCTGCCTGGCCGTGAGGTTGTCCTTTTTGCCCACGCCCAACAGCCCATCGCCCTTGAGCTTGATGTTGTAGGTGTCCTTGAGCCAGCTCTGCCAGAAATTGCGGGTCCAGTCGGCGGAAGCTTCTACCTGCACCTTGAGCGCGTCCCGCTCGCGCTTCTCGAAGTTGACGGAGCTGGTGCGGGCTTCGTAGAGCTGGGCGCGGCCGGCCAGGGGCAGCAGCACAAAAAGCAGAGGAATCAGAAAACGCATAATCCGAGGGGGAGTTGAAAACGTGGGGAAAACCGGCCGCTAGAGGTCGTGACGGTCGAAGGCCGCCTGCAAATCCTGCTGCATGGCCGCGAACCGGCGCACGGCGGCCTGCACAAATTCGTCGTCAAGGAGCCGGTGAATATCCTCCTCCCCGGTCAGGTCCAGCTCACTCACCTTGTAGGTTTGCTCAAACGGACCCTTTTCCAGTTTGATGAGGTACTTCCCGTTCCAGCTGAACAGCGTGATTTTGGCGTCGGAATGGGGAATGACGGCGAGCTGGCGCATAGTAAAAGACGACGTGGTTGAACAGCGCGAAGATACGCAGCCCCCGGTTGGTGGCCTGTTGGTTGCTGGTTGTTGGTTGCTGGTTGTCGGTTGGTGGCCTGTTGGTTGCTGGTTGTCGGTTGTCGGTTGTCGGTTGTTGGTTGTTGGTTGTCAAAGAAAGAACGTCATTCCGAGCGCAGCCGAGGAATCTCGCGTGCTGACGTTGGACTACTGCAACATCAGCACGCGAGATTCCTCGGCTGCGCTCGGAATGACGTTCTATTTTCGGTTTCGTATCCCTGCCTTCTGGGCCCCCACCGCCGCCGCTACACCGATACAATTACGTAGAGCGAGGCGGCGGACACCACCAGCCAGAGCAGCACACCCAGCGCGAACGGGCGGGGGCCGACGGCGCGAATGGTTTTGAGCGACAAGCCCGCACCGATAAAGAACAGGGTCACAACCAGTCCCATTCGCGCCAGTTGCAGCAGTCCGGGGCCGACGAGCCGGGTTTCGGGCACGTAGGTATTGAGCAGCATGGCCCCGATGAAGCCCAGAATAAACCAGGGCAGCTTTACCTGCACGTTTTTCTGCCGGAAGAAATAAGCCGTGCCCAGGGTCACGGGGATAATCCAGAGGGCGCGGGCCAGTTTGATGGTGGTGGCCACGCCCAGGGCCTCGGGACCATAGGCCGCCGCCGCCCCCACCACCGAGGACGTATCGTGGATGGCAATGGCGCACCAAAGGCCGAACTGCTGCTGAGTCAGGGCCAGGGCGTGGCCGAGGGGCGGGAAGGCGAACAGGGCCACCGCATTGAGCACGAACACCGTGCCCAGGGCCACCGACATTTCCTCGTCTCGGGCGCCCGCCACCGGGCCCACCGCCGCAATGGCCGAGCCCCCGCAGATGGCGGTGCCGCAGGCAATCAGGTGGGCCACCACGCGGTTCAGCCCCAGGGCCCGCCCAGCCCCGTAGCCCAGCACCAGCGTCCCGAGGATGGAGCCCACCGTGAACAGCAGGCCCTGCCGGCCGGCCGCCACCGCCGCCTGAGCGTTCAGCCCGAATCCCAGCCCGATAACCGAGTATTGCAGCAGCCGGGGCGTGAGTTTTCTGGTGAAGGCCGGAAAGGGATTACCCAGCGTCTGGGCCAGCAGCAGGCCCAGGGCCAGGGCCAGCGGCGGCGAGGCCCAGGGCGTGAGGCACCCCAGCAGCAGCAGCGCAAACCCGATTTTCGCCCCCTTGTCGCCCGTCGGCGGCGGCACCGGCGCGGGGATGGGCGCAGTGGCGGGAACGGGCGCAGGCAATGTGGCAGACATGGCGGGACGGAAAACAAACGGCGCCCCAAAACTACGGCGCTCCTCCCCCACCCGATAATCGGAAATAGTTATCGGGTATTACTTCTGGTTATAACGCTGCTGCACGAACCGCAGGAACCGTTCGGCCGGGCGGGTCAGGGGCTGGCCCTGCACCCACAGGGCCTCGAACTGCCGGGGCAGGCGCAGCCCGACCACCGGCACCTCTTCCAGCAGCCCCGCCGCCAGCTCCCGCGTCAGGGCCCGCCGCGAGACGAAGCCCAGCGCCTGCGGAGCCGCTTCGAGGTAGGTTTTGATGGCCTCGGTGTTGTCGAAGTAGAAGGCCACGCGCAGGTCGGAGAGCCTGATTTTCTGCTCCCGCAGCGCAAATTCGAGCACTTCCAGGGTGCCCGAGCCCCGCTCGCGCAGCACCAGCGGATGGGCCAGGGCCACGGCCAGCGCCAGCGGCTCCGGGGGCGGACCGGCGGGCGTGGCCCGGCGCACAGCCACCAGCTCATCGGCCAGCAGGGGCTCGTAGTGCAGGTCGCGGCTCTTGGCCCGGCCCTCCACGAAGCCCAGGTCGAGCTGCCCCTGGAGCAGGGCCTCGGCAATCTGCTCGGAGTTGGCGTTGAGCAGGGTCAGCTCCACCTGGGGGTAGCGCTGCTGGAAGCCGGGCAGCAGGGCCGGCAGCTCGTATTGGGCCAGGGTGGTGCTGGCGCCCAGGCGCAGGCGCCCGGCCGCTTCGCCGTGCAGCGCCTGGAGCCGGCCGGTGAGCTGCTGGTGCAAATCGGCCACGGCGTCGGCGTGGGCCAGCAGCAGGGCGCCGGCCTCGGTGAGGCTGACGCGGCCGGCACGCCGCTCAAACAGGCGCTGGGCGTAGGTGGTTTCCAGCTCCCGGATGTGCTTGGTGATGGCGGGCTGGCTGATGTAAAGCTCCTGGGCAGCCTTGGTAAAGCTCAGGTGCCGGGCCACGGCCTGGAAAACGCGTAGTCGGAAATCGGGCATGCCTGCAAGGTAGCAGAGACGCCATATCTTGCGGTTCGTATCCACCCGCAACTCCCATGATGCACAAACCCCTGCTCTCCGCCCTGCTCCTGCTGCCCCTCGGCGCGGCGGCCCAAACTACCTACACGCCCGAGCTGCTGATGAAACTCGGCCGCCTGGGCGAAATGCAGGTGTCGCCGGACCAGAAGACGGTGGCCTACACCGTAACCCGCTATTCTCTGGCCGACAACAAGGGGCAGTCGGATATCTGGACGGTGCCGGCCGGCGGCGGCCCGGCCCGGCAACTGACCAACACGCCTGCCACCTCCGAAAACACGCTCAACTGGCGGCCCGATGGCCGGCTCACGTTCATGAGCGGTGAGGGCGGCTCCGACCAGCTCTACGTAATGAACGCCGACGGCTCGGGCAAGCAGCTGCTGAGCGCCTTTCCGAAGGAGGGCGTGGCCAACCTGAAGTATTCCCCCCGGGCCAACTTTCTGGTGTACACCCAGGACGTGAAGGTGGGCAAAACGGTGCAGGACTGGTTTCCGGACCTGCCCAAGGCCGATGCCAAAATCATCGACGACCTGAACTACCGCCACTGGAACCAGTGGGACGACTACAAGGTGTCGCACGTGTTTTTCCAGCATATCGAGAGTGATGGCATGCCCAGCGGACGCGGCAAGGACGTAGACATTATGGCCGGCGAGAAGTTCGACGCGCCCTTGCAGCCCTTCGGCGGCTCCGAGCAGCTGGCGTTTTCGCCCGACGGCTCCCAAATAGCCTACACTTCACGCAAGCTCACGGGCAAGGCCGAGGCCGAGAGCACCAACTCCGACATCTACCTATACGACACCCGCAAGGTTCAGACTCAGAATCTAAGCGAGGGCTTGGGGGGCTACGATACCGAGCCCGTTTTTTCGCCTGATGGCTCGCAGATAGCTTGGCTAAGCATGGCCACGCCAGGCTTCGAGTCGGACCGCAACGGCATCGTGGTGTATGATTTCAAAACCATAAAGCGCTATGTAGTGTATGATTTCAAAACCGAGAAGCGCCAGGACGTAACAGCCGGCTCGGAGCAGGCGGCCGGCAACGTGCGCTGGAGTTCCGATGGCAAAACGCTGTATTTCACCAGCCCCATAGCCGGCACCCAGCAGATTTTCTCGGTACCCGCCAAGGGCGGCAAAGTAAAGCAGCTCACCAAGGGCGCGTTCAACTACAACAGCTTCGAGCTGGTGGGCAAGGACGCCGTTATCGTGAACAAGACCACCCAGGCCACGCCCGCCGACCTCGTGCGGGTGGACTTGAAATCGGGCCGCGAAACGGCGCTGACCCACATCAACGAGCAGGAACTGGCGGGCGTGAAAACCGGTAAGCTGGAGTCGCGGATGGTGATGACCACCGACGGCAAGCAGATGCAGGTGTACGTGACCTACCCGCCCGATTTCGACCCCGCCAAGAAGTACCCGGCCCTGCTTTACTGCCAGGGCGGCCCCCAGAGCCCGATTTCCCAGAGCTTCTCCTACCGCTGGAATTTCCAGCTGATGGCGGCCCAGGGCTACATCGTGGTGGCGCCCAACCGCCGCGGCCTGCCCGGCTTCGGCACCGAGTGGAACAACAGTATCTCGGGCGACTGGGGCGGCCAGCCCATCCGGGACTATCTCTCGGCCATCGACGCCGTGAGTGCCGAGCCTTACGTGGACAAGGCCCGCCTGGGCTGCGTGGGCGCCTCCTACGGCGGCTACTCGGTGTACCTGCTGGCCGGCAAGCACGAGGGCCGCTTCAAGACCTTCATTGCCCACTGCGGCCTCTACAACCTCACCAGCTGGTACCCCAGCACCGAGGAAATGTTCTTTGCCAAACACGACATTGGGGCCGCACCCTGGGAGCAGCCCCAGCACAAAAGCTACACCGAGTTCAACCCCCAACTCTTCGCCCAGAACTGGGATACGCCCATCCTGGTGATTCACGGCGGCAAGGACTTCCGGGTGCCCGAGGGCCAGGGCATGGAAGCTTTCGGCACGGCCCAGCTGCGCGGCATCCCGAGCCGCTTCCTGTACTTCCCCAACGAGGGCCACTGGATCAGTAAGCCCCAGAACGCGGTGCTCTGGAACCGGGTGTTCTTCGAGTGGCTGGGCCGCACGCTCCAGCCGGAAGCAACCAAGTAAGGCCGCGTGTACTCCCGTTCAGCCCCGCTCAGCACTGGTGAGCGGGGCTTTTTGGTGCAGCTTTTAGTTGGTGAGCCGGGATACGGGTACTGCTACATCCGGCGTACGCCACTGCGCGCTGTTCTGAGGGCTCAGCAGTCCTCCCCTGGCCGGCAGGTTAGTGGGGCCGGATGGAAAACCGGCAATCAAACAACCCACCCAATTTGTTTTATTTAGATTTTTTTCCAATTAGCTATTTAAAATCAATCTAAGCAGCTGTGCTTTTGCCGTCGAAACGGAGCCCGATGCGCCGTTCTACTGCCGTATGCGAACTGCTTCTTCTCTACTGCTTTCTTCCCTGCTCACGGCCGCGGTACCGGCCCTGGCGGCCACTACCACCCCACGCACGCACCTGAGCAGCCCCGACGAAACCAGCCGCGGCGCCACCCTCACCGGCACCGTGCTCGACCGCGCCGGTCAGCCCGTGGAGGGCGTGCTGGTAAGCGTGGCCGACCGTTCGGCCACTACCGATGCCCGCGGCAGCTTCCGCCTCTACGGTCTGCCGGCCGGCGAAGCCACCGTGACGGTAACCGGCCTCAGCACCAAACCCCAGACGCAGACGCTCACGCTCCAGAGCGGGCAGGCCTACACCCTGCGCTTCACGCTGGAAGAAGCCCTGCGCGAGCTGGCGGGCGTAACCATAGCCGCCAAGGCCACCCGTTATGCCCCGGAAGTAGACGGCACTACCCTCACGGCCGGCAAGAAAAACGAAATCATTCAGCTGGATAAGCTCGATGCTAACCTGGTGATGAACGCCTCCCGGCAGGTGTTTGCCAAGGTGCCCGGCATTACGGTGTGGGAAAGCGACGGCTCGGGCCAGCAGATCAACGTGGCCAGCCGGGGCCTTTCGCCCAACCGCAGCTGGGAGTTCAACACCCGCCAGAACGGGATGGACATCAGCTCCGACCCCTTCGGCTACCCCGAGGCCTACTACAACCCGCCACTGGAGGCCGTGGACCGCATTCAGATCATCCGCGGGGGCGGCTCCCTGCAGTACGGGCCCCAGTTCGGCGGCCTGCTCAACTACGAGCTCAAGCGCGGGCCCCGCGGCAAGAAAATAGAGTTCGAAACCAATAACACGGTGGGCAACAACGGGCTGGTGAGCACCTACAACTCGCTGGGCGGCACGGTGGGCAAGGTGAGCTACTTTGGCTACTACCAGCAGCGCCTGGGCGGCGGCTGGCGCGACAACTCGGAGTTCAACATCCGCAACGCCCACGTGAACGTGCAGTTCCAGGCCACCAGCAAGCTGCGCCTCGGGGCCGAAATCAGCCACCTTTACTACGAGATTCAGCAGCCCGGCGGCCTCACCGATGCCCAGTTCTACAACGGCAACGTGCGCAACAGCTCGCGCAGCCGCAACTGGTTCAGCACGCCCTGGACCTTTCCGGCCTTCACGGCCGACTACCAGTTCTCGGACCGCACCCGCCTGAGCCTGAAAACCTTTGGCCTGCTGGGCGAGCGGAACTCCATTGGCCTGCCCAGCAGCGTGGGCGTGGACAAGCCCGACGCGGTGAACCCCGCCACCAGCCAGCCCGCCAACCGCCAGCTCGACCGGGACCGGTACCGCAACCTGGGTTCGGAGCTGCGCCTGCTCACCGATTACGGCCTGCTGGGCCAGCAGCACACGCTGGCCGCCGGCGTGCGCGTGGCCGCCGCCAACCTGGGCCGCCGCCAGCAGGGCAAGGGTGACACCGGCTCCGACTTCAACCTGGATCTGCAAGCCGCGCGTTACGGCCGCGACCTGAGCTTCCGCACCCGCAACTACGCCGCCTTCGTGGAAAACATCTTCCGCCTGGGCTCCCGCCTCACCCTCACGCCGGGCGTGCGCTACGAGGTGATTGACAACGAAGGCCGCGGCTACCTGAGCCTGAACGCCGACGGCTCGGAAAACCAGATCAGGCAGGACTCGCGCCGCCGCGTGCTGCTGTACGGGGCCGGGGCCGAGCTGCGCGTAACCGACCAGACCAACCTCTACGCCAACTACTCGCGGGCCTTCCGCCCCGTCACCTTCGGCGACCTGACCCCGCCGGCTACTTCCGACGTGATTGACCCCAACCTGAAGGACGCCCGCGGCTTCAACGCCGAGGTGGGCTACCGGGGCACCTGGGGCAAGGTACTGACCTTCGACGTGGATGCGTTCTGGCTGAACTACGACAACCGCATCGGGACCATACGCCGGCTGGTGCCGGGCAGTAGCACCCAAACCCAGCAGCTGCGCACCAACATCGGGACCAGCGTGCACAAGGGCGTGGAGGCCTACGTGGAGCTGGACGTGCTGCACGCCCTCACCCAGAATTTCGAGCTGCCCCACCTGGACGTATTCGTTTCCTCGGCCCTGGTGGATGCCCGCTACACCCGCCTGCTGACCACTGCGCTGGCCAACGGCGGTATTCAGGAAGGTGATTTGAAGGACAACCGCGTGGAGTACGCGCCCAAATACACGCACCGCGTGGGCGCTACCTTCGCCCACAAGGACCTCTCGGCCACGGCCCAGCTCACGCGGGTTTCCAGCGTGTTTGCCGACGCTAACAACACCGTGGCCGCCAACGCCGCCGCCACTACCGGCCGCGTGCCCGGCTACTCGGTTACCGACCTCTCGGCTACCTACCGTTTTGCCAAGCGCTTCACCGTGCGCGGCGGCCTCAACAACGTGTTCGATAAAAACTACTTCACCCGCCGCTCGGGCGGCTACCCCGGCCCCGGGCTGCTGCCCGCCGACGGCCGCACCTGGTTTGCCTCCGTGGGCGTGAAGCTCTAAACTATCTGAGCAACAGGCAGCCCGCCGCTTCATCGAAGGCTGTGCCCTTAAAGCCCCGGCTAGCCGGGGCTTTTTGCGTGCCCGCTTGCCGTTACTTCAGCACGGACTCCGTGACTTTCTGGATGTCGCTGCTCACCTTTTGCAGGAACTCCAGTTGCTCGGTCAGGTGAGCGTCCGGAGCAGCTGCCGGAGCCGGGGCGGCCAGCTCGGCGGGCGGCAGCTCCGGCTCCTGCGGATCCAGGCGGCGCAGGCTGCGGTGCAGGTTCTGCTGGGCCTGACGCAGGGTTTTGAGGCCGCCCGCCGGCCAGGCGGGCCGGGTGTCGCCACTGAGCAGAGCGGCCGTTACCGAGGCCACGTTCGAGGACAGAATGTGGTTGAGCACCACAAACTCGTGCACTTCGGTGGGGCGGTGCTGCTTGCCGCGCGGCTCCGACATCATGCGCTGGAAGGCTGCGCCCAGGTTGGCCGAGCTCACGTACACTTCCTTGCGGGCCAGCTTATAGTCGAGCACCGCCACGGGGGAGCCCAGCAGCACCTGCTGAAGCGTGCGCAAGTAACTGAGGTTGGCCCGCAGCACGGGCTTCAGATAGTCCTGCAGCTGCTCTGACTCCCAGCGCGGAAACAACACGTAGCCCACCGCGAAGGCAATGCCGCAGCCCAGGGCCGTATCGAAGACGCGCTCCTGCACTACCCGCACGTAGCCCAGCCCCAGGAAGCTGAACAGAATCAGGATAAAGGGCGTCATGAACGTGACGGTGACCAGGTAGTTGATGCGCACGAAGCTGAACGATACCACCATGAAGCCCACCATCAGCAGCAGCAGCGCCAGCCGGTCGGGAATCAGCCACAGAATGAAAGCCCCCAGAATGCCGCCCAGCAGCGTGCCCAGCACCCGCTGCACATTGCGCTGCTTGGTAAGGCTGAAGGCCGGCTTGAGCATGTAGGTAATCGTCATCAGCACCCAGTAGCTGTGGTGACCGGGCAGGGTTTCGGTGATGATGAAGCCGATGAGGCAGGCCACCAGCATCCGCATGGAGTGGCGAAAAATGCCCGAGCGCAGCGTCAGGTGCCCGGCCAGCTGCTTGAGGTCGAAGCTCTGGTGGGCCACGAAGCGCCCAAACTCCAGCTCCCGCCCGCCCACGGCGGCCCTGGCCGGGGCCTCGGCATCGAAATACGCCTGAATATCCTGGAGGCGCAGCACCAGGTTGCGCAGGTTTACCAGAATTTTGCGCAGCATGAGCGTGGAGCCAGATCGGGCCGGTTCGTCAAGCGCATCGATGCGGGCTTTGAGCTGGTCGAGGCCGGCCAGCAGGTTGCGACGGGCGGTGTAGCCGTGGTTGGCCTGGATGGCGAAGCCCACCCGTTCCAGCTCGGCGGCCAGGGCCTCCACTTCGGTAGCTATGGCGTCGAGCACCCCGCTGGCCTCGAAGCGGCGGTGCAGGTCGGCATAGTCGTAGTAGGTAATGGTAATCTGCTCGTATAGGTCCACCAGATCCACGAACGTGAGCACCAGGCGGCGGCCCGTGCCCGTGGATTCGGTTACGAGCTGGCGGGTTTTGAACAGCAGCTCCCGCACCACGTCCTGTTTCTCGCTCACGGTCACCTGCTGGGCCACGAGGCGGCGGTAATCGGCCTCCAGGTTGGTGCCGGTGCGGTAGAATTCGGCCTTGAGACGCAGGAAGCCGGCCACGGCCCGGATGGCGTCGCCAAGGGCCTGCTGGGCCACCCGGTAGGGGCGCAGCTGGTTGAGCAGCAGGGCCAGGGCCAGGTACCAGAAGCCGCCGGCCACAATCAGCCCCGCATGGCTGAGCACCTGGCCGGGCGGCAGGGGCTTGTCGAGCATGAGCACCAGCACCAGCAGGCCCGCCGTGCCCACTGCCCCGGCCCGGTTACCGTACACCAGCAGCATGGTAAACAGAAAGCTCACGGCCACCACCACCGCGCCCAGCAACCAGGGGTAAGGTTGCAGAAAACCGGTTATCAGCGCCATGAGGCCGGTAAGGGCCACGGCTGCCAGCCCTCCGTTGCGCTTGTGCACGGGCGGGCCGGGCGTATCGGTCAGACTCACGCACAAGGCCCCGATGGACATGGTTACGCCCGCCATAAGCTGGCCCAGCAACCCCAGCACCAGCCCCGGCACCAGAATGGCCAGCGTGGTGCGCACCCCATCGGAAAACTCCTGGCTGGAGAAGAAGTAGCGCAGCTTACGAAGGGATTCGGCCATGACGGCGGGCAGTTGGGCCAGGAACGTGGGGGGGAAGCTGCGTCGGGCGTACCAGCGCGGCGTTTTCGGCTACTCGCCTGGGCACGGGGTGCTAGTAGAGGATGTCGTCGATGGGAGCGAGTTTGGGGGGCAGCTCGGTTTCGCCCAGCATCTCGCGCAGGTCAATTTCGATGGTGCGGCAGATGGCCGTCATGGGCACGTCATTCATCTCGTTCTCAAAGGGGTTTTCGGAGGTGTGGCCCACCACTTCCATGGTATGAAACACCCAGGACACGAGCACGGAGAACGGAATGGTCAGCCAGATATGGTCGGGGCCCATGGTGGCGAATTCGCCGATCAGGCCCAGGGGCAGCAGCAAGGCGAACAGCCACACGAATACAAGGCTGAAATAGGCGTACTGGCGCGGGAAAGGCGTATTCTTGATTCGCTCACAGCCCCCCTGCAGGTTGAAAAGCTCCTCCAGGCTGCGTACCATGCTCACGTGCTGGAAGTCGTTGAGCAACCCCCGCTCCTGACGCAGGATCCGCAGATCGGCGGCCTGCTGGCGCAGCAGGTGGGCCGGCGGGTTCTGCCGGTCCCGGATCTGTTCCGACTCGGCCGGGTCGAGAAAAGGGGCCACGTGCTCCTGCCAGAGTCCGGGCTGCCGGCGCAGGTTCAGGCGCACGGCATTTACCCAGGCAATCTGCCGGTAAACCAGGCGGCGGTGCCGCACCGAGAGTTCCTCGCCCGAGGCCGGCGGGGCCTGCACGCCGGGCGCATCAACCACCGACGTGATGTACTCGAGCGTTTGAATGGCCCAGGTCCGGCTGTAGTTTACGATGCCGCCCCACAGCTTGCGGCCTTCCCAGAACCGGTCGTAGGAGCCGTTATTTTTGAAGCCTATGTAAAAGGATACGGCAATGCCGAGCGTAGCTACGGGCTGCCAGGGAATATCGAGGGAGTGAATGCCGGCCCGGTACATGAGGCAGACCAGCAGAGAATACAAGGCGAAGAGGCTGGTTTTTTTCCAGCCGAGTTTCCAGATAACCCGCCAGCGGATATTTTCCCGAACGTACATGAAGGAGGGGAGTAAGCGTAAAGAAAGAGAACAGCGTATGGGGTGCAATACGGGGGCCGCGGCGGACGGGGTACTTTCGGGGCCAAAAAAAATCCGGTTGCCCCGGCCCGCCCGTTCTATTCCACCACAATGCCCATCAGGCGCATGAGCTGGCTGGCGTTGAAGGAGCGGCACACGCCGGGCGTGAGGTGGTAGTCGAAGCGCAGGGTGCCGTCGGGGTTGAGGTAGCTGTTGAAGCTCACGTTGCGCACGTGCTCGGGCAGGTCGGTTTCGAGGGCGGCCAGCTCCAGGTCGTGGGTGCTGATGAGGCCGCTGGACGCCCGCTCCCGCAGCTGAAACACCAGGGCCCGCGCCCCCCGGTGCCGGTCGGCCGAGTTGGTTCCCTTCAGAATCTCATCGAGCAGGTAGAAAACGGGGATTTCAGTGGCTGGTTGTTGGTTGTCGGTTGTTGGTTGCTGGTTGTTGGTTGTTGGCGCTGGAGCGGCCGTTGGGCTCTCCAGCCTGTCCATTTTTAACTCTTCATTTTTAATTTTTAATTCCTCCCCCGAGGTCAGGTCCAGCAACAGGCGCAGGCGCTTGAGCTCGGCGTAGAAGGAGGAGGTGCTCTCGGCCAGGTTGTCGTGGGTGCGCATGGCGGTGAACACCTGGGCGGGGCCGCAGCGGAAGGCTTCGGCGGCCACTACCGCGCCGGCCTGGGCCAGCACCAGGTTCAGGCCCACGGTGCGCAGAAACGTGCTTTTGCCGGCCATGTTGGAGCCCGTCACAATCACCGTCTGGCCCGGGCCGGTTGCCCGGAAATCGTTGCGCACGCCTTCGCCCCCGAACAGCAGCGGGTGAGCCAGCCGGGTAGCCTCCACCGTCAGGGCCGGGGCCGTCAGGTCGGGCTCCGCGAAGCCGGGATTGGCGGCCCGGAACGCGGCCAGGCTCACCAGCGCGTCGATTTCGGCGGCAGCTTCGAGCAGGGGTTCCAGCCCGCCCGTGATGCGCCGTTTCCAGCGTTCCAGCTGCCAGATGCCCCACAGGTCCCAGAGCAGCAGGGTATTGAGCACGCCCGCCACGGCCGGGTTCTGCCGCGCGGAAAACCAGCCTGCAATGCCGGCCAGCCGCTTCAGCAGCCGGGCGGCGGCCATGTTGCCGGTGGTGTGCAGGGTTTGGTGCAGGCGGCGCAGGGCCGGGCTCTGCCACTGCCCGGCCTCGAAGTGGGCGAGCTGGTCGTGGGCGGCGCGCAGGGCATCGCGCATGGTGGTGGCATGCGCGTAATAGGCGGCGCGCACCCCGGCAACGTGGTGGTTGAGGGCCACGGCCGGCGCCAGCAGCAGCAGAAACCAGGTACCGTAGCCCAGCAGCGCCGCTGCCACGCCCACTACGGCCAGCAACGGCAGCAGCCCCAGCAACGGCAGCAGCCACCCGCGCCCAACGAAGAAATCGGGCTCCCGGAGCCAGCCGGCGAAGGCCCGCGGGTCGGTTTCCTGGCGCGGATAGTGGCGGGCCCGGGCCTGCCACTCCTGCTGCCAGGCCACGTCGGGGGCCAACTCGGCGGTGGCCTGCTGCCGCTCCCGGGCCGCTTCGGGCGCGGCCGGGGCCAGCAACCAGCCAGCCAGCCAGTCCTGGCCCAGGCGGGAGGTGCTGCGGTTCAGGAGCTGAAACAGGGAATGGTCGCCGAACACGTCCAGGTCGGCGGCGTAGGGGTGCTGGGCGTCGAGGTAGCGGCGGCCGGGGTCGAAGCCTTGCAGCTTTCCGGCGAGGCGGGCCTGTTCGTCGCGGTTGAGCTGGGCCAGCAGGCGGTGATGCTCGCGGTGGTAGCCCACCCGGTTGTGCCAGCCCACCAGCCCGATAAACACCAGGTACGCGGCCAGCACCAGCCCCAGGGCGGCAGCCGTCTGCCCCGCGCCCAGCAGCCCCCACACGCCCGCCGCCGCCGCCCCGAACAGGGCCAGCCGCACCAGCGCCACCAGCCGGTGCCGCCCCGCAAAGTAGGCCTCGCGCTCCGTATGATGGGCCAGGTTATCCTGGAACAGCTCGGTGGGCGCAACAGTGAGCTTTCGGAATTCAGCGGAATCGGGCACGGGAAGGTGAGATGGTGAGATGGTGAGATGGTGAGATGGTGAGATGGTGAGATGGTGAGATGGTGAGTAGTGAGTAGTGAGTAGTGAGTAGTGAGTAGTGAGTAGTGAGTAAAAGTACGGCGGGTGGGCGGAGCGGAATCATCTTATTAAAAAGGATACGGCGGTTTCCGGCACGGTCTGGCCGCTTGCAGCCGTCGGACCGGAGCACGCCCGCGTCACCTCCTTACCTCATCACTCTATTACCTCTTCACCTTAATCACCGACCGCCGCCACACACTTGAGCTCGATGGCAATGGGCGTGGGCAGGCAGTTGACTTCCACGGTGGTGCGGCAGGGCTGGTTCGTCTGGAAATACTCGGCGTAGAGGCGGTTGTAGGTGGCGAAATCGGCCTGCATGTTGGTCAGGAACACCGTCACGTCTACCAGGTCTTCCCAGCGGGCCCCGGCGTCTTCCAGAATGTAGCGCACGTTCTGGAACACGGCGTGGCACTGGCTCTCGAAATCGTAGCGCAGGATGCGGCCGGCGGCATCGAGCTCCACCCCGGGCACCAGCTGCTGGCCGCGCTGGCGGGGGCCCACGCCCGAGAGAAACAGCAGGTTGCCCACGCGGCGGGCGTGGGGGTAGAGGCCCACCGGCTCGGGGGCGCGGCCGGAGTGGTGGGCGGCGGAAGTTGCGTCAGGTGCCATACGGCCAAAGCTACGAAACGCCGGCATTTGGGCAGAATCCGCGAACTTAAGCCTCGGCTGGTGCGGTTGTTGTAGCCGCCCGCCTTCCATTCTCCCCTGATTCTGCCGCTATGTCGTATCGTTTCCGCCCGCTGGTACTGGCCGCTTTGCTGAGTACGGCCGCCCTGGCCCCCGCCTACGCCCAGAAAAAGCTCAAGTATCCCAAGGCCCCGCCCGCCAGCGAAATCTACGACGCCGTGGAGAAGCCGGCCCAACCGGCCGGCGGACCTGAGGCCTTCGGGCAGTACCTCGCCGACAACCAGCAGTACCCCACGGCGGCCCTGCAGGCCGGGGCCCAAGGGACGGTAGCGGTGACGTTCGTGATTGAGAAAACCGGCTCCGTTTCCAACGTGGCCGTGGCCCAGCCCGTACATCCGCTCCTCGATGCCGAAGCCATCCGGTTGGTGCAGGCCGCCCCGCGCTGGACGCCCGCCCAGCACCGGGGCGGCGTGGTGCGCCAGCGCGTGACGGTGCCCATCAGCTTCGAGATTCCCGGTGACGCTCCGGCCGCTCCGACCGCGGGTACCGCCGCCGCGCCGGGCACTACCGGAGCCACCACTCAGGTAGTCAGTGCCGACCAGCCCGCCCGACCCGTGGGCGGCACGGAGGCCTTTTTTGAGTGGATTCAGCAAAATCAGCAGTACCCCGCCCTGGCCCGGCAGCGCAAAGCGCAAGGCCGGGTGATGATGGAGTTCATTGTGGAAAAGGACGGCTCGCTTACCGACATCAAGCCCATCAAGCGCCTCGGTTCGGGCCTCGACGAAGAAGCTATCCGCCTGATTAAAGCCGCGCCCAAGTGGGAACCCGCCATGTACAAAGGCCAGCCCGTAAAGCAAAAAATGGTGTTACCGGTTGTCTTCTCGCTGTAGCGCAGTTGTCGGTTGTCGGTTGTCGGTTGTCGGTTTTCGGTTGTCAGAAGAACGTCATTCCGAGCGAAGGCGAAGCCGCAGCCGAGGAATCTCGCGTGCTGACGTTGCCAAAGTAACTCTGTCGTCAGGATTACCATTGCACCGCCGGCACGCGAGATTCCTCGGCTTCGCTCGGAATGACGTTCTTCTGACAACCAACAACTGACAACCGACAACTGTCTCCTGACAACTGAACACCAACGCCTGCTCCCTGAATTAAAATACTTTCCCCGCGAATTCGTCAGCCTGCTTGCTGGCGGCCTGGCCGCCCGGCGGCCGCCCTTCGCGCCCCGCTCCTTCCGCCTATTCTATGTTGTCGCCCCTGCCGCTGATTTCTGCCCCGCCCGTTGGATTCGGGACGCCCCTGCCCCTGCCCGCCAGCTACTCCATCTGGCCCTACCAGGCCCGGTTCCGCCAGGCGGCCCAGGCCATTGCCAACGGCATTTTCGAGGCTCTCGACGAAGACCTGAATCCCAACGTGTTTCTGCTGGCTTTGCCCCTGGAGCCTACCCTGCTGGCCGAGGGCGAGCAGCCATCCGAAATTCAGTTTGAGCCCCGGGAGTGCGGGTTCGAGCAGCACCAGTTCGGCCACGTGCTCGATCGGGGCCGGGTGCTCCAGCTCACCCACACCTGGCAGCCGACGGAGCTGGACATGGAGAGCGAGGACCTGCTGCGCCGCAAGCAGTACGGGCGCGGGGTGCGCCAGGCCGTGCAGGAAGTGTTTGATGAGCTCGACGCGGGGGGCAAGGTGCTGTCCTTCGCCGGCTGGCCGGTGCAGGTGGCCCGCCACCTCGTGATGCCCGTGCTCCAGCTCAACCGCAAGGTGTACCACAGCTACCCCTCGCTCCAGCCCAACCGCTTTTATACCGATGGGCGCATGCTGGCCCACTCGCTCATTATGGCGGCTATTCTGCGCTTCAACGAGGACTGCATCAAGTCGCTCACCGAGCCCGAGCCGGGTTCGGGCCTGCTGGTGCGCCCCCGCGAAACCGACGAAATTATCCGCTCAGCGGGCAAGCTCTTCATGGATACGCCGGCCCAGGACATGGGCATGAATCCGGCCGCCACCAAGCTGTTTGCCACCTGCAACACCATTTCCTCCCTGCGCTACGAGGGCGCCGAGGGCGTAGGCAAGATGCTGCTGGCCCGGCGCGGCCACCCCAACCTCTCGGAAGTATTCGCCCTCACCTGCCCCACCCCGCTCACCGATTACCGGGCCGTGCGCAAGCTCCTGGAGATGACCACCCCCGACGTGAGCCTGCTCTCCGACGGCGAAAACGTGTACGCTTTGGGCCGCCAGATCGGGCAGTACGATGCCTCGCGGGAGGATCTGTTCGTCATCAGCTTCGTGACCCACTACGCCTGGGAGTTCCAGCACGGCGGGCAGGTGCTCATGCGCGCCCACTACGGCCAGCCCAGTCTGCCCCGGGCCCGCCTCAACCGCACCAAGTTCCGCCGCGACCTGAAGCGCACCTTTCAGCTCACCGACGCGGGCAAAATCGAGAAGCTCTGGGACGTAGTGCTCGAAGCCAGCCGCCAGAAGGCCGGCACCCTGCTCGTCATCACCACCGAAGCCCTGGCCGAAGCCGACCGCCTCAAGCTCCAGTGCACCCTAATCGAGCCGGTGCCGCTCACGCCCCTCATCACCCGCCTCGTTACGGCCATCGACGGGGCCGTGCTGCTCGATCCGGAAGCCTACTGCTACTCCATCGGCGTCATCCTCGACGGCAAGGCCTCGGGCCACGGCACCAGCACCCGCGGCGCCCGCTACAACTCCGCCATCCGCTACGTCGACAGTTCCCCCTACCCCTGCCTGGCCATCGTCGTCAGCGAAGACGGCCTGGTGGACGTCATCACCAAGGAAAGCCTGCGGGAGGAATAGTAAATGAGTGAAGTGGAGAATGAGTGAATGAGTGAAACGGCCGGTCATCCTGAGCGGAGCGAAGGATCCTATTACGTCAGCACGGTATTCGTTCCAGCGTGATAAAACCATTCGTTCCGCTCAGGATGACCGCTCTTCTTATTCACTCATTCACCACTTCACTCATTCACCGCTACCGTTTTGCCCGGAACGACCAGGTGATGCGGAATACGGCTACCGTGTCGCCGGCTTCGTCGAGGCCGGTGCTGGTGCAGACGACGGTGCGGCCTTCGCCGGTGGCGCGGCTTTCGGCAATGGCCCGGCCAATGGCGGCGCCGTCGGGGCTGGTGAAGCGGATCAGGCCCACGGCTTTCTTGCTGAAATCGGCCTCCAGGCCCACCACCAGCATCGAGACCGGGGAGCCGCTCTGCACGTGCATCATGGCCAGCAGGCCGCTGGCCATTTCGGCGGCCATGCTCAGGCAGGCGAAGTAGATGCTGCGAAACGGGTTCTGGGTGAGGAATTTGTAGCGCACCGTGATGGTGGCCCGCTCCGGCGTCAGCTCGGCCAGGCGCAGGCCCGCCAGGTAAGCCATCGGCAGGCGGCGCAGCATGAACAGGCGCAGTTTCAGGGGGTTGCTGATGGTGCGGCGGAAGTGCTCCATCCGGGCGGCATCGGGCGCCACGGGCGTGGTGGGGTTGGTCATGGCGGGCAGGTTAGGTGCTACAAGGAACGAAATTTACTCGTCATGCCGAGTATCCGGAGGAGCAAACCGCGGCCCCGTCGGTCGTCCTGAGCAGCGCGCAGGACCTTGCACCACCTCCCGATGAATGGTGCAAGGTCCTGCGCGCTGCTCAGCCTGACCGACGGGGCCGCGTATTCGGGCAACCCGTATTTTCCCGCTTAGCCCTTCTTTTCGAGTACCAGCACCACTTTATTGAAGTTGGCGGCGGCGTTTACCACTTCGCGGAAGGGCTGGAAATCGGCTTTGGGCCAGCGGATCTGGCGGTAGTACTCGCGGATGGTCACGGTGACTTTCTGGCCCTGCTGCTCGTAGCTGGACTTGAACAGGTACTCGGGGCCGGCGGCGGTGGGGCCGGCCTGCACGTCCACGTTCAGGTCCTGGAGGTTGCGCACCTGGTAGCCGGCCGGCACCTCAAACGTGATGGTGCGGTTGTAGCGGCGGTTGAACTCGTTTTCCACGTCGTACTGCCGCTCCTCGCTCTGGTAGAGCTCCGACTGAGGCCCGAGCAGCGTCCCGATTTTGAACAGGTACTTGGGCCCGGCCCGGTCGAGCAGCGCCACCGACTCCACGGTGGCATCCACGATAAACGGTTTTTCCAGCGGGTTGAGGCCGGTTTCGCCGTTCGTGACGGTCAGCTTCTTGAAGGCAGCATCGGGCACGTTGCTCTTGATGATGCTTTCCGTGACTTCCCCGCGCTTATCCTCCGGGATGAGGGCGTAGAAGGGTTGAATGGGCTGGGCCGCGTAGCCGCCCAGGGTTTCGCGGATGGTCACCGTACTTTTATCCAGGTTGGGGGCAAACTGCACGCTGATGTCGAGGTCGTTCTGGCTCTGGTCGGCGCTCAGGGTCGGGATGTCACCTATTTTGCCCACCGCCGATTCGGTGGAGCCCAGCTGCACGCGGCGCACGAACAGGCCCTTGTTGGCCGTCCACTCGGCCGGAATCAGGGGCAGGCGGTAATCGGCGCGGCCGGGAGCCAGCCACTGCTTGGTGGCGGGCAGGTAGAAGACGGGGTTATCGAGGTAGTTCCAGGTGTCGAATTCCTCGTCGAAGGGCGTTTCGGTGCGGTCGGTGGTCAGGACCAGCTCGTTGGTGATGTTGAGGCGGCTGAAGAGGGCGGCAAACAGGCGGGCCGCGCCTATGTCGGAGGCGGCGCGGGCGCTCAGCACGTCGGTCAGCTTTTCGGGGCCGCCCGCGGCGCCCACCTGAAAGTTGGTTTTGAGGTAGTTCTCCAGGGCCGGCAGGGGCTGGGCCGCGGGCAGATTCATCTGCTTGAGCAGCTTGTCCACGGCCTTGAGCTCGTCCTTGTTCCACTGGTACACCCGCTCGTAGAGGTAGCGGCTGGCATCGGCCCAGGTGAAGGCGCGGGTGCGGCCCCGGCTGGCGCTGTAGGCCAGCTTGTACTCCAGGCGCTGGCGCTGGGCGGCGGCGTTGGCGAAGCCTTCCGCGCGCAGGGCCGGCACGTTGTGCAGACTCAGGCCGATGACGCGTTTTTCGTTGAGGACCGTATCGGGCAGCAGGCCGCCGGGGTAGCGGCGCAGCTCGAAGGTCAGGGCCTCGGGCGTGATGAAGGCCACTTCCAGGTCGCGCACGGGTACTTCGCTCTGCAGATTGATGCGCCCGAAGTAATTCACGGGCCGCTCCCGGGTGAAGAGGTACTCAATCTCGCTGCCCTTTTCCACCCCTTCCACCGCAAATACCTTAAAGCCGCGGCTGCCGTCCTCGTCCTTGAGCTCCTTCATGTTACTCTCGGCCACGTCCACAATCACGCCCCGGGGACTGATGGTGCGGGCCTTGAGCTGCACGATGCGGCCGTTCTCGTGCACGGGCAGGTAGATTTTGTTGAACCGCTCGATGCCGTCGGAGGAGTTCACGCGCACGATGCGGTGGTCGACGGAGTAGAGGCGCAGCTCGCGCTTGTCGTCGAGGGCCAGCTCCTCGGCCCGGAAGTCGCGCAGCACCACGGCGGGCTGCTGGCCCTCGGTGGCGGTGAGGGTGGCGGGCTTGCGCCGGGCGTCCCAGTCGTAGCGGGCGTAGGTGAGGGTAGCCGGCAGGGCCTGGGCCCGCAGCAGCGCGGGTAGCAGCAGCAGCGCCAGCGTCAGGATGCGGGCCAGCTGAGGTAGCAGATTCGTCACGGAAAAAGAAGTTAAGGGAAGCTGAGTTGCCGGTGGCGAGTTGCCGTTCGGGATTCCCAGGGCTGAAGCCCTGGGCTATGGAGCGCGCGAATTGCAATTATGCAGAACAGAGCCGCTGACTAGCCCAGGGCTTCAGCCCTGGGATAACCGGACAACTGGCAACTGGCAACTGGCAACTGGCAACTGAAAATCAGGCTTTCTTGCGTTTGAGGATGATGGCGTCGCGGTAAGCCGCGTTGAGCTGGTCGACCACGGCGTTCCACTGGCTGAAGCGGGCGGGTTCGAGCAGCAGGTAATTCACGTAGATTTCCTTCTGCTGAATGATTTTGTTGCCCTGGCGTGCGTAGCGGATGGAGAAGCCCAGCATCTCGTCGCGGCCCTCGGTGTTGGGCGGCAGGTAGGTCACGTCGTAGCCGGCGGGCACCTCAAACTCGGTGCGGATGCGGTTGGTGTGGTGGTACTCGTTCACGCGGGCCAGGGTGCGCTTGGCCGGGTCGAGGCGGTCGGCGGCGTAGCTCTGATCGAGATTGAGGTTCACGTACACTTCGTCGTCGAGGCGCTGCACGTAGTCCTGGAGGCGGTACTCGTAGTCCACCGTCAGGGGCTGGTCGCGGGCATCGAGGTGGTGCACGGCGTATTTGTCGATGAAGAACTTGTTGTTGCCGCGCTCCACCAGGTTTTTCACCAGCTTGGCTTCGTCGGTGGGGTCGAGACCATCAAGGGCGTAGCTCTGGCGCACCTTGGCGTAGCCGCTCAGGGCCAGCCGGCCGGTGCCGCGCAGGCCGGCCGCCCCGTCGAGCACCACCACGGAGCTATCCACGGTCTGGCTGCGCTGGCGCTCCATTACGGGCACGCTCACCACCTTGCTGTGCGCGGCGTCGAGGGCCAGCAGTGCGTCCTTGCCCTGAATCATGGACGAGGGCATGCCGTAGGGCGTGTACTTGCTGGTGGCATCGAGGAACACGTACTGGCCGGGGCTGGGCTCGTAGGTGGTAATCATGTGGTTATCCACGCCGGGCGTGGCCAGCTCGGCGTAGTGGTAGGGCAGGTCGCGGGTGCCGATCCAGGTGCGGTAGGATTTCACGCCCGCCATGCGCAGCATCTCGTGGAGCAGGTTGGCCATGTCCTTGCAGTCGCCGTAGCGGCTGGCGTATACCCGGCCCGCATCGTGCGGAATAAAGCCGCGCAGGCCGTTTTCGAAGGCGATGTAGCGCACGTGGTCCTGCACCCAGTAGTAGATGCGGGCCACTTTCTCGGGCTCGGTGCGGGCCCCCACGCTCAGGGAGTCCACCACCCGGCGCAGGGCGGGGCTTTCCTGCTTGTCGAGATTTTTCACGAAGCCCGAATACAGGCTGTAGAGCTCGGGCACGCCGCCCAGCAGCCGGCGTGCCTGCCCGTTCACCTGGGCTTCCTCCACGAAGTACACCAAATGGGGCAGGTAGTAACTGCCCTCGGGGCCGTCGGCCTCGTGGGCGGCGGCGGGCAGGTCCTCGGCCGTCCAGCGGTAGACCACGTTGCTGCCCTTTTCCTGGCGGGTGTAAGTGACCTTGCCGGCCGGGATGTTGAACTGCTTGGTGTTGAGGCGCACCGTGCGCGGGGCCGTAATCACCAGCTCGGCGTGGCGCACGGGCACGTAGCTGGCAAAGTGGAAGGGCATCAGGAAGCGCGCATCGGAGTGGCGCACGGTGTAGTCGCAGACGGTGCGCACGCCGGGGGCCACGGCCGGGTAGGCGAAGCTCACCACCCGCACGTCGTCGAAGAAGATACCCGGCCGGATTTCAAACTTGTCCTTGAACTCCGCAACTTTGAGGGGCTTGTAGCCGTTGCCGGCGGGCACCAGCGTGCGGGCTTCAATGCTCTGGAGGCGGTTGAAGTGGGAGCTGTACACCTGATCGGGGGCATACATGGCCGACTGCGCGCCCAGGTGCAGCATGTCGTAGTGGTGGCGGGCCAGCACCTGCACCGAGTCGCCCTTCACTTCCACCGTAATTTCCTGGCGGTAGTCGAGGTAGACGGCTTTTTCGGTGGGATACTGCTGCCGGAGCTGGGCGAGTTGCGACACCGGCTGCTGGGCCCGGGCCGGCGGGGCCAGCGTGAGCAGGCCCAGCAGCAGGACCACCAGCCAGCGGCCCGTTTTAGCGAGTTCCATAGATGTGGGCGTTCCAGTAGTTATCAGTGCGCACGGGTTTCTGGCCCTGGGCGTCGTAGTACACCGTGGGGCCGGCTTTTTCGCCGCAGCGGTAGGTTTCCTCGCGCTCCAGAGTGCCATCGGGGCGGTAGTAGCGGCAGCGGCCATGCAGCTCATCCAGGGCGTAGTGCTCCTCTTCCTGCACCTTGCCGGTGGGGTAGTAGGTGGTCACGGGGCCGGTGAGCTGTCCGTCGGCGTTGTTTTCGAGGCGGCGGTACACCTGGCCCGAGCTGTAGTAATAGGTGCGCGGCCCGGCCAGCTGGCCCTTCACGTAGGTTTCGGTGGCGGCGGGCTGGCCGTTGGCGAAGCTGGTTTTAATAACGCCCAGCGGCTGCAGCGGGCCGGTACCAGGCTGGCCGTCGGGGCCAGGGGCCCGGAAGCCCAGCAGCTCGCCGTTGGCGTACACTTTCTCCAGCACCAGCTCGCCGGCCATGTTGTAGGTGCGCAGGGAGCCGTCCAGCTCGTCGTTGGCGTAGGTCGAAACCCGCTCCCGCTGGCCGTTTTCAAAGTAGCTCACCCACTCCCCTTCCGTGCTGCCGTTGCGGTAGCGGCCCGTGCGCCGGAGCTTGCCCGAGGGGTAGTAGTCCTTCCACTCCCCGTCGAGCCGGCCGTGGCGGTAGGTGCCTTCGGACGTGAGCCGGCCCGTGAGCGGGTCGAAGCGGCGGTAGGGGCCGTCGAGGAAGCCCCGGTCGTAGCCCTTGGTAATTTCGGTTTTGCCGTTGGGCAACGACCACTTATCGGTCCCGTCGTAGTCGTAGCAGAGCAGGGTGCTTTCCACCCGCGGCTGGCCGCCGGGGTAGTGCAGGGTGAGCGCGCGGGTGGTGGGCTCCAGGTTGATGCGGTCCAGCACCTGCCCCGTCGAGTCGAAGGAAGTCAGGCGCAGCAGGCGGTCGAACTGGTACCAGCGTTCCTGGGTGAGCCGGCCGCCGGGGGTGTAGCTGCGCACCAGCCCGTGGGTATCGGTGCCGCTGCGGTTGTACTCCTCGCTGAGCTGGCCCGTGGGATAGAACTCGCGCCAGGTGCCGCGCTGCTCGCCGGCCTGGTAGTAGCCGGTGCGCTGCAGCTGGCCGTGGGCGAAGTACTGCTCGCTCAGGCCGTGCAGGTCGCCGTTGAGGTAGTGGTTGCGGCGCTGCACCCGGCCGGTGCTGGCGTAGAGTTCCTCCACGTCCTGCTGCTGGCCCTGGCGGTAGTGGCGCACGGCGCTCAGGCTGCCGTCGCGGCGGAACCAGCGCCACTCCTCGCTCATCTGCCCGTCCTGGTAGGCGCCGGTGAAGACCACCGTGCCGTCGGGGCGCAGGCTTTTCACGGCCGTGCGGCCCTTTTTGGCCACGGCCGTCTGGGCCAGCTGCTTGCCCTGGCCGTCGAAGTTAGTAAAGCGCACCACCCGGCCCTGGTTGTATTCCAGCTCGCTGGTCAGGCGGCCCTGCTGGTCGTAGTCCTTGAACACGCCGTGCAGCTCCTTGGTGGCGGGGTCGTAGTGGCGTTCCTCGCTGGGCTTGCCCGATTCGTAGAACGTCTGCCAGCGGCCCACCGGCTTGCCGTGCTCGTAGCGGCCGGAGTTGGCCAGCTGGCCGTTGGCGAAGAACTCCTGGTAGTCGCCGTGCAGCTCGCCCTGCTCGTAGCTGCCCTTGCGCTCCACCTTTTTATCGGCGTAAAACACCTCGAACGCGCCCTGGCGCTGGTCGGCGGCGTAGTTGAAATTGGCTTCGGGCGTGCCGTCGGGGTAGAAGTTGGCCGCCGGGCCCTCCATCTTATCACTGCGGTACACGGCCCGGCGCTGGAGCTTGCCGTTGGGGTAGTAGGAGAGCACCTCGCCGTTGATGTCGCCGCCAGTGTACTGGTGCACCTCGCGCACCTGCCCGCAGTAATGGTAGAGCTTCACGGTGCCCACAATGGTGCCGGCCTGGTAAGTGCCTTCCACGGACATAGCCCCGTTGTCGAAATACTCCACGTAGCGGCCGTCGAATTTGCCGTCGGCGTTGTAATTCATTTCCTTGGCTACCCGGCCGTTGGGATGGTAGGCCAGCCAGCGGCCGGTCCGCTCCCCGGCCTCCGAGAAGCTGCCCCGCTCGCTCACGGCCCCTTCTTCGTCCAGCACCAGCCAGGGGCCGCGCAGGTTGGTGAGCTTGCCGTCCTGGGATTCGGCGGCGCCAATGCCCTGCAGGGTGCCCTCGTGGAACCAGCCCGAGCGGCGCACCGTGGCGGGCTCGCCCTCCACGGGCTGCTGGCCGCGCAGCTGCATCAGGGCCACGCCCACGGCGGCACTCATGCGTTCCACCTTGCTCTTGTTGCTCGTCACCCATTTGGCGGCCCGCTTGTCGTCGGCCGAGGAGAGGATGAGGTAGGTGAAGGCCGTCAGGTTATCGTCCCGGCGCAGGACTTCCACCATGGGCGCGTAGGCGCGCAGCCACAGGTCGGTTTCGGCGGGGCCGGCCGCCGGGAATTTCTCCACCAGCAGCTGGAGCTGCTTGACAATGCTGGCGTCGAATTTCACCTTCGACTTGTAGTCGGGCCGCAGGGCCACGCGGGAAGTCAGCAGCAGGTCCAGGTCCTGGAAGGCTTCGTTGGGCACGAAGGGCTTCTCGCGCTCCTTCTCCTCCACCTCCTGGGCGTTGTTGGCAATCTTTTCGGCCGTAATCAGCGCGTTCTGGCTGTTGGGGCCGTCGGGCACGATGGCCAGGTAGGTAACCAGGCTGATGAGGGCGCGGGCGGTCTGGCCCTGCTCCAGGGCCAGCCAGGCCAGCTGGTAGTGGGTGCCAGGGTGCAGGGGCTTGAGCTCCAGGCTGCGCTGCCAGCTGGCCAGGGCCTGGGGCCGGCGCCTGAGGGCATCGTAGCTCACGCCCTGGTTGAACCACAGCAGCTGGCTGTAGGGCATCCGCTTGAGTCCGTCGGCGTAGGCCTGGAA
This sequence comes from Hymenobacter piscis, assembly GCF_018760735.1. GTDB lineage: Bacteria > Bacteroidota > Bacteroidia > Cytophagales > Hymenobacteraceae > Hymenobacter > Hymenobacter piscis. Next base: position 483,130 of record NZ_JAHHZN010000001.1, read on the forward strand.
GGTTTCGGCCTCGTGCTTGAGGTTTTCCTCGGCCTCGGCCAGCACGTAGTAGGGCTGGGCGTTGTGCATGCCCAGCGCAATGGCCCGGCGGCTGGCCTCGGCGGCTTCCCGATACTGCTTGTTCTGCAGGTACGACAGTGCCAGCTCGCCCTGGATGTTCACGTAGCCTGAATCCGAAGACGGCACCAGCAGGTACTCGCGGATGGCGGCGGCGAATTCGCCCTTGTCGTGCAGGGCTACTCCCTGTTCATAGGCCCGGCCGGCGGTGGGTAAGGTGGCGGGCTGCTGTTGGGCCAGCGCCGCGGCGGCAGTCCCGGCCCACAGGCCCAGGAACATACCATAAGGTAAAATGCGCATTAACTACACTCGATAGAACACTTCATCGGCCCGGCCGCCCCTGCGGTGAGCCGTTGATAGTTCCACAAGTATATCGGTTTTTCGCCGCTTGAAAAAGAAAAAGCCCCCGGGGCAGAGTCCTATTTTTTCCGGCCCGCCCGCCGGGGTGCCGGGCCGCGGGCGGGTGCGGCCGCCGGATATACCGTCAGTTCGCGGTAGCCGAAGGTGGGGTCGGTTTCACGGCGAAACTCCAACTCCGGCAGCTCCCCGATAACCAGCTCCAGGGTGGTGTACACGCGGTTACCCTCGAGCAGGTGGCCGCCCACGGTGCGGCCCGTGGAGTCGGAAACCGACAGGTGCAGGTGGCTGCCGCTCCGGGCCAGCGTGCCCACCAGAGATACAATTTCGAAGTGGCCCTGGTACACCGTGGCACCTTCCTGGTTGGCCAGGCGCAGGGTGGCGGTGGTGAGGCTGCCCACGGCCGTGAGCACGCAGGCCGCCTTCAGGTTGTGGTGCTCTACGAAGGCCAGCAGCTCCTGACGCACATCCTGGCCCGGCCGCAACCGCAGGGCGTAGGTGCGCAGGGAAGAAGCCGGAGCCGGGGTGGGCAGCGCAGAAGCGGGCATGGGCGGAATGGTTTGGGCACCCCCCGGACCGGCGGCCAGCAGCCCCGCGCAGAGGAGAAAGCGCATCAGGAAAGAAGTTGCAACGGGTGCAGAAACCGCGAAGGTAGTCCCGCCGCCCGCACCGCCCGCCCGCGCCCCGCTCACCGGTTGAAGCTCACGTTGCCGTAGCGCATGCGGATGTTCACGTTGCCGGGATTACGAACGGACACGGCCCCAAAGCTACCCTGGGTATCACTCGACGAGGAGCTGGATTCTTCCGAATCTACCTTCACCAGGCGTTTATCCACCAGCAGCTTGCCAAACTCGGTATTCACGTCGAAATCGAAGCCGGCCCCGTCGGAGAAGTTGAGCAGAATGGTGCTGTAGCCCCCGTCGAGGGTAATCTGGCGGAAGTTCTTGCCCGTGTTGCGCACCTCGAAGCTGGGGCAGTACTGCACCTTCATATCGAGCTGGTTGCTGAGCTTATCGATGCTGAACTTGGAGTAGCCCGAGGAGCCGCGCAGGTTATGCACCGTGCCCAGGGCCACGTCGCCGTACTTGCTGTGCACGGTCAGGTCCTGGACGGTGGCAATGTCGATGTCGGAGTTGTTGTTGAGCAGCTCCACCACCCCGCCCTCGGTGAGGCGTACCTTGGCGTAGGAGGCCTCAATAACGGCCCGGCGGGCGTAAGGCACGGCGCACTGGGCGTTGCGCACGTTAAGGGTGTTGCGCGGGCCTTCGAGGCGGGCCGTGCGCAGACTGCCGTACTCAATGCTAAGCTCCGTGGCCCCGGTCAGGTCGCCGGTCAGGCTGATTTCGCCGAAGGTGTTGTGCAGGGCCAGCGGATTGTTGCAGGGCACCCACACGGTATAGTTCACCTCGTAGAGCCTGGTGCGGCTGCGGCACTCCCGGGGCAGGGCCCCAAAGCGCGACCGGGCCACAATACCACCCGTAACGGGGTCCTTATCCAGAAGCTGCACCTGAATCATGTTCTGGAGCTCCTGGGCTTTTTCCTCCGTTTCAGCCCGCGTGATAATGTCCACGTCGGTGCGCACTTCGGCGCGGTTCCACACGTTCACCTGCACCCGGCCGTAGCGGGTATCGAGGGTGTAAAGCTTGGTGGCGCTGGCCGGAAACGTGCGGCTGAGCTTGCGCACCTTCTCCACGGCCAGCGGGGGCTGCCCTTCTTCCTGCGGACCCTGGGTTGAGCCGGCCGCGTGGCCCTCGGGCAGGCCCTGACCGGGCTGGGCGGCAGGCCCCGGCTCGTAGAAGTGTACTTCCGTCGGACTGGCGGCAGGAGCCTGCGCGTACCCGGCGGCCCCCGTCAGGCTCAGCAGGGCAGCCAGGACCAGGCTCCGTCCCATTCCACCGTCTGAAAACCAAAAAGGGCGCATGGGCTACGGAATGCGGCGGCTGTCGGCCACCATGTAGGGTTGGCTGTGGTAGTCCCGGATTCGCTCCCGGGTGCGCAGCTGCTGGGCCAGCAAATCCAGGCGGATCTGCATGTTGCGGTTCATGGCCTCCAGCACCACGTCGGGCTCGGGGTTGCGGTAGAGCTCCGTTTTGAGCTGCTGATAGGTCGAGTCGAGGGCGGCCAGCTCCTGCTGCCAGTCCGCCTGGGGCGCAACGGCCGTTTCGGAGTCAGCCCGGCGCAGCTCCTGCTCCCGCTCCGTGAGCTGGGTGGCGTAGTAGGATTCCATGCGCTGCACGGCACTGGCCAGGCGCTGCTCGGGGCCGGCGGCGGCCGTAGTGGCCGGCAGTTCCGAGCCGGCGTAGTAGTCGGCCGGGAGCTGGGCCAGGGCGGGCCGGCCAGTGCGCGTCCAGATGGTGGCTTCGGTGCGGTGCTGCCAGAACCAGGTGCCCAGCAGCAGCAAGGTAGCCACGGCGGCGGCCACGCCGTAGGGGCGCGCCGAGCGGACGGCGGCCGTATCGGGGGCCGCCACGGGCCGCAGCGGGGCTTCGGCAAACAGAGGCAGTACCCGCAGGGGGGCCGCCTCGGCTTCGGCCAGAGTTTCGGTCAGGTCCAGGTCCTGGGCAATGGCGTCCCACAGGTCAGCGCGGGGCTCGAACACGTCGAAGTCGGCGCGGTGGTGGTCCACGAAGGTTTCCAGTCCGATGTTCTTGTCGTTCATGGTGAGGTGGTAGAGCAGGCGGGTGGCGGAGGCGGCTGGTCGGGCGCGGGGTGGGCCAGAACCGGCCTCCGGCAGGGGCCGCGGGCGGGTCAGGGTGAGAAAATCAGGTGGCAGCGTTACAGGCCGTGCTGGCGGGCCAGCTCCAGGAGCTTCTTGCGGGCGCGGCTGTACTGCGACTTGGAAGTGGATTCGGTGATGTTGAGAATGCCGGCAATTTCGGCGTGGTCGTAGCCTTCGAGCAGGTAGAGGGTGAGCACCACGCGGTAGCCATCGGGCAGCTCCTGCACGCAACGCCGCACCACATCGGCCCGCCAGCTGGTGATTTCCGGGTCCGGGCCGTGGTCGGCGGAGTCGGCGGCGGCCCCGTCGTGCTGCTCGCCCAGGGGCACCAGGCTCAGGCGGCGGTTGCGCAGGCAGTTGATGCTCTTGTTGATAACGATGCGCTTGAGCCAGGAGCCGAACGACGAGTCGCCCTTGTAGCTGTGCAGCTCCCGGAAAGCGCTCAGAAAGGCCTCCTGCAACACGTCCTCGGCCTCGGCATAGTCGCCGGTGATGCGCAACGAGGCGTTGAACATGGCCTTGGAGTAGCGCTTGTAGATTTCGGCCTGGGCGCGCCGGTCGCCCAAACGGCACCGCTCGACCAGCGGGGCGTTAATGTCGGTATATGCAAAAGCCTCCATAGGTTGCGTCTGGGTGGGCGAAGATTCGGAATCGGCAGCAGAATCGTAAATATCCAACTTTCCGGGCTGAAACAGGTCGTGCTTGCGGGTAAGCAGGTGAAAGACAGCCGCGCCGGGCCGGGGTTGCATTCGTCTTGCAGCGTACTACATTTGACAACCACTTTTCTATCCCGAAGGCTATGAAAAAATATGCTTCCCTATTCGCCGCCGTTTTTCTGCTGGGCGCCTGCCATAACCGCATCGATTTCGGCCCCAACGAAGGCGTTTCCTACCGCGACGCCCAGAATCAGCCCATGGGCCCGTCCGACCCGTCCGACTGGGCGCAGGACGGCCAGTGGAATTCGAAAGAAGTAGCGCTGTTCCGCAAGGACCTGAGCAGCGTTAACGTCAATGCCGGTCAGACCCCGTACGTGTCCGGCATCAGCTTTTTTCCCAATCCGGTTCAGAGCACCGCGGGCAGCCTTACCTTCCTGCCCACTTCCGCCGACGGCCGCCTGCACACGGTGTTCGTGGACCGGAAGTACAACGTGATAACGCGCGCCGATCAGGCCGTTCCGACCGGGGGGCGGTACGGGGTTACGATGCAGTTTTCCTTGCCCACTGATAAATTCAAGAACAAGGAAATCTACCGGCTCTACTACGTCTTCTACGCCCCCGATGGCACGCTGCGCTCCAAGGGCCACGGCGATGTCAAGATAGCCCGCTAGCACGCCAAACGGCCCGCCCGGTAAAACCGAGCGGGCCGTTTGGGTAATCTGGAAGAGAAAAACTACACGTCGAACTTGATGCCCTGGGCCAGCGGGAGCTGGGTGCTGTAGTTGATGGTATTGGTCTGGCGGCGCATGTACACCTTCCAGGCGTCGGAGCCGGACTCGCGGCCACCGCCGGTTTCCTTCTCGCCCCCGAAGGCCCCCCCGATTTCGGCCCCGCTGGTGCCGATGTTCACGTTGGCAATGCCGCAGTCGGAGCCGCCGTAGCTGAGGAAGGTTTCGGCCTCGCGCATGTTGAGCGTGAAAATGCTCGACGACAAGCCCTGGCGCACGCCGTTCTGCAGGTCGATGGCCTCGGTTACCTCACCGCTGTACTTAATCAGGTAGAGAATGGGGGCGAAGGTTTCGTCCTGCACCGTGGCGTACTCGTTCCGGGCCTCCACAATGGCGGGCGTCACGTAGGTGCCGGTTTCGTAGCCGCTGCCGCTGAGCACTTCGCCCCCGATGAGCAGCTGGCCGCCTTCCTGCTGCACCGCAGTCAGGGCGTTGCGGAAGCTGGTAACGGCATCGGCGTCGATGAGCGGGCCCACGAGCGTGCCTTCCTGGAGCGGGTGGCCGATGGGCAGCGAAGGGTATATTTTGAGCAGGCGGGCCTTCACGTCGTCGTAAATCGAGTCGTGGATGATGAGGCGGCGGGTGCTGGTGCAACGCTGCCCGCAGGTACCCACGGCCCCGAACACAATGCCCGGCAGGGCAATGCCCAGGTCGGCGTGCTCAGTGAGGATGATGGCGTTGTTGCCGCCCAGCTCCAGCAGCGACTTGCCGAGGCGGGCGCCCACGGCCTCCCCGACCTTCTTGCCCATGCGGGTGCTGCCCGTGGCCGATACCAGCGGTACGCGGCCGTCGGCAGCCATTTTGGCCCCAATCTCGGCGTCGCCGATAATCAGGTTGAAGATGCCCTCGGGCAGGTCGTTTTCCTGCAGCACGTCCTTGATAATGTGCTGCACGGCCACGCCGGTGAGCGGGGTTTTCTCGGAGGGCTTCCAGATGCAGGTGTCGCCGCAGACGGCGGCCAGCATGGCGTTCCAGCTCCACACGGCCACCGGAAAGTTGAAGGCCGAGATGATGCCCACCACGCCCAGCGGGTGGTACTGCTCGTACATGCGGTGGGCCGGGCGCTCGGAGTGCATGGTCAGGCCGTGGAGCTGGCGCGAAAGACCCACCGCAAAGTCGCAGATGTCAATCATTTCCTGCACTTCGCCAAGGCCTTCCTGCAGAATTTTGCCCATTTCGTAGCTCACCAGCTTGCCCAGCGCGTCCTTGTAGTCGCGGAGCTTGTTGCCAATCTGGCGCACGATTTCGCCGCGCTTGGGAGCCGGCACGGTGCGCCACGTTTTGAAGGCCTCCTGGGCCTTGGCCACTACCGTTTCGTAGTCGTCGGCCGTTGCCATGGCCACGGTGCCGATTACCTTGCCATCGGCGGGCGAGTGAATGGTGCGGGTGTTTTTATTGTCGGCGCCGCCCCATTCGAGGCCGGTGCTCCAGGCGGCGTTATGGGCCTGAATGCCCAGCTCGCGCATTACCTGCCGGATGCCGTGGTGGTCGTGGTCCTGAACGTCGGTGCCGGTGGCAACGGCTTCTTCCAGTGCTTGCTTCATGGGTTGGGTAACTATGGGTGGGTGGGAAATGCGGTTTCGGAGCCGCCCGGAAGGTGGCCTTTCACAAAGCTAGCAAATTAGATTGGGGCGATGTTCCCGCCTCACCACCCAGCTTTGTGCCCGTGCCTGCCCCGGAGCAATTGCTGGCCGCCCCATCCTTTTACCCCTGACGCCCGGAAACAGCCCAGCAAAAAGCCTCCGCTACGAGCGTAGCGGAGGCTTTGGCGTTGTATCAGGCCGTCTTTTCAGATTTCCAGTTTCAATCGATCAGGCCGCTTACTGGGCTTGCCCGATGGGGTAGTAGGCTTTGCGGCCGTCGGGGTAGATGCCTTCCACGAGGGCACCGTCGGTTTCTTTGGCGGCTTCGAGGTAGCGCTGCACGTCCTGGGGCTTCTCCACCTTGTTCTTATCGATGCGGGTGATGATGAAGCCGTCGGCAATGCCGGTTTCGCGGAAGTTGGAATTGCGGATGCCGCTGATTTTGGCCCCGCCTTCAATGCCGAGCTTGTTGAGCTCCTGGCGCGTTACCGGGGCCAGCGTGGCGCCCTCGTACTTGAGGCCGGTGGCGGCTACTTCCCGAATCACATCGGTGGTGCCGGTGGCGTTGCGCAGGGTGGCCGTGGTGGTGCGGGATTTCTCGTCGCGCAGGTAAGTCACCTTGATTTTGTCGCCGGGGCGGAAACGGGCCACCTGCTCCTGCAACTGCGAAGAGGTGTTCACTTTCGCGCCGTTGATTTCCGTGATAACGTCGCCTTCCTGGAGGCCGGCTTCGGCGGCGGAGCTGTTCTTGCCCGCGCCCATCACGTACACCCCGTTCAGATTCTTGAGCTTCTTCTCCGAGGCCAGCTGGGCATCTACTTCCCGAATCTGCACGCCCAGCAGGGCGCGCTGCACCACCTTGTACTTGAGCAGGTCGTCAATCACCTTGCTCACGATGGAGCTGGGCACGGCAAACGAGTAGCCCACGAAGGAGCCCGTCTGAGAAGCAATGGCCGAGTTGATACCGATCAAATCACCATTGAGGTTCACCAGCGCTCCGCCCGAGTTACCGGGGTTCACCACGGCATCGGTCTGCAGGAACGATTCCACGCCCATCCCGTCCTCGCGGCGCAGGATGTTGATGTTGCGGCCCTTGGCCGAAATGATGCCGGCCGTCACGGTCGAGTTCAGGTTGAAAGGGTTGCCCACGGCCAGCACCCACTCCCCTACCCGCACCTCGTCGGAGTTGCCGTAGCGGATGAAGGGCAGGTTGTCGGCTTTCACCTTGAGCAGGGCCAGGTCGGTAGTGGGGTCGGTGCCCACCAGCTCCGCCTGGAACTTGCGCTTGTCGTCCATCACCACCTCAATCTTATCGGCCTTATCAATCACGTGGTTGTTGGTCACGATGTAGCCGTTGGCGGCAATGATAACGCCCGAGCCGGAGCCCTGCTGGGGCCCCTGCTGACGGCCGCGGCCCTGGTACTGGTCCATTTCGTCGCCGAAGAACTGGCGCAGAAAGGGGTCCATGCGCGACATCTCGTTCTGGCTGGCCTTGGGCGCGTATTCGGTCATCACGTGCACCACGGCCGGGGTGACGGTGGCGGCGGCGGCCGTAAAGTTCAGGCCTTCGGGCACCGCGTAGGTGCTGCTTTTTAATTCACTGGTGTAGCGGACGTTGGGGTCGGCGGCCAGCGCCTGGGGGGAGTTGGGGCGCTCCGGCTCCAATAGTTTGTACCCCCCTACGGCCACGCCTCCGCCGAGAATGGCGGAGCCCAGCAGGCCGAGCATCATTTGTTTTGCTTGCATGGGTAAGAAAAGGGTGAAGAATGAAAAGATAGCGAGTGGAAAATACAACGAAAACGTGAACCAGCCAGCACTCCGCAGCCAAAATGAGGCCAACTAAGGGCTTCGCACATCATCCTAACGCCAGATACCAACCGAATGGTGTCCGGTTGCATGGGCGTTCAGGGTAAAAAACAACCCGTTGGTAGATTGTTTCGGCGCGCGCCCTTTCATTTGCTCCGCCAACGTTCTGTTACTCACAAAAAAGGGCACCCCGCAGGATGCCCTTTTTGCAGTTGAACTAGCGCACCGCAATCTGGTGCTTGGTCACTTTCTTGCTGTCGAAGGGCAGCGTCAGGTGCAGGATGCCGTTGGTAAGCTCGGCTTCAATGGCCGTTACGTCCACGGTATCGGGCAGGCGGAAGGTGCGGGAGAACTTGCCGTAGCCCGATTCGACGCGGCGGAACCTGGGGGCCTCATCGGAGGCTTCCGGGGCTTTGCGCTCCCCGCTCACGGTGAGCTGGCCGTCCTGGAAGTCGATTTTTACGTCCTCTTTCGCTACGCCGGGCAGCACCAGGTTGAGGTGAAAACCTTCGGCGCTTTCCAGTACGTCGGCGGCGGGATGGAAGGACTCGGCGGGTTTGTTGTGGGCCGGCAGCGTGTCGCGCAGCATCTCGTTGAGCACGGAGTTGAAGGAAGCGCGGGCAGGACGGTTGTTATACAGCAGAGTTGCCATGGGAAACAGAAAGTAAGGTTGAAGTAGAAGGCCGGCTTATCATCCGGCGACACCCTTACTTTATAAATTCTGTACCAATCGGCTGATCATGCCATCATGGCATTATTTTCTCACCCCCTTCTCCGACACCATTAACAACACTGAACAAAAAGCAACCCTACACTTCTTAAGACGACATTCAGACAACTACCGAATCAAGACAAAAAGTCCGAAAATAGGCTTAGTGCTGCGTCGGCAGGACGTTGCGGTTGGCTGACGTGGCATTTTTACCCAGCAGAATCCGTAGGTCCAGGCCCAGTTGCGGGCTGCGCAGATTGGTTCGGCCGCCGGTGACGAGGTTACCGTCCGCGTCGCGCAGTTCCAGGGCGTTGATGTACTGGGTCTGGAAGGCAAACCAGGGCGTAAAGTCGAAGCGCGGAGACAGGCGTACGCCCACCTCGGCCCGGTCATTGCCGAAGTCGATGAAACGTTCCTTGTTCTGGCTTTCATCGCGTTGGAAGCGCAGGTAGGTCAGGGCCTCGTACGACAGCCGGGGCCGCAGCTTTACGCGGCTGCCCACGGCAAACTCCCGGTCCAGGGCCAGCCGCAGCCGCGCGTGCGCCCGGTTGCCGCTATTGCCATACGAGTCATTGGTCACGACGGCGTATTCCGCCGCCAGGCGCTGCGAGAAACCAAACCCACCAACAGTGCCAGTGTGGCGCAGCAAAGCCCCAGGCACCAGATTGCCCGGCAAATCCAGAAAGTCGCCGTATCCGCCGCCCGCGTCGCTGCCGATGCGCAGCGTGGGTCCCCAGCTCCAGTGCTCGGTCCAGAAATGCTCATAGCCCAGCCGCAGCTGTCCCCCGGCAAACGTACTTTCCCCGCTGTTCACCTGGCTAACCAAGTTCACACCCACCAGCACGTAGTCGTTGCCGGTCAGGGCAATTTCGGCCTGCACTTCGGGCAGCAACACCAGGTTGGCGGTGCTGCGCCGCTGGGCGGTGGCATTCTGGACGGCCAGCAGCAGTAACGCGGCGGCGCAGAGCGGGAGAAAACGCATAAGAGGATAGATGACGAATTGAAAAGGTATCCGAACGGGCAGCAGCGCTAGGCCAAGGCTTCGCGCTACTGCCCCAGGGCATTAGGGCCGCTCGGCCAGCTCGCGCAGGGCCAGCCAGGCCATCAGGCCGGGGCCGATTTCCAGGGCGTAGGGGTCGATGTCGAAGGTGGGCGTATGCACGCTGGAGGTGAGGCGGCCGCTGCCGTCGGCGGCGGCGGTGCCCAGGCGGTAGAAACAGGCACTGGCGGCCTGGCTGAAGTAAGCGAAATCCTCGGCGGCCATCCACTGATCCAGCTCCACCACGTTTTCGCGGCCCAGGTACTCCACGGCGGCCTGCTCGGTGCGGGCCGTGAGGGCGGGCTCGTTTTCCAGGTAAGGGTAGCCGCGGCGGATTTCCAGCTCGCAGCTCGCGCCCATGCTCGCGGCCAGCCCTTCGCAGAGGCGGCGCAGGTGCTCGTGGGCCTCGTTGCGCCACTCCTCGTTCAGGGTGCGAAAAGTGCCTTCCAGATGCACCTCGTTCGGAATCACGTTGGTGGCGCCCTGGGCTAGCACCTTCCCGAATGAGAGCACCGAGGGCAGCTTGGGGTTGGCGCGGCGGCTCACAATCTGCTGGGCGGCCACAATCAGGTGGGCGGCTACCAGCACCGGGTCTACGTTCTGCTCGGGCATGGCGCCGTGCCCGCCCTTGCCGCGCACGGTCAGGTAGAGCTCGTCGGTGCTGGCCATGTAGCGGCCGGCGCGCAGACCCACTTTGCCGGCCGGCAGCAGCGGAAACACGTGCTGACCCAGCACGCTGGCCGGCTTCGGGTTTTCCAGTACACCTTCGGCAATCATGAGCGAAGCCCCACCCGGCAGCAGCTCCTCGCCGGGCTGGAACATCAGCTTCACGCTGCCCTCGAACTCCTCTCGCAGCGCCACCAGAATGCGGGCCACGCCCAGCAGCGAGGACGTATGCACGTCGTGGCCGCAGGCGTGCATCACGCCCGGATTCTGCGACTTATAAGGTACCTCGTTCTGCTCCGTGATGGGCAGCGCGTCCATGTCGGCGCGCAGGGCCACGGTGCGGGAGCCGGGGTTGCGGCCTTCAATCACCACCACCAGGCCGGTACCGGCAATAGGCCCGGGCTGCAAACCCAGCTTACGCAGCTGCTCCGCCACGAAAGCGGCCGTCTGATGCTCCTCGAACGAGAGTTCGGGGTGGGCGTGCAGGTGTTCGCGCAGGGCCACGGTTTCGGCCGCCGCTTCGGCCGCCAGTTGCTTGATGCGGGGGAGCAGGTGGTTCATAGTTGCTGTTTTTTTAGCCGTTAGCTGTTAGCTGTTAGCTGTTAGCCGGATGAACGAAAGCCAAAAGCTAACAGCCAAACATTAATAACCCGATTTATTGATATTCACCTGCATGGGCTCCAGTTCGGCGCGGGGCGCGAGGGGGCGGATGCGCAGCAGAGCCTGGGCCGCCTCGAGGCGGGTGAGGTAGTCCCCGATCTGGAGGCGGAAGATGGGCTGCTTGTAGGTCAGGTAATCGGTTTCCTCGGGGTAGCGGCTGATGACGGCCCGGCGCACGGCCATGGCTTTGTCCTTTTCCAACCCCACATAAGCCAAGATACGGTAGCCCTGGGCGTACTTCACGTTCTGGTTGGTGAAGGCCTGGTCGCGCAGGCGCTGATCGATCTGGGCGTTGACGTGGTTGGTGGGCGGCACCGGGCGCACGGGCGCGGGGGCCACCGCCGGAGCAGGCTTAGGAGCCGGGAACGTGGGCCGGAAGCGGCTCAGGTCCTCGGGCGGCAGCTGGGCGGGGGCCCGGCGGGCAGTATCGGCGGCTGGAGATGCCGGAGCGGAAGCAGCGCAGGCCCCGAGCGAGAACAGGGCGGAAAGCAGTAGCACGTTACGAAGCAGTTGAATCATGAGCGGGGGCTGAATCGGTGAGCAAAGCTACGCCATCCGAGGCGCCAATCCGGTCGGCACCGGCGGCCACCAGGGCCAGGGCCGCCGCCCGGGTCCGGATGCCGCCGGAAGCCTTGATGCGGACGTGGGTGGGCAGCGAGGCGCGCATCAGGGAAATATCGGCCACCGAAGCGCCCCGGCTGGCAAAACCGGTACTGGTTTTCACGAAGTCGGCCCCGGCTTCGGCGCAGAGGCGGCAGGCCGTCACGATTTGCTCCTGCGTGAGCAGGGCCGTTTCGATGATAACCTTCAGCAGCGCGCCCCGGAACCGGCACAGCTCGGCCAGCTGCCCGATTTCGTCCTCCACCTCCGCCAGCCGACCGGCCTGCAAATCGCCCACGTTGAGCACCATATCGAGCTCGGTGGCGCCATCGGTCAGGGCCTGGTGGGCTTCGAAGAACTTCACCTTGGCCAGCGCGTAGCCCAGCGGAAACCCGATAACGGTGCACACGGCCACGCCCGAACCCTGCAACGCCTCAGCCGCCTGCCGCACGTAGCTCGGCGGCACGCAGGCGCTGGCAAAACCGTGCGCGGCGGCCTCGGCGCAGAGCCGCTCAATCTGGGCCAGACTGGCATCCGGCTTCAGCAGGGTATGGTCGATGTAGGGCGCGAGGTTCATGCTGGGGTTCGGATTATTAGGAGCTGGGGAACTGAGTTGACGAACTGACGAAGGTAAAGCGGTGGGAGTCGTCCTGACGAAGGAAGGACCTTACCGCGCTGAAACGAGACGTTGCTACGGCCGTTCCAGCGTAATAAGGTCCTTCGCAAGCGCAGGATGACAATGCGTTAGGCACCGCTCCTGAACCCTGATAGTTAGTCAATCAGCACGGCCCGGTCGTTGAGCAGGTCGTCTTCTACCGATTTGAACTTCACGTCGCGCACGATGCGGCCGTCCATGTACTGCACGCTCACCTTCTCGTTGCGGTTGGCCACTTTCTGGGAGCGGGCGGGCTGCTGCTTTTCCAGCACCTGCATGGCGCCGTCCTGCTCCAGGTCCTCCGGACCTGCGCCGAGCGAAACGGAGGAAACCTCCTTTTCGGCCTTCAGCTTGGGCTGGGGCGGCGCGACGGGCAACTCGTCCTCGGTGAAGTACTCGAACTCGTCCTCCCCGTTTTGGCCGGCCTGCACGGGCACGTCGGCGCGGAACAGGAACTGGATGGTATCCTCGTTCACCTTGTTGATCATCTGCTGGAACAGCTCGAACGACTCGAACTTGTACACCAGCAGCGGGTCTTTCTGCTCGTACACGGCGTTCTGTACTACCTGCTTGAGGTCGTCCATGGCGCGCAGGTGCTTGGTCCAGGCTTCGTCGATAACGGCCAGCACCACCACCTTCTCCATGCCCCGGATTACCTCGTGGCCCTTGTTGGCCTGGGCCCGGCGCAGGTTGGCCACGGCCTGTACCTGCTTGCGGCCGTCGGTGAACGGTACGGCAATGTTCTCGTAGGGCGCGTTCTGCCGGAGCAGGTCGTTGATGAGGCCCATCGAGTTGCCCGCGATGAAGTCATTCTTGCTGTGGTAGTAGCCCAGCGCCTCGTCGTAAAGCTTCTGGGTGAGGGCGTTGGCCGACATCCCGCTAAGATCCTGGGCGGTGAGGTGGGTATCGTAGCCGAACACGCGGATAATGGCCAGCTTGAAGTCCTCGAAGTCGTTGTTGCCCTTGTGGCCCACCACGATGGTTTCGCAGACGTCGTAAATCATGTTCCAGACGTCGAGCTCCAGCCGCTCGCCGTGCAGGGCGTTGCGGCGGCGCTTGTACACCACCTCGCGCTGGGCGTTCATCACGTCGTCGTACTCCAGCAGGCGCTTGCGGATGCCGAAGTTGTTTTCCTCCACTTTCTTCTGGGCGCGCTCAATCGAGCTCGTAATCATGGAGTGCTGAATCACCTCGCCTTCCTCCAGGCCCATGCGGTCCATGAGTTTGGCAATGCGGTCGGAGCCGAACAGGCGCATGAGGTTGTCCTCGAGGCTCACGAAGAACTGCGAGGAGCCCGGGTCGCCCTGGCGGCCGGCGCGGCCCCGCAGCTGGCGGTCGACGCGGCGGCTTTCGTGGCGCTCCGTACCGATGATGGCTAGGCCGCCCGATTCCTTGCTGGTTTCGCGCAGCTTGATGTCGGTACCGCGGCCGGCCATGTTGGTGGCAATGGTCACGGTGCCGGGGTAGCCGGCGGCGGCCACAATTTCGGCTTCGCGCTGGTTCTGCTTGGCGTTGAGCACCTGGTGGGGAATGCCCTTGAACTTGAGCATACGGCTCACCAGCTCCGAAATTTCCACGCTCGTGGTACCCACCAGCACGGGGCGGCCGGCCTGCACCAGCTCCTGAATTTCGTCGGCTACGGCGTTGTACTTCTCGCGCACGGTCTTGTAGACCTTGTCGTGCTCGTCCTTGCGGGCAATGCCGCGGTTGGTGGGCACTACCACCACGTCGAGCTTGTAGATTTCCCAGAACTCGCCGGCCTCGGTTTCGGCCGTACCCGTCATGCCGCCCAGCTTGTGGTACATGCGGAAGTAGTTCTGGAGCGTCACGGTGGCGTAGGTCTGGGTGAGCTCTTCCACCCGCACGTTTTCCTTGGCTTCCAGGGCCTGGTGCAGGCCATCGGAGTAGCGCCGACCTTCCATCACGCGGCCGGTCTGCTCATCCACGATTTTCACCTTGCCGTCGTCGGTGAGGATGTACTGGTCATCCTTCTCGAAGAGGGTGTAGGCCTTCAGCAGCTGGTTGATGGTGTGGATGCGCTCCGACTTGATCTGGAAGTCGTCCATGAGCTTCTCCTTGGTGTGGAGCTTCTCCTCACTGGTGAGAGCGGGGTCCTTCTCGATGTTGGCCAGCTCGGTGCCGATATCGGGCATGATGAAGAAGTGGTGGTCTTCGCCCTCGCCCGTAATCAGGTCGAGGCCCTTCTCCGTCAGCTCAATCTGGTTGTTCTTCTCATCAATGGTGAAGAACAGGGGCATATCGGCCTGAGGCATCTGGCGCTGGTTGTCCTGCAGGTAGTGGTTTTCCACCTTCTGCAATACGGCGCGCATGCCGGTTTCCGAGAGAAACTTGATCAGGGGCTTGCTCTTAGGCAGGCCACGGTAGGCCCGGAACAGGGCCAGGCCGCCTTCGCCCTCCTTGGGGCCGTCGTTGCCCTCCTTGATGAGCTTGCGGGCCTCTACGAGGTAGTTCTGCACCTGCTTCTTCTGGGCCTCCACTACCTTCTGGATGCGGGGCTTGAGCTGGTAGAACTCGTGCACGTCGCCGCGGGGCACGGGGCCCGAAATGATGAGCGGGGTCCGGGCGTCGTCAATCAGCACGGAGTCCACTTCGTCCACCATGGCGTAGTGGTGCTTGCGCTGCACCAGCTCCTGGGGGTCGCGCGCCATGTTGTCGCGCAGGTAGTCGAAGCCGAATTCGTTGTTGGTGCCGTAGGTGATGTCGGCCAAGTAGGCCTGGCGGCGGGCGTCGGTGTTGGGCTGGTGCTTGTCGATGCAGTCCACCGTGATGCCGTGGAACTCGAACAAAGGCGCGTTCCACTCCGAGTCCCGCTTGGCCAGGTAGTCGTTCACCGTTACCAGGTGCACGCCGCGCTTGGCCAGGGCGTTGAGGAAGGATGGCAGGGTCGAAACCAGCGTTTTGCCTTCGCCGGTGGCCATTTCGGCAATTTTGCCCTGGTGCAGCACCACGCCGCCAATCAGCTGCACGTCGTAGTGGATCATGTCCCAGGTTACCTCGGCGCCGGCAGCCAGCCACTTGTTGCTCCAAATGGCTTTATCGCCCTCGATGGTTACGTTGGGCTTACGGCGGGCGTAGTCCCGGTCGTAGTCGGTGGCCGTTACCACCAGCTGCTTGTTCTGGGTGTAGCGGCGGGCCGTTTCCTTGGTGATGGCGAAGGAAACGGGCAGCACTTCCATCAGCACTACTTCCAGCTCCTTGTTGCGCTGCTTTTCCAGGACGTCGATCTGGTCGAAGAGCTCCTCTTTGCGCAGCGCGTCGAGGTTTTCCACGTTTACCTGCTCGTGCAGACCAGCCAGCTGGTCGTCGATGGTTTTCAGGTGGGCGTTGATGCGGGCCCGGACTTCATCGGTGCGGGCACGCAGCTCATCGTCGCTGAGTTGTGCCAGTTTGGCATATTCGGCATTAATCAACGCCACGTACGGGACAATCTCCTTCAAGTCGCGGTCGGCTTTCGACCCGAAAATTTTGGCGACGGTCTTCCCTAGAAAATCAAGCATGTTGGTTTACCTTAATTGAAACGCCGGGGCGCAACTCAAATTTACAGCGTTTTTCGGGAATACCCCGGCTTATCAACCGCAAATGCACCGTCCCGGCCCGCGAAACGACAAAGCCCGCACCTCAAAGAGTGTGCGGGCTTTGCGCAGTCGGATTTGTTGTCAGGCGGGAATACGGAGCGAATGAGTGACTCGGTGAATGAGCGGGCAGTTCTTTCACTGAGAATCACTATCTCATTCACTCATTCACCGAATCGCTCATTCATGGCTTGGCCGGGTCGCGGGGAACGAGCTTTTCCATGATGGCCGTGGAGCCGAGGATGGCGGGTTTCTTGGCCTTCTGCACTTCCTCCGAGGTAGTCGTCAGCTTCTTGTAGAGCGTGAGGGCCTGGGCTACCACCTGGTCCATGTTGTAATACTTGTAGGTGGCCAGCCGGCCCACGAAATGCACGTTCGGGGTTTCGTCGGCCAGCTTCTTGTACTGGTTGTACAGCTCGGCGTTTTCCAGGCGGGGCACGGGATAATACGGGTCGCCCTCGGCCTTGGGGTACTCGTACACGATGGCCGTTTTGGGGTGCTGCTGGCCGGTGAGGGCCTTGAACTCCGTGATGCGGGTGTAGAGGTTGTCGTTGGGGAAGTTCACGACGGGCGCGGCCAGGTGGGTTTCCGTGTTCAGCGTTTCGTGCTTGAACTCCAGGGAGCGGTAAGGCAGTTTGCCGTACCGGAAGTCGAAGAACTCATCCACCGGCCCCGTGAAAATCATTTCCCTGAAGGGAATGAAGTCGATGATGTCGTGGTAGTCTGTGTTGAGCATCACCTTGATGTTGGGATGATCCAGCAGGCGCTCAAACATGCGGGTGTAGCCGTGCAGGGGCATGGCCTGGTAGGTATCGGTGAAGTACCGGTCGTCGCGGTTGGTACGGGTGGGCACGCGGCTGGTCACCGATTTATCGAGCTCCGAAGGATCGAGGCCCCACTGCTTGCGGGTGTAGTTTTTGAAGAACTTCTCGTAGAGCTGCCGCCCCACCTTGCTCACCACTACATCCTCGGAGGTGCGGATAACGGGCACGTCCTCGGCCTGCGACTCAAAGAACTGCTCCACCTCGAAGCTGTTGAGCGAGAGGCCGTAGAGCTTGTTGATGGTATCGAGGTTGATGGGCATGGGCACCAGCTGGCCGTCCACAGAGGCCAGCACGCGGTGCTCGTAGGGGCGCCAGTCGGTGAAGTCGGAGAGGTATTCGAATACCTCCCGGGAGTTGGTGTGGAAGATGTGCGGGCCGTATTTGTGGACCAGAATGCCGTCTTCGTTGTAATGGTCGTAGGCGTTGC
Source organism: Hymenobacter piscis (assembly GCF_018760735.1). Lineage (GTDB taxonomy): Bacteria > Bacteroidota > Bacteroidia > Cytophagales > Hymenobacteraceae > Hymenobacter > Hymenobacter piscis. Next base: position 500,269 of record NZ_JAHHZN010000001.1, read on the forward strand.
CGGCGATGTGGTTGCGCTTATCCACGACCAGTACTTTTTTGTTAGAGCGCGTGGCCAGCCGCTCGGCCAGCACACTGCCGGCAAACCCGGCCCCTACAATGAGATAATCGAACATACAGTGGCGGTGTTTGGAAAAGAGGGGAATAGGAAAGAATAGGGTGGGCAGGCGGGTACTCGGGGCGCGGCAGGCAGTATCAGGCGGCGCTTCCGGCCGGTTGGGCAGGCAGGCGGTTTTGCATCAGGTCCACCATCTGCTGCCAGGTCTGATCCCAGCTGATGGTGGCCAAGTAGTCGTCGGTACGCTGGCGCCAGTCGGCGTCCTGGGTCTGGGTAAGCGCCTTTTCGATGGCTTGGCCGAATTCGGGGGCCGTGGCGGCAATCTGCACGAGGTTCAGGTCGCCGTAGGGTCGCACCACGTCGCGGATGGGCGTGCTTACCACAGGCCGGCCGGCGGCCAGATACTCGGGCGTTTTGGTGGGCGAAATGAACTTTGTGCTCTCGTTGTCGGCGAACAGCAGCGTGGCCACCTCCCAACCCCGCAGATAGGCGGGGAGTTCCTGGTAGTCCTTGCCGCCGAGGTAGTGAATGTTGGCCTGCCGGGGCAGGGTGGCCGGATCGATTTTCACCACCGGCCCGATGATAACAAACTGCCAATCAGAATGATTTGTAGCCAGCTCGCCCAGCAGTTCAATGTCCAGGCGCTCATCTACCACCCCAAAAAAGCCGATGCGCGGGTGGGCAATGCCCGCCTGGTCGGCGGGCTCGGCCATCTCGCGACGGGCCTGCCCGAAATGGTCCTTATCGATGCTGCTCGGAAACGGGTGGGCATCGGGGTGCTGCTCCCGCTTGGCCTCGTAGAGGGTGTGCCCACCGGTGAACACGAGGTCGGCCTGGCGGAAAAGCGCCTGTTCCCGCTCGCGCAGCACGGGCGGCGCAAACCTGAAATTGGCCAGCTCGTCCATGCAGTCGTACACGGTGAGCACCGGGCGGAAACCGGCCGTTTTACCCAGGGCCATGGGCGTGTAATACCAGCTCACGTAGCGCGTCACGTCCTGCTCCCGAAAGTACGCGCTGAGTACCTCGGCCTGGGCCTGGTCGGCGGCGGCTTCGTCGGCGCGCAGGCGCTGGGGCAGGTGCACCACCAGCACCAGCAGGCCGTGTTGGCGGGGTTTCACCTCCAAATGGGGTTCCACCTGGTCGTCGGCGTGGTAGAAGGCGTCTTCCACGTAAAACACGCGCCCGTGCCGGGCGAAGCGCGACATGAGGTGCTGGGGGCGTTGCCACACGAAGTCCCAGTGCAGATGCGCAAAGCAGATCAGGTCGGGGAGCTGGTAGGCAGCGGAAGATTCAGCGTGAGAAGCGCGCACGGGCAACTCCGCCGGCGGGGAAAGCGGCATAGGTAGCAGGAATAGACGATGGCCGAAATCCGGTAACTGCACGGGCCCATCGGCCGGACTTCCCTCGCCTATACGCCCCGGTTTTCAAAAGGATATTGTCGAGCTAAAACTATTTTAATTGGCTTAACCGAACTAAATATATTGGCAATACTATACTGAAAACCTTCGCACTCAGGCTCTGTTATGCAGCCAGCCGGAGCAGCAGACAAACCAGCTGCTACCTTTTGCCGAACCACTGCGGAGCTTGTCGCAACGCGGGAGTTATGTCGCCGCAGTATAGCCGCAGTTGTGGCCGTTACAGCAGGCACTGCATTTCCACCGCATCCTGCCAGCCCGCCGCCGTGCGCAGCCACTCGCGCCGCACGCCCACCCGCGTGAAGCCGGCCGCCGCAAACAGAGCCAGACTGGCCTCATTATCGGCCCCGATGGTGCAGTGCAGCTGGTGCAGGCGCAGTACCTGCCGCGCGTAGGGCCGCAGCAGGGCTAGCGCGGCCCGGGCGTAGCCCCGCTGCCGGTAGTCGGCCAGCACCGTGATGCCCACACCGGCCCGCTGGTGCAGGGGCTCGAAACCGAACACATCCAGCGTACCCACGGCCGTTCCGCTGGCGCGGTCCTGCAACACCAGCCGCAGCTGCCGCACCTCGAAGAAATCGGCCGCCGCGTTATCGAGGTACTGCCGCAGCACGTGCCGCGACACCGGCGCCAGCGTATCCGACACGCCCCACACGGCCGGGTCGTTTTCCAGCTGGTAGAGAAAGTCGAGGTCGTCGGCCTCCAGGGGGCGCAGGCTGAGCAGGTCAGATTGGAGCATGGGCGGTGAGCTGTTGGCTATCAGCGGTTAGCTGCTATTTATTCTCCTTCTTGCACAAACGATACCGGCGCCTCGGGGGCCAGGGCCACCGTGACAGCCCCGCCGGGCGCCACCATAGCCGACGGCTGCCGCACCCGAATCAGCGTGTCGGCCAACTGTACTTCTACCTCGTAGTAGCTGCCCAGGAAGCGCACGGCGCGCACGGTGCCGGCCACGCCGGGATGGCCGGTGGGGTGCAGGCGCAGGTTTTCGGGGCGCACGAGCAGGGCGGCGCCGGGTAATTTGCGGCGCGGGGCGGCCAGCAGGGCCCGCATGTCAGCGGCGTCGAGGCGGTTGTAGTCGCCGAAGAGGGCGGCCACGTACTCGCTCACCGGCTGGCGGTAGACCTGCTCGGGCGGGCCCTGCTGCACGAGGCGGCCGCGCTCCAGCACCAACACCTCATCGGCCCAGGGCAGCGTGTCGGTGGGGTCGTGGGAAACGAGCAGGCAGGTAATCGCCAGCTCCTCCCCCACTTCCCGGATGATGGTCTGGAGCTGGTGCTTGTGCACCCTATCGAGGTTGGAAAAGGGCTCATCGAGCAGCAGCAGGCGCGGGGACGTGAGCAGCAGCCGCGCCAAAGCCACCCGCTGCTGCTCCCCGCCCGACAGCTGGTCGGTACGGCGGGCCATCAGGCCGGTGATGCGGCAGACCTCGTACACGGCCTCGGCCTCGGCGGCGGGGCGCTTGTTGGCGTAGCGCAGCACCTGCTCCACCCGCAACGATTTGGGCAAATCCGACTTCTGCGACAGATACACAATGCCCGCATGGCCCGGCACCAGCACCTCCTGGGGCCCTTTTACGCGGCGGCCGGCAAACCGCACCTCGCCCCCGGTGGGCTGCACCAACCCGGCAATCACCTGCAACAAGGTGCTCTTGCCCGCCCCCGACTCGCCGGCCAGCGCCAGCTTCCGGCCCGCGGGCTGCGCAAAGCTGATATTCCGCAGCACCGTCGCCCCGCGCTCTTCCAGGCTAATGTTGGTGAGGGTCAGAAATTCGGTATCGGGCATAACTGCACTTGTTGGGAAGTTAGAAAGGTGAGAAGTTAGAAAGTGTCATTGCGTAGTGCGGGTTTCCAATTACAGTAAAGGGGTCGATGGCAGGGTACATGTTCAGTTCTGCACTACGTGGCCGCACTTTCTAACTTTTCACCTTTCTAACCTCCCAACTTATCCGGCATGTGGCCCTCGAACACGTAGGTGGCGGGGCCGCTGAGGAAAACGTGGGTGAAGGAGCCATCGGGCTGGGCCTCGAAGGCCACGCGCAGGTCGCCGCCGGGGGTGCGCAGGTGCACGGGGCTGGCGGCCCCGCGGCGGGAGGCGGCCAGGGCCACGGCCGTAACGCCGGTACCGCAGCTCAGGGTTTCGTCTTCCACGCCCCGCTCGTAGGTGCGCACCTGCCAGGGCTGACCGGGCGTGGCGGGCGTTTCCACGAAGTTCACGTTGGTGCCTTTCTCGCGAAACAGCTCGCCGTAGCGCAGGGCGCGGCCTTCGGCAAACACGTTCAGCTCGGCCAGGGTGCTGGCGGGCTGGAAACGCACTAGGTGGGGCGAGCCGGTATCGAGAAACACGCCGTAGCCCTCCAACTCCTGCTGGCCCAGCACGTCCTGCATGCGCAGGTGCACGGTGCCATCGGCGTCCACGCGGGCTTCGTGGGGGCCATCGGCGGCCAGAAAGCGGGCCTCGGTGTCAATCACACCGAGCTGGCGGGCGAAGGCCACGGTGCAGCGGCCGCCGTTGCCGCACATCGAGCCCAGGTAGCCATCGGCGTTGAAGTAGACCATCTCGAAGTCGTACTGCGGGTGCTCGCGCAGCAGAATCAGGCCGTCGGCCCCGATGCCGCGACGCCGGTCGCAGAGGTGGCGCACGCGCTGGTGGTCGGCGGCATCGAACTGGCTGGCCCGGTCATCCACCATCACGAAGTCGTTGCCGGTGCCCTGGTATTTGTAGAAGTGCAGCGTGGTACTCATAGGGCAAAGGTACGGACGGAGGGAGTGTGTGAGAAAAAATGTCATGCTGAGCGAAGGCGCAGCCGTAGTCGAAGAATCTCTACCGCTTCGTTGGGTTACTATGGCAACGTCAGCACGCGAGATTCTTTGACTACAGCTGCGCCTTCGCTCAGCATGACGTTCTTTTTCTCTCATTCGCCGAGTCACTCCTTCACCGCTCCTTACCTTTGCCCCGCATGTACACTTTCCTGACCACGAGCCCCTGGGCCGACTACGAGCTGCTCGACGCGGGCAATTTTGAGAAGCTGGAGCGTTTCGGCCAGCACATTCTGGCCCGGCCCGAGCCCCAGGCCATCTGGGACCCGCACCTGCCGGCCTCGGAATGGCGCAGCGCCAACGCCATTTTCACCCGCGAAAAAGGCAGCCAGGAGCGCGGCCAGTGGAAAATCAAGCCCGGCACGCCCGAGCAGTGGCTCATCGGCTACGAGCGGCCCGACGGCCTGAAGCTGCGCTTCCGCCTGGGCATGTCGTCGTTCAAGCACGTGGGCCTGTTCCCCGAGCAGGACCCCAACTGGCAGTTCATCTACAACCAGACGCGCCGGCGCAAGGCCGCCGTGCCGCGGGTGCTCAACCTGTTTGCCTACACGGGGGCCGCTACCCTGGCCGCCCGCGCCGCCGGCGCCGACGTCACCCACCTCGACTCGGTGAAGCAGGTCAACTTCTGGGCCCGCGACAACATGGAGGCCTCCAACCTCGACGGGGTGCGCTGGCTGGTGGAAGACGCCATGAAGTACGTGAAGCGCGAGGTGAAGCGCGGCAGCAAGTACCAGGGCCTCATCCTCGACCCGCCCGCCTACGGCCGCGGCCCGAACGGCGAAAAGTGGCAGCTCGAAGACGAGCTCAACGAGATGCTCAAGCTCTGCCAGCAACTGCTCGACCCCGAAGACCACTTCTTCCTCGTCAACCTGTACTCCCTGGGTTTCTCAGCCCTGATTCTGGATAACCTCGTGAGCGAAATCTTCCCCACGATGCGCGACAAGCGTGAAATCGGGGAAATCTACCTCCACGACGCTGGGGCCCGCAAGCTGCCCCTGGGCACCTTCTGCCGGTTCGCCACGTAGGGGATTTTTGGTGGGTGGATGTTGAAAGAATCTGTCATCCTGCACGAAACGAAGGATCTTGTGCCACCTGACCCGATGTGGTGTAAGGTCCTTCGCTCCGCTCAGGATAGCAGCCTGATTGCAAATCATATTCCCGCAACCACCTGCCAAAAACCAGTAACCATTAACCAAAAACCAAGATGCTGCACCGCCGCCTCGCCCTCATTGATATGGGCACCAACACGTTTCACCTGCTGATTGTGGAGCTGCCCGAAGTCGGCCGGACTCAGCCGCGCACGTTGTTGCGCACCAAAGTGGGCGTGCGCCTGGGCGAGGGCGGCATCAGCGCGGGCCGGATTACAGAGGCGGCCTACGAGCGGGCCCTGCACGCGGTGGCCGGCTTCCGGGAGGAAATGGAGCTACACCAGGTAACCGACGTGCGGGCCACGGCCACCAGCGCCATGCGCGTGGCCCAGAACGGCCCCGAGCTGGTGAAGGATATTTTCGAGCAGTCCGGCATTCAGGTGGAAATTATTGCCGGCGACCGGGAAGCCGAGCTCATCTGCGCCGGCGTCCGCCAGGCCGTGCCGCTGGGTGCGGAGCACCACCTGATCATGGACATTGGCGGGGGCTCGGTGGAGTTCATCATTGCCAACGCCGACACCATTTTCTGGAAACAGAGCTTTGAAATCGGGGCCCAGCGTCTGCTCGACCAGTTCTTTCCCGACCCCAGCGGCGTTATCACGGCCGAGGCCGTGGCCTGGGAGAAGGAGTACCTGGCCTCCAAGCTCGCCCCGCTCACGGCCGCCCTGGCCGAGTTCCGGCCGGTGAGCCTGGTGGGCGCCTCCGGTAGCTTCGATAGCCTGGCCGACATGCAGCTGGGCCGCCTGCGCGCCGAAGCCGAGCTGCCCCCCTCCACCGAGCTCGACCTGGAAAGCTTCCGCCGCAGCTACGCCCAGCTGCTGCTACTGCCCCACGAGGAGCGCAAGGCCCTGCCCGGCATCCTGCCCATGCGCGCCGACATGCTGGTGGTGGCCTGCGTCCTCATCGACTACGTGCTGGAGCTGACCGGCATCACCCGCATCCGCACCTCGGCCTACGCCCTCAAGGAAGGGCTGCTGGCCGAAATGCTGTAGCCGCCCCCCGGATGCCCCAGGGCGGAAGCCCTGGGCTACGGAACTAACCGCGTCTTTGCTCCTACCACCCAATTTTCGCGTACCCGCGCTGCTCTGTAGCCTAGTGCTTCCGCCCTGGGGCATCCGGGAGCCGCTTCTCCTCTCCCCATGACCACTACCCTCCCCTACGCCCAGCTGTTCGCCTTCACCGAAAACGTATTCCGAAGCCTGGGCTGCCCGGCGGAAGATGCCACGCTGGCCACCGAAACCCTGCTCTCGGCCGATTTGCGCGGGGTGGATTCGCACGGGGTGGCGCGGCTTATCGGCTACGTGCGCCTCTGGGAAGCCGGCCGCATCAACGCCACGCCCCGGGTGGGCGTGACCTACGAAACGCCCAGCACCGCCGTGGTAGATGGTGACGGAGGCCTCGGGCTGGTAGTGGGGCCGAAAGCTATGCGGGTGGCCCTGGACAAGGCCCGGCAAGTGGGCACCGGCTGGGTGTCGGTGAAGAATTCCAACCACTTCGGCATTGCCGGCTACCACGCCATGCAGGCCCTGGCCCACGACATGATTGGCGTGGCCATGACCAACGCTTCGCCCCTGGTGGCCCCCACCTACTCGCTGGAGCGCCTGCTGGGCACCAACCCCATTGCCGTGGCCGTGCCCGCCGGCGAGCAGCCCGATTTCGTGCTGGACATGGCCACCACCACCGCCGCCAACGGCAAGCTCGAAATTGCCCAGCGTAAGCAACAGCCCATTCCCGAAGGCTGGGCCCAGGACGCGGCCGGCGCCGGCTCGACGGACCCCAACGCGGTGAAAAACGGCGGGGCTTTGCTCCCGCTTGGTAGCGCTACCGGCTCGCACAAGGGCTACGGGCTGGGCGCGGTGGTCGACATTTTTTCGGCCGTGCTCAGCGGGGCCAACTATGGGCCCTGGGTACCCCCCTTCGTGGCCTTCCTGCAACCGGCCGCCAATCCCGTGGGCCAGGGCCTGGGCCACTTCTTCGGGGCCATGCGCGTGGATGCCTTCCGCCCCGCCGACGAGTTCAAGGCCCACATGGATAACTGGATCAGCACCTTCCGGGCCGCCCGGGCGGTGGAAGGCCAGCACGTACTCATCCCCGGCGACCCGGAGCGCGAAACCGCCGCCGTCCGGCTCCTGGAAGGCATTCCCCTGCTCGACCCGGTGATGCGCGACCTGGAAAGCCTGGGCCGCAAGTTCGGGGTACAGCTCTAAATCACAGATGACGCAGATGAAACTGATACTGCAGATTCGTTCTACTGACTTTTGGCAACATCCATTTTAACCTGTGCGGCACGTAGTATCCGCAATAAAAATAGGACACTCCTAATCGGGAGTGTCCTATTTTATTGCGGACGTTTAGCCTTCTGTTAGCCTTCAGAACGAATCTGCGGCATCAGTTTGATCTGTACCATCGGTGATTTAGATCATCTGGCGGTTATCGAGCAGGGAGTGAACGGCTACGTCCTGGTTCAGGTATTTGGAGGAATACTGAGCATCGGGGCCGCTGATGAAGATGGCGGTCTGGCCTTCCACGGCTTCAATGATGGCATCCTTCTCCGCCATGGGCAGGGCGGGGCAGCCGAGGCTCCGGCCCAGGCGGCCGTTCTGGCGGATGAAGTCTTCGCTCACGTAATCGGCACCGTGCATAACTACGGAGCGCATGAGGGCGTTGGTGTTATAGCCTTCGTCGAGGCCGGTCAGCTTGAGGGAGCGGCCGTGCTTGCCCACGTACTCGCCCTTGGTCACGTAGAAGCCCAGGCTACTCATGTTCGACTCGTTCTCGTTGGAGAAGTTGGTCGCCATGTTTTCGCCGGAGTTGTGGCCGTGGGCCACCAGAGTATGAAACCGAACTGCCTTTTGCTCCAGATCTAGCACCCAGAGGCGTTTTTCAGTGGAAGGCAGGCCAAAATCCACGACGGTGAGCAATTGTTTGTCGCTGAGCTTGCCGGCTTTTTCGAGGTTGAGGTAGCCCGTCATGGCTTTCTCGAAGACCTCGTAGCGCAGGCCCTGGTTTTCCACCTGCAGGTCGCGGTAGAGGCCCATCAGCTGTTGGTCGAAGAGACTGGCTTTGGTGGCGGCGGCCGTTTTGAGTTTCAGGTGCGAGCCGGTGGTAGCGGCCGTGGAGCGGGTAACTGGCGCGGCCAGGGGCGTGGCCATAAACAAAGCCGCCACGAAAGGCAGTACCCGACGCGCCATCCGACGAGCCCGGAGCTTCAGTCGCTGACGGTGAACCACACTTGCATTTTCCATCGGCACAATTCGTTTTGGTTGCAGAAAGGGGCGGCGCGCGCGCGGCCGCCCGGTTGCCTCTATACGCAGGGGCACGGGCGGCGGATGCACGGCAGTGAAATCGGCCCCGACGCCGGGTAAACATAGCCGGAGCCTAATCAATTCCCCAGATCTACTTTAACTGGCAAAAGCAGAACTATCATCCGGCAACAGAACATCAGCATTATTCTATTTCATTACCGATTTTCGAATCCCCGAATCTGCTCTTTCCGGCGTCCCCAACGCCGTCGTTTTTCCACAACCCAATTCCCCCAATTCCCACATGTACAACGGTACAAACTCGTGGTGGCGCAAGCTCACCCTGGCTTCGGCTGCCCTTTTCGTTTTGGGTGGCCAACCCGCCCAAGCCCAAAAAGTAGTTCTGCAGGGCTACTGGTGGGACTACTGGAACACCAACTACCCCAACGGCTGGGCTAACTACATTGCCCTGCTGGCCCCGCGCCTGAAAGCCATGGGCATCGATGCCGTGTGGCTGCCGCCCAGCATCAAGAACGGCAACCAGGGCAACGGCTACTCGCCCTTCGACAACTACGACCTGGGCGACAAGTACCAGAAGGGCTTCACCGCCACCCGCCTCGGCAACAAGGATGAACTGCTGCGCGCCGTGGCCGTGCTGCACGCCAATGGCATTGAGGTGGTGCAGGACCTGGTACTCAACCACAACGACGGAGCCGGCTCCCAGACCGGCGGCGGCGGCCAGGACCCGGCCGCCTGGGAAGACTTCACCACCAGCAAGTACAAAAACTTCCGGTACGTGAGCTACAGCCGGCCCGCCACCGATGAAACGGCCGCCAACTACCTGGCCCGCAACGGCCGCTTCCCCAAAAACTGGCAGAACTTCAACCCCAACCCCGGCAACAACTCCACCTCCGGCGACCAGAATCAGATTCTGTTCGGGCCCGATATCAGCTACTACAACGGCTCCTACGGCCAGAGCTCCAACGCCACCTTTAACCCGGTGCAGGGCGCCGACTACATGCGCAATAACGTGCGCAACTGGCTGGTGTGGTACAAGAAACAGGTAGGCTTCGATGGGGTGCGCCTGGATGCGGTGAAGCACTTCCCGGAGTTTGCCATGGAGGATTTCCTCTACAACCTGCAAAGCAACGCCGGCTGGGCCTCGGGCGGCGCCTCTATGTACGCCGTGGGCGAATGGGTAGGCTCCGGCGGTCAGATGGACAGCTGGGTAGCAGGCGTGCAGAACCGCGCCGGCACCTTCGATTTTTCGCTGCGCAATGCCCTGTACAGCATCGTGAGCGGGGGCGGCAACTTTGATATTGGCAGCCTGCCCACCTACCAGCAAGGCGCCCGCGTGTTCCAGATCAACGGGCAATTCGTGCACCGTACGGTGCCGTTTGTGAACAACCACGACACGTTCCGGCCCCAGGTGGGCAGCACCGGCAACTATACCGGCTGGAACACCGGCTCGGAGCTGGCCCCGCACATCGACCCGTTTGATCCGCGCCTCTCGGCTGCCTATGCCGCCGCGCTGGCCGTGGATGGCTCGCCGCAGATTTTCTTCGAAGACCTGTTCAACATCGGCAACACCGGCAAGCGCTACTCCCACCAGCCCACCAGCACCGTAGACCTGCCCCAGCGTTCCGACATCGAAAACCTGATCTGGTGCCACCAGAACCTGCGCTTCAAGGACGGCGCCTACAAAGTGCGCTGGCAAGCCCAGGACCACCTCGTCATCGAGCGGAGCACCAAGGCTATTATCGGTATCAACGACAACTTCAGTGCCTGGCAGAACAGCACGGTTTCGTGTGATTTCGCGCCCGGCACCGTGCTCAAGGATTACTCCGGCGCCAACGGCACGGCTACCGTCACGGTGAGCGGCTCCCGCACGGTGAGCATCAACACGCCGCCCTGCAACGGCACGGCCGCTGGCGGCCGCCGTGGCTACTCGGTATGGGCGCCCGTGGGCATCAATACCAACTACGTGCGCGCCGCCATGGCCACCACCCAGGAATGGGAGCTGGCCGACGACCTCGGCGACAGTGACAGCCGCTCCCTGCGGCAGGGCGGGCAGCTGCCGGCCTCGTCCACGGCCTACCGCACGGCGGGCCGCATCTACGTGCAGTCGGGCAAGGCCGTCACCTACAACCTGTTCCCCACTAATGCCACCCGCAGCCTGACGGTAGAGCTGGTGAGCGGCACGAGCACCATCGTGAGCAGCCGCACCGGCACCGGCAACCTCACGGGCACCTACACGCCCACAGCCACCGGCTGGCTCACGCTGCGGGCCAAGAACGCCTCCACGGCCAACCCGGCCCAGCGCGCCTTCATCAAGGCCACCTACACCGCCCCGGCCGTGCTGAGCACCACCGCCCTGCGCGAAAGCACCGTGCTGGCCGCCAAGGAAGCCACCGTCAGCGGCGCCGACCTGGCCGTGTACCCCAACCCCACCGCGTTTGACCGCATCGACCTGGTGATTCAGTCGCCGAAGGAACTGACTGCTACGCTGCAGCTGACTGACCTGCTGGGCCGCCGGGTGCACGAGCAATCGGTGCGCCTGTATCCGGGCTCCACTGAGCAGCGTCTGCGCGTGACCCAGAGCCTGCCCGCCGGCGTGTACCTGCTCAGCGTACCCGAACTCAACCTGAGCCGGAAAGTGGTGGTGCGGTAATTTCTTCACGCTTTCGGTACACAAAAGCCCCGTCGGACTGCTCCGGCGGGGCTTTTTATGTGCGCATTTCTCTGGATACGGTTACTGCTTCTATTTGCATATAACATCTTCATTATCTGATATCAACATTGGTCCATTCGGATCATTCGGCAGAATTTTCACTTTGACAGAATCACCAATCTCATACTTTTCCGAAGCTACTCCTTCGTTTTCATAAATGCGCCCTTCGTACAACAGAGCAACTTTGGTCTTCCAAGTGCTTTTCAAGTAATTAGGACTTACGCAAACGGCTTTCTCAGCGTACCAAGCCCATGAAAGTCACCGCTCAATTGTATGGCCAGTTTCTGCTCAGCAGCCAGGTCAACTACACCGGCACTTACTTGGCCGAGCACCTGGCCG
>NZ_JAHHZN010000002.1 GCF_018760735.1 Hymenobacter piscis
CGTTCGGGCAGGTCGCGCCAGGCGCAGCCTGTGCGCACCCGGTAGACCACGGCGTTGACAAAATGGCGGTTGTCGCGGCCGGTGCCGCCTGCCGTACCGGCCTGCCCAAGCGTGTGTGGCTGAATCAGTTGCCATTCACGTTCCGTAAGTTCGTGGCGTCGCATCCCGCAAATTTAAACATGACTGTCCACACACTCTAGTCGATTAGAGCTATAACTGATGCTTATCTCTCTCGCACTTTCTTCACATTCCAACACATTTCTCACATTAACCCACATTACCGTCACATTAGCCCCGCCCCTACCCCAGCTTTACCCGGGGGTCGAGCAGGGCGTAGAAGATGTCGACGACGATGTTGACGACCACGAACAGGGCCGCAATGAAAATGGTAGCGCCCATCACGACCGGAAAATCGAGGTTTTCCACGGCGCGGAGCGTGACGGTACCCAGGCCTTTCCAGTTAAAAATGTACTCGATGAAAAAGGCCCCGGCCATGAGCGAAGCCAGCCAGCCCGACACGGCCGTGATAACCGGATTCAGGGCATTTTTGAGCGCGTGGCCCACTACCACCCGGTAACCGGAAAGCCCCTTGGCCCGGGCCGTGCGGATGTAATCCTGGCTGAGCACATCCAGCATGGAGGAGCGGGTGAGCTGCACGATGATGGCCAGCGGCCGCACGCCCAGCGCCAGAGCCGGCAGCAACAGGTTTTTGAGCACCAGGTGGCGGCCCGTGAAAGGGTCGGTTTCGTAGAGCTGGCCGGTGAGGTTGAGGCCCGTCAGGTGGCTCCAGTAAAAGCCGAACGTGATGGCAATGAGAATCCCGGCCACGAAGGAAGGCACCGAAATGCCCAGAATGGACGTTGAAACCAGGGCCCGGTCGAGCCAGGTGTGGGCGCGCAGGGCGGCCACAATGCCCAGCCCGATGCCCGCCACGGTGGCCAGCAGCATGGCCGCCAGGGCCAGCCAGAGCGTGCCCGTGAAGTGGTCGAGCAGGATGCGCAGCACCTCCTGGTTGCTCTGAAAGGAGCGGCGCAGGTAGGGCGCCTTCAGCACCAGCGCCCGCCCGCCTCCCGTCGGCACCAGGGCCAGACCGCCGTATTTGGCCACGCCCGCCGAATCGCGCGGGTGCAGCCCCACCGGCGACACGTCGTTGAGGTAGCCCAGCAACTGACCGGGCAGAGGCTGGTCGAGGCCCAGGTCGCGGGCAATGGCGGCGCGGGTCACGGCGTCGGAGCGCTGGCCGGCCAGCAGGGCCACCGGGTCGCCGGGCAGCACCTGAAACAGGAAAAACACCGTGCAGGCCACTCCCACCAGCACCAGTACCCCCTGCCACAATCGACTGATGATGAATTGAATCATAGTTTCAGTTGTCAGTTGCCAGTTGTCAGTTGCCAGTTGTCAGTTGCCAGTTGTCAGTTGCCAGTTGCCAGTTGTCAGGTTGTTCTGGCAACTAGACACTGGCAACTGACAACTAACAACTGGCAACTGAATTACAGTTCTTCCTCCAGCTTGGCGGTGGCGGGGATGTCGTGGTAGTGGTATTTACTTTTCACGACGCCGTTCTGGAGCAGCAGTAGGCCGGGGTTGGAGCGGATCATAGACTTGAGCACGGTGGCGTCGGCGAAGTAGTAGGGGCCGGCCAGGTTCACGTCGTGGCGGAAGGCATCGAACTCGGCGGGGCTGCTGCTGGTGATAATCAGGGGCTGCATCTGCTTGCGCGACCTGGCCGCGTCTTCCAGCAGCTTCCCGATTTCCTTGAACCGGTCCCGGTCGGCTTCGTGCACGTTCTGAATGATGAGCAGCAGCTTGTTGCCCGTAAGCACCTCCTGGGTGTGGTCCTGGCCCGCGGCGTCGAAGACGGAGAAATCGGTGATGACGGGGCGGCTGGCCTCGGGGTTGAGCACTTCCATGCTCTTGTACTTCCAGGTGGAGTCGGTGGGGTACTCGGTGAAGGTTTTCGACTCGCCATTGCGCTCCATCACGTACTGATAGCGGGCCTGCTCGCGGGGCTTCATCAGCTCCCCGATATCGTTGCCGACTTTATAGGGCAGAAAATCGAAGTAGGGCAAGTGGCCCAGGGCGCGTACCCCGATGCCGATGGCCACGGCCGAGGCGAAGGTGATGTACATCACGCCCACCGTGCCGCGGGCAAATACCCGGCGCAGGTAGCGCTGGTTGTAAAACACCACCGCCCACAGGCCCAGCAGCACCATATCCTTGGCAAACGAGGTCCAGGGCGTGAGCTTGATGAAGTCGCCGAAGCAGCCGCAGTCGGTTACCTTGTTGAAAGCGGCCGAGTAGAAGGTCAGGAAGCCGAAGAAAATCAGCAGACCCAGCAGCACCCGCAGGGTCTGGGGCAGCATCCAGCGCAGCAGCACGGCCACGCCCAGCACTACTTCCAGGGAGCTCAGAAACAGGCTGATAAAGCGCGAATAGGGCACGAAGAACTGAAAGAACGAGCCGAAATCCCGGCTGAACACCTCGAAATACTCCTCCAGCTTGAGCGCCGTCCCGATGGGGTCGTTCAGCTTCACGAGGCCCGAGAAAATGAATACCACGCCCAGCAGCAGCCAGCAGATTCGGGTGAATTGTTTCATGTTAGGGTCTTGGGGGCTTAGGGTCTTGGGAGCTTGGATGCCGCCTTGTACGCAAAGATGCGGCTTAGATTCGGTTAGGACGAAAGATTGAACGGCTGGGCTGCTTCCGGCTCCTCCGGCGAACCAGCAAGCTCGGACTGACGCTCTTTCTTAAAGTGACGTTTCTGCCCCGGTCCCCCGGTGCCCCGGTCCCTCAGAACCCAAACCGCCAACCCCCATCTTGATGAGCACGAACACGGCGTAGTTGAGCATGTCGCGGTAGTTGGCTTCCACGCCTTCCGACACCCGGGTCTGGCCGCCGAGGTCCTCAATCTGCTTGGTGCGGTGCAGCTTCATGAGGATGATATCGGTGATGCTTTCGATGCGCATCTGCCGCCAGGCTTCGCCGTAGTCGTGGTTTTTGGCGAACAGCAGTTGGCGGTTGGCCTCCACCTGCTCGTCGTAGGCGCGGGCCACGGCGGCGGGCTCCAGGTCCAAGGGCGCGTTGGCGGGCAGGCGCTGCTGCATGAGGGCGATGAGGCAGTAGTTGATGATGGCCACGAACTCCTCCTCCACCCCGTCGGCCACCAGCTGCACACCCTTTTCCTGAATGCTGCGGATGCGCTGGGCCTTGATGTAGAGCTGGTCGGTGATGCTGGGCAGGCGCAGGATGCGCCAGGCCGTGCCATAGTCGTGGGTTTTGGCCAGAAACAGCGTCCGGCACCGGTCAATTACCCGGTTGTATTCGGTCTGGGTTTGATTCTCCAAGTTTTTGCGGCTATTTTGTCGGTAGGGTCTCGGGGACTTCGGGTGCGGGCCGCGGGATGAGGTGCCGGCCTCCTGCCGAAACAAGCCCCCGGCTCCATCAGGCGCCATCTTTTTCGCTGCTTGTCAGGCGGAATACAAGGCGCTGGCCCGTCATCCCAGACCCTAAGCCCCCAAAACCCTATGCAAACGCAAGATACGTGCTTTTCCCCGACGCAAACCCTGCGCTGCCCCGGGGGGCGGGTGCTCGATTTGCGCCGACCGCGGGTGATGGGCATCCTCAACCTGACCCCCGATTCGTTTTACGAAGGCAGCCGCGTGGCCGCCACCGACGAGCTGCTGCGCCGGGCCGACCGCATGCTGCAGGACGGGGCCGCCGTGCTCGACCTGGGCGGCTACTCCTCCCGGCCCGGGGCCGAGCACATCAGCGCCGACGAGGAAAAGCGCCGCCTGCTGCCCGCCGTGGAAGCCCTGCGCCGCGAGTTTCCGGCTGCCTTACTGTCGGTGGATACGTTCCGGGGGGCGGTGGCCGCCGAGGCCGTAGCCGCCGGGGCCGACATCCTCAACGACATCAGCGGGGGCACTTTGGATGCCGAGATGCTGCCCACCGCCGGCCGCCTGGGCGTGCCCTACATTCTGATGCACCTGCGCGGCACGCCCCAGACCATGACCCAGCACACCCACTACGAGCACGACCTGGTGCTGGAGCTGGTGCGCTACTTCCGCGAAAAGCTCACCGGGCTGCGCGCCCTGGGCCTGACCGACGTCGTGCTCGACCCCGGCTTCGGATTTGCCAAAACCCCGGCCCAGAGCCACGAGCTGCTGCGGCGCCTGCCCGAGCTGCACGTGCTGGGGTTGCCGGTGCTGGCGGGCCTCTCGCGCAAAAGCATGGTCTACAAACCCCTGGGCCTCACGCCCGAGGCCGCCCTGGCCGGCACCATCAGCGTAAACACGCTGGCCGTGCTCAACGGGGCCCGCCTGCTGCGCGTACACGACGTGGCCGAGGCCGTGCAAACCATCCAGCTCGTATCAAACACTTATCCCCCGATTTCTCCGTGATTGGCTCCTTCTCCATCGGCTTCCTGCGCATTGGCTGGATCGACGTCGTGGACGTGCTGCTGGTCACGGCCCTGTTTTATCAGCTCTACAAGCTGCTGACCGGCAGCGTGGCGCTCAAGGTGTTCCTGGGCTTCATGTCGCTCTACCTGTTTTACCTGGTGGTGAAGGCCGTAGGCATGGAGCTGCTCACCAGCATTCTGGGGCAGTTTATGAGCGTGGGCGTGCTGGCCGGCATCATCCTGTTTCAGCAGGAAATCCGGCGGTTTCTGCTCAACGTGGGCAAGGCCACCTCCTTCGGCAGCCGCATGCGGGTGTTTCCGTGGCGGCGCGATGCCAGCGAGGAGCGCATGAACGTGACGCCCTTTATTGAGGCGGCCAAGAGCCTGGCCGGCAAGCAGACCGGGGCCCTGATTGCCTTCAGCCTGGCCTCCGACCTCAAGTTCTTTGCCGACTCCGGCGACCTGATTGACGCCACCGTGAGCAAGCGTCTGCTCATGAGCATCTTCAACAAAACCAGCCCCCTGCACGATGGGGCGGTGATTATTACCAACGGCCGCATCAAGGCCGCGCGCTGCATTCTGCCGGTGAGCGAAAACCCCGACGTGCCGGCCGCCCTGGGTCTGCGCCACCGCGCCGCCATCGGCCTGACGGAAGTAACCGACGCCGTGGTGCTGGTGGTGAGCGAGGAAACCGGCCAGATTTCGCTCGTGCGCGGCGGGGAAGTATTCCGCAACCTGGCCCCGGCCGACCTGCGCGCCCGCCTCAACGAGTTCCTCTTCGACGCCGAGCCCAAGCCCGCCCCGGCCGGCCCCCGGGCGGCGGAGGTAGCGGCCTAGGCGGCCGCGCCTTTACGCGTGGCGCAGCCAGGAATACGCCTCTTCGGCATCGGTGAACGTATCGGCCACCAGATGAGTCTGGCGGGCCATTACCCGGTCGGTATCGATGCGGGCGCTCAGGTTGTGGGGCACTACCCAGGCCAGGGCCCGCACCCCGGCGGCGGCCAGGGCCCGGAAGTAGTCCTGCACCAGCCAGCGGGTCAGTTCGCTCCAGCCGTCCAGGTCCAGGGTGGCATCGTTGAGGATTTTGGTGGTGCCCGTCTGCCGGATTTTTTGCAGAATCAGCAGGCAGGCGGCCTTGGATTCGGCCTCGTTGTGGGCGCCGCGCCAGGTCAGGTGGAGCCAGTGGTTGCGCGTGTCGTGGATGATGGTCAGGCCAGGGGTATCAGTAAGCGTTTTCATAGCGGAGGACAGGTAGGCGGAGCCATTTTCCCTTCAAGAAAAGCAGTAGCCCGCTACCGGCCCGGCACCCGGCCCGGTCGGGCCGCCGGCCCTGGCCACCAACCCGGCAGCAACCAACTCACAGTCAAGTATATATCATACTTTTATTTCCCTGACAAAAAATCGGCCCGGCGGAAATACTTCCGCCGGGCCGATGCTGTAGTACCCTATTGTCCGCGTTGCCGGACTACTTGAGCACCTCCAGCTCCTTCCCCACTGCGATGAAAGCGGCAATGGCCTGGTCGAGGTGGGCGCGGGTGTGGGCGGCCGAGAGCTGCACCCGGATGCGAGCCTGGCCCTTGGGCACCACGGGGAAGTAGAAGCCCACCACGTAAATACCTTTTTCCAGCATGCGGGCCGCAAATTCCTGGCTCAGCTTGGCGTCGTAGAGCATCACGGGCACAATGGGGTGCTCCCCGGGCTTGATGTCGAAGCCGGCGGCCGTCATCTGCTCGCGGAAGTACTTGGTGTTTTCTTCGAGCTGGTCGCGGAGTTGGGTGCTTTCGGTGAGCAGCTCCAGCACCCGCAGGGAGGCGCCCACAATGGCGGGCGCCAGGGTGTTGCTGAACAGGTAGGGGCGGCTGCGCTGGCGCAGCATATCAATGATTTCCTTGCGGCCGCTCGTGAAGCCGCCCATGGCCCCGCCCAGGGCCTTGCCCAGGGTGCCGGTGATGATATCCACGCGGCCCAGCACGTTGCGGTACTCGTGGGTGCCGCGGCCGGTTTTGCCCAGGAAGCCCATCGAGTGGCACTCGTCAATCATGACCAGGGCCTCGTACTTATCGGCCAGGTCGCAGATTTTGTCGAGCTGGGCGATGGTGCCGTCCATGGAGAACGAGCCGTCCGTCACGATGATGCGGTGGCGGCTGCCCTTGGCCCGGGCGTCCTGGAGCTGCTTTTCCAAGTCCTGCATGTCGTTGTGCTGGTAGCGGTAGCGCTGGGCCTTGCACAGGCGCACCCCATCGATGATGGAGGCGTGGTTGAGCGCGTCGGAGATAATGGCATCCTGCTCATTGAACAGGGGCTCGAACACGCCGCCGTTGGCGTCGAAGGCCGCCGCGTAGAGGATGGTGTCCTCGGTGCCCAGGAACTCGGCCAGCTTGGCTTCGAGCTGCTTGTGAATATCCTGGGTGCCGCAGATAAAGCGCACCGACGACAGGCCGTAGCCGTGGGTGTCAATCGTGTCCTTGGCGGCCTGGATGACCTCGGGGTGGGAGCTCAGGCCCAGGTAGTTGTTGGCGCAGAAGTTCAGGACTTCGCCGGCCTCGTTGGTTTCAATTTCGGCGCCCTGGGGCGAAGTAATCACGCGCTCCTGCTTGTAGAGGCCGTTGTCTTTGATTTCCTGGAGCTGCTGCTGAAGATCGGGCTGAAGGGTGGTGTACATGCGGTGAAGGAGCGAAGAAGTGAAGGAGTGGGAATCTATACGTAGGCAAACGCAAAGGTACGGCTCCTGTTTAGTTGGTTGTTGGTTGTTGGTTGTCAGTTGCTGGTTGTCAGTTGTTGGTTGTTGGTTGGCAGGGAAAAGGAACGTCATTCCGAGCGCAGCCGAGGAATCTCGCGTGCTAATGTTGCGTCAACTACCCCTGACGACAGAATTACCAATGCACGCGAGATTCCTCGGCTGCGCTCGGAATGACGTTCCTTTCTCTGCCAACTGGCAACTGACAACCACCAACTGACAACCAACAACTGACAACCAACAACTGACAACCAGCAACTGAACGCCTCCGCCATCTTTTCCCGCTAAAAGCCGTTGCTTTGTTTTCACGCCCCGGGGTGCCGCAGTATGGCCGCCGGGGATAGCCTTCCTATGAACGTACACCTGCAACAAATCCTCGATAACCCGCTGGCGGCCCTGGCCATCGTGGGCAACTTGGTCATCATCGAAAGCCTGCTCTCGGTGGATAACGCGGCCGTGCTGGCCACCATGGTGGGCGATTTGCCCAAGGAGCAACGCCAGAAAGCCCTGCGCTACGGCATCATCGGGGCCTACGTGTTCCGGGGGCTGTGCATCGTGTTTGCCTCCTTCCTCATCGAGTTCTGGTTTCTCAAGCCCCTGGGCGGCCTCTACCTGCTCTACCTGGCCTACAACCAGTTCCGGGGCCGGGGCGCCGACGCCGACGACGACATCGACAAGCAGAAAAGCTGGCTTTACCGCTCCACCCTGGGCCTGCTGGGGCCCTTCTGGGCCACCGTGGCCCTGATTGAGCTCATGGACCTGGCCTTCTCCATCGACAACGTGTTTGCCGTGGTGGCCTTCACCGACAACCTCATCCTGATTTGCCTGGGCGTGTTCATCGGCATTCTGGCCATGCGGCTGGTGGCCCAGGCCTTCGTGCTGCTGATGGCCCGCTACCCCTTCCTCGAAACGGCCGCCTTCCTGGTCATCGGCGTGCTGGGCCTCAAGCTGGTGCTGTCGTTGGTGGAGCACTACCAGCCCGAATCCGCCTTCAGCCAGTTCCTGGGCAGCCACGCCGCCGACGCGGGCCTGACGGTGCTCACGGTGCTCATGTTCCTGGGGCCGCTGGCCACATCCTACTTCTTCAACGTGCCCCGCCGCCGCGGCTCCGTCCGGTAGCAGCGGCCGTTTACGGGCCGAAAAACGCCTGCACGCCGGCCCGGCCGCTGGCCATCAGCTCCTGTTTCTGACTTAGGGAAAGGCGCTTTATTTTGGGGTTGAAACCGCGGGTGTCGATGCTGATGGTGCGGGCCCAGTCGTCGGGGCGGGGCGGGTTCAGGTTTTCGATGGCCAGGGTGTAGAGCGCCCCCACGTAGGAGCCGAAATCGTGGACGGCGTAAGGGGCCAGCTGCCGCCGGCCGCCGGGCCGGGTGTCGAGGGCAATCTGCTCCGCCCGGTCGAGACGCAGGCCCAGCGTTTCAGGATTGGGCGGGGCAGCATCGTGTTGTGTTGCATTTTGTTGTGTTGCATCTTTTTTTGCTACATGATAAGATGCTACCCGGCGCAGCGAATCGGCAGATGGGGAAAAGTAGCGCGGGTCGTCGAACATAGCGAGGGGGTAGTTGGCCAGCAGGCCGCCATCGACCACCACTTCCACGGCCTGACCCGGGGCGGGACGCCGCACCACGTGGCCGTCGGGCGTCAGGAGCACGGCTCGGAAATAGAGCGGAATGCTCATGCTGATGCGCACGGCGTCGGCCACGCGCAGGTCGGGGTGGGTTTCGTAGCTGAACACCTGGGTGCACTGGCGGGTGAGGTTGGTGCCGGTAGTGTACAGGTCGCGGTAGCGGGCAGGCGCTTGCTGGGCCAAAGCGTGCAGCTCGCCTAAGGTCAGGTCGGGGCGCCGGGTTTTGCGGCCCACCAGCTCGGCCAGCAGGCGCGTAAACGCATCGCCCCGGTACCAGCCGTACTGCTTCAGCAGGCGGGTGCTGCCCCCGAAAAACATCAGTCGGCCATCGTTGAGGCGCTGCACCGGCAGGGTGTTGACTACCTCGATAATCTCCCGGGGCGCGTAGCCCACGGCCAGCAGGGCCGCCTGAATGGCGCCCGCCGAGGTGCCGCCCACCCGCTGCAGGCCGGCCAGCAGGCCCCGGCTTTCCAGTTCCGCCAGCGCCCCGCCGTAGGCAATGCCCCGGATACCGCCCCCCTCCAGCACGAGGTTGCGGTACACCGGCCGGGCAGGCGCCTGGGCCCGGGCCGGACAAAAGGCAGTCAGTAGCAGAGCCAGCAGAAGCGGCGGAAACAGGCAAGGAAACGGGCGCATACTACCCCGATACCAACGGGCGGCCAAAGGTTGGCAGCGCCCGCCCGGTCCGGGCTAGCGGCTTACCTGCTCACTCTGGGCGAATTCGCGCAGCTGCTCCCATAGCTCCCGGGGCGGGTGGGCGGCCAGGCCGGGCGTGGCCGCCAGGTTCAGAAAGCCGGTAGCCTGCCGGAACTTCTCCGGGGAAGGCCGGGCAAAGCCCATGCGCCAGTCGGGGAAGGCCCGCCGCTCCACGGGGGCGAAGTGCAGGGTTTGCACTTCGCGGTGGCGGGGGTCGACTTTGATTTTAGCGTAAAGTGCCGTCAGGGCCGGTTCGGGGCCTTCCAGCACCTGCATAAACTGGTTTTCGGCGTAGAGCAGCAGGCCGGTCAGCCACTGGCCCTGGTTGTGGGCGCGGGCCTTTTCCAGCAGGGCCGTGAGGGCCGCGGGGCGCAGCAGGTGGGTGGCCTGGCTATGGTAGACTAAGCGGAACAGGGGTACGGAGGAAGCGGGCATACACAAACGGAACGGGAGAATCCTGGTACAACCCGATTGGTGAACAGATGGTGCCTTTCCAAGTACCTGGCGGGCCCTGCCACTACCCGAAGCAACCGTGGCCCGGCCCTGGCAGGCCGAAAAAGCGGGGTACCGAAAGCGGCCCGGGCCCGTATCTTTGCAGTCCTCCCACCACCCATTTTCCTCTTAACCATCCCGAATGGCCACCTCCAGTACTTCCGCCGCCACCCCGGCCGGCGACACCATCCTCGTTATCGGCGCCGGCGGACAGCTGGGCCTGGAGCTCACCCAGGAACTGCGCCGGCTCTACGGCGCCTCCCACGTAGTAGCCGCCGACGTGCGCGCTCCCCAGGACGCCGAAACGGCCCAGGCCGGCCCCTTCGAGCTGCTGGATGTGCTGGACAAAAGCCGGCTGGCGGACGTGATGCGTCGGTACCGGCCCACCCAGGTTTACCACCTGGCCGCCCTGCTCTCGGCCACGGCCGAGCAGAACCCCAAGCTGGGCTGGCAGCTGAACATGGATGGCCTGTTCCACGTGCTCGACGCTTCCGTGGATCTGGGCGTGCGGCAGGTGTACTGGCCCAGCTCCATTGCCGTCTTCGGCCCCGACACGCCCCGCCAGCACACGCCCCAGCTCACCACCATGAACCCCAACACGGTGTACGGCATTAGTAAGCTGGCCGGGGAGCAGTGGGGCGAGTGGTACTTCCGCAAGCACGGCCTGGATGTGCGCAGCCTGCGCTACCCGGGCCTGATCGGCTACAAGAGCCTGCCCGGCGGCGGCACCACCGACTACGCCGTGGACATCTACCACAAAGCCGTGGCCGGCGAAAACTTCGAGTGCTTCCTGCAGGAGGACACCTACCTGCCCATGATGTACATGCCCGACGCGCTCAAGGCCACCCTGGACCTGATGCACGCCCCCGCCGCCAACATTACGGTGCGCAGCTCCTACAACCTGGGCGCCATGAGCTTCAGCCCCGCCGAAATTACGGCCAGCATCCGGCGCCACTACCCCGATTTCCAGGTAACCTACCAGCCCGACCACCGCCAGCAGATTGCCGATTCCTGGCCCGCCAGCATCGACGACCGCCAGGCCCGCCAGGACTGGAACTGGCAGCCGGAGTTTACGCTGGATACAATGACCGACGACATGCTGCTGCACCTGAAGGAAACGGTGGTGCTGAAGTAGTATGGGCGCTATTGGTTTTCTGATTGTACTGATTGTCAATGCTGGCGCTGTTTACCTGATATACTGGTTCTTTCGCACCATCATCCGGCGCTACTACAGCAACGTGCGTTCTGCCAATCCATTTCAGGCTGGCTGGGCACAGTTGCTGGACCAGTATGAAAGCTCGCATGGTATGTTGCGCATGGCCCCGTTCTATGCCCTTATCGGGGGAATATGGTATAACGATGTGCTGCAAATTGGCTTTGATTCGCAGGATGTCGTCATCCGCAACACTATGGGTTTTTCTTCCCTAGTCAGAATCCCATACAACCAGATCGAACTGCTTCAGTCACCAAAACCATTCAAGGCAACGCCCTTGAGCGAAACCGAATACACACCCGGCTTATTTCAGGTCGGTATGGTTGAAGTTGGGTTAGATGCCTATTGGACCGCGCAATTCCTGCAACGAATGGCTGCAGCCGATACCTCTACTACTTTCTGACGAATACGCCATTACAACCATTTATACGCCTCACCTTAACCGGTGGGGCGTTTGTGTTTTCAAGTGCGTGGCCGCAAACCTCTGGCCGCTGGCTGCGTTTCTGAAGCTGAACCTTTCCGCGCCTCCATGATTGTCAACTACGTGCCTACCGGCTGGCAGATTATCTACCAGCAGGCCCATGCGCTGCTGGCGGCCCAACTGCTGCACCAGTGGCCCCCGTTTCTGCCCCTCGACCAGTGGGTGGGCCTGCTGGCCGCCGCCGCCCAGCACGACGACGAGCAGGCCGACTGGACCGGGCACTACGGCCTCACGCCCGCCGGGGCCCCGGCCAACTTCACCATGCAGGAATTCTCGCTGGAGCAGGCCACCCGCCTGATGCGCGCCGCCCGGTTTCAGGGGCGCTGGCGCAGCCTGCTCACCAGCCTGCACCTGAGCGCCCTCTACGAGAGTCTGCGCGGCGAAAACCCGGAAATCGACCAGTTTCTCGACGAGCAGCGTGCCAGTCAGCAGCAGTGGCGGCGGGAGCTCAAAATCAAGAAAGCCGAGGCCGACCAGGCCTACGCCCTGCTGCACTGGTGCGACCGGCTCAGCCTCATTCTCTGCCGCCACGAGGTGCCGGAAATGGGTCGCGCCCTGGAAATCTACCAGGGCCCCAACGGCCAGACCCACGAAATCCGCCAGCCTGCCCCCGATGGCCCGCTGCTCATCCAGCCCTGGCCCTTCCGCGAAAAGCAGTTCCGCGTAAGCGTGGAGGCCACTGTGCTCCATCAATTGCAGTTCAAGAACGACGCCGAGCTGGCCGCCTCCCTGCGCGAAGCCCCCCTTGAAACGCTGCGCTGGGAGTTGGGAAGTGAGAGGGTAATGGGGTAATGGGGTGAGGAGGTGATAGGTGATGGGGTGATGGGGTGATGGGGTAAAATAGAACGTCATTCCGAGCGAAGCCGAGGAATCTCGCGTGCTGACGTTGCTACAACCGTTCTGTCAGCAAGTTACCATTGCAACATCAGCACGCGAGATTCCTCGGCTTCGCTCGGAATGACGTGCTTTTTCACCTCTCACCTCCTCACCCCATTACCTCCTCACCTCCTCACCCTCTCATCCTCTCACCCTTTACCGCTTCTCTACCGGCTGCGGGTTCTGCATGAGGCCGGCGGGCACGGTGGTGCTGGCCGAGATGTGACCCAGGCCGCGGCCGTCCTGGCCGTCGGAGCGGTCGGAGGCCAGGCGGATGGGGCCGTACTGCTGGTAGCTGCTCCAGCGGCGGCGGAAGGCGGGCTGGGCATCGGTGGCTTTGGGAAAGTAGGCCCACTCCTCCACTAGGCTGGTCTGGGGGTCAATGAGCACCTCGTACTTGTTGTCGGGCGTCACGCCCACGTTCCGGAAGGTCATGTTCAGCACCTCGGCCGGCTGCCCGTTCATGAGCTTGCCCGCGCCCTGGTACGTGAGCGTAACGCCGGAGTCCTTGAGCTTGAAGGGCATGAGCAGCCACCAGGAGTTGTTGACCCAGATCGGGTACATGCGGCTGAGCAGCTTCTCGCCATCGGGCGTGGCCGAAATGTCGCGGCCGTTGCGGTAGGCTTTGCCCTGCTTGCTTTGCAGGTTATACACGGCCACGGTGCTGTCTTTCTGCCAGCGGAAGTCGCCGGTTTGCTTGTCCCAGAGCTGGTAGGAGCCGTCGAGGAAGTCCCAGCCCAGCAGGCGGGTCTGCTCCCAGGCCGGGTAGCCGCCCATGGCCCGCATCACCTGGTCGGCCAGCTGGGTGGCGCGGGCGTCGGAGCCGGCCGCGTCGAAGCCGGCGGCGGCGGGGTAGCTGGCCGGATCAGCCGCGGGCTGGGGCGAGCCGGCCTTGGCCGTGGGGCCGGCCGGATTCGACTGGCAGGCTCCCAGGGAGCCTACTAACAGCAGCAGGGAAAAACGAAATACGCGCATAGCGGCAGCAGAAAACAGAAGCGAAGAACGGGCCCCGGCCAACCGGCCGGGCAACGCCGACTTCTACGCAAATGAACAGGTTTTTGCTCATCCGACCGAACGCCCGACCAAGACGGTCCGTACTACCAACTCGTTTCGTTTCCGACATCCTGCCTCATGGCCCAACACTACCGCTTTAAAGACGTCGTGGCTATTTTCAAGTCAACGGCCGGCCAGTTCATGGTCAACAACTCCTTCCGCCACGCGGCCGCGCTTTCCTACTACACCATTTTTTCCCTGCCCCCGCTGCTGCTCATCGTCATCACGGTGGCCAGTGCCGTGTATGGGCGCGAGGCCGTCACGGGGCAGGTGTACGGGCAGCTGCGCGGCATCGTGGGCTCCGATTCGGCCGAGTTCCTGCAAAACAGCATTGCCGAGTTCACCATCAAGCAGCACGGTACCGTGTCCACCATCATCGGGCTGGGCACCCTGATTTTTGCCGCTACCACCTTCTTCGTCACGCTCCAGGAGAGCATCAACGACATCTGGAACCTGAAGGTAAAAACTGCCGGCGTGGGCATCGGGCAGTTTCTCAAGCAGCGGTTCCTCTCGTTCGGTCTGATTCTGAGCGTGGCCCTGCTGCTGCTCGTGTCCTTCGTAATCAGCGCCGTTCTCAGCATTTTCACCGGACAGCTGCAGCGGTGGTTTCCCGAAATCGGGGTGCTGGCCATCAAGCTGGTCGACTTTGCCCTTTCGCTGGGCGTCACGGCCCTGCTCTTCGCCCTGATTTACCGCTTTCTGCCCGATGCCATCATCCGCTGGCGCGATGTAGGTGTTGGGGCCTTCATTACGGCCGCCCTGTTCGTGCTGGGCAAATTCCTGATTGCCTTCTACATCTCCAAAGCCAGCCCCGGCTCGGCCTTCGGGGCGGCCGGCTCGGCCATCGTGCTGCTGATCTGGATCAACTATTCGTCCCTGATTATTTTCTTCGGCGCCGAGTTCACCCAGCAGTTTGCCGACGCCTTCGGGCAGAAAGTCCAACCCAAGGCCCACGCCGTGCGCATCGAAACCCGGGAAGTGCCGCCGGGCGAAAGCCACGCCGAAATCAGCACCGGCCGCCCCCAGGCGGAAGGCAAATGGCGTAGTTAGAAAGTCTGACTCCCGGCCTGCTCCCAAGCGGCCCGTAGCTCCGGTTTGGGAGCTACGGGCCGCTTGGCTTTTTTCCTGGCCTGAGTACGCTTACTTATAAGGTCTGATTATTGAATATTCTTTTCGGCGCCGCGTGCGCATGCGGGCTGATAAAGACCTAGGTTTGATTATCCTATCACCCACCATTCATTGCGTTTTTTATGAAAGGCCGATTTTTACGCTGGGCCCTGGGGGCCATTTGCCTGCTCACCGGCCGCGCCCAGGCCCAGGAAGCAGCATCGCGGGTACTGACGGTGAGCCCGGTGGTAGGTGAGGTGATTGATGCCCAGGAGAAAGCCACTTACGGTCTGTTCCCCACGTTTTCGGCCGCCGATTTCCAGGAAGCCCGCTTCTACCAGAGCCTGAGCCCCGACAGTGCCGTGACGCTGCACGTACTGCTCCGAGACGGCCGCACCGCCCTGCGCCCCTACTCCCCGGCCGAGCTGAGCGCCGTGCGGGAAAGCATTGAAGCACGCCGGCGGGAGCTGGCCGCCACGCCGGCCACGCCCGCCAGCCCCGTAGCGCCCGCCGACTCAATCGGCCGCCGCTACCGCGTCATCCTCCGCACCGGCACAGCTTTCGACGGCGAACTGACAGCCCGGCGGCCCCGGCAGCTGGAATTTCTGACCCAGGACCTGGGCGTAGTGCAGGTAGAGCGGGCCAATATTCAGCGGCTGGAAGAACTTAACTCGGAGGTGGCCAAACGCCCCGCCAACTGGTACGACATCGGCAACGGCAGCCGCCTATTCTTTGCGCCTACCGCCCGCGGCCTGCGCGAGGGCGAAGGCGCTTTGCAAGACATCAGCCTGTACTTCGTGGGGGCCAATTATGGCCTCACGGATAACTTCTCGATGGGCGCCGTTGTGTCGTTGATACCTGGCTTACCGCTTCACGACCAGTTTGTGGCCCTCACGCCCAAGTTTTCGGCCCGCATCTCCGATAAATGGCACGCCGGAGCCGGGGTGCTGTACCTGCGGGTACCCAGTTTCGACAGCAGTGAAGGCTCCTACGGCGTGGGCCTGCTCTACGGGGTGGGCACCTACGGCTCGGCTGATAACAACTTCACGGCCGGCATCGGCTACGGCTTTGCCGGCGGCGACATTGGCAGCACGCCCGTTCTGCAGCTCGGGGGCCAAAAGCGCATCAGCCGCCGCGTGTCGCTCATCACCGAAAATTACATCATCGCCAACCGTGAGGCCGGCATGGGAGGACTCTACGGCGCCAAAATCAACTGGAAACGGACCAGCCTGGGCTTGGCGGCCCTCTACGTTATCCCTTACGATGGCGATTATGCGTTTTCCACCTACGTCATCCCTGCCTTCATCGACTTCACCTTCCGGTTCGGCAAGCCTGCCCGTTAGCCAGAAAAAAGCCCTGTCAACCACTCGGGCCCAACCTGGCTTAGCAGGCTGGGGCCGAGTGGTTGACAGGGGGGCTGTGCCTTACGCGGCAGCTTCCTCAGGCTTCTGTTTTACGGCCAGCTGACCGCAGGCGGCATCAATGTCCTTGCCGCGGCTGCGGCGCAGGTTGGTTTGCACGCCCCGGTCGGCCAGGTACTTGTGAAAGGCCATGAGCTTGGCTTCGCCGGTGTTTTTGTAGTCGGCGTTTTCGATGGGGTTGTACTCGATCAGGTTCACCTTGCAGGGAATCCACTTGGTAATCTGGAGCAGCTCCTCGGCATCCTGGAGCGTGTCGTTGAAGCTCTCGAACACGATGTACTCGTAGGTTACCTTGCGGCCCGTCACCTGGTGGTAATGCTTGAGGGCATCTTCCAGGGAGGCTAGGGAGTTGGCCTCGTTGATGGGCATGATTTCGTTGCGCTTCGTGTCGTTGGGCGCGTGCAGGCTCAGGGCCAGGTTGGCCTTCACGCCGTCATCGGCCAGCTTCTTGATCATCTTGGCGATGCCGGCGGTGCTGACCGTGATGCGGCGCGGGGCCATGTTCAGGCCGTCGGGGGCGGTGATGCGCTCAATGCTTTTCACCACGTTGGCGTAGTTGAGCAGGGGCTCGCCCATACCCATGTACACGATGTTGGTGAGCGGGGTGCCGTACTGGGCCTCGCACTGCTCCCGGATGCGCACTACCTGGTCGTAGATTTCGGCCGCGTCGAGGTTGCGCTTGCGGTCCATGTAGCCGGTGGCGCAGAACTTACACGTGAGCGAGCAGCCCACCTGGGAGCTGATGCAGGCCGTCATGCGCGTATCGTGCGGGATGAGCACGCCTTCCACCACATTGCCATCGTAGAGCCGGAAGGCCGATTTGATGGTGCCGTCGTTGCTGAGCTGCTGGTCCTGAACCTGCACGCCGTTGATAACGAAGTGGCGGCCCAGCAGCTCGCGCGTGGCCAGGCTGAGGTTGTTCATTTCCTCGAAGGAGCCCGCCGTATTCTTCCACAGCCACTCGCTTACCTGCTTGGCGCGGAAGGGTTTCTCGCCGTGCTCCACCATAAAGGCCTTGAGCTCGTCGGGGCTGAGTTTGCGGATATCGCGCTTGGAAACTACGGGCAGGTCAATCATCATAGCGCAAAGATACAACGCGCGAGGCAGTTGGGTTCCCGCCCGGGCCCCGAAACTACGCGGGGCCCGGCGGCGGCGGCGCGGCCGGGCGGGAGTTGGCCCGGAGCCCGTACTTTGGTGGCGCAAACCTTCTGTTCATGCTCCTGATTCTCGGAAGCTGGCTGCTGCTGGCCCTCATCACTACCCTCATTGGCTGGACCGCATGGCGCTGGCTGGCGGCTCGTTACCGAACGTCGCTGGAGCTACCAGTGGAGCTGCTGAGCCTAACCGGAGTAGCCCTGCTGATGGTGGTACTGGCACCCGTTTCGTTGGTAGCGCCCATTGGGCCGGCGACGCAGGCAGCCACCGGAACGCTGGTAGCAGCCTTGGCGGTGGCGCAGCGGCGGGCCCTGGTGGTGGCCGGGCGGCGCTGGCTGCTGCCGCCGGGCCGGTTCAGGGCGGCCGGGTGGGCCACTGCAGCACTATTGGGGCTGCTGCTGCTGAATCTGCTGCTCCGCATTCAGGCAGGCAGCGCCAACCACGATGCCCAGCTTTACTACCTGCAAACGCTCCAGTGGCTGGAGCGCTACCCCGCCGTGCCCGGCCTCGGAAACCTGCACGGCCGCCTGGCTTTCAACAGCCACTTATTTCTGGTTACGGCCCTATTCCGTTTGCCGACGCCCGCAGGCAGCTTCTACCCGCTTCCGCCTTACCTACTTACCCTGCTGGCCGTAGCGGCGGCTCGCGGAGTGGGGCGGGCCCTAACCGCCACAGTGCGGGAACCGGCTACCTGGGCTGCCGCGGGACTGGGGCTGTTCTTTCCGTTGCTCCACCTGTTTCAGACCTGGCTGGCCAGCCCCGCGCCCGACTACGCCCTACTCGTGTGGCTGGGCCTGCTACTGCTCTTCTACAGCCGGTTTTTTGGTTCCTGTCCGGTCCACGGAGCACCTGGACGGCCAGTGATTCTGCTGCTGATACTACTGAGCGGCGGGGCGGTTACCGTCAAGCTCTCGGCGTTGCCGGTGCTCCTGCTCCCACTTCACGCCTTTTGGGTAGCGGGGCGCCACGGTAGGCGGCGGCCCTGGGGCAGTGCCCTCGTGCTGGCCAGCCTGATTTTTATACCCTGGATAGGGCGTAATCTCGTGCTCTCAGGCTACCCGGTGTATCCGCTGCCCGGCCTGCCCGGTTTGCCCGTCGACTGGAAAGTGCCGGCCCACCTGGTGCTGACGGAGCAGCGGCTGGTTACCAACATGGCCCGGCTGCTGCCCCCGGCCGACTGGTACGGGCCGGGTTCCGCCTCCTGGCAGCAGTGGATGCCGGTCTGGTGGCAGTATCAGCTCAGCCAGCCGGTGGTGGCCGCGCTGCTATTGCTGGCCGCCGCTGCCCCGCTGGCAGTGCTATGGCAGCGCCCCCGCGCCAGTGACCTGGCGGCCCCCGGCTGGCTAAGCGCCTGGGTGGTAGCCGCGGCGGGCAGCCTGTTCTGGCTGCTATTGGCGCCCGACTACCGTTTCGGCATCGGATTTCTGCTGGTAATGGCAGGCTGGCCCTGGTACTCACTACCCACCGGCCGCCGGGCCGCGCTGCTGCTGCTGGCACTGGGCGTTACCGGCGGCCTGCAGCTGCTGCGGGACCCTCTCTACGGACTGCGCCACCTGCCTCCGAACAAGGGGGCAGCGGCCGTGTGGCCCGTGCTGCCTCCCCAGCCCGCTACTTTCACCAAACGACTGGCTGATGGGGAGCTGGTCCGCATCGCCCGG
Organism: Hymenobacter piscis; assembly: GCF_018760735.1. Classification (GTDB taxonomy): domain Bacteria; phylum Bacteroidota; class Bacteroidia; order Cytophagales; family Hymenobacteraceae; genus Hymenobacter; species Hymenobacter piscis. Next base: position 18,916 of record NZ_JAHHZN010000002.1, read on the forward strand.
GCACACGGGGCGTGCGGAGCCGCCCCCGTACCCTGTACTTTTGCCGTGCAGCCGGGGCTGGAGCGGCGCGGCAAATCCCTGGCCGCAGGGTTCCGTATCCGTGCCCCGAGGTCACAACGCCGGTAGGCCAGAGGTCAGGCGGTTTCGCCGCGCAGGCGGGCGGCGTAGGCGTCGGGCAGCAGGCGCAGCTTGCGGGTGTTGTAATCAAAGCAGAGCATGCCGGTTTTGGCGCGGGCAATTTCGCGGCCGTCCTGGTTGTGCACCCAGTACACTACGTCGAAGCCGTACTTGCCCAGGTCGGCGGCGCCCACCTGAATGCGGAGCGTGTCGCCGTAGAAACCTTCCCCCTTGTACTCGATGGCCACGTCGGCCATGATGTGGCCCAGGCCGGTGGCGGGGTCAAACTCGGGCTGGCCGAGGTGGCGCAGCAGCTGCACCCGGGCCTCGTGGAGCAAAGCCAGCAGGGCGTCGTTGCCCAGGTGGGCCCCGTAGTTGAGGTCGGTGATGCGGACGGGCAGTTCCACAGTGAGCAGGTAACGCTCGGGCAGGTCGATTCGGATGCGGGCCATAGGCCGGCAAGGTACGCACCGCCGCCCACTCCGGCCCGGCCCGCAGCAGGCTGGTTTTGCCGGGGCAAACCCGTATCTTGGGCTACCACGGCCCCGGCGGCCACCCGGCTTCGGCCGGGCTTTTCTGCTCCCTTCTCTCTATGACAACCCCGCATCTGGAAGTGCGCGCGACGGCCGATGGCTCCAGCACGCTTTTCGTTCCCGCCCTCAACGAGCACTACCACAGCACCCACGGGGCCCTGCAGGAGGCCCGGCACGTGTACCTGGCCGCCGGCCTCGAACCGGCTTTGACGGCGGCCACCGGTCCGGTATGGGTGCTCGAAATCGGGTTTGGCACGGGCCTCAACGCCCTGCTCACCCTGGAGCGCAGCCTTTCGGCTGCCCACCCGGTGTTCTACGATACCATTGAGAAGTTTCCCCTGCCGTGGTCGGTGGTGGATCAGCTCAGCACCGACCCTTCCCTGCGTGAACCCGAACTGCTCGATTACCAGCACCAGCTGCACGCCGCCACCTGGGGCCGGGCCGTGAGCCTCACCCCGCAGTTTGCCCTGCTCAAGCTGGCCGGGGAGCTGCAAACCACCGACCTGGCCGCCGAAACCTACCAGGTCATCTACTTCGATGCCTTCGCCCCCGACAAGCAGCCCGACATGTGGACCGACGAAGTGTTCCGGCAGCTGTACGCCGCCACCGCACCCGGGGGCTGCCTAGTGAGCTACTGCGCCAAGGGCTCGTTCAAGCGCAGCCTGCTGGCGGCGGGCTGGCAGGTAGAGAAGATCCCCGGCCCGCCCGGCAAGCGCGAAATGACCCGGGCCTGGAAACGGTAGGTGGTGTTCTTACATTGGTTTACCAAGTTAAGTCAGGTGGCACAAAAGCCCCACCCTTTAAGCCCATAGTTAACTTATACATAGCCTCCTCGGCGCTCAGTGCCTTGGTGTGAGGCAGAATGTACACGACTTTCCCACCCGCCTGTTCTCCTATATCACGCAACGTTCTTTTCTCCACCTCGCACATACCGCCCCCCAGATCTATCATGTGTTGCATGAGGAAGACGTGGGATGGAGTAAATAGCCGCCGGCCGGCAGGAATTTCCTTGATTATCTCTTGAAGATGATTCTTGGCGGCATGATAATCCGCTATCAACATTCTATCCGTAGAGAATTTTTGAGAAGACTGCCGGCGTATTGTTACGTCGTCCTGCAGATAGGTCACTTCCATTTCATCCCTATAGATCTTCACGTATAGGCTACTACTGGGAAAAATCTTCATCACACTTTCTCTTCTGGAAGCTTATTTATGACTTATTCGTTGTGAGTGGGCAAGTTACCGCCTGCTTCCACCTTTTCCTGAATCGTCCGTAAGTTGCCGCCCTATGAGTCGAAAGTTACTGGAAACCGACGGGCGTGATTGGGTGCAGCGGGGCGTTATCAGCGAGGCGCAACGGGCGCAGCTGCTAACACTTTACCCCACCGATGACGCGGCCATCGGGCTGCTGCCGCTGCTGGGGAGTTTGCTGGTGGGGCTGAGCGCGCTGAGCGTGGTGGCCGCCAACTGGCAGGGCCTGCCCGAGCTGGTGCGTCTGGGGCTGCTGCTGGGCTCTCTGGTGGCCGCTTACGCGGGCGGGGAGTATTTCCGGCGGCGGGGCAACGGGAGTCTGGGCATGGGCCTGGTCGCGCTGGGTTTGATTTTGTTCGGGGCCAGCATCGTGCTTACCAGCCAGCTCTACCAGCTTATCGGCTACGACCTGACGGGGCTGCTGGCCTGGGCCGTGGCGGGCATGGGCCTCACCTGGCTCTACCGCAGCCGCCTGCTGTTTTTGCTCACGGCCGTTATCAGCGGCATCGTGCAGGGCTACAACACCGGGCAGCTGGGCGCCTTCAGCTACCTCACGGCCATCGGTACGGCCCTGGGGCTGGGCTACTACTGGTGGCGGCGGCCCGATGCCCTGCTGGGCGGGGTGCTGGCCGGCGGACTGCTCTGGCAGGCGGGGCTGCTGATCAACCACCTGCACGTTAAAATCACCTGGTTCTTCATTCCGGCCATGCTCATCTACGCCCTCGGCGACTGGCAGGCCGACCGGCCCGCCGGACGGGCTCTGCAGGGGCCGCCCCTGGCCGCGGCCTTCCTGTTCACGCTGGGGCTGGCCCTGTTTGGCGAATCGGACTTTTACGCCGGGCAGCTGCGGGCGCCGCTGGGGCCCTACCTGGCGGCGCTGGCGGCCGTGCTGGCTGTTTCATTGGCCGGCAAGCAGCGCCGGGGCCGCCTGGGCAGCGCCACCGACTGGCTACTGCTGCTTCCGGGTTTCTACTTTACGGGCGGGCTGCCGCTGGCCGTGGCCACGCTGGTGGTGCTCTACGCCTACTCGGGCAGCGTGCTGGTGCGCGCTCACCAGGAGCACAACCCCGACCGCGTGACCCTGGGCACCGTGCTGTTCGTGCTCACCACCGCCGTGGCCTATTTCAAGCTGACCTGGGGCTTCCTAGATAAGTCGTTGTTTTTCCTGCTGGGCGGGCTGCTGCTGCTGGGCCTGAGCTGGTGGCTGCGCCGCCGGGCCGCCCGCACCCTGGCTACTTCTTCCGTTCCGGCCGCGCCGCCTTCCGCCTCCCAGCCATGAGCCTGTCCCCTCCCCTTACCCTAGTTCCGGCCGGCCCGGCGGCTGGTACACCGCCGCTGCCGGCCCGGCACCGCCGCTGGCTGCTGTGGCTGGTAGCGGCCCAGGTGCTGTTTGTGCTGGGCGTGGCCGTGGCCGGCTACGCCACCGCTGCGCTGGGCCGCACCATCACGCTCCGGACCGAGCCCGTGGATCCGCGCGATTTACTCTACGGCGACTACCTGCGCCTGCGCTACCAGATCAGCGAGCTGCCCGGCAGCCTCTGGCGCGGGGCGGCGCCGCCCCGCCGTCAGCAGGCCGCCTACGTGCTGCTGGAGCCCCGCTCCGACGGCGACTTCGAGGCCACCGGCATCTACCCCGAAGCGCCCACTACCACCGGCCGGCAGGCCGTGCTGCGGGGCTCGGTACAGGAGGTGTGGCGACGTAGTCTGCGCCTGCGCTACGGCCTGGAGCGCTACTATGTACCCGAAACCATGAGCCGCCGCCGGCGGCAGCGCCGGCGGTTGCGCGTCACCATCAGCGTGGCGCCCTGGGGGCAGGCCCGCATCACGCAGGTGGACACGCTGCGCGAATAAAGCACTTGCAACAGGATTTCTTTTCCCGGTTTTCTTCTATCTTGCGTCTTCCAATCGTCCTATCTACCCCTTACCTACCTATTGTATGTTGTCGTATTCTTTACCTCTTCTGCTGTATGAAACACAGTCTCGCTTCTCTTGCGCAAATTCTGGCGGCCCAGCGCCGCGCCTTTCAGCCCGCCACTAAACGCAGCAAAGCCGCCGAACGGCGCGCCGCCAACAACACCCCGCCCCAGCCCGACCCGTTGGGCGGACCGGCTCAGAAATAGTCCTGACGCTAAAAAAGCATCATCCGGCCGCAGGAGCAGTGCTCTTCCTGCGGCCGGATGACGCTTTTTTTGGCCAGAAGCCGCATCGGGCTCTAGAGCGCCCGGGCCGTCAGGAGAGCCTTATCGGCGGCGCTCAGCTCAACCAGGGCGTATTTCTTCTGGTCGGTGATGTTCATTTCGTCTAGGGCATCCACCATGTTCTGGTAGGTTGACTCGTCGGTGGGCTTGATGAGCACCACTCCTTCGGGCTGGCGGGCGCGGAAACCCAGCAGCACCTGCCGCAGGCCGTCGGCGGCGAAGGTGGTGGTGCGCAACCCGGCCGCATCAGGACCGGGGTTCAGGCCGAAGAAGTAGTGCACCTGCTGGTTTTTATCGAGCAGCAAGGTGAGGGATTGTAGCTCGCTGACCGGCGTTTCCGGTCCTTTTACCGGCATGGCCACCTGCATCACGGTGGGCTTGCTGAAGGTGGTGGTCAGCATGAAGAAGGTGAGCAGCAGAAAGGCCAGGTCCACCATCGGGGTCATATCGAGGTGGAAGGCGTGCTTTTTGGCGCGGGGCTTGATGCCCCGCGCGGCGGGAGCGGCAGTCGGGAGGTTGGCCATAAGGGTGTTGGTTAGTGGAACATAGGTTCCTAACGATACAGCCCGATGGGGTATTGCGCGAATCTGGCTTTCCCGCAAAAGAACGCGGAGCAGTTCGCAGAGGCTTGCAGATATGCTTATCACTCAAACCGCCACACCCGCTCCGGCGTGAGGCAGGCGTGCAGGCGCACGTCGCCGGCCCAGGCATCCAGTATGCGGGGCACCGGCGGCTCCAGGCTCACTCCAATGCGCAGGGCCTCGGGCCGGCATTCCGGCAGAAACCGGTCGTAGAAGCCCTTGCCGTAGCCTACGCGGTGGCCGGCTTCATCGAAGGCCAGCAGCGGAATCAGTACGGCATCCAGTTGAGTGGGGCTTACCTCCGCCGCGCCCACCGGCTCCGGGATTCTCCAACGGTTTTCCAGCAGCGGCGTGTCGGGCGTGAGGTAGAAGTGGCGGAGCGTGTGGCCATCGGGCTGCACCACGGGCACGGCCAGCTGCACAGTGGGCCCAGCAACCCACAACTCCCGGATCAGCGGCCAGGTATTGGGCTCGTGCTGCTGCGGAATGGGCAGAAACAGGTGCAGCCACTGCCACTGTGCCACCGGGAAACTGGCCAATAGCTGCTGCCACAATGCGGCGCTGCGGTGCGCCACTTCGGCTTCGGGCAGGGCCCGGCGGCGGGCCAGGGCTTCGCGGCGGAGGTCGGCTTTGGTCACGGCTTTCCGTAATTCGTTGTTCGTATATCGTGCGGATGTACTCATTCAGCTTCATCCGAAAAACGAATCACAAAAAACGAGTTACTCCTCTTCCAGCACCGTGAACTCCAGGGCCAGCGGGTCGAAGGCGTCCAGCAGCTGATTGATGAAACCGGGGTTGTTGATGAGGATGTTGAGCACGTTGTCGGAGCGTTCCTGGAGGTGACCGTTGGGCAGCAGCTTGCTCAGCAGGTTGCTGAGCTGCTGGTAGGCGGTTTCGTGCTTGGCTTCGGCGGCTTTGCTCAGGCGCTTTTCCAGGTTGCCCAAGATGCCGCTGGCTTTCTGCTGCTCGGCGGCCACGGCTTTTACCAGCGTGGGGTCGAGGCGCCGGGCCAGAGCGGCTACGGCTTCGAAGGCGGCGGCCAGCTGCTGCTGCTCGGCGGCCAGGTTTACTTCCTCCTGACCCAGGTGGGCACCCACCCGCTGCTTGAGCGTCGGCAGGTCCAGGAAGATGTCGGTGGTTTCCAGGCCCAGCTTGCGCAGTTTGCCGGCATTGACTTTGCTGATGAACTGGGCCGAGTTGCGGGGCAGCAGCACCGGAAATGGCACCTGGTTCTGGTCGAATACGCCCCTGAGCTGGAACCAGTAGGCCACCTCCGCCCCGCCCCCGATATAACAGAGGTTGGGCAGCAGCAGCTCCTGGTACAGGGGCCGCAGCACCACGTTGGGGCTGAACTGCTCGGGATGCTCCTGGGCCAGCGCCAGCAGCTCGGCCTGGGTGTGGCAGCGGCCGGTGTTGCGCACCGTAATCTGCACGCAGTCCTGGGCCGCGTCGTACTCCAGCCGCTCCCGCTTGCCGCCGTCGGTGAGGAAGAACAGGTTGAGGGGGCGCGAGTAGACCTGGGGCTTGTAGCCGGCGGCTTCGAGGCGGGCGTTGGCCGCCTGCACGGCCTGGTTGGAGGCCTGCGCCTGAATCTCCTGCTCCAGCACCGGTACCAGCGCCTGCTTCAGCGCCGGCACATCCGCATCCAGACTCACCAGCCCGTACTCGCCAAACAGGTCGTGCGTCAGGCGGCGGGTAGCTTCGGCCAAGGTGCCCGACTGCGCATAGGCCTCGCGGAACAGCGCCGGCACATCGGCGGGCAGCTGGTCGAGCAGCTCCTCTTTCAGGCCCGCCAGCGGCAACCGACCCACGGGGCCGCCCTGGTCGGCGGCGTTCCACTCATACTTTTTGCCGAACAGGTTGAGGTGGTTGATTTCGGCGAAGTCGTGGTCTTCGGAGGCCATCCAGTACACCGGCACGAAATCGTACTGCGGGTATTGCGCCTTCAGCTGCCGGGCCAGCTTCACGGCCGTCACAATCTTGTAGATGAAGTATAGCGGCCCGGTGAGCAGGTTGAGCTGGTGGCCGGTGGTGATGGTGAACGTCGTGTCCTTCGCCAGCAGCTCCAGATTGGCCTGTACCGCCGGATTTACCGCAGGCAGCGCGGCGTACTGCCGGCGTAGCTCGGCTACCAGCCGTTGCCGCGCCTCGGGCGTGTACTGGGCCTGCTTCTCTTGTATCTGCTCCTCGAAGGCAGCCAGCGTGGGGAAGCGGTGGTAAAACGGCTGCAACGCTTCCGCCCGGGCCAGATAATCGGTGAGCAAAGAGGAAAACGCGCCGGTTTCGGCGTACGAAAGAGTCGTGACGGACATACGAGAGAAGGATAATCGGGCTATAACCGGCCAGCGGCCACAAAGTAACTGGGTATTTTTTGGGATGGGCTGAATAAACGAACGTCATTCCGAGCGAAGGCGGAGCCGAAGCCGAGGAATCTCGCGTGCTGATGTTGCGCCAGTAAACCCTTACGACAGGATTACTATTGCACGCGAGATTCCTCGGCTCCGGCTCCACCTTCGCTCGGAATGACGTTCCTTTTGCCTTTGACAGCTCAAAAAAACCTACACCAGCTTGCCGTACAGGTCGAAGTCCGAGGCCTCGGTAATCTGCACCTGGGCGAAGTCGCCGAGGCGCACGTAAGTGTCTTTGGTGGCGGGAACCAGCACTTCGTTGTCTACCTCGGGCGAATCGAACTGGGTGCGGCCCACGAAGTAGCCACTTTCCTTGCGGTCGAAGAGCACCTTGTGGGTCTGGCCCACGCGCTCCTCGTTCAACTCCATCGAAATGCCCTGCTGCAACTCCATAATCTGGTCGGCGCGGTCCTGCTTTACTTCGGCGGGCACGTTATCTTCTAGGGTATAGGAGTGCGTGTTGTCCTCGTGCGAGTAGGTGAAGATGCCCAGGCGGTCGAAGCGGGTTTCCTCCACGAAATGGTAGAGGTCCTCAAAATCTTGCTGGGTTTCGCCGGGGTGGCCGGCAATGAGCGTGGTGCGCAGCGCAATGCCCGGCACGCGCTGGCGGATGGTGTCCACCAGCTCCACCGTGCGGCGCTTGCTGATGCCGCGGCGCATGGTTTTCAGCATGTTATCCGAAATATGCTGCAAAGGCATATCCAGGTATTTGCAGATGTTGTCCCGCTCGTTCATTACGTCCAGCGCGTCCATCGGGAACTGCGAGGGGTAGGCGTACTGCAGCCGGATCCAATCGATGCCGTTCACGTCGGACAGGTTGCGGAGCAAATCGGCCAGCTTCCGCTCGCCGTAGTGCTGCAGGCCGTAGTAGGTCAGGTCCTGGGCAATGAGAATCAGCTCCTTGGTACCCATGCTGGCCAGCCGGTTGGCTTCCTTCACCAGGTCCTCGATGGGGCGGTCCATGTGCTTGCCGCGCATGAGCGGGATGGCGCAGAACGAGCAAGGCCGGTTGCAGCCCTCAGCAATCTTGAAGTAAGCGTAGTGCTTGGGCGTGGTCAACAACCGCTCGCCCACCAGCTCGTGCATGTAGTCGGCCTCCAGCGTTTTCATCAGCTGGGGCAGCTCCAGGGTGCCGAAGAAGGCATCCACCTGCGGGATTTCCACCTCCAGGTCATCCTTATAGCGCTGCGAGAGGCAGCCCGTCACGTACAGCTTGTCCAGCTTGCCAGCTTCCTTCTCGTCGGCGTAGCGCAGGATGGTGTCGATGCTTTCCTGCTTGGCGTTGTCGATAAAGCCGCAGGTGTTGATGATGACGATGTTGGCGTCGCTCTGGTCGGCTTCGTGCGTCACGTCAAACTGGTTGGCGCGGAGCTGGCCCATGAGCACCTCCGAGTCCACGAGGTTCTTGGAGCAGCCGAGGGTGATGACGTTGACTTTATTGGCCTGCTGGCTTCTTACTTTCATGCTGGATGGAGTAGGCGGGCGGCCAGGCAATTTCTTATCAGTGAGAAACTTGCCCGCGTCTGGCCCGCGACGAAAATCGGACCGCAAAGGTACGCAGGCGGCAACACCTTTTCCTACTGAGGAAGTTTCTTTTGCCAACCGGAACCGCGGGTGTAGAAACAGTCATTCCGAGCGGAGCGAGGAATCTCGCGTGCTGACGTTGAAGTACTTCTGCAACGTCAGCACGCGAGATTCCTCGCTCCGCTCGGAATGACGAGCCGGATGGTAAGGCCTACTTCTTAAACAGCGAATTCACGAACGTCGTCCGGTCGAACAGCTGCAAATCGGTCATCTTCTCGCCCACGCCGATGTAGCGCACGGGCACCTGGAGCTGATCGGAAATGCCGATGACCACGCCGCCCTTGGCCGTGCCGTCGAGCTTGGTGATGGCCAGGGCCGATACTTCGGTGGCTTTGGTGAACTCCTTGGCTTGCAGGAAGGCGTTCTGGCCGGTGCTGCCATCGAGCACCAGCAGCACCTCGTGGGGCGCATCGGGAATCACCTTCTGCATCACGCGCTTGATTTTGCTCAGCTCGTTCATCAGGTTCACCTTGTTGTGCAGGCGGCCCGCCGTGTCGATAATCACCACGTCGGCGCCCATTTCCACGCCTTTCTGCACCGCATCGTAGGCCACGGAGGCCGGGTCGGTGTTCATGCCGTGCGAAATGACGGGCACGCCCACCCGCTGGCCCCAGATGATGAGTTGATCCACGGCCGCCGCCCGGAAGGTATCCGCCGCCCCGAGCACTACCTTCTTGCCAGCCGAGTGGAAGCGGTGGGCCAGCTTGCCGATGGTCGTGGTTTTGCCCACGCCATTCACACCCACCACCATAATCACGAAGGGCGAGCCGGGGCTGTCGGGCCGGTCGAGGATGGCGCGGGAGCCAGTGGCGCCACTGTTGGCGTCGAGCAGCTCCACGATTTCCTCGCGCAGGATGCGGTCCAGCTCCGAGGTGCTCACGTACTTGTCGCGGGCCACGCGCTTCTCGATGCGGTCAATGACCTTCACCGTGGTATCGATGCCCACGTCGGCGTGTACCAGCATGGTTTCCAGGTCGTCGAGCACGGCCTCGTCCACGGTGTTGCGGCCGGCTACGGCTTTGCTGAGCTGGTCGAAGAAGCTGGTTTTGGTTTTCTGCAGCCCCTCATCGAGGGCCTGCTGCTGCTCCTTGCTTTCCTTGTCCTTCTTGAAAAAATCGAAGAGGCCCATGCGGGATTGGGGTCTGAGTTGGTGGGGTCCGGGGAACTGAGGCAACAAAGAACGTCATTCTGAGCGGAGCGAAGAATCTCGCGTGGCAAAGTAGCCCTAACATCAGGATGGCTTTAGCACGTGAGATTCTTTGCTTCGCTCAGAATGACGTTCTGATTTTCCGTCGTTGCAGCTACAACGCAAAAAAGTCCCACGATGGCGGGACTTCTTTACTTTAAATCAGGTAGCCACATGGGCGCCGGACTACTTAACGCCGCTGGAAATGTACTCCTGTACTTTGTCCACGGGCACCATTTCCTCGCGGAAGGTGTAGGCTCCGGTTTTCTCCGATTTCACGGCACGAATTACTTTCGCCCAGTCTTTACCGGTAGCGGTTTTCAGGGTTGCTACTACTTTCTTAGCCATGACTCAGGTTATTTAATTTCCTTGTGAACAGTCATTTTGCGCAGTACGGGGTTGAATTTCTTCAACTCGATACGCTCGGGCGTGTTCTTACGGTTCTTGGTGGTGATGTAGCGCGAGGTGCCCGGCTGCCCCGAGTTCTTATGCTCAGTGCATTCAAGGATTACCTGCACCCGGTTGCCTTTCTTAGCCATCTCGACGGGGGTTTTTGGATTAAGGACTGCAAAGGTACAAGGGAAATCGGAAATGCCAAATAGATTTGTTCATTGTTATGTGTGGTTAGGGCTTAGTGGTTAGGCACAACGGGGGCGGCAGGGGCCGCTTCCGCTCTTTTCCGCGGCTTGCCTAGCGCAGCTCCGGCAGGCGGAAGTCGTCCAGGGCGCTGGGCCGGGCCATCAGAGCCTCAATTTCGGCCACCGTCCGCGGCGCTTCCCGCGACAGATTTTCATAGCCCTGGCTGGTAATGAGCACGTCGTCCTCGATGCGGACGCCGATATTCCACCACTTCCGGTCGCAGGGGCTGCCTTCGGGAATGTAGAGGCCGGGCTCCACGGTGATAACCTGGTTAGGGGCCAGCGGGCCGTAGGTACCCCGGTCGTGCACATCGAGGCCCAGGTAGTGCGAGGTACCGTGCGGGAAATAGCGGCGGGCCTCCTCCGGCTTCCGGATCAGGCCCAGCCGCAGCAGCCCCGCCGTAATTACGGCGCGGGCGGCCTTGTCGGGCGCCTGAAAATCGGCTCCGGGCCGGCAGGCGGCAAAACCGGCCTCCTGGGCCGCCAGCACCAGCTCGTAAATCTGGCGCTGGGCGGGGCTGAACGTGCCGCCCGGCGGGATGGTGCGCGTCACGTCGGCCGTATAGCCGCGGTATTCGGCGCCGCAGTCCATGAGCAGCAACTCATTCTGCACCTGGGGCCGGCTGTTTTCGATGTAGTGCAGGATGCAGCCGTTGGCCCCGGCCCCCACAATGCTGGGGTAGCCTTCGAACTCGGCCCCGTACTTTCGGTACACGAACTCGTGCAGGCCCTGGACTTCCCGCTCGCTCAGGTCGGGCCGCACGGCTTTCATCACCTCCTGCTGGCCGATGGCGCTGATGCGCACGGCCCGGCGCAGCAGCACCAGCTCCTGCGCGGTCTTCACCTGGCGCAACCCGTTCAGGGCGTCGTGGAGGGCGGTTATGTCGTAGCGGCTGGCGGGGCGGGCCGCCAGGGCCTGCGTGCGCTCCGCCGCCGTGGTGGCGTTCAGGTAGCCCTGCACGTAGGCATCCCGGGCCAGCGCGGGGAAGTCGCGGGTCAGACTTTCGAGCAGGGACCTGACGCCGGCCGGATTGCTCCCCCCGTAGCGCTGCATGGTGCGGTAGGCATCCTCCTGCCGGGCGTTAAAGTCGGCGGGAATGGCGGCCTGCCGGCGGAAAGCCGCCACCAGGTCGAACAGGTCGGCGGAATCGGTCGGGTTGTCGCGCACCTCGGTGGGCAGTTCCGTGAACAGCACCGTGCGGAAGTCGGCCCAGCGGATACCGGCTCCGGCAAATTCCCGGTTATCGGCCACGAACTGGAGCTGGAGCTGCGCTTTGGCCCCGGCAGCCCCGAGGCGGCGGCCGGTCCACTGCTCGGCCCGGGGGTCGCGGGGCTGCACGAACAGCGCTTCCGTAACGTCGGCCTGCCCTGGCAGCGTCTGGGGTTCTTTGAAGAGCACCAGCACCGCCTCGGGCTCCGGGTAGCCGGTGAGGTAGTAAAAATCGGGGTTCTGGTGGTAGACGTAGTCCACGTCGTTGGCCCGGTTGCGCACGGGCGCGGCAAAGAGCACGGCTACCGACCGCGGCGGCAGGGCCTGGCGCAGCAGCTCGCGCCGCTCCCGGTGGAAGGCGGCCGGCAGGTGGTCGGCAGCGACGGAAGCCGGGGCGGGCGGCTGAGCGGCGGCGGCAGTGGTTGTGAGCAAGGCCAGCAGGGCCGGGCGCAGCCAGCGGAGCAGTGGCGCGAAGACTAAATTGGGCATAGGAGCGCGAAAGACCAGGAGCCGGGGGCCACGTTGCGCACCGTTGGCGCGGAAGGCAGCGGGCCGCACCCGGGCTTCCGCAGCCGGACCGGCCCGAAACAACACGAAGCTTCCGCGGCCCGCCGGCCTGAGTTATCAGGACCGGCCAACCGCGGAAGCTTCGCGAAGGAAAAAAATCGGGTAGTTTCTCGGAAAGAGAAGACTAGTACACGATGAAGCCCTGCTCCTTGGCCTTCTTCAGGACCGACATGATGCCGTTCTTGTTGATGGTGCGGATGGTGCTGGTAGCCACTTTCAACGTTACCCAGGCGTCCTGCTCGGGGATGTAGAAACGCTTCTTCTGCAGGTTCGGGTAGAACTTGCGCTTGGTTTTGTTGTTGGCGTGCGAAACGTTGTTGCCTACGCGGGTACGCTTGCCGGTCAGATCACAAACTCGGGCCATGATATCAGGAACTTAGTGGTTTCAATTCGGAAAAACAGGGCCGCAAATATCGGAATATTCTGGCAGGAACAAAACCCGTTGGCTGAAAAATAGCGGGTTAGGGCTCAGATCTTTTTTCCGGATCCCCGATTTCGGTCCTTCGCCGCTCGCCAGGGGCAGTGCCGGCAGCCGTTGCCGCAGCAAAAACCCCGGCGGCGGTGGTACTGCTCGGTGAACACCAGGTAGCCTTCGGGGGTGAGGTAGTAGTCGCCGGGTTGCAGGGGTTGGGCGCTGAAATCGGGCACGCGGAGGGGAAAAACGAGTGAGCAGCCGCAAGATACGCCGCCGCGGCCGCCCGCCCGGCCCGGAACCAAACCCGGCGTTGATTGTATCTTAAGCCGGGCCCCGCAACGCCCCTTCTGTTTCCGGCCTTCTCTCTTCCTTCGCCATGCGTACGTTCTGGTTGCTGCTGCTTGCTCTGCTGCCACTGGCCGGCCGGGCCCAGCCGACTGCTTCCGCGGCCCTGACCAGCCTGGTGCGGCAGACAGCGGCGGCCGACGGGCAGCTGCTGCCGGCCCCGTTGCTGCGTGCGGCCCACCGGAGCCTGGGCACGGCCCGCCAGCACTTCCGGGCCGGGGCGCCGGCCGGCCCCGCGCCCCGCCTCTACCTGCTGGTGCGCACCCTCAACGAAGCGGCCACGCCGGAACTGCTGGTGGTGGAACCCGCTTCCTGGCAGCAGACCCACCTGAGAGGCCGCATCGTGCGGGTGACCGACGGCCAGGTCAGGGCCGCCGCCGCCGTGGAGTTCGAGGAGGCGGCCGTGCTGGACTGGCTTCTGCTCTACCCCGACGGCCGCGAGGCCGGCAACCACTTCGGCAAATTCTGGGACCTGGAGGAGCGCCTGGCCAGCGAGGACCGCTAGCTGGCCGGCCCGCGGCGGCCACCGGCTTTTCCGTAACTTTGGCTATACCACCCATCAAAACCAGCTTACCCCATGTCTACTACTGCCCACTCCACTCCCGAAACCGCTACCCGCAGCCAGGAACTTATGGCCCTGGAAGACCAGTACGGGGCCCATAACTACCATCCGCTGCCCGTGGTGCTGGCCCGGGGCGAGGGCGTCCACCTCTGGGATGTGGAAGGCAAGCACTACTTCGATTTCCTCTCGGCCTACTCGGCCGTGAACCAGGGCCACTGCCACCCCCGCATTATCGGGGCCCTGACGGAGCAGGCCCGGACGCTGACGCTCACGAGCCGGGCCTTCTTCAACGACCAGCTCGGGGCCGCCGAAAAGCAGCTCTGCGACCTGTTCAACTACGACAAGGCCCTGCTGATGAACTCCGGAGCCGAGGCCGTGGAAACCGCCCTCAAGCTGGCCCGTAAGTGGGGTTACCAGGAAAAAGGCATTGCCCCCAACCAGGCCCGCATTGTGGTTGTCGAGCACAACTTCCACGGCCGCACCACCGGCATCATTTCCTTCAGCACCGACCCCGATTCCACCACCGGCTTCGGCCCCTACGTGCCCGGCTACCAGGTGATTCCCTACAACGACCTGGACGCCCTGGCCCAGGCCGTGCGCGACCCGCACGTGTGCGCCTTCCTGGTGGAGCCCATTCAGGGCGAGGCCGGGGTGGTGGTGCCCTCCGAAGGCTACCTGAGCAAGGCCGCCGCCCTCTGCCGGGAGCACAACGTGCTCTTCATTGCCGATGAAATCCAGACCGGTCTGGGCCGTACCGGCGAGCTGCTGGCCGTGTGCTACGAGGGCGTGCACGCCGATATTCTGGTGCTGGGCAAGGCCCTGAGCGGGGGCGTGCTGCCGGTGTCGGCGGTGCTGGCCCGCAACGAAATCATGCTCACCATCCAGCCCGGTCAGCACGGTTCCACCTTCGGGGGTAACCCCCTGGCCTGCGTGGTGATGCGCGCCGCCCTCGACGTGCTCACCGAAGAAAAGCTCACCCAGAACGCCCGCGCCCTGGGCGAGGTATTCCGGGAGCGGATGCGCCAGGTGCAGGCCCGCCGCCCCGACGTAGTGCAACTGGTGCGCGGCAAGGGCCTGCTCAACGCCGTCGTTATCAAGCCCGCCGCCGACGGCCGCACGGCCTGGGACGTGTGCGTGAGCCTGATGGAGCGCGGCGTGCTGGCCAAGCCCACCCACGGCGACATCATCCGCTTCGCCCCCCCGCTGGTAATTAATGAGGAGCAGCTGCACGAAGCCTGCGACGTAATTGAGCAGGTGATTATGGCGTTTTAACCGGCTTCGCCACGGCGGTAGCCCTGACTTTCATCCGGCGCCCGTCGTGTGAGGCCCCGCCATTCCGACTTTCCCACAACGGCCCGCCTTCCCGGCGGGCCGTTGGTGGTTACGGCCCGGGCCCGCGCCGCCCGCGGCCTTTCCCCGCCGACGATTTGCGGGAACTAACGGGGTCTGCACCAAGGTTGGCCGAAGAACTACGCGCTCCCTGCCGGGCGGCCGTACTTTTGACTCGTTACTTCCTCAAAATCTTCTGACTATGCGTGCTCTTCGGGTGTTTGTGTGCTGTGGTTTCGTGGCGTTGCTGGCCAGCTGCCAGACCAGCCGCACGGCTTTCGTGACCCGTTCTGCCACCCGCACTGCCCCCCTTACCCTGGCTCCCGATTCGGCCGGCACCGTGGTACTGCTCCACGACTCCCAGGGGCCCCAGGCCACCCGGGTGGTGATGTCGGCCTCCGAGGCTGCCGCCTTCCGCCAGCAATAGTCCGTTGCCCGCCTCGTTGCGGATTCGGAGCCGCCGCGCCGCCTTCCCCGGGGAGGTGGCGCGGCGTTTTTTTGCGCCCATCAGTCGCGGATCCGCGGCCTGCCGTTTGCCGCACCGGCTACTTTGTATCTACCTTGCCGCCATGCACGCATTTTTTCGGGGCCGCTGGTACGTGGCGGGGCTGCTCGTAGCCCTGGGCTGCCGTAGCGAACAGGCCGCTTTCTCCTTCCGCCCGGCCCTACCCGTCGTATCCGTTACCGCACCGCCCGGCCCTGCGGACTCCGGTCCGGGGGCGGCCGCCCCCCCGCTTTCCTCGGCTCCGGGCCCGGCGGCCTCCGGCCCGCGGCCGGCCGCCGCTCGGCCAGTCCCATCCCGGTCCCGGCCGGTAGCCCGGCCGTTGGGGCGACCAATGCTGCGACAGCCCCACCCGGAAGTTGCGGCTGCCCGGCCCCGCCGCCTAGCCGGCCCCGATACCCTGCACCTGGTGCTGGGCGGGGCACTGGTGGCAGCCGGCGTGGTAGTGGGGCTGCTGCTGGGCGGCTGGCTGGGCCTGGGCGTGGGGGCGCTGCTGGTGTTGCTGGGCTACTACTTCGTGGTGCTGGGCATCGGGGGGCCACACGCCTGGCTGGAAATTTTTCAGGAGTTCTTCAACATGTAAGCGGATGAAATGGCGGCTAACGTTGGGACTGGGACTGCTGCTGCTGGCTGGCTGCCGGAGCGAGCGGGCGGCGTTCCGGACTCCGCCCGCGGCCCCGGTCATTATGGCTCCGTCCCAAGCCGTTACGCGGCCCACCGATGAGGTGGGGGTAGCTTCCGAAGCCAAACCTGCCCTGCCGCTACCCGCGCCAGGTCCCTCTACTCCGCTGCCCGTTCAGGTTCCGTCTCCTAATCAGTACAAGCCTGCTCACTGGCCCTTGCACGAATTGGCAAGAAAGAAGAAAAGCAAAGCGGCCGCGGCACCCAGCGAACCATCTCCCCCACCTCCCGCTTCATCACCGACGCCCCGCGAGAAGGGCATATCCGACACCGCTTATTTCATTGGAGGAGAGGTTTTGGTAGTAGCGGGCATTGTAACTGGCTTGATTATCGGGGGCGGCACCGGGTTGCTCATCGGCCTACTGTTTTTCGTACCAGGGTATATTTTTTTATCCCGCGGGTGGACCGGTAGCTGGAAGCTGAAGTAACCGACTACTTGCCGCCGGCCGCAACCTTACCTTTGTGGCGGTTGTTCTATCCCGTCTTATCAATTCAACCCCGACCCATGCCCCAGCTCCCCACGCACCGCCCGCGCCGCAACCGCAAATCCCAGGTTATCCGCGACATGGTGCAGGAAACCCGCCTGACCACCCACGATTTCATCTTCCCGCTCTTCCTCATTGAGGGCCAGAACCAGCACGTGGAGGTCAAGTCGATGCCCGGTATCTTCCGGTTTTCGGCCGACCGGATTATAGAGGAAGTAGGCCGGTGCGTGGAGCTGGGCATCCGCAGCTTCGCGCCGTTTCCGAGCATCAACGAGGGCCTCAAGGACCGGCTGGCCCGCGAATCGGCCAACCCCGAGGGGCTCTACCTCAAGACCGTAGCCGACATCAAGCGCCAGTTTCCCGACGTGGTGCTGATGACCGACGTGGCCATGGACCCTTACTCCTCCGACGGGCACGACGGCGTGGTGGACCCCGAATCGGGCGAGATTCTCAACGATGCTACCCTGGAAGTGCTCGGCCAGATGGCCCTGGCCCAGGCCCGCGCCGGCAGTGACATCATCGGGCCTTCCGACATGATGGACGGGCGCGTGGCCTGGATCCGGGAGGTGCTGGACCGCAACGCATTTTCGCACGTGAGCATTATGAGCTACACGGCCAAGTACGCCTCCGCCTTCTACGGCCCCTTCCGCGACGCCCTCGATTCGGCCCCCAAGAAAGGCGACAAGAAAAGCTACCAGATGGACCCGGCCAACCGCCGCGAGGCTCTGCGCGAGCTGGCCCTCGACGAGCAGGAAGGGGCCGATATGGTGATGATCAAGCCCGCGCTGAGCTACCTCGACGTGATCCGGGAGGTGCGCAACCATACCCAGCTGCCCGTGACGGCCTACAACGTATCGGGGGAGTACGCCATGGTGAAAGCCGCCGCCCGGCAGGGCTGGCTCGACGGCGAGAAGACCATGCTGGAAGTGCTGCTCAGCATCAAGCGCGCCGGCGCCGATGCCATCCTGACCTACTTCGCCAAGGAAGCCGCCGAGGTGCTGCGCCGCGGGTAAAGCAGAAGGGAATTATTCGGAAACGCCATCTTCCCTGACCAGCTTTTTCCATGCTCCTGCGCCCCGCCACCACCGCCGACATGCCCGCCCTGCTCTCCATTCTGGGCCAGGTGGTCCCGCTGATGCAGGCCGCTGGCAACCGGCAGTGGTCGGCGGATTACCCGAACGAGGACGTATTCCGGGGCGATATTGCGCAGCAGCACCTCTGGGTAGCCGTGCTCGACGGGCAGGTGGCGGGCTTCGCGGCCCTCACCCACAACCACCAGGATGCCGAGTATGCCCAGGCCGACTGGGACGCCGCCGAGCCGGCCCTGGTGACGCACCGGCTGGCGGTAGCCCCCGCCGCCCGGGGCCGGGGCGTGGCCCGGGCCCTGCTGGCCCAGGCCGAAATCCTGGCCCGGCAGCAGGGTCTGCGGATGTTGCGGGTGGACACCAGTTCCGAAAACCAGGCCACCCGGCAGCTGTTCCCGCAACTGGGCTACCGGTACGCCGGGGAAATTACGCTGGCCTTCCGGCCCGGACTGCGGTTTTTCTGCTACGAGAAACCGGTAGCGCCCCAATAAGGCCTCTTCAGAAGCGCGAGGCCAGAAAACTCAGCAGCTCCCGCAGGCCGCCGAACATCTGGTTGAGTTGGGAACTCATCAGAAACAGGCCCACGTAGAACGGACTGGGATGCACGTACTGCCACTGCACCACGGGGGCGTAGAAGGTCCGGCGCACGGCCGGCAGATTGGCCCCTATGCCCGTGGCCACCCCGATAACGCCGCCCGCCAGTAAATCGGTGGGGTAGTGCAGCCCCAGGTAGAGCCGGGGCAGGCAGATAAAAAACACGACGTACAGCACCGCCGCCACGCCCAGCCGCCTCGACAGAAAGAACAGGCCGGTCGCCAGCGAGAAAAACACGGTGGCATGGTCGCTGGGAAAGGAACTGGTATCGGCTGAGTCGGACAGGAGCTGGGCCTGCACGGGTTTCAGGCTCATTTCGGTGTTGTGCAGGGGGCGGGGCCGATCCGCGAATACGTGGGTAAGTGCGCGCGTAACCCCCACCCCGAACAGGCAGCCCACCAACACGCCCAGAATGATCTGCCGGCAACCATTGCCGGAAAGCGTATCGGCGCACTGAAACCACCGCCACCAGAGGACAATGGTGAACAGGGCTCCCTTGAGCAAGGTATTGTAGCTGAGAAAAGCGACAAACTCATCGAAGCCCGGGTAGACGTGCACCCACTGGTTGAGGCTTTCGAGAACCATTCTGTCGAGGGAGGGGAGCATGGGCAACGGGGTTTAATATTTAAATAAGACAAGACAATATATAAATTTTAATAATAACAAATACTTAATTTTATCATAACAAATCCTCTTATTCTCTAAATGGCCACCGCTTCAGCCGGCGGCTCCAGATCAGAAACACCCCCGTACCCAGGGCCATCATCAGCAGGGCCCCCATCTGAAACGAGAGGAAAATGCTGCTGCCCGCGGGCAGGGGCACCGTAACGCCCTCGGTAATGCTCCAGAACACCCACAGCCACACGGCCACGGCCACCACCACGGGCAGTGGGTAAAGCGGCATGCGAAAGGGCAGCCCGGCCGTGCCGCGCCGCCGCCGCAGCAGCACCAGCCCCACGGCCTGCCCCACGAACTGCACCAGAATCCGCATGGCCAGGATGGCGCTGATGACTTCGCCCAGCCGGAACAGCAGACTGAACACGAAGCCCATGCCCCCCAGCAGCAGCAACGACACGTGGGGGAAGTGCTTGGTGGGGTGGGTTCTGGCGAAGATGGGCAGGAATTCGCCGTCGGCGGCGGCCGCGTAGGGGATGCGCGAGTAACCCAGCAGCACCGCAAACAGGGAGGCAAAGGCCACCCACAGCACCAGCGCCGTAGCGGCTTTGGCGGCCGTGGCCCCGTAGAGCTTCTCGACGAAGGTGCTCACAATGAACTCGGAATGCTGTGCATCCTGCCACGGAATCACCGAAGCCACGCTCCAGTTCAGGAGCAGGTAGAGGGTCATGATGCCCAGGATGCTCAGGAAGATGCTGCGCGGAATCAGCTTGTGGGGCTCCTTCACCTCCCCGCCCAGGTGGCACACGTTGTAGTAGCCCAGGTAGGAGTAGATGGTTTTGACCGTAGCCTGGCCCATGGCCACCGAGAGCAGCACGCCGGGCAACTCCGCCACGCCGCCCGCCGGCAGCCAGGCCACCGGAATAGTAGCGTGCGTGAGCCCCCCGAAAATCAGCCAGCCCATGAGGCCCAGCACGCCCAGCCAGAGCAGCACCCCCAGCCGGCCCACGTCCTCGATGCGGCGGTAGAGCAGCCCGATGAGCAGCACCACCACCGCGCCGGCCACCAGCTTGGGCTGCCACCATTCACGCATCGGCACCAGGTAGCCGAAGTACTGGGCGAAGCCGATGGCGCCGGAGGCCACCACCAGCGGCGCCTGCACCAGCGTCTGCCAGGTGTAGAGAAACGACATCAGCCGGCCCCAGGTATGCTCGCCGTAGGCCAGCTTCAGGAAGCGGTAAGAGCCGCCCGCCTCGGGATAGGCCGCCCCCAGCTCGCTCCAGATAAAGCCATCGGCCAGGCTCAGGGCCGCGCCCACCACCCAGGCCAGCAGAAAGTTGGGGCCCATGAAGCCCATCACCAGGGGCAGCGTCACGAAGGGCCCGATGCCCACCATGTCAATCATGTTGAGGGCCGTGGCCTGCACCAGCCCGAGGCGGCGGCTGAGCGGGGCCGCACCGGCGGGGGCTGCGGGGGAGTCGAGGTCGGGCATAGGGGCAAGTTAGGGCGCTAAAAGCCGGATGCGGGCCGGAATGTTCGGGCGGCGCGGCTAACGCTGCCCCCTCGCCCCGTAGGGCCGGGCCGGACGGCAATTGGTTACCTTTGACCGCATCAGCCCTTTTTTCAGCTTTTATCCTATTCGTTTTATGGCGGGAGGTTCTTCCAAATCAGCTCTTTACGGCGGCCTGGCGGCCAACGTGGGCATCGCCGTGAGCAAGTTCGTGGCCGCGTACCTGACGGGCTCCTCGGCCATGCTTTCCGAAGGCATTCACTCGTTCGTGGACAGTGGCAACGCCGTGCTGCTGCTCTACGGCATCAAGCAGAGCCAGAAGCCGGCTACTGCCAGTCACCCCTTCGGGCGCTCGAAGGAATTGTATTTCTGGGGCCTGATTGTGGCCGTGCTCATCTTCGCCATTGGGGGAGGCATGTCGTTCTACGAAGGCCTCAAGCACATCGAGCACCCCGAGCCCCTCACCGACCCTTTCTGGAACTACGTGGTACTGGGCATTGCCGTCGCCTTCGAGAGCTGGGCCAGCTGGCTGGCCATCCGGGCCCTCTACCAGGCCAAAGCCGCTAACCAAACCAGCTTCTGGAAGATTCTGAGCACCAGCCGCGACCCGGCCGTGTACGCCTCGGTGCTCGAAAACCTGGCCGCCCTGGTGGGAGTTGCCATCGCCCTGGCGGGCGTGTACTTTGGTCACCGGCTCAATAACCCTACCTTCGACGGGGCCGCTTCCATCGCCATTGGCCTGCTGCTGATGCTGGTAGCTGTGTTTCTGGTGGCCCGCACCCGCGCCCTGCTCGTGGGCGAGGGCGTGAGCGAGCCTATCCTCGAAGACCTGCAGACTATCGGCCGCCAGCAGGCCGGCGTACTGGACCTGCGCCCCCCGCTCACCATGTACCTGGGCCCCGCCGACGTAATACTGGCCCTCGACGTGGAGTTCGAAGACCAGCTTTCGGCCCAGCAGGTGGAAGTCGCCATCGACGAGCTGCAGAACGCCATCCGGGCCAAATACCCGGAGTTCCAGCGCATTTTTATCGAAGCCAAGTCCATCACGGCCAAGCAGCGGGCCCAGTCGGATACGGCCGCCCTGCTCCCGCCCATGTAAGCCCGACCTTAACCCCGGCCGCGGTTCTGCGGTATTAGAAGACGCGGAGGCGCCCCGTTGCGGACCGGCTCCGCGTCTTTCTTTATTGCCTGAATCAGCCCCTTATGTCTTCTACCACTCCTGCCAGCTCGCCGTTTGCCTCTTTCTGGATGGCCGGGTTTGAATGCACCGACCAGCTCAATGCCTTCGGGCACCGGGTCGATTTTCTGCCCCTCACCGGCCACCTCGAGCTGCTCGATCAGGACTACGCCGCCCTGGGCCCGCACGGGTTGCACACGGTGCGCGAGGGCATCCGCTGGAGCCAGGTGGAGCGCCGCCCCTACCAGTACGACTGGCGCGCGGTGCAGCGGCTGCTTGATGCGGGCCGCCGCCACGGCATCCAGCAGATCTGGGACCTGTGCCATTTCGGCTACCCCGACGACCTGACGCCCCTGCACCCGCTGTTTGCCCGGCGGTTCGCGGCCCTGTGCCGGGCCTTCGTGGACTTCTACCGCCAGCAGCGTCCCAACGAGGTGCTCATCGTGACGCCCATCAACGAGGTGAGCTTTATGAGCTGGCTGGGCGGCGACGTGCGCGGCACCGCGCCCTACTGCGTGGGCCAGGGCTGGGAAGTGAAGCGGGGCCTGATGCGGGCCTACATTGAGGGCGTGGCCGCCCTGCGCGAGGCCGACCCCGGCATCCGCCTCCTCACCACCGAGCCGCTCGTCAACATCGTGCCCCGCCGCGACGCCGGACCGGCCGAAATCCGCCGCGCCCGGGCCGCCCACCAGGACCAGTTCCAGAGCGTGGATATGCTGGCCGGCCGCCTCTGCCCTGAGCTGGGCGGCCGGCCGGAGTACCTGGATCTGCTGGGCTTTAATTACTACTACAACAACCAGTGGCAGCGCGAACCCCACGAAATCCTGCGCTGGGCCAACGACGACCACGACCCGCGGTTCCGGCCCCTGAGCTTTCTGCTCCACGATGCCTATCAGCGCTACCACCGCCCCGTGGTACTCACCGAAACCAGCCACCCGGGCCCCGACCGGCCCCACTGGCTGCGCATGGTGGCCGAGGAGGGCGCCCGCGCCCTGGCCGCGGGCGTGCCCCTGCTCGGGGCCTGCCTCTACCCCATCATCGACCGGCCCGACTGGGACCACCTCACGCCCTGGCACCACGCCGGCCTCTGGGACGCCGACCCCACGCAGCCGAATCCGGGGCTGAGTCGTAAGTTGCACCAGCCCACGGCCGCGGCCTTGGCGGATGCCCGCCGCACCGTGGCCGCCGCCCTGGCCGTCCCGGCCGCCGCTCCTGAGTTTGTCTTCTAACCCCGCCCGATGCCCGATTCCGCCCCCGTTGACCACCTGCTCCGCCAGTTTCGCCAGGCGTTTGCCGATGTGAACCTTTCCCCCGGGGAAGCCCGCCACCTGCGCGATTTGCTCCTCAACTTCCAGCGCCAGCACGGCTCCGTCGAGGGCCTGCGCCACCAGCTCTTCGAGCTGGCCCGGGAGCGGTTCAACACTTTCAA
Organism: Hymenobacter piscis; assembly: GCF_018760735.1. Classification (GTDB taxonomy): domain Bacteria; phylum Bacteroidota; class Bacteroidia; order Cytophagales; family Hymenobacteraceae; genus Hymenobacter; species Hymenobacter piscis. The sequence continues at coordinate 41,918 of NZ_JAHHZN010000002.1, forward strand.
GGATAAGGCCGTGATTGAGTGGCTGGAAGCGGCTAGTGCTCTGCTGCCGGCCGAAGAGGCCCCTGCCTCGACGGTAACGTCAGGGGCCGGAGCGGCGCGGGCGCGGGCCTTTTTCAGCCCCCGGGAAGAGTGCGTGGCCGGCATCCGGGAGTTCATAGCCGATGCCCGGCGCACTCTGGACGTGTGCGTGTTCACGGTAGCCGATGACCGCCTGACCGAGGCCCTGCTGGCCGCCCACCGCCGGGGCGTGCGGGTGCGCCTGCTCACCGACAACGAAAAACTCTACGACAAAGGCTCCGACGTGCGGGCTCTGCACGCGGCCGGAGTTCCCGTCCGGGTGGACCGCACGGCCAACCACATGCACCACAAATTTGCTTTGGCCGACGACGCTTGGCTGCTCACCGGCAGCTACAACTGGACCCGCTCGGCCGCCGAGTACAACCTCGAAAACCTGCTTATCACTCCCGACGCCCACCTGGTGAGCCGCTACGCCGCCGAGTTTGCCCGCCTGTGGCAGGAGCTACCGGAGTTCACTGCCTGATTTATCCTCTTGTGCTCACGTATTGCGACCTACGTACGGAGCAGGTGAGAAACCAGGCGGTGAATTGATAGCCGGATGCCGGAAGGCGGGCTGACTATCAATTCCGGGGGCTGAGCCCGTAAAGCGGCAGGCCCGCTCCCGGCAACCCTGGAAGGAAGCGGCAGCGGGCCTGCTGACGAGGAAAGGCGCGGAGCCGGGCTTTACTTATTGGGGCTGGAAGCACCCACTTCCGGCACATCGGCCGAGGGGCGACGGATGGATACCATCTGGCGGGTGTTCTCGGAACCGACCGTGAGACTCAGGTAGTAGTCGCCGGCGGGCAGGCTGGTGAAGTTGAGCGTCTGGTGGTGGGTTCCGGCGGCCTGCTTGCGGTAGTCGGACACGCGCACGGCCACGCCGTTCTGGTTATAGAGCACCCACCCCAGCGGCTTGGCCACGTCGAGGTTGTAGGCCATCTGCATGACGCCGTTGGAGGGATTGGGATACACGCTCATGCCGTTGTCGCCCACGCCCGGGGTACTGGGGGCCCCGGCCAGAATGGGTTCTTCCACCGCCTTTACGGCTTCCAGCTTCCACTGCTGGTTTTCCTTGCCGGTGTAGCGCCACTGCTGCACGCCGCCGCCCAGGGTGTCCTTGTCGGTGAGGGCCTTGCGGCTGTGCTTGGCAATGAGTTTATAGTACCCGTCGCCCGCTTCTTCGATTTTCCACTGCTGGTTGTAGCCGCTGTAGTAGCTCCACAGACTCAGGGGGGTGCCGTTGGAAGTGGCGCTGCCCAGTACCTCGAGCACCTTATTGCTGCCGGGTACTACCAGGCGGTAGAGGCCTTCGCCGGCGGGCTCAATGCGCCACTGCGGGGCAGCACTGGATTGCTCAACGGCCGCCATTTGCTCACTTAGCGTAGCCGGCCGCCCCGGCGCTACTTCCAGGGGCTTGCCCGTGGAGCGCACCGTGAGCGTGTACACGCCGGGAAGTTCCGTATTGGGCTTTTCCTCGGCCGGAGCTGGCTTCGGGGCTTTGACGGGCTTGGCGGGTTTGGAAGCCGGTTCAGGCTCGGGAGCGGCCTGGGCTACTTCCTTGACGGGCTTGGGCGCCTTGGGCGCGGCCGGGGCCTTCGCCGTGGCGGGCTTGGGGGCCGGGGCTGGTTTGGCCTGCTTGGGCGCGGGCTCCACCTTGGCCTTGGCTACGGGCGGCGGGCCGGCCGGGTCGGGAGTGGTGGGCGAGCCCAGCGGATACAGGTTGCCGCTCGGCACCAGCTGCGCGGCCTGTCCCGGCGGTATCCACTGCAGCTGAATGGCAGCTACGCCGTCGGTATCGTTGTATTCGAGCTTGATGGTGGCTTTCTCGCCGGCGGCCAGCGACACGCTGCCATCGTCCTGACTGCCGGGCTTTTTGCCGTCCCAGGTATCGAGCACCTTGCGGCCGTTCACCCACAGGCGCACCTCGTCGGTGGTTACGGCCACGAAGCGGTAGCGGCCGGTAGAGGGGGCGGCAATCAGGCCTTCCCAGCGCACCGAGAAGTTGTCGGCGGGCAGGCCGGGGGCGGGGGCTTTGGTACCCCAACGGAAGTCAACGGCGGCATCCTGGCGCTTGAGCACGGGCGCCCCGGCCAGGGAGCCATTATTAAAATAAGACGCCGTCAGGCCCGTGCCCCAGCCCTGCACGGGCCGGATCAGCCGCGGGGCGTGAGCCGCTGCCGCCTCCGGGGCCGAAACTGCCCCGGCCGGCAGGTAAGACAAAAGGCCCAATCCCAGAGCAGAACGGAGTAGTAGATGTCGCACAGTAAGCAAGGCTTTGAGGAGTGAAGACAGAGCCGAAATCAGGCAAATGAGAACCGCACAAAAAAGTAAAAGCAGATTTACATTTCCGACATTTACTCCCAGCAATATACGCCTTTTTTTCAGGCGGTTGCCCGGCTTCCGTTTTTCCGTCCGGCTGGGCCTGGGCCTTTAAATCCCGCTTCTGGATCTGCCGAAAAGCGGAATTTTGCCTATTTGCTGCGTACTTTCAACTTCTTCCTCACCCGCTACCTCCCATGACTGAAGCCTGTGCTTATCTGCCTTCCGCGCTGGGGATGCTGGCATTGCGCGGTACGGAAGCCGGCCTGTGTGCCGTGCAGTTTCAGCCCGCCGACGCAGCAAGTCCGGCCACTCCGCCCGCGCAGGTAGCGGGTTGCCTGCGCGAGGCTTACCGGCAGCTGCAGGCCTATTTCGGGCGGGAGCTGCGGGAGTTTACGGTAGCCACCCACGTAACGGCCGGCACCGAATTCCAGCGGCAGGTGTGGGCTGCCCTGCCCGGGGTGGGCTACGGCACTACCGCTTCCTACCTCGACTTGGCCCGGCAGCTGGGCAATGCCGGCGCCGTGCGGGCGGTGGGCGCCGCGAATGGCCAGAACCCGCTGGCCATTATCTGGCCCTGCCACCGCATCATCGGGGCCGGCGGGCAGCTGACGGGCTATGCCGGCGGCCTGCCCCGCAAAAAGTGGCTGCTGGAGCTGGAGCAGCCCCACGTGCAAACCCGCCTGTTTTAAGCGGGCCGGGGGCACGCAGCTTTACCGGGCGGCCCCGGCCTCCCCCTTCACGAAGGGGAGCAGCTGCTGGTAGATGATGTTGCGCGGCCAGTAGAGCTGCAGTACCATAGGCGCGTGCTTCTTGCCGGGCAGCACCTGATACCGCGGCGCGTGGCCCAGTGCAGTAAGCTTCTGCCGAAAACGGGCGCTGCTGCTGCTGATCGACGGGTAGGTTTCGCCGCCCACGAAAATCTGCATCGGGGGCGTGTGGGCGGTGAGGTAGTACATGGGGGAAACCTGCCGCCAGACGGCCGGCTCCGGGCCGAAGGGCACCAGGTACTGCTCGTCGCCGGGGTACTGCATCTTCCGGAGGTAGTCGTACATATCCAGGCCCGCCGGGTCGTCGAGAATAGCCCCGCGCACCGGGTTCTGCGCCTGGCCCCAGCGCCGGAACAGCGCATCATCCGCGGCCAGCAGGGCCGCCAGCCCACCCCCGGCAGAGTGGCCCAGCAGGAAAATCCGCTGCGGGTCGCCGCCGTACTCACCGATGCGGGCCTGGGTCCAGAGCACGGCCCGGGCGCAGTCGTCGGCCATCTGGGGCACGCGCACACCGGGCGCCAGGCGGTAGTTGATGACCACCGCCACCACGCCCTGTTTGGCCAGGCGGCGGCCGATAAAGGAGTAGAAGTTCTTGTTGCCGCTGTTCCAGCTGCCGCCGTGGATGAACACCACCACGGGCCGGGACGCGGCGGCTTTTTCGCGGGGGGCGTACACGTCGAGCACGTGGCGCTCGGGGCTGAAGGCGGAGTCGGTGGCGGGCACGTAGGCCACGTTGGCCGTCCGGCGGCTGGGCCGGGCCACGGCGTACTCGGTGGCCGCCGCCAGCAGCAGCGCCGCCACTACCAGGGCCGGCAGAACCCGGGAAAACACAAATTTCATGGATGCAGACAAGGCGAAAAAAGAAGGTACGACTACCCGCCGGGGGCGGATTGGCCGGGCCTGCCCCTGCAACGGCCCGGGCGGGGGCAGGTTGCGGCCGCCGCCGTATCTTTGAGAACCGGCGGCCTGTGTCATTTTGCCGCCTTCCTTCGTTATCCTCCCTATGAAGTCTACCGTTCTGCTGGCTGCGGCCCTGCTGCTGGGCGCCGCCGCGCCGGCCCAGGCCCAGCGCAAAGCCAAAAAGGCCCCTGCCGAAACCTCCTCTTCCCTGGCTGAAATTCGCCTCAAACCCCTGTTTGGGGGCCTGACGCCGGTTCAGGCCGAACAGGCCCTGGGCACGGCCACCATCAGCAACCTGGCGGGCAGCTTCGCCTCCCGGGCCGAAGCCAGCCGCTTTTTCAGCACCAAGGGCTACGAGTACCTGGCCGAAAATCAGCCCGACACGGCGGCCTACCGCTTTAACCTGGCCTGGGTGCTCGACCCGGCCAACCCCAATGCCTACCATGGCCTGGGCATCGTGGCCAGCAGCGCCCCCACCCCCGACCAGGCCATCGACCTGCTCCAGCGGGGCCTGACGCTGGCGCCCGACAACGCTTTTCTGCTGGCCGATCTGGGCACGAGCTACCTTATCCGCTACGAGCAGGGCAAGAAGAAGAAAGACCTGACGACCGGGCGGGAGCTGCTGCAAAAGGCCACGACCCAGGACCCGACCAACGCCACTGCCTGGCAGCAGCTGGCCCGTGCCCACTACTACCAGGAAGAGTATGCTCAGGCCTGGGAAGCCATCCACAAAGGCCAGAGCAGCAGCCTGGCCTCCGTCGACTTCAACCTGGTGGCCGACCTGCTGGCCAAGCTGCCCGACCCCGAAGGCAAGTTTAAATAACCGGCTCTCCGGCGGCCGCTCCGTTTCCTCGCCCCAGCCCGGCCCGGGCTTCCGCAGCCGGGGCGGCCGGGGCGGCCGGGCAACGCCCGGGTACGTCGCCGCGTATGCCCGGGCTTCACCCACCTGCTACCCCATTCCGTGACTTCTCGCTCCTTTCTGCCCGTGCTGCTGTTCGTTTGCGTGACCTCGGCCCACCTGGCCGTGGCCCAGGGCGGCGGCCCCGAGCGCCGCCGCCGCCACTACGACGGGCAGGCCCGCGCCTACTACCGCGGCCCCGTACGCTTTACGCTGGGCGGGGGCCTGGGCTACTACAACGGGGACCTGACCAGCAGTCCGGCCGACCAGTTTTTTGGCCCCAGCTTCACGGGCGGGTTGCAGTATCAGACGCATCCGCACTGGCAGGTGGGGGGAGAAGTGTCCTACATCCGACTGGGTGCCAAAGACTACCTGCCCGCCCGCGGCCTGGCGTTTCAGAGTCATAATCTGGCCGGCATTGGCTTCGTGCGCTGGGAGCCGCTGCACGATGAGGGCCTGTACGCCTCGCCCCGCCGGGCCGCGGCCCTGTTCAAGCCTTACCTGAAGGCCGGAGCGGGGCTGGTGCTCTACAGTCCCCGGGCGTTCCGCGGCACCGCCCGCCCCAGCGGCAATTTCACGCCGGCCTACCTGGCGGCAGAACGCAACGACTATCCGGCCCTGGCGCTTACCCTGCCCCTGGGCGTAGGCTTCACGGTCCGGCTCACCCCTAAGCTCGGGGCCTCACTGGAAGGCACTTACTCCTTTACTTCCACCGACCAGCTCGACGACATCAGCCCCGCCTCCTCCCCGCAGCGGTCCGTGTCTGCGCTCAATGATGGCTTCGGGCAGCTGGAGCTCAAGCTGGAATACGCCCCCTGGGCCCGCTAGTGGCGGTCAGCACCAAAAAGCCGGTTGGTTTGGGGTTGACTTCCGGACAATAAAAAAGGGGCCCGCCGATTGGCGGGCCCCTTTTTTATTGTCCGGAAGTATCGGGTGAAGGAGTTACTGCTTCACGAACCGCTCGTGGAAGGACTTCTGCCCGTCGCTCACCGTGAGCAGGTACACGCCGTTGGCCAGAGTGGCTACGTTAAGCTGGCCGTTCTCGAAGCGGGCCCCTACTACGCGGGCGCCGCGCAGGTCCGTTACCGTAGCCGACTTCACTTCGCCACCGTTCGCCAGCGCGATGGTCAGCACCTCGGAAGCCGGGTTCGGGAACAGACGCACCGCCTGCTCGGCGGCACCGCTGTGGAGGGCAGCGCCCAGGGTGGTGCTGCCCGCGGTGATGCCGGATGCCGCCAGCGTACCGCCGGTGATGTTGACGGTGTAGTCCTCGGTTTCGCCGTAGCCGTAGCTGTTGCAGCTGGTAGTGGCCGAGGCGTCGCTCATGACCACGCGCAGGCGGGTGGCACCCGTTTTGGCCGTGGCCGGCACGGTGAAGGTGCTGCTGAGCGTGGCGCTGCTCGACGAGGAGCCCGACACAATCCGCTCGCCCGTGTCGAGGAAGTCCCCGTCCTGGTTGTAGTCGATGTAGATTTTCCAGTACTGGGTGTAGGCCGTGGAAGCGAAGCCGGCCGAGAAGCGGATGGTCTGCGCCGAGCCGGCGGCCAGGGAGGTAGTCAGGGCCGTGCCGTTGTAGTAGCCCGCATCCTTGCTGGAGGTGCGGTTGATGCTGCCCAGGTTCACGTAGTCAATCCACTCGTAGGCCACGCTGCTGCCCTTGCTGGCGCAGTAAGTTACCGTGGTGGGCGGCGGAGGCGTGGTGCCGCCGCCGGTGCTGCCACCATAAGCGGCCCCTACGCCCACGGCGTACCAGGCGTTGGTTACGGCAATTTCCTGGGCCGAACCGGCCCCGTAGAGGTCTTTGGCCGACTGGATGCTGTAGGTACGGGCGGCGGCGTAATTGCTGCTGGCCGTCAGGTATACGCTTTCGGTGCGGTAGGCAATTTTGGCGGCGGCATCAATACCGATGGCCGATACGTTGTAGGCATTGCCCTTGTCGTTGGTGCCACTCTTGCCCACGCTCAGCACGTAAAACCAGTAGTTGAGCACGCCCGAGTTGGTATGCACGCCGCCGTTGTCGCCCGAGCCGGTGGCCCAGTACGTGCCCTGGTAGGTATCAGGCTGGCCTTCGGCGTTGGGGTTACTCATCGAGCGCAACGATGGGCGCTGCTTGTCGATGTCTTCGCCAATGAGCCAGGTCTGCTTGTCGGGAGCCTTGTAGTATTCCACGGCCGCGCCCCAGATGTCGGAGAAGCCTTCGTTGAGGGCCCCTGATTCGTAGGAGTACGTCAGGTTCGCGGTGCTCGAGCACACGGCGTGGCCGATTTCGTGGGCGCACACGTCGAGCGAGGTCAGGGGCGAAAAGCGGGTGGCACCGTCGCCGTAAGTCATGCGCGTGCCGTCCCAGTAGGCATTTTCGTAGCTGCGGCTGTAATGCACGTAACTTTTGATGGTGGCCCCGGCGCCATTGTAGGAGTTGCGGCCGTGCACGTTCTTCCAATAGTCGTACACTGCCTGGGCGCCCCAGTGGGCATCCAGGGCCGCGTTATCGAAGGCGGCGTTGTTGTACTCGGTCCAGCTGTTATCGGCGTCCGTGAAGTCCACGGCCGTGCTGTAGTTGGTGCCCTGCTTCATGTTGAAGGTCTGCACGCCCGAGCCGCGGCTCACATCACGCAGCCGGTACGAGCCGTTGTAGCTGTCGGTGGTGCTGCTCTGGGTGCCGCTGTAGCGGGTGGCAAACGAGCCGGTGGCGGCCGCGTGCTTGATGATGGCATCCTCAAACACCACCTCCCCCGAGCGGGCATCGACGTAGATGAACGCGCGGCTCAGGGGCGCTTTGGCGTAAACGTTGAACTTCCAGGCCAGGGTGGGCTTGCCGGCTTTCAGGGGATTGGCCGAGCGCATGTCGCGCACAATGACCAGTTCGCCTTTGGGGGCGTAGGTGGCCGAGGGGTCGTTTTCCTGCTCTCTGAGGTAGGCTTCTTCGGCAGCATCCTGCCACATGTACTGCCTGGCTCCCACGAAAGCCAGGGCGCGGCTCAGGGCAGCGCGGGCGTCGAGGGCGGGGGTGGTGCTGAGCGCGCGGACTTTCTCAAACTGGCCGCTGATGCTGGCCACCCGGCCCTGGCGGGCATGCACCGAGTACGTGGCGTGCTCTACCTTGATGCCCTTGTAATACTGCTGATACTTCTCGTGCACGAAGCCGGCCGCATCGGCATCGGTTTTCAACTGCACCATCTGGTCGTCGTTGCTGAGCTGCAACTGGTCGCGGAGGGCCGCTTTGGCGTCACTCAACGGGTAGGTTGCGCCCTGCTCCCGGAACTGTACCAAAGCGGGAGTTCCGTTCTCGCTGAGTTCCTGACTTTTCACCCGGGAGAAATCCTGGGCCAGGGTAGTGGAAGACAACCCGCCGAGCAGCAAAAGAGTAGCGGCTGAGTACTTGTTGATCATAGCGTGTAGGTTGGTTGTGGAAGGTGAGAAGCGAAAAAATTGTACTTAAAAGCCCGTCTATCGAACACGTTGTCGATGCCACAAATTACACATATTTCAACGTTACCTTACTTTTTGTAAAATATTTACCACAAAAACACCCAGTACGTGATTTTATTCTTGCCAAAATCATCGTTAGAAACGCCTTTCAAACCATCATAAAAAAGGATTAAAAACCCATTAATATAGTCTTAAATCAACTTTTTACCTTTTCTTCATCCGACTCTGGCAGTCGGAATCTCAACCACTCCCTAATTGTTTCTCATGCATTCTACGCTCGAACTTTCTGCTGCCCGCTGGTCCCTGACCGGGCAAACGGCCCTGGTCACGGGGGCTTCCAAAGGCATCGGGGCCGCTATTGCCGCCGAGCTGCTGGGCCTGGGCGCCACCGTGGTAGCCGTGGCCCGCACCGCCGCCGACCTCGAGCAGCAGGTGGCCCGGTGGCAGCAGCAGGGCCTGCCGGCCCACGCCCTGGCCGCCGACGTGAGCACGCCCGCCGGCCGCACCCAGCTGCTGACCGAAGTAGCCCGGCGCTGGCCCCAGGTACACCTGCTCATCAACAACGTGGGCACCAACATCCGCAAGCCCACCGTAGACTACTCCGACGAGGAGTACCGCCACCTGCTGGCCACCAACCTCGATTCGGCCTGGGAGCTGAGCCGGGGCGTGCAGCCGCTGCTGGTGGCGGCGGGCGGGGGCAGCATCGTGAACATCTCCTCGGTGGCGGGCCTCACCCACGTGCGCACGGGGGCCATTTACGGCATGACCAAGGCCGCCCTGGTGCAGCTCACGCGCAACCTGGCCGTGGAGTGGGCCGGCCTCAACATCCGGGTGAACTGCGTGGCGCCCTGGTACATCCGTACGCCGTTGGCCGAAACGGTGCTCCAGAACGAGGATTTCCGCCGCAGCGTCATCGGGCGCACGCCCCTGGGCCGCGTCGGGGAGCCCGAGGAAGTGGCCGCCGCCGCCGCCTTCCTGTGCCTGCCCGCCGCCGCCTACATCACCGGCCAGACCCTGGCCGTGGACGGCGGCTTCACGGTGAACGGGTTTTCGTAAATGGGTGAATGAGTGAAGTGGTGAACGAGTGAATGAGTGGCTCGGGTTGTCATTGCGAGCGAAGCGAAGCCATCCGTCCTTCACCTTCTTCCTCATTTCGACCTATTCAAAAAGCCCCTGGCGTATGCACGCCGGGGGCTTCGTGTTTATTCAGGGATTTGGGCTGCGTGAAGGACGGATGGATTCGCTTCACTCGCAATGACGATTCACTCATTCACCACTTCACTCATTCGCCGCAGGGCCTGTTCGTAGCGGGGCAGGGCCTGGGGGTCGGAGGCGAGGTAGAGGAAGGGTTCGATGAGTTCGAGTTCCATGAGCAGCAGCTCGCCGTCCTGGTCGAGGCCATCGACGCGGGCGTAGAGGCAGCCGGGCGCGAACTCGCGCACGATGCGGTCGGCGGCGGCGCGCAGGTGGGCCGGGGCCTGGCGCGGGGCAATGCCGCCCCCCAGGTAGTGCTGCACCCGGAAGTCGCCCGACTTGGGCGTTTTGAGTACGCAGTGGCTGTATTCGCCCCCGAAATAAAGCAACGACCACTCGCCCTCCTCCTGAATCTGCGACTGGAAAGGCTGGGCCAGGAAGTCTTCGTGCCGGACCAGCTCGGTGAGCTGGGGCTGGCGCACGGCGGTTTCCTGGCGGGTGAGGATGAACGTATTCTTGGCCCCGCCACTCACGGCCGGCTTCACGACCACCTGCTCCTGGCCCATTTCCTGGAGCAGGGCCGCCGCGTCCACGGCTTCACCCCGGGGCAGCAGACGGGTGGGCACGATGCGCACCCCGGCCCGCTCCATATCGAGCAGGTACCGTTTGTTGGCATTCCAGCGTACCACGGGCACGGGGTTGAGCAGGCGGATCTGCTGGCGTTCCAGGCGGTCGAGCCAGCCGTAAAACTCCTCCACCCGGTCGAAATAATCCCAGGGTGACTTGAGCAGCACGGCATCGAAACGGGTCCAGTCCACGGCCGGGTTGCTCCAGATGCGGGGTTCCACCGTGTGGCCCTGGCGGCGCAGGTAGCCGGTGAGCAGGCTGTCCTCGTCGTCGACGTTGGGGGCGGCGTACTGGGCCAGGCTTTCGCAGGTTACTAAGGCTATGTTCATCACAGATTTTTGCGGATTGGTGCGCTGATTACGCGGATTCGTGCTGGCAGGGCAGGGCAGGATGCAGGCCCCAGGAGGCCTACCGCCAGCGGGATCCGGCCCGACGGCCGAGCCGCCGCAAAGGTAGCCCGGCACCGCAGCTACCCGACACCGCAGGCGCGTTACGGTTGCGTGGCGTTTTACGGAGAAACCGGGCAGTGGGGCGCCGGACGGGCTATTTTTTGGTGGTCGTGAGGTAGTCGGCGGCCAGGGTGGCGAGGGTGCGTACGCCCAGGGTCAGGCCGCTTTCATCCACCACGAAGCCGGCCGTGTGGTGGGGGGCGGTGGTGGCGGGGTCCGTTCCCTTGGCCATGCCACCCACGAACACGAACAGGCCGGGCACTTTCTCCTGGTAGAAGGCGAAGTCCTCGGCCCCGGTTACGGCTTTCTGCACCCGCACGTTGGCCGGACCGGCGGCGCGCTCCAGGCTGGCCACCATGCGGCGGGTCAGCAGCGGGTCGTTGAAGGTGATGGGGGCGTAGTTGGTGATGTCGACTTCGGCCGTGGCCCCGGCGCTTTCGGCAATGCCCTGGGCCGTGCGGCGCACCCCGGCCCACACTTTCTGCTGCATCTCCTTGTTGAGGCAGCGAATGGTGCCGGTCAGCTCCACCTGCTCGGGGATAATGTTGTTGCGCACCCCGCCGTGCACCATGCCCACGGTCAGCACCACGGCATCCTCGGTCAGCTGGGCCTGGCGGCTGACGATGGTCTGCAGGCCCAGGATGATCTGGGCGGCCGTCACCACCGGGTCCACGGCCAGCCAGGGGTAGGCCCCGTGGGCCGATTTGCCCTTCACCTTGATGCTAAACACGTCGGAGGACGCCATTTCGCCCCCAGGCCGGTAGCTGAGCTGGCCCACTTCGGTCTGGGCCTGAATGTGCACCCCGAACACGGCCTCCACCGTGGGGTTTTCGAGCACGCCTTCCTTCACCATAAGCCGGGCCCCGCCTTCCTGACCGGGCAGGGAGCCTTCCTCGGCGGGCTGGAAGATGAACTTGACGGTACCGGGCAGGTCTTTTTTCAGCTGGCTGAGCACCTCGGCCGCGCCCAGTAGCATGGCCACGTGGGTGTCGTGGCCGCAGGCGTGCATCACGCCCACGTCCTGGCCGTTGTACTGGGTGCGCACCTTGGAGGCGAAGGGCAGGCCGGCGGCCTCCGTCACGGGCAGGGCGTCCATATCGGCGCGCAGGGCCACCACGGGACCGGGCCGGCCGCCTTTCAGCAGGGCCACCACGCCGGTGCGGGCCACGCCGGTCTGCACTTCCAGGCCCAGCTTGCGCAGGTGGCCGGCCACGAGGGCGGCGGTGCGGGTTTCCTGGTTGCCCAGCTCGGGGTGCTCGTGGATGTCGCGCCGCCAGGCAATTACCCGGGCCTGCTGCTGGTCGGCGAGTTTGGCAATGCGGACCGTGAGGTCGGTGGGTTTCTGGGCGAAGGCAGAAGTGGCGGTCAGCAGCACGGTGGCCAGAACCCGGGCGGAGCGGTTGAGCATAGCAGAAGCGGCAAGAAGGTAAAGCGGAACTCCCGGCCCCAACCGACGGCGAGGCGGGTAACGGGCCCTCAAGTTACCGGCGGCGGCGGGTATCTGGTGCCGGAGCGGGCAATTTCTCTGTTCCCGGCCGGGCTCCGGCTGCCCGGACGGCCGCTGCCCGGGGCGGGGCCGGCAGCCGAATCCGGGGTTTCGGCTGCTTCTTTGCAGCCGATTTGTTTTTCGCCGCCATGTTTTCTGCTGATTCCCTGACCTGGCCCGCCGCCTGGCGGCAACCTGCCTTCCGGACCCGCCTGGGCGCGGTGCTGGCCCTGCTGCTGGGGCTGGTGGCCCTGCTGCCGCGCTACTTTGCCTGGGTGCAGGCGCGCCCCGGCCGCCACCTGCCCGATCCGCTGCTGACCGCGCTGCCCGCCCGCGACGTTTCGGTCTTCACCTTCGCCGTCATTTACCTGGGCATCGGGCTGGGCCTGGTCACGCTGCTGCCCCGGCCGGCGCGGCTGCTGCGGGCCCTGGGGGCCTACCTGCTGCTGCACCTGCTGCGCTGCGCCACCCTGGCCCTGCTGCCCCTGGAGCCGCCCACGGGCCTGGTGCTCCTCCGCGACCCGCTGGTGGACCAGCTCCTCTACGCCGCCCCCACCCCCATCACCAAGGATTTGTTCTTTTCGGGCCACACCGCCACCCTGCTGCTGCTGGCCCTGGCCGTGCCCCCCGGCGGGCGGCGCACTCTGCTGCTGGCCGGCACCGGGGCCATCGGGGTGCTGGTACTCATCCAGCACGCCCACTACACCTACGACGTGCTGGCCGCCCCCCTGTTCGCCGCCCTGGCCTGGTGGGGCAGCGGGCGGGTTTTGGGAGTTTGGGGTGAGGAGGTGAGGAGGTGAGGAGGTGAGGAGGTGAGGAGGTAAGATAAAAGAACGTCATTCCGAGCTTGCCGAGGAATCTCGCGTGCTGATGTTGCACCAACTAACCTAACGCCGGAGTTACCACTGCACGCGAGATTCCTCGGCTCCGCTAAGCTGCGCTCGGAATGACGTGCCTTTTCTCACCTCCTCACCTGTCACCTTCTCACCTATCCCCCTATCAACTCCTCACCTGTTACCCCATCACCTCGTCCCCCCCTACCCCAGATACTTCTCGTAAATCCCCGCCGCGATGCGCTCGGTGAGGCTTTTGGGGACGACGCTGGTGAGGGCCGCCGATACTTTGTTGAGGGCGCCGGGAATAACTTCGGCCTCGCCGGCCAGCAGGGCCGTGATGCCGGCCTGGGCCACTTGTTCGGGCGTCATCGAGACTTTGTTGGCCGTGGCCTGGAGGTCGGCGTTCATGCCGGCCCGGTCGGCGAAGCCGGTGGTGGTGGCCCCGGGGCTGAGGCAGCTCACCGACACGCCCGTTTCGCGCAGCTCGTAGCGCAGGCCCCGGCTGAAGCTAAGCAGAAACGCCTTGCTGGCCGCGTAGAGCGTGAGCGTGGGCACGGCCTGGTAGGCGGCCGTGCTGGCCACGTTCAGAATATAGGCTGCCTTGGGCCGGTGCAGGGCCGGCAGCAACGCGTGGGTCAGGGCCACGGGCAGGTGCAGGTTGAGCTGGAGCATGTTCTGCTGCTGGGCCAAAGAAAGCTCCTCAAACCGCCCCCACAAGCCGTAGCCCGCGTTATTGACCAGTACCGTCAGCTCGCCGGGCTGGGCGATGGTCCAGGCGGCCAGCTGGTCGGCGGCGGCCGGCGCGGCCAGGTCCAGGGCCAGCACCCGGGCCGTACGGCCCAGCTGCCGCACTTCGGCGGCCACGGCTTCCAGCTGCCCCTCCGAGCGGGCGGTGAGCAATACGTCGTAGCCGCGGCGGGCCAGCTCCAGGGCCAGTGCCCGCCCGATGCCCCGGGAGGCACCCGTAATAAGGGCAGTTTTCAAGGGTAAAATGGTGAGGTGGTGAGGTGGTGGGTTGATGTTCGGGCGGCGCGTGGGCCCCAGCGGCGCAGGGAGTGCAAATGGCGCAATCGGGGCGGTTGAACATCAACTCACCATTTCACCATCTCACTATTTCACCTCACTTTACCAGGTGCAGGAAACGCAGGTAGAAGGGCGTGGGGCTGTTGTCGTGCTTGGGCTCGTACTTGCCGGCCAGGATGGGCACGTACATCACGCGGCGGCGCGAGACCTCGCCCACCAGCGGTGAGCGGGCCACCCGGTGCCACATGCGGCCGTCGTGCACGGTCAGGTCGCCGGGCTCGGTTTCCACGGCCACTTCCTGGGGGTCGGCGCTGACGTCCTTGTAGTATTTCTTGCGGAAGAGGATGTCGCGCAGACTCTGGCGGTGGGTACCGGGCAGCAGGCGCAGGCCCCCGTTGGTGGCGGGCGTGCCGTCGAGGTGGAGGCCCACGTTCAGCATCGGCCCGATTTTCTTGCCGTAGAACACGTCCCGCAGCGAATCGGTGTGCCAGCCCATCTGGGAGAACTCCGAGCCCGGCACGTTCACGTAGTGGTTGATGACCAGGCCGTCCTTCTCATCCTCGCCCACCCGGCCGCCGGGCGCTTCGAGCAGCGGGAACAGGGCCGCAAAGCGCGGGTCCTGCAAAAACTCGCGCAGCACGGGGCTGTGGTGGGAGGCGAAGGCGAACCGCTGCACAATGGGCGAGCCGTCCACGTCCTTGCCGTACTTGATGGGCACGCCGTTGACTTTCTGTACACCCTCGGCCAGCCAGCGCTGCTGCACCTGCTCGGAGGCCCGCAGCAGCTGGGTCACCGTGGCGGGCTCGGCGAAGGCGCGGAAATGCAAGAAGCCGTGTTGTTGAAAAAACGCCAGTTGCTCCTGGGTCAGGCGGGCGCCTAACGTGAAGCGGGGATATGATTCGGATATGGCTGACATGCTAAAAACGGCAGAAATGTATTCCGCCAGTTGGACCGGGGCAAAGATACGCAGCCCGGCCGGCCCGGGGCGGGTGGTGGGCAGGTGGTAAGCCGGCCGCCCTTCCCGGAAGAACTTTCCCTGACGCAGCCGGCGGCAATCAACCGCCCGACCGGCGGTTGGTTTGACTGCCGTGCGTATCTTAGCCAGGAACGCCCTGGTTCTCTCAATCTTCTCCGCGCATGAAATGGGTTCCGCTTTCGCTCCTGCTCCTGACCCTGCTGCTGGCCGCCGCCGACGCGGGAGCCCAGACGGCGGCCAGCCGGCTCGTGCCCTTCCGCCAGGGCAGCCGCTGGGGCTACGCCGACCGCAGCCGCCGCCTGGTGCTGCCCGCGCGCTACGACGAGGCCGGTCCCTTCGCCGAGGAGCTGGCCTGGGTGCGTCAGGACAGCCTTTACGGCTACATTGATGGCGGCGGCAACCCCGTCACGCCGGTGCACTTCACCCGGGCCGGCAACTTCCACGACAACCGCGCCACCGTGGAGCTCCAGGGCGAAACCTTCGACATCGACCCCGGCGGCCAGCGCCTGCCGCCCCGCCCCGCCGCTTTTGACGAAGACCCGCTGGAGCAGGGCGACATCGTGCACGCGGCCGGGGGCAAGGTAGGCTTCCGCTTCACGGTGGGCGCGGCCACCGTACCGGCCATCTACGACGAAATCCGGGACAACTACAACGGCCTGCTCTTCGTGCGCCAGGGCACGAAATGGGGCGTCATTAATGGCAAGGGCAAACTGGTGCAGCCCCCGCAGTACGATTCCATCCGGCTCGGCGGCAACCTGGAGTACCCCATCGTGCAGCAGAACGGCCGTTTCGGCTACCTCAGTCCCGAGGGCACCCGCCTCACCGAAATCCGCTACCTGCGCGCCGAGCCCTACTTCCGGGGCGTGGCCCGGGTGCAGGCCCCCTCCGGCCGCTTCGGCTACCTCGATGCCCTGGGCCGGGAGTTCTGGGAGGATACCGAGGCCCTGACCCAGAAGAAGTAGCCGGGTTTCCAGGGCTTCAGCCCTGTGAAACGCAGCGCAGTTCTTTGGCAAAACGCTGAATAGCCCAGGGCTGAAGCCCTGGGAAACGCAGATAGAATCAGTATCTTCTACCGCCCAATCGTATCCCGTTATGCTCCCGCTACCCCTCCTCAACGTCCGCCTGCGGGCCTGCGCCGAAGACTGGCTCCTGATGACGCCCACCACCCAGGGCCGCCACTGCTAGACAAAGAAGTATTACGGGTCATCAATAAGATGCCGGCCTGGAAACCGGGCACGCAGAGCGGCAGGGCTGTAGATGTTAGCTACACACTGCCTGTCACCTTCAATGTAAAGTAAGATGGCTGTCCGGTTCATTTTTCTTTGTTTGATGCTGGCAACTGGCTCCCGAGGAGTCGCCCAGATAGTAGATGCCTATCAAGTGCCCCAGGCTCCTATCGACCTGACCGATTTGCCGGACAACGACCTCAAGAACCCGGAGAAGCAGACCCTAAGTGCGACAGCACACCATTTCTACCCGAGTTGTGATGAGAAATTACCGGTTTTTATAGGCGGCAAAGACAGTCTGCGTGCCTTTCTGAACCGACATGTGCAGTGGCCGGATAGCTTGCCGCAGTCCGTCAGGGGCACGGTGTTCATTCGGTTTACCATTGATGAGCGCGGAGACATACGCAACGCCCGTATCGTGCAGAGCCTGCATCCGCTGGCCGACGCGGAGGCGTTGCGGCTGGCCGGGTTGCTAAGTGGGCATTTCACCCCGGGCAGCCGCGACGGCCGGGCGGCGGCCGTAGGAATCACCTTGCCGCTAGCCTTCCGAGGGACGGATGCAGCTCCCCTACCTGAAGATGGGCTTACTGATATCGTCACTTTCGAAACGTATCGGGCAATTGGTCATGGCGGTCCAGTGATGATTTGTGAGGAGCTACCGACTTACCGAGCGCGCAACCGCAAGGACAACCTCGGGCTGTTTATTCAGCAAAACCTCCGCTGGCCCCATACCCGGGAAGATGTCGAAGGGCGAATACACGTTTCCTTTATAGTAGGTCCCGATGGGCAGGTGTACCGGGCGAAGGTCCTGAACAAGCTGCATCCACTCTTCGACGCGGAGGCGTTGCGGGTAGTACAGTTATTGAGCGGCCATCTTACCCCGGCAGCCTGCGGCGGAAAAGACCGGCCCCACGAAATGGTCGTGCCCGTTACGTTCCGGATGCAGTAGGTATCGGGACTTTCCGCCCTACCGTCAAGCTTCTAACCGAAAACCTTTCTATTTTACCCCGCCCAAATTCCCACGTCTAATCCTGCCCGTATGCTCTTTACGCCCAGTCCCATGCTGCTCAAGCTGCTCTATACCCGCGGCAGCCTCCACAATACGCCCGAGGGTGTGGCCTTCAGCATCAAAAACCGCCTCGATACGGTCCGCATCACCCGCATCGACTATGTGCAGATTGACGACCAGCGGCTGGGTGTGGAGCAGATTGCCATCGACCTGGGCCAGGGCGACGTGCGGCCGGCCGTGGCCTTCAACGCCGACGCGGCGGGCTTTACGCTGCCGGTCGGCCAGTCGGCCACCTTTCACCTGGCCACCGACCAGCTCTCCGAGGGCCTGCACACCGTGCAGATTCAGTTCGCGGCCGACCCGTTCGGCGACCTGACGGTGGAAGTGGAGGACAGCATCAGCCTGCGGCCCGACAACCGCCCCCGCATCCCGCGCGCCGACCAGGACGACTACGCCGACGAGGCCATTCGGGCCCGCCAGGAATTTGCCGAGGAGTTCACGGGCCAGCAGTTCCACCACCTCAAGCAGTACTCCTTCGATGCCCACGAGTTGCAGGGCAACTGCGAGCATTTCACGGGCGTGGCCCAGATACCGGTGGGCCTGGCCGGGCCCCTGCACGTGAACGGCGAGCACGCCCAGGGCGACTTCCTGATTCCGCTGGCTACCACCGAGGGCACGCTGGTGGCCAGCTACAACCGCGGCATTCAGCTGCTCAACCTCAGCGGCGGCGTGAAATGCACCGTCATCGGCGACGCCATGCAGCGCGCCCCGGTGTTCGTGTTCGACGACGCCCGCGGGGCCCGCGACTTCGGCCGCTGGGTGGAGGAGGAAATCGGCCGCATCCGGCCCGAGGCCGAAAGCACCTCCCGCATTGCCAAGCTCCAGTACATCGACACCTACCTGAGCAACAAGTTCGCCTACCTGCGCTTCAACTACAGCACCGGTGACGCGGCGGGCCAAAACATGGTGGGCCGGGCCACCTTCGCGGCCTGCTCCTGGATTCTGGAAAACTACAAGGGCGCGCCCATTCGCCACTTCTACCTCGAATCCAACTTCGCCACCGACAAAAAGGCCTCCCAGATCAATGTGATGCGCACCCGCGGTAAGCGCGTGGTGGCCGAAGCCGTCATTAAGCGCGACATCCTGCAGCAGCGCATGCGCGTGACGCCCGAACAGCTGGCCTACCACGGGCAGGTAAGCAACGTGGGCGCCTTCATTTCGGGGGCCAACAACAACGGCGCGCACTCGGCCAACGGCATCACGGCCATGTTCATCGCCACCGGCCAGGACGTGGCCAACGTGTCGGAGTCGTCGGCCGGGGTGCTCTACTCCGAAATCACGCCCGAGAAGGACCTCTACATCAGCATCACCATCCCGAGTCTGATTGTAGCCACCCACGGCGGCGGCACCGGCTTGGCCACCCAGAACGAGTACCTGCGCATGCTGGGCTGCGTGGGCCGCGGCACCGTGAACAAGTTCGCCGAAATCGTGGCCGGCGTGGTGCTGGCCGGCGAGCTCAGCCTGGGCTCGGCCATCAGCAGCTCCGACTGGGTCAGCTCCCACGAGCAGTATGGCCGGAACCGGTAGCTGTTGGAGAACTTAGAGCTTAGAACTTAGAGTCTAGAACTTAGAACCAAGAAGCGAGCTTCCTGTGCTAATAACCCTGTCTAATAGGGCTATCAGCACAGACAGCTCACTTCTTGGTTCTAGGTTCTAGGATCTAAGCTCTAAGTTCTGAGCTCTAAAAAACTATGGCTTGCGGGCCTTCACCTTGAAGCGCTCATCGGCGCGGATGGTCACGTCCTGGCCCAGGGGCTTTACCACTTCCACGTTGGTGATAAGGGTGTAGGAATCGGCCCGCAGGAACAGGTCCAGCTTCTGGTTGGCGGGGGTCAGGGAAATGCTGGTAACGCCCGTGGGCACCGGGTTCAAGGAAGCCAGCAGCACCTTGTCGGAGCCCCGGGCGTCGGTGCTGATGTAGATTTCGATGCGCTTGAGGAAGTCGAAGTTCTGGCCCGTGGGGCTGGTGATGGTGAGGTCGAGCTTTTCCAGGGTCACGTCCTGCACGTAGTCGGCGGAGGTGCCGTTTTTGGCGTAGGTGCTCTGGCTGCTGGAGGGCACGGCCACCGGCGAGAGCGGGAAAAACTGCCCGAACGGTATCGTTTTCGGAATCACGATGGTCTGGGAATCCTCCACGTTGAACTCCAGCAGGTCGAGGATTTTCTTGCAGCTGCCCAGCAGGGCCAGGGCCACCAGCAGCGGGGCGAGAAACAGGATTTTTTTCATGGGAGTAGAATTTTGCCAGAAATCTACGAAAAGGATGTCCGGGCGGATGGGAGGGGCTAGCAGTGAAATAGTGAGGTGGTGAAATGGTGAGTTTGATGGTCCAGAACCCTTTTTGCACAAATAGCGCATTCAGAGCCCACAGAACATCAAACTCCTTATTTCACCACCTCCCCATTTCCCCGCTAGTCCATCATATCCGCCGCTTTGGGCGGGTTGTGGGCTTCGGGCTGCCAGCTGTAGGGATACTTCTCGTCCTCGTAGGCCAGGGCGGCTTCGGTGAGGTAGAGGGGCCGGAAGGTGTCGAGCATGACGGCCAACTCGTGGGTTTCCTTCTTGCCGATGCTGGCCTCCACGGTGCCGGGGTGCGGGCCGTGCGGGATGCCGCTGGGGTGCCAGGTAAACGAGGCCAGATCCACGCCCTTGCGCGACATGAAGTTGCCCGCCACGTAGTACAGCACCTCGTCGGAATCGACGTTGGAGTGGTTGTAGGGGGCCGGAATGGCCAGCGGGTGGTAGTCGAACAGGCGCGGCACGAAGGAGCAGATGACGAAGTTCTGGCCCTCGAACTGCTGGTGCACGGGTGGCGGCTGGTGGATGCGGCCGGTAATGGGCTCGAAATCGTGGATGCTGGTGGCGTAGGGGTAGAAGTAGCCGTCCCAGCCCACCACGTCGAAGGGCGAGTGGCCATAAACCAGGGAGTGGAGCAGCCCGTCCTTTTTCACCCGCACCTCGTACTCGCCCGACTCGCGCACGTCGCCCTCAATCAGCTCCGAAGGACCGCGGAAGTCCCGCTCGCAGTAAGGCGCGTGTTCCAGCAACTGCCCGAAGTGGTTGCGGTAGCGCCGGCAGGTTTCGATGGGGCTGAACGACTCGATGATGAGCAGGCGTACCGGCCCTTCCTCGAAGTGGAGCTGATGGATGATAGTGCGCGGAATAACGATGTAGTCGCCGGGCTCGAAGGCCAGCTTGCCCAGCTGGCTCCACAGCTCGCCCCGGCCCTCGTGCACGAAAATCACCTCATCGGCCAGCGCGTTCTTGTAGTAGTAGTCCATGCGCTGCTCCGTGGGATTACAGATGCTCATGGTCACGTCGGCGTTGCCGAGCAGGGTCTGGCGGGCCTGGAGGTAGTCGCCGCCGGTGCTGGTCTGGCCCAGGGTGCGCAGGTGGGCGGGGGCCAGAGGGCGGTCCTTGAGCAGCTTGGGGGCGAAGGGCCGGGCCTCGCCCACCTTGCGGATTTCGGTGGGCGCGTGCCGGTGGTAGAGCAGCGACGACACCCCGTGGAAGCCCAGCGTGCCCACCAGCTGCTCGTGGTAGAGCGAGCCGTCGGGTTGCCGGAACTGGGTGTGCCGCTTGCGCGGAATCTGACCTAAGCGTTGATAAAAAGGCATAACGGGGGTGGAAATTTCGGGTGGGAAACAAGCAGCAATGCCGGGTGGTGAAGGTACAAAGTTTCTCCGTGGGGTGTTTTTGGGTTGTGGGTTGTTGGTTGTTGGTTGTTGGTTGTCAGAGAAAGGAACGTCATTCCGAGCGAAGGCGCAGCCGCAGCCGAGGAATCTCGCGTGCTGACGTTGTAATGGTAACTCAACGACAGGATTACTTTATCAACATCAGCACGCGAGATTCCTCGGCTCCGCTCGGAATGACGTTCTTACCCTATCCTCCCCACCACCTCCCCACCAATTACGCGGTACCTTTGCCCCATGCTGTCTTTCCTGCTGCCCTTACTCGCGCTGCTGGCCCCGGCGGAGGCCGCCCCGGTCCCGCGCACCCGCACGTTCTCCTTCGAGTACACGGCCTTGGTGCCCGCCGCCCCGGCCGGCACCCGGGCCGTGGATGTGTGGCTGCCGGTGCCCCACGACGATACCTCGCAGCAGGTGCGGGGGCTGCGGGTAACGGCCCCGGTGCCCTACGATATCCAGACGGGCGAGTACGGCAACCGCATCCTGCACCTGCGGGCCACGGGCGCGAGCCTGCAGGGGTTTCAGGTAACGATGCGCCTCGACGCCACCCGCCGGGAGCACCTCACGCCCAGCCTTGGCACAGGCCAGCGCCCGGCTAAGGAAAAAGCCGACCCCAACCTGAGCCGCTGGCTGGCCCCCGACAACCTCGTGCCCCTCGACCCCAAAATCCGCCTCTGGGCCACCGAAGTGGTAACCAGGGCCGGGGCGAAAACCGACCTCGAAAAGGCCCGCGCCATCTACGAGCACGTGGTGAGCACCGTCAGCTACGACAAAACCGGCCAGGGCTGGGGCCGGGGCGACATCTACTACGCCTGCGACACCCGCCGCGGCAACTGCACCGACTTCCACGCCGTGTTTATCGGCTACTGCCGGGCCCTGGGCATTCCGGCCCGCTTCAGCATCGGCTTCCCGCTGCCGCCCGAGCGGGGCGCGGCCGAAGTGAAAGGCTACCACTGCTGGGCCGAGTTCTTCACTTCCGAAACCGGCTGGGTGCCTATCGACGCCTCCGAAGCCGCTAAAAACCCCGCCCGCCGCAACTACTTCTTCGGCGCCCACGACGAGAATCGCCTCGAATTCAGCCGGGGCCGCGACCTGACCCTGACTCCGCGCCAACAGGCCGCCCCGCTCAACTACTTTATCTACCCCTACGCCGAAGCCGACGGCCAGCTCCTGGCCGGCGTACAGCACACCTTCCGCTTCCAGGACAAGGCCGCAAAGTAACCCGGCCCGGGCGCCAGACTTACGGCCGCGCAGCCGCCAAGCGGAACCGCGCCGCGTAACGGTGCCGTGAACCGGTTTGCGTGTAGCAAAAAGAGCTGCAGCAAATTAAATTGCTGCAGCTCTTTTTGCTACACGCCAGCTTATCGGTGTACTCATGGCGGTTTGCAGGCTACTGTCCAGGGGTAAAGACGCAACATGTTGCGTCTTTACCCCTGGACAACAATCAGCTCACTGGCCCAGCAGGCTCAGCATG
The DNA here is from genome assembly GCF_018760735.1 of Hymenobacter piscis. Lineage (GTDB taxonomy): Bacteria > Bacteroidota > Bacteroidia > Cytophagales > Hymenobacteraceae > Hymenobacter > Hymenobacter piscis. Next base: position 64,337 of record NZ_JAHHZN010000002.1, read on the forward strand.
AGTGGGTTGTTGGGGGTCTGGATGGCGTGCAGGGCCTGCTGCATTTCGGCGTCGTCTTGGTTCAGGACCCGGAAGTAGGCGGCTTTGCCGTAGGCGCTGCGGGCAATGAGGGCCTTAAGCTGGGTGCGCAGCAGCGGGGCGCAGCGGCGCAGGCCGGCGGTGTTGGGCGCGAGGCCGTCGCGGCTGGCCCGGGCCACGAGCTGCTGGAGCTGGGTATCGGTAATGCGGAAGCTCTCGTTGAACTGCTCGAAGCGGAGCGCGTCCAGCTCCTCCTTGTGGTCCTGGTAGTAGCTCAGGCTGTACTCGCGCACCAGATTCAGGCTCTGCAGGCGCAGGTAGTAGGCCGACTGGGCCGAGGTGTCGCGGGCCACGAACATATCGGGCATGATGCCGCCGCCGCCGTACACGGTGCGGCCGTGGGCCGTGCGGTAGCGCAGGGAGTCGGCAAAGTGGATGCTGTCGGCGTGGAAATACTCGCCGTTGTCGGCCCGGTTCTGGAGGTCCTTTTCGTATTCGGCCAGGCCGTGGCCGTAGGATTTCTGGATGCTGCGGCCCGAAGGCGTGTAGTAGCGGGCAATGGTCAGGCGCAGCTCGGAACCGTCGTTGAGGGCAATGGGCTGCTGCACGAGGCCCTTGCCGAAGGTGCGGCGGCCCACCAGCAGGGCCCGGTCGTGGTCCTGGAGGGCCCCGGCCAGCACTTCGGCGGCCGAGGCGCTGCCTTCGTCCACGAGCACCACCAGGGCGCCTTCCTCAAACTCGCCGGCCACCCGCGAAAACGTCTGGGAATCGTACTGGTCGCCCTTGCCGTCGGTGTACACAATTTTCTTGGTGCCCCCGATGAACTCGTCGGCCATCTTGGTGGCCCGGTCGAGGTAGCCGCCGGGGTTGCCGCGCAAGTCCAGCACCAGCTGGGTGAGGCCCTGCCGGCGCAAATCGCCCAGGGCGGCCTTAAACTCGTCGTAGGTGCCGCTGGCGAAGCGGCTCACCTTGATGTAGCCGGTCTGGTTGTCCACCATGTAGGCCACGTCCACGGAAGTATTCGGGATGCGGTTGCGGGTTACCTGCACGCCGATGGGCCGGGCCAGACCGTGGCGCAGCACCTGCAGCTGCACCGCGCTGCCCCGGGGGCCGCGGAGCTTACCAAAGAGCTGCTCGGTGGTAAAATGCACGCCCGACACGGGTTGGCCGTTCACAGTCAGGATCCGGTCGCCGGGCTGGAGGCCGGCCTGCTCGGCGGGACCTTCGCTGATGGGGGCCACCACCGTCACGGTGTCGCGGAAGATGTTGAATTCGACGCCGATGCCGTCGTAGTCGCTCTGCAGAAACGAGGAAGCCTGCTGCTGGCGCTTGGCCGGGATGAAGACCGAGTGCGGATCGAGGCGCTCCAGCATGCGGGCAATGGCGTAATCCGAGAGCTCCTCGGCATTTACCGAGTCTACGTAGTCACGGTCGACGTAGCTCAGGATTTCTTTGAACTTTAAGTAGCCGCGGGCCGTGAGGTCGGGGTTCTGGTCGGACGGCCGGAAAGGGTTGGCCCCCACCAGAATGCCACAGGCCAGCACCAGCCCCAGCAGCCAGGGCTGGCGCACCTGCCACCGCGAAATGCGCGGCGTGGATTCCTGGGCCGGGCGGGGTGAGTCGTTCGGCTCGGTGGTCATAAAGCGTTGAGAGAGTAGTTGTTCAACCGATAATCAGCAATCCGGGGAGAAGACAGGTCTTCAAAACTATTGAAACTTTTCCAAGAAACCCACCCCACACATAGAGGTATAGGCATTTTCGAATAACAGTGCAATTTTTTATTAGTCGAAGATAAATTGCAGCTCCCCAAAGGCCCTTCGGAGTAGCTGAAAACCGCCTGACTCTGAGCACCCTGCAAAGATTATTATAGTATTTTAAAAAGACCGTCTGATCTCGCCCAACGGCCGGGTTTTGGCGCTGAACGCCCGGTGCCACGCTGCTACCGGCCGCCGCCGCCGCCGCCGGGTATCCGCTTTCGGAACGGGTGTCGTATCTTTGGGCCGCGGCTTTGGCTAACCCGTTGAACGGCCGCCGCTTGGCTTTCTTTTCTGTTTTTCTCGCGATGGGCCGTATTCTTGCCATCGACTACGGTCACAAGCGCGTGGGCCTGGCCGTCACCGACCCGCTCCAGCTCATCGCCACGCCCCTCGACACGATTCACAGTCAGGACCTGCTGGCCTACCTGAAGGCCTACCACCTGCGCGAGCCGCTGGCGGCCCTGGTCATTGGCATGCCGCGCACGCTCAGCAACGAGGCCACCGATGCCACCAGTGCCGTGGTGGGCGTGCTGCGCCGCCTGCGCAAGGAGTTCCCCGGAGTGCCGGTCCACGAAATCGACGAGCGGTACACCTCGCGCATGGCCCACGCGGCCATGCTGGCCGGCGGGCTGGGCAAGAAGGACCGCCGCGACAAAGCCACCGTGGACAAGGTGGCGGCCACCATCATTTTGCAATCTTTCCTCGAATCCCGATGATTTACCCCATTGTTGCCTTCGGCGACCCGGTACTTAAAACCCTCGCCAAACCCCTGCCCGCCGAGTATCCGGCCGCCGAGCTTGAGCTGATCATCGCCAATATGTTCGAGACGATGTACCACGCCCACGGCGTGGGCCTGGCTGCCCCCCAGATTGGCAAGAGCATCCGCCTGTTCGTCATCGACTCAGCCCCCATGCTCGACGAGGATGAGGACGGCAACCCGATTGTGGACGTGCCGACGGATGCGCCCGTGAAGCGGGCCTTCATCAACCCCGTTATGGTAAGCGAAACCGGCGAGGAGTGGGCCTTCGAGGAGGGCTGCCTGAGCATTCCCGGCATCCGGGAGAAGGTGGTGCGCCACGGCACCATTGTGCTGCGCTACGAGGACGAGCAGCGCCAGGTGCACGAGGAAACCTTCACCGGCCTCACCGCCCGCGTGATTCAGCACGAGTACGACCACCTGGAAGGCGTGCTGTTCACCGATTATGCCTCGGGCCTGAAAAAACAGCTGCTCAAGGGCAAGCTCGCCCGCATCAGCAAGGGCGACGTGGACGCCGACTACCGCATGCGCTTCGTGGGCCAGGGCCGGCGGTAAGCGGACCAGATACAGTCTAAAAGCCCGCGGCCTTTCCTCTTCGGAAAGGCCGTTTTTTTGGGCTGTACTCCGGTGGCGGGCCGGCTGTACGGCCGGGGATTTGGCAGCATCGAGAAACCTTTTATATTGCTGACTATCAGCTTATCTATCCCGTTATGACGATTCGCTCCGCCGGCCCCGCTATGCTCCTGGCCCTGCTGCTGCTGCCCGCCCCGGGCCGGGCCTGGGGCTTTTTTGCGCACCGGCTCATCAACCGGCTGGCCGTGTTCACGCTGCCGCCCGAGATGGTGGGCTTCTACAAGGCCAACATCGACTACCTGACCACCAACGCCACCCGGCCCGACTCGCGGCGCACCGTGGTGCCCGGCGAAGCGCCCCGCCACTTCCTCGACCTGGACGTGTACGGCGACTCGGCCGCCTACAAGCTGCCCCGCTCCTACCCCGACGCGGTGGCCCTGCTGGGTGAAGATTCGCTGCTGCGCCACGGCGTGGTGCCTTGGCAGGTAGCGCGCATGAAAGGCCAGCTCACGGCCGCCTTCCAGGCCCACGACACCGACCGGATTCTGCACCTCTCCGCCGACCTGGGCCACTACATTGCCGACGCCTGCGTGCCCCTGCACACCACCCGCAACTACAACGGCCAGCTCACGGGCCAGCGCGGCATTCACGGCTTCTGGGAAAGCCGCCTGCCGGAGCTGCTGAGCAGCGGCTACGATTTCTTCACCGGCCCCGCGCCCTATCTGGACCGCCCCACCGACGTTGTCTGGGCCACCGTGGCCCGCTCCCACGCCGCCGTCGACTCGGTGCTGACCTTTGAACGGGAGCTGAGCCAGCAGATGCCGGAGGACCGCAGGTACGGCTTCGAGCAGCGCGGCAACCTCACGGTACGCACCTACTCCCGCGACTTCGCCCGCGCCTACCACCAGCGCCTGAGCGGGCAGGTGGAGCGGCAGCTGCGGCTGGCCGTGCGTCTGGTGGGCGCGTTCTGGTACACGGCCTGGGTAGACGCCGGCCAGCCCGACCTGAGCGCCCTGCCCCGCACGCCCTCCGAAAAAGAGCAGCAGCGCCTGGCCCTCGAAGCCAAACAGCTCGAAGCCGCCCCCGCCCGGGCCGCCGCCGGGCACGAGGAGTGAGTAATAAAAAGGGGCGCAGCCCGAGGACGGTAAGTACTTTGCTATTCTGGGCAGGGCGAAGGAACGTGTCCGGTGTAGCCTTCGAGGAGGTCCGGTTCTGTGTATCCCTCAGGCGGGTGGGAAGTTGGCCGCCGCCGCCGTTCTTTGCAGCGCCGTGTACGTGTTCAGAACCGATAAGCTGGCCCGGGGAATCACCTACCGGGTTTTGCCTGGCCGGTGGCGGCGTACGCCGTTTTCCCGGAAATGATGAGCCCGGCGGGCACGTAATCCGGCACTTTCGCCGACAAAATAGTCATATTAAGCCCAACCGTAGCCTCGCCCCGGCCGGGCAGACAACCTGCCCCCGGCCCTTGCGTAGGAAACGCGCCCCGCCCCCGCGGATACCCCTGTTTTTCCCTTGCTGAACTATATGCGCAAACTCTACTACATACTCCTGCTGCTGTGCCTGTGCCGGCCCGATACCCATGCTCAGAAAGTGGGCCTCGTGCTCAGTGGCGGCGGCGCCAAAGGCCTGGCCCACGTGGGCGTGCTCAAGGTGCTGGAGCAAAACCAAGTCCCCATTGACTACATCGTGGGCACCAGCATGGGCGCCATCGTGGGCGCTATGTACGCGGCCGGCTACTCGCCCGAGCAGATTGAGGAAATCGTGCTCAAGCCCGAATTCCAGACCTGGGTGTCGGGCGACCCGCTCGAAGGCAAGGTGTACAACTACTACGACGCCGACCCCACCCCCGCCGCCCTACACCTGCGCCTGGCCGTCGACTCCACCCTCAAGGCCCGCGTAACGCCCCGCCTGGTGAACGACGTGACCCTCAACTACGTGCTGGCCACCATGCTGGCGCCGGCCGGCGCCATTGCCGACTACAATTTCGATAACCTGCTGGTGCCCTACCGGGCCGTGGCCTCGGAGGTATTCACCCGCGAGAAGGTGATTCAGCGCAGCGGCTCGCTCTCCGATGCCGTGCGCAACTCCATGGCCTTCCCGCTGGCCTTTCGCCCCATCCGCCAGCCCGACGGCCGCTACCTCTTCGACGGGGCCGTGGTCGATAACTTCCCCACCGGCGTGATGCGCGACGAGTTTCGCCCCGACGTTATCATTGGAGTGAACGTGGGCGACGTGGCGTTTAACAAGTATCCCAAAGAACGGGACGATGAGCTGCTGACCAGCACCCTGCTGTTTCTGGGTTCCAATGTGGCCGATACCACCTCGGTGGGCAAGAACGGCATCTTCATTCAGCCCAACCTGGGCGACATCACGGCGGCCGATTTCGGCAAGGCCAGGCAACTGGTGGAACTGGGCACCCAGGCAGCGCAGGAGAAGCTGGAACTGCTGCGCCAGCGCATTCCGCGCCGCCAGGATACGGTGGCCCTGCAGGCCCGTCGGCAGGCGTTTCAGGAGCGGGCGCCCAAGCCGGAGTTCAGCCAGATTACGGTGCAGGGCATCCCGAAAGAGCAGCAGGAGTTTGTGCGCCGCTTCTTCCAGCGCTCCGGCTCCAGCTATACCCCCGGCGACGTGGAGGAAGGCTACTACCGCCTCGTCAACAACGACTTTTTCAACAACGTGTACCCGCGCATTCAGTACGATAAGGCCCGGAAAGGCTACGTGCTGGGCGTGGATGCCCGCCAGAACAGCAACCTCACCACCGACCTGGGCGTGCTGCTCTCGACCCGCTCGATGAGCAACTTTTACCTGGGCGTGGGCTACCGCTACCTCAACCGCTACCTCTACACGGTGAAGGCTGACGTCACCATCGGGCGCTTTTACAACGGGGCCCGGGGCTCGTTCCGCATCAGCGTGCCGGGCAACACACCGCTGTATTTCGAGCCGGTCATCACGTTCAACAACTTCAACTACCAGGATACCGGCGGCCTGCTCGGGTCCTCGGCCCAGAACACCCAGATTCAGCAGCGCGATTTCAAAACTTACCTGCAGGTGGGCATCAGCCCCAACTACCGCAGCCGCTACATTCTGAGCGGGGGCGTGTTCACGAACCGCGACCGGTTTGCCAACACCGACAACATCAACAGCGACGCCCGCCTCGACCAGAGCCGGCTCCAGGGCCTGACGGTGGCGGCCAGCTTCGAGCGCAACTCCCTCAACCGCCGGCAGTACGCCGTGAGCGGCCGCCGCGTGGAGTTTGGGCTGCGCGGCGTCACGGCCGAGGAAAAATACGACCCCGGCAGTACCGCCAACGACCTGCCCGGCCGCACCAAAAAGCACAACTGGGTGAAGCTGGGTCTCTACAACGAGCAGTACTTTACCTTCAACAAGACGGATTCGGTGGGCACGCCGGTGCACGCCTGGGGCTACCTGATTGAGTCGGAGCTCAGCACCCAGGGCTCGTTTGCCACCTACCGCTCCTCGCTCACGTCGGCCGCCGCCTTCCTGCCCCTGCCCGACTCGCGCACCCTGTTCCTGGACCGTTACCGGGGCACGGCCTTCGCGGCGGTGGGTCTGCGCTACGTCCGGGCCATTGCCGGCTCGCTGGAGTGGCGCACCGAAGTGTACGCCCACACCCTGTTCCGGGGCTGGCAGCGCCAGGACGCCAACCCTTTGCTGCCCACCCGCGGACCGGCCGTGAGCCGCCCCTACCTCACGGCCATGACCGGCCTCGTGTACCAGACGCCCGTCGGACCGGCCGCCCTGCAAGTCATTCACTATGATGATTCCAACAAGCGGTTTGGCGTATTCGCCCACATCGGCTACGTGCTCTTCCGCGACCGGGCGCTGGATTAAGCAGTGAGATAGTGAGGGGTCATTGCGAGTGCAGCGACGCAATCCGTCCATTTCCAGGCACGCAATCCTGACCAAATCACAAGCCCCTGACGCCAGCGCGGACGTCAGGGGCTTTTTGCTTTTCCGGGCTTTGCGCTGCGCGAAAGAAGGAGTACTTCGCTGCACTCGCAAAGACCATTCACCACTCCAGCGCTACTGCACCAGAATCAGGGCCGACGAAGCGGGCACTTCTACGGCGGCCTCCCCGGCCACCTCCAGCGGGCGGAGGCCGGCGGGGTTAATTTCCAGGCCGCTCAGCACCACCGAATAGCGGCCGGCGGGCACGGGCAGGCGGGCCGGCTGGCGGCGGCCGTTGAAGAGCACCGTGATGGTATCCCAGGCGTCGCCGCCGGCGTGGCCCAGGAGCTGGTAGCCGATGGTGGAGGCGGGCAGGCCGGGCAGAAACTTCAGATGCTCCGCAACCAGGGCCTGCGTGGGCAGCCGGAAGGCCGGGTGGGCCTTGCGCAGGGCAATCAGCTGGCGGTAGAACTGAAACACGCGCTGGTAGCGGACCTTGCGGGCCCAGTCGATTTGGTTGACGCTGTCGGGCAGGTTGTAGGAGTTATGAGAGCCGTTTTTGGTGCGCAGAAACTCGTCGCCGATGGGCAGAAACGGCACGCCCTGGGAGGTGAATACGATGGTGTTGCTGAGCACGTCCATACGGATCCGCTCCTCCTCCGCGGCTCCTGGCACGGCGGCCAGCAGCTTATCCCAGAGCACCATATCGTCGTGGCAGGCCACGTAGTTGATGCACTGGGCCGGGGCGCTGGCCCAGGGCGCGCGGGAGTAGTTTACCCTGGCGTAGTCGAGCTGGGGGTGGCGGGTGGCGGCCACGATGCCGAACTTCACGCTCTCCTCCAGGCCCGGCTGCCCGCTGGCGAAACCCGGCTCCCGGTGGCGGGCGTAGTGGCCCTTCACCCCATCGCGCAGCTCATCCGAAAAAGCCGCCACCCGGTCGAGCCGGCCCACGTTGGCCTTCACTGCCCGTTGGGTTTCCGACACCGGACTGGCCCCGGCCGTCCACCCCTCCCCGTACACAAACAGGCTGTGGTCGACCTCATCCAGGGCCACGCGCACGGCCCGCATGGTGCGCAGATCCAGCACCCCCATCAGGTCGAAGCGGAAGCCGTCGGCGTGGTACTCCCGGGCCCAGTAGGCCACCGATTCCACGATGAGCTTGCGCACCATGGGCCGCTCGGAGGCCACCTCATTGCCGCAGGCCGCCGCGTCGGAGAGGGAGCCGTCGGGGCGGTGGCGGTAGTAGTAGCCGGGCACCAGCTGCTCGAAAGAGCTGCGGGCGGCGTCGGCGGTGTGGTTGTACACCACGTCGAGCACCAGGCGCAGGCCCCGGCGGTGGAGCTGCTGCACCAGGCGCTTAAGTTCCCGGATGCGGGCGGCGGGGGCGGCGGGGTCGGCGGCGTAGGAGCCCTCGGGCACGGAGTAGTGCAGCGGGTCGTAGCCCCAGTTGTAGCGGCCCGGCTGGCTTTCGTCGAGGGAGGCGAAGTCGTTGGTGGGCAGCAGGTGCAGGTGGGTGATGCCCAGCTCAGACAGGTGGTCGAGGCCGGTTTTCACGCCTCCGGGCCCGGTGGTGCCCAATTCGGCCAGCCCCAGAAACCGGCCCTTCTGCTCAATCCCGGAAGTCGGACTCATGGACACGTCGCGCAGGTGCAATTCCCCGATCACCATGTCGGTAGCCTGGCCGAGCCTGGGCCGCCGGTCGTCCTCCCACTGGGCGGGGTGCACGGTGGCCGGGTCGAGCAGGGCCCCGCGCTGCCCGTTCAGGCCCACGGCGTGCACGTAGGGGTCGGGCACCTCGGCCATTTGCCGGCCTTTAATGGTGGCCTGCACCACGTAAAACTGTCCCGGCGGCCGGGCCGGCAGCGCGTAGGTCCAGGTACCGCCCGCTGATTTCTGCATGGCGTACTCGGCCACGGGCGCGCCGCCGGTGCCGGCGGCGTAGAGCTTGAGCTGGAGCCGCTCGGCGGTGGGCGCCCACACCCGCAGCCGGGCCTGGCCCCGCACGAAGGTCAGCCCCAGATCGGGACCGGAGTAGGTGGGGTAGGCTTCGTACGCGTCGGGCACCAGCGCCGTGCGGCAGGTAGTCAGCATCAGGAGCAGGAACAGGGCGGTCAGCAGGCGGACAGTCATGCAGCAGGCAATAAACGGGAGTCGGAAGGTCGGCGAAGGTCGGTAAAACAGACCGTCCCGGACGGAGACATCCGGGCAGGCCGCCTGCCCGGCTACTTAGCCCAGGCTACTCGTCGGGGTAGTGGGGGGGCTCCTGGCCGGGCGCGTGGGGTGAGACGGGTGCGGGGTCGCAGCCGGCCAGGATGGCGCCGGCCAGGTCTTCGCCGTGGTGGAAGTAGCGAAAAACGACCGTGGCCAGCCACATAGCCAGCGGCGGGGCCAGAAAATACACCCACAACCCCGTGTAGCTGCCCGCTGCCACGGCCGTGCCCAGGGAGCGGGCCGGGTTCAGGCTCATGCCCGAAAGCGGGGCCTCGAACGTGATGTAGACGGCCAGCAGCAACCCCAGCAGCCAGCCGGTGAAGGACTTTAGCCGGGCCGAGTGCAGGGCCAGGAGCAGCACCATCATCATGATAAAGGAAATAACGAATTCGGCCCCCAGGGCCACCGGCCAGCCGCCCCGGGCAGGGTCGGGCTGGGTGAGGGTGTGGGCCACGGCCGGGTGGCCATACCAGTGGGTGCCCAGGCTCAGTTGCAGCAACAGCGCCGCGGCCACGCCCCCCGCAAACTGAGCCAGCACGTACCAGAGGGCATCGGTGGCGCTTACCTTGCCCAGCTGCCAGAAGGCCAGCGTCACGGCCGGGTTGATGTGGGCGCCCGAGCGTTGGCCCCAGGGACTGTACACAATGGCCACCACCACCAGCACCATGCCCGCTCCCAGCCAGGCCCGCCGCAGCAGTGCACTGGCCGGCACCACGGCCGCCAGCGGGGAGGCCGGGTGTTCCAGCAGTACCGTGAGCAGCCCCGCGCACACCACAAAAAACCCGAGGCCCGCGGCTTCGGCCAGGTAGTGCGGCCAGTGCCGGCGGCCGGCCCGGACCAGCCGGCGCCAAAAGGTATCGGGAGGGGTTGAAGCCATCGGGCGCCGGTTCAACTGGCCGCCTCACAGCGCTGCGCGAAATGGCGCAGCAGGTCGGCCACTTCTGCCGGAGCCTCGTAGGGCAGCAGGTGTCCGGCCCCGCCGATGATTTCCAGCGGGGTACCGGCGGGCAGCAGGGGCAGCGTTTCCAGGCCGTGCACCGAGGGCGACATAATCGGGTCCTGGTCGCCGGCCAGAATGGTGCAGGGCACCGCCACGGCCGCCATCCGGGCGCTGATGTTTTCGCGGCTGCCGTGCAGCAGCCAGGCATCCCAGGCGGCGCGGCTGGTACGCAGGTTATCGGCCACCACTTGCCGGTGCGGGGCGGCGGACAGCGCACGGACCGTGATATGGCGGGCCGTTTTTTCCGCTTCCGCCGGCTGGCCCCAGGCGTGCCGGCTAGCCTGCCGGTCGGCTTCGGTCATGGGTTCCGGGGTGGGCGGCGAGGGGCTGAGCAGGGCCAGGCCCACCAGTCCGGCCGGCTGCCGGGCCGCCAGGGCCAGGGCAATTTTGCCGCCCATGCTGTGGCCCACCAGCACGTAGGAGCTCAGCTTTTCGGCCGCTATAAAAGCCGCCACCGCGTCGGCGTAGGCGTCTACGGTGAGGCCGCCGGCGGGAACGGGGGCGGCCCCGAAGCCCCCCAGGTCGGGGGCCAGCAGGCGGTAATCGGGGGCGAGCAGGGCGGCCACCTGGTCGAATTCGTGGCCGGCGCCGGCCCAGTAGTGCAGGGCCAGGAAAGTAAGCGGTTGGGGCATGGGGCTTGTACGGCAAACCGGGGCCAATTGCCGGCCCCGGCCCCACGACCCGCCGATTTTTTAACTACCGCCTCCAGCAGGGCCGGCGCCGACGCCGGGGCGCCATTGGCCCCGCCAGCCCCCACCCCCAACAGCAAGGCCATCCCGGTTAACCGGAATGGCCTTGCGGGAAAGCAGCACGCGGATTTCTAGCGGACTTTTATTTTCAGATTTTTAAAGTCGCCTTGCAAGATGATGGCGCATTTGGGAGCGTCGGGGCTGAAGCCCGCGTTGGGGTCGAGCTGGCGGGGCGCTTCCACGGCGAAGCGGCCGCTCACCAGTTGCCGCCGGGCGTCGTAGGCCGTGATGGTCACGTCGCCGATCAGGTCGTTGGTGGTGTCGCTGAAACGGTAAATCGACGACCCGCCGCTTGCTCCCCGGTAGATATAGGAAACAAAAACCGGCGCGGTTTGCTGGTTACGGCTGCGCAGGGCGTAGGTGCCGGTCCAGGTGCTGCCCAGGGCCGCCCGCTCCACTTCCAGGTGCACAGCATCGGTGCCGGCGGCGAAATCCAGGGCCAGTATCTGCGCGTTCATGGCACCTTCGCCCTTGATAGCGAGCGAGGAGTGGCCGGTGCCGTAGCCGTGATGCGCCACGCCGCCAGCGGGGGTAACAGTCGTAAAATCGAAGTAGCTGGACAGGGTCAGATCGGGGGTAGGATCAGGAGCCGGATCGTTTTGCTTGTCGGAGCAGGCGACCAGCATCAGGGAAGCACAGGCTGCCAGGAAGTAGGAGGTAACAGACGTTTTCATAAAGTATTTCTGATGGTTTGGGAACTAATTCTGAGTGGCCATTTTCAAAAGCTGTGCCAGAGTTGGTAATGGGAAAAATTCCCGGAACCGTTAGCTGGCAGCCTACTCAAAAAAAACCCTGGCCCGCCGCACGTCTGTTCGTACGACCAGCCAGGGTGGTAGCCCTTGGGGAAACCAGAAATTGTCAGCCCTATTTTTCTACTTTCAGGGTAGCGGGCCGGGTGGTGAACTCGAAGATTTCAGCGTGGGGCATGAGGGTAATCTGACCGAATTCCTTCAGCAGCATCTTGTAACTCTCCCCCACCGGCCGGATTTTGCGGTCGAGGTCGTAGAGGCCGCAGGCGTTTACGCTCAGGCGCTTTTCGCGCAGGCTGATGTCCCAGTCGAGCTGGTCGAGCAGGCTGTACCAGGTGAACCCCACGACCGGCACGCCGTCCTGGCGGATGCGCTGCACGTTCACCCACTGCTTCCAGAGCCAGCATTCGGCGTCCACAGGGTTGAAGGAGTTGGTTTCGGTGTGCATCACGGGCTTGCGGTACCGCTCGTAGTACTGGCGCGTCATGGTGTACCAGCCCAGCACGTCCTCGGCCTGGCACCAGGTGCCATCGGGCTTGATGATGCGCTCATTGCGGCCGTAGTAGTCGTTGCCCATGATCTGGTAGCCGGGCGGCTCACCGGCCATAAACCAGTCGAGCTCCTGGCGGGTCAGGCCGTTATCGAGGCAGAACAGCAGCACCTCCGAATCGAGGGGGTGAGCGTACAGCAGATCGAGCGAGAGGAAGCGCAGCTTGTTGACCAGGCGGATTTCGGGACTTTCCACGGCCCGCATCTCGTGGATGTACTCCGCCGATTCGCTCTGCACAATCACGCAGTCGGGGCGGTGGCGGGCAATCTGCTGGTTGCCCATGATGCTGGCGGCCACCAGGTGCTTCATGGCCGTCACGAAGGCCCGGTCGTCCTTGAGCTGCTCGTTCCAGATGCCGTCTTTGGCGGAGGCCCGGGCCGTCACGTAAATCTCGTTGATGGGCGTGTAGAACCGCACCCATGGGTAACGCTGGGCCACGGCCCCGCAGTACTCGGCGAAGTGAATGGGCAGCTCGGGGTTCTGGAAGTTGCCCAGCCAGTCGGGCACCCCAAAATGCATCAGGTCCAGAATGGGCGTGATACCGAGGCGCTGGATTTCAGCCATGGCCAGGTCGGCGAAGCTCCAGTCGTACTTGCCGGGGGCCTGGTGAATCAGGTAGTAGGGCAGGTTGTAACGCAGCACCTTCAGGCCCATTTCCTGCACCAGCCCCAGGTCTTCCTTGTAGCGGTTGTAGTGGTCGGTTTCAGCCAGCAAATCGCGCCGGATAGTGTTATTAGCAATCATCGGGTAGGAGCACTCGATGCCGGTGGCGAACATGAAGTTGCCCGCGTTGCCGGTGGGCAGGCCCGAGCCATCGTGCCCGGCGGCCCCGCCGTACTCGTCGCCCGCGTAATGGCCGTCGCCGAACTTTTCTTTGATATGGGTCAGGAAGGACTTCATTGTTTGGTACTTATTGCCTAGTACTTGGTGCTTAGGCCGTTTTAATCAATTCAAAAGAAATACCTAAGCACCAAGCACTAGGCACTGAGCACTACCGAAGGGTAGCCAGAAACTTATCGGCGGTGCGCAGGCTCAGGGCCATGATGGTGAGGGCCGGGTTAACGCTCAGCGCGCTCGGGAACACGGAGTTGTCGCAGATGTAGAGGTTGGGCACGTCGAAGGCCTTGCCGTCGGGGTCGACTACGGCCTCGTCGGCCCGCCGGCCCATGCGGGCCGTACCAATGACGTGGGCGTAGCGCTCGAAGGCCCAGATGTCGGTGGCGCCGGCCTCCTGCCAGATCTGGCGCATCAGCTTTTCGGCGTGGCGGTTCATGCGCTGCTCGTTTTCCTGGGCCGTGAAGTGCAGGCGGGGCTTGGGCAGCCCCCGGGCGTCCTTCTCGTCGCTGAGCTCCATGAAATTGCTGGCGTGGGGCATACAGTCGCCCAGAATGTTGATACCGGCAATGTGGTTGTAGTTGCGCATATAGTCGCGCAGGGGCTGGCCCCAGAGCTTGCGCTGGCGCACCATCTGGGTGGCAAAAGTCACGGGCATCACGCCGATGCTTTGCAGCAGGTAGCCACCCGCAAAGTCAGCGTCCTGGGGCCGGTGGGTATCTTCGGAAATCAGGCCGCCGGGAATGCCTTTGTAGGGGCGGATATCCTCCGGGAACGTGCCCCAGACCTGCATGCCGGGGTGGGCCATGAAGTGCTTGCCCACCTGCCCGCTGTTCAGGGCCAACTCGTTGAGCAGCAGCAGACGGGGCGTTTCGACGGCGCCGGCGCACAAAAACAGGTGGCGGCAGCGCTGGCGCACGGTGCGCCCGTGTTGCTCGTACACCACGCCCGTAATGCGGCCGGTGGCGTCGCGCTCAATCTCCGTCACGTAGGCATCGGCCCGGATTTCGGCCCCGAAGCTCTCGGCCAGGGGCAGAAACGTGACGTCCATGCTGGCCTTGGCGCCGCGGTTGCAGCCGGCCTGGCAGAAGCCCCGGTTGGTACAGGCCTCGCGCCAGCCAATGCCCTCCTGGTAGTAGCGCGCCGACAGAGCCGCGTTGGCCGCCGGCGAGGTGCGGATGCCTAGCTTGCCGCAGGCCCGCTCCATAAGCTGGGCCGCCCCGTTAAGCGGCAGCGGAGCCAGCGGGTAGCCCTTGCGCCGGGTGGGGTCCCAGGGATAGGGCGTGGGCCCGGATACACCCAGGAAGTGCTCCACTTCCTCGTAGTAGGGCTCCAGCTCCTCGATGCCGAAGGGCCAGTCGACGCCCTGGCCGAAGTCGGTGTGCAGGGTCAGGTCGGAGCGGTGGGCGCGGGGGGTGTAGGCGGTGTAGTGCAGGGTGGAGCCGCCCACGCCGGTGCCGGAGTTGTTCTTGCCAAAAGCCACCGGATTCTGCCCGGCCGAAAGGCGCTCATCGTTCCAAAAGAGGAAGTTTTGGGCTTTTTCGTCGGTGGCGTAGTCGGTTTTGGGGTCGCGGCGGGGGCCGGCTTCCAGAGCCACCACGCGCAGGCCGGCCTGGGCCAGACGGGCCAGCAGGGGCGCGCCGCCCGCGCCGGTCCCAATCACCACGCAGTCTACTTCGTCGGAGGGGTCGGGCAGGGGGGCGGGCTGTTCCAGCGGGTTGCGGCTGGGGTCGGCCTGGAGGTCGTTTTCTTCGAGTATTTCCCGCAGCAGCGGGTCCTGAATTTCGGGTTGCAGCGGGGTCAGCGTGCCTTCCTCCAGCGTTTCTTCGTCGGGCATAAGGTGAGATGGTGAGGTGGTGAAATGGTGAGTGGCTGTTCGGGCGGCGCGGCCGACCAAGGCAGTGAAATGGAGCCGTTACAACGTCAACTCACCATTTCACCACCTCACCATCTCACTTTTCCTCCGGTTCGCGGGGTTCCAGTTCGTTGAGGCCGATGTGGGTCCAGCCGGGCACGTCGGCCATGCCCACGTAGCCGATTTCCTCCTGGGCCAGGGGGTGGGCGTAATAGCTTTCGGCCAGCTCGGCCAGCATTTCCTCGAAAAACTTATCCTGAGGCACCTGCTGCCAGTTTTCACCCGGGGCCTCCCCGGCCGCCAGCTGCCCGATGATGACGTCCTGCTGCTCAGTGGTCAACTCCACAAAATCCTGCCGGAACGCCGCCTGGGCCGCCTGGTTGATGCCGCCCAGCCCGAGGCGGTAGGCTTCGCGGTCGGGGGGCATGGCATCGTAGCGCCAGCCGTCGGCGCGGCCTTCGAGCAGGCGCTTGTCCACGTTCGGGGCCAGCTCGATGGGCGTTTCGCGCTCGGGCTGGGGAAAGACGCGGGCGGCCACGGCCCGCAGCAGCTGGTAGGTGTCGGCGTCGAAGAACTGGGGCGCGTAGTCGGTCTGGGGGGCCAGGCGGGCCTCCAGCGCGGCCCGGGTGGCGGGCGTCACCAGATCGGTTTGCAGCAGCGCCCGAACGGTTCCGGCGGGGTATTCCATGAGGTGAGATGGTAAAATGGCGAGGTGGTGAGTTTGACGTTCGGCGGGCCCGGGCGGCTCTTTTGGCACAGTCAGGCCGCCAAGTCACTCAGCCAGGCAGTAACAGCGGCGTGCGAGGTAAACAGGCGGATGGTACGGTTGGGTTTTGAGCCGGTGAAAATGAGTTATCCGGCCCCCATCAGCGCCGCGTACGCCGTCAGGGTTGCAGAACATCCACTCACCATTTCACCACCTCACCATCTCACCCTACCCGTCGCTACTCATTTTGCCGCCGGTTACGTGGATGAGCGAGCCGGTCATGAAGGAGCCGTCCTGGGAGGCCAGCAGCACGTAGGCGGGGGCCAGTTCCTCGGGCTGGCCCGGGCGGGCCAGGGCTACTTCGTGGCCGAATTTCTCGATTTCTTCCCGGGGCATGGTGCCGGGGATGTTGGGCGTCCAGACCGGGCCGGGCACCACGCAGTTCACCCGGATGCCCCGCTCGCCCAGGTTCTGGGCCAGGCTCTTGGTGAAGCCGTGAATGGCGGCCTTGGTGCTGGCGTAGTCGATGAGCAGGGGAATGCCCGTCAGGCCCACGATGCTGCCGGTGTTGATGATGCAGTCGTGCTCCCGGAGGTGGGGCACGGCGGCCTGGGCCATCCAGATGTAGCCCAGAATGTTGGTGTCGAAGGTGCGGCGGATCTGCTCCTCGGGAATGTCCTCGAACTTCTGCTGGGCCATCTGGAAGGCGGCGTTATTGACCAGAATATTGAGGCCACCCAGTTCGGCGCGGGTGCGGCGCACGGCCTGGCGGCACTGCTCCGGGTCGCGCACGTCCAGCTGGAGCAGGATGCACTGGCGGTTCTGGGCTTCCACGAGGCGCTTGGTTTCCTCGGCGTCCACGGTGTTTTCGTTGAAAAGAATGGCCACGTGGGCACCTTCCATGGCAAAGGCCACGGCCACGGCCCGCCCGATGCCCGAGTCGGCACCGGTGATAAGGGCCACTTTATCCTGGAGCTTACCGGCGGGGCGGTAGGTGCTGAAGCTCATGCCCGGCTGCAGGTCCATGTCGGCCTGCTTGGCCGGGTAGGGCAGCTTCTGGGCGTGCTTTTTCATGTCCTTGGCCGTGGGCCGCTGCACGGGCTCGGGAGCCTCATCGGCCGCTTTGGCGGCTTTTTTGGCGGCGGGTGTGGCGGCCGTTTTGCCGGCGGGCTTAGCGGCGGGCTGCGGGGCGTCGGCGGGCGTGGGGTTCTTTTTGGTAGCCATAAGCAGGAGTTCGGAAAGAAGTAGCGTGGAGTTTCGCCTTACGCGAAACCGGCCCGCACGTTCGGCAAAGCCCAAATTGTACTCCTGCCCGGGCTCAACGTACCACTACTTCTACCCGGCGGTTGCGGGCACGCTGCTGCGGGTCGCGGTTGTCAGCTACGGGCCGCGTGCCGCCGTAACCCCGCGCCACCAGCCGCACCGAGTCGATGCCTTGCTGCACCAGGTACTGGCGCACCACCCGGGCCCGCTGCTGGGAGAGGCGCAGGTTCAGGTGGGCCTCGCCTACGTTATCGGTGTGGCCGGCCACTTCCAGGCGCAGAGCGGGTTGGCGGCGCAGGGTCTGGGCCAGCTCGTTGAGCATAGGTTGGCTGGAAGGCAGCAGCTCGGCCGTGCTCTGGGTAAAGTACAGGTTGGGCAGCGTCAGGGCGGCTCCTTTGCTGAGGTTGGCCAGCTCCGCCAGCGCCGGCTGGCCGTTTTGGGGCGCGGGCGGCGGGAGGGGCCGGGCGGCCACAACGGGCCGGGCAGTGGGCTTAGCCGCGGCGGGCAAAGCCGACTTCCGGATGGGCTCCGACGAGCGAGGCAGGTAGCCAATTACCAGGGCCGCTTTAGCGGGCACAGACGTGATACGGGCCCGCCGGGCCGCCATGAACGCGGCCGTATCGGCGGCGGTGGCCAGCCGGGCCCGCACCGGCCGGGCCGACCAGAGATACCGCATGGGAATGGGCTGAACACTCGACTGTCCGCCAAAAAAATCCGCCATCGACGCGTCGGGCCGCTGCCAGGCCAGCAACAAGCGGGAGTCCAGCGCGTTCTGATAGTACTCTACCCGCAGCGGATACTGCTTGCCGGCCTCCAGCTGCACCCGGGCCTGGCCTTTGGTAAAGTGCTGGTCGCGCCAGGAGTCAAACAGCAGCCGCTCGTTCAACCACACCCGCACACCGTCGTCCACGGTCAGATGCAGCACGTACTGGCCCGTTACGGGGGCTTCCAGAAAGCCCGTCCAGCGCACCGAAAAATGTTCGGCCGGTACGCCCGGGGCGGGCGGCAGCTTGCGCCACTCAAAATCCAGCTGATTATCAACGCGCTTAAGCACGGCCCGCTCGAAATTCTCCCCTTTATAGTAGGTGCCCGTCAGGCCGTGGGGCGTCAGGGTCTGAGCAGGGCTGCGGAATGTAGTCAATAGAAGCAGGCCGGCAACTCCGGACGCAGCATAGCGAAATGGTAGCATAAGAAAAGCGTAGGAATAAGGACTGCCCAAACTAAGCAAAACAGCTCTCATTTCAACGAAGCATTGAACGCCGTATTGCGCCCATCCCCCCCACTACCCCGCCCCTTGCCTTGGCCCGTTGCGATTCCCAGGATTCCGGTTGTATCTTCGCTCCCGTTACTTATCCAGAAAGACCGAGGGATTGGGCCCGATGACGTCTTAGCAACCTGCCACAACACAAGGTGCTAATTCCCTTTCCAGGGCCTTTGCGGGCGTTGGAAGAAGATAAGAACAGGATTCGCGTCCCGCGCGGCTCTTTCTGGATAGGCACTTTTTGCTGCTGATTTTCTTTAGAAGAGCCGATATGCCGACCGTCCTCCCTGCCCCCGCCACTACGTCGCCCCTCCACGACATCCTGCGTCAGCGCGTGCTGATTCTCGACGGCGCCATGGGCACCATGATCCAGCGCCACCCGCTCACGGAGGAGGATTTCCGGGGCACGCGCTTCCAGGACCACCCCAAGCCCCTGCGCGGCAACAACGACCTGCTCAGCCTCACCCGCCCCGATATTATCCGCGGCATTCACGACGAGTACTTTGCCGCCGGGGCCGACATGGTGGAAACCAACACGTTCAGCGGCACTACCATCGCCCAGGCCGACTACGCGCTGGAGCACATTGTATATGAGCTGAACTACGAGTCGGCGCGGCTGGCGCGGGAGTCGGCGGATGCGTTTACGGCCCTGACGCCCCACAAGCCGCGCTTCGTGGCCGGGGCCGTGGGGCCCACCAACCGCACCGCCAGCCTCTCGCCCGACGTGAACCGCCCCGGCTTCCGCGCCGTGACCTTCGACGAGCTGGCCACCGCCTACCTGGAGCAGGTGCGCGGCCTCGTGGACGGCGGCTCCGACGCCCTGCTCATCGAAACCATCTTCGACACGCTCAATGCCAAAGCCGCTTTGTACGCGGTGCAGAAGTTCTTCGATGAAGGCGGCAAAGTGGTGCCCGTCATGATTTCGGGCACGATTACCGACGCCTCGGGCCGCACCCTGAGCGGCCAGACGGTGGAGGCCTTCTGGAACTCCATCCGCCACCTGCCGCTGCTGAGCGTGGGCCTGAACTGCGCCCTCGGCGCCGACCAGCTCAAGGTGTACATCAAGGAGCTGAGCCGCATTGCCGACGTGCACATTTCGGCCTACCCCAACGCCGGCCTGCCCAACGCGTTTGGCGGCTACGATGAGTCGGCCCAGGAATTTGCGGGCGTGGTGGAAGGCTACCTCTCCGACGGCCTCGTGACGGTGGTGGGCGGCTGCTGCGGCACCACGCCCCAGCACATTGCGGCTTTAAGTGAGCTGGCGCTGCGCTACGCTCCGCGGGAGTTGCCCTCACGAGCGCCTCACCCCCTAGCCCCCTCTCCGGGGGGAGAGGGGGAACTAGTACTAGATGCTAAGACAAAGCTAAAAACTAGTCCCCCCTCTCTACCGGAGAGGGGGCTAGGGGGTGAGGCCATCACCCGCCTCGCCGGTCTCGAGCCGTTCAACATCACCGCCGACAGCCTGTTCGTGAACGTGGGCGAGCGGTGCAACGTGACCGGCAGCCGCGCCTTTGCCCGCCTCATCCGCACCGGCAACTACGAGCAGGCCCTGCAGGTGGCCCGCGACCAGGTGGAAGGCGGCGCGCAGGTTATCGACGTGAACATGGACGAAGGCATGCTCGACTCGGAGCAGGCCATGACCACGTTCCTAAACCTGATTGCCTCGGAGCCCGACATTTCGCGGGTGCCCGTCATGATTGACTCCTCGAAGTGGAGCGTGCTGGAAGCCGGCCTGAAGTGCGTGCAGGGCAAGAGTATCGTCAACTCCATTTCCCTGAAGGAAGGCGAGGAGGTGTTCCGGCAGCGGGCCCGCACCGTGCGCCAGTACGGCGCGGCCGTGGTGGTCATGGCCTTCGACGAAAACGGCCAGGCCGACAACTACGAGAAGCGCATCGAAATCTGCCGCCGCAGCTACGATATCCTGGTGAACGAAGTCGGTTTCCCGGCCGAGGACATCATTTTCGACCCCAACATCCTGACGGTGGGCACCGGCATGGAGGAACACCGCAACTACGCGCTGGACTTCATCGAGGCCGTTCGCTGGATCAAGCAGAACCTGCCCGGCGCCCTCACCAGCGGCGGCGTCTCGAACATCAGCTTCTCGTTCCGCGGCAACGATGTGGTGCGCGAGGCCATGCACTCGGCCTTCCTCTACCACGCCATCCGGGCCGGCCTGGACATGGGCATCGTGAACCCCAGCCAGCTGGCCGTGTACGATGAGGTGCCCCAGGACTTGCTGGAGCTGGTGGAAGACGTGCTCCTGAACCGCCGCGCCGATGCCACCGAGCGCCTCGTGGACTTCGCCGACAACATCAAGGACAAATCGACTAACAACCAACAACCAACAACCAACAACCAGGAATGGCGCAGTCTGCCGGTGAAGGAGCGTTTGCAGCACGCGCTGGTGAAAGGCATTACCGAGTTCATCGACCAGGATACCGAGGAAGTCCGGCAGCTGGTAGGCCGCCCGCTGGAGGTGATTGAAGGCCCGCTGATGGCTGGCATGAACGTGGTGGGCGACCTGTTCGGGGCCGGCAAAATGTTCCTGCCCCAGGTGGTGAAATCGGCACGGGTGATGAAGAAGGCGGTGGCCTATCTGGAGCCCTACCTGCTGGCCGACAAACAGAGCGGCGACCGGCAGACGGCCGGTAAAATCCTGCTGGCCACGGTAAAAGGCGACGTGCACGACATCGGCAAGAACATCGTGGGCGTGGTGCTGGCCTGCAACAACTTCGACATCGTGGACCTGGGCGTGATGGTGCCGCTGGAGCGCATCCTCGATGAAGCCCAGAAGCAGCAGGTGGACGTTATCGGCCTGAGCGGCCTGATTACGCCGAGCCTGGATGAGATGGTGTACGTGGCCCAGGAAATGGAAAAGCGCGGCCTGAAAACCCCGCTGCTCATCGGCGGCGCCACCACCTCCCGCCTGCACGCCGCCGTGAAGATTGCGCCCAACTACAGCGGCCCCATCGTGCACGTAAATGACGCCTCCCGCTCGGTGGGCGTGGCCGCCGCCCTGCTCGGCTCGGCCGATGCCGAGTACGCCCGCACCGTGCGCGAGGAGTACCGCCAGCTGCGCGAGGACTACGCCGGCCGCCAGCGCGAGAGAAACTACCTGACCATTGAGGCCGCCCGCGAAAACGGCTTCAAAGCCGACTGGGCCGCTACGCCCATCGTGAAGCCGACCTTCCTGGGCACCAAGGCGCTGGAAGACTACGACCTGGCCGAGCTGGCTAAGTATATTGACTGGACGCCGTTCTTCCAGACCTGGGAGCTGAAAGGCCGCTACCCGCGCATCCTGGAAGACCCGAACGTGGGCGAGGCCGCCACTCAGCTCTTCCACGACGCCCAGAAGATGCTGCGCCAGATCATCGACGAGAAGCTGCTCACGGCCCGCGCCGTCATCGGCTTCTGGCCTGCCAACACCGTCGGCCACGACACGGTGCAGGTGTTCACCGACGACACCCGCCAGCAAGTAGCCACCGAGTTTTTCACCCTGCGCCAGCAGAGCGAAAAGGCCGAGGGCGTGCCCAATCTGGCCTTCTCCGACTTCGTGGCCCCGCGCGAAACCGGCCGGGCCGACTACATCGGCGGCTTTGCCGTCACGGCCGGCATCGGTATCGAGAAGCACCTGGAGCGGTTCGAGGCTGAGCACGACGACTACAGCAGCATCCTGATGAAGGCCCTGGCCGACCGCCTCGCCGAGGCCTTTGCCGAGCGCCTGCACCAGCGCGTGCGCGAGGAGTTCTGGGGCTACGACCCGGCCGAAAACCTATCGAACGAGGACCTGATTCAGGAGAAATACAAAGGCGTACGCCCCGCCCCCGGCTACCCCGGCTGCCCCGACCACACCGAGAAAATCACCCTGTTCCAGCTGCTCGACGCCGAAACCGCCACCGGCATTCGCCTCACCGAAAACCTGGCCATGTACCCCGCCTCCTCCGTGAGCGGCCTCTACTACGCCCATCCCGACAGCCGCTACTTCGGCCTCGGCCGCATTGGCCAGGACCAGGTAGCCGATATGGCCGCGCGCAAGCACATGCCACTGCCGGAGCTGGAACGCTGGCTGATGCCGAATCTGAACTACGAGCCGGCGGCGGTGCCGGTAACGGCAGGGTAGCCAGTAGTGCGAAGCCTTTGCTTCTTGTACCGTTGCTGATAGTGTTGTCACGCAACCACGGCATCTGTTCTCATTAACAAAACGCGAAGCAAAAGCTTCGCGCTACATCCAACGCCTCGCCACCTGCCAGTTGGCGCTTCTGATGAAAGTAACCGAACACCTGACCCGCGCCAACGGCAAAACGCTGTTTTCCTTTGAGGTGCTGCCGCCCAAAAAGGGCGAGAACATCCAGAACCTGTTCTCCAACATTGAGCCGCTGCTGGAATTCAAGCCGCCGTTTATAGACGTCACGTATCACCGCGAGGAGTACGTGTACCGGCAGCATGCCAATGGGTTGCTGGAGAAGAAAACCGTGCGCCGTCGGCCGGGTACGGTGGGCATCTGCGCGGCCATCAAAAACCGCTTCGATGTGGACACCGTGCCCCACCTCATCTGCGGGGGCTTCTCGAAGGAAGAAACCGAAAACGCCCTCATCGACCTGCACTTCCTGGGTATCGACAACGTGCTGGCCCTGCGCGGCGACCCAATCAAGAGCGAGGGCCGCTTCGTGCCGGAGCCCGACGGCCACGCCTACGCCTGCGACCTGATCGGGCAGGTAGCCGACCTGAACAAGGGCGCCTACCTGGATGAGGAGCAGGATGACGTGTGGGCCACCGACTTCTGCATCGGCACGGCCGGCTACCCCGAGAAGCACTTCGAGTCGCCCAACTCGGGGGCCGATATCCGCTACCTCAAGCACAAGGTGGACCGCGGGGCCGAGTACATCGTGACGCAGATGTTTTTCGATAACGAGCAGTTTTTCCAGTTCGAGCAGAAGTGCCGGGCGGCGGGCATTCTGGTGCCAATTATTCCCGGCCTCAAGCCCCTCACCACCAAAGCCCAGCTCACGGCCCTGCCCCGCTCCTTCTACCTCAACCTGCCCGACGCGCTGGTCGACGCCGTGCACCTGGCCCCCGACAACCTCACGGCCCGCGAAATCGGGATTGAGTGGTGCATCAACCAGAGCCGCGAGCTGATGGCCCACGGCGTGCCCTGCCTGCACTACTACAGCATGGGCAAGTCGGAGAGCATCCGCCGGGTGGCTTCGGCCCTGTTTTAAAGGTGAACTGGTGAGATACTGAAATGGTGGGTTTTATGTCCTGATCACGCCATAACATGCCAACTCAACGTAAAACGCACCACCTCACCATTTCACCATCTCACCTCATGCTCGACGAACTGTTTGCCCGCCTGCGCGAGGCCACGGCGCCCGCCGAAATTGAGGCCCTCCAGGACGGGATCTGGCAAATCTGGCTCACGGCGGGTCATCCCGTGCTGGATAAGCGCCTGGAAAACGGCATGCGTGCCCTCTCCGCCGATGAGTATACGCTGGCCATTCAGGAATTCACCTTTTTGATTGAAGCCGCCCCCGAGTATGCCGAGGGCTGGAACAAGCGCGCTACGGCCTATTACCTGCGGGGCGAGTACAAGGCCTCCCTGCGCGATGCCCGCCAGGTCCTGCGTCGGGAGCCCCGCCATTTCGGCGCGTTGTGGGGGTTAGCCATCATGCACCGGATGCTGGGCGATGCCCGGGGTGCCCTGCGCTACCTCACGCGCCTGGAGCAGCTTTGCCCGGCCTGGCCCGGCCTGCAAACGCAACTGCGCACCCTGCGCAACGGTCTGCGCGAAGGTCCCGGATAACCCGGCCGCCGGTTGGCACATTCCTGTTCCGGTGCTTTGCCGGGTGAGCGGATAGTTGTAAATTTCCCGGACCAAGCCTTGGTTCTGATCAATCCCCCCCGATCAGCCAGGGCCTCATCTTGTCAGTAAGGCAGGATTTTTGATGGTCCCACCCGCCGTAGAACGGCGCCTTAATTTGCACTAATAAGGCTTTTCTTTTGGTTATTACCAGCTCCCAAAATCTATTTCGGGAGCTATTGCTGCATTCTGTCCGTCTCCCACCTCCCACCTTTTGCTCATGAAAAAATTTTTATTCCTCTGTTTAGCTATTATTTCCTTCTCCGCCCAGGCCCAGAAGCTGCGTAAAACCGACGCCGGCAGCGGTATGATAGACAAAGGGGAGAAAACCGGCGTCTGGGAATATTATGCCTATACCCGCGACGGAACCCAGGTTATTGCGCAGAAGTACGACCACACGGCCAACAAGCTGGTTTTTTTCCGCCCGTTCGATGACGTGCCGTATTCGGTAAAGGATGCCAGCGGCCAGTGGACGCGACAGCGGGTAACCCACCCTGTTTTTTACATCGGGGGCGATGCCGCGCTGGTGCCTTTTATGAGCAAGCTCAACTACCCGCCCGCGGCCCAGAGCAAAAACGTGCAGGGCCGGGTGCTGATTTCCATTGTGGTGGATACGCTGGGCCACGCCATCGACCACCAGGTGGTGGTGGGCATAGGCTCGGGCTGCGACGAGGAGGCCCTGCGGGTGGCCCGCACCATCCCAGATGCCTGGATTCCGGCTCAGGTGGGCAGTCAGGCCGTGGTTTCCAAGTTTGAAATTCCCTTCACGTTCCGCCTTCAGGCCCGCTAAGCCGGCGGCTTACGGCTTTCCACCCCGAATCCCTACCTTTCGGCCATGAAAACTTCTGTTCTGTTTGCCTGTCTGGGAGCGGCTACGCTGCTGAGTGCCTGCGACTCGACGCCGCGGGAGCGGCAGGAAATTGTGCAGCAGGAAGCCCGTAAGCTGGATACGCTGGCCGACCAGGCCGCTGCCAAACTGCGCGTGGCCGGCCGCCGCGCCGCCCGCTTCGACTCCGTTTCCCGCGCCCGGAGCCGCCAGCCCCTCGACCCCGCCGCCGAAGCGGCCTTCACCAACGAGCTGCTGGGTTCTTACGCCGACCTGGAGCAGCTCACGCCCGTTACCATCGAGCCCGCCTTCGTGCAGTTTATGCAGCAGGTGCGGGCCCGCCGCAAAACCTGGACTCAGCGCGACTGGGATTACGCCACTACCATCAGCCGCCGCCTGAACGCGCGGTTCCGCGCCATCCGCCTCGATATCAAGGGCCGCGACGAGCTGCACATCCGGGCCCTGCAAACCGAGTTCACGGCCCTCGAAACCAGCCGCGACGTGAAGGACCTGGGCCAGGCCGTCAGGAACGACTGACCCATCCGACTGCGCTGTTCTTTCGCTGCACGCCCCGCCCCTTCGGCGGGGCTTTTGCGTGGGCGGCGGCGGCGGCCGGCTCCGTGGCAATGCAGGCACAGCACTATTCCAGGGGCGTTTTTCTGCTTCGCAGGCCTATACGGCAGGCTCCGCCGGAGCCGGCCAGCTATAGTTTTTTAGCAAAAAATAGTTGCGCTAATTTCCTTATCCCAGCGGACAGGAGTCTACCTTATTGATCCTCAGCCCGTATTTCCGGGCACCTGCTGCCCTCCGAATGCGGCTGGAACCGTTCTCCTTCTCACCCAAAACCACCTTCATCTCATGGCAGAAGCTTCTTTACTGGACCGCAGCCGCACCGTGGCCGGCCCCGGCTACAACCGCTGGCTGGTGCCGCCCGCCGCCCTGGCCATTCATCTGGCCATCGGGCAGGCCTACGCGTTCAGCGTGTTCAAAAAGCCGCTCGGGGCCCTGCTCAGCGGCAACCCCGAAGCCCCCGCCCCGGCCGACTGGACTCCGGCCCAGCTGGGCGTTATCTTTTCCATTGCCATTGTGCTGCTGGGTTTGTCGGCGGCCATTTTTGGAAAGTGGCTGGAGCGGGTAGGGCCGCGCAAGGCCATGATGGCTTCGGCCCTGTGCTTCGGCGGCGGCTTCTTTATTGCGGCCCTGGGCGTGCACCTGCACAACCTCTGGATTGTGTATTTCGGCTACGGTTTCGTGGGCGGCATCGGGCTGGGCATCGGCTACATTTCGCCGGTGAGTACCCTCATCAAGTGGTTTCCCGACCGGCGTGGGGTGGCTACCGGCATGGCCATTATGGGCTTTGGCGGCGGCGCCATGATTGCCTCGCCTATGTCGGTGGCCCTGATGGACTACTTTAAGGCCAGCGGCACCGGCACCCTGGGCGTGGCCGCTACCTTCCTGACGCTGGGCGTGATTTATTTGCTGTTCATGCAGTTCGGCGTCTGGACCATCCGGGTTCCGGCCGACGACTGGGTCCCGGCCGGCTACGTGCCCAGCACCCAGTCCAACGCCCTGATTACTACCGGCAACGTATCAGCCGACAACGCCCTGAAAACGCCGCAGTTTTGGCTGCTGTGGGTGGTGCTGCTGACCAACGTTACGGCCGGCATCGGGGTACTCGAAACGGCTTCCCCGCTGATTCAGGACACGTTTTCGGATAAATACCTGGGGGCGGGCCGGGGCGTGACGGCGGCGGCGGCGGCGGGCTTCGTGGGCCTGCTGAGCTTGTTTAACCTGCTGGGCCGCTTCTTCTGGTCGTCGGCCTCGGATAAGCTGGGCCGCAAAACCACCTACGCCATTTATTTCGGGTTGGGTATTGTGCTCTACGCCCTCATTCCTACCCTGGGCAGCGGCCTGCAACTAACCCTGTACGTGGTGGTGGCCTGCGTGATTATCAGCATGTACGGGGGCGGCTTTGCCACCATTCCGGCCTACCTCTCCGATTTGTTCGGCAAGTATCAGGTGGGCGCCATTCACGGCCGCCTGCTCACGGCCTGGAGTACGGCCGGGGTGCTGGGGCCGCTCATCGTCAACTTCCTGCACGAGAGCCGCAAAGCGGCGGGCTTCACCGGCGCAGCCGCCTACGAAACGGTGTTCTACACCATGGCCGGCCTGCTGGTCGTGGGCCTGCTGGCCAACTTCGCCGTAACGGCCGTAAATGCCCGCTACAACGAGAAAGGCCCGGTTCAAGCCGAGCCCGGCGGCCATTGAGTTCGTACCTGGTTGTTAGTTGTTAGTTGTCAGTCAGTGCTGCTTTCTGCTACCGATTGAACACTGACAACTAACAACGACCACCTGACAACTCAACTCCTCCCATCCTCTTTACCATCTCCCTCATGAATCAACCACCGGTTTCTTCTTCTGCGGCCCCCGAAAACAGTTCGGGTGGGGCCTTGTTTCTGGCCTGGGCCTTCGTGGGCATCCCGCTGCTGTGGGGCGTTTCGCAGACCTTCATTAAGGCCCTGACTCTGTTTCAGTAACCCCCGTTCCGGTCAATAGTCCGTACCTTCCACGGCACCCGCAGGGGTGCCGTGGTTGTTTAGTGGCTTTCCGATTTCGTTTAGTTTGCGTTATGGCGGCGAAAGTACCCGAGGCTTCGGCCGTAGTTTTACTGGATTCCTTTACCGATTCCATTGCCGCCCACCTGGCCCGCAACCAGGTGGAAGCGGCCGGCCTGCCCTGTTTTCTGAGCAACGAAAACCGGCCCTACGGT
This sequence comes from Hymenobacter piscis, assembly GCF_018760735.1. Taxonomy (GTDB): domain Bacteria; phylum Bacteroidota; class Bacteroidia; order Cytophagales; family Hymenobacteraceae; genus Hymenobacter; species Hymenobacter piscis. The sequence goes on from NZ_JAHHZN010000002.1 coordinate 91,982, forward strand.
CAGGTGATGGGCAGCGTGGGCCTCTACGTGCGGGCCCAGGACGTGGCCGCCGCTCAGGAAGCCCTGCACCCCCACCACGCCGCCATGCACGCCATGCCCCCGGATGCACCCGACGAGGAGTCGGGCGCGACGCTGCGCTGCCCCCGCTGCCACCACCCCGACGTGGTGTGCCGCCACCAGCCCCAACCTCAGGACAACCTGTTCGTGAAGCTGCGCCTGTGGCTGCTGGCTCCCGAGCGGCCCCAGTGCCACTGCTTCCAGTGCGGGTTGGATTTTGAGGGATGATCAGGTTAACTACGAAATGTCGATTCGCTGTAACTTGCTTTGATTTCTAGAGCGCACATCCGCTTCCCTATTTGCTAAAATGTCTTTACCATCACGTGCAGCAGTACTATTGTGCTTACTTATCAGCTCTGGCGCCAATGCCCAATCATCTATGAAGAAGCCTTTATCCGAATTAATTAATCGGCAGGAACCTGCCTGGGAGTTTGTGAGTCAGTGGATCCGGGAAGCGAAAAACAAGGTGGAGGTGCTGCCCCGCCAGCCCGCTCAGGCGAATAGCTCTCTGCTGGCCGCCCAAGTTACTACCCGTTCTCCCATGGGCGCTATTCTCTACGAAACCGGTGGGTTGCTGATTGACGGCGGATGGCTGCGTGTCCTGGGCTCTGGCAGCCCCCGTCTGAATCGTACACTGATGGACTGGAACAAAGGCAAGCCTGCCGGTATGCTACTGGTTGCCGATGACGTTTTGGGAGGCTTCTACGCGCTGAACGGAGGTGCTTTCGGACCGGAGACGGTAGGTCAAATCTTTTATTTCGCGCCCGACAGCCTAGAATGGGAGCCTACCGACATGACGTACTCCGCGTTCCTGCAGTTCTGCTGTTCCGGTGACCTTGCGTCGTATTATCGGGATGCACGCTGGACTGGCTGGGAAAAAGAAATCAGCCAGCTATCCGGCACACAGGGGTTAGCGTGCTATCCATTTCTGTTCACGCAGGAAGGGAAAGATATCCGCCGGAGCAAACGCACCCCAGTGCCAATCCAGGAGCTATGGGATTTCGGCCAGGATATGCAACGGCAACTCCAGGCAACTAAGTAAGTAGACTACTCGCCTTTCTGCCAGCAATTGACTTCGCTCACTACCCCCGAAACCGCCACGCCGGCAGCACCGTGCCCGCCGGAAAGTGCTCCGGTTCCGGCGGCAATTCCAGGAAGCCGCTGGAAGTGAGCAGACTGGCCATGTCGCCGGAGCCGCCGGCCCGCTCGGGGGTGGCCAGCAGGCGGCCGTCGGGGCCGGGCGTCAGGCTCACCAGCAGGAAGTGCGTCATGGGTGGCTTGAAGTCGATGGGCTGGGTGAGGACGGCGGGCACGGGTGCGGCTGCGGCGGCGACGGTGCCAGCGGGCTGCTGCACGGCCAGCAGCCAGGGCCGGGCGTAGCGGTAGAAGTTCACGAACGTGGATACCGGGTTGCCGGGCAGCGCAAACACCACCGCCCCGCCGGGCTGCTGCCCGAACCAGAACGGCTTGCCCGGCCGCTGCCGCACCTCATGGAACACCTGCTCCACGCCCAGCTCCTGCAGCACGCCCGGCAGAAAATCGGCCTTGCCCATCGATACCCCCCCGCTGAGCACCACCGCATCGAAGCCCGCCAGTAAGGCTGGCAAACCCTGGCGCAAAGCGGCGGGGTCGTCGTCGAAGTGAAACAGCTCAGTGCGGGACCCGGCGGTTTCGGCGGCGGCCTGCAGCATCAGGGCATTGGAGCGGCGGATCTGGTGGGCCTGGGGCTGCTCGGTGATGGGCACCAGCTCGTCGCCGGTGCTCACCACGGCCACCCGCGGCCGCCGCGACACGGCCACGGTGGCGGCTCCTACGGTGGCAGCCACTGCTACTTCGGCGGGTTCCAGGCGGGTGCCGGCGGGCACCAGCAGGTCGCCCTGCTGGCGGTCGGCGGCCTGGGGGTGCACGTTGTGGCCGGCCCGGGGCGGTAGCGCCTGCACGGTGGCCCAGCGCTGGCCATTGGCATCGGTGCGGAACGTGAGGTCCTCGTAGCGAATCACAGTATCCACGCCGGGCGGCAGCATGGCCCCGGTCATGATTTCCACGGCGGCGGTGGCATCCTGCGCCGGCACTGGGGGCTGGCCAGCAAACTGAGTACTTTCGATGCGGAATTCCGTCTGGCCCGCCGTTAAAACCTCGTAGCGCACGGCCATGCCATCCATGGCTACCCGGTTGAAGGGCGGAAAGTCCCGGTCGGCGCGCAGGTCCTCGCGCAGCACGCGGCCGGCGGCCAGATTCAGCGAAAGATACTCCACGCCCAGCGGGCGGATGGTGGCGGCAACAAGGCGGGTGGCTTCAGCAACAGAAATCATAGGGATAAATGTAGCACAAGCTTTAGCTTGTGCCGTTTCCCAACGAATACGACCGCTAGTTGTTTGGAAAGGCAGATGTAGACGAGACGCAATATTTTGCGTCTCGTCGTTGAACGGCTGGTATTGCACGCGTCAAACAACATCAGCAACGACGAGACGTGAAGTGTCGCGTCTCTACATCGGCCGGTAACCTCGTGTAGCCAACTGAGTTGTAGCGCGAACGTTGTAGTTCGCGCCCCGGAACGACAGCCGAACGGTAATCACCCAAATGGCGCGGGGGCGCGAACTGCAACGTTCGCGCTACTTTCCGGGCGGTACCTTCGTACAGCGCTTACCCTTTACTTCTCCTCTAACCACAAGCTGACGCTTGTGCTACCTATGTCTGACTCCGCTAAACTCACCCACCTCAACGACGCCGGCCAGCCGGCCATGGTGGACGTGGGCGCCAAACAACCCACCCGCCGCGTGGCGCGGGCCCGCAGCCGCGTGGTACTCGGCCCCGAAATCATGGCTTTGGTGAAAGAAGGCGACCTGCCGACCCGCAAAGGCCCCGTGTTTCAGACGGCTATTCTGGCCGGCATCATGGGCGCCAAGCGCACCTCTGAGTTGATTCCGCTGTGCCACCCACTGGGCCTGGATAACTGCCAGGTGACCATTGAGGTGGACGGCCCCGATGCCGTGCTGATTGAGTGCACGGCCACCGTAACGGGCAAAACCGGGGTGGAAATGGAGGCCCTCACCGGGGCCTCAGTAGCGGCCCTTACCATCTACGACATGTGCAAGGCCCTCTCGCACGATATTCTCATTCAGGAAACCCGCCTCATCAGCAAAACCGGCGGCAAACAGGACTTCCATCATGCCGGATAACACCCCCACCGACAAACCCCGCAGCAAGCACGCCCAGCTGGCCCGCCCCCACGGCGGCGAGTTTGGCCGTCACGAGCTGGCCATTCTGGGTGCCCCCTGCGGCCGCATCAAGGAGCTGGCCGCCCGCCTGCTGCCGCTGTTGACCGATACCCTGCGCGTGGCCTACGTGGACGCTGACCACGCCGCCGCCGATGCCGTGCGCAACGGCACCACGCCCGAAACCGGCATGCTGGCGGCCGGGGCCAGCGCCGAGCTGACCGACAACATCCGATTCGCCCGCCTCGACGTGAAGCGGCCTCTCGACCGGTTCAGCCAGCCCGAATTGCTGCAGCACCAGAGCCTGGTGCTGGTGAACGGCAACCACTTCCGGGCCGCCCGGCAACTGGTGATTCTGGACCCCGCTAAGCCCTTGGAAAAGAAGCTGGACCGCCTCACCAACGTGCGCGCCCTGCTGCTGCCCGAAGGCGTCACGGAAGTGCCCGCTTACCTGCAGGCGCACTTAGGCGAAGCATCGGTACCCGTACTGCCCCTGCACGATACCGCCGCCATTGCCCAACTGATTCTGGACGAGTGGCGCGCCGCCGCGCCGCCGCTACGGGGCCTGGTGCTGGCCGGCGGCCGTAGCCAACGCATGGGCCAGGACAAAGGCAAGCTGGCCTACCACGGCCAGGAGCAACGCGCCTACGCCGCCGAGCTGCTGGCCCCCTTCTGCCAGGACGTGCACGTATCCTGCCGCCCCGATCAGATAGTGGAATTGGAATACGCCGGCCTGCGCCCCCTGCCTGACACCTTCGCCGACCTGGGCCCGCTCAGCGGCATCCTCTCGGCCCTACGCCTCGACCCCAACGCCGCCTGGCTGGTAGTGGCCTGCGACCTGCCGTTTCTCTCCGAAACCACCCTGGCTCACCTCGTGCAGCACCGCCAGCCGGCTCGCCTCGCCACCGCCTTCCAGAGCCCCGAAAACGAGTGGCCCGAGCCGCTGATTACCATCTGGGAGCCGGCCAGCTACCCGCAGCTGCTGCGTTTCCTGAGCCTGGGCTACAGCTGCCCCCGCAAAACCCTCATCAACTCCGACGTGGCCGCGCTGCCCGCCCCCGCCCCCCAAGAGCTGCGCAACGTGAACACGCCCGAGGAAGCGGCGCAGGTACGGCAGGAGCTGGAGTAGCATTAAATCAGGAGCGTCATTTCAAAAAGAACGTCATGCTGAGCTTGCCGAAGCATCTCGCGTGCTGACACCGAACTACCACTCCAACGTTAGCACGCGAGATGCTTCGGCAAGCTCAGCATGACGTTCTTTTTTAACCGATTTCGGCCAGAAAAGTGGTTACGGGTGCGCGGCTACCCACACGTCACCGTCTTCATAGAACTCCTTTTTCCAGATGGTGACCACCTGCTTCAGGGTGTCGATGATGTACTGGCAGGCGACGAAGCTCTCGGCGCGGTGGGGCGTGGACACGGCCACGACCACGGCCACGTCGCCGATGTGGAGGGTTCCTTTGCGGTGGATGACGGTTATGTTTTCTACCATCGGCCACTGTTCGGCGGCCTGCTCGGCTACTTTACGGAGCTGGTGCAGGGCCATGCTGTCGTAGGCTTCGTATTCGAGGCGCACCACGGGGCGGCCGGTGCTCTTGTTGCGCACCGTGCCGATGAACGTGTTGATAGCGCCCGCCCCATCGGCTTCCACGCTGCGCAGGGCGGCCGGTACGTCGATGGGCTGGTCGGTGAGGTCGATGTGGATCAAGGGAAGGTGATGAGGGAAGGAGGAGGAAAGAACATCATTCCGAGCCTGCGAGGAATCTCGCGTGCTGATGTTGCGGAAGTAACTCAACGTCAACACGCGAGATTCCTCGCAGGCTCGGAATGACGTTCTGTATTTCCTAAAAACTAACAACTGGCAACTGATAACTGGCAACTGGCAACCGAAATTACCCGCCGCTTACCGGCGGAATCAGCGCTATTTCGTCGCGCTCCTGCAGCAGCGTGTCGGCGGCGGCGTACTCGTTGTTGACGGCTACGGCGAGGCTGCTGAGGCCGGCTAGGGCGGGGTAGCGGGCGTGCAGGTCGTGGAGCAGGCCCTGGGCCGACTGGCCTTCCGGCGCGGAAACTTCCAGCACCGATTGCCCCACGATTTCGCGGGCAATGCCAAACAAAGCAATTTTCAGGTTCATCGGTTAGTATGTACTACGAAGTGAGCCCCGGGGCCGGGGCGGGCGGTAAGTTCGCCTCAAACGGACGAACCCCGGTCGGCCCGGAAGGCCGCCGATGCTTTTTCCCGAACGGAAAAGGCAGATTTACGTTGTTTGTTTTGCGGTGCCGGTGCGCCGCGTTGCTTTTTCCCTGCCGAGTATGTCCGCTGCCGTACCCTCCGTTCTGTTTGATAACCATGGCCGCCCGCTGGAGTACTTGCGGCTGGCCGTCACGGACCGGTGCAACCTGCGCTGCTTCTACTGCATGCCCGAGGAAGGCATCCAGTACCTGCCCAAGCAGGAGTTGCTGAGCTACGAGGAGATGGAGCGGCTGGTGGCCCTGATGGCCGGCCTGGGCGTGCGCAAAGTGCGCCTCACGGGCGGGGAACCCTTCGTGCGCCGCGACTTGGTGCCGTTCATGGACCGCCTCAGCCAGATTCCGGGCATCGAAGAATTGACCATGACCACCAACGGCGTGCTCACTGCCCCCCACGTGCCCGAGCTGGCCCGCATGGGCCTGAAAGCGGTGAACCTGAGCCTCGACACCCTCGACCGGGCCCGCTTCGCCAGCATCACCCGCCGCGACGAGCTGCCCCGCGTGCTCGACACGCTGTACGCCCTGCTGGCGGCCGGCATCCGGGTCAAAATCAACGCCGTGGTGATGGATGGGCAGAACACTCAGGACCTACTGCCGCTGGCCGAGCTGACCCGAGACCTGCCCGTGGATGTGCGCTTCATCGAGGAAATGCCCTTCAACGGCCACAGCCATGAGGCCACGCCCGCCACGCTGCCCTGGAACCACAACCGCATCCGGGAGCACCTAGCCCTGAACCTGGGCGAGCTGACGCCCGTGCCCACCCGCCCCGGCGACACGGCCTCGCACTACACCGTGGCCGGGCACCAGGGCCGCCTGGGCATCATCGCGGCCTACTCGCGCACCTTCTGCGGCACCTGCAACCGCATCCGCCTCACGGCCGAGGGCGGCCTCAAAACCTGCCTCTACGACCAGGGCGTGCTCGATATCCGGGCCCTGCTGCGCGGCGGCTCCTCCGATGAGCAGATTGCCGATGCCCTGAAATCGGCCTTCCGCAACCGCGCCGCCAACGGCTTCGAGGCCGAAAGCCAGCGCCCCTTGCACCAGCTCAGCTTCGAGTCGATGAGCACGATTGGGGGGTAAGCGGAGCCGTTGACGCGTAACTTGCGGCCCTGCTGCTGCACGTTTCGCTTCCCGCACCATGACCGTACTTCTGAGTTGCCTGCTGTTTTTCAATCTGCTGTGCTTTCTGCTCTTCGCCCTCGATAAGCGGAAGGCCCAGCGCGGCCAGCGGCGCATCCCGGAAAGAACCCTGCACTTCGCCACGCTGCCGGCTGCGGCCCCCGGCGCGTGGGCGGCCATCCTGCTGCTGCACCACAAAAACCGCAAAGCCGCCTTCTGGAGCGTCACGCTGCTGCTGACGCTGCTGCAGGGGGTGGCGTTATATTTCGTGTGGCCTCATATAAAGGTGCCGTTTTGATAAGATGACACCTATATTCTTACCTCACTATGAGAGTATTACCTTGGATAATTAGCTTGTTGATAGCTAACACATTGCTCGGCTGCCAGCCACTGCGCCGATTAACAACCACTCGCACTTTCAGGAAGGCAACTTACGTGGATAGCGCGGCACTGCAGGGCCAGGAAACCATTGTACGGGGCAGTCATACAATTTTACAATACAGCGTTAAAACCAGCCAGCCGAGGGTTGCTCATTACATTCATGTCACGAGCTTCTGGCTGACCGTCCCATCAATTGATGCGCTACCTATCGGTACCCGTATCACCCTACCCGATAGTCGGATTACGCTGCGCGGCTACACTTTTGGCGGCGGGATGTTTGGGTATAATTTTCCTGCCGTTTCGGGTTCAGTTAAACGCAAAGCTTCCACCCCAAGCTCGCATACCCTTCGGCTTCGTTTGCATTACCTACCCCGCGGCAACAGAAAGCAACGTCTGAATCGAAGGGCTACCTTCTTGCGGGACTCTACCTTTTTCGCAAGGAAAGAGCAGAAGTAAGCCCTTGATTTATTTATCCTTGACCTACTATGAAGGTATTATTCTGGATACTGGGCCTGGGGGCGGCGCTGTACGTGGCAGTGTGCGGGCTGCTGTATTTTCAGCAGGAGCGGCTGCTGTTTTTTCCTGCCAAACTACCCGCCGATTATCGTTTCCGGTTCAGCAACCGGTTTGAGGAGCGGTGGATTCCGACGGCCGACGGCACCCGCCTGCACGGCCTGCTGTTTCCAGCCGATTCCGCTTCCGAAGGGCTGATTTTCTACCTACATGGCAACGGTGGGGCGCTGGATAGCTGGGGCGAAGTGGCGGCCACCTACACCCGCCTGGGCTACAGCGTGTTCCTGCTCGACTACCGGGGCTACGGCAAAAGCGGGGGCCGCATCAGCAGCCAGGCCCAGCTGCTCGCCGATGTGAATACGGCCTACCAGCAGCTCACGCGCGAATTCCCGGAAGCCCAAACTGTGCTGCTGGGCTACTCGCTGGGTACCGGGCCGGCGGCGTGGCTGGCCGCCCGGCACCACCCGCATCAGCTGATATTGCAGGCCCCATACGCGAGCATGCGGGCCATGGCGCGCCAGCATTACCCTTGGGTGCCACCCTTCATCGTGCGCTACCCGCTGGCTACCGACGAGGTGCTGGCCCGCGTCACGGCCCCTATCGTCATCTTCCACGGCGACCGGGATGAGGTCATCAGCCCGGTATCCACGGCCCGGCTCCGGCAGCAGCTCAAGCCCCACGACCAGTTCATTACCCTACCCGGCGCGGGCCACAACGGCATGACAGATAATTCAGATTATCAGCGGGCTATTCGACGGGTGTTAACTGGCTTGTAAGCGGCATGATCCGGCCGTTGGTGCCTTTGCTGCCGGCTTTGTTGCTGACGAAAAAGAGGGTGCGCACGTACCGGGGCTGGCTACAGGGCGCGGCGTTTTCTACCTTCGGCCTTCTATGCCCTTTCTACCTCGTCTGCTCGCCTGCTCTGGCCTGCTGTTTCTGGCCCTGAAGCCTACCGTCGTCCGCGCCCAAACCAATTCCATTGCCGACCCCCAGTGGGGCACCTGGCTAATCGGCACGGTGGTATTGCCCGGCGGCCCCAGGCACTGGGGGGGCTACGCCGAAGTGCAGACCCGCGCCAACGGCCTGGGCCGGCAGTTCTTTTACACCGAGTTGAAGGGCGGCGTGAGCTACGATCTGGCCAGGAATTTTACCCTGATGGTAGCCGGCGGCCGCTACTCTACCGCCGACTACCGCGACCTGGGCGACGGTCCGTTGAATGTGGAAAAGCGCCTCTGGCAGCAGCTTACGCTCACGCACCTGGCGGCCCGCCTCAAGATGGAGCACCGCTACCGCGTGGAACAGCGCTGGTTTACGTTTCGGGATGACGTGGTGCCGGCCGGCTTGTTCCGGTACCGTAACCGGCTGCGCTACCGCTTCAATGCCTTCCTGCCGCTCAATCACCCCACCATCACCGACAAAACAGCCTTCCTTTCAGTCTACGACGAGGTCTTCTTCAACCCACGCGGCCCGTTTTTCGAGCGCAACCGGGTGTACGCGGGACTCGGCTACCAGTTCGATCGGCACTGGACCGTGCAGGCCGGCTGGCTCAATCAGGCCAACTATACCGCTGCCAGCTACCGCCAAAACGTATTCACGCCCCAAACCACCACCACCAAAAACAACGTGGTGGTATCGGTGATATACCGTCTCAGCCGCCAGCCAGGCAACTCCCCGGAATTCGTGCCGTCGCAGCCGGATTAAGCCACTATTTCCCCAGCCCCACCCAGCCACGCTGCATGGCGTAGTAGAGTGCCGTGCCCACCGTAAGGCCCACGAGGTAGCCATAGGGCAGGCCGGCGCAGAGGATGCCGGTAAGCAAAGCCAGCAGCAGGTGGGCCCTGGCGTCGCTGATGTCGCGGAGCAGGGCCGCCAGGCTCAGGGCCTCGAAGAAGAGCAGCACCCCGAGAATGGGCAGCGGGAAAATCTGGACGATTTGCTGGAAGCCCTGGCTGAAAAACAGGCCCAGCACCAGAAAAAGCCCGCCGTAGATAATCACCGAGCCGCCGGTGCGCCCCCCGAACGTGTAGTGGCCCACCATGCCGCCCGAGCCGTGGCAGACCGGGAAGCCGCCCAGAAACGGGTTCACCAGGTTCATGAGGGCGTAGGTAAAGCTGATTTTGCGCACCGTCAGGGCCCGCTCGGGGAAGTAGTCCTGCACCACCTGCCGGGTGGCCAGCACCGAGTTGCCGAGCGACAACGGAATCTGGGGCAGGGCCAGCAGCACCGCGCCGGTCAGAATATCGGGCCACTGCGGGATGCGCAACGGGGGCAGATGCACCCCGATGGCGCGCTGGGCAGAAGCCAGATCGAGCTTGAAAAACAGGCCGTAGCTCACGCCCAGAGCCAGCACCACCAGCGCGGCGGGCCAGCGCCGGTTGCCCAGCAACACCACCGTGATGAGAAAAGCCGCCGCCGCCAAAGTGTAGCCGGGCAGACCGTCGGCGGGCACGTACTGCTTGAGGGCCAGGGTGGAAAGCTGCAACGCCAGCCCGAACTGAATGCCCCGGATGACGGGCTTGGGCACCAGCCGCGCCAGCCCGTCAATCAGCCCCGTGACGGAAAGCAGCAGCATGCCCACGCCCACGGCCAGCCCGCCCCCGAAGATGACGCGGCCGGGAATTTTCTGGGCAATGACCAGGGCCGCAAACGCCTTGAGCGGCTGCACCGGCATCGGCATGCCGTACCAGAGCCCCGAAAACAGCTGCATCAGCCCGAACATCACCAGCACCCCCGCGCTATCGAGCCCCGAGGCGGCAATAACGCCAATGAGCAGCGGCAGGTCCGTGCCCAAATCCCCGAAGGCCCCGGCCAGCTCATTACGGTCGAAACGAAGACGGGGACGGCGGGCAGGCGAAGCGGTAAGCGGCATGTTGGGAGTGAGGGGGTGATGGGGTAAGGAGGTGATGGGGTGAGAAGGTGAGGGGTGGACGTGTGTCACCTCCTCACCTCACGCCGCATCTTCCCAGGCGACCATGCCGCCTTCGAGGTTGAGGAGGTTGATGAGTCCGAACTCGGCTTGCAGACGTTCTACGGCCTGGGTGCTGCGGCGGCCCGAGTGGCAGTACACCACCACCGGGTGCTGCTTGGGCAGGGTGGCCACGCCTTTTTCCAGCACGCTCAGGGGCAGGGAAGTAGCACCCGGCAGGTGGCCGGCAGCGAATTCGTGGGGCTCGCGCACGTCGAGCAGGAAGGGCGGCTGATTGGAATCGAGGCGCTGGTGCAGCTCGGCCACCGTGATGGACTGGACGTTGGTGCCGCACAGCTCGGCGTAGTCGGTGGTGGGGGCGGTGCCCAGGTGGAGGGCCGCCTGCTCGGGGCGGCGGGCGAATTTGAGGGTGCGGGTCTGGAACGTGAGGGCATCAAAGAGCCAGAGCCGCCCGCTCAGGATTTCCCCGATGCCCAGCAGCACCTTGAGCGTTTCGGTGGCCTGGGCCGTGCCCACCAGGCCGGGCAGCACGCCCAGCACACCGGTAGCGTCGCAGTTGGGCGCCTCAGCGGCGGTGGGCGGCTGCGGAAACAGGCAGCGGTAGGTGGGCCCGCCGTCGTAGTTGAACACCGATACCTGCCCCTCAAACTTGTAGATGGCCCCGGAAATCAGGGGCTTGCCCAGCAGCACGCAGGCGTCGTTGAGCAGGTAGCGGGTCGGGAAGTTATCGGAGCCATCCACTACCACGTCGTACTGGCTCACCAGTTCCCGCACGTTGCCCAGCGTAACCCGGCAGGGGTGCACCTCCGTTTTTACCAGCGGATTGATTCGCCTGACGGCCTTGGCGGCGGTGGCGGCTTTGGGCTGACCCAGGTCGGCGGGGCCGTAGAGAATCTGGCGCTGCAGGTTGCTGCGGTCCACCGTATCGGCATCCACAATGCCCAAGGTGCCCACCCCGGCGGCGGCCAAGTACTGCAGCACCGGGCAGCCCAGCCCGCCCGCCCCCACTACCAGCACCCGGGCCGCCTTTAGCCGGAGCTGCCCCGCCTCCCCAATTTCGGGCAGTTGCAGGTGGCGGCGGTACACCTGGCGTTCCTCAGTAGTGAGCGACATTTTTTTAATTAAAATGAAACGTGAAAAATTAAAAATGGAAGAGGGAGCTGGTAAAACTTGCGGGGGCTGGTAAAGTTAAGGATTACGGACTTCGCGCCGCCGGGTAGCCGCTGACCGACTGCCACGCAGCACTATGGCAGTGGCAGCCCAACCAAACAGCATTTTTAATTTTTAACTCTTCATTTTTAATTCTCCTTGAAAGCCTTCCTCCCGCCCACCAGCTACGATTACGTGACCGTGCACAAAGTGCAGGGCGACGATGTGCGCGCGGCCTCTGACGTGCTGGCGGCCGAGGAGCCGCTCGAAATCCGGGTGGGCTACGGGCCGGCCGGGCAGCGGGAGCACCGCACGCTTTCCATCACCATGCGCACCCCGGGTCACGATTTCGAGCTGGCGGCCGGCTTCCTGTTTACCGAGGGAATTATCCGGAGCCGGGCCGATTTGCAGGGCGTCCTTTACTGCCCCGACGTGGAAAAGGAGGAGGAACGCGAAAACGTGGTGCGCGCCGAACTGGCTCCTACCGCCCTGCCCGATTTGCCCCGGCTGGAGCGCCACTTCTACACCAGCAGCAGCTGCGGGGTCTGCGGCAAAACCAGCATCGAGGCCGTGCACGCCGCCAGCTGCCCGGTGCTGCCCACTGCGGGTCCGCACGTGGCCGCCCGCGTGATTCATGCCCTGCCCGAGCGCCAGCGCGAGGCCCAGGAGCTGTTTGAGCAAACCGGCGGCCTGCACGCGGCGGCCCTGTTCTCGCCCGCCGGCGAGCTGCTGCTGCTGCGCGAAGACGTGGGCCGCCACAACGCCCTCGACAAGGTTATCGGCGCGGCCCTGTTCCAGGACCTGCTGCCTTTGCACGACGCGGTGCTGCTGGTCAGCGGCCGGGCCTCCTTCGAGCTGGTGCAGAAGGCCGCCGTGGCCGGCATCCCGGTGATGGCCGCCGTGGGTGCCCCCAGCTCCCTGGCCGTCTCGGCCGCCCGCAACTTCGGCATGACCCTCTGCGGCTTCGTACGCCAGCAACGCTTCAACATCTACTGCCACGAGTGGCGGATTTTGGGTGAGGAGGTGAGGAGGTGAGGAGGTAAAGGGTAATGAGGTTAGCAATACCTGTCATCACCTCCTCACCCCATCACCCCATCACCTCCTCACCCCATCACCTCCTCACCTCCTCACCCCATAACCCCATCACCCCATCACCCCATCACCTATAACCTATGAAGCTCCGCCTCGAAGACAATACGCTCCGCCTGCGCCTTGATCCGCCGGAAGTGGCCGCCTTTCACGCGGCGGGACGGCTGGAAACGGTGGTGCCGCTGGGACTGTCGGCCGCGGAACGCCTGACCTATACGCTGGAGCGCGACGCCGCAGCGCCGGTGCTGACGGTGCGCTACGCGGCGGGCTGCGTGCGGGTACTGCTGCCCGCCGCCGTGGCCGCGGCCTGGTCGGCCGACCCCGCCGCGGTGAGTTTACGGGGCCAGATGGAAGTATCTGAAAACCAATTCCTGCATATCTTGGTAGAAAAGGACCTGGGCTGCAAGCATTAGTCCGTTCGTCTGGCCTGAGCCAGCCGCTTTTCCCCACCGTTTTCCCCAATTTGAGCTATGGAAGATTCCCCCGCCGCCAACCCTGGCAAAGCCGGTAAGGCCCACCAACAGCAGGCCGCCAACGCCCCGAAAAGCGGGGAGCGGCCCGATCAGGGGGAAGCGCCCGCTCCCGATCATTACAACCCCACCAACAAGCACCACGTGGCAGATCCTATCCAGGCCCCCGATGTGGCCAACGCCAAGTACCGGCACGACATTCTGGCCCAGCCCCCCGAGCAGCTCACCGGCCTGCGCCTGGAACCCCGCCAGACCATTGCGGCCGGCGTCACGGCCGTACTCAAGAGCATGGAGTTCAGCTGGAAGGAAGGCGGCCTCGACCGGGGCACGCGCGGCCTGCTCAAGATGAACCAGAAAGACGGGTTCGACTGCTCGAGCTGCGCCTGGCCCGACCCCGACGACCACCGCTCGGTGGCCGAGTTCTGCGAGAACGGGGCCAAGGCCACGGCTTCGGATGCCGACGATAAGGCCTGCGGGCCCGAGTTCTTCGCCCGCCACAGCCTGGCCCAACTCTCGCAGATGACCGACCGGGACCAGAACAACGCCGGCCGCCTCACCCACCCCCTGGTGAAGCGCCCCGGCGACAACCACTACAAGCCCATCGAGTGGGCCGAGGCCTTCCAGCTGATTGCCGACGAGCTCAACGCCCTCGATTCGCCCGACGAGGCCACGTTCTATACCTCCGGCAAGGTGCCCAACGAGCCGGCGTTCCTGTTCCAGCTCTTCGTGCGCCAGTTCGGCACCAACAACCTGCCCGACTGCTCCAACATGTGCCACGAGAGCAGCGGCGCGGCCCTGAGCTCCACGCTCGGGCTGGGCAAGGGCTCGGTCACGCTCAACGACATCCACGAGGCCGAGGTCATCCTGATCATGGGCCAGAACCCGGGCACCAACCACCCGCGGATGCTGTCGGCGCTGCAGAAGGCCAAGCAGAACGGGGCCCGGATTATCAGCGTGAACCCGCTGATTGAAGCCGGCCTCAACCACTTCAAGAACCCCCAGGATTTCATGAACCCGTTCAAGGCCCTGGGCGCGCTCATGGGCAACGGCACCGTGATAACCGACCTGTATTTGCAGGTGCGGGTAGATGGCGACATGGCCCTGCTGCGCGGCATCATGAAGCACCTGCTGGCGGCCGAGGAGCTCAATCCCGGCCAGGTTTTCGACCACGCCTTCATTGACAAGTATACCGAAGGCTACGAGGCCGTTGTCGAGAACGTGCGCAACACCAGCTGGGAGGATATCGAGTTGCTCAGCGGCATCTCGCGGGCCCAGCTGCTGGAAGCGGCCAACATGCTGGCCACTAAAAAGAAGATTATCGTGTGCTGGGCCATGGGCCTGACCCAGCAGCGCCAGGGCGTGCAGACCATTCAGGAGGTCGTGAACCTGCTGCTGCTCAAGGGCGCCATCGGCAAGCCGGGTGCCGGTACCTGCCCGGTGCGCGGCCACTCCAACGTGCAGGGCGACCGGACGATGGGCATCTGGGAACAGACGCCCAAGCCCTTCCTCGACGCCCTGGGCAAGGAATTCAACTTCACGCCGCCCACCGAGCACGGCTACGACACCGTGGACAGCATCAAGGCCATGCACCAGGGCAAGGTGAAGGTGTACTTCGGGCTGGGCGGCAACCTGCTGGCGGCCGGCCCCGACACCGAGTACATTGCCGAGGCCATGCGCAAGCAGAACCTGACCGTGTTCGTGGGCACTAAGCTCAACCGCGGCCACCTCATCACCGGCAAAACGGCCCTGCTGCTGCCCTGCTTCACCCACGCCGACGTGGACATGCAGCGCAGCGGCCACCAGATGACCAGCTGCGAGAACTCCATGGGTGTGGTCAGCCAGAACAAGGGCGTGCTGGTACCGTTGCCCGGCCAGATGCTAAGCGAAGTCGCCATCCTGAGCGGCATTGCCATTGCCACGCTCGGCGAGAAAACCAACATCGCCGACTGGGTGGCCATGACGGAAAACTACGACGTCATCCGCGACCATATCAGCCGGGTGATTCCGGGCTTCGAGAGCTTCAACGAGAAGCTGCGGCGGCCCGGCGGGTTCTACCTGCCCAACGGCCCCCGCGACCGGAAATTCACGACCGAGGACGGCAAGGCCCACTTCACCAAAACGGAGCTCGAAAAGTACGAGGTGGGCGCCGATGAGCTGATTCTGATGACCGTGCGCAGCCACGACCAGTTCAACACCACCATCTACGACTACAACGACCGGTACCGCGGCATCCATGGCGAGCGGCGCGTGCTGTTCATGCACGAGCAGGACATGGCCGACCGGGGCCTCAAAGCCCAGGACCTCATCGACATCACCAGCCACTTCAACGGCCAGGAGCGCACGGTGGAGAAGTTCGTAGCCGTGCCCTACGACATCCCGCGCGGCAACGTGTCGGCCTACTTCCCCGAGGCCAACCCGCTCATCCCCATCGGCAGCGTGGCCAAGAAGAGCAACACGCCTACTTCCAAGTACGTACGCGTAACGGTGGTACCCGCCCACAAAACCGTGGGCGCCCCGGTTGAAATCCGCATGGGCGCCGAGGCGTAGAGAAGCCGGCTTAACCAGTAAGCAACAAGCCCCAAACGGTGAGTAGATTCCATTCTACTTCCCGTTTGGGGCTTGTTGCTTACTGGTAACTTTTCTCTTAGAACGGGTAGCCGATGCCGATGTTGAGCTTGATGGGCGTGCCGCTGGTGGCGTTGAACCTGGTCAGGCTGCCGGGCGGGGTGGGCAGGCCCGTGTTTACCTCTACGTCCTGGTCGTCGTAGGGGTAGCGGATGGGCACGGCGGCGTCGAAGCGGATGACGAAGAACTGCACGTCGATGCGGATGCCGACGCCGGCGCCCACGGCCAGCTGCTGCAGGAAGGTGTTGAACTGGAACTGCCCGTTCAGGCCGTCGGGGTTGCCGTTGCGGTCGTAGGTGGCGCGGCTGGCGTCGGGGTTTACCAGCCACACGTTGCCGGCATCCACGAACACGGCCCCCTTCACGTACGGAAACAGGTCCTGGCGGTACTCCAGGTTGCCTTCCAGCCGGATGTCGCCCACCTGGTCGTAGAAGCCGCTGTTCTGCTGCTGCTGCTCCACGCTGGGGCGGTAGGTACCCGGCCCGATGCCCCGGGCATCGAAGGCCCGCACGCTGTTGGGCCCGCCAATGCCGAACTGCTTGAGGTAGGGCAGCACCCGGGAGTTGAGGTAGGGCACCCCGGCCCCGATGAGCAGGCGGCCGGCAATTTTGTTGCCGCTGGTGGGGTTGCTGCTGGTGCGGTAGTAATTGCGCAGCTCCAGGTTCACCTTCGAGTACTGCGAGAATTCCTGGCCGGCAATCTGGTAGGCCCGGGGGCCGTTATCGGTTGACTCCTTGGCCGCGCCGCTGAGGCTCTTGAGCAGGTAGGCCAGGTTGCCCGAGAGCTCCAGGCCGCCGCTGAAGTAGAGCTGATTGCGGCGCTGCTCCAGCACCTGCTGGTTGTAGGTGTAGCTATAGGCGCTGCCCAGAATAAACTGCTGGCGGAAGCTCTGGGCCAGGAAGGGCCGCTCGGCCAGCAGCCGCTCAAACACCGGCTCGGTGTTGTTGAGGCGCACGTACTGCAGGTCGATGGGCTGCAGGCGCTGTTCGTTGGTGAGCTTGGTTTTCCAGGTGTAGCCATAGCCCAGGTTCACCACGTCCTGGCGGAAAAACTGGGTCCGGAGCACGTACTTGTAGCCCGCCTCGAAAAAGGTGCGGGGCTGGAAGTCGGAGTTGCGCAGGCGGATATCGAAGGGGGGCGTAATCAGGCGGGGCACCAGCAGCTGGGCATCCACTCCGAACTGGGTTGACGTAACGCCCGACAGGGCCCCTTTGCCCGTTTCGGCGGCCGCCCGCACGTTGATGAGCAGCTGCTCGGCCCCGCGCAGGGCCGAGCGGTTGCGGTACTGCACTACCACGCCCGGCCCGGTAAAGATGTTGGACGTGTTCATCTGCACCTCGGCCCGGAGCGACTTCTTGGGCACCTGGGTCATACGCACCAAGGCGTTGAGGTGGCCGTACTGCAGGGAGTCGGGCTGGTTGCGGGCGGGGCGGAACTGCATGTCCACGAAGCGGAACGTGCCCAGACTCATCAGGCGGCTCAGCGTCTGGTCGGCGCGGCGGCGGCGGTACACGCTGTCGGGATACAGGAAGGTGGCGTTGACAATGGACTTGGCTTTGAACATCGACTCATCGGGATAGTACCGATAGCCCTGATACCGGATCGGGGTCTCGTTCATGGTCGTGTCCTGGAGCGTATAGTCGGTGTCGAGGGTTACGCGGTTGAGCACGTAGGGCTGGGCCGCTTTGCGCGGAATGCTGCCCTTCACCTTCACGTACACGTTCACCTGGTTGTCGAGGGTGCTGTCGACCTGAAACAGCAGGTAATCGGGCGCGAAATAATAGTAGCCCTTGTTCTTGAGGGCCGCGTCGATGCGGATTCGCTCGTTCACGAAGGTCTGCAGGTTGTAGGGCTCGCCCACCTTCAGCAGCGTTTCGTTCTGAGTCGCCCGGATATCCCGGTCGAGCAGCGTATCGCGCTCGGGGAAGAAGATTTCCTTGATGCGGTAGGGCTCATTAACCGAGGCCACGTAATCGACGGATGCCGTACGCTCCTCCAGCTTGATGTTGCTGCGCACTTCCGGCTTGAAGAAGCCGTCGTTGTTGAGGCGGTTGAGCATCAGGTCGGCTACCTTGGCCGTATCTACCTCGCTGAAAAGCACCGGGGCCTCGCCGTATTTGTCGGCCAGCCAGTGGCCCAGGCCCTTTTCCTTGCCCACGCCCATGTGCCAGAAGTAGAGCTTGGGCCGCAGCCCCAGAATAGAGCTGTTGGGCTGGGGCGAAATCACGCCTTCCAACTGGGTCTGCACCAGGGCCTCGTTCGGAATCGGGGCCCCGACCCGGGACTTGAGCGTGACGGTGCTGCCGGTGTAGAGGCGGGCATCGTCGGGGATGAACTTGAGGCCGCTGCACCCGGCCAGCGCGGTCAGCAGCAGCCCCGTCGCCAGCCGCCGGCCGGCGCTCTGAAGGCAGGAAAAGAAACGTAGCGGTTGAAGTTCTGGCACAGGTTATTCTTTATTTCGTTTCTCGTTGTTGGTTTTTTGTTTTTCGCTCTTGCTGGTTCTGTCCGGTCCGATTGCCTTGGGTAGACGGAGCCGACGAACAAAAAACAAGCAACGAACAACGCAAAGCTATTTACTGCTGCTCGCGGGCCGGGCAGCCACCCGCGCCGAGTCGCGGCGGGGCGGCACGGCGGTGGTTTTCACTGAGTCGTCGGTGGCCTTCTGCTGCTCCTTCTGACGCTTGCGGATGCTTTTATTTTCGGCCTTCACGTTCTTGTCGATACCCTGGAACAGGTCGGCGAAGTTCTGGTAGTCGCGCTGGTAAATCAGGGAGGCCCCGCTGCGCACGTACTGCCCGTCGATGTCGCCGTAGGCGTTGTTGCGGTAGGCGCGCAGGCGCAGGCGGCCGTTGGCCAGAATGTCGTACTCAATGCTCACGTCGCCGGCGAAGCTGCTCACGCTCTGCTGCCCCCCGCTCACCTGGTTGCCGCCGGCCAGGGGCACGTCGGTGCCCAGGCGCACGGTTACGCGGTCGTTGAAGAGCTGGCGGCGCACGGCCACGTTCAGGTCGGTGCGGGTTTTCTCGGTGCCCGAGGAATAGTCGGCCTGGGCATTCACGCCCAGCTCCACGCCCAGGTTGGAGAGGTAGGAGCCGGTCAGGTTCTGGAGCTGCTGGGTGAGCACCTGGCTGGCGCTGCCCCGCAGCTGGTCGGCCACGATGCTGCCCCCGCTGCTTTCAAACGGGTTTTCGGCCAGGAAGCGGTTGAGCACCAGCAGGGAAAACACCTGCTTGTTGAGCTCGTCGGTCTGGCTGGGCTGGCGCAGCTGGGCCAGGCGGTTCTCGATCTGGGTGCGCAGGTCGGAGCGGGTTTCCTCGGGCAGGCGGATATCGAAGCTGATTTCGGGCTTGAGCAGCTCCCCGTCCACGTTCAGGTACACGTTGAAGGGCAGCGTGTTGCGGGCCGTCGACTGGAGGGTTTCGGAGCTGATGCCCTGGCCCGAGAGCAGCTCGGCCGGGGCCGCCCGGGCCACGTAAATAGCCGACACATCGGCCCGCCCGTTGTAGGGGTCGCCCGACCAGGTGATGGAGCTGCCTTCGGCAATGAGGAAGTCGCGCTCCGTCAGGTCGTAGAGCGACATGTGGTAGCTGCCGCTCTGCACGTCGAGGCGGCCGCTGAGCGTGATGTTGCCCACCGGGTCGATGGCCGTGTTGAGCGTGCCGTTGGCCCGCACCTTCAGGTTGTCGCCCGAGGCTTCGTCGATGATGATGGTAAACGGCGTTTCGTCGGTCACGGTGATGGTGGCGGCAATGTCGTAGCCGGCGGCCGTCTTGGCCGAATCCTGGCGGGCCAGCTGCTGCTGAAGCAGGGTATCGAGGGGGGCGCTCTTGTCCACGAACTGCACAATGCCCTCGGAGCTGACCTTGTTGGCTTCGTCGTTGGGCACGGCCGCGTAGAAGTCGGAGCCCTCCACCACGGAGGCCGTGGTGCGCACGCGCATCAGGTTCAGGTCGCCGGTAATGCGCGAATCGGAATCCACGATGAGCTTGCCCCAGAACAGGGGGTTGTCGCGGCGGGTGCTCTGCACGGCAATAAAGTTGCTGGTAGTGGCCCGCAGCTGGAAGCCGTAATCGATAAAGTCCTGGGTGAGCACGTGGCCATTCACCACGGCCTTGTTGCCCAGGGAATCGAGAATCAGGAAGTCGTCAAACAGAATGCCCTGCTCATCAAACACCAGGTCTTCCTGGGGCAGCGTGAAGGGCGCCCCGAGCTGGGTGAGAGTGAAGCCGGCGTTGTTGGTGGTGAGCTTGCCGCGCACCTCGGGGGCGGCCACGGTGCCCGTAATGGCCAGCCGCCCGCTCAGGTAGCCGCTGGTTTCCCGGATTTCGCCCAGGGCAAACGGCTCAATGATGCCCAGCCCGAAGCGCGTCACGTCGGCCTGCATGTCGAGGGCGCCGCTGGCCAGGTAGTTGCCGGTCAGCTGCACCTCGTGGTTCTGAGGGCCGCCGGTCAGGCGCACATCCAGGTTGTAGCGGTCGGCGGCGGGGTTATCGGCCTTCAGGTCCACGTTGCCGAGCACGGTTTTGTTGTAGGCCAGTCCCTGCAGGCCGGCGTTGGCCGTGAAGGCCATGTTGGCCTGCCCCAGGGACCTGATCACGGCCTGCCCGTTGAGCGTGCCCCCCACCAGCGAGTCCTGGAGGCCGCCGGCGGTAGCCAGGGTGTTGAGGTTGAGGTTGCTGAACTGGGCCTGGAGCGGATAGCCGGCCCCGGCCAGGGTCTGGAGGGCAATGGCCTGGTCGCCCTGGCTGAGCCGCACGCTCTCGGCCCGGATAGCCCCGGTGTTGAGGTCATAGCGCAGGCTGTTGTTGGGCTGCACCGCCCACTGCTGGTTGTTGAGCACCAGCTTGGGGTCGAAGCTGAAGGCGTAGGCCGCACCCTGGCCGATGACGTTGAGCGTGCCGGCCAGATCAAGCTTGGTGGTGCTGTCGTTTTCGGCAATGCGCAGGTGGGTGCCTACCTGGTTGTTGGCCACGCTGCCGGTCAGGCTGGGGTTGGGCAGGTTCAGGGTGGTATCCTGGCGGATGTGGTTGAGCTTGAGCGCGTAATCGAGGGCCTGGGGGTCGGACGACACCTGCAGGCGCAGCGAATCCAGCTGGTAGCCCAGGTACCGGAGGCGGGTGATGCGGGTGTTGAGCCGCAGGTCAGCTTCCCGGCTGTCGAAGCCGCCGCTGAGGCGGAAGGGCGAAATCTGCTGCAGATCGGGCACGAACTGGCGGATAATCTGGGGCTCCTTCACGTTGGCCTCGAAGGTAAACTGCCGGTAGGGCCCGCCGGGCCGGAACTGCACGCCCGGCAAATCGAAGTACCGGTCGATGTGCTGCTGAACGGCCGTGGCCAGGTCGCCCAGGCGGGTGTTGCCGCGCAGGGTGAGGTCGGCCACGGAGCTGGCAAAGTCCACTTCCGTGCGGCCGGTGCGCTGCAGAATCCGCCCGCTCACGGAGTCGAGCACGAAGGGTTTGCCGTCACTGACAATGGCAATGCGGTTGCCCGAGAACGTGCCGTTGAGCGAGTTCAGGTCGGAGCCGCTCAGGTTGGCCTGCAGGTCGCCCTGCACGCTCAGGTTGCCGCCGGTGTAAAAGCCCAGGGCCGTCAGGTTCACCCCCCGCAGGTTCAGGCGGTCGATGCGGTAGGTGGGGTTGGCCGCGTTGCGCAGGTCGATGGTGGCCAGCAGGTCGAGGTTGAGGTTGGGGTCGTCCTGGCTGCGGGCGTCCACCACGTAGCGGTTACGGTCGATGTCGACGTTGGCCGTGATGCCGCGGTAGGTGTAGCCGTTATAGGTGGCCTGTTGCACCCTGGCCGTGAGCTGGCCGCGGAGCAGGTTGGGGTCGAGGCCGCCCCGGCCGGTAAGCGTGCCGCTGGCCGTGACGGTCCCGATGGTAGGGTCGCCGATGAGCTTGCCCACGTTCAACTGCTGGGTGCTGAACACGGCCCGCACCGGCTCCTGGCCCACGGGGCCCGCGCCCACGTTCACTTTGGCGGCCAAGTTGCCATACGTGGTGGTGGCCCGCAGGTCGGTATCAAACACCAGCGCCGTGGGGCGGCCCTTGAAGGTGCCGCTCACCGTCAGGAGGGGCGGCAGGGAGTAACCGGCCGGAATGGTACCCTTCGGCACCAGGCTGCGGATGTCGGCGTTGGTGGTCACCAGCTTCCGGATATCGAGGTCGGCGTAGAGGCGGCGGTCAGTTTCGGGCAGGCCCTGAATCCGGCCGCTGGCCAGCAGCTGGGTGTTGCGCAGGCCCACGATTTCCACGTTGCGCAGGCGTAAATCGCCCACCCGGCCGCTTACCAGCCCGCTCACCAGCACCGACTGGTTGGGGCCGGTGGTAAAGGGCGGGGTGTCGGCCAGGTCGGGGGCGAGGTAGAGGATGTCGCGGAAACCCAAGCGGGTGTCGCGCAGGTCGGCTTCGAGGCGCAGGTTGGCCAGGTCGTCGGCAATGGCGTCGAGGCTCCGGTACTGCATAGCCAGGGTGCGCCGGATGCGGGTGTGGGGCGTGACCAGGTCGAGGTTGTCGAGGCGGGTTTCGGTCGAGTCGAACACCACGTCGGCCTGGGCCCGGGTTACGGCAAAGCCGCTCTGCTCCTGCCCCGAGAGCTGCGTGATGCGGCCGGTAGTGCTGTTTTCGGAGTAGCGCAGGTTTTCCAGGTTCAGCGTGAGGTTGCTGAACTTGAGGTGATTGTAGTCCAGGCCCCGCACCCGGGTTTTCTGGCGCGGCTCGTCGAAGTTATCGAAGGCCACGTCTACCCCGCTGATGTCGGACTCCTGGAGCGTGACCACCCAGTTGCTGGGCTGGCCGGTGGCGTTTTCCACCGACGTATTCAGGTCGCGCACCGTCTGGGCCGGGTTCACCACCCGCTGCTCCACCGGCACGTCCTCGTTCTGGGCGTAGGCCACGGTGGCATCGCGCAGCATGAGCTTGTTGAGGGCAATGCGGTTATTAACGATGTCGATGTTGTCGGCCGTGATTTCGCCCTCTCCGATGCGGGTGCTGATGAACTGGGCCGAGGGGTTGTTGCGGTAGGTCAGGCTCACGTTGTCGAGCCGGGCGCGGTTGAGGCCGAAATCCAGGGCCAGCGCGGCCGTATCGGCGGGCGTGGGCGGCGGCACCTTGGTCTGGGTGATGCCGATGCTGGTATTCTTGAGCGCGGCCTGGTCAATCTTGTAAATCGAGGCGTCCACGTCCACCTGGTCCATGTTCACGGCCAGCTCGCCCACCTTGGTGCGCACGTTCATGCCGTCCACCTGGTCGTTGTAGGTGAGCAGGATGTTGGTCAGCTTCACGTCGCCGATGTTATACTTAAAACCCGCGCCGGTGGTATCGGCCGGGGTGGTGGCCACGGCAGTGGTGTCGGCGGTGCTGAAGGCGTTGAGGATGAAGTCGTAGTTGGAAATGCTGTCGGGCTCGGTGCGCGTGATGGCCACCCGCCCGTCGTTGAGCTCCAGGCTGCTCAGGTTGATTTCCGACTTGGTCAGGGCCCACAAATCCAGGTCGAGGCCCAGGTGGCCCACCGACACGAGCGTATCGCCCTGCTGGTCTTCCAGATACACGTCGTCAAAGCTGATGGCGTGGCGGAAATCCGACCGGAACTTGCCGATGCGCACCTCGGTCTGGAGCTTGTCGCGCAGGTAGCCTTCGGCCTTGTCGGCCACGAAGTCCTGCCCGGCGGGCGTCTGTACGAACAGGAACAGCCCGCCCGCTACCACCAGCACAAACACAATTAGCCCCAACAGGGCGTACAAAATACGACGCAGATAGACTGGCAAAGGCGGAACAGTAGAAATGGAACTCAGTGGCCCAAACGGAAAAACCCCTCGGGAGGTTGGCTGCTATTCCAATTGCTGCCAACCTCCTGTTCACGAATAGGGCGGAGCTTTCAGGGCAAGTTAGAGAATCTTTGAAAACCTGGTTTCCGCCCTGCGCCGCTGGCGGGAGCCCGACGATTTGCAAGTACGTTCTTCAGCAGCCCCGTCTTTGCCCCCATCGGCCGCAACAGCAGGTGGGGAGTTGCGGCCCCACCCACGCAATGCAACAGAAGAGGGGCGGCGGCCGGTTCGGCTAAACTATTCCGCCCCGGCTCCGCCGCGTTTTGACCAGCTCCGGTAACTGAAAAGCCCAGCAGCCCGCTGCTTGCCGCCGGCTCCGGCCGCCCCCGCACGCGCCGGCGACGTGGCCCTCCGGTAGCGGTTACTAAGCACTCACTCGGGCCCGCCGCCGGCCTCATCAACCGAGCATCAAATACCCATCAATCAGGCATTAGCACCCCGTAAAGGCCGAAAATTCTCGCCCGATTCGGGCTATTATCCGTTCCTGTGGCCCGCCTTTTCCGCCCGGTAACCGCTATCTTTGGAGCCCCATTTTATCCGAGTAGCTCCCGATGATTCTACGTTTTACGCTCCCCTTTCGCACGGCCTGGGGCCAGCGGCTGGTTGTTTGCGGCTCCCTGCCCAGCCTGGGTCAGTGGAACCTTGACCAGGCCCTGAGCCTGCACTACCACGCCGAGTCCGGCCACTGGACCCAGGAAATCAGCCTGCCCAACGACCAGCTGGAAACGGTAGCCTATAAGTATGTGCTGCTGGATGAGCGCGACGGGGGCAAGCACTGGGAATGGGGGCCTAACCGGACGCTGGGCCCGGTAACGGACACGTTCACCCGCGTGGTGCTGGCCGATTTCTGGCGCGCACCGGCCCTGGCCGAAAACGAGCTGCACACGGCCGCCTTCACCGAGGCCCTCATGCGGCGCCCGGCTCCGGCTGCACCGGCCCCCCAGCTGCCCGCTCCCCCCGACGCGCTGGTGGTGCGCTTCCAGCTGGCAGCCCCGCGCGTGGATTCCCAGCACCAGCTCTGCGTACTGGGTTCCGACGCTGCCCTCGGGGCCTGGGATGCCAGCCGGGCCGTGCTGCTTTCCGACGCCGACTACCCTACCTGGACGGCGGCCGTGGCCCTGGCCACGCCCGGCCAGGAAACCCGCTATAAGTACGGCATCTGGGACCCGCGCGAGCAGCGCATCCTTCACCTCGAAGCCGGGGAAGACCGCCTGATTCCGGCGGCTACCGCCCCGCGCACCCTGCGCGTACTGTCCGACGACCAGTTCCGCTACGGCACCGGGAACTGGCGGGGGGCCGGCGTGGCCCTGCCCGTGTTTGCCCTGCGCAGCCACCAGGGCCTGGGCGTGGGTGAGTTCCCCGACCTCAAGCTGCTGGTCGACTGGGCCGTGAGCACCGGGCTCAAACTGGTGCAGATTCTGCCCATCAACGACACCGTGGCCACCCACACCTGGGTGGATAGCTACCCCTACGCGGCTATTTCGGTGTTTGCCCTTCACCCCCAGTACCTCAACCTCGACAGCATTGCCGAGCTGCAGGACCCGGCCGCCCGCCAAGAGCTGGACCGCCTGCGCGCGGAGTTCAACGCCAAGGACTTTGTGGACTACGAGCCCGTGATGAACGCCAAGTGGCAGTTCATCCGCCAGCTCTACCAGCAGGAAAAAGCGGCCCTGCTCGCCAACCCCGACTTCCGGCAGTTCCGCGACGAGCAGCAGGCCTGGCTGATGCCCTACGCGGCCTTCTGCGGCCTGCGCGACCGGTTCGGCACGGCCGATTTCAACCAGTGGCCCGCGGAGTTCCGCACCCCGGCCGCCGCCGCCGAGCTCACCCGGGAAGACAACCCCGACTTCGACGAGTTCGGCCTGCACTTCTTCACCCAGTACCACCTCGACAAGCAGCTGCGCGCGGCCGTGGACTACGCCCGCCAGCACGGCGTGGTGGTCAAGGGCGACCTGCCCATCGGCATTTACCGCCACTCGGTGGACGCCTGGACCCAGCCCGAGCTCTACCACATGCACCAGCAGGCCGGCGCCCCGCCCGATGATTTCTCGGTAACGGGCCAGAACTGGCGCTTCCCGACCTATAACTGGGAGCGGATGGCCGAGGACGGCTACCAGTGGTGGCAGCAGCGCATGGGCCACTTGGCCCGCTACTTCGACGCCCTGCGCATCGACCACATCCTGGGCTTCTTCCGCATCTGGGAGATTCCCGGTCACTCGGTGGAGGGCCTGCTCGGGCACTTCTCGCCGGCCCTGCCCCTGCACCGCCACGAGATTGAGCAGCGCCTCGGCTGGTTCGACTACGGCCGCCTCTGCGAGCCCTACATCCGCTGGCATGTGCTCGAAGCCGTGTTCCATGCCCAGGCCCCGGCCGTGTTCGGGGAGTTCATGGAAGACGCCGGCTACGGCGCCATCCGCCTCAAGGAGCACGTGCGCACCCAGCGCCAGATTGAGGCCGTCATCCACGAGAAAATCAGCCAGGACCCGGCCAACGCCGAGCACTACCGCTGGCTGCGCGCCGGCCTGTTCGGGCTGGTAAACGAGGTGCTCTTTGTGCCCGACGACCAGCAGGCCGATTTCTACCACCCGCGCATCACGCTCTACCTAAGCCGCTCCTACCGGGAGCTCGACGAGTACAGCCGCCCCCGCCTGCTGGCCCTCTACAACGACTTTTTCTTCCAGCGCCACGAGGACTTCTGGCGCCGCCAGGGTCTGACCAAGCTGCCGGCCGTGCGCTGGGCCACCGACATGCTCATCTGCGGCGAAGACCTGGGTATGGTGCCGGCCTCGGTGCCGGGCGTGATGAAAGCCCTGGGTATGCTGGGCCTCAATATCCAGCGCATGCCCGCCAACCCGGAAACCGAGTTCGGCCACCCCGACCACGCGCCCTACCTGAGCGTAGTGAGCCCCGGCTCCCACGACATGAGCACCCTGCGCGGCTGGTGGGAAGAAGACCGGGAGCAGACCCAGCGCTTCTTCGAAACCATCCTGGGCCACTGGCACGAGCAGGCCCCGCCTTTCTGTGAGCCCTGGGTGGCCCGCGAAATCACGGTGCAACACCTGTACTCGCCGGCCATGTGGGCCATCTTCCCCCTCCAGGACCTGGTGGCCCTCGATGCGCGCCTGCGCCGCCAGGACCCGCTGGCCGAGCAGATCAACGTGCCCTCCAACCCCACGCACTTCTGGAAGTACCGCTTCCACATCCCGCTGGAAGATTTGCGCGAGGAAGCCGGCTTCAACGCCGACATCCGGCAGTTGGTAGACCAGAGCGGCCGGAATCAGGTGTATTAGGCGTTGCGGCCCGACGCGGGAGTGAACTCCCGCGTCTTTTAGACGCAGCCCGATTCCTTACTTATATATAAAGCCCGGTGCCCCTGGCGCGGCCGACCCTTGGTTGGCCGTGCCAGGGGCACCGGGCTTTTGGTATGCTCACCCGCTTCCGCATTGCCCCGCTTCCTGATTACCGGCACTGCTGCCCCAAAGCTTGGTCAAGCGCGCTTTCCTATTATGGGAAAGGGCGCTCATCCTTCCCAATATGACCTCATACCCGTTTCATTTATAGATACTTACATCCAATCCTAATGCCATCCCGTAGGTTTGCAGGGGAATTAGGGCCGTTCATCGAAAAATGTCATTTACAAGGTCTTGCCAAGGCAGATTTGTAGACCACGACACTGCCTTCGGGTGGCTCTCTTTCAGCACGCATACCATTCACCTACCGTTTTTATAGGCATCATGAAGAAAGCTTTACGTCTTTGGGTGGCCCTGCTGCTGGGCAGCAGCTTGTTTGCTCCAGCCGGACAGGCCCAACAGGTGACGCCGGCCCCGGCGGCAGTTCTTTCCGACATCAGCGACCTGCGGCCGCCTTCCTTCCGCTGGCAGCAGCCAGCACCCCAGGCCGTGCTGCGGGAGGCCCGCCTCACAGGTATCAGCCAACCTCGGGCAGCGCGCAGCAACCCGGGAGTGGCCCGCCCTCAAGCTGCCCCTACGGTGGTCAATGGCGATTTTGTATTGCCGGGCATCACTAACGTGCTGTTCCTGGTTGACGTAGCCCCACTGATTACCAATAACGGCGGCTTTCCCATCCGTGCCTACCGTTTCGTGGCCGCTCCCAACCCTGCTGTTGCGCGGGTATTTGCCCGGAACTCCACGACCGGGGCCTTACGGGAGATTGTCGCTGCCAACATCCCGGATGAGATTTTGCTGAGCAATTTCAACCAAGTAGTAGCGATTCCATCAGTCAACGATAATGTCAGTACCACGTTTGGATTCCGCCCCCGCAACAATAATGGAGAACTCTCGACAAATACCAGCACGGTGACCCTGACGGTTCAGCAGGTACCGGTTGCGGCCCAGCTGATTTCGCAGATTGTGCCGGCCGGGGCCCCGGCTACGCCCCTGACCGAACCACTGGCCGTGGAGCCCGGCAGCCTGGCGGCATCCACTTACCAGATCACCAGCATTCCGACGGCCGCCCAGGGCGTACTGGCCCTGAACGGCACGGCTGTTACGGTAAACCAGGTTATCACTCCCGCCCAGGCCAGCCAGCTGACCTTCGACCCGGCGGCCGGCTTCTTCGGTACGGCGGTATTCAACTACACGGCGCGTAATGCCAGCGGCACTGGCGGCGCCGTGGCGAGCTACGGCATTCCGGTGGCTCGGGCCATTTGCGGACAGGCCAGCACGCTCAACTTTGCCACCCTGGCCGACGGGCGCAGCTTCCAGACGACGCAGTCGATTCTGGTAGAAGGCGTGACCATCACGGCCAGCAACTACACGGCCCCGGCCGGTGAAACTGATCTTCTGATTTTCGACAGCCAGTCCCTGCCCGGCAAAACCCTGCTCTGGCAGACGGATTACTCGTCATCGGCCAATAACTCCTCTTCGGTGGATTTTACCTTCAGCCGGCCCCTGGAAAACTTCTCCCTGGCTTTAGCGGACATTGACCAAGTTAGCGGCGTCTGGACCGATCAATTGCAGCTCGATGGCTTTACGGCCAGCGGGCAGCTCATTTCGCTTTCGGCGGCCGATGCTGCCCTGGCTCCCAACAACTCCAACAACTTCAGCAGCCCCAACCGCATTACCGGCCAGGGCAACCTGAACAACTTCGGCCCCAACAGCAACGTGGTGGTGACGTTCCCGCAGCCCATTGTGCGCCTGCGCCTGACCTACCGCAACACGGAGCCTATTGATAACCCCGGCGGGCAGGTTATCGGTATCAACTCCATGTCGTGGTGCTCGGTGGTGGATGTGTACACCCGCTTCACGGCCGGGCCGGTGGCGGCCAATGTGGGCAACACCGTGAGCTACACCGTAGAATACGGTAACAATGGCCCCGACGAAGCCCAGCAGGTGACGCGCACCGTGACGCTGCCCGCCGGCGCCACCAACGTAACGCTGCCTGCCGGCGCAACTTATAACAGCACGACCCGGGTTATTGACTTCGGCCCGGCGGCCACGCTGGCCAGCGGCAGCAGCAACGCCTTCACGTTCGGCTTCACGGTACCAACAACGGCCGGCAGCTACCCCGTAACGGCCTCCACCAGCACGCCCGGCAACGAGAACGGCGCCACGGCCAACAACACGGCCACCCGCACGCTGACTGTGAGTGACTGTAATCAGGTGAGCACCCTAAACTACACTACTGCTACTGCTGGCAGCCGCAAGACGGGCACTGAAACAGTAAACGGCACCACATTTAGCTACACCGATTACCAGACTGCACAGGTAACAGGAGCTAACGTGTTTGCTGTGGGCACCAGTCCAGGAATTTTGCAGGGACAGACATTGGTATGGAACCAGACTACTACTGCTATCAGTGGTGGATCTGCCGTAACGTTACTCTTTGACCGTTTGACAGACAATCTTACGCTGACTTTTCAGGATGTTGACGCGGATCAAACTACTGGTAACTTTATCGATAACATCGCCTTTGAAGCTTATGACGTAGCTACCGGGGGCACACAGATTCCATTAAGTTCAGCCAACTTTAGTTTGGGAGCTGCCAATAGCTTTGTTGCACCCAATATACTCCGGGGTACGCAGAGTGTAGGGGCAGGCAATATTGCGGGCAATGCTACGATACGCTTTACCACCCCCATTCGGCGGCTTCGCCTCGTCTACTTCAACACCTCTAACAATACGACAACTCTCCGCACGCAGAATATTGGTATCAATAGTTTGAGCTTCTGTGCTCAGGCTGATCTGCTGACCACCGTTACGCCACTGGCTACTCCCATCAACGCCGGTGCTACGGGGCAGTTTACAGTAGCCTTCACCAATAATGGTCCCGATGCTGCCAACAATGTAGTGCGCCAGGTACAACTGCCGGCGGGTCTGCAGAATGTAGTTGCTTCAAATGGGGGCTCCTACAATCCCGCTACCGGTATTGTAACCTACGGTGCAGTAGGCAGCCTGGCCAGCGGAGCTTCGTCCAATTCAGTTATCACGTTCACCAGCCCGGCCAACGGGGGAACGGTTACGGCCTCCTCAGTTATCGGTGGTGATGCCCGCGACCCCAACACGGCCAACAACTCGGCCAGCGGCACCATTACCGTTACGCCCGTGGCAGATGTCACCACCGTGGTAAGCGGCCCGACCAGCGTCCTGGCCAGCCAGCCCACCGGCACGTACACGGCCACCTTCAGCAACACCGGCCCCAGTGCCGCCAGCAACGTCGCCCAGACCGTGACCCTGCCGATTGGGGCCACCGCCGTCGTGATTCCGAACGGAGCGACCTATAACCCGACTACCCGCGTCATCAACTTCGGGACGGCCGCCGCCCTGGGTAGCGGCGCTACCAACAGCTACCAGTTCAGCTTCACGGCCCCCGCTGCCCCGGGCACGGCTACCGTCGTCAGCAACACCACTACCGCCACGGCTCAGGGTGCCAACGCGGCGCCCGATCAGTCGACGCTGCAACTCACCGTGGGCGGCGTGGCCGATGTGGCCGTGCTCGTAACGGCCCAGGCTTCGCCCATTGCCGCCGGCACCCAGGGTCAGTTCACGGTCGAATTCAGCAACAACGGCCCCAACGCGGCAACGCAGGTGGTGCGGCAGGTACAGTTGCCGGCCGGCCTGGCGGGCGTTTCCCTGCCCGACGGTGGCTCCTACGACCCGGCTACCGGTCTGGTGACCTTCCCGGAAGTGGCGTCGTTGCCCACCGGCACCGGCAGTACTTTCCGGATTCTGTTCACGGCCCCCGGCTCGGGGGAGGCAGTAACGGCTGTCGGCAGTATTTCGACCACCGAAAGCGAACAGGGCAGCACGGCCAACAATACGTCGGCGGCCACCATCGCCATTACTCCGGCCTTTGATCTGCTCACGCGCATCAGCGGCCCGGCCACTACGGTTACCGGCACGCTCACCACGTTCAGTATCATCACCCAGAACAACGGTCCGTCCGTGGCCATCAACGTGGGGCAGACGGCCCAGCTGCCCGCTGGTCTGATGCAGGTATACGTGAGCAACGGCGGCACTTACGATCCGGCCACCGGTTTGGTAACCTTCCCGGCTCTGCCCACGCTGAGCAGCGGGGTCAGCGTCAATAACACGGTCAGCTTCCTGGCACCGGCCACCAACTTCACGGCGACGGCAGCAGTAACGCCCGCCACCGGCGACGTGAACCCGGCCAACAACACGGCCTCGGCTCCGGCCACCACCGTAGCGGCTCCGGCAGCCGGCACGGCCAACCTGTTCACCACCATCACCGCCAACGCCGCCACGGTGGCCCCGGGCGCGCCCCTGACCCTGACGGTTACCCAGGGCAACGACGGCCCCGGCTCGGCCACGGAGGTGGTGCAGTCGGTATCGTTGCCGGCCGGTTTGGTGGGCGTGGTGGTTTCCGATGGAGGCACCTACGACAGCACGACCGGTCTCGTGACCTTCCCGGCAGTAGCCTCGCAGCCCAGCGGCAGCAGCACGACGTACACCATCAGCCTCCCGGCTCCGGCTTCCGGCCTGGTAGCGGCCGTGGCCAGCGTGGCCTCGGTC
Source organism: Hymenobacter piscis (assembly GCF_018760735.1). Classification (GTDB taxonomy): domain Bacteria; phylum Bacteroidota; class Bacteroidia; order Cytophagales; family Hymenobacteraceae; genus Hymenobacter; species Hymenobacter piscis. The sequence goes on from NZ_JAHHZN010000002.1 coordinate 123,589, forward strand.
ACCACTGACCCGATGCCGGCCAACAACGTAGCCACCACCGATGTGCGGGTGAGCCCGGTAGCTGATGTGCAGACCGCCCTCAGCGGCCCGACCTCGGCCACGGCCGGGCAGTCCCTCACCTACCTGGTCCGGACGACCAACGCAGGCAGCGTGGCCGCCACCGATGTGGTGCAGCGCGTGGCCCTGCCGGCCGGCCTGACGGGCGTGGTGGTATCGGGCGGGGGCAGCTACGACCCGCTTAGCGGCGAGGTGACGTTCCCGGCCATTGCCCTCCAGCAGCCCGGGACCTCCCTGACCAACACCATTCAATACACGGCCCCGGCCGCCGGACCGCTGAACAACGTGGCCTCGGTGAGTACCTCGTCGCCCGAAACGATGCTGGCCAACAACCGCGCTGCCATCATCACCAGCATTACGCCAGTGGCCGATCTGACCGTTAGCCTGGCCGGCCCGGCAACGGCCGTGAGCGGCAACGAGGTGACGTATTCCGTGACGACGACCAACGGGGGCAGCTCGGCCGCGGTGAATGCCGTTACCACGGTGCAGCTGCCAACCGGCCTGACGGGCGTGGTGGTATCGGGCGACGGCAGCTACAATGCCACGACCGGCATCGTGACCTTCCCGGCGGTTGCCTCCCAGCCGGTCGGCTCCATCACCAACACCATCCGCTTCCTGGCCCCGGCTTCGACGCAGCTGACCCTCACGGCCAACGTGGCGGCCGAGAATGAAGAAGTGACCAGTAACAACTCGGCTACTACGGTTACTCCCCTCTCGGCTCCTACGGCCCAGACCATCGACCTGCTGACGACCATTACGCCTAGTACTACTACGCGTACTCCCGGCCAGCCCGTAACGTTTACCATCCGCAACACCAACGGTGCCACCAGTGCCGTGGCGGCCACCAACGTGCAGCAACTGGTATACCTGCCGGCCGGTCTGACGGGCGTGGTAGTTTCCGACGGGGGCAGCTATGACAGCACAACCGGCATTGTGACCTTCCCGGCGGTGACTTCCCAGGCCATTGGCGCTACTTCACCGGCGTACACGGTGACGGTTAATGCGCCGGCCAGCGGCTCGTTCACGGCCACGGCCGTTGTGAGTGCCAGCCAGAGCGAGTCGAACCCGGCCAATAACTCGGCGGCCAGCACCATCACGGTAATGCCCCAGGCCGATGTCGCGACCCTGGTAACCGGGCCGGCCAGCACCACGCCGGGCGGCGCCGTAACCTACAGCGTTGTGACCATCAACAACGGCCCTTCGGTGGCCGCTGCTACCCGCCAGACGGTGCAGTTGCCCGCTAACCTGCTGAACGTAGTTGTTTCGGGTGGGGGCACGTACGACAGTGCTTCGGGTCTGGTGACCTTCCCCGACCAGAGCCTGGCGCCGGGGGTAGCCAATCAGATAACGAACACCATCAGCTTCACGGCCCCCACTGTAGCCTACAGCGTGGTGGGTGCGGTAACAACTGCCACTGCCGAGTCGAATGCGGGCAACAACACGGCTACGCAGAATACCAGCCTGGGTAATCAGCCCCCCGTGGCCATTGAGGTTGTCAACTCCGAGACAACACCCCAGGGCAATACCGCCGACGCCCTGTCTCTTTCGCCCCTGAGCGGACGGGATGCCGATGGCACGCTGGCGTTCTTCACCATCACCTCGCTGCCGGATGCCAACCAGGGCGTGTTGCTCTTCAACAACCAGCCCGTAACGGTAGGCCAGAGTATTCCGGCCGCCCAGGCCGGGGAGTTGTTCTTTGATCCGGCCGCCGGGTTTACGGGCAACGCCTTCTTCACCTACACGGTAACGGACGACCTCAACGCTACGTCAGCCAACGCCCGCTATACCATTCCCGTTGGGCAGGATGTGAGCTCCCTCTATACCGCTGCCCCCGTGCGGGGCGGCGCGACGGCCTACCAGAACAACGACCCCATTGCCTCGGTGTTTGATCTGAACGGCGGGGCCTACGATGCAACCGGCAACGTGACCGACAACGGCCTTACCAACGCCAGCACCGATGCGGCGGGTACTGCTCAGCTCACTAATCTGGGACTCACGCTCAACAGCACTACCGGCCTGATTTCGGTGCAGGACCGCACCAAGCTGGCTGCCGGAACCTATACCATTCAGGTAACGACCGTGGATGAGTTCGGGGGCACCAACACCCAGCCCGTGAGCTTCACCATCGGGGCGGCCCCACTGCCCGTTACGCTGGTCAGCTTCTCGGCCCGGGCCGTTGGCCACGATGCGCGCCTGAACTGGGAAACGGCCCAGGAGCTCAACAACGACCATTTCGTGGTGGAGCGCAGCTTGGATGGACGCACGTTTGCCAACATCGGCCGGGTAACCGGCCAAGGTACTACCAGCTCCGCTACCCGCTACAACTTCACGGATACCGGTATCGGCCGGCAGTTGCAGGGCACGGTATACTACCGGTTGCGCCAGGTCGACACCGATGGTACGGCCTCCCGGACGTCGGTCCAGACGGTAGCCTTCCAGACCGTAGCCCCAACCGATGTAGTGGTGTACCCCAACCCTACCTCCGGGCAGGCGCCCACCTACCTGGACCTGAAAGCACTGGCCGCCGGCCGCTACACCGTCACCATCATGGACATGACGGGCCGGGTGGTGCAGACGCTGGAAGCAGAGGGTGGTAGCACCGGAGAACTGGCCGTAGCCGGCCTGCCGGTAGGTAGCTATCTGGTACGGGTGCAGGGCAACGGCAAGCTGTTCGTAAAACCCTTGGTTAAGAGCGAGTAATCCAACACTTAGCAGGAAACACGAAGCCCGGAGTTCCAAAATGGAACTCCGGGCTTCGGCATTTACGGACTGTGCTACCCGGGGAAATTCTGCGAATCAGGTATTTAACAGGGTGAACGGGCGCTTTTACCCCGTGAAAAAATGCATTGGGAGAGTTGCAGCCGGCGTACCTTTGGGAATTGGTTTTCTAGTTCTGGGAGGCCACCTGACCTGCCTTACAATTTTCCTGTTAGTACGCATGAGAAACTCTTTACGCACGCTACTCTTGTTGGCGGCTTGGACTGGTATAGGGCAAGTGCCCGGTTGGGCACAGACCCGGCCGGCTCTGCCAGCCGCTGAGGTGGCCAGTTCCAGTATTCGCGCCAGCCTGGTACAGCCGCAAGGCACGTTGCACCCGCTTTTCGAGCAGGCAAATGCCGCTAGCCTGCTGACGCCCTTCGCCAGTGAAGAAGGCAATCGCACCGCATCAGCTACTACGGCTCCCAACAGGCCTGCGGCTATTCCCACGGTAGCCAATATTGCCTCCACAACTAGCGTAGGCCGGGGAACGGGTATCATTCGGTTGTTACCAAGGCTTTCCAGCACCAGCCGGGATGCGACCAGCTTTGTTTTTTCTACGCTGCCCACGGCGAGCCAGGGAATTCTCTATGTGGCTGATCCTACTGTCTCCTTCTACACTACAGTCACGGCAGGTCAGGTAGTAACTGCTCAGCAGGCGGAATTTATTGCCTTTAGCGCGGCTACTAATGCCACGTTAGGCAGTACGTCCTTCCGATTCCGCGCCCGCAATGCCGACGGAACTTCGCCGGAGGCTAACTACACGTTTCAGATAATCAACACGGCTCCGACAGCGCGGGACTTTACTAACCCTACGCTCATCGGGAACGGCCTGCGCCAGAACCTGCGGGACCTGGCCGCCTGGGGCTTTGTGGACATAGACGGCACTGTTGCGTCATTTCGTTTTACAGCCCTGCCCGCCACTGCTACCATCGGCACGCTGTACGTGAACGGCGTACCAGCGCAGCTCAACACCGATTATCCCGTTGGCCGGTCGGCGCAACTCGCTTTCCAGCCCGTGATAGGCTATTCCGGAACGGATGCTATTGCCTCATTCCGAATAAAAGATAATGATGGAGCCGACTCCAACATTGGCCGATTCGGCATTCCGGTAAACAAGGCGACTTGTGCTCAGGCCTTAGTATTCGATTTTACCTCCCGGCCTGACGGAGAAGACTGGTCGGCACCACGTACGGTGGCCGTGGCCAATTCCAACGTGACCATCACGACCCGAGACTACGCGGCACCCGCCGGGCAAACCACGCTTACTACGGATTACCGGGTTGGCAGCCCGGGCTATGCCCTCGACTGGTTTACCGATTACACTGGCACGACCAACATCACCAGCACCGCCAACTTTGTCTTCAATCGTCCGCTGAAAAACTTCAGCTTCACGATGGGTGACTTGGACAAAGGCACCGCAGCTGAAGGCAGTGCCTTCGTGGATGACGTAACCTTCAACGGTTATAAGGTAGACGGGACAGTGGTGACATTGGCTGCCAGCGACATCAGCTTGGCGCCCAATGGCAACAACGTTTTTAGTGGCGGCAACCGGATTACCGGCCGCACGAACCCTGCCACCGGCTCGGGCAGCACAGTAGGCCCCGATGGCAACGTGACGGTTAACTTTCGGGAGCCCATCGTGCGCCTGGAGTTAATTTACAAAAACCTGCAAACTGAACTGACTGACCCTGGAACCCAGGCCGTATATATTTCGGCTTTTACCTGGTGCGAAGAGGCCGATATTGCTACTACGCTCACCGGCCCGGCCCGCAGCCAAGCCGGCCAAACAGTTAGCTACGTTGTCACGACCCGTAACCAGGGGGATACCAATGCCGGAGGCGTCCGCACGCAGGTGCAACTGCCGACGAACCTGCAAAATGTAACGGGCGGCACGTACGTGGCCAGCACTGGTGTGCTGACGCTACCCCTTATCGGGACGCTGACGCCCAACCAGCAAAGCGTCACAACTATTTCGTTTACGATGCCAGCTTCGGGCAGCGTGACGGGAACGGCATCCAGCACTTCAACCAGCCCCGATACTGAACCCGCCAACAACAACGGTTCTTTGGCCAACGCCAGTGTAACGACGGTACAAAACCGCCCACCCGTAGCCAACGACATCACCGCGCCAGCCGTGGCTGCTAACGCCGGACCTACCACTATTCCGGCCCTGACGGGCACCGACCCGGACGGTAACGCCACCATTGCCTCGTACCGGGTTACTACCCTGCCTGCGCAAGGTACGCTCTCGTTGAACGGTACGCCCATTACGACCTCCACCGTACTTACACCTGCTCAGGCAGCGCAACTCCAGTTCACGCCTGCGGGCAGCTTTGTAGGCAACGTCACCTTCAACTACACCGTGACCGATGACCTGGGAGTCTCGGATGCCACGCCGGCTACTTACACCATTCCGGTAACAGCCGTAGCTGACGTTGTCACGACTCTCTCGACTACGCAGACGGCCGTGGCTCCTGGCGCCAGCATTACCTATACGGCCCGGGTGCAGAACAACGGTCCTTCGGCCGCTGCTACCGTAGCATCTACCGTACAACTGCCCGCCGGCCTGCTGCTGGGAGCAGCCAATCTGCCCGCTGGTGCCTCGTACAACAACAACAGCGGCGTGGTAACCCTGCCCACCACGGCTTCACTGGCTCCCGGGGCGGGCAGTGCCCTGACCTACGCCATCACGTTCCCGGCCCCGAACTACAGCACGACCATCACGGGCGTAGCGGTCAGCAGTTCCCCTACCGCCGACCCCTCGGCCACCAACAACAACGGCAGCCAGGCCAATGCCCAGGTATCAACGGTTGTTAGCCTACCTTCGAACGGCTGTGCCGGCCCGCAGTACGGCCCCGCCCGCAGCAGCGGCCTGTATGGTGAATATTTCGCGGGTTACTTCAATGATGACCTGAACTTCTTCGCTGGCAAAACGGCCGGGGTAACCCGCTACGATGCCACCGTAAATTTCCCGGCTACCAACAGCTGGGGTAACCTCGTGCCGCCGGCAACCGGTAGCGCTTCAGACCCAGAGGCCTTCACTGCCCGCTACAGCGGAAGCATTACTATTGCCACGGCTGGTTCTTACACGTTCTACCTGAGCTCCGATGATGCCTCCTACCTGTGGCTCGATGGCGCCGTAGTAGCTCCTACTACTGGTAATGCCGCTATCAACAACGGTGGTTTGCATGGGACTGTAGAGCGTTCAGCAACTGTTACCCTCTCGGCTGGGGTTCACAACCTGCTGATCATCTACGGTGAAAACGGCGGGGGCAACGTGCTCACCTTCTCCTACGCCAGCACGACGGCCAACATCAGCAAGCGGATCGTACCCAACTCGGTATTGTGCGCCAGCGCTTCGCAGCCACCGGTAGCGGCTAACGTTACCAACTCCCCGGCCATGCCCAACACCAACGCGGCTACGCCTATTGCCGCGTTGAGCGCAACCGACCCCGATGGCCAGATTGACTCCTACACCATTCTGACGCTGCCTACTGCCGCTTCGGGTACCCTGTTCCTCTCAACGGGCGGTAACCTGACGGCCGTAACGGCCGGCCAGGTCATTCCGGCCGCTCAGGCCGGCAACCTGTTTTTCGATCCGGCCTCGGATTTTGGTAATGCTGCCGGAACTACGAATGCCACCTTCACCTACTCGGCCACCGATAACAGCGGCACTGGCTCTAACGTGGCTACCTATACTATTCCAGTGGCCACTGGCGTGACGGCGTTCAATGATGTTAATGTCACCGCACCTAACACGCCCATTACGTTCAGCGTAACGGGTAACGATGCCGGGGCTCCCCGCGACGTAGCCACCGTTGACCTCGACCCGAACACCCCCGGCCGCCAGACCACAAAAACGGTAGCCGGCCAAGGAACCTTCACGGTCGATAACGCAGGCAACGTGACCTTTACCCCCGTGGCAGGCTTCCTCGGCACGGCCGTTATTCCCTACACCGTCAATGGTACGTCGGGCGTAACCTCTAACCAGGCCAACATTGCCGTTACGGTTCGTGCACTTGTCGATCTGGCCACAACGGTAACCACCACCGCTGCTACCGTACAGGCCGGGCAACCCGTTACGTTCACGGTAACGGCTTCCAACCTGACCACCCCGAACTACACCAGCGCAGCAGGCGTCACCCAGACGCTGCAACTGCCCGCCGGCCTGACAGGCGTATCGTTTTCCAACGGCGGGAGCTACAATAACAACACCGGTCTGGTTACGTTCCTGACCAACGGCACGCTGGCTCAGGGCGCTTCCACTACCTACGGTATCACGTTTACTGCTCCAACCAGCGGTCCAATTAATGGTACAGCCCAGATTTCAACGACCAGCAACGAAATCGTCCTGACCAACAACGTGGCAACGGCTCCGGTCGTCATTACACCGGCTTTCGACCTGGCCACCCGCATTAGCGGTCCGGCTACAGTAGTAGCTGGTCAACTGGTAACCTTCAACGTTACCTCACTTAACCTGAGCGGCAGCACGGCCCCGGCTGTAGCTCAAACGGTCACGCTGCCCCGCAACCTGACTAACGTGTATGTTTCCGACTTTGGTGTGTATGACGCAAGCACGGGAATCGTCACGTTCCCAACCCTGGCTTCACTACCCGTTGGGCAGAACGCCAACCATTCGGTAAGCTTCATTGCTCCGGCGGCCGGCGCAGTTTCGGTAACGGCCAACATAGCGGCCGGTAACGGCGTGGAAACGGTGACGACCAATAATCAGGCAACGGCCGCACTCACGGTAAATGCTGCTGCGACGAACAACCAAGCCAATCTGTTCACGACCATAACGCCTTCTACGGCTAACCCGGCACCGGCTGAACTGTATCAGTACTCCGTGGCTTATGGCAACAATGGTCCGTCGGCTGCCACTAATCCGGCGTTGCGGATTCTGTTGGCCCCGGGCCTGACAGTTACGGGCCTGCCAGCGGGCTTTACGTATAACACAACAACCGGCGAAATTACGGCTACCACCCCCTTGGCTACCCTGGCCAGCGGTGCCAGCCAGAATTTCACTTTCAGCGTAACGGCTCCGGCCGCTGGTACGGTAACGGCTACTTCCGCCATTGCCGCCACCACTATCGACCCCGTTCCGGCCGATAACGTGGCCATTGCCAACGTTACGGTAACCCCGCGTACGGATCTGACGACGGCCATCACGGGTACGACCACCGCAGTGGCCGGCCAGCTGGTGACCTACAACGTAACGGCGGCCAACATTGGCAGCACCGCGGCCCTGGGTACTGTTCAGACAGTTCGGATTCCGCCCTTCCTCGGCCCAGCCAATGTTACCATCAGCGGCGGTGGCAGCTATAATAACAACACCGGCGACGTTACTTTCAGCCTGGGAACTGTAGAGGCTGGCGCTACGGCGCAGAACACGGTGAGCTTCTATATGCCGACCGAAACGCAGGTAAGCGGCGTATCTTCCGTCTCAACCTCCACTCCGGAGTCGAATGGAACCAACAACACGGCTACCCTGACGACCACGGGCCAGCGCTCTGCCGATGTGCAGATCGTCCTCGCCACACCGGTTTCGCCGGTAGTAGCCGGTACGCCGGTCGTGTACTCGGTATCAACCAAGAACAATGGCAACTCGCCGGCAGCCTCCGAAACGACCACCGTTCAGCTGCCTGCTGGCCTGAGTGGCGTAACGGTCTCGGGCGACGGAATCTACAATGCCACCACAGGCGTTGTGACCTTCCCTACGCGCACGAACGTGGCTCCCGGTGCCGATGGCACGGTGACGAACACCATCGGCTTCCTTGCGCCTGACGCAATCCGCCTTAATGTAACGGCCGTGTCTAACGTATCAGCGGCGACCAATGACCTGAACCTGAGCAACAACGTAGCCAACTCGGCTATCACGTTGAGTCCGGTGACCAGCGACCTTAGCGACCTAGCGGTCAGCATCAGCGCCGACGCAGCCAACTACGCGGCCGGCAGCCCCATCACGTACACCGTAACGGTGACCAACAACGGTTCGGCCACGGCCACCGACGTCCGGACCCGGGTAGCACTGCCCGCTGACCTGACCGGCTTTGCCAATGGTACGTCCAGCGGCAGCTACAGCAATGGTGCCAATGGCACGGGCATCGTGCTGCTGACGGCTAACGCCGCCAACGTCAGCATCGCCAGCGGCGCCTCGCAGACGTACACGTTCTCCATTGCGGCGCCGGGTGCCGGACCAGTATTAGCTGTCGCCAGCACGTCTTCGGATGTTTCGGATAATGTGCCAGCCAACAACATCAGCCAGACCAGCGTGAACATTTCGGCCCTGGCCGATGTGCAGACCACGATTACCGGCCCAGGTTCGACCATCGCGGGTTCGCGGGTGGCCTACACCGTCATCACCCGCAACAACGGGAAGTCGGCAGCCAGCAGCGTGCAGCAAACGGTTCAGATTCCGGCCGGCCTCACCAATAACGGTGGCACGGTCAGCATCTCGGGCGGTGGAACCTACGACAACGCTTCGGGTTTAGTGACTTTCCCAACTATTCCGACCCTCAACTCGGGCACCCTACAGGCGGTTATCAACACCATCGCCTTTGATTTCCCAACGGCTGCCTACACGCTCACCGCCAATGTCTCCACTTCGACGGCAGAGAGCAATACGGCTAACAATACCAACACGAATCGGACGAACATTGCCAACCAGGCCCCGGTAGCGCGTGACGTAGTGAACAACATCACGGCCCCTGATGGCAGCACAGCCACCATGGCCCAAGCCATTTTGCCGCTGGTTGCCACTGATGCGAACGGCACGATTCGTTCGTTCACACTTACCAATCTGCCTAACACCACCACTCAGGGAACAATGTTTGTAGATGGCGTGGCAGTTACCGAAGGCACGGTGGTTCTACTGGCCGATGCTGGCAAGCTCTCCTTCCTGCCAGCAACCGGTTTCATAGGCAATGCGTTCTTTAACTATACGGCCACCGACAATAGCAACCTGGGCTCGCTGAATACGGCAACGTACACGCTGCCCGTTGGCCAGGACAACAGCTCAGTGTACGCCTATACACCGACTAAAGGTGGCGCAAACGTATACAACAACAACGATGTACTAGCTTACGTGACGGATATTAATGCCGCTCGCTACAACAGCGCTGGTCTGGTATATGATGCTACAACCGGCGCCCTGGTCAATGATGCCAGCAATGGCCTGCCAACTACAGGCACAACTAATGCGGTGATTTCCGCGCCGGACAAAGCCCTGCTCAACGCAGCTGGTATCGACATCAATCCCACTACCGGCCAGTTCTTCGTTTCGGACCGGACGCTACTCCGTCAGGGCAGCTACACGGTGAGCGTAACAACTACCGATATCAACGGGGGTACCAATACGCAGAGCGTGACGATTCCGATTGGTAGCCGTCCGCTGCCCGTAACGCTGGTTTCCTTCTCGGCGAAGGCCGCCGGGGCCGATGCGCGCCTGACCTGGGCTACGGCCCAGGAACTCAACAACGACCACTTTGTGGTAGAGCGCAGCTTTGATGGTCACGCGTTTGCGGCCGTGGCCGAAGTGAAGGGCCAAGGCACCAAAGCCTCGGCCACGAACTACACGCTCACCGACGCCCAGGCTGCCAACAAGGCCCAGGGCCGCGTAACCTACTACCGCCTGCGGCAGGTAGATACGGACGGCACCAGTACCTTCAGCGCAGTGCAGACGGTGACTTTCGGTCTGACCACCCGCACCACCAGCGTGGCCGTGTACCCTAACCCCGCCTCGAACCTGACCAACACGCGTCTGGATCTGTCGGGCACGGAGGCCGGCACCTACCAGGTGAGCATCGTGGACATGACCGGCCGCGTACTGCGCAGCTTCTCGCAGGCGGGAGCCAGCAACGAGGCGCTGGATGTAACCAGCCTCCCGGCCGGCACCTACCTGGTGCTGGTGAAAGGCAACGGCGAATCGTTCACGCAGCGCCTGATTAAGGAGTAACCTCCGGGTTGTTTCCACCCGTAACCGAATGCCCCTTGCCAACCGGCGAGGGGCATTCGGCTTTTTAGGGCCTGGCCGTTGGCCAGAGTCCCCCAACCAGCAACCGGCTTTGTCGGTATAGGCATTCTGGATTCCTTGCGCATTGAGGATAGTCAGATGACGGAAGGTTGCCTGACTACTTATTCCGAATGCCTCGGTACTCAGCAGTACCCGCCGTCCCCCATTTCCTCCCCTTCTAAGCTCCCCTGTATGCCTGCTCGCCCTCACGCACCTGGCCGCGTTGTAACCGATATTGATGTCGCCATCATTGGGGCTGGCAGTGCCGGGCTGAGCGCGGCCCTGGTGCTGGGCCGCTGCCTGCGCCGGGTGCTGGTGCTCGATGGCGGCGCGCCCCGCAACGCCCCTTCGCCCGCCGTGCAGGGCTTCCTGACCCGCGACGGCACCCGGCCTGCCCAACTGCTGGAACTGGGTCGCGCGGAGCTTGCGGCGTATGAGTCGGTGGAGATAAAGCAAGCCCGGGTAACGGCCGTGCGCGTGTGCGGCAAGCACTTCGAGCTGACCCTGGAAGGGCCCACCGGCCGCCAGAGCACGCGCACGGCCCGCAAGGTACTGCTGGCCACTGGCGTGGAGGACGAGCTGCCGCCCATCAAGGGGATGCGGGATTTGTGGGGCCGGGGTGTGCTGCACTGCCCCTACTGCCACGGCTGGGAAGTGCGCGACCAGCCGGTGGCCGTGTACGGCCGGGCCAAGCTCGTGACCGGGCTGGCCCTACTCGTGAGCCGCTGGAGCCCCGATGTGGTAGTGTGCGTGGAAGACCCGGCCAACCTCACGGCGCACGCCCGCCGCCGCCTGCGCCGCCAGCGCATTACGGTGCGCGAGGAGCCCCTGGTGCGGCTGGAAGGCACTGCCGGCGGCGAGCTGCGCCACCTCGTGTTTGAAACCGGCGCGAAGCTGGCCCGCGCGGCCTTGTTCATTCACGCCCACCAGCACCAGCGCAGCCCCCTGGCCGAGCAGCTGGGCTGCCGCCTCACCGGCAAGGGCGCCATCTGGGTGAGCAAGGAGCAGCAGACCACGGTGAAGGGCCTCTACGCGGCCGGCGACAACACGCCCGGTACCCAGCAGGCCATTCTGGCCGCCGCCGAGGGCAGCAAGGCCGCCATCAGCATCAACGAAACCCTCACCCGGGAAGAATGCCCCAAGTAGGCCAGGGCCGGCGGGGGAACTTGCCGGGGTTGGCTGGGTTTTTCCCGCCGGGGGCGGTATCTTACTGCACCTAGCTTCCCGACCTCTGCCCGCGCCCTAGTTTATCCCGTATGCGTCTTGCTTATCCGCTGTGCCTGTTGTTGCTCGTGCTCACTATTCCGGCGGGCTGGGCGCAACGCATTACGTTTAGCGGCCGCATCACGGAAGCCGACGGCAAGCCGGTTCCCTTCGCCTCAGTATTCGTGCGCGGCACCAGCCAGGGCGCCACGGCCGATGAAAACGGCCGCTACCAGCTCACGCTCCCCGGCCCCGTGGACACGCTCACGGCCTCGGCCATCGGGTTTTCGGCCGTTAAAAAAGCCGTGTCCAGCAGCAAGGCCCAGCAAACCGTCAACTTTGCGCTGGGGGCCGGGGCGGTTTCACTGGGCGAGGTGATTGTGCGACCCCACGAAAACCCAGCCTACCGCATTCTGCGCCGGGTGCAGCAAAACAGGGCCCGCAACCAGAAAACCGAGCTGCTGGCCTACGAATACGACAGTTACGCCCGCAACGAGCTGCTGCTCAATAACCTGCCCGACCAGGTAAGCCGCCGCAAGCTGCTGCGCCAGATGACGGCCGTGGCCGACACCCTGGGCCTGGACCGCGACGCCAATGGCCGGCCCGTGGTGCCGGTTTTCGCCTCCGAGGTGCTCTCGCGTTTCTACCAGAACAACAACCCGCTGCGCCAGCGCGAGGAAGTGAGCAAAACCCAGATGCACGGCGCGGCGCCCCGCGAAGGCTCGGTGGTGTCGCAGGTGATGGGCTCCTCGTTTCAGGACTGGGACTTCTACCGCAACTGGATCCGCATCGTGGGCAAGGACTTTGTCTCGCCCATTGCCGAGGGCTGGAAATTTTCCTACGAGTACGAGCTGCAGGACTCGCTGCTGGTGGGCGACGACTACTGCTATAAAATCAAGGTGACGCCGCGCCGGCCCCAGGATCTGGCTTTCAAGGGCACGATCTGGATTACCACCGATACCTACGCCCTGCGCCAGCTTGATCTGGCCGTGAGCACCCAGGCCAACCTCAACTTCATTGAGCAGATTGCCGTCAGCCAGGAGCTGACGCCCACTGCGGCCGGTCCCTGGCTGCCCACCCGCACCCGGTTCGTTATCAGCATCAAGCCCTCCCAAGGCAGTACCGGCGTGCTGGCCCGCATCACTACGGTGTATTCCGGTTTCGTGGTAAACCAGGTGAAGCCCCTGCCCTTCTACGACAAGCCCCTGGAAGTAGCCGCCGACGCCTACGAGGTGCCGGCGGGCTTTTTCGCGGCCAACCGCCCTGATTCGCTCAGTCGCCAGGAGCAGCTCACGCTTACGGTGCTCGATACCGTGCGCCAGCTGCCGGCCGTGCGCTCCTTGCTGGAGCTGGCCGATGTTGTGGTGAACGGCTACTACCCGCTGGGCAAGGTGGATCTGGGCCCGATTCTGGCCACGCTCGGCTATAATAATATTGAGGGTCTGCGCCTGCGGGCGGGTTTCCGCACGTCCACGGAGTGGAGCCGCGACTGGCAGCTGCGGCCCTACGTGGCCTACGGCACCCAGGACGGGCGCTTCAAGTACGGCCTGCGCGTGCTGCGGGTACTGGACCGCCGCCACTGGACGGTGGCCAACTTCGAGCACCGCCATGACATCGACCAGATTGCCCTGCTCGACAACGATTACGCCCTCGAAAACCCCTTGTTTGAGGCGGCCGCGCGCCTGGGCAACATCAGCAGCAGCCGCCCCCTGCTGCGCGACCTGACCAGCGTGGCCGTGCAGTCGGATCTGTTCCGGGGCTTTACCCAGCGCGTGATGCTGCGCCGCCAGCAGTTTCAGCCGCTCTACCCCTTTGCCTACTACACCGGCGAGCCCCGCCCCGGCAACCCCACCCGCTCCGATTTCACCCTCTCCGAAATCGTGCTGGAATCGCGCTACGCCCGCGACGAAGTGCTGGTGGCCAACAACCAGAACCGGCGCACGGCCGTGGGCCTCAAGCGCTGGCCGGTACTCACGGTGCGCTACACGCTGGGTGTAAACAACCTGCTGGGCTCCGATTTCCGCTACCAGAAGTTCAACCTCCTCCTCGACCACAGCATCCGGCTGGGCCAGCTGGGCCGCACTACTTACCGCCTCGACGCGGGCTACATCCCGAGCACGGTGCCTTACCCCCTGCTCAAAAGCCACCTGGGCAACCAGTCGGTGTTCTACAACGCGGGTGCCTACAACCTGATGCGCTACTTCGAGTTCGTGAGCGACCGGTACGCGGGCCTGCAGCTGGAGCACCAGTTCGGAGGCTTCATGCTCAATTCCCTGCCGGCCATCAGGCAGCTCAACTGGCGGCTGGTGGCCACCGGCAACCTGCTCTACGGCCGCGTGAGTGCCGCCAACCGCCAGATCACCCCTCCCACCGACCCGGTCAGCGGCCAGGCCCTGCCCACCTTCCAGTCGCTGGGCCGCGCGCCCTACGCCGAAGTAGGCTACGCGGTGGAGAACATTTTTAAAATCGTACGGGTTGACTTCCTGCACCGCCTCACCTACCGAACCGCGCCCGATGCGCGTACCTTTGGGGTGAAAGTGAGCCTGAAGTTCAGCCTATAATTTAATGTGTCTGAATGTAGGCAATGTGCAGAATGTGAAAATCTGGTAGCATATGCGTCTCACCACCTTTTTGCATTCCGCACATTGCTCACATTCGTTTACCACGTTCCGCCCAGTTGAGAATACATGCCTAAGTACGAAGTTGCCAATCTGAGTCTGGCCGAGGCCACCCGCCACGCGCCCTTCATCGACTACGCCCGCTGCATCGACGCCGCCCAGCGCCCCTACAACCACGCCGGCGACTGGCCCCGCCAGGGCCAGCTCTACCCCGTGCGCACCGTGGATTCGCGCACTGAGGGCATGCCCCTGATCCACGTCCTCGGCTTCGAGGGCGAGGCCCCCTATTACAACGCCTTCGCCCCCCACCGCTTCGAAATCCTGCTCACAGTGTGGTTGAATTAGGTGAGGTGGTGAAATGGTGAAATGGTGAGTTTGATGTTCGGCTGGTCCTGCTTGCGCTACTTGCGCCTTTAGGTCCGCTGAACATCAAACTCACCATTTCACTATCTCACCACCTCACCTCATACAGCACCGGCTTGCTGGGACTGGCGTCGAGTTCGAGGCTGGTGATCTGGAGGTTGAGCAGGAACAGGCCGTCTTCCACGGCGTCGGGCACGAAGATGAGTTCGGTGATGGTGGCGGCCTGGCGGGTGGCGTGGGGGTACTGCCAGAAGGCGTGGTGGGCCAGCAGCCGGCCGCCGTCCTCTTCGCGGTCGACGCTGGGCAAATCCAGGAGCAGGTGCTCGATGTGCTGCTGGGCCAGGTATTCGGCCAGGGCGGGTTCCAGGTAGGTGGGGTTGGTGCCGGAGTAGTGGCGGGTGCGCTTGGCGCGGTGGTTGGGCAGGGTGCGCAGAATCAGGGCTTCGGGCCGCACGGCCGCGGCGGGGCCACCCTCCAGCTCCCGCTGCACATCGGCCAGCATCACTACTTCGTCGCCGTTGGGCTGGGGCCGGGGCTGCACCGATACCAGCCGGGCCACGAACAGGAAGCGGCGCAGGCAACGGTTGAGCGTAGCCCCCGGCTCGGCCGAAATATGGCCGTAGCACTCGGTATGCGTACCGTTGCCGTGGGGCGTGATGTGCACGCGCTGGTAGTTGGTACTGCCCCCGGCGGCTACGCTGCCCACAAAATCACCCACCCGAATCACGTCGAACTGCACTGGCTCGGCCCAGAAGCAGTTCACCTGCTGCCCGCCCGGGGCCAGGGGCAGGGAAATATCCAGGGGCTCGTGGGGGTTGAAGCTGAACGTGCGGCCCTGGTGCGGATACGTGGCGAGCATGGGTTTTGGGGTGAGGAGGTGAGGAGGTGAGGAGGTGAGGAGGTGATGAAGAAGCAACAAAGAACGTCATGCTGAGCGAAGGCGCAGCCGCAGTCGAAGCATCTCGACTGCTTCGTTGCAATCAGTGGAGTTAGCATTGCGGTAGAGATGCTTCGACTCCGGCTGCGCCTTCGCTCAGCATGACGTTCTATTCCTCGCCCCATCACCTCCTCGCCCCATCACCCCATTACCTCCTCACCCTCTACTTCTAACCCATTCAGAATCCGGGCGATTTGGCGGGCGTGGCTGACGACCATGAAGTGGCCGCCGCCGGGGATGAGGTACTCCACGGGCGTGGGGCCGGGCGGGAAAACGCGGTCCTGGGTGCCCAGAATCTGGATGCTGCGGCCCACGGAGGTGCTGTCCCAGTGCAGGAGCCGGGCAATGGCCCAGCGGGTGTAGCGCGGCTCCATGTCGCGGAGGATGCGCTTGAACAGCCGGTACTCGCCCCCGCCCTTCACCCCGAAATACCACTGCCCGGCCCGCGGAAACAGCTTCAGGGCCTGGGGCGGCAACAGGCGGTACAGGCCGGTGGCCCGCACCAGCTTCAGCAGGGGCGGCAGGCAGCTGGCATCGGGAATGCTGCTGATGAGCACCGTGCGCAGCTTCGGCCGCAACCGGTTGATTTCCAACCCCACCACGCCGCCAAACGACACGCCCACCAGCCACCCGGCAGCATCGGGCGGAATGGCCTCCGCCATCCGGGCCGCGTAGTGCGGCAGCGTTTCGTCGTCCGATTCGGGGGGCAGCCAGGGCAGCAGCTGCGTTTCGCCGTGCAGGCGCGGCGCCAGCTGCCGGAACACCCGCTCATCGGCCCCCAAACCCGGAATCAGGTAGAACATAGAAATCAGGGCTCTACGCGCAAAAATACGTCTTCGAGGTAGAAGATATTGTGGGGCTGGCCGGATTCAAATTCGTCGGCGTCTTCGCTGTCGGCGTTCATGCTGATGTCGAAGGAATCGTCCTCGGCCTCCTCATCTTCGTCGCCGAACAGCTCATCGGCGGGGTAGGTGCAGGAGAGCTTGAGGGCCACGTTGGGCAGGGGCACGGGCGGGTCGGCTTCGGTACTGTACTCGAGCAGGCAGGGCCACTCGCGCACGGTAGCCAAGGCATCGGCCACGTCTTCCTGCAGGGCCTCGGTGCGGGCGCCGGCCAGGCGCAGCATCAGGTCGAGCTGCTGAAACGTGAGGCCCAGGTGAAAAAAGTGGGGCTCCTGGTCGAAAAACGTGGTGGCCCAGATGGTCACGTCGTCGGAGTTATCGAACACGATGGCCGTGAGCTGCACCTGTTCGATGAAGAAATCCGTATCGTCGGCCAGCGCGTCAATCAGTCGTCTCATAATCACTAAGTTGGCAGACGAACCCCTGGGGGAGAACCGGCCCGGCAGGCCGCAGGTGCCGTAGCCCTTTCCCAAAGAAAGAAGAAAACCCGAAAAACGCCGCCAGTGGCCGCCCAAAACCCCGGCCCGCCGGCTCGCTCTATTCCTGGAACAGCTCCAGGGTGATGTGGTCGGCCAGGAGCTTGCCGGCGTCGGTGAGGCGGAGCCAGCCGCCCGCCAGGGTGGCCAGGCCGGTGGCCTGCAGGTGGGCCAGGTAAGCCGCCCGGGCGGCGGGCAGATCCACACCCAGCTCGTCGCGCAGGCGGGCCAAGTCGCAGCCGCGGGCGGTGCGCAGGCTGGTCATCAGGTACTCGTTGGCCTGGTCGCGGGAACTCAGGATTTCTTCGGTGGCGGGCACGGTACCTTCCTCGAGCACGGCCGCTACGTAGCGCGGGTTGTTGGCCACCGCGTACTGCCGGCTGTGGCCGTTGAAGGAGTGGGCGCTCGGCCCCAGCCCCAGGTAGGGCACCCCGCCCCAGTAGGCCGAGTTGTGGCGCGACTCGCGGCCGGGCCGGCAGAAGTTGCTGATTTCGTACTGCTGGTAGCCGTGGCGGGCCATTTCGGTGAGCAGCAGCTCAAACTGCCGGGCCACGAACTCGTCGGGCGGGGCCAGGAATTTGCCCTTGCGCAGCTGGCGGCCGAACACGGTATCGGGCTCGATGGTGAGGGCGTAGCAGGAGAGGTGGGGCACGCCGAGGGCGAAGGCGGCGGCCATGTCCTGCTCCCAGATGCCGTGGTCGGGCGCGGGCACCCCGTAAATCAAATCCACCGAAATATTTTCGAAGCCCGCGTCCTGGGCCCGGCGCACCGCCGCCCCCGACTCCTGGGCCGAGTGGGCCCGGTTCATCAGCCGCAGATGCGGCTCGTGGAAACTCTGGAGCCCGATGCTGAGCCGGTTCACGGGCGAGGCCGCCAGCTCCCGCACCTTGGCCGGCGTGAGGTCGTCGGGGTTGGCTTCGAGGGTAATTTCCACGTCCGGGGCCACCGCAAACCGCGCGAAAATGGCCGAGAGCAGGGTATCGAGCTCGGCCGCCGTGAGCAGGGAGGGCGTGCCGCCCCCGAAGTAAATGGTGTTCACCGGCGCGCCGGGCGCCAGGTACCCGGCCCGCAGGTCCATTTCCTTCACCAGCGCTTCCACCAGCCGCTCCTTCAGGCCCATGCTGGTGCTGAAGTGAAAGTCGCAGTAGTGGCAGGCCTGCTTACAGAAGGGAATATGGAGGTAGATGCCGGACAAAGCGGGAGGAGTGGGTGTGGCACGGACTTCAACCCGTAGCCCAAAAGTCAAGAATGGGAAAACCAGCCCGGAAAATCAGCGCCGGAGCACCAAGCGGCGAAAACAGGTGGGCTGGTGCGGGCTACGGACTAAAGTCCGTGCCACCGCGAAAAAGTATCTTCGGGAAATTAAACGCGGCGTTTCGCGTTGCCTGGTTACAAATGTACGCCCGTCTGCTCGTTTTCTGGTGGTTGCTGCTGAGCGTGGTCCGGGGGGCCGGGGCCCAGGGCACCACGCCGCTCAACCCGGCCGCCCCGCCGCTGGCCGCCTCGCCGGCCGTGGCCACGCCGCCCGATTCGGCCCGGAAAGCCGCGCCCGCCCCGCCCCGGCCGGTGCGCCCGGTGGTACTGCGCCTGGCTACCGAAGCCGCCGATGCCGCCGTGCTGCGCCCCTACCGCTACCGCCAGCAGCTACCCGATTCGCTGGCCGCCCTGCGCGAGGTGCGCCAGCTGGTGCTGGCCCTGCAGGCCGATGCCTACCTCACGGCCTCGGCCGACGAGCTGCGCTGGGGCCCCGGCTCCGACACGCTGACGGTGCGCCTGTACGTGGGCGAGCAGTTCCGCTGGGCCCGCCTGCGCAACGGCAACCTCGGCGACGCCCTGCTCACCCGGGGCGGCTTCCGCGAAAAGCTCTACCGCCAGCAACCCCTGCGCCCCCAGGAGTGGGTGCGCTTCCAGGAAAACGTGCTCCACGAGGCCGAAAACCAGGGCTTCCCCTTCGCCACCATCGGCCTCGACTCGCTCATGCTCACCAGCACCGAAATCGAGGGCCGGGTAGTGCTGCGCCGGGGTCCGGCCGTGGTCTTCGACTCCATTCAGATCATCGGCAAAACCAAAACCAAGGCCCGGTTCCTCACCCGCTACCTCCAGCTTGAGCCCAACGAGCCCTTCAGCCAGCAGCGCCTGCGCGAGGCCGACCGGCGGCTGCGCCAGCTGCCTTACCTGCAGGTGAAGGCCGCGCCCGAGGTGCGCTTTTCCCAGGGCCAGGCCCGGGTGTACTTCCTGCTCGACGACCGCACGGCCAACCAGTTCGATGCCATTGTGGGCGTGCTGCCCAACCCCAACCCCGGCCTGGGCCAGAAGAAGGTGCAGATTACCGGCGACGTGACCCTGAACCTGCGCAACATCGGGGGCGGCGGCAAGGGCCTGGGCGTGCAGTGGCGCAAGCTCGATGCCACTTCCCAGCTGCTCGATGCCCAGTACCTGCACCCCACGTTTTTCGGCACCCCGCTCGAAGTCAGCGCCTCCTTCAACCTGCTTAAGCAGGACACCTCTTTTCTGACCACCCGGCCGCGGGTGCAGGTAGCCTACCCCACGGCCCAGGCAGGGCGGCTGGCTGTGTTCTTCGAACAGCGCAATTCGCGGCTGCTCAACCAGAATTCGACCCTGCAGCAGGCCACCCGGCTGCCAGCAAATGTGGACTCGCGCTTTGCCTCCTACGGCCTCGACTACACCTGGAACACCCTCGACGACCCGTATTTTCCGCGGCGTGGCCTGCTGGTGAGCGCGCAGGCCGCCCTCGGCACCAAGCGCCTCAGCAGGAACGGCGACGTAAAGCCCGAACTCTACGACGGCCTGAGCCTGCGCAGCCGGCAGGCCAGCCTGGGGCTGCGGGCCGAGCGGTATTTTCGCTTCGGGCGGGCCGGGGTGCTCGTGACCCGCCTGCGGGGCGAGGCCCTGCTCAACGACCGGCTTTTCCTCAACGACCTGTTCCGCCTGGGCGGGCTGGCCACGCTGCGGGGCTTCAACGAGCTCAACTTCTACGCCAGCCAGTACGCGGTAGGCACCGCCGAATTCCGCCAGTTTACCGGCGCCGACGCCTACGTGTTCGTCTTCGCCGACCAGGCCTACCTGCGCCGCGACCTGCCCCAGGACCCCTTCCCCCGCGACACGCCCACCGGCCTGGGCGCGGGCCTGAGCTTCCGGACCGGGGCCGGCCAGTTTCAGTTCGTGTACGCCCTGGGCCGCAGCCAGCAGCAGCGCTTCGGCCTGAGCTCGGGCAAAATCCACTTCGGCATCACGAGCCGGTTTTGAGGAAGTCAGGCCAACCGCTCTGCCCAAGCCTCTGCGCCGCGTCAGCTCGGGCCCGTAATTGTAGACCCAACCCCTTATTCAGGCAGCGTCCTTCCTGATCCGCATTATTTTTTTACCCCTGATAATCAACCGGAACGGCGCCGGCCGCTGCAAATTCCGGCTCGGGGTGCCGCATCTTAAAAAAACCCTGTTACATTTGTATTACCAAACAGTGCGGGGTGGAGCAGTTGGTAGCTCGTTGGGCTCATAACCCAAAGGTCACTGGTTCGAGTCCAGTCCCCGCTACCTAAAAGGGCGTTTCCATAACGGAAACGCCCTTTTCTTTTGTCCGTGGGACAGTTTGTGGGACAAATCGGGGGCACCTCACTACTTTGTCCCTATTCAAGTGCGGGGTATTGTGGTGTCTACAGTCAGACATAGTCTATTTTGCTTTAGAGAAGATAAATTTGTAATGTTCGGTATGAAAAAAGCTTTTCTAATAATCGCATTACTTACAAGTCATTCACTTAATGCTCAACAACTCGAAGGAAGGGAATTGGACGAAATAATACAGCTATACTTTGACAATCAGGTTGATATAGTAAAGGCAAAGCTGGAAAATGCTGGATTCAAGATAATGAAATCAACCCCCGACTATACGTTGAATGGAATAAAGCATAGTGGCGACTTTTCTATGGTTCGTGAGCAAACCAGTAAAGACCCCGTAGTGAGGGGGATGGGACTGATGGATGAGAGCCGTTTCTTTTTCGAAACAGTTGACTATGGCAGTAGTAAGGTGTATAGTGTCTCTTTCGACGTAATGATGGATTACAGTGCCAATACGTATGACTACTTAGCTTATTGGTGGTCGAAGAATACGATTGTAAAGGATACCTGCCCTGAATCACCCAAGTGCTTGCATCTCATTTCCCATGTTCCAGATAAGCCAAAGGGGATGCTAACGGTATACGATTACACAATCAGACTTACCAACACTCCATTAGAAGCAGGCCCAACGCGTGATAATTTGCATGGAAGTGTATATCTAAGAATCGCACCGTTGCAGACGATACGAAAAGCAGCAGCTCCCGTAAAGTCAAAAGGTCGATAGAAGCTTGCTGGAGTACGCAGACGGCTGTACTTGCGAGGACAGCACCATTTCGCGCTGTCCTCGTTTGGAAATCAGGGGCTTTAGTTACCCCATCAGGGGCCGGGCAGGTCGTACTTTAGGCTGAGCAGACCGCTGGTTTTGTCGTAAATTTGGGTAATGGCAAAAGTATCATTCCCAAGTTATTCGCCCGTTCCCCTCGGAGTTTCGGGCACTGGTGAAGCCTATATACTTCAAGGCGGCGACAAGCCTTTAGCGACATTGGCCCGGCAGGATTTGATAGCCCGTCGCACAGCCGAAAAAGCCGCCGCCGACAAGCAGAAGCAGGCGCAACAGGAGGCACAGCAGATGCAGCGGCTACGCGCAGGCATTGCCACCGATGGCTTCCTTCCATACAAACCCCTGCTTGACCAAGAGCGGGGCGGGCTGTATGAAGAGGTACGGAAGGTCTACCAAAACCCCAACCTGAACAGCACCGACAGGCAGAGCCTGGCGGAGGAGAGAATAGCCAGCTACAACAGCCGCGTTAACTGGACCAAGCAGCTTGAAAGCCGGTTTAAAGATGTGGTCAGGCTTTCCAGCGCAGCCGGTGCCCCCTACAACCCGGCCGCCGTGGATGCCGCCCTACAGGCGACGTTGAAGGACAAGGAGGGGAACATCCTGCCCCCGGGCACCTACAACCCCGACGTGGCAAGCGCCGTGCTCGATAACCCGAATACGTTCGACCGGACCGCCGTAGCAACCCGGTTTCTGGACCAGCTTGCCGAAGCGGACAGCTCGACGGTTTCCACGGCGGCCACGCCCGGCCGTTACGGGCAGCGCAATACGGCGACGTCTAACTTCTTCGAGGTGGAGGACGGGGCTTTTAAGCTCGACCCGGCCACCGGCCGCCGCATTGCCCGCACCAGCCGCCCGGAAGTGGTGGAGGCCGCCCGGCGCGACCCGTTTGTGAGTAAGCTCATCGACCAGCAGATGCAGGCCCACGCGGCAACAGTGGCCGGGGTGGTGGAGAAAATGAGGGCATTCGAGCCACTGACGGAGCAGGAGCAACAGCTTGTTGAGCAGGAGCAGACCGGCCCCAAACGATACGTTCAGTACCTGGATGAGCTGCTGCTTCCCCATGCCTACCAGCGAAGCAGCGAAATACAGACCTACGCCCGGCCGGTAGCCGCCAAGACCCCCAAGGCAGCGGCCAAAAAGCCCGCGTCGGAAATTACCGTTACGCCGACCGTTGGCTATCAGGCCAGCACCTATACCCCGGAACCTTCCGGCCTTCGCCAGCGCACCATGAAAGCGGCACTAGGCATAGACCCGGCCCGGGTCACCAATCATTACCCCACCGTGGGCGTGACCTTTGCCAGCGCCCGGAGCCCGTTCGCGGAGGTGATGGTAGACAACCGGGGCGCGGAGGTGGTGGGCCAGAACGGCACAACTACCAAGCTCGCGCAGGGCAACGGCAAGGTACCGGCTCGTATCACCAGCCGCGACCTGGCTCTATATATCAACGGCAAGCGCGTAGGCCGCACACAGGCGTTTACCTCGGATACGGACGCCTACACGTATCTACTGCAAACCATTGAAGGGCTCACCCCGGAACAGGCCCGCAAAGCGGAACTACGGGCTGAATACCGGGGCAGTATCACGGACAAGGCCCGCACCCTGAACAGCGGCACCGGGGGCCAGAATGCAGCCGGGAACCGGGAACCGGCCGAGACCAGCCCGAAAGGGGCAAACCCGTGGGATGCTTCGGAAACAGAGGGCCGCAGCTCAGGTCCTACGGCGACGGAGCAATCGGTAATCATACAAGCCAACCAGACCACCGACGCCCAGCTACAGCGGGCCAGCGGCGGCACCTGGAACCCGCGACGCCTCACCCCGGAGCAATCCCGCGCCGTGGAAGCCCTGAAGCGCAAGGGCGGCCGATTAATCGACCCGTACACCCAGACGCCCACCACCGGGCAGCAACCCCAGCCGGCCTTGAAGAAGACGGGCGTTGATTGGGGTGTTCCTGACTCCCGCCCGGCCACTGGCTCTGGCGACAAATACCGAAAGAAGGATAAGGTAGTACTCCGTATTGGCGTACCAGACCCCTCGAAATCGGAACTAGTCGGTAAAAAGGACGTGCTAGGCTTCGGCACGTCCAGCCCAGCTAACCGGGGCGGGGCCTACTAGCCAACCCTCACCACTGTACGCTGATCACCTAGCCCCTGAAAGCAGAAACACCCGCTCAATTTGGGCGGGTGTTTCTTTTGGCCCGGTTTAGGCCCGGCCGTAGATACGGCGAACTGTGTGGTGAATCTCGCGGCACTCCTGGTAATGGTCCTTCATGGCTTGCTGAATCTCGGCGCAGGCTTCGTAGTCTTCGCGCTCTTCATATTCATCCAGTACCATTCCGGCCAGCAACTCCCCGCCAAGTTGGTACATGGTAACGAAGTCGCGAATTGCGTAACCCATGCTATAACACCGGATAACCGTATCTGTCGGAGGCTCTAGAAACACGTCGGGCGTATGCTGGGCCAGACAATACAGGTACTCACGTAGCCACGTTACATCGGGATGTTCGCGGGCGAACTGTTCATATTTTTCGTCTTTCTCGGTGGGATTGTCCATCATAGGGTCTGTTATATTTCGGGGAAGGCCAGCAGGGCCGCCAAGTGGTAGGCGTCGCCGTCCGTTTGACAGCCGAACCACTCATGTAGGTTGCCGTGACAGGCGTACAGGTAATAGGGGTGGATAGCTCCCGGCTCGTGAACGGCGATACTAAGCAGGGTTTCGGGGCAGGCTGCTGAAAGCAGGGAGAGGTACCGCCTGGCCGCTTCCTCGTCCTGCATGGTAGCCGGTACAGGGCGGGTAGTGGTCAGCAGACAGTCAGAGTTGAGGCAACCGGCAAGGCGAACAAGACGGGGACTTTTCATAGCAGGCATATCAGCAGAATTGTTCTATTGGCGGCTGCCCGCTTTGACCTCGGCTCTTTTGGTAGTGACAGCCTTCCGGCTGTCTTTCAGCAAGGCGTTAAGCCGCCTCATTTCGGCGCTTGCCTCTTTGTCCGTTAAAGTGCCCTCCTGTATGCGTTGGAATAGCTCACCAGCTTTTGAATAGATGTATGCGCCCGTGGTGGGGTCGTTGGCATCCTGCCCGGCAAAGATGGGGTCCAACTCATACAGGCTATCAATCGTGCTGGCCTGAATCGGGCGAATAGTGCGGGTAATCTGATAGACTTCTACCAAGTCGGCGGCGGCCGTTTGTGCTGGGTCGTACATGCTCTCGGGGTCGTCATGGAGAACGAGCAGGCCGCCGCCGCGTGGGTCATTGCCCACGATGCGGGAAACGTGGTGCGCCTGGAAAGGCTCCCAACTCCCATCTTCGGCGGCTTCGTACTGCATGAGCAGCAGGGCCAGCGAATCAGGGGCAATGCTTGCCCATTGGTCACGAGCAACGGGGCGGCACACCATGAAATCCCCCTGGATTAGGGTTGGGGCGTGAACATCATTGCGGGCCAGATAGAGCCGGCAGCAGCCAGCCGCTTCCTCAGTGGTGAGCAGGTCCACGGCGGGCGCTCCGTGGTAGGTGGTTGGCTGGGTCAGCAGCTCGTCGTTTGGGGCGCTGGATTGGTTGATTGGTTGGGGGCTCCGGTCGGTCTGCATTGTCGTGTAGTGAGAGGGTGAACAGTGGGCTAAATGTCAGGGGTTGATACGTGATTCGCAAGAGTTTTTCGATATAAATAATTGATTTACAATTGTATACGTAATTAAATTACGTGGTTCTACCTATCTGTTTACCGTTAGCTAGTGCCCCGGAGGCAAAAGAAAGCAGCACCTTGCCGGGGCCGGGGGAGTGCTTTTCAGAGGCACCCGGTCGCCGGATTCCGTTTCTGTTTGAGAAGTCAGGGGGGCGGCTTCTGGGCGTGAGGTGTCCCCATGTAGCTGGCTCACCGTTTTTGGGCAGTCCACCCGATCAGTACCAGGTGACAAACCTCTTTGCGGCGCGGGCAAGCTGGGCGGCGGCTAACTCTGCCTTGATGCGCCCGGTAAGGGTCGGGGCTACCTCATGCCGACCCCGCCGACCCCGCCGCCTTATCATCAACTCCGCGCCCACCAGCCCACCAATGGCTTCCCGTAATCTGGTCGGAGACAGGATAGCCGCCGCCCGAAGTTCGGCCAGGGTGATGGCGGGGCGGTGGGCATCGAGTAGTAGGAGCTGAACCGCCAGAAGTACCCGCAACTGCCCAACGGGAAGGCCGGTTGCCGTGGCTTGCGCCCGTAGGTGGTCAGCAGCCAGTAAAGAAGCGGCCAGCAGTTGGGGGTTCTTGATTTTCATTTGGTTGCGCTTTTTATCCGCGCCGTAGGGAGGCGCAGGCGTTGAGCAGTAAAAGGGCTGAAATGCCTATTGCCTGTGTGTGGGTGCCTCGCGGCTCCATTTTGCGCTGGCCTCTTAGGGTGGAGGCTTGGCGCGGGTATTCCAGCGGTGCGCGGCTTCTGCGAAGGTGGCGCAAGGGCCGACAAAGAGAATGGCGGCGGGGCAGGTGCGGCCCGCGTTGGTGCATACGATGAAGTATTCGGTGGGCACCTTGGGGAAAGCCAGCGGGTACAGGTTGTTATCCTCGGCGGCTGGCCCACCACAGAACGGGCAGGGCAACAGGTGGGCGGCTTTCATGGTGCTAGGCTGCCATTGCCAGGGCCTGACCTTCGGAGGTGGCCGGAATGAAGTCGTACCCCTCGGCCCGCTTCTTCCCGCTCTTGCACCAGTGGATAATCCGCTTGGCGTAAGTGCCCATTGCCTCAGCAGCAGCGCGGGCCGATGGGAATAGTCCGGCTGGAACCTGATAGTAGCCCGTGAACTTGGGGTGCTTCTCGCCCATCTTCTGAGCTGACATTTTAGCTCTGGTCTCTGAGTCGAATTCAATTCTCTTGCCATAGCGGTGATGCTCTGGGCCTTGCTTGGCTTTCATCAAGCCAGTGGCGTAGGCGTGTCGGGTGTTCTCGCTCTTAGTCACCCACTCCAAGTTTTCTACTGCATTGTTAGCTTTGTTCCCGTCCCGGTGGTTCACATCAGGCTTGTTTTCCGGGTTAGGCAGGAAGCGCATGGCAACCAAACGGTGCATGCTACAGAGCTTTTTTCTTGCTGTGCCCGCAAACTTTATCGCCACTCTGATATAGCCTATCCGACAAGGCTTAGCTGTTAGTAGCCGGTCTGAAAGATTTGAATACACACCTCCGCATGGACTGACAAAGGCGTTGTAAGCACCCTGTATTTGATAGAACGTGCGGCCTTCGTGGTAGGCGGTGGGGACTTTGGGAAGTACGAACATAAAGGCATGGTTGGGCCAGGGTGCCCGTTTTGGGGGCTACGGGTGCGGACTACACAACGTCAGCAGAGTCAGCAAACCTTGACGCTGCGCTGTGCTTTTGCCACGTCCTCGCTTCGCTGCGGGTGGCCGTGCCCCTTTGCGGAGAGGTGGCGTAACCGGGTAAGAGAGGGGGAGGGATTCCAGATGATTACATGCGTGGAAACAGGGTTCAGATATGAGCCTCGGGGGTGGGTGCCATACCGGCCAGCTCCTGGTGTAGCGTGTCGGTGTAGGGGTTGGCCGTTGCTCGCTGCTCTAGCAGAGTCTTTGCCCGTCGCTTGTTGCGCTTGTAGGTACTTTCGGGCTGCTCCTTCTTCATCGCTTCCCAGAAGGACGTGTTATCAGCGAGTGCCAGGAGTGCCGCATCTGAGAGGCTCAGGCCGGTAAAATCGGAGTCTTGCATCAGGTGGTGATGTTCGGTGGCGTTCCAATGAGTAAGGATATTCTCCCTAATTGCTTCCATCACTTCGGGCCGTGGCAAGTCCGCCAGAGTCAGAACGGGTAGCTTTGTCAGGCTCAGCAGTGGCCGGGCGCGGGTGTACACTACCTCGAAGCGCAACAGGTGCGGCGGGGCTGTGACAGGCAGCGGGCGGCCTTGTATCTGGCTGTACTTGCCCTTGTCGTATGCCTTTACCCAGTAGTCGCCGTGAAAGGCTCCGTATTCCAATGGCCGCGTGGCTCCCCTCGGGGGCTTGGTCGCAGTGAAGGGGGAGCTTTTGTGACTGGCTAGGTTTTCCAGAAACGGCCTCGGAGAAACGGCGGAGGGCAGGTTTACACCAGCTTCCAGACCCACTATTTGCAGGGACTCGGCAGGCTGGCCTACGGCGGCCGCTAGTTCGGTGCAGGCTTGCCGTACCTGCTCGGCGGAGAACTGGCCCATGTTGTGGCCGTGGTGGAAAGTATGCAGAGAGCCACGGATTCGAACCATCCGATTTTCCCGCCTGTAGCCAATCCGCAACCCTCGGTACTCTGTTGTAAGCCAGCCCTTGGCGTTAGGCTCCCCATCGTGGCCCGCAAAGGCAGGGGAATGAGCTAGGGCCTTTTCCGCTTCCTCGTCAGGCAGTGAGGAACGGGCGTTCAGGTTGTCATACATCGACCCTTTACGCAGCTTTGCGGCTGGGCTTCACTGTGCGCTGGTGGCTTTGCAGCGCGTTCAGCAGGTCGGCACGCTTGAGGTAGGTGCGGCCGCCCATCTTGTGATACGGCAGCACCCCCCGGCGCTTCCAGTCGTGTACCGTCTGTGGGCACACATTGAGCATCTTAGCCGCTTCGGAGACTGTCAGTAACTCGTCCTTGGGGGCTTTAGACACCTGCACTTCCGCCCGCTCATTGAGCTTGAATAAGATTTTAGGCCATAGAGTATCTAATACTACGGCCTCTAACTGGTCGATGGTGGTAACTATTACCATTGCATTTCCTGTGCCGGAGGAAGGCAGCCCAGCGAGTTCTAGACGTTGCTTTCCGACAAGGACAATGCAAAGCACCGACTTCTAATAGGTGGTTATAGGGGGTGCTCCCATTAGACTCATTAGGAGTCGGTATCTAGTTGTTTCTGTCTGTTTAGCCATTCTATTGTATTATCTGCCGCCCTATCATACGATGGACTCCCCCTTTCTCCTGTGCCATGATAATGATACCCTAGCGCCTTTTCCCCAATAGGTAACCCATAATCACGCAAAGCGGCAGAAGGCCACAGACTTCTGTCAGGATTAAAAAAGCCGTCTTCGCTTAGTACCTGAAAGGCTGCTACGCTCTTGCTAATCCGGTTTTTGCCCTTCCCTTTCAAACCATCCACGCCTTTGTATAGCTTATAAGGAGGGCCTGTTTGTTCCAACACACCCAGATGCTTCAGTAAAGAAGCCAAAAGGTCAGAGGTCATCGGAGCTATACACAAATCAGCTATAGAAGATTGTGTCACTTCAGCGGGTACAATCTTCTCTATGCTGCCGGCATCCACCGACACAGTATTATTAGGTTGCCTTTTTTGAGTAACCCATTCTCTAGCTTTCAGTGCCTTTTCTTTAAAGTCATCGTCTATACTTGTTCTGCCAAGCCTACCGTCTCTTTGTGAAGGTGACAAAACAGTAAAAACAATATCCTCCACATACTGGAGGTCCACCGCATCAGGGCTTGGAAACCACGCATCCAACAAAGGGATAACCTCTGAATACTTATGCACACCTAATGTATCAGCGAATTCAAATTCGAATAGATGGTGATAAGGAGGGCGCTTTAGGGTGCCGAACTCTAGAAACATCCTTTGCTCCTGCTCCTTGGTCTGTTCAGGCTTCCCAGCCTTATACTTGACTGCAATACGGGTTCCTGCTTTATAGTGCGCTGTATTTGCAGCCCGTTGCCTTTTCCGAAACTCGCTATCGTTGAAGCTCATAACTTATCAGATATATAGAACTATCCCGGCATTTCGTGGAATCGGGCGAATTCCTCAGCTACTCGCTGGGGCGTGAGGTTCACGTACCGCTGGAATGATTTGTACGAGGTGTGACCGGTCAGCTTCATTACAAACTCAGCACTCATGCCCTTGCCCAAGTTTAGGGTTACGAACGTACGGCGGGCCGTGTGTACCGTCAGCTTCTCATACTTGGGGCACGTCGTCACATCGGCCACTCCGCCCCGATAGCGGATAACTTCCACCGGCGAATCAATTCCGGCCAACTGGCCCAGCTCTTTGAGGAAGCGGTTTAGTACCGGGTTGGTAATGGGCTGGTTCTTCAACGTGTCCAGCTCATTTGCCAGCAGCCGGTTTACAAGCGTCAGGGCGGCGGCACTCAGGGGCACATTCACTACGGCGCGGGTTTTCTTGGCGGTCAGGCGAAGGTGGGCCGGTAACTTCTCAGTGGCGGGCCGCAGGTGCTGGGGCCGGATGCTCACTAGGTCGGAGTAGCGTAGGCCGGTGTAGCAGGCCAGCAAAAACCAAGCGCGGCCCTTTTCCAGCCGGGAGCCAACGGGCAGCGGCAAGGTTTCCAAGGCGGCCAGTTCGGCGGAACTCAGGGCTATTACGTCCGGCTCCCTACGCGCCCAACTCACCCGGTCAAGTGCGGTGCTTTCCGTGTAGCCCCGCTTTCCCGCCCACTTCATAAATGCTTTGAGCCGTCCCAAATGCTTATTGATGGTGTTATCCGTCAGGCGGGCCACGTTCAGCAGGTAAGCGGCCCAACGGTCACCCATTGTCGGGGTGAGGGTGTCGAAGTCAATAGCGTAGCCGTTGGCCTCGGCAAACTCCCGCAGGTGGCGGCCCGCCGTGGCGTGGGCTTGGGCCGTGCGCACGGTACCAGCGGCACGGGTGTAGTTCACCCACTCGTCGTACTGCTGCCAGAACTTTTGCGGGGCATCGACTACGGGCGCGGGCTCCTCTGCTTCTTCCGTTTCGGCAAGTGCCCGCAGCTCCGCCGCCGTGGGTGCGGTGCCAGCGGCGGCGTGGGTATCGTAGCAGGCAGTGAGCCGCTTGGTTAACAGCTCTAGCCAATCGTTTATCGCGCCGTTGCGTGGGTAGCCCCGAGTAAGGGCGCGGCGTTCTTTCGCGTCCCATTGCTTGGGGTGGATCGAACGGTTGGCGTACACCTTCACCCGTCGCCCGTTGAAGCTGAGGAAGCAGAAGATGGGGGTAGGCTTGTCTGCACCAGGAGCAGAGAGCAGGAACGATATTTTAGCCATATTGGAGCAGCGTTATTGCCACTCCTAAGGTATGAAAACTTGTCCCATGTAGGACAGTATCTAGGACAATAATTCCGATTGAATCAGATTTTGTCCTACATAGCCCGATTGGCTACCTGACCGAAATTGCCTCTAAAGCCCAATAAAGCCGTTTTATAGTCGTTCTGAGTATAGTCCTTGATTATGGGTTGCAATCCAGTCCCCGCTACCGAAAGCGTCCCGGTTGCCAACAGGCAGCCGGGACGCTTCTTTTTTGCCCTATCTGGTCGATTCCGCGGGCAGATTCTGCCTGCGGCAGCCGTTCAGCGGGCAGCCCTGTGGGAGCTGCCCGCTGCGCTTTGCTTACTTGGTGAGCACCTGGTAGCCGTAGGCTGGCAGCGTTACCTGGGTGCCCACCGTGACGGACCCGCCCAGCAGGGCATCGGTCCAGGTGGTGTTAGCCAGGGCGGCGGGTACCGTATACTGCACGGGCGTATTACGCACGTTCACCAGCACCAGCGCCTGACTGGTGCCGGCCGTTTTGGTGAAGGCGCACACGTCGGCGGAGCTGTAGGCCGTGGGCGTGCCGGCGCGCAGGGCGGTGTTGGCGGCCCGGGCCCGCAACAGGCGCTTGTACGCCTTGGTAATTTCCGGACGCGCATCCCAGCGAACTTTCACGCCCGTAAAGGGAAACGGAATGGCCGAGGTCATGCCGGCTTCCTGGCCGTTATACACCATCGGTACGCCCTTGAAGCAGGAGGCCACCACGAAGGCCGACATGGCGGCGGCATCGCCCCCGAATACGCTGATGGGCGTGCCGTCGGAGCCGTTCACATCATGGTTCGTAGTATAGCGCACCACCTGTTGGGTGCCGGTAGCCCCGGCGTACTCGGTGTTATTGAGAGTAGTCAGGAAAGTAGCGGCCTCTCCGCTGCGGTATACACTACGCAGGCCGCCATAGAACTCAAAGCCGAAGTTATAGTCGAAGCCGGCACCGAAGTTGGCAGGGCGGGTGGCTTCGGAAAGCAGCAGCAGCTTGTGGGTTTTGATGTCCCGCAACGCCCCGACCGCCTGCTGCCAGAAATAGACGGGAGGGGCATCGGCGTAATCGAAGCGGAAACCATCCACGTTGGCCGTATACACCCACGAGGTGAGGGCCGCAATCTGCTCCTGGCGCATGGCCGCGTTGGTGAAATCGAGCTGGGCCACGTCCGTGTACGTGGTGTTGGGCGGGCTCAGAATGGTGCCGGCCGCGTTGCGCAGGTACCAGTCGGGGTGGGCCGTAATCCAGGCGTGGTCCCAGGCGGTGTGGTTGGCCACCCAGTCAAGAATGACGGCCATACCGCGGCTGTGGGCGGCATCCACGAGGGTGCGCAGATCGGCCAGAGTCCCAAACTCCGGGTTGACGGCCCGGTAATCCTGCACGGCGTAGGGTGAGTTCACGCTGCGCACCTTGCCCACGGGGTAAATCGGCATCAGGTACACCACGTTCACGCCCAGGGCCTTGATGGAATCCAGGCGGGCCGTGACGCCCGCGAAGTTGCCACCGGGGCTGAAGGCACGCATGTTGACCTGGTAAATGGCCGCGTCTTCGCGGTTAGGTACGCCGGCGAAGGGCGTGCCGTATTGGTCGGGCGCGGGCGTAACGGTGGGCGGCGTAACGGGCGCCGGAGCCGAATTTTCGGACTTGCAGCCGACCGTCAGACCGGCCGCCGTCAGCAGCACCAGCACGCTTTTGCACGTATTTGTTAGCAAGGACATGGGAATTGGGTTGGGATGATGAATGGGCGTAATTGGGCGGGGGCTACCGTACGGGCTTGATGCTCACGGCCGCGCCGCCCCCGGGGGCCAGTTGCAGCTTCAGGGTCGATTTGCGGGTGACGTTCAGCTTCCGAATCCGGTAGGCCATGGGATTTTTATCCCAGCTGGCGCCCGGGCCGTCGGCGTAGACGGTGGCTTCGTAGCGCTGGCCGGGGGTCAGGAAATCGAGCTTGACCTCCTGGCGGCGGGCGTTTTCGTCGGTGATGCTGCCCACGTACCACTCGTCAAGGCCCTTGGCCTGGCGGGCGATGGTGACGTACTCGCCGGGCTCGGCCAGCAGGATGCGGGTATCGTCCCAGTCCACGGGTACGTCCTCGATGAAGCGGAAGGCGTCGGGGTGCTGCTCGTAGGCTTCGGGCAGATCGGCGGCCATTTGCAGGGGCGAGTACAGGGTCACGTACAGCGCCAGCTGCTTGGCCAGGGTGGTGTGCACCTGCTTGCCCTGGTTGCGGGCCGGGTTCCAGGGCTCCAGCTGGATCTGGAAGATGCCGGGCGTGTAGTCCATGGGGCCACCCATGAGGCGGGTGAAGGGCAGAATGGTTTCGTGCTCGGGCGGGTTGCCGGTGCTCCAGGCATTGAACTCGTTGCCCCGGGCAGCCTCGTTGGCCAGCCAGTTGGGGTAGGTGCGGTGCAGACCGGTGGGCCGCACGGCTTCGTGCATGTCCACCATAATGCGGTTGGCGGCCGTCTGCTGGGCCGTGCGCACGTAGTGGTTCACCATCCACTGGCCGTCGTGGTACTCCCCGCGCGGAATGATGCGGCCCACGTAGCCGGTTTTGAGGGCCGCGTAGTTGTGCTCGCGCATGAAGCGGTAGGCGGCCTCCTGGCGGCGCTCGTAGTTGGTCACCGACGAGGAGGTTTCGTGGTGCATCATCAGCTGCACGCCCTTGGCCGCGGCGTACTGCTGCAGCTCGGTCACGTCGAAATCGGGGTAGGGCGTCACGAAGTCGAACACCTCCTCCTTCCAGTTGTTGGCCCAGTCCTCCCAGCCCACATTCCAGCCTTCCACCAGCACGCTGGCCAGCCCGTGCTTGGCCGCGAAATCGATGTAGCGCTTCACGTTGGCGGTGTTGGCGCCGTGGTGGCCGTTGGGCTGGAGCTTGGTCCAGTCGGTACCGACGAGCTTGATGTTGCTGGTATCGGCGTAGTTCCAGCTGGCCTTGTTGACGTGCATTTCCCACCACACGCCCACGAATTTCTGGGGCTTGATCCAGCTGGTATCGTCGATTTTGCTGGGCTCGTTGAGGTTGAGGATGAGCTTGCTGGCCAGCACGGCGGGGGCGTTGTCGCTTACCACCAGGGTGCGCCAGGGCGTGTGCTCGGGGGCCTGCAAATAGGCCGCGGCCCCGGTGGCGGCGGGCACCAGCTGGCTGCTCAGGCCGAACGTTTGGGTGTTCACGTTCAGCATCATGGCCGGGTAGTTCACCAGCGCGGCCTCGTGGATGTTCAGGTACAGGCCGTCATCGGACTTGAGCATGAGGGGCGTTTGCACCCGCGTGGGGGCCGCCTTCAGCTGAATGGCCTCGATGGGCGTGGTGTTCACCGCGCTCAGCCGGGAGGTGGTGTAGGTGTACTCGTTGGAGTCGTAGTCGCCCGGAATCCAGAACGCCTTGTGGTCGGCGGGCAGGTTGAATTCCGTCAGTTCTTGCTGCACCGTGAAGTATTGCAGGTTGGGCTGGCGGGGAAACTCGTAGCGGAAGCCCACCCCGTCGGCAAACACCCGGAACACCACGTCGAGGCGGCGGCCGGGGGCCTGGGGCTGGCGCAGGTGCACCGTGAGCTGCTGGTAGTGGTTGCGGATGGTCTTCACCTCGCCCCACACCGGGTTCCAGGTGTCGTCCACGTCCTTGGTTTCGGAGCCGGTAATTTCCAGCGGCCCCTCGAAGCCCGGCCCTTCGGCCAGCGCCAAACCCAGGCGCGAGGGTTTGATGACGGTTTTGGCGCCGTACTGCACGGCGTAGGTGGGCCGCCCGTTCGGGGCCAGGGCAAAGGTCAGGCTCACCTTATCGAGGCGGGCGGTGAGCGGGGCCGCGCTTTGGGCGGTGGCCGCCCCGCCGCTCAGCAGCAGCACGGCGAATACGAAGTACTTCATCGGGGTGGGAAAATCAGAAGGCCATAAAACGGCAGGACGCTGACGCCGGCGCGGGTACTCGCGACCCGGAGTAAAGCAAAGGAAGCCCCAACCATTTCCGCCTGAAACTAATCAAGCCCCGATCAAGAAAATATCAATCTTATTTTCGATTAATATTCTTGTTATCAACATGTTACATACAAATTCACAACCTCAGAATATGAACCCGATATGGCCGATCAGGGGCTCATGTTCCAGCTGATTGAGCCCGCCTTACGCCCCCAGTATTGCGGCCGCCTCGCCGGATTCCGCAGCCGGCACCGGCGGGAAGGCCCACCATTTCCGCCCCCGAATCAGACGGCCGGAATGGCCTGAATGCGGGCCTCGAACTCCTCGTTCGGCACCAGGGCCCGGCTTTTCACGCGGGTCTTGTAGGTGTAAATCGTGTTGATGGAGTAGCCCAGCATCCGGCTGATTTGCTCGCTGTCGGTGATGCCCAGGCGGATGAGGGCGAAGATGCGCAGCTCCGTGTTCAGGAGCTGGTCGTCGGGCAGCCGGAAGGCGTCCTCGGGCCGGAACAGGGCGTTGAACTGCTCGAGGAAGCGGGGGAACAGGCGTAGAAACACCGCATCGAAGCCCCGCAGCAGCTCCCGCCGCTCCCGCTTGGTATTCAGGTTGTCGGCCAGCTTCTGCACGGCCGGGTACTGTTTGGCGGCCAGCTGCGTGTCGAGGGCCTTTTTGAGGGCCTCCAGCTTGTCGATGTAGCGGGAGTTGTTGTGGAAGTAGTAGGCCAGGTACTCCTCCTTGATGCGGTTGGCTTCGTGGAGGCCGCGGTTGAGCTGGCGCAGCTCGGTGTTGCGGGTGCGCAGTTCGCCGTTGGTGGCCGAAATCAGGCGGCCGGCCCGGCGCAGCTTGCGCACTTGCCGGAACGCCAGCCCGGCAAACCCCAGCACGGCCACGGCCAGCAGCGTCACGAGCAGCGCGTACACCCGCAACGCCTTGCGCTGGCTCTCGATGATGTTGATTTTGCGGCTCTCAATCAGCGACGACACGTGGCTGATTTCAATCTGCCGCTGCCGAGCCTTGTAGAAGGCCGCCTCCTGCCGCGCGGCCTTGATGAACACGTAGGCATTCTCCAGGTCGCCGCGCTGGTAACAGTAGTTGGAGAGCTGAAACATGGCCACGGTTTCTTTGGTGGCCGTTTTCACGTCGGCAATGGCCGCCGTCAGCAGCAGCTCAAAAGCCCGGTCCTCGCGGCCGAGCAGGGTGTAGACGTAGGCGGCCGTGCTGGCACTCACCGCCAGCTGGTGCAGCGACAAATCGGGCAGGCGGCGAATCTGCTGGTAGAGGGCCGCGCCGCGGGCGAAGTTCCGGGTTTTCAGGGCCCGGAACTGCTGCATGGAGAGCTGCTCGTAGGAGCCGGGGCGGGCGTAGCGCAGGGCCGAGTCGGCGTAGGCCAGGGCCTTGGCGGTGTAGGCGGGGCGGTAGACGAGGTCCTGGTTGAAGTCGCCCAGGTCGCTGTAGGCGCGGGCCATCAGGAAGTAGAAGTCGAGCTTGTCGGGGTCGCGCAGCCGGGCCGGCCGGATGCTTTCCAGGGTTTCGAAGGTTTCCTTGAACAGGCCCGACGAGAGCAGGATAAAGCCCAGCTTGAGCCGGGCTATTTCCACCTTTTCAGGACTCTGCAGCTGCCGGGCCAGCTGGCTGATTTTCTGGCTGTAGACGAAGGCCGAGTCGTACTGGAAGGCTTTGTACTCGTCGTAAATGCGCAAACCCAGCTCGAAACGGGCGTTGTCGTTGCCCTGGGTGGCGTGGAAGGCATCCGTCAGGACCGCAATGCGGTTCCCGCGCCGGGCGTCGTACTCCGGCTGGTGAGCCAGGGTGGTATGCAGTTCTGCGAGCAGGCTATCGGCCGGAGCGGCCGCCGCCAACGCTGGCCACGCTCCCAACAAACACCCCCAGAAAACGAACAGAAACTTCACCCGGCCGGACTGATACCTGCCGAAAGTGGCAGCTACCAAAAGTAACGAATAGTTGCAGGACTGGGGCGGGCGGTTTCTGCTTCTGCCACTGCCTTACTGGGCCGAAAACCGGAAGGCGGCCGGTGTGAGGCCGGTTTTGCGCTTGAACAGGCGGGTAAAGTACTGCGGGTACTCGAAGCCCAGTTGAAAGGCCGTTTCGTTGATGGAGAGCGAGGTACCCAGCAGCAGACTCTTGGCTTTTTCAATGAGGGCCTCATGAATGTGCTGCTGGGTACTGCGGCCGGTCAGGGTCCGGAGCATGTCGCTCAGGTAGGCCGGCGACATATGCAGGGCATCGGCGAAGTGCTGCACCGTGGGCAGGGGGCGCGGGTCGGCGGCGGGGCCGAACCAGGCCGCCAGCAGCTCCCCGAAGCGGCTGAGCAGGTCGTGTTCGGCGGGCCGCCGGGTCAGGAACTGGCGGTGGTAGAAGCGGTTGGCGTAGCTCAGCAGCACCTCCAGCTGGGCCACCAGCACATCCTGGCTGAAACCGTCGATGGGGCGCTCATACTCGGCCCGGATGGTATCCAGCAGGCCATCGAGCAATGTTTCTTCCCGGGCCGAAAGGTGCAGGGCCTCGTGCACGGCGTAGGAAAAGTAGCCGTAGCCGCCGATTCTCTGCCCCAGTGGGTACTTGCGCAGCAGGTCGGGGTGGAAGACCACCATCCAGCCGCTGAGCTGAGAAATATCCAGCGTACCATCAATGGCAAACACCTGCCCGGGTGCCTGGAAACCCATTACGCCCTCCCCAAAATCGTAGGACTGGTGGCCGTAATGCACCTTGCCTTTGAGGTTTTTCTTTACCCACACGGTGTAAAAATGCTGCACCACGGGCGTCAGCTTTTCGGGCAGCACGTTACCGCGGGCTTGCTCCAGGTCGATGACAGTGAGCAGCGGGTGAGCCGGGGCCGGCAGCCCGCAGAAACGGGTGTAGTCCGTCACGGAGGTCAGCACGCGGATATCGGGGTTCGGCTGCTTCATGGCAGGGCGTTGGATGGGCGGAGAAACAGGGTAAAAATTCGCAAGGTCTTGCGGCCCTCTTGCGCCGCTGCAGGCTAACTTAACTAGTCCTGAATTCTACCCCAATCAAAAGCCTGCCGGATATGCCGCGCCCACCGAACTGCCCACCGGCATACTAGCGTCCAGCTCCGCCAGCTCGGCCGGAGTGAGCGTGATGCTGGCGGCGGCCACGTTTTGCTCCAGATACGTACGGCGCTTGGTGCCCGGAATGGCCACCACCCCCTGCGCCAGCACCCAGGCCAGGGCCAGCTGCGCGGCCGTTACGCCCTTGGCGCTGGCCAGGGCCTGCAGCTTCTGCACCAATGCCAGGTTTTTGTAGAAGTTTTCGCCCTGGTAGCGCGGAAACCAGCGGCGCGAATCGTTGGGCTCGAAGTCGTCGGGGGTTTTAATCTCACCCGATAAAAAGCCCCGGCCCAGCGGCGAGTAGCCCACGAAACCAATGCC
The DNA here is from genome assembly GCF_018760735.1 of Hymenobacter piscis. Classification (GTDB taxonomy): domain Bacteria; phylum Bacteroidota; class Bacteroidia; order Cytophagales; family Hymenobacteraceae; genus Hymenobacter; species Hymenobacter piscis. Next base: position 161,639 of record NZ_JAHHZN010000002.1, read on the forward strand.
TAATTCGCGGGCGGCCTGCAAGGCACCGGTTTCCTCCACGCCCCGGTCGAAGAGCGAGTACTCGGTTTGCAGGGCCGTAAGGGGGTGCACGGCGTGGGCCCGACGCAGGATGTCGCCCGATACTTCACTCAGGCCCAGGTAGCGCACCTTGCCTTCCTCCACGAAGCGGCTCATCATGACCACGGTGTCTTCGATGGGCGTATTCGGGTCGAGGCGGTGCAGGTAGTAGAGGTCCACGTAGTCGGTGCCCAGGTTGCGCAGGGAGCGTTCGATGCACTTGCGGGCGTACTCGGGCCGACCGTTGAGTTGGCCGGTGAACTTCTCGTCGTCGCTGACCTCGAAGCCGAACTTGGTGGCCAGGATGATATCGGCCCGGCGGCCGGGCAGCACCTTGGCCACCAGCCGCTCATTCAGCATGGGGCCGTAGAGGTCGGCGGTGTCGAGCAGGTTGATGCCCAGTTCCAGGGCGCGGTGCAAGGTGGCCAGACTTTCGGTTTCGTCGGCCTCGCCGTACACGCTCATGCCGTCGATGCCGGCCGTCATGCCCATGCAGCCCAGGCCTTCCACGGGCACTTCCAGCCCTTGGCTGCCCAGGGCTACGCGTTTGATTTCAGTTGTCATAGGGTAGTTGATTTCAACGTGTTTTACTTCCTCAAAGGTCCGGCCCGCCCACCCTGCCAGGGCTACACAAACCCCCGTTTCTGCAGCACAAAACGGCGCTACCGGCATCAGCGCAGAGCATTTTTCCCACCGTGCGCCGCCAAAATGCCGGAGCCACCCGTGAAACCGAACCCGCACCAAGCCGGGCGGGCCAGTGGTTACTCCCAGCCCTGCACCCGGGTGCCGCCGAAAATCATGTGCTTTAGTTCGGCCGAGAAAAATCCGGGCGTTTCGGGGGCGCTGGCCTCGTTGAGGGCGCGGAGCTGGGCGGGGCTGAAATCGATTTCCAGAGCCGCCAGATTGACGGGCACCTGCCCGGGGCGGCTGGCCCCGATGAGGGTGCTCGTGACGCCGGGGCGGGCCAGCGTCCAGGCCAGGGCCACCTGGGCCGGGGGCCGGCCGAGCTCGGCCGCCACTGCGCGCAGGACCGCCAGAATCTGCCAGTTACGGGCGGTGAACTTGCTGAACGGGCCGCTGAAGGGGTTGGCCCCGCTGAGCCGGCCCTCACTGCCGCCCACGGGCTGCACGCCTTCCTCCGCCCGCTCATACTTGCCGGCCAGAAACCCGCCCGCCAGCGGGCTCCAGGGCACCAGGCCGAGGCCACCGTCGCGGGCGGCGGGCACGTACTCGGTTTCGAGGGTGCGCTCCACCAGCGAGTATTGCAGCTGCATGGCGATGGGGCCGGGCACGCCGTGGGCCTGGGCCAGGGTGGCCATTTTGGTGGCGTACCAGGCCGGCATGTCCGAGAGGCCGAAGTAGCGGATTGTGCCGGCCCGCACCAGGTCGCCCAGGGTTTGCAGTACTTCCTCGGCCGGCGTCACCATGTCCCAGACGTGCAGCCAGTACACGTCCACGTAGTCGGTACCGAGGCGGCGCAGGGAGCCCTCCAGAGCCCGATGCACCTGCTTGCGGCCGTTGCCGCCGGCATTAGGGTTGCCCTTCTGAGCGTTGAAGCCGAATTTGGTGGCCAGCACCAGCTCGTCGCGCCGCGCCCCCTCGGCCACGAAGCGGCCCACCAGCTCCTCGCTCCTGCCGCCCGCGTACACGTCGGCGGTGTCAATGAAATTGCCGCCGGCGGAGGTATAGGCATTGAAAATATCCCGCGCGGCAGCTTCCGAAGCCCCCCAGCGCGGGGTGCCGAAGGTCATGGTGCCCAGGGCCAGCGGACTGACCACGAGGCCGGAGCGGCCGAGGGTGCGAAAATTGGTGAGCGACATGGCAGTGGGCAAGGGGAGTTCCGGACGAAACAAATGAACGGCCCAAAGGTCGGCCGGCACCCGGGGCCGGGTGCTATACAAATCCGCGCTTCTGCTACACAAATCCCGGGTTGGCGGCTATTGCAGGAACCGCGCGAATGCGTTGCACCACCCAGACTTCAAGCGCTTTAGCAGTTTTCGCGTATCTTCTCCTGACCGTCGGGCCGGGCCGGGCCGGCGGCAGTTTCTTTCACATGCCCGGTTGTCCGGGCTATTTCCCTTCGAAAGCCATGACGTACTCATATGCTAACCCCGCCGCCACTGCCCCGCGCCCCGCGCCCGCTACCCACGAGCTCAAAGTGTGGCCCGCCTGTTTCGCCGCCGTCGCCAGCGGCGCCAAGCCGTTCGATGTGCGCGAGAACGACCGCCACTTCCAGCCCGGCGACTTACTGCTGCTGCGGGAATATGAACCAGAGAGCGAACAGTACAGCGGGCGCACCCTCACCCGCTGGATCAGCCACATCCTGCACGGCGGCTCCTTTGGCCTGGCCGCGGGCTGGTGCGTGCTGGGCTTCCAGGAGCTTCCGCCCCTCCCCCCCGGCGTCCACGATACCAGGCTGTGGTGAATAAATGAATGTATGATTGAAGTGTCATGGCGAGCGGCGCGAGGCCATCCGTCCTTCACGCAGTCAAAAACTCCAGCAAATGCAAAGCCCCTGACGCGCGCACGTCAGGGGCTTTGTGTTGAAATGGGTACCGCGCGCTGAAAAGGACGGATGGCTTCGCTTTGCTCGCCATGACAGTTGAACCATCCAGCCATTCACCCCTTCGCTCATTCACTCTCAGAACCAGCCGGCGGCCAGCTGCATAAGCTGCTCCAGGAACTGCTGGTCGGTGGTGTCGAAGTCGTTGAGCTGGTCGCTGTCCACGTCGAGGACGGCAACGACCTGGCCATTTTTGAGGATGGGTACCACGATTTCGGACCTGGAATCGGAGCTGCAGGCGATGTGGCCGGGAAACTCCTCCACGTCGGGTACGAGCAGGGTGGCCGCCTGGGCCCAGCTGCTGCCGCAGACGCCCTTGCCGCGCCGGATGCGGGTGCAGGCAATCGGCCCCTGGAACGGGCCCAGCACCAGCTCCTCGCCTTCCACGAGGTAGAACCCCACCCAAAAGAAGCCAAAGGCCTGGCGGAGGGCGGCGGCGGTGTTGGCCAGGTTCGCTATCAGGTTGGGCTCGGCGGCAGTCAGGGCTTCGAGCTGGGGCAGCAGGTGGCGGTATTGCTCAGCTTTGCTGAGGGTGGTATCGAGGTGCAGTTCTTCGGCCATGCGGAGGAAAGGAGTGAAACGGGCCCGGGCTCGGCACCCGGCCCGGGAACGGAACCGGGCTGACAACCCGCCGGGCGCCGCAAAGGTAGCGCGGCCGGCGTCGCCCGGCCGGGCCAGGCAGTCGGCCGGCCCGGTTTTTTACGCTTCAGGTCGGTTTAAGCTGCCCGAAACGGAGTCGGGCCAGAAAGAAAGTGTATTTTGAAGCCTGGCCTTCCCCTCAGGTTATCAGCCGTTTGGGTATCCGCGTCGGGCTCAGCTGGTTTCCGGAAGGTGGAGCTTTCGCAGCCCGGACGCCCGCCGGTACGTATTCCGGAGCAGCGCTGCCCCCGGGCCGGCCCCTCCGCTCTTTGCTCTAGTGTCTCCCACCCACAACCAATTCCCACCCCCTTATGCGTAAAGTTGTCCTCTACATCGCCACCAGCCTCGACGGCTACATTGCCTCGCCCGATGGCTCGGTGGAATGGCTGCCCACCCCGCCGCCGGGCGAAGATTACGGCTACGCCGACTTCCTCGCCAACGCCGACGCCACCCTGCTGGGCCGCGCCACCTACGAGCAGATTACCACGTTCGGCGAGTGGCCCTACCCCAGCTTCACGAACTACGTGTTCAGCCGCCAGCCGCCTCAGCAGCCTTCCCACGAGTCAGTGCGCTTTATCAGCACCGATCCGGCCGCCTTCGTGCGCGAGCTGCGGGCCCAGCCCGGCCGCACCATCTGGCTCATTGGCGGCAGCACCCTGGCCTCGCCCCTGCTCACGGCCGGCCTCATCGATGAGCTGATGCTGTTCGTGGTGCCGCGCCTGCTCGGGGCCGGTATTCCGCTCTGGCGCCACCAGGACCACCCCCAGGCCCTGCACCTGCTGCGCACCCAAACCTGGCCCGATGGCATGACGCTGCTGCATTACCAGCTACCCCGGGAGACTGCGTAAGCGCGGCTTTCCGAGGCTTATATCCCAAAAACCGAATAGCTTCGCCCCGCTATTCGGTTTTTTTTATTGCTTATGCACTTCCCTACTCGTTGTTTGCTGGCCCTGGCGGGGCTGGCTATTTTGGCGGTGGCCCCGATCCACGCCCAGCACACCCTCACCGGCACCGTTCAGGACGAGCGGGGGGCCGTCGTCCCGTTCGCCGTGGTGGAGCTGCCCGCCCAAAAGCTCGGCGTGCAGGCCGATGACGAAGGCCGCTTCAGCTTTCCGCTGCCCGCCGGCCTCACTTCCACCGATTCGCTGGCCGTGTCGGCCCTGGGTTACCAGCGGCGGCGCGTGGCGGTGCCAACCGGGGCGGCGGTTTCCCTGCGGCTGGCCGCGTTGCCGGTTTCGTTGAACGAGGTGGTGGTGCGGCCGGGCGTTGCCGAGTGGGTGGGATTTAACGGGGAGCCCAAGAATTTCGGCTACTCACAAAACGGTCTATCTAAAGACAAAAATACCGGCTGGCAAATAACCCGCCTATGCCAGCCCGCCACCGATGGCTACCTGACGGCTGTGCGCTTCTTCGTAAAGCCTAACCATTGCAGTAAAACTGGGTTGCGGGCCCCTTTTCGGGTGCGGGTATATGCCGCCGATGGCCCTTCTGGTGGGCCGGGCACTGATTTGCTGCTTAGCTCCGTGCTGGCGGCCGCCACCCGGAAAGGCTGGGTAACGGTGGATCTGAGTCGTTACGGGATAGATTTCCCACAACAGGGCGTGTATGTGGCGATGGAATGGGTCTACACTTCTGATGAATACCTCTGTTCGTACACTTACACAGCATCCGATTCGCGTCAGAAGAAAACCGGGTTCTCCTACGGGCAGGCATTAGCTGGACAATTGGTAACAGCAGCAACGACCCAGACGTGGTACTACACCGTCGAAAATGGGTGGCGCAAGTTTGGTGGTCGCGCCTCTTCCGGTCAGCAACCGGTAGGTGATGCTGGCATCCAGGCCCAGTTTCAGCCATAACCCCATAAATACAGCGGCGGCCCCCGAACCGGGAGCCGCCGCTGTATATTATGGGGTTGCCAACCAGTTAGAACAGGCTGGGCGGGGGCGTTTTGAGTTGGGCGATGGTGGTCTGGCCGCCTTTCACCTTCTCGCCAATCTGCACCTTTACCTCCGTGTCCACGGGCACGAAAATATCGACGCGGGAGCCGAACTTGATGAAGCCGAACTCCTCGCCCTGGCTTACTTCGTCGCCCTCGTTCACGTACCACACAATGCGGCGGGCCATAGCGCCGGCAATCTGGCGGAAGAGCACCAGCGGGCCCGCTTCCGACTCCACTACTACCGTGGTGCGCTCGTTCTTGGTGCTGCTTTTGGGGTGCCAGGCCACCAGGTAATTGCCCGGGTGGTACTTGAAATAGCGCACAATGCCCGAAATGGGGTTGCGGGTGATGTGCACGTTAATCGGCGACATGAAGATGCTAATCTGCTTGCGCACGTCATCGAAGTACTCGGGCTCGTGCACATCCTCAATCACCACCACTTTGCCGTCGGCGGGCGCGATAATGAGGTCTTCGTGGGTGAACAGGCGCCGGGCCGGGCTGCGGAAGAACTGCAGCAGGATCAGGAACATAATCACCGAGATGGCGGCGAAAACCTGGTTGAAGCCGCTGTTTTCGGCATTGTAGCGGAACAGCAGCAGGTTTACGGCCAGCAGGGCCAGCAGGGTAAAGAACAGAATCCGTCGTCCTTCTTTGTGGATCTTCATGAATCGCAGATGATGCAGATGGTGCAGACGTCGCAGGTACAAGCGACTGCTACTGGTAAGCGTTAGGCTGACGTTGAAGCATTTACCGGAGGTCTTACGTCAAACGAGCCAGAGACGGCGAACCGCCCGGCAGCAAACCAGCCAAATAATACACGAAGATAGCCCGAACCACCGGCTCGGGCTATCGGAAAGCAAATATACTGGCCTTGCGGTGAAATTGTGAATTGGTGAAATGGTGAGTTGACGTTCGGCCGGTCCCGATTGCGCTGTTTGCGCCGCCAGAACCGGCCGAACGTCAACTCACCATTTCACCAATTCACAATTTCACCGTTTAGAAGCCCCCGCGGAACTTGTAGGTCTGGGCTACCTTGTCGATGGCCACGACGTAGGCGGCGATGCGCATGGGCACGTTGTACTTCTGGCTGGTGGCGTACACCTTCTCGAAGGCATCGGTCATGATGCGGTCAGCGCGTTCGGTCACCATTTTCTCGCTCCACTTGAAGCCCTGACGGTTCTGCACCCACTCGAAGTAGGATACCGTTACGCCGCCCGAGTTGGCCAGAATGTCGGGCACCACCATAATGCCCTTCTCGTTGATGATGGGGTCGGCGGAAGCCGAGGTGGGGCCGTTGGCGCCTTCCACAATCAGTTTGGCTTTGATCTGGTGGGCGTTGTGCTCGGTAATTACGTCTTCCACGGCGGCGGGCACCAGCACGTCCACGTCCAGGGTCAGCAGGTCGTCGGCGTTGTCCATGAGCGAGGCGCCCGTGAAGCCGTCGAGGCGGCCGGCGTGGGCGTTCTTGTAGGCCACGGCCTCATCGATGTCGATGCCGTCGGCGTTCCAGTAGGCCCCGCTGATGTCGGAAATACTCTTGATTTTGACGCCCTTCTCGCTCAGGAGCTTGGCGGCCCAGGAGCCCACGTTGCCGAAGCCCTGCACGGCGGCCGATACGTCCTTGGGGTCGAGGTTGAGCTTTTTGAGGGCGGCCAGGGCCGACACCATCACGCCGCGGCCGGTGGCCTCGGTGCGGCCCAGCGAGCCACCCATTACCAGGGGCTTACCCGTGACCACGGCCGGCGAGTTGGCGCCCACCGTCTTGGAGAATTCGTCCATGAGCCAAGCCATTTCGCGCGGGCCGGTGCCCATGTCGGGGGCCGGAATGTCGCGGTCGGGGCCAAATACGTCCTTCATGGCCAGGGTGTAGCCCCGGGTGAGGCGCTCCATTTCGCCGGCGCTCATGGTGCTGGGCTCGCAGATGATGCCGCCCTTGGCTCCACCGTAAGGGATGTCCACTACGGCGCACTTCCAGGTCATCCAGGCGGCCAGGGCCTTCACCTCGTCGAGGTGCACGTTCTTGTCGTAGCGGATGCCGCCTTTGCTGGGCCCCAGGATGGTGTTGTGAATCACGCGGTAGCCCTCGAACACGCGCAGCTTGCCGTTGTCCATGGTCACGGGAATGTGCACGATAACCTGCTTGTCGGCAGCTTTGAGCACTTCGTAGGTTTCCTCGTCGAGGCCCAGGATATCGGCCGCCACATTGAAGCGCGACATCATGGACTCCAGCGGGTTCTCGGCATCTACGCGGGGAGCCGGCTCTTTGTACTTGTACACCGTGGTGGCAGCCATACGGGTAAGGGGTTGGGTGGGGAAAATAAAAAAACCGGCGTCCGGGGGAGGGTTCCGGACTACCGTGGGGGAATTTGGGTGGCCAAAGGTACAGGGTTTACGTGGAGTTACGCGCTGGCAGTTTGCCCGCCTTTCCGGCCGAACCATCTCCCATTACGCTCCCGCCGCCCTGGGCTGCCGCCCGGCCGACCAAAGACCACGCCAAAGGCTTTATCATCAATTTTTTACACCAAAAAAAGCCAACGCCCAGGGCGTTGGCTTTTCAGGAATAGTGGCCCGGGGGCCGGCGCGCCGGGGCAGTTTCGACCCCTAGCTCCAGAGCAGCCGCAGCACCGCCAGCACGGGCAGAATAAAGAGGAAGGCATCGAACCGGTCGAGCAGGCCGCCGTGCCCGGGCATGATGCGGCCCGAGTCCTTGACACCCACGCTGCGCTTGAGCATGGACTCGGCCAAGTCGCCCAGGGGCCCGAACACGGCCACCACGCCGGCCACCACCAGGCGGTAAGTCAGCGAGAGTTCGGGCAGCAGGTAGCCCAGCAGGTAGCCCACTACCAGCGTGAGCACGAAGCCGCCCACGGCTCCTTCCCAGGTTTTGCCGGGCGAAATTTTGGGCGCCAGCTTGTGCTTGCCCAGGGTTTTGCCCGCCGCGTAGGCCCCAATATCGGAGGACCAGACCAGAAACAGGAGCGCGAAGATGCGGCGGTAGTCGTAGCCGGTGCCGCTGAAGGCCACCACGTGCAGCAAACTCATGGGCAGGCTCACGTAGAGCAACCCCAGCAACGCCACGCCCACGTTGGCGAAGGGCGAAAACGGCTGGTTCTCGCGGGGCCAGGCGTACATTTCGCGCAGAATCAGAATCACGGGCAGCAGCACAATGAGGCCGGCCGCCAGCAGGCGCAGCTGCTGCAGGTCGCTCACGGAAGCCGGCAGCGTATGGTTGGCCAGGCTGCGAAAATCGGTGAGGGCGGCCACGCTGGCAAACAGCAGCACGCTGATGGTACCGCCCAGCATGGCCGCGGGCTTGTAGCCGGCCTGCCGCATCATGCGGTAGAACTCGAGCAGCATCTTTACCTGCACCACCGCGAAAAACAGGGCAAACGTCCAGGCGCTGTACCACACGCTGCCCAGCAGCAACGCCGCCCCGATCAGGCCGAAAATAAGCCGCTGACTCAGGTTGGACATGGGCGGTTTATCGGCCGGCGGGGCAGCAGCAGCGGGAGAGGAAGCAGGGGCGGAAGAGGTAGACAAGCGGTTTTGGCTGTTAGCGGATGGCTATTGGCTGATGGCTTTCGGGCGGGCGAAAATCAGCCATCAGCACTTTTAACGTATCGAACAAAGCTAACAGCCATCAGCTAATAGCTATCAGTCACAAACTACGAACGGGTAGCATCCACGCCGTCGTGGCTGAGGGTGCGGGCGGGCGGGGGCGCTGTATCGGGGCGGTGCACGGCCACGCCCCGGCCCCCGAGCGTATGCATTTCGGTGGGCAACTCCTCGGGCCGGGGTGTTTGGGTTTGGTGGTAGAGGTAGCGCAGCAGCAGCCCGCACAGCACGAAGGAGGCCAGCACCAAGTACCAGGGCAGGGCTTCCGTAGAATCGGGGTCGAACTCGGCCGACGACCAGTCGCGCTGCTGGGCGTAGAGCAGCAGCAGCTGAAAGGCGTTCTGGGCAAAGTGGGCCGCCATGGGCACTAGGATGTTACCGCTCCATTCGTATAAATAGCCCAGCACCAGCCCGAGCACGAAGCGCGGGAAGAAGCCGAAGAACTGCATGTGAATGGCGCTGAAAATGGCCGCCGCCGCCCAGATGCCCACGTGCCGGGAGCTGAACCACTGCACCAGGTTGCGCTGAATCACGCCCCGGAAGAACAGCTCCTCGCTCAGGGCCGGTACCACGGCAATCACCACCAGGGCCACCACCAGCCTCCAGGGCGAGGAAAAGCGCGTCAGGTAGCGCGTGATTTCCTGGGCCCGGTCCTCCGACTCGCGGGCCCACTGTTCCCAATCAGCCAGAAAATCGGGCAGGTGCAGCTGGGCATTCCAGGCGATAAGACCCGACATGGCCGGCAGACTCAGGATGATAAGAGCCGCGGCCAGCAGCAGCCAGCCCACCGGCACCGGCCGGCGGGGGGCGAAATAGTCGGCCAGGGTGTGGCCGGTGAGCAGGGCGAAGGCCACGGCCGCCCCGCCCAGCATCACGAGCAGCGTCACGCCCTGGGCCAGCATCATCACGCCCCAGCCCTGCGGGTAGTCCTGCGGGTGCCGGTTGACGTTGCCCAGCTCCTGGAAGCCGATGCCGAAGAAAATCTGGCTCAGGGCCATCGTGAAGAAGCCCGCCACGCACAGCGCCGCCAGCAGCAGCACCAGCAGCAGAGCCAGATTGGCGGCCGGATGCAGCCGGCTGGAAACGAAACCTTTCATGGTGTTTTGGTGCTTAGTGCTTGGATTTTAGTGTTTAGTGGTCCGGAAGACCAACTGCCCTTTGTCGTTGAACGACCTACGCACCAGGCACTACGCACCAGGCACTAAATCCTATTGTCGTAAATTTGCGCAAAATACTAGAATAGCCTGCCGTGGTTCACATTCGTAACATTGCCCTGCCCGATTTCCCGCTCCTGCTCGCGCCCATGGAGGACGTGTCGGACCCGCCGTTCCGGGCCGTGTGCAAGCAGGGCGGCGCCGATCTGATGTACACCGAGTTCATCTCCTCGGAAGGTCTGATCCGGGCCGCCGCCAAGAGTCGCCAGAAGCTCGACGTGTTCGACTACGAGCGGCCCATCGGCATTCAGCTCTTCGGCTCCGATGTGGACACGATGGGCGAGTGCGCCCGCATCAGCACCGAGGCCGGCCCCGACCTGATCGACATCAACTACGGCTGCCCCGTGAAGCAGGTGGCCTGCCGGGGCGCGGGTGCCGCGCTGCTGCGCGACATTCCCAAAATGGTGGAAATGACGGCCGCCGTGGTAAAAAACACCCACCTGCCCGTGACCGTGAAAACCCGCCTGGGCTGGGACGACTCGACCAAGAACGTGGAGGAAGTGGCCGAGCGCCTCCAGGACGTGGGCATCGAGGCTCTCACGGTGCACGGCCGCACCCGGGTGCAGATGTACAAGGGCGAGGCCGACTGGGACCTGATCGGCCGCATCAAGAACAACCCGCGCATCAAAATCCCCATCTTCGGCAACGGCGACATCGACTCGGCCCAGAAGGCCGTGGAGTACAAGAACCGCTACGGCGTGGATGGCGTGATGATTGGCCGGGCGGCCATCGGCTACCCCTGGATTTTCCGGGAGGTGAAGCACTACGTGGCCACCGGCCAACTGCTGGCCCCGCCCACCGTGGAGGAGCGCGTGCAGGCCTGCCGCATGCACTTCGAGAAAAGCCTGGAGTGGAAAGGCCCCCGGGCCGGCGTGTTCGAGATGCGCCGCCACTACGCCCAGTACTTCCGCGGCCTCGAAGGTGCCCGCCAGTGGCGCAGCCGCCTCGTAGACACCAACGACCCGCTGGAAATCCACCACATCCTCGACGAAATATCGGCCGCCGAGCCCATGATGGTGGGGTAATTTCGGTTCTTTAGAACGTCATGCTGAGCTTGCCGAAGCATCTCTACCGGAGCTAATCAAAGAAGTTAGCATTGCGGTAGAGATGCTTCGGCAAGCTCAGCATGACGTTCTTTTATCATCTCATACAGCACCCTTTCCTCCCCCACCCCATGCCCACTACTACCCCCGCGCCTACCCCGCTGCCCCCCGTTACGCCGGCGCCGGCGGCTCCTTCGGCGGCGGCCTGGGGGCTGCTGCTGGTGCTGGCGGGCATCTGGGGCACCTCGTTTATTCTGATGAAGAAGGGACTGGTGGTATTTTCGGCCCTGGAGCTAGGCGCCTGCCGGGTGAGCGTGGCGGCCCTGCTGCTGCTGCCCTTCGCCCTGCGCCACGTGGGCCGGGTGAACCGGGATAAGCTCAAGTGGCTGCTGCTGAGCGGCGTAGTGGGTACGCTCCTTCCGGCTTTCCTGTTCGCCTACGCCGAAACCCGGCTGGCCTCGGGGCTGGCGGGCGTGCTCAACGCCCTCACGGCCGTATTTACGCTGGTGGTGGGCGCGGCTTTTTTCGGGCAGCAGCTCACCGGCCTGCGGGTGCTGGGCATTGCCCTGGGCCTGGCCGGCACGGTGGTTCTGATGCTGCTGGGCGGCAGCGCGGCGGCCGGCACTTCGCCCGCTGGCGAGGAAAATGCCTGGTACGGGCTGTTCATTGTGGCGGCCACGCTGGGCTACGGGGTGAGCGTGAACGTGATCAAGCGCCACCTGAGCGACATTCCGGCCCTGGCCGTGACGGGGCTGCTGCTGCTCTTCATCGGCGGACCGGCCCTGGCCTTCCTGCTGCTCGGCACCGATTTCGTACCCAAGCTGGCCACCGTGCCCGGCGCCTGGACGGCCTTCGGCTACATCGCCCTGCTGGCCACCATGAGCACGGCCGTGGCCATGGTACTGTTCAACAAGCTCATCCAAACCTCCACCGCCCTGTTCGCTGCCTCCAACACCTACCTCATCCCGGTAGTCGCCCTGGCCTGGGGCGTGCTGGATGGAGAGCAGTTCAACGGCTGGCACCTGCTGGGCATGGTCATTATCCTGGTGAGTGTGGCCATCATTCATAGGGCGCGGTAGCGGTGAATGGGTGACTCGGTGAATGAGTGATTGAGTAAAAAAAGCCCTGTCATCCTGAGCGGAGCGAAGATTCCTGTTACGCTGAAACGACACCATATCAACGGTTCGTGCTGACGTAGCAAGATCCTTCGCTCCGCTCAGGATGACGTTTTTTTTGCTCAATCACTCATTCACCACTTCACTCATTCGCCGAGTCACTCTCATACGGCCACTCGTGAAACCGCTTGGGCAAACCCAGGCGGACCGGGTGGGTGGCCAGGTAAGCCAGTACGCGCGTCAGTTCATCCTCATCCTGCACCACCAGCTCGTGGGAGCCGGGGTGCCAGAAGTCGGCTTCGGGGGGGAGCTGGCCGCGCAACAGGCGGCGGGCCTGGGTGGCGGTGCGTTGCATGAGTAGCTCGATGGTTTTGTAAAGTGAGAGGCCCACGCCGGCCGGCAGGTGCAGCACGGCGTGCAGGTGGTTGGGCAGCAGCACGAAGCCCGGCACCCGCAGCCCCTGCTCCTCCAGCATCAGTAGCTCCCCGGCCACCAGCTCCGCCAGCTTCTCCCGCTCCAGGTACTGCGGCCCGACAGGGGCGGCATCCAGCAGCGCATCGAAGTCCGCAAAAAACCGCTTTTCGGCCCGGCGGGCGGCGGCCAAGGGGTCGGGGGCGGTGCGGGCGGCCTGCTGGGCGGCCACGCGTTGGGTGTGCAGTTCCCGGCCAGCCCGGGTAGGCACGGAGCCGGCCAGGCGCAACGTGAGCAGAATGGTTTCACCGGCGGGCAGCATAGCAGGGGTAAAAAAAGTCGGGCGGAAACTACCCCCGTAAGGTAGCTTCCGCCCGACTTTTTAAGGGACCTTTCGGCAGAACTACTTGCGCCTGGAGGCCTTGACCTTGGTTTTCACCTTAGTCGTTTTGGCGGGTTTCTCGGTGGAAACAGCCGGCGCGGCCGGCGTAGCGGCTGCCGCGGCCCCGGTCATCGGGAAGCCGCGCTGCTGCATCAGGGCCTCAATTTTCGGGTCACGGCCACGGAAGGCGCGGTAGCCGGCGGCCGGGTCCACGGTGTTGCCAACGGTGAACACGTGCTGGCGCAGGCGGGCCGCCACGGCCGGATCGTAGGGGCCGCCGGCCTCCGTGAAGGCGCTGTAGGCATCCGCGGCCAGCACCACCGACCACAGGTAGGAGTAGTAGCCGGCCGAGTAGCCATCCGACGAAAACACGTGGTTGAACTGGGGCGTGCGGTGGCGCATCACCAGCTCGGACGGCATGCCCAGCTGGGCCAGGGTTTCGCGCTCGAACTTGTCGGGGTCGATTTTCTGGTCGCCGGCCAGGTGCAGCTTCATATCCACCAGGGCGCTGGCCAGAAACTCGGTAGTGGCGAAGCCCTCGTTGAAGGTGCTGGCCTTGTTGATGCGATCCACGAGTACCTGCGGAATGGGCTTGCCGGTTTGATAATGCAGGGCGAAGCGGTTAAGCACCTCCGGGGTCGCCAGCCAGTTTTCCAGCACCTGCGACGGGAATTCAACGTAGTCGCGCACCACGCTCGTGCCCGAGAGCCCGCCGTAGGTCACGTTGCTCGACAGCCCGTGCAGGGCGTGGCCAAACTCGTGGAATAGGGTGGTGGCGTCGGTCCAGGAAATGAGCACTGGCTCGCCGGGCTTGCCCTTCACGAAGTTGGAGTTGTTGGAAACGATGGTCGTCACTTCTTTCCCATCCAGGCGCTCCTGACGGCGGTAGGCGTTCATCCAGGCCCCCGATTTCTTGCCCGGGCGGGCGTAGGGGTCGAAGTACCAGAGGCCCACCTGCTTGCCGGTGGCTTTGTCGTTCACCTGCCACACCCGCACGTCGGGGTGGAACACGGGCACGTCCGTCACGGGCACGAAGCTGAAGCCGAACAGCTCGCCGGCCACCCAGAACATGCCCTCGCGCATCTTGTCGAGCTGCAGGTATTGCTTCACCTCGTTCTGGTCGAGGTCGTAGCGCTCCTTGCGCACTTTCTCGGCGTAGTAGGCGTAGTCCCAGGGCTCAATCTTGAAGTCGGCGGGGGCGCCTTCCTTTTTGGCCAGGGCCAGCATATCGGCCACTTCCTCGTGCACCCGGGCCACGGCCGGGGTCCAGACCTGCTCCATGAGCTGCATGGCGGCCTCGGGGGTTTTGGCCATCGTGTTATCAAGGCGCAGGTGGGCGTGGGTTGGGTAGCCCAGCAGCCTGGCCCGCTCGGCCCGCAGCTGCAGAATCTGGGTAATCAGGGCGTTGTTGTCGTGGGACCCGCCGTTGTCGCCACGGTTAGTGAACATGCGCCAGGCCTTCTCGCGCAGCGGCCGCTGGTCGGAGTAGGTCAGGAAGGGGTCGATGCTCGAGCGGGTGTTGGTGATGACGCCCGCCGCATCCACTTTGCGGGTGTCGGCGGCGGCTTTGGCCCCGTCGCGCAGCGAAGCGGGCAGGCCGCTCAGGTCCTGCTCGGTTTTGAGCACCAGGGTCTGGTCGGCTTCATCGGCCAGCACGTTCTGCGAGAACTTGTTGAACAGCCCGGCCAGCTCCTGGTTGATGGCCGACAGGCGGGCCTTGGCCGGAGCATCGAGCTTGGCGCCGGCCCGCACGAAGGCCTTGTAGCGCACCTCCGTCAGGCGCTGCTGCTCGGGCGTAAGCTTTTGGGCCGCCATCGAGTTGTACACCGCCTCAATGCGCTTGAACAGGGCCGCGTTCTGGGTTATCTGGTCGCTGAAAGCAGCCAGTTTGGGGGCCATTTCGGCCTGCACAGCCGCCACTTTGGCGTCGTTGAGCGAGGTACCCCAGATGCCGTACACGGTTTCCACCCGGTCGAGGGTACTACCACTGCGCTCCAGGGCGGCAATGGTATTGTCGAAGGTGGGCGCGGCCGGGTTGTTGGCAATGGCGTTGATTTCGGCCATACTCTCAGCCATGCCAGCTTCCAGGGCCGGTTTGAAGTCGGCCACGTTCACCTGGTCGAAGGGCGGCACACCGCCGTGGGGTCCAC
Organism: Hymenobacter piscis; assembly: GCF_018760735.1. Classification (GTDB taxonomy): domain Bacteria; phylum Bacteroidota; class Bacteroidia; order Cytophagales; family Hymenobacteraceae; genus Hymenobacter; species Hymenobacter piscis. The sequence continues at coordinate 176,767 of NZ_JAHHZN010000002.1, forward strand.
TCCAGGGCTGGAGCAGGGGCATGGGCGCGGCGGGCCGCTGCATCCCCGTCGGCGGGTTGGGAGCCGACGGCTGGCCCTGGGCCGACAGCGCGGCCCCAAATAGCCCGAGGCCGGCCAGCATCGTCAGAGCGGGACCGGAAGAAGGAAACAAAGAGAACATAGGCAGGAATTGCAGGAAAAAATGATTCGCTAAGATAGACCACACGCAACGGTTGACTTCCGCAGGCCACTAACCTGTGGCTCGGACTTTTGTCCGTATCCCGTTGGCTTGAACAGCCGATTAGTCGGGCGGCAGCCACCAATCGGCCACCCAAACTGTCGAGCTACGGACTGAAGTCCGGGCCACGGGCCGGCAGCCACTGCTCCAACAGGGCGGCGGCGGGGTGGGTTCAGCCGGCGGGTTCCAGCACCCCGTTTTTCTCCGCCAGCCGACCGGCGGTCAGCAGTTCCGCCAGCGCGGTTTCCAGTTGGGAGCGCAGCTCATCGGAGGGGCGGGAGAAGCCCAGCAGGCGGGCGGCGGCGGCCAGGGCGGCTTCGCGAGGCAGCGCGAAGCTCTGCGCAACTACCGTATGCAGGGCGCGGGCCAGCTCCTCGGGCGCGATGGGGGCTTTGCGGGTGGCGGCGGGCAGGGCGCTCCGGTCGCGCAACGGGGGCTGGCGCATAGAAATTTCCCACAGAAAATCGCCCTCCCGGCGCAGGTAGCGCAGGTTCTGGGCCAGCACGGCCGCCGCTTCCACGGCCCGCAGCATGCGGGCGCCCACCTGGCGCGCGCCCCCGGCCCGGGCCAGACGGCGGACGGCTTCCTCCACGTGAATCGGGCTTTCGATGCGCACTACCAGGGCCAGCCAGCTGGCCAGCTGGCCCAGGCCGTGCTGGTGCAGGGCGCGGTGGCCCACGGCGGCGGGCAACTGGGCCAGCTGGTAGGGCTCGGCCACGGCTGCCGGCGCAGCAACGGGCGCTTCCCGCACCAGTGCCGGCAACGCGGGTTCCACGCCTGACTTCGGTCCTTCCTCAACCGCCGCCGCTGCCGGCGCTTCGGCGGCCCGGCGGGCGGCTTCGATGGCGGCCACCGTCCGGGCCAGGGCGGCGGCCGGGTCGCGGAACCAGTCGGTGCTCCAGACGTGGTGCAGGTGCCAGCCCCGGCTTGCCAGCACGGCCGGCCGCAGCCGGTCCCGGTCGCGGGCCGAGCGGGCCCCGGCGTACATGGCCCCGTCGCAGATAATGCCCAGCCAGTAGCGGCCCGGCGCGGCGGGGTCGGCAATGGCCAGATCGAGGTAGAAGCCCCGCGAGCCCACCCGCGGCACCACCTCATACCCCTGGGCGCGCAGGGCCCGCGCCACCACCTCCTCGAAGGGTTCTTCCGGAGTCGCGGGCCGCGCCGGCAGGTTTTCCGCGGCACGGCCGGCCTGGGCAAACCGCAGGAAGGCCTGGAGGGCGGCCACGCCTCGGGCGGCGGTGCGGGTCAGGTCCAGGTCGGTGGGCAGCAGGTTGGTGAAGACTTCGCAGCGCAGCCGGGCCCGGGTAATGAGCACGTTGAGCCGCCGCTCCCCGCCCTCCCCGTTCAGCGGCCCAAAGCTCATGGCCAGCTGCCCCGATTTCGTGCGGCCATAACCGAGGCTGATGAAAATCACGTCCCGTTCGTCGCCCTGCACGTTTTCGAGGTTTTTCACGAAGAAGGGCTCGTGGGCGTGGCGGTCGAAAAACGCCGCGGCGGGCTCCGATTGGCGCAGTTCCTCCACGGCCTGCTCGATGGCCTGGCGCTGGGCCGTGCTGAAGGCCACCACGCCCAGGGTGAGGTGGGGCGCGGTGCGGGCGTGGCGGAGCACGGCGGCGGCCACGGCCCGGGCTTCGAGGGGGTTGGTGCGGGTGGTGCCCCGCTCGTAGTGGGTATCGGGCAGGTGGTGGTAGGCCAGGCCCAGCGGCGCGGCAGCAGGCGCGCCGGCGCTGGGAAAAACCACCAGATGGTCGTCGTAAAAAAGCTGATTAGAAGGCTGAATCAGGGACTCGTGCTGACTCCGGTAGTGCCAGCGGAGCATGAGCGCGGGCATGCGCCGGGCCTGGCACAGCTCCAGAATGCTGGGAATATCGGCCGTCACGTTGTCGTCGTCCGCCTCGTCCTCGGCGCGGGTCAGGGAGTCGAAGAACGAGGTGGGCGGCAGCTGCTTTGAGTCGCCGACCACCACCAGCTGCCGGCCCCGGGCAATGGCGCCCAGGGCCTCCACCGGCTTCACCTGGCTGGCCTCATCAAACACCACCAGATCAAACTCCACGCCCCCCGGCGGCAGGTAGGCGGCCACTGATAGGGGCGACATCATGAACACCGGCTTGATGGCCTGCACGGCCCGGCCGGCTTCCTGCAGCAGGCGGCGCAAAGCCAGGTGGCGGGTTTTCTTGGCGAATTCGTGGCGGAGCAGACCCATCTGGCCGCTGGCCTGGAGGTTGGGCAGGCGGGCATGATGGCGGCGCAGCACCTGCACGCGGTGGCCCAGCTGGTTGAGGGCGTCGGCATGGCGGAAGTGGGCGGCGGTGGCCTCGTGGCCGGCCCGCTCGAACTGCCGTAGTGCCGGGTGCTGCTCCTGGGCCTGCTGTCCCAGAAACTCCAGCCAAGTGCGTTGCACGGCCGCCGCCAGCCAGTCGGCGGCGGGCTCCCAGCGCTCGGCCACTGCCAGCAGCTCCGGGTGCCCCTCGGCCAGCACGGCCGCCGCCACGTTGTTCCACGCCAGCAGGGGCCGGAGCCCCGCCCGTCCGGCCGCCCAGCCCGCCAGAACCGCCTGCTGCTGGTCGAAGGGCTGAAACTCCAGCCGCCCGGCGGGCCCGAACCGGCGCACTTCGTTCAAGCGCAACCCCTCCACCACCGCCCCCAATGCGGCGCGGTGCCTGCCCAGTGCAGTTTCCAGGGCCGCCAGCAGGTCAGCCAGTTGGGGGGCGGGCGGGGCATTACGGGTGAGGTAGGGCAGCAGTTCCGCCGGCAGCTCGCCCCGGCTGATGCGCTGGTGGGTGAGGCTGAGAAACTGCTGGATGCGGAGCAGGGCGGGCCAGTCGGAGGCCAGGCCCCGCCAGGCGGGGCCGAACAGGCGGGCGGCCAGGGCGTCGGCTGCCGCGACCCGGGCGGCGTGGCGGGCGGCTTCGGCCTGGGCTTCCAGCACGGGCAGCAGGTGGTTAAGCTCCCGGGGCAGGGGTTGGCGCCAGAGCGTCTGGAGGCGGCGGCGGGCCCGGCGGTAGTCGCCGATGAGAAAATTCCACCATTTGTCGCCGTAGGTCAGCAGCGCGGCGCGTTCCTGAGTCAGGTTCTGGTCCCAGACTTCGGGCTGCAACACCGGCTCGTACTGTCGGCGCAGGGCGGCGTGGGCGGCCCCGGCTTCCACGGCCGCCGCCACCAGCCCGGCAGCCGGGTGCCACTCCACATCGGCCACGGCCACGCCGGCCAGGGCGGGGGCCAGCCGCAGGTGGCGGGCGGCGGGCAGTAGCTGTTCTGCCCCGGCCCGGTCGAGCGGGGCGGGCAGGCCGAGGTGGGCGGCCAGGGCGGCGGTGGCGGTTTGCAGGGCGAGTACGGCGGCCGACGCTTCCGCCAGCGCGTGGCCCAGCGCCTCTGCGGCGGCGGGCGGCAGGCTCGTCAGCTCGCTGCCCCAGAACAGCAGGTGGCGGGGCACCCCAATTTGGCGGAGCGTGGCCTGGAGCCGAACGGCCAACTCCCCGGCGTGGGTGGCGTCGGCGTCGGTCCAGGTGGCTAGGGCGGCGAAGGGCAGGCGGGGCAGCTCCGGCGGGGCGGCCGTTTCGCCCAGGGCCAGCAGCTCGCCGGCCACCTGGTGGGCCGAGCGGTGGCTGCGCCCGATGGGGGCGTTGGCGGCGTGGGCGTAGGCGTTGAGGGCGGCGCGGTGGCGGGGCAGCTGGCTGAGCTGGTCCTGCACGGCCGCTGCCGGCGGGGCCGGACGCCCGAGCAGCAGGGTGGTCTGCAATTCTTCCAGCAGCGCCTTTTTGTTGGCCTTGTGGCTGTGCAGCTCCAGGCAGGCCACACCCAGGCCCAGGGCATCGAGGCGGCGCTTTACCACTTCCAGGGCCGCCATCTTCTCGGCCACGAACAGCACCTTCCGGCCCGCCCCGATGGCCTCGGCCAGCAGGTTGGCAATGGTCTGCGACTTGCCGGTGCCGGGCGGGCCCTGAATCACGAGGTGGCGGCCCTCCTGCACCGCCAGCAAGGCCAGCAGCTGCGACGAATCGGCTTCCAGCACCTGGTGCAGGGCGGCGGCGGCCGGCACGTCGTCCAGAAAATCGGCAGCCGAGTGGGTGGGCGGGGCTACCGGGAAGCCGGCCGCCGGATCGAGCAGGGCCGCCAGGGCCGGGTGGGCCAGCAGGGGCTGGTCGGCGGGCCAGGCGGCGGGGTCCAGGTCGCGGTAGAGCAGGAAGCGGCCGAAGGAGAAGAAGCCCAGCTCCAGCACATCGGGCTGCACCTGCCAGCGGGGCCGGCCGGCCACCACGGCCGCTACGGCCGCCAGGTAGTCGGGCAGGTTCACGTCGTCGTCGGGCAGGGGCAGGGGCAGGCCGAAATCGGCGCGCAGGCGGGCCTGGAGCGAGAGGTTGCCCTCCACCTCGGCCCCGGTGTGCCGCACCCGGAACCGCTCGGCGGGCCCGGCCCGCACCAGCTCCACGGGCACCAGCACCAGCGGGGCCCGGCGGGGCTCGGGACTGGCGTCGGTTTCGTACCAGATGAGCTGGCCCAGGGCCAGGTACAGGATGTTGGCGCCCTGTTCTTCGAGGCTGGTGCGGGCCGCGTAATAGGTGTTGAGCAGGCGTCGGTGCAGGCGCTCCGCCGTTTCGAGGGTTTGCAGGTGGCTATCCAGCAGGTCGACCACCGGGGGCGGCGGGGGAGCCGGGGCGGCGGGCAGCTCCAGGCCCAGGGCGGCGGCCCGGCGGGCGGCCCGTTCGGGGTCGCCCTTCCAGCCCGTGCGGGCCGGGGCTTCGGGCAGGGCAGCAAAGCTCATCGGCCGGCCCCGGCGCACCAATATATCCAACACGGCGGCGGCCTGCTCGCCCACCACCGTTACGCCCCGGGCCGCCAGCGGCCGGAAATTGAGCAGCGGATTGCGCAGCCCCAGATCCAGCAGCTCCTGGCGGGCAGCTTCCAGACGAGCAGCAAGGGCAGTGGTCATGGGTGAACGATAGGCTGTCTGATGGCTGCTGGTATTATCGCCAGGACGCTGCCGTAAAAGAGAACGTCATTCCGAGCTTGCCGAGGAATCTCGCGTGCTGACGTTGCCGAAGTAATTCCACTATCCGGATTACCAGCACAACATCGGCACGCGAGATTCCTCGGTCCCTTGCTTGATGCGCAACATGCTCGGAATGACGTTCTGCTGGTTGGGTTTCTGTTTTACTCCGGACCGTTATCAGCCCACGGCTTTGCGCAGGCTCAGCTTGCTGTGCTTGTAGCCGTAGTTGAAGTACAGAATCAGGCCGATGACCAGCCAGCCGAAGAACAGCAGCCAGTTATTCACGCCCAGCTGGGTCATCAAATACAGGTTGGTGAGCAGGCCCAGGGTGGGCAGCAGGCTGAGCTTGCGGCGGAACGACACCCACGAGAGGCCCAGGCAGAAGGCGAAGAACACCAGCATCGGGATGTAGTGGCGGCCTTCCTCGTAGCTGGTGGTCAGGGCGCGGGTGAACTCCTGGATGCCGGCCTGATTGTAGAGGAGCACGAGTACGCCGCAGATGGTCAGAATCAGGGGTACCAGGAACTGGCCGTTGATGTAGGGCACCTTGAAACGGGCATCGGAGGTGCCGTAGGGGTCGATGATCAGGATGCCGCCGCACACTAGGGCGAAGGCGAACAGGGTGCCGATGCTGGTCAGGTCAATCACCAGATCCATGTTCAGCAGTAGGGCCGGAATGCCCACGAACAGGCCCGTGACGATGGTGCTGAACGAGGGCGTGCGGAACTTGGGGTGCACCTTGGCGAATACTGGGGGCAGCAGCCCGTCGCGGCTCATGGTCATCCAGATGCGGGGCTGGCCGATCTGGAACACGAGCAGCACCGAGGCCATGGCGAATACGGCCGATACGGCCACCACGCCGCCCAGCCACTTCACGCCCACTTTGTTGAACACGTAGGCCAGCGGGTCGCCCACGGCCAGCTCCTTATAGTTCACCATGCCGGTGAGCACCAGCGTCACAATCACGTAGAGAATGGTGCAGATGATGAGGGCGTAAATCATGGCCCGGGGCAGGTCGCGCTGGGGGTTTTTGCACTCCTCAGCGGTGGTCGAAATGGCATCGAAACCGATGTAGGCGAAGAACACCGCCGACACGCCCTTGAGCACGCCGCCAATGCCGTTGGGCGCAAACGGGCTCCAGTTATCGGGCTCGATGTAGAACACGCCCACCGCAATCACCACGGCCACGACCACCAGCTTGAGGCCCACCAGGATATTGGAGGCGTTCTTGGATTCCTTGATGCCGATGTAGACCAGCGCCGTAATGGCCAGCGTGATGAGGCCGGCGGGCAGGTCGATGACCAGGCGCAGGCCGCCGGGCAGCTCGGGGGCCGTGTTCCAGGCGTTGTAGCCGGCCAGCTGGGCGGCCGAAGCATCGAGCGGGTTACCCGACTGCATCATTGCTAATACTTCATAGTAATGGAAGTAGGCACTCTGCATGCCCATCGTGAGCCAGACGGGGATGTGCAGCCCGACGCCGTCCAGGAGGCCGGTAAAGTAATCCGACCAGGAAATGGCCACCACGATGTTGCCCACCGCGTATTCCATAATCAGGGCCCAACCGATAATCCAGGCCGCCAGCTCGCCAAACGAGGCGTAGGCATAGGTGTAGGCCGAGCCGCTCACCGGAATGGTGGCCGCAAACTGGGCGTAGCACAACGCCGAAAACGCGCAGGCCACGGCCGTGAACACGAACAGCAGCGACACGGCCGGGCCGCCGTCGTGGGCCGCGTTGCCGATGGTGCTGAAGATGCCCGCCCCAATGACGGCGGCAATGCCGAGCGAGGTCAGGTCGCGGACGGTGAGGTGGCGCTCCAGGTTATGTTCGCCGGGATGGGAGCCGTGCAAATCCGCGTCGGCGGGCGGATTCACGAGCAGGTCCGAAACGGTTTTGCGGCGGAATAGTCCGCCCAGGCGGGAAGGGGGTACAGGGGTTGACAAAGTAGCGGGGAACAGGTTTAGAGGGCAAAAGATACAGAATAATGCCGGGCAGCGGCATAAAGCAGCCGGGCTTCTGCCCCGGAAAAGAGAATCCGACGGCCGGCGCCACGGGTGGGTTCCTCCTGCCCATCGCCGCGGCGGGGCCCTGGGTCCCGGCCCCCGCCCACCCCGCCGCCGGCCTGAAAAAAAGCGGCTGGCCCCGTGTGGAATCCGCCGCCGCCCGGCATCAACCCCGCAGACCCTCACCAAAAGCTGCTGCCCCATGGCCCGTTCCCTCACGCTCACCATCCCCGATCCCTGCCCCGAAAGCTGGGCCACCATGACGCCCGCCGCCCAGGGCCGCCACTGCGCCGCCTGCGCCAAAACGGTAGTCGATTTCAGCCGCATGACCGATGCCCAGGTGGTGGCTTTCCTAAACCAGACCAGCGGCGGAAGCTGCGGGCGGTTCCGGGCGGAGCAGTTGGGCCGGCCGTTGCGGGCCACGACAGAAGCACCGGCGTCGCGGCGGTGGCTGACCACCGCGCTGGCCTTGTTGGGGTTGGGCGTGGCCGGACCGGTGGCGGCGCAACGCAAACCGGCCGCCCCGCAGGAGCAGCGGGTGTTGTTGGGGGAAACGGCTGCGCCTGTAGCGGCTTCCCCCAACCGGGTTATTCAGGGTCGGGTAACAGATGCCGCTAACGGCGAGGGACTACCTGGGGTAACAGTGCTGCTTAAAGGGTCTCCTGTGGGAACGGGTACTGATTCGAATGGCAAGTTCGAATTGGCTTTGCCCCCATCCTACAACATGCATAATCAAGTAGATCTGATGATTACTTCTATTGGGTTTACTGCTCAAACCCATTCGATAAAGCTAGCCGACTTGCAGCCACTCGCTATTAAAATGAGTTTAGATCCAACGATTCAATCGGGTGAAGTGATAGTCGTAGCTGGAGGAGTTCGAGCTTGGCACCCTGCATACACGCCCCGCGGCCTGTGGCAGCGGCTGACGCGGCCGTTTCGGCGGTAGCAAATCGGGATACCGCCCAAACCTTTCGCCCCCCAAAATCCTTATGCCAGCAGTATGAGAAACCTGCTGCTGACGACCGTTTTCCTGTTATTCGCGGCCTCGGGCTGCGTCCTGAAGCCCACCAATAAATTCGACGTGTTCACGGAGCGGGCCGAGCTGCCCCGGGAGGAAGCTGTGCACCGGCAGAACTCCCTGGAGTGGTGGTACTTCACGGGCCACCTGCGCGACAAGGCCTCCAGCGAAATGTTCGGAGTGGAGTACGTGTTCTTCCACTTCAACCTCAACGGCAAGCGCGACTGGCAGATGGTCAACTTCGCCCTCACCGACCCCCAGCGCCAGCAGTTCCGCTATGATTACAAAGTCACGCGCCTGCCCGAGCTGCTCGAATCGGCCCTGCCCCTGAACCTGAGCGCCCGTAAGCAAAACCAGACCTGGACCCTCACCGGCCAGGAGGGCCGCTACCACCTCCAGGGCCGCATGGCCGACCACCCCGGCCAGGCCATCAACCTGACGACCACGCCCGCCAAGCCCGTGCTCCTGCACGGCGGCACCGGCTACGAAAACTACGGCAACGTCGCCAAGGCCGGCTACTACAGCTACCCCCGCCTGGCCACCACCGGCACCCTCGAAATCGGGGGCCAGGTGCGCGAAGTAGAAGGAGAATTGTGGTACGACCGGCAATGGAACGGCAACTCGGTCACCAACAAGGGCATTGGCTGGGACTGGTTTTCGGTGCAGCTCGACGAGCCCCGGGCCGAACTCATGGCCTACCAGCTCTTCGACCGCAAAACCAACCAGATGGTAGCCGGCGGCACCCACTACGGCGCCGACCTGAGCAGCCAGCACCTGAGCGCCGAGGAGTTCCAGCTCGACGTGCTCGACTACTGGGTCAGCCCCCACTCCAAGCTGCGCTACCCCAATAAGTGGCGCCTGCGCGTGCCCAGCCAGGGCTACGACCTCACCATCACCCCCGTCATGCCCGATCAGGAGCTGACCCTCAAGCTCTTCGCCGGCATCAAGATGCACTACTGGGAGGGCATGTGCCGCGTCGAGGGCACCCACCACGGCCAGCCGGTAAAAGGCAACAGCTACGTGGAAATCACGAATAGAGGGAAATGAGTTGTCCGTGCTCAGTTGCCAGTTGTCAGGTCGTTCCTTGATACATAAACGACCTGACAACTAGCAACTGCACACGGACAACTCGTTTCCTCATCCGTTCAGAATCACCCGGAAGGTGGTGCCGCGGCCGGGCTCACTCCACTTCACGAAGAGGCGGCCCTTGTGGTAGTTCTCAATGATGCGCTTGGCCAGGGCCAGGCCCAGGCCCCAGCCCCGCTTTTTGGTGGTGTAGCCGGGCAGAAACACGCTCTGCATCTTGCTTTTCGGGATGCCCTTGCCGGTATCGGTGATGTCGATGGCAATCTGGGACTTGTTGCGGATGGGGCGGCGCAGGTGCAGCGTGATGCTGCCGCGGCCGTCCATGGCGTCCACGGCGTTCTTGCAGATGTTCTCAATCACCCAGTCGAAGAGCGGAATATTCACCTGGGCGGGCGTGTCGGTGGGCAAATCGGTTTTCACCTCGAAGCTCACCTTGCGCGACACCCGGCTTTGCAGGTAGCTGATGGCGTTTTCCGTTACGCGCAGAATGTTCTCATCCTGGAGTACCGGCACCGAGCCGATGTTGCTGAACCGCTCGGTAATGATTTCGAGCCGCCGGATATCCTTGCCCAACTCCTCCACAATGGGCTCATCGCGGAACCGTTCCGATTCGCGCAGGTAGTGCTGCCAGCCCACCAGGCTGCTGAGCGGGGTGCCCAGTTGGTGGGCCGTTTCCTTGGCCAGGCCCACCCACACGCGGTTCTGCTCGGCCCGGCGCGAGTAGCTGAACGCGAAGTAGGCAATGACGCCCAGGCAGCCGATGATGGCCAGCTGCACCAGCGGATAAAACCGGAGCTGGGTGAGCAGCGCCGACTCCTTATAATAGAGCCGGTTGCGCAGCCCCGCCCCGATTTCGATGACGATGGGCGGGTGCTGGTCGCGCATCTGGGCAATTTCGCCGCGCAGAAACCGGATGGACGCCGCCTCCGACGCGCCCTTGGGCACGTTCACGTTGCGGGTGTCGATGATGTTGTCGTCGCCGTCGGTGATGATGACGGGGATGGTTTTGTTGGCCTCAATGATTTCGTCGTAGAGAAACGACAGGTTCGACTCCTCCTCCGTGTTGATGATGTAGCGCTGGGTTTTGGCATAGAGGTCAATCTGCTGGCGTTCCCGCTCGGATAGGCGCTGCACCAGAATGTTGGTATACACCACCGTGGCCGCCCCAATCAGCAGGGCCACCCCCACGATGATGAGCTTGATGCGGGACTTCTGATCGTAGATGGGAATGGGGAGCACGGAGGACCTGAAAACGGGGTGGCAGACGTGCCGGATACGGCCGGCACCCCGGCGAAGATACAGTTCCGACCCCGGCCGGAACCCGGCCCGGCCGCGGGCGCCCACTGTTTTTCACCTGTTTTAGCGGCCCGGAAACGCCGTTAGCCGTCGGTAACGGCCTTTATGCGGCCAATATTGCCGCCGGCCGAACCCCGAGGGGCTATCAACTGTTTTTACCCTAGCAATTTGTAACGTATTTTTGCCCCCTGATTTTCGCACTAGCACCTGCTATGCTCCATCCATTCAAGGCCGTCAGTTTATCGTTCAAGAAAGCCCCGCTCGCCATCCGCGAGCTGATTGCGCTTGATGAGGCCGCCTGCCGCCACTTCCTGCACACCCTCCACCACGACCTGGGCCTCTCCGACCTGCTGGTGCTCAGTACCTGCAACCGCACGGAGGTCTACTATTCGGCCGAGCGCGACCAGAGCCCCTCCATCATTGAGGCCCTGGGCCGGCTCAAGGGCCTGGCCGAGGTCAGTGAGTTCTTCCCCTATTTCGACGTCCTCGACGCCCACCACGATGCCGTGCAGCACCTCTTCGAGGTGGCCATGGGCCTCGATGCCCAGGTAGTCGGCGACCTGCAGATCAGCAACCAGGTCAAGCAGGCCTACCAGTGGTCGGCCGATGCCGACGCGGCGGGTCCGTTTCTGCACCGCCTGCTGCACACCGTTTTCTTCACCAACAAGCGCGTGCAGCAGGAAACCTCGTTCCGCGACGGGGCCGCCTCCACCTCCTATGCCGCCCTGGAGCTGGTGGAAGAGCTGACCGCCGACGTGGCCAACCCCCGCGTGCTGGTGGTGGGCCTGGGCGAAATCGGGGCCGACGTATGCCGCCACTTTGGCGACAGCAAAATCTTCACCGACGTGACCATCTGCAACCGCACCCGCGCCAAGGCCGAAGCCCTGGCTGAGGAGTGCGGCCTGCGCCTCATCGATTTTGAAGACCTGGCCGGGGCCCTGCGCGAGGCCGATGTCATCATCAGCAGCATTGCCCACGCCGAGCCCTTCTTCACCAAAGCCCTGGTGGCCAATCTGGAGGTGCTCAGCTACAAGTTCTTCATCGACCTCTCGGTGCCCCGCAGCATTGCCGCCGACGTGGAGCAGGTACCCGGCGTGCTGGTCTATAACATTGACGCTATCCAGAGCAAGGCCTCGGCCGCCCTGGAGCGCCGCCTGGCCGCCGTGCCACAGGTGCGCGCCATCATTGCCGAAAGCATGGTGGGCCTTCAGGACTGGACCAAGGAAATGATGGTGTCGCCCACCATCCAGAAGCTCAAGAACGCGCTGGAGCAGATCCGCCTCGAGGAGATGGACCGCTACCAGAAAAAGCTGAGCCCCGAGGAAACCAAGCGCCTCGACGACATCACCCGCTCGCTGATGCAGAAAATCCTCAAGCAGCCCGTGCTCCAGCTCAAGGCCGCCTGCAAACGCGGCGAGGCCGACCAGCTCATCGACACGCTCACCGACCTCTTCGACCTGGAGCGCCAGCCCGACGTGGCCTAGCCCAACTCAGCAGCCCAACACTCAGGTAAGCAGCAAAAGCCAGCGGCCCGACTCATCTGAGTCGGGCCGCTGGCTTTTGCTGACGTTCAGCACCACCACAAAGGGGCTAAATCGTGTCGCAGCACTCTTCCAGCGAGTCGATTACATCGAGCAGCTTCGGAATGGAGAGGGAGTAGTAGATTTTGGTGCCCACCTTGAAGGAGGACAGAATGCCCCGGTCTTTAAGGGTGATCAGGTGCTGGGAAGCAATGGCCTGGGGCAGGTCAAGAGAACGGTAGATTTCCGTGACGGTCATCTTATCCTCTTTGCCCAGCAGGTCCACAATGGCCAGCCGTTTGGGGTGGGCCAGCACTTTGAGCATGGCCGCCGCCTTATCTACTTTTTTGGATTCTACTCGTGAAAGCAATGGTTTCATATGTCGTTACAACGGTGGTACCAAGGGGTAGGTATGCAGGAATAGGGCTAATACGATATTTTAAACCCGCAAAGTTCCTTGGAGTGTACCTGAGCTGAAAAAAATTACGGAAAGAAGAAAATTGCACCCGTGCAAACTCATACGCCACGCGGAGGGCCAAAGACAAAACCCGGGCGCCGGGGCTGCTTACCGGTCGAGCTTGCCGAAGGGCGACTCCTTGTATAGTATTTATCTTATATACGCAGTTAGTACCTGATTAGGATTGCCTTGGCTGCTCTGGGGTGTGGCGGGCCGCCCCGGGGTGCGTACCTTTGCCCCGAAATTTTATACCCACCCCCACCGCCCATGAAAGAGTTGCTGGCCAAGTTTGAAAATAAGCGCCCCGAAATCGTGTTTGAATGGCAGGATGCCGAAACCGAAGCCGAGGGCTGGGTGGTCATCAACTCCCTGCGCGGGGGGGCGGCCGGCGGCGGCACCCGCATGCGCAAGGGCCTCGACAAGCGCGAAGTGGAAAGCCTGGCCAAAACGATGGAAGTGAAGTTCACCGTGTCGGGGCCGGCCATCGGCGGAGCCAAGTCGGGCATCAACTTCGACCCCCAGGACCCGCGCCGACGCGGCGTGCTGGAGCGCTGGTATCGGGCCGTGATTCCGCTGCTGAAAGCCTACTACGGCACCGGCGGCGACCTGAACGTGGACGAAATCCACGACGTAATTCCCATTACCGAGGACTACGGCCTCTGGCACCCCCAGGAAGGCGTGGTGAACGGCCACTACCGCGCCACCGAGCCCCAGAAGATTCAGAAGCTGGGCCAGCTGCGCCAGGGCGTGGTGAAGGTGCTCGAAGATGCCACCTTCACGCCTGACCTGAGCCGCAAGTACACCGTGGCCGACCTGATTACCGGCTACGGCGTGGCCGAGGCCGTGCGCCACTACTACGCGCTCTGGGGCGGCCGCTCGGTGGCCGGCAAGCGGGCCATCGTGCAGGGCTGGGGCAACGTGGGCGCGGCGGCGGCCTACTACCTGGCCAGCCAGGGCGCCCGCGTCACGGGCATCATCGACCGGGCCGGGGGCCTGCTCCGGGAAGACGGCTTCTCGCTGGAGGAAATCCGCAGCCTGTTCCTCAACCGCAACGGCAACGAGCTGGCCGCCGACAACCGGCTCTCCTTTGAGGAGGTGAACCAGCGCATCTGGAGCAGCGGGGCCGAAATCTTTATTCCGGCCGCTGCCTCGCGCCTCGTTACGCGGCAGCAGGTGGAGCAGCTGGCGGCCGGCGGCCTGGAGGTGATTTCCTGCGGGGCCAACGTGCCCTTCCAGGACCCCGAAATCTTCTTCGGCCCCACCGGCGAGTTTGCCGATGCCCAGGTGAGCGTGATTCCCGACTTCATTGCCAACTGCGGCATGGCCCGGGTATTCGCCTACCTGATGGAATCCAACGCCGAAATCACCGACCAGGCCATCTTCCGGGATACGTCCCGCGTGATCCGGGCGGCCCTGGAGCGCACCCGCGCCCAGGGCGAGGCCACCACCGGCCTGGCCCAGAAGTCGTTTGAAATGGCCCTGCGCCAACTGGTGTAATTAGCCGCGCCCGGCACCGTTCCGGGGCCGCCGGCAGCCCGGGCTGTCGGCGGCCTTTGCGTGTCCCCGGTTCAGAAAGGACAAACAGTCGGGGCCATTGCGCGTTAGTACTACTTGGTTCCGGCGTCGGCTCCTTGCCTTCCCGGCCGTTCAACAGCTCACTTTCTCCCCCTGCCTATGTCATTCCCGGACCTGATGGATTACCAGCTGCTCGGCATTGCGGTGCAGCAATACCTGATTGCCATCGGCATTCTGCTGGCCGGTTTCGCCCTGAAAAACTTGGTATCGCGCCTGCTCACGAAGGCGCTGTTCCGCTTCTTCAAGCGAGTGGGCGAAGGCGTAACGGAGCACCAGTTTCACGAGCTGCTGATCCGGCCTATCTCGGTGGTCATCTTCCTGATTACCATTTTTGTTGCCTACAGCGTGCTCGACATTCCGGTGCGCACGGCCGAGCTGGTGCGTAATACGCCCTGGTTCGAGGTATTTGCCTTCCGAGCCTACCAGATTGCCTTTATCACGGGCGTCACCTGGGTTTTACTGCGCATGATTGATTTGGCGGTGCTCGTGTTCATGAAGCGCGCCCTGCGCGACCCCTCCCGCCTGACCAACCAGCTCGTGCCCTTCGCCCGCGACCTGATCAAGCTGTTCGTGGCCATCGTGGCTTTCCTCATCATTCTGGCCCGGGTATTTGCCGTCGATGTGACGGCCGTGGTGGGTGGTTTGGGCATTGGCGGCCTGGCCGTGGCCTTCGCCGCCAAGGAAAGCCTGGAAAACCTGCTGGCTTCGTTCACCATCTTCCTCGATCAGCCCTTCGTGGTGGGCGACCTGGTGAGCGTGGGCGACCTGACGGGCACGGTGGAGAAGATTGGCTTCCGCAGCACGCGCATCCGCACCGTGGAAAAAAGCTACGTCACGGTACCCAATAAGTCCATGATCGACAAGCCCTTGGACAACCTCTCGCGGCGCACGGCCCGCCGGGTGTTCTTCATGATGTCGCTCACCCAGATGACCAGCAGTGAGCAGCTCCACCGCATCCTCCACCAGATCCGCACCGACATCCTCGGCCACGACTTGGTCGACCCCGACGTGCAGGTGAAGTTCACCTCCCTGACCTCCAACTCCAAGGACGTGCGCGTGCAGTACTACGTGCGCACCGACAGCTACGACGAGTACCTGACGGTGATGGAGGAAATCAACTTCTGCATCGTGTCGGCGGTGGAAGAGAACGGGGCCAGCTTCGTGGACACCACCATGACGCGCTTCTCCGGCTCCGAAGGCGGCAGTCCCGACCTGCCGCGCAGCCTCAAGCAATCGGGCGGCCAGTCCATTGCCAGCTCCTAGCCTGTTGGCTGTTAGCTGAATAAAATAACACGAAGGACCCTGGCTTATAAGAGCGACCTGTTGTTGCAGTCGCTCTTATAAGCCAGGGTCCTTCGTGTTATTTTATTCAGCTAGTGGCCCAACCTACCGGCCGCCACCGAGCAGACCGCCGAGCAGGCCGCCCATGCCGCCGCCGAGCAGGCCACCGAGGCCGCCGCCGCCGGAGCTGCGGGGCTGGGAGTTCGGCTGACCGCCGAGGCCGCCGCTGCCCACGTGGGAGCCCTGCTGGGGATAGTTGCCGTACTGGCCCTGCTGCTGGCCGCCGCCCATGGCGCCGCCGAGCAAGCCACCACCCAGCAAGCCGCCAAGCAGACCGCCCATGCCGCTCTGGGCCGCACCGCCGAGCAGGCCGCCCATGCCGCTGTTCATCAGGCCACCGCCCATGCCGCCGGCGCTCTGGCCCCGGCCGCCCATTACTTTGGAGATAACCATGGGCGCTACCACGCCCAGCAAGCCGGCCATGAGGGCACTTTTCGGAATGCCAGCTCCTTCCAGCTTATCCGTAATCCCCCCGAAAAAGCTCTGCTTGGCCGGGTCGCTGGCGTCGTGGGGCACGTGGGCCGCCTGGTCCACTACCTGTTCCAGGGTATTGGTTTGCTGCTGGCTGATGCCCAGGTAAGCCGAAATCTTGTTGACCATGTCTTCCTCCGTGTTGGAGTAGGCGCCGTCGGCGCGGGCAAAGCTTATCAGGTCCGTTACCAGCGAAAAGCGCAGGTCGCTGCCGCGCAGGGCATCGAGGTTGCTTTTGATGGTTTCGTTGGTGGCATCCTTGGCGGCGGCCAGCACCTGCTGGGTGGCGCCGCCGCTTAGGCCGGCCTGGTGGGCCAGCTGCTGCAGGAACTCCACTTCGGGGGCCGAGGCCTCGCGGTCGGCGGAAGCCAGGCTGGCAATAACGCTCAGGTAAGCAGCTTTTTCCTGGTCGGAATAATTCTGGAGCAATTGGGAATCGTTCATGGGAAGGAGAGTAGAGTGGGTGATGATTCTGCCCCCTTAACGCACAGTTTGCGGTTGAGGTTGGCCGCGGATTCCACCAGCGGCAAATGAACCAGAATTCCCGGCTGCTGGGCCTTGGCGGAGGTTTCTTGCTCAGAACTCAAAATAGTCGCCCGGCTGCGGTTCAGCGGGTTTGGGGACCGGTTTTTTCACCTCCCAGGAAGGCCGGGCGGGCGGGCGGACCGCCGCCGGTGCGGGTGAGGCGGACGGAACCGGGGCCCGTCCTGGTCGCGGGGCGGGGCGGGCGGGAGCGGCAGTTTCGTAGCGCACCGTAAAATTGCTTTCGGTGCCCTGGATGGCCAGCCGCAGCATGGGCCCGTCGGCGCGGGCGGCGGCGCGGGGCAGCAGGCCCGGCAGCAGCGGAATCTGCACGTGGTAGTCGAGCTGCTGGTCGAAGGTGTGGGTGCCGGTCACGCGGAGGAGGGCGGCGGCGCGCACGTTGGAGCGGATTTCCATCTGCGGCACGTACACCGTCCGGCTCTGGATGTAGAAGCTGTTGTGGAGCTCCGCGAAGCGCAGGTGGCGCAGCGTGGCCCGGTCGGCCACCAGACTCAGCTTCTGCATGGGCTCGAAATTGAGCAGCTCCCCCTGCCGGACGGTGGCCTGCACCTGGGCCTCCAGGCGGTCGGTGAGCGGGCTGAGCTGGCCATCGAAGTAGGTATCCGATTCGGCCGTGGCCGTGAGCCGGCCGCGCAGGTGCCGGCCGGTCAGAAACTGCTGGCCAAAGTCCTCGAAGACGTAAAACAGGCTGTCCAGGGGCAACTGCCGGCAGCTGGCCACGGTACTGGCCTTCAGCAGATTCGGTTGCCGGGCATCCACGGTGCCGTGCACGCGTAGCTGGCCGCCGGCCGCCGTCAGGGCCAGGCCGGGGGAGCTGAACACCTGGTTCTGCAGGCGCAGGGTACCTTGCAGGGCCCGCCCCCGCAGCCGCCGAAACCGCACCTGCCGGGCCTGGGCCTGCACCGCCAGCACCAAATCGGGGGGCACGTGCAGGCCCCCGGAGCCGGGCCGGGCCGCCCCGCCACCCGCTGCCGCCCCGGCGGCGCCTGGCTGGTACACGTACAGCAGCTGGTTGAAATCGAGCAGGCGCGAGGTCAGACTGGCCTCTAGGCGCAAGGGCTGCCCTGAGCGCGAAGCCCAGCCGGCCACGTTGCCCAGGGTGCCGCGGCCCTGAAAATCGGAGTTGCCCAAACGGCCCCGGAAGCTGCGGATGGCCACGTCGGGACCCTGCAGCTCCAGGCTGGCCTGCACGCCGGTGAAGGGCTGGCGGAAGTCGCGCAGGCGCAGCGTCACGCCGCGCAGCTCCAGCGCACCCCGGGCCTGCCGGGCGGTGGGCTGGCGCCGGAGGGCCCGCAGGGGGCCGTGCAGCTCCAGGCGCAGGCGGGCTTCGCCCCGGGCCGCCCGGATGGCGGCCACCGGAAAAAACCGCACCGCCCGGGCTACGTCGAACTCGGCCTGCAGGCGCAGGTCGAGGGTGGGTTCCGGGAAATGCCGCAGGCGCAGCTCGGCGCTGAACGGCCGGCCGGCCAGCTGCCCGCGCACCTGCTCCAGACGCAGCTCGGTGCTGGCCGCCGTTTGCCGCGCCCCGTTGCTGAACGAGCCCTTCAGCGTTACGTGGTCGATGGCCTGCCGGTAATCGGGGTGAAAGAACGATGCCTCCCGGCACCCGAACCGCACCTGCACGGCCGGATTACGCGCCCCCGACCATTCCCCGCGCACAGTAGCATCGAAGTACACCGCGCCCCGGCTGCGGTACCCCGCCAGCCGCTTCGTGAAGCGGGCGGGCAGCAGGGCCAGCAGGGCCTGGGCATCGGTCTGGCGGGCGGCGGCAGTCAGGTTGAGCTGGGGTGCCCCCGCGTAGCCGATGGTGCCGGCCACCGAGTAAGCCGCCGCCCCCACCCCAATTTCCGACGGCCGGATGGTGAGCTGCTGCCCGACCCGGTCGATGGTCAGCGAAACCCGCAGGCGCAGGTCCTTGGCGCGGAAGTAGTCGTCGGTGCCCAGGCGGATGGTTTCCGTTTGGGCCGTGCCGCCGGCGGCCACGTCGATGCGGCTGTCGGTCACGTCCACGGCGGCCCGCAGGCCGGGCGTATGCAGGGCGAAGAACTGCCGGCGGGCCGCATCGGCGTAGCTGACGCGCACGCGTTCCAGGCGAATATCCTCCAGCTCCAGGCCGAAGGGCGCATCGGCGGGGGCCGTGGTATCGGGGCGCAGGATGTGGTAGTTGCCCTCCCCGCGGGCGTCGCGGCGCACGTTCACTTCCCCATCGGTGAGGGTCAGGGCCCGGACGCGGTAGCGGCCCGCCAGCAGGTCGGTGGCGTCGAAGGCGCAGAACAGGCGCCGGCCCCGCAGCAAACGGGTGGTATCGTGGGGCTGGGAGCCGTTCATCACCACATCATGCAGGGTCACGGACAGGCGCGGGAACTGGTCAAGCACCGACACCTCCAGGCGGCTGGCGCGCACCGGCACGGCGAGCTTCTGGTTGAGGGCGGCCACGAACAGCCCGATCAGGCGGTCCTGGCCCAGCCACAGCCCGAGCGCAGCCGCGCTGAGCAGAAACAGCAGGGTTGCAAAAGAAATTTTCAGCAATCTATTCACCGACGACACCTCCCTGAGTTTTCCGAAATTTCTGACTGGCAGGCTCTTCCCGCAAAACGGCGGTCCGGCCGAAAAATTTCTTCGGCCAAAGATGGGGGAAAGAGTTGCGTATTCGAAAATGACCCGCCATATTTGCCATCCCAAACGGGACATAAAGCTCGGGAGATTAGCTCAGCTGGTTCAGAGCATCTGCCTTACAAGCAGAGGGTCACTGGTTCGAACCCAGTATCTCCCACTCTTTTTTAGTACGCGTACCCCTCGGGAGATTAGCTCAGCTGGTTCAGAGCATCTGCCTTACAAGCAGAGGGTCACTGGTTCGAACCCAGTATCTCCCACCCTTCAAAAAAGGACTGTCGGCAACGGCAGTCCTTTTTTGTTTTGGGCCGGCTTTGGCCGTACTTCGCCCCGCATGTTCCGCCTGTTTCCACGTTCCGTTTTCGCGCTCCCGCCGGCGCTGCCCCCCCCGGCCGAGGCCCCCGGCCGACGGCTGGCGGAGCGGCTGTTCTTCGGCCTGTTACTGCTGCTGGGCGCTTTGCTGGTCGATGACTATGGCGTGTCGTGGGACGAAACCAACAACCACCTCAACGGGCTCGTCAACCTCAAGTACCTGGCCCAACTGCTGCCCGTCGGCGACGCCCTGCGCCAGCACCCGACCTTTGCCACCACGCCCGACATCCGCGACTTTCCGGATGCGCATCACGGACCGCTGTTTGAAATGGCCACCGTGGTGATAAGCTACGTCCTCACCGACCATGACTCGCGCTCCTATTTCCTGGTTCGCCACAGTCTTGTGTTCGGCGTGTTTGTGGGAGGCGTCTGGGCGCTGTACCAGCTGGGCCGGCGCTGGCTGGCCGACTGGCGCTGGGGCCTGCTGACGGCGGCGCTGCTGGTGGCTTCGCCGCGGTTCTTTGCCGAAGCTTTCTATAACGGCAAGGATATCGTGTACCTGGGCTGCTTCACGCTGGCCATGCACACGCTGCTGCGGCTGCTGGCCCGCCCGACTTGGGGCCGCGCCATCACCCACGGGCTGGCCGTGGCAGTGGCCGTCGATATCCGGGTGCAGGGCCTGCAGCTGCTGCTGTTCACCGCCCTGGGCCTGGGTCTGGCGGCCGGCTTCGGGGTGCAGGAGCCCGGAGCTGCGCGCCCACCCTACGGCCGCCTGGGGCTGGGAGCCACCGTAACGGCCCTGGCGGGCGTGGTGGCGGGCTGGCCCTATCTGTGGGCTCACTCCCTGCCCGAGCTGCTGGCCGTCAGCTCCCACGCCGTACGGTATCCGTGGCCGTTTACCAACTTCTACCTGGGCCGGTTCCTGACGGTGCAGCAACTACCCTGGCACTACGTACCGGTCTGGATGCTGGTCACCATTCCGGTACCCTACCTGCTGGCGGCGGTGGGGGGCGGGCTGAGTGCCGTTGGCACTGGGTTCCGGCGGGGTGGGCGGGCGGCGCTGACGGCCCCGGCCGGCCGGGTGGCCGTGCTGCTGGCCGCCTGGCTGCTGGCCCCGGTGCTGGTCGTTATCGGCACGCACGCCGTGGTGTACGAGGGCTGGCGCCACCTCTACTTTATTTATCCGGCCCTGCTGCTCTGGGCTACCTACGGG
This sequence comes from Hymenobacter piscis, assembly GCF_018760735.1. Taxonomy (GTDB): domain Bacteria; phylum Bacteroidota; class Bacteroidia; order Cytophagales; family Hymenobacteraceae; genus Hymenobacter; species Hymenobacter piscis. Next base: position 197,420 of record NZ_JAHHZN010000002.1, read on the forward strand.
GTGCGGGCCCTGCTGCGGCAAAGTCGGCAGCTCCAGGGCCGGGGGCGCCTGGTGGCCCGCCTGGCTCTGGGGCTGGCACTGCTGGAAACGGGCCACACCGTGGTACGACAGGTGCAGCTGCATCCGCACGGCAACGTGTACTTCAGCTTTCTGCCCGGCCGGATAGCCGAACAGCTGTTCGAGCGCGACTACTGGGGCCTGAGTTTCCGGCAGGGTCTGGAATGGATTACCGCTCACGATACGGCCGCCACGCTCACCGTCAACACCTTCTGGCACTACCCGCTCTACAACAATTCCCTCATTATCAAACCAGCCGACCGCCGCCGCCTGCAGTATGTGCATACGCCCGCGGCCCGCTACTACCTCACCCACTACCGCTGGCACCCGCAGTCGTACCGCGACTCGCTGGGCACGGAAGTGTACACCATCCGCAAGGACGGCCTGACGGTATTGTCTGTATTTAAGCGGGCGGAAACGCCGGCCGGAGTTGTCGGTCCTGATTCTGCTACGGTTAGTCCCGCCCGCTGATGTACCGCCGCCCCTTTTCGCGTTGGTTGACGGGGCTTTTTTTCGGTCTGCTCCTGCTTGGGGGCGTCTTAGTGATGCCCGACTACGGAGTATCGTGGGATGAGCCGGTGGACTACCGGAACGGGCTCGTGAACCTTCGCTTCCTGGCCGATCTGGCGCGCGGGCGCGAGCCCATCAACCTGGCCGCTTATCCCGATAGTGACCACGGCGTTCTGTTCGAGCTGCCCATGGCTTTACTGGCCCGCCTGGTTTTTGACGCACCCGGACAGCTGGATAGCCGCAACTATTACCTGCTCCGGCACGGCCTCATTTTCCTGCTCTGCTGGGGGGGCCTGTGGGCCCTTTACGGACTGGCCCGCTACCGGCTGCGCAACCCGCACCTGGCGCTGTTGCCGGTGGGGCTGTTCGTCTTATCGCCCCGCCTGTTTGCCAATAGTTTCTATAACGCCAAGGACCTGCTCTTTCTGGCGGCTTTTACCTTGGGCATCTATACGCTAACCCGGCTGATCACCCGTCCCACACCGAGCCGGGCCCTGCTGCACGGCATCACAACGGCCCTGGCCATTGACATCCGGCTGCTGGGCGTGCTTCTGGTCCCGTTTACGCTGGTCATGCTGGGCCTGGAAGCCTGGCGGCCCATCCGGCCCGATCCGGTACGCAACCTGGCTGCTATAGCCGGTGCCTTTCTGCTGGCGGCCGCAGCGGCCACGGTGGCCGGCTGGCCCTATCTGTGGCAGGAGCCCGCAGCCCGTTTTCTGACTGCATTTCAACACCTGAGTTATTTTCGGTGGCAGGGCCGGATTCTGTACGCAGGCCAGCTGCTGGCGGCCCGGCACCTGCCCTGGCACTACGCCCCCGTCTGGCTGCTGATTACAACGCCGGTAGCCTATTCCGCAGGGGCACTGCTGGGGTTGACCCTGACAGCCAGCCGACTGCTACGCCGGCCGGTGGCGTGGCTGGCAACCCGGAATGGTCGCCTGGACTTACTGCTCGCGGGCTGGCTGCTGCTGCCGTTTTTACTGGTGATCGGCCTGCATTCGGTTGTCTACGACGGCTGGCGGCACCTGTACTTTACCTATCCGGCCCTGCTGCTGCTGGCCACCCTGGGTGCGCGTCAGCTCTGGTACTGGAGCCGTCAGCACCGTTGGGGCCGGCCACTAGGGCTGCTATTGGGGCTGCTGGCCGGGCTGGAAATGGCCGTGACGGCCGGCCGGATGATCCGTCTGCACCCTCACCAGCAGGTGTACTTCAGCTGCCTGACCAACGGCCAGGTTGCCGATGGCTTCGAGCGCGACTATTGGGGACTTGCTTATCGGCCGGCCCTTGCCTACCTGATCCGCCGCCACCCTACCGGCCCCATCTACGTGGCAGCCGCCGAACAGCAGCCTCTGCTCAACAACCTCGCCTGGCTCGCCACCGCCGACCGGCAGCGTATCCATCTGGTGCCGCCGGGGCCGGGCCGCTACTACCTGCTCGGCTACCGGAGCTGGCCCGGTCCGGCCCCGGCAGAACGGGGCCGGTCGGTATATACCGTGCGGGCCGACGGGCTACCTATTTTGTCGGTGCTGTATTTGCCCGTGCCGCCGGGGCCGCCTGCCGTGCCTAAACAGCCGTAACTTGCGGCCGCGCGGCGCTGCCCGCCCACTTTTCCGACCCATTCTGCCAGCGTATGCCCCTGCTCGAAGTAACCTCTCCCGCCCTCGTCCGGCAGTTTCTGGATCTGCCCGCCCGCCTTTACCAGAACCAGCCCCAGTGGATTTCGCCCCTCGACCCGGAAATTGAGGCCGTCTTCGACCCGAAGAAGAACCTGAATTTTGCCCACGGCGAGGTCATCCGCTGGGTGCTCACCGATGCGACAGGCACCGTCATCGGGCGGGTGGCGGCCTTTATCAACCACGAAGCCGCCCAGCCCGACCCCACCCTGCCGGTGGGCGGCATGGGCTTTTTTGAGTGCATCGACGACCAGGCCGCGGCCAACGAGCTGTTTGAGGCCTGCCGGCAGTGGCTGGCCCGGCGCGGCCTCGCAGCCATGGACGGCCCCATCAACTTTGGGGAGCGGGACCGGTTCTGGGGCCTGCTGACGGATGGATTCACGGAGCCCAACTACGGTATGTTCTTCCACCAGCCCTACTACCAGCGCCTGTTTGAGCAGTACGGCTTCCAGCTTTACTTCCGTCAGTACACCTGCTACCGCGAAGTGGCCACGCCCCTGCACCCGGCCTTCTCCAAGGCCTTCGATAAATATGCCCAGCAGTACCCGGCCTTCCGCTTTCAGCACGCCGACAAGCGCCAGGCCGAGAAGCTGGCCCAGGACTTCCACCACGTGTATAACCTGGCCTGGGCCAACCACAGCGGCGTGAGCCCGATGAGCCTGGAAAAGGCCCGCGACCTGGTCAAGCAGATGAAGCCCGTGCTCGATGAGCGCCTGCTCTGGTTCGCCTACCACCACGACGAACCTATTGCCTTCTTCGTAAGCCTGCCCGAGCTGAACCAGATTTTCAAGCACGTGAACCCGCGGTTCGGCCTCCTGAGCAAGCTGCATTTCCTCTGGGAGAAGCGGCGCTACCAGCAGCGCCGGGATAAAAAGCTGTTCGGCGTCATCTTCGGAGTAGTGCCCGCGTGGCAGGGAAAGGGCATCGAAAGCGCCCTGATGGTGCACGCCCGCGCCGAGTTCATGCGCGCCGGCTACCACGACATCGAAATGAACTGGATCGGCGACTTCAACCCCCGCATGCTGGCCGTCACGCGCTCCATCGGGGCCCGCATCTACAAAACCCACACCACCTACCGCTTCCTTTTCGACCGCGAAAGGGAGTTCGAGCGCAGCCCGATTATCCGGTGAGTTCGGAGGTTAGAAAGTTAAGAAGTTTATAAGTTGGGAAGTTATATGTCGGTGTTTTACTGCGGCGCGCATGGATATCGTAGAGGAACCCATCAGCAACTATGAGTTCGGGGAGCAATTCAAGAAGCGTACAAAGGACTTCGCCTTACGGGTGATCCGCCTCTATAAAACCCTGCCGAAGGACGATTTGGAACGCACTATCGGCAGGCAACTGCTGCGGTCGGCTACTTCGGTAGCCGCTAATTACCGGGCAGCTTGCCGGGCGCGTTCGAAGCGGGAGTTCTTCGCCAAAATCAGCATTGTGCTGGAAGAGGCGGATGAATCGCAGTTTTGGCTGGAAGTGTTGGAAGAAGGCGAAATAATTGCAGCCGAACGCCTGTGTCTTTTGAAACAGGAAGCCGGCGAGCTGGTGGCCCTGCTCACCCGCATCCGCCTCAAATCAACGCCCTGACTTTCTAACTTATAAACTTCCCAACTTATCAACTATATCCAGCACCTGCGGGATGAGCAGGTGTTCGTCGTCGTTGTGCACCACGAAATCGGCGCGCTCGAGCTTTTCTTCCTCGCTGAGCTGCTTACTGATGATGGTGAGGATGTCGGCGGCAGTGCGGTGGGGGTCGCGGCGCAGCACCCGGGCCTCCCGGATGGCCTGGGGCGCAAAGACGGTGATAATCCGGTCGAGCTGGCGGTAGGCGCCCGATTCGTAGAGCAGGGCGGCTTCCTTGAGAATGTAAGGGCAGCCCTCGGCGGCGCGGGCGGCGGCCCAGGTGGCGAAATCCTGGCCCACGCGCGGGTGTACCAGCGCGTTGAGGCGGGCCAGCTGGGCTGGGTCGGGGAAGGCCACGCGGGCCAGGTAAGGGCGGTTGAGGTGGCCGGCGGCATCAAAGGTTTCGGGGCCGAAGGCCGCCAGCAGGTCGGTGCGCAGCCCGGGGTCGTGGTTCATGACCCACTTGGCGCGGGCGTCGGAGTCGTACACCGGCACGCCCAGCACCTGAAACAGCCGGCACACGATGCTCTTACCCGACCCGATTCCGCCCGTAATTCCGATTTTCAGCATCTGACTGCTTTTTGGTTTTTGGTGGGTGGTTGTTGGTTGTTGGTGGGTGGTTTGTGGGTTCAGATGTAAACCAACAACCACAAGCCACCCACCAGAAACCAACAACTATTTACTCCGCACGCGCACGCCCCGGGTCAGGACGAGGTAGCCGCGCACCTGGGGCGGCTTTTCGGAGAGGAAGGGGCGCAGGCTGGAGTCCTGGTTGATGAACTGGCCGTAGTGGAGCTGCACCCGCACCTGATCGGGGCGGAAGCGGGCGGTATCTTCGGGGAAAAACTGCAGGCGTACCCGCACGGTGGCGGGTGAAAGCCGGAACTGGCGGCCTTCCGGGGCATCGAGCAGCTCCGGCACCACATCTACGGGCAGCGTGACCACGGGGCGGCGCACCAGGCGCACGCGCACATCTTGCACGTTGGTATTCACCAGCTCCGGCCCCCCGATGGGCACCCGGATGTCGCCGGCGCTGGAGCCGGCCGGCGCCTGGGGCAGGTGCACGGGGTAGGGTTCGGGCAGGTTTTCCACTTTGCTGGCGGGGCCTTTGAAGACCACGGCGGCCGGCTCAAAGCGGGCGTCGTAGGGCAGCGCGGCCCCGTCGGTGGCGGGGCTCAGGGCCAGGGGCAGGCGGCGGCTCACCAGCCGGTCGAGGCTGACCCAGAGCGTGTCGGAGAGCAGGTAGTTGTACTGCAGCCCGTCCATGGCCTGCTGGAGGGCGGGGCGCAGGGTGCTGGCCGTGAGGTAGCGCGTGGCCGGAGTGCGCAGGTTTACCTCGGCCGGCTTCACATCGAGCAGCAGCTGGCGGCGCAGCAGCTTCCAGCCCCGCCCCGTAACGTTCAGGGCCACCTCGGTAGGCAGCGGCTGCACCGGCACGAACCGGCTTTCATCGTAGCGGCAGGCCAGCGGATAGGTGATGCGCGTGGTGTAGGTCTTGTTGAGGGCGTTGAGCAGCCAGAACGTGCTGGCCACCAGAAAACACGCCGTCACGGCCCGCCAATAGCTCCGCTCCTGCCCGAAAAACGGGCTCACGAACCAGCGCAGCACACGGATACTCGGACGGACAGACGACACAGCAAAGCGGATTGGGGACGCACCAACTGCCGGCTACCCACCCAAAGACGGGCTTCGGGCGGGGCCGGCAGTTCCAAGATACACATCCGGCCGGGGATGGGTTACCCGCCGGCCACCGAAATCATCGGCCGACGGCCAGCCTTAGGCGGCCGGGGTGGCGGTTTTGCTACCCGTTTCGCGGGCAATGGCCGAGCGGTCGAAGCGCAGGCGCACGCCCTTGTCTACTTCCACCGTCACGGTTTCCTCGCTCAGCTCCACCACTTTGCCGTGCAGGCCCCCAATGGTGACCACGCTGGCGCCCTTGCCCAGGGCCGCCCGGAATTTCTTGGCATCAGCCGCCCGTTTCTGCTGGGGCCGGATCATAAAAAAGTACATCACCACCGCAATACCAATCAGCGGCAGGTAGGAAAGCAGACTGCCCGAAGCGGCGGGCGTTTGAAGGAGTAAGGTGGCAAACATGCGAAGTGAAGGCGAAACGTGAACAAGCGGCCGGCCGGCGGTACCGCTCAAAAAAAACTGTCATCCGGGGCGAAATGGCTTCGCCCCGGATGACAGACTCAGGCTATGGCCGACTACTGCAGCACGGGGCCGTTGGCACCGTCCGACAGAATGTTGGCTTTGATAACCACCTTGGTGATGCTGGGCTGGGTGTTGGCCTGAACGGCTACTTCCTTGTTCTGCATGCCCGTTTTTCCGTGCGAGTCGAACTGCACATCGATGGTGCCTTTGCCACCCGGCTGAATGGGTTCCTTGGTCCAGTTGGGCGTGGTGCAGCCGCAGCTGGCCGTGGCATTCTCAATCAGCAGCGGCGACTTGCCGGTGTTGGTGAACTCAAAGGTGTGCTTTACCACGGCCCCCGGCTTGATGTCGCCGAAATCGTGGGTGGCCACGGCGAAGGTCATAACCGGTGCGTTGGGGTTGGGCGCGGCCGTTTCGGTCACCACGTTGGGATTGTCCACCACCGGCGCGGCCGTGGCGTTGGCATCGGCGGCGGCGGCGTTCATGCCTTCGGCGCCTATCTCTGCCTGGTTATTGGTGTTGCAGGCCCCCAGCAGCAGCGCGCCGGAAAGCAGAACAGCAGAAAACAACGTGCGTTTCATAGTAGTCTGGTTATCAGAAAAAGAAGCTTTTTGCATACTTCGAAAAGCGAAGATACACAGGGATGCGGAGTTGGCGGTTGCCAGTTGTCAGTTGTCAGTTGCCAGTTGCCAGTTGTCAGTGGCAGAACGTCATTCCGGGCAAAGGTGAAGCCGAAGCCGGGAAATCTCGCGGGCTGACGTTGCCACAGTCCCCTTATCGTCCGGGTTCCAACGCAACCTCAGCCCCCGAGATTCCCCGGCCGGCTCCAAATGACGTTCTCCTCCTGACAACTGACACCCAGCCGCCAACAACCTATTTCCCCAGGTTGTCGATGATGGCCTGGGTGAATTCGCTGGTCGAGGCCTGGCCGCCCAGGTCGCCGGTGCACTTGCTCTTGTCCTGCAGGGTCAGCTCCAGGGCCTTCTCAATTTTGTTGGCCTGCTCGTGCTCCCCAATGTGGTAGAGCATCATCAGGGCGGAGCGCAGCAGGGCGGTGGGGTTGGCTTTGCCCTGGCCGGCAATGTCGGGGGCCGAGCCGTGCACGGCTTCAAAGATGGCCATGTCGTCGCCGATGTTGGCGCCGGCCACCACGCCCAGGCCGCCCACCAGGCCGGCGCAGAGGTCGGAGAGGATGTCGCCGAACAGGTTGGTGGTCACAATCACGTCGAACTGCTCGGGCCGGATTACCAGCTGCATGCACATGTTGTCGATGATTTTCTCCTCGTACTGAATCTGGGGAAACTCGCGGGCGGCTTCCTGAGCCGCGTCGAGCATCACCTTGCCGGCCACCTTCAGGATGTTGGCCTTGTGGGCCAGCGTCACCTTTTTGCGGCCGTGCTTGGCGGCGTAGGCGAAGGCCGCGCGGCAGATCTGGCGGGCCCCGGCCACCGTGTTGCGGGCAATGGAATCGGCAATGCCGTTGTGCTCGTCAAACACCTCCAGGCCGGCGTACAGGCCCTCGGTGTTCTCGCGGAACAGCACCAGGTCAATGCCCGAATCGGCGTAGCGGGAGGCAATGCCCTGGGTGGTTTTGGCCGGCCGCACGTTCTGATAGAGGTTGTACTTCTGGCGCAGCGTCACGTTGATGCTGCGGAAGCCCTTGCCCACGGGCGTGGTGATGGGGCCCTTGAGGGCCACCCGGTTTTTCTCCAAGGACGTGAGCAGGGCCTGCGGAATCAGCTCCCCCGACTGGTCGAAGGTAGTCTGGCCGGCGTTCTGTTCTTCCCACTGCACAGGCACCTGGGCCGCCGCAAAAATATCGGTTACTGCTTGCGTGATTTCGGGGCCGATGCCGTCGCCGGGAATGAGGGTAATGAGCTGCATTGTAGTGAGTTGGGGTTAATGGGCTTATTCAGAGGGGGGAGCCGGGCGGGCCGGCGGGCGGCCCTCGGAAGAGAGAGAGCGGCTCCCTGCGGGGCAGGCATCAGCCCCCCGGATTCGGGCGCAAAGGTACCCATCCGGACCGGGTGCTGAAAATGAAGAAGTGCCGAAGTACTGATAGTTTTTTATCAGCACCCCGGCACTTCCTTCACTCAGACCAGCATGTTAAACCGTTTTACGGGAATTGATCTGGTCGATGAGCTGATCTACGTCGCCGAGCAGTTGCTCCGCTTTAACTTTGGCATCCTGGATTACGCGCTGGCCTTCGCTCTTGGCCGAGCTCGGGCCCTGGTCGGAGCGGCTGGTCACCAGGTTTTCGGTGAGGTCGGCCAGGGTTTCGCGGTATTTTTCCAGCTGATAGCTCAACCAGCTACGGGTTTCGCGGCCTTTTTCGGGTGCGTAAAGAAGTCCAACGACGGCTCCGGTGAGGGCGCCGCCGGCAAAGCAGAGAATACCGGTGGTGGTTTTGCTACCCATTTTTTCTGGAAGTGAGTACGGGAATGTGAGAAGTAAAACAGAGAGTACAGAACCTGAATACGGAAAAACTAGCCGTTAAGATATACGGGTGGTGAGATGGTGAAATAGTGAAATGGTGAGTTTACTGTTCCGCTGGTCCTGACTGCGCCAATTGCGCCACAAGGCCCAATGGAACGTCAAACTCACTATTTCACCATCTCACCATCTCACCTACTGGTTGTCCAGCAGGCCGCGGCCCGACTTGCGGATGGCGCCGCTGGCGGTCAGATCCTGGGCCAATTTATCCAGAATCCCGTTCACGAACTGTTTGCTCTTGGGCGTGCTGTACATCTTGCTGATTTCGATGTACTCGTTGATGGTCACCTTCACCGGAATAGCCCGGAACAGGTGCATCTCGCAGAGGGCCATTTTCAGCAGAATCTTATCGGTGAGGGCCACGCGCTCCACGTCCCAGTTCTGGGTCGATTCGGCGATGAGCTGCTCGTACTTCGCGTCCTCGGCCAGGGTTTGCTGGTAGAGGCTTTCGGCAAACTCCTTGTCCTCGGGCCAGTTGGCCGAGAGCGACATGAGCACCAGCGTCTCGTCAGCGGCCTCGTCGAGCATCTTCACGGTTTTCACCACCAGGTTCTTCACCACGGCCCGGTTTTCCTCCCAGTTCAGGTCGTCCTCCTCAATGTAGGCCGGCAGGCTGGTGCCCTTGAACACGTAGTTTTTGTACAGGTGCTTGAGGATTTCCTGGTCTTCCTGGTAGTTGCCGGCGGGGGCGGCCAGGTAGCTCAGCAGCTCGGGATCCTGCTTCATTTCGGAGCGCCAGGCGGTGCGCAGGGCCTCCAGCTCGTCTTCGCCGTGCCACTTCTGGGCGCGGCGGATGGTCAGGTCCTGGAGCTGCAGGTTGTTGATGAGCTTCTCGATGGCCTGGTTTTCCAGCAGGCGCGAAGCATCCAGCAGGGGCTCCTTGGCGGCGGTGTAGCGGCGGGAATCGCGCACGCGCTCCTCCTCAATCACCTGGAGCAGGGTTTCGGGGATATTGAGCAGGTGCAGGTACTGGTTGTGAATGCTCTCGGCCGCGTAAATCAGCTGGCCGCCGTAGTAGGTTTTATCCTTGGCCACGGCCACCTGATAGAACTTGATGGCCTCCTTCACCGCGTCGTTCATGTCGGCATCGTCGGTGGGCTCGGGCTGCTCGCCGGTTTTGTGCCACTCCCTGAAGATGACCTCGGCCAGCTTGCGCTGCCCTTGCAGCAGCTTGCGGTCCTGGGCTTCGGGCGCGTTCAGATCGGGCACAAAGGCCTCCGCAATGCGGTCAAGAGCCAGTAAATAATCGGACCCGACGGCCTGATGATAGGCGTACAGGGCCTGCATGACCTTGATGCGGAGCGTGCGACGGTTGAGCATTTTGTTGAGTTGTCAGTTGTCAGTTGCCAGTTGCCAGTTATTCAGATTGCCTTGTGAGCAGACCTGACAACTAGCAACTGGCAACCGACAACTCAATTAGTAAGTTGATTTGACCTTGCCGATGGCGGCGATGCGCTCCTCGGCCTGGCGGGTAGCGGCGGCCTGAGGGTGGCTGCCCTCCTGCTCGGCCTTGGCGAGCACCTGGGTGGTGATGTCGTAGATTTTTTCGGTCTGGGTGAGGGCCGCCTGCCGGTTGCCGCCCACCACTTCGGAGTACACGTTGATGAGGCCGCCGGCGTTGATGAGGAAGTCGGGGGCGTACACAATGCCGCGCTCCACCAGGGCCGGGCCGTGCACGTTCTCGTCGGCCAGCTGGTTGTTGGCGCAGCCGGCTACTACCTGGCACTTGAGGCGGCCCAGGGTGTCGTCGTTGAGGGTGGCGCCCAAAGCGCAGGGCGAGTAGATGTCCACGTCCTGGTCATAGATTTCGTCCATGCCCACCATGCGGGCCCCGAAACGGTTGGCCGCGTCGAGGGCGCGGTCTTCGTAGTAATCCGTCAGCACCAGCTGGGCGCCTTCTTTCTGGAGGTACTCGAGCAGGTAGGTGCCCACGTGGCCCACGCCCTGCACGGCAATGCGCTTGCCGCTGAGCGAGTCGGAGCCGAACGCCTTTTTGGCGGCGGCCTTCATGCCCATGTAGGTGCCGTAGGCCGTCACCGGCGAGGGGTCGCCGGAGCCGCCCATGCTTTCGGGCAGGCCCGAAACGTGCTTGGTTTCCATCCGGATGAATTCCATGTCCTTGGTGGTCATGTTCACATCCTCGGCCGTGATGTACTTGCCGTTGAGGTTCTGCACGAAGCGGCCGAACTTGCGCAGCAGGGCTTCGTTTTTCAGGCTCACGTCGCCGATGATGACGGCCTTGCCGCCGCCCAGGTTGAGGCCCGAAATGGCGGCCTTGTAGGTCATGCCGCGCGAGAGGCGCAGCACGTCGTTGAGGGCTTCGGCATCGGAGGCGTAGTGCCACATGCGGGTGCCGCCCAGGGCCGGGCCGAGTACCGTGTTGTGGATGCCGATGATGGCGCGCAGGCCCGTTTCGTGGTCGTGGCAGAAAACTACCTGCTCGTGCTGGTGCTCGGCAATCTGTCCGAAAACGGAGGAGTCGGTTAACACTTTCGTTTCAACCATGAGATGGGGGTGGGAATTGGGTGGGTGGGTAGGGTGGGTAGTGTACCTTTGCGGCACCTCCCGGCCCGGAACCCGCGCCCCAGGCTTCGTTAAACGACTGATAACGGCCCGTGGCTGTTTCCCCTCGCGCAATGAAACCCGCAACCCGGCTCCCCCTGGAGAGGCCCCCGCAATGCGGGTGCAAAAGTACGTCGTTTTACGGGAGTTTAGAAGTTTGGAAGTTAGAAAGTTAGAAACGGGCGCCCGGGCACCGGCCCGCACGGCGGCTAGCCCCCCGAAACCCTTTCTGCTGCTTTTAACTTTCTAACTTCCAAATCGCTAAACTCCCCAACTCTCCTCCCGTGCGCGCTCTTTCCGCTACCAATAAATACCTGCTGCGCTACAAATGGCACTTCCTGGGCGGGGTGCTGTTCGTGGCCCTGAGCACGCTGCTGGCCATTTTCCCGGCCCAGATTGTGCGCTACGCCTTCGACCTGGTGGGCGAGGGCATCGACCTCTACCACCTCTACGCCGGCACCCGGGCCCAGAGCCAGGTGTACGAGCTGTTCGGGCGCAACGTGCTGCTGTACGGGGTGCTGATTCTGGTGATGGCCCTGCTGCGGGGCATCTTCCTGTTTTTCATGCGCCAGACCCTCATTGTGATGAGCCGGCACGTGGAAAACGACCAGAAAAACGAAATCTACCAGCACTACCAGTCGTTGCCGCTGAGCTTTTACCGCCGCCACAGCACCGGCGACCTGATGTCGCGCATTTCCGAGGACGTGGGGCGGGTGCGCATGTACATCGGGCCGGCGCTGATGTACTTCATGCAGCTCGTGATTCTGTTTCTGCTCATCATTCCGCTCATGCTGATGGTGAACGTGAAGCTGACGCTCTACACGCTGCTGCCGCTGCCGGTGCTGAGCGTGAGTATTTTCTACGTCAATAACCTGATTGAGCGCAAATCCGACGAGATTCAACGCTCCCTGGCCCGCATGACCACCTTCGTGCAGGAGGCCTTTTCGGGCATCCGGGTGCTCAAATCCTTCGTGCGGGAAGAGGATTCGCACCGCCAGTTCACGGAAGCCTCCAACGAATACAAGGAAAAGTCGCTGAGCCTGAACTTCGTGAACTCCCTGTTTTTTCCCCTGATTCTGTTCCTGATTGGCCTGAGCACCATCATCACAGTCTGGATTGGCGGGCAGGAGGTGATTCGGGGGACCATTACCACGGGTAGCATTGCTGAGTTCCTGATTTACGTGAACCTGCTCACCTGGCCCGTGACGGCCCTGGGCTGGACCAGCTCCCTGGTGCAGCGCGCCGAAGCCTCCCAGGCCCGCATCAACGAGTTCCTCGACCAGCACACCGACATCGTGTCGCGCCAGAACCTGCCGCTTGACATTCAGGGCGACATCGTCTTCGACCATGTCTCGTTCACCTACCCCGACACCGGCATCCAGGCCCTGCGCGACGTTTCGTTCCGCGTTCGGCAAGGCCAGACGCTGGCCGTTATCGGCAACACCGGCTCGGGCAAGAGCACCGTGGCAGCCCTGCTCTCCCGCCTCTACGACGTGACCGAAGGCAGCATCCGGGTCGACGACGTGGACGTGCGCGACCTGTCGCTGACGGCGCTGCGCAGCCAGATTGGCTACGTGCCCCAGGACGTGTTCCTGTTCTCCGACTCCATTCGCAACAACATCAACTTCGGCCTCGATGCGCCCGACGAGGCCCGCATGCTCCAGGCCGCCAAGGACGCCAACGTGTACGAGAACATCCTGGCCTTCCCCCAGGGCTTCGATACCAAGCTGGGCGAGCGGGGCATCACGCTCTCGGGCGGCCAGAAGCAGCGCGTGAGCATTGCCCGTGCTTTGGTGAAAGAGCCCAAAATCCTGATTCTCGACGACGCCCTCTCGGCCGTGGATACCAGCACCGAAAACGCCATTCTGGGGGCTTTGCAGCGCATCATGCACAACCGCACCAGCCTCATCATCAGCCACCGCGTGAGCTCGGTGAAGCTGGCCGACGAAATCCTGGTCCTCGACGACGGCCAGATTGTGCAGCACGGCACCCACGACGCCCTCATGCAGGACGAGCAAGGCCTCTACCGGGCACTGTATGAGCGCCAGCTGCAGAGCGAGGAGGCGTAAAGGATGAGGGGGCGCAAGGTAATGGAGTGGGCAGGTGAAAAGGTGCCCTCATCCTGAGCGGCGACGAAGGACCTTATTCCGCAGGAGCGAGTCGTTAATTCAATCGTTTCAACCTGATAAGGTCCTTCGTCGCCGCTTGATGCGCGGAATACTCAGGATGACGGCACCTTATTCACCTGTCCACTCCATCACCTCCTCACCTCCTCACCTCCTCACCCCTCACTCATCAATTCCGCCGCCTGCCAGCCGCTGCCGGCGCCCAGGGCCACGCCCATGCCGTTGCAGCGCACGGCCACGAACAGGTTAGGCTGCACTTCCCGGATGATGGGCTCCAGCGCCGACCCGAAGGCCATCACGCCGCTCCAACGGTAGTCGATGCGGGGGCGGCGGCCGGGCAGAATCACGTCGTGGAGCAGGCGCTCAAGCTGCTGCTGCACCCGCGGTGTGAGGCCGGGGGCGGTGGTTGCTTCGGCCGCGAAATCAAGGTTGCGGCCCCCGCCCAGCAGTACCCGCTGGCCCACCTGCCGGAAGTAGTAGTACCCTTTGTCGTAGTGAAACGTGCCGGGCAGGCGCAGGCCCGGGATGGGCTCCGTCACGAGCACCTGGCCCCGGCCGGGCACCACATCCAGCGCCGGCACCAGCTCCCGCGAAAACGCATTGGTGGCCAGCAGCACCTGCCCGGCCTCGAGCATGGGGCCCGCCAGGTGCACCCGCACGGCCCCGGCCGTGGGCTCCAGGCGCTGCACCGGGCAGCCATGGAGCACCGTCACGCCCGCCGCCCAGGCCTTTCGCAGCAGCGCCTGCATCAGGCGGCCGGTATCGAGGCTGCCCTCGGCCGTGTTTTCCAGCATGGTGCGCACCCCCGCCAGCCCCAGGGCCGGAATCTGGCCGGTGGCTTCCCGGAAAATGTCGGCGCGGCCGATGACGGGGGCCAGCAGGTGGTTGTAGTAGCCGATGCGGGCTTGGCAGGTGGCGGCCAGGGCCTCATCTTCGGGGCGAAACAGCTCGTAGCCGCCCTCGGGCCGGTAGCTGATGACCTCGTCGCTGAGCAGGGCGCGCAGACGGCCCAGGCCCTCCCAGCGGGCCCGCACCACGCCCAGCAACGCGGCCGTCCCGCCCCGCTCCTCTTGTTCCATCAGTTCCGAAATGCTGCCAAAGCAGGCGAAACCCGCGTTTTTGGTGCTGGCCCCGTTGGGCAGCGGGTCGCGCTCGAGTACCAGCACCCGGGCCGTGGGTTGCAGCTGCCGGGTGTAGAGGGCCGCCGTGAGGCCCACCAGCCCCCCGCCCACAATCACCACATCGGCCTCATCCAGAAAGGCCCGGTGTTCCCAGTAAGAAAGGTTGTCCATGAATCGGCGCCGGCGTGAGGTAAAGCGGAAAAGAAGACCAAAGTACCTAGTCATCCTCAAACGGGCCGCCGGGGCGCTTGCCCGGGCAGGGTCAGGCTCAAACAAAAACCCCGCAGCCGGAGCCGCGGGGTTTGTTGAACAGGAAGAAAAGCCGGATTTACTGGCCCAGCAGCAAGCGCTTCATGCCCCGCCGCTCCCCGGAGGTGCACTTCACGATGTAGGTGCCGGCCGGCAGATTGCTCACGTCGAGTACGGCGGCGGCAGCGCCCGAAATCAGGTCCCGGGTCAGTACCGGGCGCCCATCCACGCCGTTGACTTCGACCCGGGTAGGACCGGCAGCATCGGTGCGGACCGTGAGACGCTTGGTTACGGGGTTGGTTTCCACGCGCACCTTCAGGGCGTCGGTGTTGGGCGTGGGGTCGGCCATTTTATCCGAAATCAGGGCTACGGGGCCTGATTTGGCCTCACTCTGGGCGTAAGCAGTCGGGCCGAAGCACACGGTCAGCAACAGAGCAGCCAGCAAAGTAAAAGTTTTCATACGCGTTCTTAATCAGAGAAGAGTGAACGATACGGGACATGAAAGGTACGAAAAACCTACCCCCACCCGGATCTGGTCAGGCAAAAAATTAATGTAATCGGGTGTGGCAAGAAACGCGCCAATCCCCGAATTATTTTTCAGCCGACGATTTTTCTTGTCGCGCCAACTTCCACGCCAGCAACGCCATAGCCGGCAAACACCCTCGAATGAAGCTGAATTACGCAGAAAAAACAGCCAACCGCTTGCACATTACCATTTGGCCACCGTACATTTGCCCTATAATTCATCGGGGTGTAGCGTAGCCTGGTATCGCGCCAGCATGGGGTGCTGGAGGTCGTAGGTTCGAATCCTGCCACTCCGACCGAAGAATTTCCTGTTCGAAAAGCCTCTGGGAACCCCACCCGGAGGCTTTTTTTCGACAGTTGAGTACCTGAATTACCCCTCGGGGTGTAGCGCAGCCCGGTAGCGCGCGTCGTTCGGGACGACGAGGCCGTAGGTTCGAATCCTGCCACCCCGACTCCGGTACTCTCTCCACAAGCAGCCCGCTGAACTCCGGTTCGGTGGGCTGTTTTTTTGCCCATTCCCGCTAACCGGGCGGCTTCTGCCCTTTTCCTCAACCTTCCCTGATCCTGTTATTGCCTCCCTGGCGAGCCCCCCTGACAGCGGCCCCGCCGAGGACTTCGGCGGGGCCGCTGTCAGGGGGGCTCGCCGGTCTACTTCACCACCGCAAACACCTCGGGCTCGCCGTTTTCGGGGAAGTGCTCCAGGTAGATATGGCGCAGAGCAAGCTTCCGGTCCGCGGCGGCGTCCTTGATGCCGGCGTAGAGCTTATCGGGGGCCACGAGGTAGCTGGCGTTGATGCGGGCGTGCAGCACCGGCTGGCCGGCGGCGAAGGTGCGGTAGCGGTAGCCGGCGGGCAGCTGTTGCGAGGTGGTATCGGCGACGAGCACGCCCACAAATACGCGGGCCGAGTCGCGGGTGCTTTCGGGGTTGTTGTAGAAGATGTTGCCGAAGTCGCCGCGCAGCTTGCCGGCTTTGCGCAGGGTGTAGGCCTCGCGGGTCAGGTCGCCAAAGGCTTCGTCGTTGGCCGGGCCCTCATAGTAGCGGCCGGCCACGAAATAAGGTTGCGTGGTGGTTTCGGTGGTCACGACGGCCGCCTTGAAGCCGCCCATCTGCCAGTATACCACGGCAAACGCCACTATCAGGAACAGGGCCAGGATCAGGAGAATTCGATTCATGAAGCGTTGGAGCTATTAGCTAACAGCTGCCGGCTATTAGCTGAGGTTCAGGTATAAGTGGTTTCGGTGAACGAAAGCCAAAAGTGAATAGCTTTCAGCTAACCGCTCAGCATCAGGCGTACTGCATCTGGTAGAGGTTGGCGTAGAAGCCCTGGTGGCGCAATAGCTGCTCGTGGGTGCCGGCCTCCTTGATTTCGCCCTTGTCGAGCACGATGATCTGGTCGGCCTTCTGGATGGTGCTCAGGCGGTGGGCAATGACGAGGCTGGTGCGGCCCTGCATGAGCTTCTCGATGGCCTGCTGAATCAACTCCTCGGTTTCCCCGTCGACCGACGAGGTGGCCTCGTCCAGAATGATGATGCGGGGCTGATACACCATGGCCCGCACGAAGCTGATGAGCTGGCGCTGGCCCACCGAGAGCGTGGCCCCGCGCTCCATCACGGCATAATCGAGGCCGCCGGGCAGGCGTTCAATGAAGCGGCGGGCCCCCACCAGATCGGCCGCTTCCCAGATCTGGGCGTCGGTGATGTCGGTTTTGCCCAGGGTGATGTTGTCGCGGATGGTGCCGGCGAACAGGAACACGTCCTGGAGCACCACCCCAATGTGGCGGCGCAGCTCCTTGAGGTCGTACTCGCGCAGGTCGTGGCCATCGATGCGGATGGTGCCTTTATTGATTTCGTAGAAGCGGCTGAGCAGGTTGATGATGCTGGTTTTGCCCGCCCCGGTAGCCCCCACGAAGGCGAAGGTCTGGCCCGCCTTCACGTCGAAATTCACGTCGCGCAGCACCCAGTCCTCGTCGTTGTAGGCAAACCAGACGTGCTCGAATTGCACGTCGCCGCGCAGCTCGGCGGGGGCGTAGGTGCCGTTGTCGGCAATGAGCTCCTTGCTGTCGAGCAGCTTGAGCAGGCGCTCGGTGCTCACCAGCCCCAGCTGCAGGGTGTTGAAGCGGTCAGCAATCTGGCGGATGGGCCGGAAGAACAGGGCGTTGTACATAATGAAGGCGATGAGCGCGCCCTTGGAAATGGTACCCTCAATCTGGCCCTGGGCGGCGTACCACACCAGCAGGCCCACGCCGGCGGCGGCCAGCACCTCGGCCACCGGAAAGTAGATGCTGTAGTAAAGCACCGAGCGGATGTTGGCCCGGGTGTGCTCCTGGTTAATGGCCTTGAACTTGCGCAGCTCCCGCTCCTCGTTGTTGAAAATCTGGACCACGTTCATGCCCGTCAGGTGTTCCTGCACGAAGGAGTTGAGGTTGGAAACGGCCGTGCGCACCTCCTGGAACGACTTCTTGACCTTCTCCTTGAACACGTAGGTGCTGAAGAGCAGGGGCGGAATCACGGAGAGGCTCACCAGCGTCAGGCGCCAGTCGATGTAGAACATGAAGCTCACGATGAACACCAGCTGCAGAATGTCGCCAATCATGGCCGCCAGTCCCTCGCTGAACACGTCGGAGAGGGTTTCCACGTCGGAGATGTTGCGGGTCACGAGCTGGCCGATGGGCGTGCGGTCGAAGAACTTGAGGCGCAGGTCGAGGATGTGCCGGTAGAGGTCGACGCGGATGTCGCGCACGATGTACTGGCCCAGCCAACCCCCGAAGTAGGTTTGCAGGTAGCTGACCAGGGCGTGGGCCACCAGCAGCCCCAGCAGCAGGGCAAACATCTGGTTGAGGCCCGCCCAGTCACTCTGCTCAATGGTCACGTCGACCATGCGCTGAATCAGAAAGGGGCGCAGCGTGCCCAGCACCGCCGTGGCAATGGTGAGGAAAATCAGAAAGTAAAAGACGCGCTGATACGGCCGCACGTACTTCACGAGCCGGCGCAGCACCTGCCAGTCGAATACGTTGCCGCTTTTGGTGGCGGGGGTAGCTTGCTCCATTCGAGGTTTCTAAAGGGACTGCAAAGGTAACCAGCCCGCCGCCGGATTGTGAGAAATCAGCGGTGTGGAGTGGAGGAGTTAGGAGAGAACGTCATTCCGAGCGAAGCCGAGGAATCTCGCGGGCTGACGTTGTGCTGGTACCCCAACGACAGGATGAGTGTAGCAACGTCAGCCCGCGAGATTCCTCGGCTTCGCTCGGAATGACGTTCCCCTCCTGACTCCTAGCTCCTGCTAAAATACGGCAGGCCGGCGGGCAGCTCCACGCCTTCTACCAGCTCGGCCGGGTACTCCACGCGGCACAGGAACAGGCCGCCTGCCAGGGCTGCGCCGCTGGCGTGCACCCGGTTGAGGCTGCGGAACACTTCCCCGAACTGCTCGGGACTCATTTTGCCCCGGCCCACCGTCAGCAGGGTGCCCACCACCAGCCGCACCATACCGCGCACGAAGCGGTTGGCCCGGATGCGGAACACCAGCCCGCCCGGCTCCTGGTGCCAGCCCGCCTCGAAGCAGGTGCAGACATAGTGCTTTTCGGCGCCCTTCACTTTGGAAAAGCTGGTAAAATCGTGGGTTCCCAGCAGCATAGCCGCCGCCTCGTTCATGGCCGCCACGTCGGGGGCGCGGTCGAGGTAGAGGCTGAAGCTGGCCGCGAAGGGGTCGGGGGTGAGGCGCACGTGGTACTCGTAGGTGCGGATTTTGGCGTGGTAGCGGGCGTGGGCATCGGGCGCGACGGGGTGCAGCACCTGGCAGCGGATGCCGGCCGGCAGGGCCCGGTTGAGGCGGTAGAGCAGCGTGGGCACATCGAGGCCTTCGGGCAGCTCCGCATCGAAGTGGGCTACCTGGTGGCTGGCGTGCACGCCCGCGTCGGTGCGGCCGCTGCCGAGGCAGTACACCGGCTGGCGCAGCACCTGGGTCAGACAGCGGTCCAGTTCCTGCTGCACTGTGCTCACGCCGGGCTGAATCTGCCAGCCGTGAAACGCGGAGCCGTCGTAGGCCAGGTGAAGGAAGTAGCGCATTTTTTGGGGCTGTTGGCTGATAGCCAGTCGTCGGACGGTTCATCAAAAAGCTAACAGCCCGCAGCTACTAGCTATCAGCTTAAAATAAAAGTTACACCACCAGCGCGTAGAGCAGGGAATCCAGGGTCTGGCCGTCCTTTACCACGCTGCGGCGCAGGCGGGCTTCGAGCTCATAGCCCGCCTTTTCCAGCACTCGGGCCGAGGCGGGGTTGGTGGCGAAAACCACCGCGTAGAGGCGGCAGATGTCGAAATTGGCCAGCACGTAGCTGCTGAGGGTACGCACGGCGGCCGTGGCCAGGCCCCGCCCCCAGCAGGCCGGCGTGAGCCAGTACCCGATTTCGGCGGAGCGGCGGCGCACGTCGGTTTTGAAGTGCACGCCCACGCTGCCCACGGCTTCGCCCTCCACCTCCAGGGCCAGAAACAGGTCCCGGCTGCTGTCGGCCACCGAGCACAGGAAAAACTCCGCGTCGCCGGGTGAGTAGGGAAACGGAAACGAGTCGCGCAGATTCCGGGCAATCCGCTCGTCGTTGGCGTGGCGGGCCAGGGCGGCGGCATCCGAGAAGCGCCAGGGCCGCAGCCGCGCCCCGCTTACCGGTAACTCCAACGTGGGGGTAAGCAGCGGGTCGGGCATGGGGAAAAGGCAATGAGTTGTTAATGTGAATAATGTGGCAAATGTGGAGGAGGCTTGGGCAGAACGGCGCTGGCTGCTAAAAAGCGGAAGGCCAGAGTTACTCAGACCAGCTACTCTTTCTCATCTCCCACATTCTTCACATTAACGACACATTCTCCACATTACCCCTTACAGCTTCTCGTAAATCACGGCGGCACCCTGGCCGACGCCTACGCACATGGTGGCCAGGCCGTAGCGGACGCCCTCGCGGCGCTGCATCTCGTGGAGCAGGGTGGCCGTGATGCGCGAGCCGCTGGCCCCCAGCGGGTGGCCGATGGCAATGGAGCCGCCGTTCACGTTCACCTTGGTCGGGTCGAGGTCCAGCTCCCGCAGGCAGGCAATGCTCTGGGCAGCAAAGGCTTCGTTGAGCTCAATCAGGTCGATGTCGTTGAGGGTCAGGCCGGCGCGCTGGAGCACTTTCCGGGTGGCCGTGACCGGCCCGATACCCATGAAGGCCGGATCGACGCCCACCACGGCCGAAGCCACCACGCGGGCCAGGGGCTTGAGGTTGTACTGTTTCAGCGCTTCTTCACTCACCAGCAGCACGGCGGCGGCCCCGTCGTTAATGCCCGCCGAGTTACCGGCCGTCACGCTACCATCCACCTGGAAGGCGGGACGCAGGGAAGCCAGCTTTTCGAGGCTCGACAGACGCGGGGGCTCGTCCTGATCAAACAGGGCCGTGTCGCCTTTGGGGTTCGGGATGAACACGGGCACGATTTCGCGGCGGAAGCGGCCCTTCTCGAAGGCGCGCTGGTACTTGCGCTGGGAGTGGAAGGCGAATTCGTCCTGGTCGGCGCGCGACACGCCGTACTGGCGGGCCACGTTTTCGGCCGTTTCGCCCATGGCGTAGGGGTGGTGCAGCTTCGAGAGCTTGGGGTTCACGAAGCGCCAGCCCAGGGTGGTATCGTGGGCCATGAAGTCGCGGGCGAAGGCCGTGGACGATTTGGCCATCACGAAGGGCGCCCGCGTCATGCTCTCGGAGCCGCCGGCCAGGTACACGTCGCCCTCCCCGGCCCGGATGGCCCGGGAAGCGTCCATGATGCTTTGCAGGCCCGAGGCGCAGAGGCGGTTGACGGTGTTACCGGGCACCGTGATGGGCAAACCGGCCAGCAGGGCCGCCATGCGGGCCACGTTGCGGTTATCCTCACCGGCCTGGTTGGCGGCGCCCATAATCACGTCTTCCACGGCGGCGGGGGCGAGGGAGGGGTTGCGGCGCAGCAGCTCCCGCAGCACGTGGGCGGCCATATCGTCGGGGCGGACGCTGCTGAGCGCGCCGCCGAATTTCCCGATGGGAGTGCGGACAGCGTCCACAATGTAGGCAGTAGACATTCGATAGAGTGCGTTTTTCCGGTCGTAGTTGGCTACTTTTGCCGGCCCCGCGGGGTCGTATTTTGTAAGCCGAACTGTCAAAACACAAAGATGATACAAAGAATCCAAAGCGTTTTCCTGCTGCTGCTGGCCCTGGCCATGCTGAGCGTGCTATTCCTGCCCATCTGGAGCAAGTCTGACCCCGCCAGCCAGCAAACGGTGGTGCTCACGGCCACGCAACTGGCTTTCGAGAAGGCCAATGCCGGCGCCGCCGCCCCCATCAGCGCCTGGCCGATTGCGGCCCTGGCGGCAGCCTCGGCGGCGGTGGCCCTGCTGGAAATTTTCCAGTTCCGCAACCGCTTCAACCAGCTCAAGCTGGGCATGCTCAACTTTCTGCTGATTGTGGGCACCATCGGGGCGGGCTTCTACTACTCCGGCGTGGGCGAGCAGCTGGTCAACATCAAAATGCCCGGCACCTTTGAGGCGGGCTTCTACCTGCCCACCCTGGCCCTGCTGCTCAACCTGCTGGCCAGCCGCTTTATCCGCCGCGATGAGCGCCTGGTGCGCAGCATGGACCGCCTGCGGTAGCAGCAGTGAAATGGTGAGATAGTGAAATGGTGAGTTTGATGTTCGAGGGACCTGGTTGCGCCATTCGCGCAGGTAGGACCGCTGAACATCAAACTCACCATTTCACTATCTCACCATTTCACCGCTTACAGCCCGCGTACGATGCGCAGCAGCTCGTGCTGGGTGGCCTGGGTTTTGTTTTTGGCGTACCAGCCGTGGAGCTGTTCGGCGAATTCCTCGTGGGTGGCGCCGGCGGCTTTCATTTCCAGGAACAGATCCTGGGCCAGAGCCGGACGCGGGCCCCAGTGGGTGACTTCGGTAAGCGTGTCGGCGTGCAGAACGAGCAGCTTGGGGATGGAGCGGCCGCCGTTGGTGAGGTAGCGGTCCATCAGGTCCAGGTTTTCGTCGCGCAGCAGGTAGTGGGTGCGGATGCGGCCGTGGCTGGCCTGGGCTATTTTTTCGAGCACGGGCACAATCTGGGCCGCGTCGCCGCACCAGCCTTCCGTGATGATGACCCACTCGTAGGGCAGGGTCAGGGCGGCCAGGGCTTCCGTCATTTCGGGCAGCAGCTCGGCCTTTTTGTCGAGGCGCTCCATGCGCTGGATGTTGAGGCGGGCGTAGGCCGTCAGGGCGTCGGTCTGGGTGGCGCCGGTGGTTTTGCCCTCGGCCATCAGCTCGTCGATGAGCTGGCGGTAAGCGGCGTAGGTGTAGGCGCCGGCGAGGCGCTCGGGGCTCAGCACGGGCGGCTGGGCGGCAATGGGAGTGGTCATACGGAAAACAGATGGTCGGACAAAAAGCGGCGGCCGGTTGTGGACGGCCGCCGCAGACACCCTAACAAACGAAAAACCCTTTCGGCTGGCCGAAGCCACCGAAAGGGTTTTTCGTTTGCCGTCGAATCCGGCGGCTTAGAGGCTGGGCACGTCGGCCGCCGCGGCCTGGGCCGACAGTTCGCGGCAGTAAGTGATGAAGTCGGTGTTGATGGGCTCCAGACCGGCCGCGCGCAACTCCTTGGCCACCTGGGCCCGGTGGTAGTTGCCGTGCACGGGTACGTGGGTAAACACGTCCGATACCTGGCTGGTGTAGGCCTCGCCCACCGAGTTGGTGTAGGTAATGAGGCGGTGCTGCTCGGCTTCGTCGGCCTGCACGCCATACTGGTGGAAGCGCTCCGAGGTCTGCTCGTGCCAGTGGTGCAAACCGGCCAGATCGTGCTCCTGCCACACTTTTACGGGGCTGGGCGTGTTGGTTAGGCGACCCAGCCAGATGGCCTGGGCATTGAGCACGTGGCTGAAAATACGCAGCGCACCGGCGGGCAAAGTGGCTCCCTGGGCCACAAGGCCGTCAAGGTGGCGCAGCAGGGTTTCATTGGCCCACACACCGTAGGCCCCCAGCTTTTCGTTGGTGTTAATCATTATTGAGGTAGAAAGTTGAGAAGTTACAAAGGTAGAAAGTCGGCGGGGGAAGCGGGGCGGCCGGCAAGTTGCAACGTGTCAGCAGGCAAGCGTTACCCCTATTCTGCGCCAGCAGCAGCATCTTCCTACAAGGCTCCCTTTCGAGCTTCCCAACTCCAACAACGTTCTACCTCGCCAAAGCCCTACCGTGGGTCCTGCCACACGAGCTTTTCTTCCGTGCGGTTATCCGCAAACTCGGGGCACTTGCCGTCGCCGCGCCCGGTCAGGCCGCCGTCGGGGTGGCAGAGGAGTTTTCCCTCGGCGTTGTAGAGGTTGCTGAACTGGTCGCAGCAGGGCGCCGACTCGTGATACACCGTGGCGCCGTTGTACTGGTAGCTGTAGATGTGAATGGGCGGATTGGCTTTCTCGGCCTTAAAATGCGCCTGAATTTTGGTTTCCAGCCAGGCCGGCCGCCGGGCGTTGTCGAACGTGGGGGCCGGGTTGGGGGTGGGCTCGATGGTATTGGTGCTGGTGGGGGCGGGGGTTGAAACGCCGCCCGCCAGGCCGGTCTGGGGCGCATCGGTGGGCGTGTTCACGGCCACGCCGCGCTGGCAGGCGGCAGAGAGGAGCAGCGCCGCCATCAGGGGGGCCGCCAGAAGCAGGGGAATGCGCATAGGAAAGCAGGTTGTGGGCCGTGGTGGGCACCTGCCGTAACCATCGGGGCGGCAAAGATGCATATAAACCACCGGTACGCAGGCCGGCTACACTTCGTTGGCGCCCGCCCCCGGCCCTACCCGCCGGCCAGATACGGCCAGAACACCACCACCCCCACCACGGCCGCGGCCAGGGCCATCACCAGCACGGCCCCGGCCGCCACATCCTTGGCCCGCCCCGCCAGGGGGTGGTACTGGGGCGAAACCAGGTTCACGACGGCTTCCACGGCCGTGTTCACCAGCTCGGCGCACCACACGGCCCCCACGCTCAGCACCACCGCCACCCACTCCCAGCGGGCCAGCCCGCAGTACAGGCCCAGCGCCACCACCACCACCGTGGCGGCGGCATGGAACCACAGGTGCACTTCCGTGCGCAACGCCGCCCGCACGCCCCGGAAGGCGTAGCCAAAGCTGGCCGCCCGCTGCCGCACCAGGGCCGGAAAGCGCCGGGGCGCCGGCCGGCCGGGGTCAGCCGCGGGCATCGAACTGCTGGAAAACGGTGTGGCGCAGCTGCTCCCACTCGGGGCGCAGAATGCTGAAGTACACGGTGTCGCGGCGGCGGCCGCCCTGGGTGGGCATGTGGCTGCGCAGAATGCCTTCCTCGGTGGCGCCCAGGCGGCGCATGGCTTCGCGGCTGGGCCAGTTGCGCACGTCGGTTTTGAGCTCTACCCGCTCGCAGGCCAGCTCCCCGAAGGCGTATTTGAGCAGCAGGTGCTTGGCGGCGCGGTTGAGGCCGGTGCGCTGGTAGGGCCGCCCCAGCCAGGTCCACCCGATTTCCAGGCGGCCTTCTGCTAAAGCCAGGTTGCCGTAGCTGGTGGTGCCCGCCACCCGGCCGCTGGCCCGGTCCACGATGGCGAAGGGGTAGCGGCGGCCGGCCTCGCGGGCCCGCACGCTCTCGGTCAGCCAGGCCGCCAGCTCCACGCTGTTGGCCGGCATGGGCGTGGGCGTAAACTGCCAGATGGCCGGCTCGAAGGCAATTTCCTTAAGCTCGTCGAAGTCGGTGAGTTCGAGGGAGCGGAGGCGGACGCGGCTGTTTTCGAGCGTGATGGCGCGGGCGAAGTTCATGCGGGCGGAGCAGGTGGTGGGGCCGACCGTAAAGATGCCGGATTTCCCCCACTCCCGCCAACTCCCGCTACTGCCGCCCCGCCCCTTCCCCCACCCCGCCCCGCCCCGGTAGCCCCGGGCGCACCCAAATTCTCTACCAGAGCACCCAAAGCCCTCCCCGGCACACCCGAATCCGTTCCCGGTACACCCGAAGCCCTCCCCGGCGCACCCGAATCAGTCCCCGGCGCACCCGAAACCGTTCCCGGCGCACCTGAAGCCCTTCCCGGAGCACCCGAATCTCTTGCCGGCGCACCCGAAGCTCTTGCCGGAGCAACCGAAGCTGATTCCGGCGCTGTTTTCGGTGTTTGGGATGCTCCGGCGGCGGCGGCGGCGGGCTCCAAACGCAAGCCGGACGCCCTGTTGAGGAGCGTCCGGCCGGTTTTTAAGCAGCATGTCCCCCCGTCGTCCGGCGCGCCCCGGCGTCCGTGCCAGTTGAACGGCACGCGGGGGCGGTTTGGGCCTCGTTCGGGGAGGCGGGGCGCCGGGGCGTGGCGCTACTTCTTGATTTCGCCCACCATGTCCTCGGGCTTGAGCCACTCGTTGAACTGCTCCTCGGTGAGGTAGCCCAGCTGGAGGGCGGTTTCCTTCAGGGTCGAGCCGTTTTTGTGGGCCGTCTGGGCAATTTCGGCGGCTTTGTAGTAGCCGATGTGGGGGTTGAGGGCCGTCACCAGCATCAGGCTGCTGTCCACGTGCTTCTTGATGTTGGCTTCCAGGGGCTCGATGCCCACGGCGCACTTATCGTTGAACGACACGCACACATCCCCAATCAGGCGGGCCGAGTGCAGGAAGTTGTAGATCATCACCGGCTTGAACACGTTCAGCTCGAAGTGGCCGCTCATGCCGCCGATGTTGATGGCTACGTCGTTGCCCATTACCTGGGCGGCTACCATCGTCATGGCCTCGCACTGGGTGGGGTTCACCTTGCCGGGCATGATGCTGGAGCCGGGCTCGTTGTCGGGGATGTGCAGCTCGCCGATGCCGGCGCGGGGGCCCGAGGCCAGCAAACGGATATCGTTGCCGATTTTCATCAGCGAAGCCGCCACCGTTTTCAAAGCGCCGTGGGCTTCCACGATGGCGTCGTGGGCGGCCAGGGCTTCAAACTTGTTTTCGGCCGTGATGAAGGGCAGGCCGGTGAGGTCAGCAATGTGCTTGGCCACGTTCTCGGAGTAGCCGGCGGGCGTGTTGATGCCGGTGCCCACAGCGGTGCCGCCCAGGGCCAGCTCCGAAAGGTGCGCCAGCGTGTTCTTGATGGCGCGCAAACCGTGGTCGAGCTGCGACACGTAGCCGCTGAACTCCTGGCCCACCGTCAGCGGCGTAGCATCCATGAGGTGGGTACGGCCGATTTTGACGATGTGCATGAACTGCTCGCTCTTGCGTTGAAGCGTGTCGCGCAGCTTCTCGATGCCGGGAATGGTGGTTTCGACCAGGATTTTGTAGGCCGCAATGTGCATGGCCGTCGGGAACGTGTCGTTGGAGCTCTGGCTCTTGTTCACGTCGTCGTTGGGGGCCAGCACCTTCTTCTCGTCCTGGAGGCTGCCGCCCTGCAGCACGTGGCCGCGGTAGGCTACCACCTCGTTCACGTTCATGTTGCTCTGGGTGCCCGAGCCGGTCTGCCACACCACCAGCGGAAACTGGTCGTCGAGCTTGCCGTCCAGGATTTCGTCGCACACGCGGCCAATCAGCTCGGCTTTGTCGGCGGGCAGGATGCCGGCGTCGCGGTTGGTAAGGGCGGCGGCTTTCTTGAGGTAGGCAAAGGCGCGGATGATTTCCTTGGGCATCCGGTTGATGTCCTGGGCAATCTGGAAGTTGTCGATGCTGCGCTGGGTCTGGGCGCCGTAGTAGGCGTCGGCCGGCACCTGCACGGTGCCCATGGTGTCTTTCTCGGTGCGGAACTGCGTCATGCTTCTGGTGGGGTGAGAAGGGGATGAGGTGACAGGGAAACAGGCTGCGGCCGGGGCCGCCGGGCAAAAGTACGCAACCCGGCCCCGTACCCGACCCAAAATCCCCAAATTCTGCGGGTATCCGGCGCGGCCACCAACCCGCCGGCTGCGTATAGCCGGCCAGTAGCTTTCCATCCGACTTATCTGCCCTACCTCATGAAAAAGACCTTCGAAGACGAATCCGACGCCCTGTCTGCCTCGCCCGCCACGCCAACCGCCCACCAGGACGCGGCCATCACGCCGCCCAACGAGGAGAATAAAGAGTCTACCAGCACCCGCGTAGGCGGCACCTCGGCCACCAACGAAACGTCGGTGCCCACCGCCGGCAACGGAGCGCCCGATTACAGCCAGGTAGAAGTAAAAACCGAGCCCGAACTGCCCACCCCCGACAAAGCCGGCGGCAGCGCCACCGAGCCCGCCAGCGGCGGCGGCTACAGCGGGTAGCAGTGAACCGGGGAACTGGTGGACCGGGGAAATGTCATTGCGAGCGAAGCGAAGCAATCCGTCCTTTTCACTGCCCCAAAGCCCTGATCAGCAACAAGCCCCTGACGCCTGGTTCTGGTGTCAGGGGCTTTTGCGTGGGTTGGGCTGGGAACTGCGTGCAGGACGGATTGCTTGGCTTCGCTTGGCTTGCAATGACACCTCCCCGGTTCACCGTTCTATCTTGAACGGGACGTTGACAACGACTTTGCGGGCCACGCGGCGGTTGTTCTGCACGGCCGGGAACCAGGCCGGCCCCGCTTTCAGCAGGCGCAGGGCTTCCTCATCGCACTCCGGCGACACGGACTTGACCACTTTAAAGTCACTGAGCCTGCCGTCGGCTCCTACTACGAATTGTACCCGTACCGTGCCGTCGCGACGGTCCGTGAGGGCTTTTTCGGGGTAGTCGAGGCTGTCGGCCAAGTACTGGCGCAGGGCTGCAAAGCCGCCCGCGGGCATGGCTCCGAGGCTGGGCAGCAGGGGCGGGGCCTCGCGGCGGACCACTACTACTTCGCTGAGTTGCTTGGTATCGGGCGCCAACGCCAGGGCCAGGGTCGAGTCGGTGGGGCGCAGGGCCCGAGTCTGGGGCGAGTAGCCGATGGAGCTGACACTCAGCTGGGGCGTAGCGGCGGGCACTTGCAGCGAAAAGGAGCCGTCGGCGTTGGTGCTGGTGCCCGTTTGGGTGCCAGGCACCCGTACGGTAGCGCCCGGCATGGGCTGGCCCGCCGTATCCGTCACGCGGCCCTGAATGGTGCGCGTGGCCTCCGGAGCCACCGGGGCGGCCGCCACCGACACGCCGGCCACGCGGGCCATTTTCGCTCTGGCCGCTACCAGCTCCGATGGTGCGGCTGCCTTGCGTTCTGCTAGTACCGGACCCGACATAGCCAGGGCCGCCGGCTCACCAACCGGAGCCACATCTGCTGCAGGGGTACTGGTCGCTAAGCCAGCCGCGTCCAGCCCCGCCAGATCGGCCGCGACGGCCGTTTCCCCATCGGCCACCCGCACCGGGCGGCGCGACCGGGCCGCCAGTCCCGGCCGCCGCAGCGGGGAGGCCAGGGCCACCGGCGAAACGGCCGCCACTTCGGGGGCGGCGGCAACAGGGGGCTCCGTTGGGCGTATCGTGGCCGTTGTGGTTTTTTCGCGGGTGACTTGCGGAACCGGGCCCGTGGCCAGCTCCGGCGTGCTGCTGAACCGGCTCACGGTCAGCCAGCCCACCACGCCCAATGACAGCAGCAGCACGGCCGCGGCCGCCAACGGCCGCCACGCCCACAGCGAAACGACGGCGGGTTCGGGAGCCGCGGCAGAGGCCAGCTCGGCCACGCGGGTGTGCAGGCGGTGGCGCAACGTGTCCACGCTGGCTTCGTGCGCGGCGGCGGGCTGCATTTCCAGGCCTTCGAGCACCTCCGCGCACTGGTCGCAGGCTAAGGTATGGGCTTCCACGGCGTGCTCCTGGGCGGGCGGCAGCTTGCCGGCCACGTACCGGCGCAGCAGCTCCACCGGCAGGTGGGCGCCGGCCGGGGCAGAGAGGGCGGAAGGCTGGTCAGGGCGAGGCATCGGAGGCGGAGGCTTGCAGCAGGCGGCGCAGGTTGCGCTTCCCGTTTTGAAGGTGACTTTTTACGGCGTTCAGGTCGAGGCCGGTGAGGGTTGCTACTTCGCGGTAGCTTTTCTTTTCCAGGTAAAACAGCTCCAGACACTGGCGCTGACCGGGCGGCAATTCGGCGAGGGTGTGCTCCAGTTGCTGAAGCTGCTGTTCGTGCTGCTCGGCTTCGGCGGGGTCGTCTGCTACCAGATGCCGGGCGGCGGCCGATTCCATACCGGCGGCATCGGGAAAATGCACCACCAGCGCCCCGCCCGCCGCCGGCCCGGCCCGTTGCCGGGCCCGCAGCACCATCAGGCAGTGGTTGCGGGCGGTAGTTTGCAGCCAGGCCGGGAAGTTGTCCACCGCGTGCCGGCGCAGCTTATCTACCAGCTCCTCAAATACCTGCATCACGGCGTCCTGGGCATCGGCCTCGTCGCGCAGGTAGCGGCGGCTCACGGCCAGCACCAGGGCCATGTGCCGCTCATAAAGGGTTCCCAGATCGTGCACGTCGCCCTGGGCATGGTAGCGCCGGAGCAGTTCCGCATCGGAAAGCTCGGCGGCAGGCGCAGGACGGGGAGTGCGACGGAAAAACATGCGAGAAGCCGGGAATTGGGAGCCGGGAGCCAGGAGCCGGGAGCTGAAAGCCAGGAGCCAGGAGCAAGAAGAACTGTCATTCCGAGTGAAGCGAGGACTCTGGGAGAATTCGTTGGACGATTACGTGCAACGGGTCAGGCCAGATTCCTCGCTTCACTCGGAATGACAGTTCTTCTTACTTCTAGCTCCCGGCTCCTTACTTTTTGACCGGCACCGTGCTGCTGTAGGTATTGGCCTTACCGAAGGACTCCTTGATTTCATCCACGGCGGCGCGGCTGCTCAGGCGCTTGGGGCGGGTATTGAGGAAGGTGCCGTCTTCGGCCAGCAGAAAGTAGCTGGGCACATCCTGCACGGCGTAGGCCTTGGCCACGGCCGAGCGCAGGCCGCCCGAGGAGCGCACGTGTACCCCCGGCAGCTTCTTACTGATGACCAGCTGCCGCCAGGCCCCGTCGTTTTCATCGAGGGCTATGTTCAGGAAAACGATATTCTTGTTGGCAAACTGCTTGGCCAAGTCGGCGGCGTAGGGCAGGTCGCGCAGGGCCAGGCCGCTGGTGGTGCGCCAGAAGTTGAGGTACACCAGCTTGCCGGCAAACTGGCGCAGGCTCACCGTGTCGCCGGTGGAGGAGATGAGGCGGAAATCCGGGGCCGGCGAACCGATGGCGAAGGCCTTATGGGTTTCGAAATCCTGTTTCAGCACCGGGTAGTACTGGCTGCGGTTGTCCACCGAACGGAAGTCTTCGAGCATGGCGGCCGACTGCTTGATGTGGCCGAACCGGAACGACTCCTTCAGCACCCGCCCCATAATGATGGGCTGCACGGCGCCGCTGAGGTTCGATTTGGCCAGATCATAACATACCTGAAAGAAATCGGGGTCGTTGCGCTGCTTGCCGCTGCTGGTGGCCAAATGGTGAACGTAATTGAGCAGGAATTCCTGGTACATGCCGCTGCGGATGGCGGCCGGGTTCTCAATCAGCGCCTTGTCCTTGATGAAGTCGTAGTACGTGGGCGACATTTTCAGGCGGCCCTCGGTGGCCACCACCTGCTCGCGCAGGTCCTGGAAGGTGAGCCGGTCGTTGGCGTAGCTGTACGTGATTTCGGCCTGCACAAAGTCCTTGAAGGCTTTGCTGAGGCCCTCCGCGCCGCTTTCCATAAACTTGAGCTCTTCCTGGCGGCGGTAGTCGAGGAAGGACAGAAACGGGGCTTCGTAGAACATGATGTTATCAGGCAGCACCTGAAAGCCATCGTTTTCCACGAATTTATCGTCCATCTCGGCCAGAAAGGTGTTGGCTTCCGCTCCCCGGCCCTTGTAGCGGATGGAGCCGGCCAGATCCGAGTCCTTGAAGCGCACTTCCAGCTGATTGCCGGGCTCCAGGAACATGTTGGTCACGTCGTCGCCGTATACCAGCTCGGCCCGGGTGGGGCCGCTGATGGGCAGCGCCATCCGAAACTCGCCTTTGCTATCGAGGCGGGCGTAGGTAATCTGCTCGCGGGCATCGAGCGGGTTTTCCCGCACCGAAACGGCCACAGAGTCGGTGGAAAGGCGGCCGGTGACCTTGCCGGTGAGCACCACCGTGCCCTGAGCCCACCCCAGCAGCGGGGCGAGCAGCAGCCCGGCCCCCACCAGGGCCGCTGTGAACGAAAATCTATGGGCCATCGGGAGTAGCTGTAGCAATGTGGTGAAAATGGCTTGCCGGCCCCGGGAGGGCCTTTTATACCGACGGTATTTCGCGGTAAAAGTCAATTCCTTGTCCGAAGATACGTTGAATTATCCCACAAAGCCCAACCCGACCGGGCACTTTTTAGGGAGCGGCTCCGGCAAGGCCAAAGTTTTGAACACTTCTGACGTTTTTGCGGTACAAGAGTAGCAAAAAATAGCACTTTACCAGCCAACACGTTCTTAACACGACGATGAATACCGATGACCTGGAACCGGCCGGGCCTACCCAAATAGGCCCGTCAGCACCTCATCGAGGCGGCCGGCCGGGTGCACCCGGATGCCGTAGCGGGCCAGATCGAGGCCTTTGGCGTTGAACTGTGAAATGTACATTTCCGCAAAGCCCAGCTTCTCGGCCTCGCTCAGGCGCTGATCCAGCCGGCTCACGGCCCGGATTTCGCCGCTCAGCCCCACTTCCGCCGCCAGACAGATTTCGCCCCGAATGGGCACGTCGTTGAGGGAGCTGACTACGGCGGCGCACACGGCTAAGTCCAAGGCGGGGTCTTCGAGGCGCAGACCGCCGGCAATGTTGAGAAACACGTCGTGCTGGCCCAGGCGCAGGCCGCTGCGCTTTTCCAGCACGGCCAGCAGCATCTGCAACCGTTTGCCGTCGAAGCCGGTAGCCGAACGCTGGGGCGTGCCGTAGGTGGCCGGAGTCACGAGGGCCTGCACCTCCACCAGTAGGGGCCGGTTGCCTTCCAGCGTGGCCCCGATGGCCAGGCCGCTCAGGACTTCGGTGCGCTGGCTGAGCAGTATTTCGCTCGGGTTGCTCACCTGGCGCAGGCCTGCGCCCTGCATCTCGTAGATGCCCAGCTCGGCGGTGGAGCCGAAGCGGTTTTTGATAGTGCGCAGGATGCGGTAAGTCAGGTGCCGGTCGCCCTCGAACTGGAGCACCGTGTCCACCATGTGCTCCAGAATTTTGGGGCCGGCAATGGAGCCGTCCTTGGTGATGTGGCCGATGAGCAGCACCGGTACGCCGGTTTCCTTGGCGTACTTGAGCAGCTCGGTGGTGCACTCGCGCACCTGGCTCACGGAGCCCGCCCCCGATTCTACTAGCGTACTGTGCAGGGTCTGGATGGAATCGACGACGACCACGTTGGGCTGGAGCTGGTCAATCTGGCGGAAGATGTTCTGGGTGTTAGTTTCGGTGAGGATGTAGAGGCCCTGGTGCTGGCGACCCAGGCGCTCGGCCCGCATCTTGATCTGCTGCTCGCTTTCTTCCCCGCTCACGTACAGAATCCGCAACCCGCTGAGCTGCATGGCAATCTGGAGCATGAGCGTACTTTTGCCGATGCCCGGCTCGCCCCCGATGAGCACCAGGGAGCCCGGCACGAGGCCGCCGCCCAGCACCCGGTTGAGCTCGTCGTCGTGGGTGTTGAGGCGGGATTCTTCTTCGTAGAGAATGTCGCCCAGGGGTTTGGGCTTGGCCGCCTTGGAGGTAGTGCCCACCGAAGAAGAGGCTTTCCAGGCGTTGGCGGCCGTGTTGGGGTCGGATTTCTCCACCACTTCCTCCACGTAGGTGTTCCACTCCCCGCAGCTGGGGCAGCGGCCGATCCACTTGGCCGACTGCGCGCCGCAGTTCTGGCAGAAATACAGGGTTTTAACTTTGGCCATGCGGGCAATCGGGTTTGTAAGAGAGGGGAAAGCTAAGAAATGCAGCAGAAAGCCAAAAAGTTTGGCAAGAAACGGGTTTTTCGGCGGCCCCGTGCAGCGGCACATAACGGCCGCTGTGCGAGGCTGGCTCATCGTTTGAGGCTACCCCGCCTACTTCCCGGCGGCGCAGCTGCTCCCAAGGCAATGGGCCTCTCCGATACCAGCACCGCTGCCGATACCCAAGGGGCCGTGCAACTCCTTCTTCACCCCTATATTTAGCCCGAAATATCTTCCTTCATCCCTCAAAAAATATCAATACTATGCGCTTCCTTCTTCCATTGGCTGGCCTGCTGCTGGCCGGTGCCGGCGGTAGCTACGCCCAGGGCGTGCTGCCCACTGCCACGCCTGATATGGCAACGGTAGTCTTTTACCGGCCGGCCATGCTGGCCCAGGCCGGCGTCAATTTTACCGTCCGCGCCAACGGGGCCGAACTGTGTCGGCTCAGCAACAAGCGCTACTTCGTAACCAAGCTGAAGCCCGGCGAAACCTCTTTCACCTCAGTTGCCGGTGGCCTCAACATTCCCGACAAGGACGAATTCGGGATGACGCTGGAAGCGGGCAAGGTCTACTACATTCAGGGCGACGTAAAAATGCGCCTGATGACCGTAAAAATGGTATTTACGGAGGTCACAGAATCCACTTACAAGAAGAAAAACGCCGACCTGAAACCCGATAACTGCGAGCAGGTTGCTCCCTCTTCGGGTCAGTAGCCCTCTTCTTCCCCGCAAACCCGGCCTCCAGTCCGTTGTTCCGTTCTGCGGGCCATACGAGCTGGAGGCCGGCCCTTTTTACGCCGGCGGTTCTGCCCCCCCCGGCCAACCGAAGGCAGGAGTTGGCAGTTAGCATACTTAATTGTCCTCTTTACCTCGCCCCGCCATGCTCCTGCCCGACCACCTGACCCGCATTGCCCTGCTGGCCGACCTGCCACCCGAGGTGCTCACCTGGCTGGCCGAGCACGGGGAGCACCGCACGTACCCGGCCGAAACCGTGGTCAGCCGCCCCGGCGACGAGGCGGAACACCTGCTGGCGGTACTGGCCGGGGGCCTGCAGTACTACACCGTGCGCGGGGGCAACCGGGAGCCGGTTTTCCGCCTCGACGCCGGTCAGATCGGGGGCGTACTGCCCTATTCGCGGCTGCGCGTAATAAAGGGCGAAAGCGTGGCCGTGGGCGAAACCAAGCTGTTTCTGCTGCCCCGCCACCAGTTTGCGGCCCTCGAGCAGGTCAGCCCCGAGCTGGTGCAGCGCCTGGTAAGCGCCATGAACGACCGGGCCCGTCTGGAAGCCCGCGCCCAGGAGCGCGACGACAAGCTGCGGGCCTTGGGCAAGCTCTCGGCCGGGCTGGCCCACGAACTCAACAACCCCGCCGCCGCCATTGCCCGCGCCGCCCAGGGGCTGGCCCGCAACCTCCAGGCCCGCCCCGACCTGCTCCAGGCCCTGATGCTGCACTGCCCCACCTCGGTGGCCCTCAATGCCCTCACCCGGCTCACCGCCGCCCCGCCCACGGCCTCGCCCCTGAGCGGCCTGGCCCGCGCCGACGCCGAGGACGAGCTGGCCGACTGGCTGGAAAACCAGGGCGCCCCCGACGGCTACCACCTGGCCGCCGGCCTGCTCGACGCGGGCCTTACCATTTCCACCCTCGAAACGGTGCTGGAAGACTGGGAGCCCGACGCGCGCCCGGCGGCCCTGGCCTGGCTGGAAACCCAGCTCACGGCCCGCCGGCTGGTGCAGGATGTGCAGGAGGCCGGCGCCCGCATCAGCACGCTGGTGGCCAACGTGAAAACCTACAGCCACATGGACCGGGGCCAGGATTTCGCGCCCCTCGACGTGCAGGCGGGCCTTGAAAGTACCCTGAATATGCTGGGCTATGCCCTGCGCGAAAAGCAGCTCACCGTGGAGCGCGACTACGCCCCCGACCTGCCGCTGGTGAGGGGCCAGGTCAGCAGCCTCAACCAGGTCTGGACCAACCTGCTCGACAACGCCCTGGATGCCCTGGCGCCGGGCGGCACCATCACGGTGCGCACCCGCGCCCAGGACGAGTTCGTGCGCGTCTTCATCCTCGACAACGGGCCCGGCATCCCCGCCGAGGTGCTGCCCCGCATCCTAGAGCCCTTTTTCACCACCAAGCCCGCCGGCGAAGGCACCGGCCTGGGCCTCGACATTGCCCTGCGCATTGTGGAGCAGCACGGCGGCCGCCTGCAAGTGCAGTCGGAGCCCGGCCGCACCGAGTTCGGCATCTGGCTCCCGGTGAGTGAGTGAATGAGTGAATGAGTGAATGAGTGAAAAAGAACGTCATTCCGAGCGCAGCGCAGCGGAGCCGAGGAATCTCGCGTGCTGACGTTGTACTGGTAACTGCTGATGAGTGGCATACCTTCGCAACGTCAGCACGCGAGATTCCTCGGCTCCGCTTCACTGCGCTCGGCATGACGTTCTCATTGCCCGCAATACCCCAGACCCCCACCCATGAAAAAGCCCGTACTGCTGTGTATTGATGACGACCCGCAGGTGCTCAGCGCCATTGAGCGGGACCTGCGGCAGGAATTCCGGCGCGACTACCGGGTGCTGCGGGCCGCTTCGGGCGAGGAAGCCCTGGCTACCATCCGGGAGCTGCACGAGCGGGAAGAGCCCCTGGCCCTGATTCTGGCCGACCAACGCATGCCGGGCCTGGAGGGCGTGGAGGTGCTCACCCGGGCCCGGGAGTTCTTCCCCGATGCCAAGCGCGTGCTGCTCACGGCCTACGCCGATACCGAGGCCGCCATCCGGGCCATCAACTCGGCCCGCCTCGACCATTACCTGATGAAGCCCTGGGACCCGCCCGAGCAGCTCCTCTACCCCACCCTGCACGATTTGCTGGCGGCCTGGCAGCGGGCCTATAAGCCCCCGTTCGGGGGCGTGCGCCTGATTGGGTTTCAATGGTCGCCCCGCTCCCACGAGCTCAAGGATTTCCTGGCGGGCTACCTGGTGAGCTACCAGTGGCTGGATTTCGAAACCGACGCCGAGGCCCAGGCCCTGCTGGCCCGCAAGCAGCTCCGCGCCGCCGATTTGCCCGTGGTCATTCTGCAAGATGGCACCACCCTGGCTAACCCCACGCCCACGGAAGTTGCTACCCGCATCGGCCTCACGGTGCAGGCCTCGCGGGAGCTGTACGACGTGGTGGTGATTGGAGGCGGGCCGGCCGGGCTGGCTGCCGGTGTGTACGGGGCTTCCGAGGGGCTGAAAACCCTGGTCATTGAGCGCCAGACGCCCGGCGGCCAGGCCGGCACCAGCTCCCGCATCGAGAACTACCTGGGCTTCCCCACGGGCCTGAGCGGCAGCGAGCTGGCCCACCGGGCCTGGGCCCAGGCCGTGCGCCTCGGGGCCGAAATTCTGGCGCCCCAGGAAGTCACCAACCTCTGCGTGCAGGACGGCTACAAGGTGCTCACCCTCAGCGACGGCAGCGAGGTGCGCACCCGGGCCGTAGTGCTGACGACCGGCGTGAGCTACCGCACCCTCGACGTGCCCGGCATCGACCGCCTGAGCGGGGCGGGCGTGTACTACGGGGCCGCCCGCACCGAGGCCCGCTCCTGCGACCAGCAGGACGTGTACATCGTGGGCGGGGGCAACTCGGCGGGGCAGGCCGCCATGTACCTGGCCACCTACGCCCGCCGGGTGTTCATCCTGATCCGGGGCGAAAGCCTGGCCGCCAGCATGTCGGCTTACCTCATCGAGCAGATCGGGCAGACCGACAACATTGAGCTGCTGCCGTTTACGGAGGTGGCGGAAGTCTGCGGGCAGGACCACCTGGAGGAAGTCGTGATTCGCCGGCAGGACGAAGTGGAGCGGCGGCCGGCCCGGGCGCTGTTCGTATTCATCGGGGCCCGGCCCAGCACCGAATGGGTGTGCGATACGGTGGTCTGCGACGGCAAGGGCTTCCTGCTCACCGGCCGCGACCTGCTGACGGACCCGCGCTACGCCACTACCTGGAAGCATCCGCGCCGGGAGCCCTACCTGCTCGAAACCTGCGTGCCCGGCATCTTCGCCGCCGGCGACAGCCGGGCCGGGGCCATGGCCCGGGTGGCGTCGGCGGTGGGCGAGGGCAGCATGGCCATCAAATTCGTGCACCAGTACCTCGACGAGTAAGCCGGTCCGAAACGCTTATGCACATTTTTTCGCGGAAACCGGGGCTTGCCGCACGCGCGTGGTCCGGGCGGCTTTTCCGGGCTGCGGCCCCTTTGCGCGGGGTCCGGCCCGGAAACGCCCGCCCGCAAGCCGACCGGGCCGGACCACCCGAATTTTTGCGGCCATAAACTTCCGGGGGCCATACTTGGTATACAGGCCCGTTCCCGGCTGGTAGCCGGCGGTGTTTAGAGCCCTTTGTGCTGCGGAGTATGTCCCCTTTTTTACGAAACCTGTTTACCCGGGCGGTGCTGCCCCTGGCGGCCGGCAGCTGGCTGAGCGCCTGCGAAATGATTGAGTTCAGCCCCAACGACCACCGTGCCCCCAGCCACCAGCGCGACCTGACGGCCAAAAACCTGGCCCGTCTGGCCGCCTCTCCCCTGCCCGCTCAGGACACCCTGCGCTTCGTGTTCACCGGCGACTCGCAGCGCTTTTACGACGACGTCGAGGATCTGGTGAAAAGCGTTAATCAGCAGCCGGACGTCCAGTTCATGGTAGTGGCCGGCGACATTTCCGATTTCGGCCTGGGCCGCGAGATGCGCTGGGTGGACGACCAGCTGCGGCACCTGCGCATCCCCTACCTCACCGTTATCGGCAACCACGACCTGGTGGCCAACGGCGGTGAGGCCTACGAGCGGATTTTCGGCCCCCGCAACTACTCGTTCACCTACGGCGACACGAAGTTCATCATGACCGACACCAACGGCCGCGAGTACAACTTCAACGGCCGCATTCCCGATATGGACTGGGTGAGTGCCCAGCTGCGGGACCCCGCCGCCCGCCGCCACGTGGTACTTTCCCACGTGCCGCCCCTGGATGGCGACTTTGACCCAACCCTGCGCGAGGCGTACGCCCAGGCCCTGCGCGAAGACCCGCGTCTGGTATTTGAAATGAACGGCCACCGCCACAGCCACAGCGTGAGCCAGCCGTTCAACGACGGCGTTACCTACATCAATTCCTATGCTTTCGAGCGCCGCCGCTACCTGGTTGTGACGGTGTGGGGCGACAAGGAATTCCGACTTAAGCACGTGGATTTCTAATGTTGCAGTCCCTTCTCTGCGCCGCCCTGCTGGCGGCCCCGCTGGCCCCGCAGGCCGGCCCTATCCTTCCCGACTCGGTGCAGGCGGCCGCACCAGTGCCCCGAGCGCGCTGGTACCAGCCCCGCCACGTGCTGGTGCAAACCGGCGGGGGCGTCGGGATGGTAGCTGCCGGGGTTGGCTACGCCTTTCTGCGCGACCGGCTGGACGCGGACGTGCTGGTGGGCTACGTGCCCCGCAAGCACGCCGGTACCACCCTGACCATTGCCACGCTTAAGCTCCTGTATTCGCCCTGGACGCTGCCGCTCACCTCCCGCCTGACGGTCAAGCCGTTGTCGGTGGGCGTGTACGGCAGCTACACTCACGGCCTGCGCAACCCCGGCAAACCCGGCCAGTACCCCGACGACTACTACTGGTTTTCGAACATCATGCGGGTGGGCCCGCTGCTGGGCAGCCGCCTGAGCTACGCCCTGCCGGCCACCGCCACCGGCCGCCGCCGCAACCTCTCAGGCTACTACGAGCTCGGCACCAACGACCTGTACCTGCTCAGCTACGTGCAGAACCGGCAGGCCCTGGGCCCCCACGACATCCTGACCCTGACCCTGGGCCTGAAGCTGGATCTATAAGTCTGTTAGCTGATGCCCCTGCGTAACCCGCCCCGCTCAGGGGCGGGTCAACTGGTCCGCCGGGCCAGGTAGGCAGCCTGGGCCTCGCGCAGCAGCCGCAGCAGCTCGTTGCGCTGGCGCAGCAGGTCCTCCATGAGGCCCCGCTCACGCCCAAACAGGCGCAGGGCCCGCAGCCGCCGCCGGCGCTCCACCAGGTTGCTGGCGTAGCTGAGGGCGTAAAACCCCGACAGCGGCAAGCTCAGCAGGTAGAGCAGCGTCCAGCCCCAGTGCCGGGTGAGGTAGTGCACCAGGGCCGTTTGGGCCAGGTAGAACAGGCTGAAGCTGAGCATGCCCACCACCAGCATGATGGGTGCCACAAACTCCACATCCTTGGTGGCCCGGCGCGCTACCAGGGACGGAATCCGGTACGGTAAGTAATTATTGAGGAGGCCATAGAGGTAGAACGGGAAGCCCAGCGTAAGCCGCAGGCCCGCCTCCAGGGCCCGGCGCGGACGGGTGCTGGCGGGGCCACGGGCTTCCAGGGCATCGTCGGTGAGGCGCAAGGCACTCAGGCGCTGGTGGTAGGCGCGCAGCTTCTGCTCCACCTCCGTCACGCGGCCGGCGTCGTGGTGCTCGAAGTAGCGCACGGCCCGCAGCAGGGTGCGGCTGAGCTGGAAGTTGTCGTAGAGCGTTTCCTCGTCGTCCTGAATCAGGTGCTGGCCGAAGGTGCGCTCCACCTGGGTGATGAGCTCGTCCTCCTCATCGGTGCGCGTGATGACGAGGCGCTGCTCGAGGCGGCGGCGGAGTTCGGCCGTCAGGGCCTCGGCGGCGGCCTCGGGGTCCTGGTGGTACTGTTGGGCGTAATCGGCTACCCGAATGGGCTCGGCCACGTTCATAAACACGTCGGAGCGGAAGCGCTGGGGGTCGAAGTAGTTGATGCCGATGGGCAGAATGTGCAGGCCCATCTGGAAGTCGCGGCGGGCCTCGGCGCCCAGCGCGATGCGGGCGGCCCCGGTTTTGAGGGGCCGAAGCCGCCGCTCCGACACGCTGGTGCCCTCGGGAAAAATCATGATGGTGCCGCCCCGGTCGAAGTAGTCGTAGCAGCGGCCAAAGGCCTTTTCGTTCTGGGCTTCGAGCTGGGCGGGCGTGAGGGTTTCGGCCCCGGTTTCCAGGTCCTGACGGCGGTAGATGGGGATGGAGTTGCCCGATTCCATGATGGCCCGCAGCACCGGGTTCTGGAAAAACGTGCTTTTGGCCAGGAAGGCAATGGGCTGGCGGCGGTTCACGGCGGCCACCAGCGGATCCATGAGCGTGTTGGGGTGGTTGCTGGCAATGAGCAGCGGCCCCGGCGCCTGGAGCCGCTCGCGGTGGCGGATTTCGAGCTGGCGGAAGAAAACGCGCAACGCCACCTGCACCAGGGGCTTCATGACCGTGTAGAAAAGCATGGCTACAAGAAAAGCAGATTTCGGTGGGAATTGTACTGCGCGGGGCCGCCAGAGTTGCCGCGGCCCGGCTTCGGAAGCGTAATTCGCCCTTCCCGCCCGCATGGCCAACCCAATTCGCGCGGCAATCAGACTTTTCCGGGGGCCGGCCGCCGGAAATACCCCGGCTGTGGGGCCGGTCCGCCAACCAGTCAAATTCCCGCATCTTTGCCCGTGATGAACCGTCTGCCGCTGCTGCTTTTTCTGCTCCTGCCAAGCGCCCTGCCCGCCCGTGCTCAGTCGGCCACCGTGCCGGCGGCCCGGTCCCCGGCCCCGGTTACCATGGCGACTTCCGATTCAGTGGCTTCCCAGGCGGCGGCCAAAGTCCGTGCGGCCACCCTGGCCACCCAACGCCAGGGGCTGCGCCAGGCCCGGCAGTTGGAGCTGGACCGCCGCTACGAAAGCGCCTGGCAGCTGCTGCAACGCCTCGATTCAACCAATACCAACCCGGCCGTGGTGGTGCAGAAGGCCAGTCTGGCCCTGAATTACTACACCGCCACCGAGGGCCTCACCCGCTTCGCCTTCCGCAACCTCCGACTCACCGACCCGGCCCCCGACAGCCTGCGGCTGCTCAACCAGGACACCGCCCGGCACCGGTTTGCGGTACGCCAGGTGCTGGAACGCCTGCGCCGGCAGCACCCCGACAACTACCGCCTCGCCCGCGCCCTGGGCGACTACTTCTACGCCGTGCAGCAGTGCGACTGCGCCGAGCAGGGCCTGGGCGAGGACGAGGTGTTCCGGCGCACCATCCTGGCCTACCAGGAAGCCCACGCCCACGGCCAGGGCGACTACGTTTCCTACTTCGCCCTCGGCTACGCCTACCAGCGCCTGGGGCAGTTTGAAGAGAGCCTCCCGCCCTTCGAACGCTCCCTGCAACTACGGCCCAACAACCCCACCGTCCACCTCAACCTGGCCTTCGTGCTGCTGGAGCTGCGCGACCTGGAAAAGGCCCGCTACCACGCCCGCAGCGCCCAGTTCCTCTTCCCCGATGCTCCCCACAAGGAGGACGCCGGCTTCCTGATGGCTCAGATTGAGGAGCGCATTGCCCAGGCCCAACCAACGAAGGAAGCCGCCCCGGCCTCTGCCGAAGCCCCCGAAAAACCAGCAGCAGCTCCTGCCACGCCCGAACCAGCAAAAACTGAATCGGTAAAGCCCGCCGCCGAAAAGACGCCGCCCGCGCCGGAAAAGTCTGTGGAAACCTCTGAGGTGAACCCGCCCAAAAAGCCCGCCAGCAAAAAGGCCAAGGACAAGAAGAAGAGCGAGCCCGCTAAGCCTGCCGCAGACAAGGCCGCCACTTCGCCGAAAACGGAATAGCGCATGCCAAGGCCATCAACGGACTGCTCCGGCGCCCAATAGCCGCCTAAGCCCGAAGCCCCCGACGTGAGCACGCCGGGGGCTTCGGGTTTTTCAAGGCTTCAGATTGCGTGCAGGACGCACTGCTTCGCCTTGCCCGCCATGACAGTTCAGCCATTCGACCGTCCAACCCTTCAACCATTCAACCATCCCTTCTACTTGCTCATCACCCGGTTCTGGCGGTTGATGGATTCGAGGTGGACGGCGTCGAAGTACTTGCGGATGAAGTCGTGGGTGAGGCCCAGCTGGTCGCCTTTCTGCATGCCGCGCTCCAGGATTTCGTTCCAGCGGCTGGTTTGCAGAATCGTGATGTCGTTTTCCTTCTTGTAGGTACCGATGCTTTCGGCCACCTGCATGCGGCGGCCCAGCAGGTGCAGGATTTCGTCGTCGAGCTGGTTGATTTGCTCGCGCAGCTGGGCCAGCACCGTCAGGAATTCCTGCTGGTCGGTGGTTTCGTGGCGCCACACCAAGCCGTCGAGCAGCTCGGCCATGCGCTGGGGCGTCACCTGCTGCTTGGCGTCGCTCCAGGCGTTGTCGGGGTCGATGTGCGATTCGAGCATCAGCCCGTCAAAATCGAGGTTGATGGATTTCTGGGCCACCGCGGCCAGGCCGGTGCGGTTGCCGCAGATGTGGCTCGGGTCGCAGATGATGGGCAGCTCGGGCAGGCGGCGCTTCATCTCGATGGGCAGATGCCACATGGGCGCGTTGCGGTATTCGGTGTTGCCGTAGCTGGCAAAGCCGCGGTGAATCAGGCCGATGTTCTTCACGCCGGCCTTGGCCAGCCGCTCCACCGCGCCCAGCCATAGCTCCAGGTCGGGATGCACGGGGTTTTTAATGAACACGGGCACGTTGGTGCCGCGCAGGGCGTCGGCCACGGCCTGCACCGAGAAGGGGTTGACGGTGGTGCGGGCCCCAATCCAGAGCACGTCCACCTCGAAGGCCAGCGCGTCCTCCACGTGCTTGGGCGTGGCCACTTCCACGGTGGTGGGCAGGCCGGTGAGCTGGCGGGCCTTCTGGAGCCAGGGCAGCCCCTTGGTGCCGATGCCCTCGAACATGCCCGGCTTGGTGCGCGGCTTCCAGATGCCGGCCCGCAGCATGTCGACCTTGCCCGTGGCGGCCAGTTGGGTGCAGGTTTCAATCAGCTGCTCCTCGGTTTCGGCCGAGCAGGGCCCGGAAATAATCAGCGGTTTTTTGCCGGGGAAGTTGGGGGTAGCGGCCGTTTCGGCGGCGGTTTGCGGTTGAGACATGGGTTGGTTGGTTGAGTTTTGCGGGGTTGGATGGGGAAGGGAAGATGATGGCGGATTGGGAAAAGGAAAAGAACGTCATGCTGAGCGCAGCGGAGCGAAGTCGAAGCATCTCTACCGCAGTGGTCATCCTGAAGCTGAATCAGCCTTACAACGAAGCGGTAGAGATGCTTTGACAAGCTCAGCATGACGCTCTTATTGCCCCCTCATTTCACCTCTCTTCATTTCAAAATTTTCTTGATTCGGTTGGCTTGCTGAATCTGCTCGTACAGGGCGTCGTCGTCGCCGGCGGCCATGAGGTGGCGCAGGTGCTGGAGCTGGCGCAGGTGCTCATCGAGTACATCCAGCACGTTGTCGCGGTTTTGGCGGAAGATGGGCACCCACATATCGGGCGAGCTTTTGGCCAGGCGTACTGTCGACTCGAAGCCACCGCTGGCCAGGGCGAAAATCTGCTGGTCGCTCTGCTCTTTTTTGAGCACGGTGAGAGCCAGGGCGAAGGACGTGATGTGGGAAATGTGCGAGACGTAGGCCGTGTGCAGGTCGTGGGCCGGGGCATCCATGTACACCAGGCGCATGGCCAGCCGCCCGAACACGGCCTCCACCCGGGCCACGGCGTCGGGGGCGCTGGCCGCCGCGTCGCAGATAACCAGCGTTTTGTCCCGGAACAGTCCCGGCACCGCCGCCTCCGGCCCCGAGTACTCGGTACCGGCCATGGGGTGCACCGCCACGAAGCGGGCCCGGTTCGGATGGCCGGCCACCCGACTCAGCAGCAGGGCCTTGGTCGAGCCCACATCGATAACCGTTTGCCGCCCAGTGGCCGCGTCGAGCACCTGGGGCAGCACCGTGAGCATGGCATCCATGGGCACCGACACGATGACCAGGTCGGCCCGGCGTACGGCCTCGGCCAGGTCGTGGGCCGGCTCGTCGAGCAGGCCCAGGGCCACGGCCTGCCGCAGGTTTTCCGGGCTCCGGTCGAGGCCAATGATGTGGTGGGCCAGCCCGGTTTCCTTCAGACTCAGGGCCAACGACCCGCCAATCAGGCCAATTCCGATGATGGTGACGACCATTAGGTGAGGTGGTGAAATAGTGAGGTGGTGAGTTTGATGTTTGGGGGGCCTAATTGCGCCAGTGGCGCGGTCTACGTGCAGGGTTAATTGGAAGTGAGAAGTGGGAAACGGAGAACTGACGGGCGGTACTCGCAGCGCAACTCGCGCCGATAGCGCCGCCCGAACATCAACTCACCAGTTCACTATTTCACCACCTCACTATTTCACCGCCGCCCGTACCCGCGCCAGGGCCTGGTGCAGCACTTCCACCGGCTGGCACAGACTCAGGCGGATGAAGCCGTTGCCGTTGCTACCGAAGATGCCGCCCGGCGTCAGGAACACCCGGGCCTGGTGCAGCACCTCGTCGCTGAGGGCGTAGGCGTCGGGGTACTGGGCCGGCACCCGCGCCCACACGAACAGCCCCACCTGGTGGGGTTCGGGCCGGCAGCCCAGCAGCGCCAGCAGTTCCAGCACCAGCTCGCGGCGGGCCCGGTAGTGGGCGTTGAGCTCCTGGTACCAGGTGTCGTCGAGGTTGAGCGCTTCCACGGCGGCCAGCTGCACCGGCAGGAACATGCCCGAGTCGAGGTTGCTCTTGAAGCGTAGCACCTCCTGGAGCACATCGGCCCGGCCCGCCAGCAGGCCCACCCGCCAGCCCGCCATGTTGTGCGACTTGCTCAGGGAGTTCAGCTCCAGGGCCACTG
This sequence comes from Hymenobacter piscis, assembly GCF_018760735.1. GTDB lineage: Bacteria > Bacteroidota > Bacteroidia > Cytophagales > Hymenobacteraceae > Hymenobacter > Hymenobacter piscis. The sequence continues at coordinate 241,895 of NZ_JAHHZN010000002.1, forward strand.
CCCGCGCCCCCGGCACCGCCAGCAGGCTGCGGGGCGGCTCGGTGTTCAGGATGAAGCTGTAGGGGTTGTCGTGGACCAGCAGAATGTCGTGGGCGGCGGCAAAGGCCACCAGTTGCTCGAAGAAGCCGGCCGGCGGGGGCGTGCCGGTGGGCATGTGCGGGTAGTTCACCCACATGAGCTTCACCCGGCTCAGGTCCCGGGCAGCCAGGGCCTCCAGGTCGGGCAGCCAGTTGGTTTCGGCGGTCAGGTCGTAGTCGAGGGGCGTGGCCCCGCTCAGGTGGGCGGCGGCCCGGTAGGCCGGGTAGCCGGGGTTCGGAATCAGCACCTCGTCGCCAGCTTCCAGCAGCGTCATGCTGATGTGGATAATGCCTTCCTTGGAGCCCAGCAGCGGCAGAACTTCCGTGTCAGCATCCAGCGTTACGCCGTATTGGCGCTGGTACCAGTCGGCCATGGCCTGGCGCAGCGCGGGCACGCCCTTATAGCCCTGGTAGGCGTGGGTATTGGGCAACGCGGCCGCGCGGGTGAGGGCCGCAATGACGTTGGGATGGGGCGGCATATCGGGGCTGCCGATGCCCAGGTTGATGATCTGAGCTCCCGCTTTATTCAGGCCCTCAATCTCGCGCAGTTTCTGCGAGAAGTAGTATTCCTGAATGGGCTCAAGTCGGCTGGCAACGCGCATGGCAGTGGGGAGTTAGGAGGGTTGAAGTAGAAGTTGGGCCGCCTGCTCCTCGGCAGGATGGCGCGCCGCCCCCCGCCGGTAAGTGCCCAGCAGTTGCAGGCCTTCCGTGAGCGGGGCCAGGGCGGCCAGGGTGGCGGTGAGCTGGGCGGGGTCGTCAAACTCCAGGTCGGCGTGGAAGAAGTAGTGCCAGGTGCGGCCCGGCTGCGGGCACGACTGCAGCTTGCTCAGGTTCACGCCCTGCCCGGCCACGGCCGTCAGGATGCGGGCCAGGCTGCCGGCGGCGTGCGGGGCCTCGAAGTAGAGCGAGGCCTTGGTGGGGTGGGCTTCGGTGGAGGCATCCTCGGGCCGCGTGACCACCAGAAAGCGGGTGTAGTTGTGGGGCTCGGCGTGAATATCGGCCGCCAGCAGTTCCAGCCCGAACAGCTCGGCGGCCAGCTGGCCCGCCACGGCGGCCACGCCCGGCCGCTGCTGCTCCCGAATGTGCTGGGCACTCAGGGCCGTATCCTCGGTTTCCACCAGCTTCCAATGCGGGTACTGGCTCAGGTAATCGGCGCACTGCAGCAGGGCCATGGGGTGGGAGTGCACCTCCCGGATGTCGGCCAGGGTTTGGCCCGGCAGGGCCAGCAGGTGCTGCCGAATGTGCAGGTACACCTCGCCCGCCACCCGCAGGCCGGCCTTGCGCAGCAGCGTGTAGTTGGGCAGAATGCTGCCGGCAATGGAGTTCTCAATGGCCATCACGGCGGCGCGGGCGCGGTCCTGGGTTACGGCTTGCACCAGCCCGCTAAAGGTAGCGCAGGGCAGCACCGCCACCTCCGCGCCGAAGTGCTGGCGGGCGGCTATCTGGTGGAAACTTCCTTCGAAACCCTGAATGGCAACCATGTGGTGAGATGGTGAAGTGGTGAGATGGTGAGTTGACGTTTGGGCGGGGAAAGATGGGCTGGGCAGTGGGCACAAAAAAAGCGCCTCCCGGGGGTGTCGGGAGGCGCTGGAAATTTCGGTTAGAAATGCTACAGGACGGCCGCTCGACTACCGGGCAGGTAGTAGAAGTAATAGCTAAAAAAGAAGCGGGCCGTGGGCTGTAGCATGAGAAGTAGGGGGCTTTGCTGGGGGCAAGGTGGGACCCGAAGTTGGTATTTCCAAATCCAAACCGGAAGAAAATGGTCGAACAAACGCTCGGCCGCCACCATCCCAAGCACCAACCGCACCAATTCACCGGCGCTTGCAGCATGCCTCCACTTCTTTGTTTTTCCAGATGATTTACAAATACTTACACTTTTCATAAGCGCCATAGACGTGCCACTGAGTGGCCAACGCCCGAAAATTGGCACGGTTTTGCAATACACCCTCTGCGTAACCGGCTACCCATCCTGCGCAACGCGGCGGCCGGACCTTCCTTCCAAAACTTCCTGACCATGAATACGAAGCGACTTTTCGGCCGCCTGGCCGCGGCTACTCTCTTGATTTCGGCTTTTGCCACGGCTTCCGAAGCCCAGGTTACCACCCACCGCGTACCCAAATACACGGGCCCGGCCCAGGCCCGCCCGGTGCGCACCACGCCCTCCTATTCCTCCTCCTCGGCTACCGAGGGCGTGAAATTCGGCATCCGGGCCGGCGTGAACGTGGCCGATGTATCGGGCGACGCGGTAAACACCTTCAACGACCTGGCGGAGTACACCAACGGCGCCCTGACCCAGGAAATGAGGCCCGGCTTCTACGCCGGCCTCTACGCCACGCTACCCCTGGGCCCGCGCTTCGCCATTGAGCCCGGCCTGGGCTACTCCGAGAAAGGCACCGTGCTCACCGGCCGCATTCCGCTGGAGCAGTTCGATTTCCTGAACGCCAAAGTTACCGCCACCGGCCGCCTGGCCTACCTCGATATTCCGGTGCTGGCCAAGGCCTATATCACCGACGGGCTGTATGTGTACGCCGGTCCCCAGGCCTCGCTGCTGCTCTCGGGTAAGGCCCGCGTGCAGGCCGGAGCTCTCGGTTTCAACGCCCTCAACACCGATTTCGACGTGAAAGACCAGTTGCGCACCGTCGATTTTGGGGTGGTAGGTGGCCTGGGCTACCAGTTCCAGAACGGCTTGGGCCTGAGCGCCGGCTACGACTACGGCCTCTCGTCGCTCGATAAAAACAACAACTTCGACGCCCAGAACCGCGTCATCAAAGCCTCACTCAACTACTCTTTCTAAAGAAGTGAGAAGTGAGAAGTGAGAAGTGAGAAAATGAACCTCATTCCGAGCAGAAACCCAAACGGCCCCACGGTTAATCCGCGGGGCCGTTTGGCGTTATAAGCTGTTCAACACGAACGATAAACACCCCAATCGGGATAAAAGCCGAAGGCGGTCCGGCGGCGTAGGCGGCGGAGTGGCTGCAACCTGTTCCGCCCGCCGTCTGTGAGTGAAGTGGGCCGCCTTCGGGAATGCCGGGCCGGGTTCTGGTTAGGGCAAAACGCCAGGGCCAGGCAGGTAGTGTACAGCGCAGCTGTCAGCAGGAGCCCGGCGCGGGGCATTATGGTTGCATGAGCCTGGCCGCCTTATGGTTAATCGGTACAGAATCAGGCGAAATTATTTGTCGGGGTGGCCCCGCAGGGGGCGGACCGGGGCACCCGACGTTACCGGGTGCCATAGGCGGATTGGGGGTGCAGCCCCTCGGCCAGCCTTACGAGGCGCACCAGCTCGGCGCGGTAACCCTCGGGGTCGAAGCGGCGGGCGCCGTCGGCGAGCTGGGCGGTGGCCGCGTAGGTGGCCGTGCCGCGGTAGTCGCTCTGGCGCAGCAGCATCCCGAACTGGGCCACAGCCGCCGCGAAGCGCAGGTTTTCGCTGGCTTCGGCCAGGGGCCGGGCCGCGCCGGTCAGGGGCACTTCCAGCTTGCGGCTGACCTGGCCCCGGGGCTCCTTGTAGCGCAGCTTCACGGTCAGCCATTCGGCCGAGGCCGGGGCCGCCGGGGTGGGCGGCGCGGGCTGGTACCTGAGTGCATCGACGGTGGCGGGCGCGCCTACGGGCACGATTTCGTAGAGGGCCGTGACGGTGTGGCCCGCGCCCAGCTCGCCGGCGTCTTTGCGGTCGTTGTTGAAGTCTTCGGCGGCCAGCAGGCGGTTTTCGTAGCCCACGAGGCGGTATTCGCGCACCCGGGCCGGGTTGAACTCCACCTGCAGCTTCACGTCCTGGGCCAGGGTGAACAAAGTCCCCCCGAACTGCCGTACCAGCACCCGCCGGGCCTCGTCGAGGTTGTCGAGGTAGGCGTAGTTGCCGTTGCCCTTATCGGCCAGCAGCTCCATCTTCTGATCCTGATAGTTGCCCTGGCCCACGCCCAGCACCGTCAGGAACACCCCCGACTCGCGCTCCTGCACAATGAGGCGCTCCATGGCGCTGTCGCTCTGCTCGCCCACGTTAAAGTCGCCGTCGGTGCAGAGAATCACGCGGTTGTTGCCTTGCTGGTTGAAGTTCTGGCGGGCCACGTCATAAGCCAGGCGCAGGCCCGCGCCCCCGGCCGTGGAGCCCCCGGCCGTCAGGTTGTCGATGGCCCGCAGAATAGCGGCTTTCTCAGAGCCGGCGGTGGGCGGTAGCACGGTGCCGGCCGCGCCGGCGTACACCACCAGCGCCACCTTATCCTGGGGCCGCAGCTCCTTCACCAGCAGTTTCAGGCCCTGCTGCACCAGCCCCAGCCGGTCGTCGCCCTGCATGGAGCCCGATACATCCACCAGAAACACCAGGTTGGCGGGCGGCAGCTGCTCGGTGGGCACCTGGCGGGCCTGCAGGGCCACCTGCACGAGCTGGTGGGCGGGATTCCAGGGGCATTGCGCCTGCTCCGTAATCACGCGGAAGGGCTCGGGGGCCGGGGCGGCGGGCGGGGCGTAGTCGTACTGGAAGTAGTTGAGCATTTCCTCCACCCGCACCGCGTCGGGCGGGGGCAGCTGGCCCTGTTGCAGGAAGCGGCGCACGTTGCTGTAGCTGGCCGCGTCCACATCGATGCTGAAGGTACTCAGCGGTTCCTTCTGGGCGGCGTGGAAACCGTTTTCCTGCACGCTGGCATAGGTTTCGCCCGCTCCAGGCTCGGGGCGGGGAGTTGGGAAGTAGGGTTGCGAGTAACCGGCCTGGTCGGCGGCGCGGCGGTTGCGGCCTCCTTTTACTTTAGCGGCTCCCCGTATCTGGACACCGGCGACCCGTCCCTGCAAAGCGCCGCCCGTTACCACTACGCACTCGCTCAGCACCTTCGAATCAGTAGCCAACCCCACCTCCACCACCCGCTGGCCGGTCAGCGGCACTTCTTTGGTTGTAAATCCAATGGAAGTGAATACCAGGGTTTTCGCGGCGGCGGGCACCTGGATGGTGTAGGTGCCATCGGGGTTGGTGCTCACCCCGATGGTGGTGCCCTTCACGAGCACCGTCACGCCGGGCAGGCCCTGGCCGGTGGCGCGGTCCGTGACGCGGCCGGTGACGGAATAGGTGGCCGGCGTCACGGCGGTGGCCGGCGCGGGGGCGGTTTGGGCCGGGGCGAAGCGGGCGGGCAGCAGCCCGGCCGCCAGCACGAGGTAGCAGAAATTTCTCATCAGCGAAGCAGAATAGCGTGGAACCAAAGCGAACCGGCCGGGTTCTGCTTAGCTGATGCCCGCCCCGGCGGGATTCCACACGGGCCGGGAAAAAATTTTAACTGCTTGCCCATCATCTGTCATCCTGAGCAGAGCGAAGGACCTTGAGCCACCTGATAGCCGCTGGCTCAAGGTCCTTCGCTCCGCTCAGGATGACAGCCAGCTTACCGCCGGCTCCCCGCAAGCGCCGTACCTTTACCCCACCTATGCCTTCCCTGCTCACTGATTCGCTCAACTTCCTGTCGAAAGCTACGCCCCGCCGCCTCTGGAACGGGGCCCAGGTGGTGGGCAGCTACCTGCTGAGCAAGGCCACGGGCCAGGCCCGGCATTGGGGGCTGCCGGTGGCGCTCAGCTTCGAGCCCACCACCAGCTGCAACCTGCGCTGCCCCGAGTGCCCCAGCGGCCTGCGCTCCTTCACGCGGCCCACCGGCATGCTGCCCGACGCGCTGTTCCGCTCTACCATCGATGAGGTGGCTTCCCGGCTCTGGTACCTGATTTTCTACTTCCAGGGCGAGCCGTATTTGCACCCCAACTTTCTGGATCTGGTGCAGTATGCCGCCGACAAGGGCATCTACACCGCCACCAGCACCAACGCCCACTACCTCACCGACCAGAACGCCCGCCGCACGGTGGAATCGGGCCTTGACCGGCTCATCATCTCCCTCGACGGCACCACCCAGGACGTGTACCAGCAGTACCGCGTGGGTGGCAAGCTCGACAAGGTGCTCGAAGGCACCCGCAACGTGGTGAAGTGGCGCCGGGAGCTGAAATCGAGCACTCCGCGCATTGTGTTCCAGTTTCTGGTGGTGCGGCCCAACGAGCACCAGATTGCCGATGCCAAGGCCCTGGCCCGGGAATTGGGCGTGGACGACGTGTGGTTTAAAACCGCCCAGATTTACGATTACCAGCACGGCTCCCCCCTCATCCCGACCATCGACTACTACTCGCGCTACGAAAACCAGGGCGACGGCACCTGGAATCTCAAGAACAAGCTGCTCAACCACTGCTGGAAAATGTGGCACAGCTGCGTCATTACCTGGGACGGCCTCGTAGTGCCCTGCTGCTTCGATAAAGACGCCGAATACCGCCAGGGCGACCTCAAAACCGAAACCTTCCGCCAGCTCTGGCACGGCCCCAAATACCGCCAGTTCCGCGCCTCCCTGCTCAAGGGCCGCGACCAGATTGACATGTGCCGCAACTGCTCCGAAGGCACCAAAGTGTGGGGGTAGCAGTAGCGCGAACTACACAGTTTGCGCTACTGCCCTTGGAAAAGTAATTCGGTCGGGCGGAAAGGTTTATCTACCTTTTGACCGACTGGCCCGCTATTGGCGGGGCCGTGCACAACCCCGGCCGGCTGGCTTCGTTTCCGTAGTACGTCCGGCCACGGCCCGCGGCGCTTTCACCACATTCCCCGTTCATGTTCGGATTAACTGACTTTCAACGCGCCTTTAACCTGCTCTCGGGCAAGCTGATCCGCTGGATGCAGCAGCTGATTCTGCTGCTGCCCAACCTGCTCATCGCCGTTGTTATTCTCACCGTCACCTACTTCGCGGCCAAGATGGCCCGGCGGTTTATCGTGCGGTTCCTGCCCCGGGTGTCGCACAGCGTCACGCTCAACAACCTGGTGGCCACCATTGCCCACGTGGGCGTGCTGCTGATCGGCATCTTCTTCACCCTGGAAGTGCTGAGCCTCGATAAAACGGTCACGTCACTGCTGGCCGGCGTTGGGATTATCGGGCTGGCGCTGGGTTTTGCGTTTCAGGACATTGCGGCCAACTTCATCAGCGGCATCATCATCGCCATCCAGCGGCCCTTCACGGTGGGCGACGTCATTCAGACCGAATCCTACTTCGGCACCATTGAAAGCATCAACCTGCGCACCCTCGATCTGCGGCAGGTCACCGGCGAGCTGGTGCGGGTGCCCAACCGCAAGGTGTTCGAAAGCTCGGTTATCAACTACACCGTTACCACCCAGCGCCGGGTAGATGTGGAGTGCGGCGTGACCTACGACTCCGACCTGGAGCGGGTGCGCGAGGTGGTGCTGGCGTGCATGCAGGGCTTCCCCGAGATGCTCACCAACCGCCCCCTGGAGGTTATGTTCACCGGTTTCGGCGACAGTGCCATCAACTTCACGCTGCGCTTCTGGATTCCCTACCGCCGCCAGGTCGATTACGTGGGGGCCAAGAGCGAGGCCATCCTGCGCATCAAGCGTGCCTTCGACGCGGCCGGCATCGTGATTCCCTTCCCCATCCGCACCCTCGATATTTCGCCCGAATTGCTGGAGCAGGTCAGCCGGAAGCTCACCCGCCCCCAAACGCCCCCGGAGCCAGCGGCCCGGCCGGAACAGTCGGCCGAATAATCGACGTTCTACCGCACTAAAAAGAGCCCCGCCGGATTCGTCCGGCGGGGCTCTTTTTATACGTCAGCAGTGACCTACTTGTGGCTTTTGTCGAGGTCCTTGCCCAGGTCTTCCACCGTTTTGAGGAAGCTGTCCACGTCGGTGTCGCCGTAGGTGCCGTAGGCCGTGGAGATAGTGCCTTTCACGCCGTCGGCCGTCTGGATGGCGTAGAGAATGGACATATCGTCGGGGTTGCTTTCACCCTCGAAGCGGTAGAAATCCACGATGGTTACTTCCTCCGGCGCGTAGCCTTTGGCGCGGTCGTCGCCCATTGGGAACAGACGGCCTTCGGTTACCCGGAAATCGGCCGTGAAGCCGTCGGCGTTCAGTTTGCGCTCTACGTTAACGAGCGAGCGTTCTTCTTCTTTGTCCTGCATGGCGAACGATATTTTTAGGGAATGGAGAGGTGCGGAGAGGTCTGGCGGGCGGCGAAAGCAACGCCCCCGTGCCGGGCTATACGTAGCCGGTACGGGGGCGGGTTATGCCTGGCCGGAAAGAAAGCGTCCGGCTACCGCCCTGCCCCCGCCTCGGCGGCAGCCAGCTCAATGGTGCGCTGCAACTGGTCTACGTCGATAACCGAGCAGGCCCCGCCGCAGCCTTTGGCGCAGCCCGTCTGGCGCTTATCGAAGGCCCGCCAGAAGATGCGGCCCACGTAAAAGGCCGCCCCGGCAAACAACAGGGCGATGATGAGGTATTGAATCCACATGATGCAAAGGTAACAGGGCGAAGGGGGTGGAGGTTCGCAAATCAGGATTGTAGGAAGAACGTCATTCCGAGCTTGCCGAGGAATGACGTTCTTTCCTGGTTCCTTACTTGCGCCAGACCTGCCCGATCAGGTCCTGCATTTCCTGGTGCACGAGGCCGTTGCTGGCCACCACTTCGCGCCCGAAGAGCGGGTCGCCATCCTCCAGGAACTCCGTAACACGGCCGCCGGCCTCGCGCACCAGCAGAATGCCGGCCGACACGTCGTAGGAATTCAGGTTGAACTCGAAGAATCCCTCGAAGCGGCCGGCGGCCACGTAAGCCAGGTCGGCGGCGGCGGAACCGACGCGGCGCACCCCGTGGGAGCCGCGCATGAAGGCGCCCAGCACCTGCAGGTAGTCGTTCATGAGGCCGAAATCGGTGTAGGGGAAGCCGGTGGCGATGAGGGAGCTGTTGAGGTCGGGCACGTCGGAAACGCGGATGGGCTGCTCGTTGCAGAAGGCCCCGGCGCCCTTGGCAGCCCGGAAACACTCGTCGCGCACCACCTCGTACACCACCCCGGCCACCAGCTCCTGGCCCCGGATCAGGCCCACGCTCACGCAGTACACCGGCAGGCCGTGCACGAAGTTGGTGGTGCCATCGAGTGGGTCGATGATCCAGTTGAACTCCTCGGCCCGCTCGGCGCCCTCGGTGCCTTCTTCGGTGATGAAGCCGGCCTCGGGCAGCACCTCGCGCAGCCCGGCCACCAGCAGCTTCTCGGTTTCCTTGTCCACGTAGGAAACCAGGTCGTGGACGCCCTTATTTTCGATGTGGCTGCGGTCAAACGTAGCGGCTTCCTGGCGGATGAACTGGCCCGCGTGGCGCGTCACGGCCGCGAGCTGAAAGCTGATCTGATTGTAATCCATTCGGTTTCGTGCTTCGTGATTCGTTGTTAGTGCCTGGGATGGAAGACCGTCATGCTGAGCGAAGGCGGAGCCGAAGTCGAAGCATCTCTTCCGCTTCGTTGCAGTCGGCAGAATTACCATTGCAGTAGAGATGCTTCGACTCCGGCTCCGCCTTCGCTCAGCATGACAGTTTCTTTTGTTTACGCCCCCACTGATACCCGCTTCCGGCCGGTTGCGGCGGCGCCGGCCGTGGCCAGCAGCAGCAGTATCGCCAGCGCCTGGCAGGCGGGGCCGAGCAGTTCGCCATGGCGGACGTAGAAGGTGAGCTCGGTGTTGAGGTGAACGGTAGCGCGGCTGGTCGTTTGCACCCACCAGCCGGTTTGTTGGGTGATTTCGCCCTTCTGGTTGATGAAGGCCGAAATGCCGGTATTGGCCGAGCGGGCCACGTCGCGGCGGGTTTCAATGGCCCGGAGCGTGGCGTACTGCAGGTGCTGGGAGTGGCCCGGCGAATCGGACCACCAGCCGTCGTTGGTGATGACGCCGATGAGGGTGGCACCCTTGGCTACGTATTCGCCCACGAAGTCGCCGTACACCGATTCGTAGCAGATGACCGGGGCCACGCGCAGGACCGGCGGGGCCGCCTGAAACACGCTGCGCTCGGGCTGGGAGCCCAGGCCGCCGGCCGAACCGCCGAGGTCGATGACGAACATCGAGAGCCAGGGCGGCACGCCTTCCACACCCGGCACCAGACGGCTTTTGTGGTAGAAGGCCAGCGGGCCGGTGGCGCTGCCCAGGTGCAGGGCCGCGTTGAAGAGGTCGTAGTAGCCCAGGTCCTGGCGGAAGCGGGCGGTGGGGCTGGCCTGCTCCTTGGCCGGGCCGTACTGGCCCACCGTAGTCAGGCCCGTCACCAGGTCCAGGCCGGGGTGCTGGCCCAAAAAGCTGCGCAGGCGCTGGATTTTGGGGTAGGTTTCAATGGTCGTCTCGAAGTAGGTTTCGTCGAGGCTGGTTTCGGGCCAGAGCACGAGCCGGGTTTGGGGCGTGAGGTTCTGCTCAGTGAGGCTGAGCAGGCGGGTCAGCTGCTGGTCGTGGGGGATGAAATTGGGTGTGCCCTCGAACTTCTCCAGAAACGGGTCCACGTTGGGCTGAATCACCAGCACCTCGGCCGTCTCCCCCTTCTCTTGGTAGCGGCTCCCAATCAGGTAAGAAAGCCCGATGGGCAGCAGAGTGGCCGCCAGCGCGGCAATTAAAAATGAAGAATTAAAAGCTAAACGTTGCCGCTCTTTACTGCTCGCAAGAGCTTCATTTTTAACTTTTAATTCTTCATTTCTAATTACGCCAAAGGCGCACAGATTCACCACCCAGATCCAGAGCGAGCCACCCAGAAAGCCGGTGTATTCATACCACTGCACCAGCTGGTTGGCCTGGGCAAAGCCATTGCCGAGCGTGAGCCAGGGCCAGGTGAGAAACCAGTGCAGGTGCAGCTGCTCGAAGGCTATCCAGTAAATGGGCAGGGCCAGATAACCCAGCTTCGGGCCGAAGCGCTTCTTAGTGTGGTAGAAGGCCGAGAGGGGCAAACTCATCAGCAGGGCGTTGCAGATAACGGCCGTGATGCCGCCGCCCAGGGTGCTGAAACTGACCCAGTAGGTGGTCAGCAGGTTCCAGAGCACCAGCGTGAGGTAGCCGTAGCGCCACACTTTCCAGCCGCTGGCCCCGCTTTGGGTCAGGCGCTCTTCCAGCAGCAGGTAGGGCACCCAGGCCACCAGCAGCAGCAGGGCCAGCGGGGCCGGGTGCACCGGCCAGCCAGCCCAGAGCAGGGCGGCACTCAGCAGGGCCAGCAGGCTCGGGAGCCAGTATGCCCGGCCGGTAGCGGCCGGGGCCGGGGGGAGGTTATTCGTCACGGTCGGCGGCGTTTTTGTAACGGTCTTCCTTGAGGCGCTCTTCCTTTTCGCGGCCCTGCACTACCAGCACGATTTCGCCCTTGATGGCGGCGCGGGCGGCGAAGTTGGCGGCCAGCTCGGCCAGCGGGGCCGTCACGGTTTCCTCGAACAGCTTGGTCAGCTCCCGGCTCACGGAGGCCGGCCGCTCGGGGCCCAGCACCTCGGCCAGCTGCTCCAGGGTTTTCACAATCCGGTGCGGCGACTCGTAGAAAATCATGGTCCGGGTTTCCTGGGCCAGCTCCTTGAGGCGGGTCTGGCGGCCCTTTTTCACGGGCAGAAACCCCTCGAACGTGAACCGCTCGGCCCCAAAGCCCGATTTGAGCAGGGCCGGCACCAGGGCCGTAGCCCCGGGCAGGCACTCCACCTTCAGGCCGCGGGCCAGACACTCGCGCACCAGCAGAAACCCGGGGTCGGAGATGCCGGGCGTGCCCGCGTCGGACACCAGGGCCATGGTTTCGCCCTTGCCCAGGCGCTCCAGCAGGCGCTGCACCTGCTGGTGCTCGTTGTGGAGGTGGTAGCTGAGCATGGGCTTTTTCAGGCCCAGGTGCTGCAACAGGCGGCCGCTGGTGCGGGTATCCTCGGCCAGCACCGTATCCACCTCGCCCAGCACCCGAATGGCCCGCAGGGTGATATCCTCCAGGTTGCCGATGGGCGTGGGCACGAGGTAAAGCAGCGTAGGCGTAGTTTCTGACATACCGCAAAGGTAGTTGTCGGTGGTTGGTTGTCCGTTGTTGGTGTTGCGTTGTTGGCTGCAGGAAAACAGCACGTCACTCCGAACGAAGCCGTGAAATCTCACGTGCTGAATCTGCAACCAAGACGAACGGCTTCAAGCGAGTTCCTTCGCTCCGCTCAGGATGACGTTCTTTTACCGACAACCAAAAACCAACAACCAACAACTAAAAGCCTACGCCTCTTCCCCACCGTACTCAGCGGCCAGGATGTCGATGGAGGCGGCCAGTTTGCGGTCCTGGTCGGTGATGACGTTGCCGGCGGAGTGGGTGCGCAGGCGGAAGCTGACGGTGTTGTACTCGTTGCTCCACCAGGGGTGGTGATTTTGGAATTCGGCTTCCTCCGCCACGTCGCTCATGAAGCTGAAGGCCATTTTGAAGTCGGTAAAGCGGAAGGTGCGGCAGAGGGCGTTGTCTTGTTCAGTCCACATCAGGCAGGCAGAATTGGTGGGGCTGCAAGGTAACCAGCGGCGGGTAAACGCGGGCCGCGGCCGCTAGTGGTTCCGGGTTTCACAAAATTCTCTTAATCGAGTGCCGACTGGTAGCTTTGTGGCAAGCGCTTCTCCGCCTTCCCTCACTTTTCTACCTTCTATTTCGTGGCTGACACTTTATCGCACTCTCGCACGGGCTGGCAACGCTTCTATCGGCATGCGCATTGGCTCCTGCTTATCCCACTGCTGATCGATCTAACATACTCGTACGTGGAGCACCTGAACGCCATGCATGACGGCGACGTGGTGGCCCACATTGTGCGCCGTACCGTTACGCCGTATGTTCTCGACGACCCGTTCGGGCTTTCGGCCCTGCTCGACGGCCTGCACTACAACGGACCCAACCGGTTTTTTGCCCACGGTGCCCTGTTTGCATACATGCGCAACATGCCGCTGTTTTTGCAGCACTTCGTCGATCCGGTTTACAGTACCTACATGGCTTCGGCCGTGGCTAAAACCCTGATGCAGGGCGGGCTCATCATACTTCTGGCTTACTACATCAGCCGAACCAGCCGCCTCAACGCGCCGACTTTCCTGCTGGCGGCCCTGCTGGTTACGCCCTTCTTCCAGACGGCGGGCTACATGTTCCAGATGGCAGTTATCGATTACTCCATCACGTATTGCTTTTTTTACGCGTTGCCGCAGGTGCTGCTGCTGTTCTATTATCTGCCCTTGCATCGGGCGCTGTTTGTGCGGCCCGACACCGCCCTCGGGTGGGGCTGGCAGGTTGCGCTGCCAGTGCTGGCCGTGGTGCTGGCACTTAGCGGCCCCCTTATTCCGGCAGAAGGCGTGCTGATTAGCGCAGCGCTGTTGCTGTATACGGCAGCGACGCAGCGGCAACAGATGCGGGCGGGCGGTCAGCTCGGCACCCTGGTTCGCCTGCCCGCGCAGTTGCTGCGCGGCCCCCTTCGCGGGGTGATATTGCAACTGAGCTTTTTTATCATCTGCTGCCTCTACTCGCTTTACATCGGCACCTTCAATAGCGAGAACAACCACGATTTTACGGTTTGGGAGATGTACGAAAAGCTCTGGAACGGTATCCCGCTGGAGTTTACCAGCCAAATAGGCTTTCCGGTGCTGCTGGCTGCGGTGCTGGTTAACCTGCTGCTGCTGAAAGCCAGTGCTCCCACGCCAGCATCGGCCCGTCTGCTGCGCATTGCCCAGTGGTTTTTTTTGCTGGGAATCATTTATATCGTGTTACTGCCCCTGGGCGGCTACCGCAACTACCGGCCTAATATTGTACGCCGCGACACGCTCATTCCCATTACGCTGGCGCTGATGTACCTGTACGGTAGCAGCACCGTGTATTTGCTGCGCCACGGCCCACCCCGCTTCAACCGCCTCTATATCCCGGCCCTGGTGGCCATTGTGGCGCTCTACTCCTTCGCCGACGTATCCGACCTGCGGCAGGATAACTGCGAGCGGGACGCCCTACGCACCATCGCCCGCTCCAAAGAGGCCGTCGTGCACCTGGAATCCGACTGCCCCGTTTTGAACTGGGGGCCCATCACCGACCCCAATGTTTCGGGGGATGCCGCCCGGGCCATGTACCTCTGGCGCATTACGCAGGAGGAAAAACCTTTTTATCACTAAGCGGCGCGGTGCTCCGCGTGGGTATCGGGCTGGAATACCGACTTTAAGTCGGTATTCCAGCCCGACGTTTTTTCTGCCGGTCGTTGCGCTAACGCCCCCGCACCGGGCCACCAGTCCGAGTCCGATAACTACCAGCCACCCCAGCCACCCCCAGCGCCGGAGCCGCCTTTCGCTCCGGCTATGTCGCACCGCCGCCGCTGCCGCGGGCAGAAAGTAGCCGCGCCAGGCATTGTCCGGGCTTGATAATACCCATACTTCTCCGCAGGCGGGGCAGGCGCAGTAGCAGGGCGAGTGCGCCGCCGGAATTTCGGGTGCAGATGGGGTCTGGTTTACTGGCCGAAAGGCTTTCTGCAGGAAGCCAGGTTGCCACGCGTCGAAGTCCCAATAGGCCGGAAAGGATTCCCGGAGTTCCGGGCGGCAGCGGGCGCAACCGACGGGGGCGTTGTGCATAATACAGTGTCTGGCTTCTTACTGCGGGCGTTGCGCAATACGAGGGCCGGCGGGTCGAGCAGCCGCCCGAAGCTAAACCCAAATCCCCAAACGGGAGTACAACTTTAGCAAACGACCTACTACCCACCTCAACACCTGACTTCCTATGGCCATTGACCCCAACGACCGCCCCGTGCGCGTCATCAACGACGATACCACCGACCAGGAGCTGGCCGCCGGCCACATCGTACCCGGTGCCGATCCGCCCAAGAATGAGGACGCCCGCGGCGGCTTCGGCAACCGCGACGGCAAGCAGGGCTTCGGCACCGACAGCAGCAACGGCGTCACGGCCGTGTCGATGAACCAGAACGAAGACAAGGTGGCCCCGCCCGACGATAACATGCGCACCAGCGACGAAGGCCGCCCCAACCGCCCCAACCAAGATTTGCCCGACCGCGACCTGACCCAGCAGCCCCGCCGCCCGGTGGATGAACTGGACGCCGACGACGCCCGCGCCGGCCGCGACGAGATGGAAGACCCCGACTCCCGGGTAGGCATGGGCCAGATGGAAGCCAACCCGCCTTCCAATGACGAGTTGGCCCGCCAGGGCACCAACGCCGACCTCACCGACCCCGATGCCACCGATACGGCCATCGTGCAGTAATTTTCTCACCCGCTGGTGGTGGTGGCCCGTTCTTTCCGGCCGAAAAATTTTCCGTTTGAAAGAACAGCTGGCCATCCACCAATCAGCCACAAATCCCCCTACTTATGTCTGATAACAGCACCCAATCCTCGAAGGAAAACCACGGCGACCCGGCCGGTACCGGTCAGCGCCAGTCGGACCCCAACAGCCAGCCGCTGGCAGCCGACGACAACCAGCAGCAGCTGGCCGACGAATACACCGAAGACGGCCTCGACGAGATTCCGCCTCACCTGGTCAACAACCCCAACCGCAACTACGATAAGCCCGACATCGACAAGCCGCCTTACAGCTAGGCCTGGCCTCGGATTCAGCAACAGCACGAGCACGCACTCCGGTGGGTGCTCGTGCTGCGTCCGGGCCTTCCGGTCCGGTTCAGTCTACCCCGTTTTTCTCCCGCCTATGGCCCGCTACGTCACCACCGATATCCACGGCTGCCTGCACTCCCTGCGCCACCTGATCGAGCACCGGCTCCGGCTCACCGCCGCGGATGAGCTCTACCTGCTGGGCGACTACGTACACAAGGGTCCTGATAGCCGGGGCGTGCTCGATTACCTGATGCAGCTACCCAAACAGGGCTACCGCGTGGTGTGTCTGCGCGGCAACCACGACCAGGAGCTGCTCGACGCCGCCCAGGGCCACCACGACCGGACCTGGGCCTCGGAGGCCGACCGCCAGCTGACGCTGCGCAGCTTCGGCGTGACCCGGCCCGAGGATATTCCGGCAGTTTACCAGCAGTGGCTGCACGAGCTGCCCCACCAGCTCGACGTGCCCGGCTGGACCCTGGTGCACGCCGGTTTCGACTTCCGGCTCCCACCCGCCGCCATGCGCCGCGACTGGAACACCATGCTCAACATCAAGGAGTTCACCTTCGATGCCAGCCGCCTCCAGGGCCGCCGCCTGGTGCACGGCCACGTGCCTACGCCCGGGGCCGAAGTGCAGCGCCGCGTGGCGGCCCGGGCCGGCTCCCTCGGCCTCGATACCGGCTGCGTGTACCGTCACAACCCGGAGTTGCGCCACCTGGCCGCCCTCAACCTCGATACCCAGGAACTCATCCTGCAGCCCAACATCGAGCCCGAGTACCCGATTGCCAAGCGGTGAATGCGTGAAGTGGGGAATGCGTGAGCCGGGCGGTCATTGCGCGCGAAGCGAAGCAATCCGTTCTTCACCCTCTCTCCAATTACGACCTATGCCCAAGCCCCTGACGTGCGCACGTCAGGGGCTTGGGGTTTACTCCGGGCTTTGCACCGCGTGAAGGACGGATTGCTTCGGCCTCCGGCCTCGCCATGACCGCTCGGCTCACTCATTCACTCATTTATCCGTCAGTCCTTGATGACGCCGGAGCGCAGAACCTGGCGGGCGGCGTCCTGGTAGGGGTTGCGGGCATCGTTGGCCACGGCGCGCAGGGTGTTGCGGGCAGCCGTCAGCTGCTGGTTGCGCCAGTAGGCCATGCCCAGGTGGTAGCGCGCCCGGCCGGCCAGCGCCGAGCCCGACTGCATGGCCACCCGTCGCAGAAACGGCTGGGCGGCCAGTTGCTGCTTGGGCTCCGGCTGACTCAGCAGAAAAATACCGTTGTAGTAGGTGAGCGTATCCTGCCCAATGGTATTGGACGGGATGCGGCGCAGCGCGTAGAGCGCGGGCGTGTAGTGGCCGGCGCGGTATTGGCGCATGGCTTCGGCCAGCAGGGGACGCTGGTTTTCGCGCACTACCGCATCGGTAAGGCCGGCCTCGGGCACGTAGTAGCGCGGCCAGGTGGCTTCAATTGTGGGCGTAGAAGGCCAGAGCGCCCAGGCCACTAGTAACAAGACCACGCTCCCGATGGCTGCCAGTGCCCATTGCCGCTGCACCCGCTGCACCCGCCGCCGGATGCGGTTAAGGGCCGCCTGACGCTGGTCGAGGCGCAGATCCAGGGCCAGCAGGCGCTGGTAGAGGGTTTCGTGGCCGGCCACCCACCGCAGGTCGGCCGCCAGCTGCTCGTAGGCCTGGTAGGCCTGATACAGTTCCGCGTCCTGCTCCAGTCGGGCCTCAAACGCTTCCTGCTCCGCAGTGGTCAGCTGACCGTCGGCGAAGCGCTCCAGCTCTTCCAGGTAAGGACGTATATCGGCGAGGGGCGGGGTCATGGGTACGGGTAAGAAGCGGCGGGCGGCCAACGGGCAAAAAAGGCCGCGCCGGCGCAGGAAAATCGGGGAGACAGACGGATCCGGGGCTAAGCTACGCAGAAGCCGGCACAGGCGCTACTGCGTGGGCGGGGCAGCGGCGCGCAACTGCAGCTCGTAAAGCTTGCGCAGGCAGGCCGATTTCTGCATCCGGGCCACGTTGGCGTTGGCAAAGCCCATTTTGCCGGCCATCTTCTCGAAGTTATAGCCCCGGAAGTAGAAGTACATGAGCATTTTCTGGCAGTCGAGGCTGAGTTCCCGGAACAGGCCCAGCAGGCGCTGGCGGCGGCCGGCCTCGGCCTGGGGCAGCACGGCCGTGGTACGGGCGGCACGGGTCTGCTCATCGGCCATACCGTACACGTAGGCCCGCACATCGGGGGGCAGCTTGGTCAGGCGACCATCGGCCACCTGGTCGTAGAATTCCACCAGCACGGAGCGCAGCAGCTCGTGGGCCGCCGGCGGCTCCAGCTGGTGCTGGCGGCGGGCCCAGCGCGCAAAAAGCCCGCGGTTCTGCTCGTAAAACGTAATCAGAAAAGACTGATTGCCCACCCGGAGGCTGGTCAGGACTTCGGCAAGCTGCTGGGGTGTGTTCATACCGGGCAAGATAAGGTGAAATGGTGAGGTGGTGAAATGGTGCGTTTGACGTTCAGCGAACTGGAAGAAGCAAGTGGCGCAATGAGGACCATTGAACGTGAAGCTCACCATTTCACCACCTCACCATTTCACCGCCGATCCGCTACCTTTGAACTCATGGAAACCCAAGCCACTACCCTCGCCCCCGATACCGCCATCTTCGATCTGATTGAGAAGGAGAAAGCGCGGCAGACTCACGGTATTGAACTCATTGCCTCCGAGAACTACGTCTCGGAGCAGGTGATGCGGGCCCAGGGCTCCATCCTGACCAACAAGTACGCCGAGGGCCTGCCCGGCAAGCGCTACTACGGCGGCTGCGAAATCGTGGACCAGATTGAGCAGCTGGCCATCGACCGGGCCAAGGAGCTGTTTGGAGTGGAGTGGGTGAACGTGCAGCCGCACTCCGGCGCCCAGGCCAACGCGGCCGTGATGCTGGCCATTCTCAACCCCGGCGACAAAATTCTGGGCTTCGACCTGAGCCACGGCGGCCACCTCACCCACGGCTCGCCCGTGAACTTCTCGGGCAAGCTCTACCAGCCCTCGTTTTATGGCGTGGAAAAGGAAACCGGCCTCATCGACTGGCAGAAAGTAAAGGAAACCGCCCGCCGCGAGCAGCCCAAGCTCATCATCTGCGGGGCTTCGGCCTACTCCCGCGACTGGGACTACCAGGCCCTGCGCGAAGCCGCCGACGAGGTGGGCGCCCTGCTGCTGGCCGACATCTCGCACCCCTCGGGCCTGATTGCCAAAGGGCTGCTCAACAACCCGTTCCACCACTGCCACATCGTCACCACCACCACCCACAAAACCCTGCGCGGCCCCCGGGGCGGCCTGATTATGATGGGCAAGGACTTCGAGAATCCCTTCGGGCTGAAAACGCCCAAGGGCGAAACCCGCCTGATGAGCAGCCTGCTCGACTCGGGCGTGTTTCCCGGCACCCAGGGCGGCCCCCTCGAGCACGTGATCGGGGCAAAGGCCGTGGCCTTCGGCGAAGCCCTGAGCGACGCCTACGCCGACTACACCCAGCAGGTAGTGCGCAACGCCCAGGCCCTGGCCGGGGCCCTGGTGGAGCGCGGCTACGAGCTGATTTCAGGCGGCACCGACAACCACCTGATGCTGATTGACCTGCGCAGCAAGGGCCTGACGGGCAAGCTGGCCGAAAATACCCTCATCAAGGCCGATATCACCATCAACAAGAACATGGTGCCCTTCGATGACAAGTCGCCCTTCGTGACCTCGGGCATGCGCATCGGCTCGGCCGCCGTGACCACGCGCGGCCTCAAGGAGCCCGACATGGTGCGCATCGTGGAGTTCATCGACGAGGTGCTGACCCACAACGCCGACGATACCCGCATTGCCCGGGTGCGCGGCGAAATCAACGAGTGGATGCAGCAGTACCCGCTCTTCGCCTAGGCGAATGAGTGACTCGGTGAATGAGTGAGCGGGGCCAGGATGAATCAGCCCGCTGCACATCCTATCGGCCCCTAATTTCGTTTGTCCTCACTATTCACTGGCCTGCTGGTTCACCGCCGCACTCATTCACTCATTCACCGACTCACTCATTTAGTAAGTGGCTTCTACTCAACCCGCGCTGGGCGACCAGCAGGAAATGTCGTTTATCGACCATCTGGAGGCGCTGCGCTGGCACGTTATCCGGGCGGCCATTGCCGTGGTGGTCTTTGCCACCGGCGCCTTTTTTGCCAAGGACTTTCTGTTCCACGACCTGATGCTGGGCCCCTCGCGGCCCGACTTCTGGACCTACCGCATGTCGTGCCAGCTGGCCGCCTTCCTGAACGCCCCGGGCCTGTGCATTGATAAGATTGGCTTCGTGATTCAGAACCGCGAAATGAGCGGGCAGCTGACCATGCACATCAGCACCTCGTTTATCGTGGGCATTGTGCTGGGCTTTCCCTACCTGTTCTGGGAGCTGTGGCGCTTCATTGAGCCCGGCCTGTATCCGCACGAGCGGCAGAACTCGCGCGGGGCAGTATTTTTCGTGTCGGTGCTCTTTATTCTGGGTTTGCTCTTCGGCTACTACATTGCCGCGCCCATGAGCATTCAGTTCCTGGCCGGCTACGTGGTGGACCCCACCATCGAGAACCAGATTGACATGCAGAGCTACCTGAGCACGCTCACGACCATGAGCCTGTCGTGCGCCTTCGTGTTCGAGCTGCCCATGATTGTGTTCTTCCTGGCCAAGGCCGGCCTGATTACGCCCGAAATCATGCGCGTGTACCGCAAGCACGCCATTGTGGTGGTGCTCATCATTGCGGCCATCATCACGCCCCCCGAAGTCACGTCGCAGATTATCGTGACCATTCCCATCATCCTGCTCTACGAGCTGAGCATCAACATTGCCCAGGTGGTGGCCCGCAACCGCACGGCCTCGCTCAACGCCCAGCTCGCCGAAAACAACGGCGTGGCGGAGTAGCTTTTTAATGGGGAGAATGTGAACGAAATGTGGTTGAAATGTGGGGAATGAAAAGAACCTGTGAAGTGAAACATCGCACTCAGTTCATTCTCCGCATTCTGACCACATTCTCCACATTCTGACCACATTTATCTCACATTTTTCACCTTACGAAGATGAAACTGGCTATCGGCTCCGACCACGCGGGCTTCGAGTACAAGCAGATGCTGCTGGAATGGCTGCGCGACAACGGCTACGAGGTCCAGGACTTCGGCACCCACTCGCCCGATTCGGTGGACTACCCCGACTATGTGCATCCGCTGGCTTCGGCCGTGGAAAAGGGCGAGTTTGCGCTCGGGCTGCTGCTGTGCGGCTCGGCCAACGGGGTCTGCATTACGGCCAACAAGCACCAGGGCATCCGGGCGGCCATTGCCTGGGAGCCGGAACTGGCCGCCCTGGCCCGCCAGCACAACAACGCCAACGTCATCTGCATTCCGGCCCGGTTCGTGAGCGAGGAAACCGCCCGCGCCATTGCCAGCCAGTTCCTGAACACCGCCTTCGAGGGCGGCCGTCACCAAACCCGGGTGGACAAAATCAGCTGCTAGCGGTGAATGCGTGAAGTAGGGAATGAGTGCCGTTGGGGCGACAAGTAGCCGAGGCAACTCCTTCTTCCCATTCTCAAATTTTAAAGAGCCCCTGGCGCGCTGACGTCAGGGGCTCTCTGCTTACTCCAGGCTTTGAACCACGAGCAGGACGGATTGCGGCCCTATGCGTCCTCACCATCATCGAACGATTCACTCATTTACCGAATCACTCATTCGCTCGCCGCCGCCGCTACAGCCGGTCGAAGTGGGCGGCTACCAGGCGCAGCCCGGCGATGGTGCAGAGGCCCCGCACGTAAGGGGCGAAGATATTGCGGTAGGTATCGGCCTGGCTGATTTCGTCGGGCGGGAAAAGCTGCTCGTTGAGTACCAGGCCAAACTGGGCCAGGATGATGTGGGCGATAAAGGCCGGGTTGAGGTCGGCCCGGAACTGGCCCTGCTGGATGCCATCGGCCAGCAGGCGCGTGAGCTGCGGGCGCGAGTAGTGGTGCAGGTGGTCCTGAACCAGGTTCCAAGAATCGGGATACCGCTCGCGCATCACATGGTAATCGTGGTGGGGAGCCGTGCGCAGCTCGTGCAGGCTGTGGCGCAACAGGCCCACCAGACACTCGGCGGGCGTGGCCAGGTTCGCAAACAGCTCGGTGTGTTCCTGGCGCTGGCGCAGCAGGTTGCGTTGCGTAACGGTGTGCAGCAGCTCGGCCTTGGAGCCGAACTGCTCCCGGAAAGCGGCCGGCGAGCAATCCAGGGCGGCCGCCAGCTGCTCCTCATGAATCAGCCCGACGCCCACCTGGCGGAATAAGGCGTTGGCGCGGTCGAGAAGTTGATGGAGTATCGTTTCCTGCATAAGAACGGGCTAAGAATATGATTTGCTTCCTCCCCCGCCGGCTGCCTACGCCGCTCGAACGCCGCACGCGCTCAGAGCAACATACCCAGCCCGAAAAAAAACAGCAACTGCACCAGGTATACGAAGGGAACCAAGGGGTTACGCTTGCTGAACTCGACCCGGTTGAAGTACACCTGCAAAATGAGGCTGACGGCCAACCATCCCTTGAAATTCAGCAGCGGTATCACATCGTACTGCCAGCGCCAGAAGCCGTAGCGGACGGCCACGGGCTCGATACAAATATCAAGCCCAACCATGAGCAGGGCCGCCAGCAGGGCCCGCACGAAATCGGGCAGGGGCAGGTAGCGGGCCAGAATACCAGCCGTATAGGTCACGATAAACCAGTTAACACCGATCAGCAGCGGCACCCCTAACCATTTGATGCCCAGAGCCGGACCGTACTCGTACTGCCCGAACAGCAGGTTGGTGCGGATGCCCACTACTTCGACAAAAAAACCCGCCAGCATCGTCACCACGCAGAAGCTCCAGAAGGAGGCCGTGCGCCGCGGCTGAAAGGCCAGCAGCAACCCCAGCGTGAGCAGCATGGTCAGCGGCATGAAGCGCAGAAAGAACTCGGGTTCCTTGGAAAAGCCCAGTCCTACAAAGCCCGTCACGTGGAACAGCAGCAGCACGCCCTGGGCCCAGCGCAGCCGCCGCTGTTGGGTGGCGGCGCGGAAATCAGCCGTGGTAGTGGCGGGCAGTGGTGGCGTGGGGTCGGGCATAGAGGAGAATTAAAAATTAAAAGTGAAAAATTAAAAACGACTGGCAGGCATGCGTTCCTCGCTCAATGCTGCAGCAAGTACTGCCCGGTGATTTTTAATTTTTCACTTTCAATTTTTAACTGATTAAGTCAGAAACGATTTGGGCCGAGAGCAGGCAAAGCGGAATGCCGCCGCCGGGATGCACCGAGCCGCCGCAAAAGTACAGCCCTTTTAGCCGCCCCGAAAAATTGGGGTGCCGCAAAAAGGCCGCCAGCGCGTTATTGCTGGAGCTCCCGTACAACGCGCCCCCGAACGAGGAGGTTCGGGCGGCAATGCCCGGCGGGTCCCACACGTGCTCGGCCCGGATGAGGGGCGCCACCTCGGTGCCCAGGGCCCGGCTGAGGCGGGCCAGTACGGCGGCGCGGGTGCGCGCCACCAGCGCCGGCCAGTCCTGGCCCTGGTCGTGGGGCACGTTCACCATCACAAACCAGTTTTCGTGGCCCGGCGGGGCATCGGTGGGGGTGTGGCCGCTGGTGATGTTGACGTACACCGTGGGGTCGGCGGCCACCGTCTGCTCCCGGAAGATGGCCTCGAACTCGCGCTTATAATCCTGGGAGAAGAAAATATTGTGCACGCCCAGCTCAGGAAAACGCCGCCCGATGCCCCAGTAGAAAATCAGGGCCGAAGACGAGCGGGGCTGGGCCAGGGTGCGCTCGGGGGCCGGCTGGGCGGGCAGCAGGTGGCGGTAGGTGGGCACCACATCCATGTTGCTGACCACCCACTCGAACTCGTAGCTTCCCTGGTCGGTGCGCAGACCAGTCACGCGGCTTCCGCTGATCCGGATTTCGCGCACCGGCTCCTGGTAACGGAATTCTACGCCCAGCTCTTCGGCCAGCCGCACGAGGCTTTGGGCAATGGCGTAGATGCCGCCCTCGGGGTAAAACGCCCCGATGCCGTGCTCGAGGTGCGGAATCATGCTCAGCGTAGCCGGGGCCTGGTAGGGGTCGGAGCCATTGTAGGTGGCGAAGCGGTCGAAGAGCTGCACCAGGCGCGGGTCGGGGAAGGCGGCCTGGTGGCGCTGGTGCATGGTGCTGGTGAGGCCCAGCTGGGGCAGGGCGGCCAGGGCCTTGAGCACTTCGGGGCTGAGGTAAGTGCCGGCCTTGTGCAGGGATTTGTGCAGGAAGGTGCCCGCCGTGGCGTCGTAGGCCCGGCCGCTGCGGGCCAGGAAGGCCCGCACGTCGGCGGCCGGGGTGCCCAGCTTGGCTTCCACTTCGCGGGCAAATTTCTCCTCGTCGGCCCAGGCCGTGAGGCGGGTGCCGTCGGCGAAGAAGTACTCGGTAATGGGGTCGAGGCGCTGGTAGCGGAAGTAGTCCCGGGGCTCGCGGCCGGCCAGCCGGAACAGGTCATCGACGAGATGGGGCAGGGTGAAGAGCGAGGGGCCGCCGTCGAAGCGGTAGCCGCCGGGCAGCTCCAGCTGGTGCATTTTCCCGCCGAAGCTTTCCTGGGCCTCGAATACCGTCACCCGGTGCCCGGCCACGGCCAGGCGCACGGCCGTGGCAATGCCCCCGATACCGGCCCCGATGATGGCCGTAGTGGAGGAAGCAGCGGGCGAAGCGAAAGGTTGGGACACGTAAAAAAGAAACAAAGACAAAAGTAACCGGCCAGCCCGGTCGGCCACCGCGAAGAACGGGCGGCGGCGCGGTTTTACACAACTGCCCCCCCGGAAATGTTTCCGCCGCCGGGCCGGCCGGGGCCCACCACAAAATAATTGCGCCGCCGCCCCCATTTTTTAGATTGTTTTTTAGCCGGAGCCGGCCGGGGCAAGCAAGGCAAGTGCGGTTGGCAAGAGCGTTTTTCGCGTGTGTGCTAAGCGTATAGCGGCAGGGCGCCGGCCTGAAAAATCCTTGTTTCCGAAACAGAATCAGCGTTTTGCCATTTGATTTTAACTCGCCGCGTCTGATATATTTGGTAACCAGCCCGCTGTTTTCCGGGCGGTTCCGCAGCTTTCTTCCGGCGTGTTGCTCCGGTTGGCGGCCCTCCTGCTCCCTTGGCGTTTCTTTTACCCCACCCCGGCTCCCCAGGCCGTGGTTGGTGCTTACGCTTCCTACCCAATTCCCCCACAACCATGAAAACAACCGTACCAATCCCGGGCCGTCGGCTCGGGGGCTGGGCCCGGCTGGCCCTGGCGGCCGGTATGGGCTGGCTCCTCCAGCCCGCTCCGGCGCAGGCCCAGTGCAACCAGCTCGTCTGGGCCGATGAGTTCAACACCCCCGGCAACTTCGATAAGTGGCAGGTGTACAATGGCGACGGCTGCGCAGAAGGCCTTTGCAACTTCGGCAACGCCGAGCTACAAGTCTACCGCCCCGGCAACGCCACCGTCACGGGCGGCTACCTCAACATTACCACGCGCTTCGAGAATTCCGTGGAAGGCGGGCGCACCTACAACTACACTTCCGCTAAGCTTCAGTCGAAAATACCCGCTACCGGCGCGCTGCAAACGTTCCGGTACGGCCGCATTGAGGCCCGCATGAAGCTGCCTTCGGCCCAGGGCGTGTGGCCCGCGTTCTGGATGCTGGCCGACCCCGGCAACTGGCCCTACACGGGCGAGATTGACATTATGGAGGCCAAGCACAAAAACCCCAAATCCACGGCCGGCACCATTCACTACGACGCCGGCGGCTGGCACTTCACGGGCCGCGAATATGGCTCCACCGTCGATTTATCCCAGGATTTCCACGTCTACGCCGTGGAGTGGAGCCCCGACCAGATCAAGTGGTTCGTGGACAACACGCTCTTCCACACGGCCTCGCCCAAAACGACCACGGGCGGCTCCTGGCCCTTCAACGACGGCAATTTCTACCTCATCCTGAACTCGGCCGTGGGCGGGCCCGGCACCGGCTTCACCGGCTACCAGAACCCCACCCCCTCCGACTACCCCACTACCACCCAGGTAGATTACGTGCGGGTTTACCAGGGCACCTACAACTACGCCGTAGCCGGTCCGAACGAAGTCCACCAGGGCGACCAGAACAAAACGTTTCGCCTCAACGCCATCACCGGCGGCACCTACTCGTGGTCGGTGCCCGCGGGCGCTACCATCGTGGGCGGCCAGGGCACCAACGCCGTGCTGGTGAATTTTGGCAGCGGCGCGGTGAGCGGCAACGTAACGGCCAGCGTGGCCGTGAGCGGCTGCCCCACGGCCACTTACACCAAGGCCCTGAGCGTAACGCCCGCCCTGCAGCTGGACCGGGTGTACGAGGATTTTGAGAGCAACCGCGTGCTCACCTACGGGGCCACTACCGGCGTGCTCACCCAGGCCGTGGCCAACCCCTCGGCCGTCATCAATACCTCCGCCCGGGTGGGCCGGTACGTGCGTAACGCCTCGGAGCAGTATGACGTGCTGAACGTGCGCAACCTGGGCATCAGCAACGCCAACGACTTCGTGTACGGCCGCCGCCGGGTATTCGTGGATGTGTATTCGACGGCCCCGGTGGGCAGTAAAATCACGATGCAGTTTGAGAACAGCAACGTGACCACGGCCATCAACTTTCCCTCGGGCCGGCACAGCGCCTACCGCGCTTACACCACCCGCCAGAATGCCTGGGAAACGCTGGAATTTGAGTTTGAGAAGGGCCTCGACGCGGGTACCAGCATCTACTCCATCAACAACGTATCCTTCCTGATGCAGCCGGCCACCAACTCCGGGGCCACGTTCTATTTTGATAACCTGCTCATCAAGAAACAGCCCGAAGCGCCCGTGGTGGCTACCGATGTGCTGCTCAACTACGACGGCACGGCCCGCCTGAGCTTCGATGCGGCCGGGACCAACGGGGCGTATTCGGTGCTGGCCAATCCCAGCAAAGTGGCGCCCAACACCTCCACTACCGTGGCCCGGTACGTGCGCAACGCCTCGGAGCAGTACGACGTGCTGTTTTTCGATGCCGCTCCGGCTGGTACCGTGGTAGAGGACGCGGCCCTGTTCAAGAACCAGACCTACCAGTTTCAGGTGGATGTGTACTCAACGGCCCCGGTGGGCACGCCCATCAACCTGACCCTGCAAAACAAGGCGTTGGCTTCCCCCCAGGGCTCGTTCCCGGCCGGCCGCAACAGCACGTATCTGGCCGCCACTACCCGGCAGAACCAGTGGGAAACCCTCACTTTCGCCTTCAATAATGCTCCCGACGGCGGGACGGCCAACGTGGCCATCGATCAGCTGGCCTTCCTGTTCAACAGCGGCGTGGCTTCCGGCGACACCTACTACCTCGACAACATCCGGGTAGCGAAGAAGGCCACTCCGACCTACGTGGCCGGCACCACCTTCGAGAACTACGATAACGTGCGGAACCTGCCCTTCCGCAAGGCCGATGGCACTTACGTGGCCCCCAGCGCCAACCCCGCGGCTTCGGGCAGCAACTCCTCGGCCAACGTGGCCCGCTACACCCGCAACGCCACCGCCCAGTACGATGCGCTGATGCTGACGACCACCCAGGTGAAGGACGGCAGCGCCTACGTGGCCGGCCAGAAGCGGTTTGCTCTGGACGTATACACCTCGGCCCCGGTGGGCACCATTGTATCGTGGCAGCTGGAAAGCAGCGCGGTTTCCAACTCCGGCAACTACCCCACCGGCCGGCACAGCGTGTACCAGGCCGTAGTAAAGCAAACCAACGCCTGGCATACGCTCACCTTCAGCTACACCGGCTCGCCCGATCCTGGCACCTCCGATGCCGACGTGGATAACGTGGTGCTGCTCTTCGGCCCGAATTCGACCAGCGGGGCCGTTTTCTACCTCGATAACCTGCGCAGCCTCACCGGCAACGCGGCCCCGGCCAACGTGGCGCCTACCGTCAGCCTGACTTCGCCCGCCAATAACTCCAGCTTCACGGCCCCGGCCACGCTGAGCCTGACGGCCAACGCTGCCGATGCGGATGGCACCATCAGCAAAGTGGAGTTCTACAACGGCACCACCCTGCTCAACACCGATACCAGCAGCCCCTACGCCTTCAGCTGGACCGGCGTGGCAGCGGGCACTTACAGCCTCACCGCCCGGGCTACCGATAACGCCGGAGCCGTCACTACCTCGGCCTCCGTGAACGTCACGGTTTCGGCCGCGCCTACCGCCCAGGCCATTCCGGGCACCATCCAGGCCGAAAGCTACGTGGCCATGCAGGGCATTCAGACGGAGCCTACCACTGATGCGGGCGGGGGACTGAACGTGGACTGGTTTGAAACCGGGGATTGGTTTGACTTCGATGCCCAGGTAGCCACGGCCGGCGCCTACACCGTGGGCTTCCGCGTGGCCAGCGCCACCGGCAATGCCACCCTGCAACTGCGCAACAGTGCCGGCACCGTGCTGGGCTCCGTGAACGTGGGCAATACCGGCGGCTGGCAAGCCTGGCAGACCATCAGCACCACCGTTACGTTGCCGGCCGGCACTCAGCGCCTGCGCGTGTACGCCTCGGCCTCTACGGGCTGCAACGTGAACTGGCTCTCGTTTGCCGCCGCCACGCCGCCCCCCGCTACCACCAACCTGGCCCTGAACAAGCCGGTTACGGTTTCGTCGGTGGAAAACGCGGGAACGCCTGGCAGCGCCGCCGTGGATGGCAACAGCACCACCACCCGCTGGAGCAGCGCCTTCACCGACGCTGAATGGCTGTACGTGGATTTGGGCGCGAGCTACAACGTGAACCGCGTGAAGCTGACCTGGGAAGGCGCTTACGGCCGGAACTACCGCGTGGAAGTATCGGCCGACCGCCTGGCCTGGACTGCCCTCAAAACGGTAACCGGCAACACCACCCTGCTCAACGACCACACCGGCCTGAGCGGCACCGGGCGCTACGTACGCATTCTGGGCACCCTGCGCGGCACGCCCTACGGCTACTCGCTCTACGAACTGGAAGTGTACGGCACCGCAGCCACCGGCGGCGGAACCGGCAGCACGGCCTGCACCGGCACCGTGGCCAACGGCGACTATTCTTACCAGGTATCGACTACCAACGGCACCGTAACCTGGCAGTTTAATCCGCTCACGCCCATTGCCGGCAGCAACCTGGCTCTCATCTACGTGAAGGTGGGCTCGGGCGGCTACGCGGGCTACACCATGACGGCGGCGGGCAGCAACTTCACTTTTGCCCAGCCCCAGACCGCCGGCGCGGCCCTGTCGTTCTATTTCACGTACCGCGTGGGCCCCAACGGACCGGAGCGCAACTCCAGCGCCACCCCGCACACCTACACGGCGGGTGCCACCTGCACCGCCAGCCGCACGGCCCTGGCCACCACCGCGGCCCCGGCCCCGGCGGCCCGCCTGTATCCCAACCCGGCCCACACCCACCTGATGGTTCCTACTACTGGCCCGGCCACGCTCATCATCACCGATGCCCTGGGCCGCCAGGTACACCGCCAGACTACCACGGCCGGACAGCCCACCACCGAGGTGGACGTGCAGGCCCTGGCGCCGGGCCTGTACTTCCTGACTCTGCGCGCCGCCCAAGGTCCGGCCACTGTTCAACGATTCACCAAAGAATAACCAGTTAAGATCCGGTGGCCCAACGGCCCTGCTGCTTACCGATATCTGAGTGAGAAAGCCGGAAAAGGGATGGAGTTTCTCCGTCCCTTTTTTTCCCTTTCCCGCTTTTTTCTTTCTTCTAACTCTGATGGCTATGATAAGGCGCATCCGGCCGTTTCCAGGCCCCCGAAAGGCATCCGCACGCCCCAGCTCGCTTACACTGGCCCTGGCCGTTCTGCTGCTGGCCACCGGCTCCGCCCGGGCCCAGAAGCTCAGCATGCTCCACGCCGAGGGCCCCCGGATGGTGGATGCCACCGGCCGCGAGGTGGTGCTGCGCGGCTACAACGTGGGCGGCTGGCTGCTCCAGGAAAGCTACATTCTGGGCACCGATACGCTCAACAGTCAGTGGCGCATCAAGCAGGGCCTGCTGCGCACCATGCCCGAAGCGGAGATGGAAGCGTTCTACCGCCAGTACCGCCAGCAGTTCATCACCCGGGCCGACATCGACTTTCTGGCCCGCCAGGGATTTAACTGCGTGCGCCTGCCCCTGCACTACGACCTGTTTCTGACGCCGGAGCAGCGCCGGGCCCGCACGGCCGTTATCCGCGACCCGGACAACGAGGCCACCCTGAACGCCTACGTGCAGCAGCTCAGCCAGTGGTACGACGCCAACGAGCTGTTCACCAGGCCGCAAAAGCTCGACGGCTTCCGCTACATCGACGACGTGGTGAAGTGGTGCGCCGCCAACCAGATGTACGTGGTGCTGGACCTGCACGCGGCCCCCGGCGGCCAGGGCACCGACCTGAACATCAACGACAACTTCCGCCCCCTCGACCTGTGGAAACGCCGCGACCAGCAGGGTCGCCTGATTTACCAGGACCTTACCGTGCGCCTCTGGGAGCAGTTGGCCGACCGCTACCGCCGGGAGCCCGCCATTGCCCTCTACGACTTCATCAACGAGCCCCACGGCCTCAACCCCGAAAACGGCCTGTCGGCGGATAACCAGGAGCTGAACGCGCTCTACTCCCGCCTGATTACGGCCGTCCGGGCCCGGCAGGACCCCCACCTGCTGCTGCTGGAGGGCAACGGCTACGGCAACGAGTACACCAATCTGACGCCTGATAAGCTCCAGGTCAGTGACAAAACCAACCTTGTGTATAACGGCCACCGCTACTGGTGCTCGAACGACCCGGCGCTTACTGACCCCAACCTCAACCAGCTCAATATGATAGCCAACCTGGTAGCCTTCCGGCAGCGGTGGCAGGTGCCGGTGTGGGTGGGCGAAACGGGCGAAAACTCCAACGACTGGTTTGCCACGGCCGTGCAGGGCCTCAACGCGGCCAACATCGGCTGGGCCCACTGGAACATCAAGCGGGTGAATTCCGGCGCGGGCCTGCTGCGGATTGCCCCCTACGGCAGCCTGCTCACCCCGCAGGGCCGCGCCGACCTGCTGCGCAACGCCCGCTTCGCCAACTGCCAGGTGAACCAGGACGTGCTCACGGCCCTCACCAAACCGGCCGACTACCAGGCCCCCTTCCGCCCGCTCACCATCCCCGGCACCCTGGCCGCCCCCGATTATGACCTGGGCCGCGACGGCATTTCCTACCACGACACCTACGCCGCCCGCACTGACTACCGCGACCTGACGCCCACCAACCAGGGCGAGGCTTACCGCAACGATGGCGTAGACCTTACGGCGGCTCCGCACCTGCCCGGCGGCTTTGCCGTGCAGAACCTGGCCGCCGGCGAGTGGCTCAACTACACCGTCACCGTCACCACGCCCGGTGCCTACGCGGCCCAGCTCCACCTGCAACCCGGTCCCGAAGCCGGCCGCCTGACCCTGGAATTTGATGGGAACGTGTGCGCTACCGCCATCGTCCCGCCCGGCACCGACTGGACTACCGTTGCCCTGAGCGTGCCGGCCCTGCCCGTGGGCTCGCACACGCTGCTTCTGCGGGTTGAGCAGCCCGTCCGCCAACTGGGCTGGCTGCGGTTTACCCCCGAAGTGCCCAAGGGCCTGGGCCGCAACTAAACCCGGCGTCGCCCTCCGCAAGCTTATTTCGCAAGCCTTTCTGCGGCTCCGACAGCTGTTACTCGCCGGGCGGGGCCAGGGTGGAACCGGGCGAGTCAGCCTCCTACGGCCCGCGGCCCGCCCGGCAGCCGCCGCAAAGCCTCGCAGGTTTTCGTACCTTGAACGTGCCATGAAGCTCGTAACCTCCCCCCACCCACCGCGTCGGGCTACCTGGTTTTCTTTCCTGACGCTAAGCAGACTGCTGCTGATCCTGTTCGGTGCCCTTCCCGCCAGCGCCATTCCGCCGGCCGATACGCTGCGCGTGAATGCCGCCCTGGAAGAAGTGTTCATCGAGCCCACGTTTTACAGCGTCCTCGAAGACCCTTCCGGCACCCTGACGCTGGAGCAGGTGCAGACACCCGAATGGGCCGGCCGGTTCCAGCGCGCCAGCACCCTGCCCACCACCACCATGGACCACCCCGGCGCGGCCTACTGGCTGCGCCTGCAGGTACAGGCCCGCGGTGAACTGCGCCAGCACTGGTACCTGGAGCTCTTCGATTCCCACCTCAACAACGTAGAGTTTTTCCCGCCCGATGGTACGGCACCGACCATTACTGGCGCGGGCCTGCCCCTGAGCACCCGCAAGTTTCCCTACAAGAACTTCCTCTTCCGCCTCCCCCTCCGCCCCGAGCAGACCCAGACCTATTACCTGCGGCTGGTATCGAGCTCCAAGACTACCTTCCTGAGCCGCCTGCGCACCGAGCAGCCTCTGGCCGTGCACTTCCAGACCGAGTACGGCCTGCTGGGTGGTTTCTATGGTATTCTGCTGATTATGGTGGTCTACAACCTGTGCATCTACCTCTTTATCGGGGAGCAGACCTACCTGCGCTACGTACTGTACGTGCTCAGTTGCAGCCTCGTGTTTTTATCGGAAGACGGGCTGGGCTTTCAGTATTTGTGGCCTACTCAACCCGCTCTTAACGAGCTCATTATTGCTGGCTCGCCCATTCTGCTGCTGCTTACGTTCAGCTACTACGCCCGCCACTTCCTCGACATCTCCCAGCGTCTGCCCCGCCTCGACCGGTGGGTGCGGGCCGTGGTGCTGCTGAGCGTGGGAGGCCTGCTTATCGATACTGCCTGGCTGCATTCGGGCTGGGGATTCTGGCTCTACCTGCTGCCGTATGGGCTTATCTATTACGCCGCCTACCGGGTGTGGCAGCGGGGCCAGCGCACCGCCCGCTACTTCCTGCTGGCTCACGCCCTGGTGGCCCTGAGCGTAGGCTTCCTGATTCTGCGCCGCCTGGGCATCGATACGTTCACCAATACGGCCACCGTGTACAGCATGAACGTGGCCTTTGTGGTCGAAGTCGTGGTGCTGTCCTACGCGCTGGGCGAGAAGATCAAGGCCATCAAGGATGCTACCATCCGCACCCAGGGCAAGCTGGTAAAGCAGCTGCGCAAGAAGCACGAGGTGCAAAACCAGTTGGTAGAGCAACTCCATCACAATCAGAGCCTGAAGGATCAGCTCAATTCCGAACTGGAAGGGTTGGTGGCCGAACGTACCGCCGAACTTAGCCGGCAGAGTGAAACCATTGCCGCCCAGAACCGGGAGCTGCTCCAGGCCAACGGCCTGCTGGCCCTCCAGTCGGCGGCCATTGAGAAGCTCAACAAAGAACTGCAACACGACCTGCAGGAGGTAAAAACGGCCCGGGTGCTTTCCAAGGAGGTTGATTTCGGCGAATTCAGCCAGATTTACCCCGACAAGGATGCCTGCCTGGCCTACCTGGCCAACCTGAAGTGGGGCGAGGGGTACCAGTGCCGCAAGTGTGGGCACGAGAAGTTCTGCGACGGGCGCGAGCCCCACTCCCGCCGCTGCACCAAGTGCCGGTACGTAGAATCGGCCACGGCCTACACCCTGCTTCAGAAGTGTAAGTTCTCCATTATCAAGGCCTTCTACGCGGTCTTCCTGATTTACACCCACCAGGGCAACTACTCTTCCCAGGAGCTTTCCCGCGTGCTCGACCTGCGCCAGGGCACCTGCTGGAGTTTCAGCCAGAAAGTGCAGGAAGCCATGCGCCGCCGCCGCCAGTCTCCCGACTTCGACGAGAACGAGGGCTGGACCCACGTGCTGCTCGACGCCACGACCCAGGACGCGGAAGAGTCCGCCACCTCGGAAGAATCGGTGGCCCGGGCCTAGGAAGCCGGAGCGCCGCCGTATCCTCCCAAGTCCGGGAGGCGGCCGGGTACCTCCCCTGATTCGTCCGGGTCATCCGCAGCCCGGGCCATAGGTGCCGGGTGGTTTGCCCTGCCCGGACAGCGGGGGCCGCAATGGTGCTCGAATGACCGTGGGCCAATGTTCAAATGATATTCCTATATTGGTATGTAAGTGCACACTCTGGCAATCGGAAGTGCATTTTTTTCGTCTGAAACACGTATTTTTTTAGTTGTTTTTTACGTGTTAGCCTCCGCTGTGAGGAACGCCATCGGGGGGCTGCTACAGGCTTTTGGCAGCTTTTTAGCGTGTGCAGTAAGCGTATAGATGGGTTGTGCTCTAAAACCAAAAACCGCCATTAAACAGCAGTAGAAGCGTTTTTGCCATTGCTTTTCCCAAACAAGGCAGGGTATATTTGACTATTCGGCGTGGCTGACTCCCGGGCTTGCCCCACGAAGTTGCCTCCTGCCTGGGTAATACATCACTCACCCGCTTACCGAATACGCTCCTTGCCGCCTCTGCCGTGGCAAACAACCAGCGGCCCGGCGGCTTCCCTTCCCGGCTGCCGGTTGCTGCTCCTCCGGACCCTGATGACTTACGCTTCCGCTGGTCCAAACGCTGACAACTTACAGCAACCTGATTTTCTATTTTTCCCGGTAGCCGGATTTTCCCAGGGTTCGGCAGCGTTTTCCCCACCGGTCTTCTACCTGTTTTCCCTTCCCTCAATTCCCACACATCAATGAACCAACACCTCTACACTCAGGCGTTGCGCCGGACTTTGTGGCTGGCCGCCTGCGGGCTGCCCGTGCTGCCCGCTCTGGCGGCCTCCCCCGCCCCGGCGGTTACTCCGGCTACCCGCGCTACCCTGGCCGACGTGCCCGTATCGGGCCGCGTGACGCAGGAAAACGGCGACCCGCTGCCCGGCGTCACCGTGATAGTAAAGGGGACGACCATTGGGGCCACTACGAACTCCGACGGTACCTTCACCCTGAACGCGCCCGAAAATTCTACCCTGATTTTCAGCTACGTAGGGTTTGTGCGCAAGGAAGTACCCATTACGGGGGCTACCAGCGGCATTGCCGTTACGATGGCGGAGGACCTGCGGGCCCTGAGCGAGGTGGTAGTAGTGGGCTACGGCACCCAGGAGCGCGGCAGCGTAACGGGCGCCGTATCGTCGGTATCGTCGAAGGAAATTGCCTCCCAGCCCGTAGCTGATGTTACCCAGGCCCTGCAGGGCCGGGCAGCCGGCGTTACGGTGACCTCCAACGGCGGTGCCCCGGGCGGCGCGGCCGGTACCTCCATTCGGGTGCGCGGCATCACGTCGGCGGGCAACAACAACCCGCTCTACGTAGTGGATGGCTTCCCGCTGCCGGATAACGTTGGCGAGAACCAGCTCAACGCCATCAGCCCCAACGACATTGAGTCCATCGACATTCTGAAGGATGCTTCGGCCACCGCTATTTACGGTGTGCGGGCAGCCAACGGCGTGGTTATTATTACCACCAAGCGCGGCAAAGCCGGCGTGTCGTCCATCAACCTGGATGCCTACCGGGGTATCCAGCAGGTGTGGCGCAAGCTGCCCCTGCTTAATGCGCAGGAGTACGCCGTCATCAACAACGAGAGCCGCATTGCCGCCGGCCTGCCCATCGTGGTAGACCGCCTGCGCAACCCCCAGACCCTGGGCGAGGGCACCGACTGGCAGGATGAGGTGTTCCGCCGGGCCGCCATCCAGAATTACTCTCTCTCGGCCACCGGCGGCAGCGAAAAAGCCCGCTTTGCCATTTCGGGCAGCTACTTCCAGCAGGATGGTACCATCGTGGGCTCCAACTTTGAGCGCTTCACGCTGCGCGCCAACGGCGACGTGCAGGTGAACCGGATTCTGAAAATCGGCAACAGCATCGCCCTCACCCATCTCTCCGACCGGCAGATTACCACCAACAGCGGCGAGTACGGCACCGTGCAGCAGACGCTGCGCATTCCGGCCATTCTGCCGGTGTTCCGGCCCGATGGCTACTACTATGAGCCCCGCGGCGGTCAGGACAACTTCATTGAGGAAAACCCCATTGTAGCGGCCACGCTCAACAACCAGCGCTTCACCCGCAACCGGGCCCTCACCACCCTGTTCGCCGAGCTGGAGCCCGTGAAGGGCCTGCGCTTCCGCACCAATGTGGGGGCCGACTTCGTCTTCGACAACTTCCGGGCCTTCCGGCCTTCCATTCCGGAATTGCGGGTTGATTTGCCGGGCGGTGGTCAGGAAACCTACAGCACCCGCTATAACCTGGCCGGCGCTACTGCCACGGCGGGCTACGCCCCGAGCTACCTGATTGAAAACACGGCCACCTACGACCACCTGTTTGCCGACCGGCACCAGGTAACGGTGCTGCTGGGCCAGTCGGCTCAACAGTTCAACTTCAGCAACGTGGAGGCTTTCCGCAGCGGCTACCTGCGCAACGATCTGCAGGTTATCAACTCAGGCCCCATCAACACCCGGCTCGGCAACGCGGGCCGGATTGACCCGGCGGCTCACCTGGCCAGCTACTTTGCCCGCCTGAACTACGAGTTTGCGGGAAAGTACCTGTTCCAGGCCATTGCCCGCTACGACGGATCCGGCAACTTCGAGCCCGGCAACCAGTTCGGCTTCTTCCCCGGCGTATCGGCCGGCTGGCGTATCTCGGAGGAGGACTTCCTCAAGGGCAACCGCGTCATCAGCAACCTGAAGGTGCGCGCCGGTTACGGTAAAGTGGGTAACCCCAACAACGCCGGCCGCTTCGCCTACCTCTACGCCATCAACTCCCAGATCAACTACCCCTTCGGGCCCAACGGCACCATTCAGAACGGTGCCGCGCCTACCCGCCTGGCCAACGCGGACCTGCGCTGGGAGAACAATAACCAGGCAAACCTGGGCTTCGACATCGGGTTGCTCGATAACCGCTTCGAGGCCACCATCGACCTCTATAACCGGAACTCGCCCAACCTGATTGCCCCGGTACCGGTGTCGTTGGTGTCGGGTACGTTTGAAAGCGTCAACCGCAACGCGGCTTCGGCCTACAACCGGGGCATCGACTTCTCGTTTACGTCGCGCAACGTGCAGGGCTCGGGCCAAAGCCTGAACTGGACGACGACGCTCAACGTATCGGCTTACAAAACCGAACTGGATGCCCTGGGCGTGGGAGAACCCTACGACGGGTTACGCCGCCTAGACAACATTGCCATCGTACGTTACGACGAGGGCCAGCCTTTCGGCTCCTTCTTCGGTTTCGTGGCTGATGGCCTGTTCCAGACTGAGGAGGAAGTAAGGGCCCACGCGGAGCAGAAGAATGCCGCCAGCGGCCCCAACGACCCCACCCGCGATACGGCCCCCGGCGACATCCGCTTCAAGGACCTGAACGGCGACGGCGTCATCAATGCCGACGACCGGACTTTCATCGGCAATCCGAACCCCGATTTCACCTACGGCATCAACAACACGCTGACCTGGAAGGGCTTCGACCTGAACGTGTTCCTGCAGGGCTCCCAGGGCAACCAGATCTACAACCAGAACCGCTACATTCTGGAAAGCCCCCTCTACGGCAACAGCAGCGGCAGCACCCGGGTACTGGACCGCTGGACCGGCCCCGGTACCAGCAACGAAGTGCCCCGGGCCGTGGCCAACGACCCCAACCAGAACCTGCGCGTGAGCTCCTACTTCCTCGAAGACGGCTCCTATATGCGCATCAAAACCCTCACCCTGGGCTATACGCTGCCGCAGCTGGTGCTCGACCGCATAGCCGCCAAGCAGGTGCGCCTCTACGTGACGGCCCAGAACCTGGCTACCTTCACCAAGTACACCGGTTACGACCCCGAGGTAGGTTCCAGTGGCGTCGATCTGGGGGTGTATCCGCAGCCCCGCGTATTCCTGGTCGGCCTCAATTTCGGTTTCTAGGCCGGCCGCTCTATCCTCAACAATTCCCTAACCAGCCTTTCGGATGAAATCCTTCACTAAGTATACTACCGCCACGCTCCTGACCCTGGGCCTGCTCACGGGTTGCGGCCGCGACTTCCTCTCGGAGTCGCCCACCGACCAGGTGACGGACGAAAACTTCTACAAAACCACCACCGACGCCATTCAGGCCACCACCGCAATTTACAGCGAGCTGGGCAAGGGCGGCCAGTACAACCAAGCCCTGTGGAGCCTCGGCGACATCGGGTCCGACATCTCCTACACCGGCGGCGGCGGCGGCGGCGACGGGATTGAGCAGCAGCAGCTCGACAACTTCAACATTCCGGCCACCAACCCCATTGTATCGCGCCTGTGGGGTGGCTGCTACATCGGCATCGGCCGGGCCAACATCGTGCTCCAGAAGGTGCCCGCGATGAGCATCGACCCCGCTATTCAAAAGCGCAGCATCGGCGAGGCCCAGTTCCTGCGGGCCAAGTACTACTTCGACCTGGTGCGGGCCTACGGCGACGTCCCCCTGCTCACTACCCCTCCTACCACTCCCGAAGAAGTGAACGTAGCGCGCAGCCCCGCAGCCGACGTGTACGCCCTGATTGTAAAGGACCTGACCGACGCCATCGACAACCTGCCCATCTCCTACAGCGGCGACGATCTGGGCCGGGCCACCAAGTGGGCCGCCACCGGCCTGCTGGCCAAGGTGTACCTCACCCAGGGCAACATGGCCGGAGCCGCCCAGCGCGCCCGGGAGGTAATTGCCAGCAGCGGCAAGAGCCTGTGGGCCAACTACGGCGACAATTTCAAGGTAGCCAACGAGTACGGCCGGGAGGCCCTGTTTGAAGTGGGCTACATTTCCGGTCGCAACGAATACACCTTCGACGGACTCGGCTTCGTAGGCAACGAGTTCTTCGGTCCCCGTGGCCAGGGCATCGTACCCCAGGGTGGCTACGGCTTCAACATTCCTGAAAACGACTTCGTGGCCGGCTACGAACCCGGCGACCTGCGCCGCGACGTAACCATCTGGGAGCCCGGCGACGAGTATCCCGACGGCCGCACTCAGCCGGCTACGCTGCCCGGTTCGCCCAACGGCTACGGCTGCAAAAAGTGGTTTGTCGGGAAGGTGAACACCAACGTCTGGGATTCGGAGCTCAATATTCCGGTGCTGCGCCTGGCCGAGATTTACCTGATTCAGGCTGAAGCCGAAGGCCCCACGGCCTCGGGTCTGGAAGCCATCAACAAGGTCCGCCGCCGCGCCTTCGGCGAAGACATCAACACCCCCGGCTCCCACGACCTGCGGGCGGGCCTGAGCGCCGACGAGTTCAAGCGGGCCGTGTGGCGGGAGCGTAAGTACGAGCTGGCCTTCGAGAACGACCGGTGGTTTGATTCCAAGCGGACGGGAGAATTGCTCACCGCTCCCCAGTACCTGCGCAAGGGCGTGAAGCCCTTCAACGTGGTGCTGCCCATTCCGCAGTCGGAACTTGATGTAAACTCCGGCCTGACCCAGAACCCGGGCTATTAATTACGTGTTGGCGGGACGCCGCCGGTTGGTGCCGGCGGCGACTCACCCCCATTCCCTCAAAAAATTCCCATGAAAAATATGGTACGCATGGCCCTGCTGGGCCTGCTGGCAGGTCCGCTGATGCTGGCCTCCTGCAAAAAGGACGGTGACGACAACGAGCTGGAAGGTCCGGTCCCGACTTCCACGTTCACGTTCCAGCCGAACACCACCGAGTTTCCCGTGGTCGTGACGTTCACGGCCACCAGCCAGAACGGCTTTATCTACGAGTGGAACTTCGGCGACAACAGCCTGGGTACCGGCAGCCCGGTGCAGCACGCCTACACCCGCGGCGGCTCCTACGAAGTAGAGCTGCTCACGGCCGGCCGCGGCGGCACCGGTATTTCGGACAAACAGACCGTAACCGTGCCCGACGGATGCTCTAATGCCGTGTTCAGCAAGCTGGTGGACTGCGCCGGCAGCGGCACCCGCGTGTGGTCCTTTGCCAATACGCCCGGCGCCATTGTGCGCGAGTCGGCCAGCGGCACGGTGCTCTCCACCTCTACCACCCTCAACAACTGCCAGCTCGACGACCAGTTCGCCTTCAGCAGCAACTACACGCTGGGCTATACCAGCGGCGGCCAGACGTTCAGCAACGGCAGCTGCGGCACCTCGGCTCCGAACGGGGGCAGCTTCGTGTTCCGGCCTAACCCGAGCGGCAACCCGCAGATTGTGCTCAAGGGCCGGGGCAACTTCGTGGGCCTGACCGATTCGGTAGCCAACAAGACCTACGACATCCTGGAAGCCACCGACACGAAGCTGCGCCTACGCGGCACCAACCCCGACGGCACCCGCACCATCATCACGCTGGCCCCCTTCGACGCCACGGCCCCCATCAAGCTGCTGCTCACCGGCGGCTCGTCGCGGACCTGGAAGCTCGACAACACGGTCGATGCGCCCATCGTGGTCGGTACCGAGGCGAACCCCATTGAATATTTTGCCGGCGTTAAGGCCGGGGAGTTGCCCGCCTGCCAGTCCGACGACGAGTACACCTTCTCCATGGACAACGTGTACACCTACAATGCCCTGGCCGAAACCTTCTCGGCAGCAGCTGGTTACGTGTGCAAAGCCCCTGAATCCGGCCCCTCGCCCTTCGTATTTGGCCCGGCTTCGGGCGCTGGTCTGGCCCAGTTCCGGCTCACGCGCACCGGCGCCTTCATCGGCGCCACCGATGCTTCCCCAACCGAGCAGGTCTACCGCATTCTGAGCATCGACGACCAGAAAATGACCCTCCGGGCCGGCAGTGGCCAGAATGGGGGAACGGTATTCACTATAAAGTTGGTTGTTAAATAACGGCCGCTTACCTACTGCCCCGGACCGCAGCCACCGCTTCGGTCCGGGGTACCCGGGAAAGTCGGCTGATTCGTTTGCTCCGATTTTCCTCTTAACCCTTTTGTAATGAAGTACGCTTTCCGCATGAGCACCATTAGCCGCTATTCCCTGGGTCTGGGGCTGGTCTGCACGCTGGGCCTGCTCGGGTGCACCGAGTCCAAGACCAAGAACGTGCCTACTCCCACGCCGCCGCCGCCCGTTACCACGGTTGCCAACGAGGAAGCCCGCGACTACAGCCAGTACACGGAACAGATCTGGGCCGATGAGTTTAACAGCGGGGCCCTCGACCAGAGCAAGTGGACCTACGAGCTGGGCGGCGGCGGCTGGGGCAACCAGGAGTTGCAGGCCTATACCAACTCGCGCGACAACGTGTACCAGGCCAACGGCAACCTCGTGATTCAGGCTCTGCGGCAGCAGTCGGGCAACAATGCCTACACCTCCGGCCGGCTCATCACCAAGGGCAAGCAAAGCTTCCGCTACGGCCGCCTCGACGTGCGGGCCAAGGTGCCCCAGGGCAAGGGCGTGTGGCCGGCCATCTGGATGCTGGGCGCCGACATTGACCAGAACAACTGGCCGGTTTGCGGCGAAATCGACATCATGGAGCTGCGCGGCAGCCGGCCCAATGAACTGTTGGCAACCATGCACTTTGGCAACAGCGCCAGCGACCATCGCTACAAGGGCACGACCAAAACCGTTGCCACTCCCCTCTCCGACGACTTCCACACCTACTCGGTGGTGCGCAGCAAGGACCTGCTCCGCTTTTTCCTCGATGGGGAGCTTTACTACACCTTCACCGGCAACGACGCCAGCCCGTTTCCCTTCAATAACCCGTTCTTCCTGATTCTGAACGTGGCCGTTGGGGGCAAGTTCGATGGCGACCCCGATGGATCGACGGTGCTGCCCCAGCAGATGCAGGTTGATTACGCCCGTTTTTACCAGTACAAGCAGTAGCCGCAGACGGTGGACCGGGGAGGCGTCAGCCACCCGGCTCCACCGTCTGGAGCGCTGGCCGCATCCGTTGATGCTACGGTCGGCTTCTGCCTCCCCGCCTTGCCTCTTTACTGAACCGTAGGGAGGTTTTTACCGAAGCCGGTCTGCCTGTTAGGGGTGCAGACCGGCTTTTGGTTTTTTGGGTGTTTACTCCACGGCCAACACCAGTCCTTTCAGGTAAGCCCCTTCGGGGTGGAACAGGCTCACGGGATGGTCGGCGGGTTGGGTGAGCCGGTGCAGGATGCGCGCCGGCCGGCCGGCCTCGATGGCCGCAGCCAGCACGGCCCCTTCGAACAACTCGGCCGATACTACCTGCGAGCAGCTGAAGGTGAACAGCAGGCCGCCGGGCGCAATCTGCCGGATGCCGGCCGCGTTCAGACGCTTGTAGCCCATCAGGGCATTGTGGCGGGCCGAAAGGTGCTTGGCGAAGGCCGGTGGGTCGAGCACGATGAGGTCGTACTGCTCTTGGCTGTTTTTCATGAAGCTGAACACGTCCTCGGCGTAGGCGGCGTGCCGGCTTTCGAGGCCGGTGAGGGCGGCGTTACGCTCGGTGAGCTCAATGGCGCGCTTGGAACTATCCACGGAGTGCACCAGCTCGGCCCCGGCCTGCAGGGCGTAGGAGCTGAAGCCGCCGGTGTAGCAGAACGTGTTGAGCACCCGGCGGCCGGGTGCGTAGCGGGCCAGCAGGCTACGGTTGTCGCGCTGATCAATGAAGAAGCCGGTTTTCTGGCCCGTTTCCCAGTCCACGGCGAAGGGCTGACCGTTTTCGTGCACTACGTGCTCCTGCCCGCTGCTGCCGCCGAACAGGTAGCCGTTCTGGGCCCCGGGCGCAGCTTTGGCCGGTACGGTTTCGGCGCTCTTGTCGTAGATGGCGCGCAGGCCGGGAATTACGGCTTTGAGGGCTTCGGCAATAAGCGGGCGGGCCTTGTACATGCCCGCGCTGTGCGCCTGCACCACGGCCGTGTCGCCGTACACGTCAATGATGAGGCCGGGCAGCCCGTCGCCTTCGGCGTGGGTGAGGCGGTACACGTTGGTGTTGCCGGTGCCGGTGAGGCCCAAACCCTGGCGTAGCTGGTAAGCGTTGCGCAGGCGGCCCTCCCAGAACGCCGCGTCGGGCAGCCGGGATTCGGGGCCGAAATCGAGCATGCGCACGGCAATGGAGCCGGGGGCGTAGTGGCCCACGCCCAGCACTTCGCCGTTGGGCGCCTGCACCGTTACCACTTCGCCTTCCGTTACCTCGCCCTGCAACCGGGCAATGGCCCCCGAGAACACCCAGGGGTGGCGGCGGCGCAGGGACTGGTCTTTTCCGGGTTTGAGGGTAACGATGGCAGCAGACATGGCAGCGGGAATAGCAAAATGGACTACAAAGGTAACAGTCTGCCCCGCCCCGCCCAGCGCGGCCGGAATCTACCCCGGCCGGGGGCTATTGGAAGGGGTCGATATACGCCACCAGCACCGCCAGCGCCGCCAGCCCCAGCAGAATGGCCCACACCGGCCCGCCCCAGATGAGCAGGCCAAGGAGAGCAATGGGCCCCACTACCAGCCCCAGCACGCCCAGCACGGTGGTTCCCAGCCCAACTTCCTGCATTGCTTGGGTGCCCGCCGCTGCCCGGGGTGCTGGCCGGAGCATGGTGCGTCGGCGCGGAGCCGCCGTGGTAGCCTGAGCCACGGTCCGCCGCAGCTGTTGCCGCACGGCCCGGGGCCGCATGGTGCGCATTGGCCGAGCTGACGCGGCCGTTTGCGCTGCCGTAGTACCTGGGTCGGCGTCCGTTACCGGATTCGGCGGCGTAATCAGCGCGGAGCCGGCCGGGAGGCTGGGGGCCGTGGTTGCACTGGGTTGGAACGAATATGTTGGGCGGGTGCTCTGACAGCCTGCCAGGATCAGCAGGGCGCCGAGGGCAACCAGCAGGGAGGCAA
Source organism: Hymenobacter piscis (assembly GCF_018760735.1). Classification (GTDB taxonomy): domain Bacteria; phylum Bacteroidota; class Bacteroidia; order Cytophagales; family Hymenobacteraceae; genus Hymenobacter; species Hymenobacter piscis. The sequence goes on from NZ_JAHHZN010000002.1 coordinate 284,862, forward strand.
GCGGACGACGGGCGGCGGGAGTAGAAGCAGGCATGGGTAGGAGTCAGATGGGCGGCAAGATACGCGGCTTACCGGGGCCGTATACGGCAACCCGCCCGTTCGCGCTGCCTGCTGCGGCCGCGCCCAGCCTTATTGCCCGGCCGGCGCCCCGAACCAGCGCCGGTAGATGGGCCGCCGCCAGGCAAACTGCGCCCACACGGCCGGCCACAGCAGCCGGTCGAGCACCGGCGTGGCGGTGCGGTACTCCACATCCTCCACGATGTAAGTGCCGCCGTCGGGGGCGGGCTGGAGCAGGTGGCGGTGCTGCCAGTAGCGCAGCGGCGCGGGTAGCTGCTTGCCCTCATCCACGAAGTAGTAGGTGCCGTTGGCCGTGATGCCGTGGTCGGTGATGAGGGAGGTCCAGCGCTGACGTAGCGGGCCGGCGCCCAGCTCCAGGTGCACCTCGTCGCCCCGGTGGCAGCCATCGAAGCTCAGCAGCCGGAAGGGCGGAAAGGGCGGGGCCAAGGCCAGAAACAGGTCCCGGGTAAAGCCCTGCCACACCTCGGCGGGGGCGGCGGCAACGTGGGTGCGCAGGTAGAGGTTCATAGCAGCCTTAACCCCAGGCGGGGGCGGCGGGTTTTGGAGAAGCGCTTACTTCGGCATGAACCAGTGCAGGTAGCCGCAGTGGTCGCACTCGTAGCAGACGGCATGCGGGTCGGACCAGTCGGAAGTGAACAGCCCGGCGCGCTCCAGCTTCACCTCGTTGCGGTGGAAGCCCTAGTGCCCACAGATAACGCACCGGAGCGTGTGGCCTTTTATTTCTACCCGAACGGGTTTTGGCGCGTCGAACAGGCCCATACTGCTTCTCTGGTTAACCTTTATCCCTGTGTAACTATGCCCAGGTGACTATTTCTCATTCATTACTGCCATAGCATCTACTATCGTAAAGCTATGGTCATCGAAAGTCAGAAATTTTCCGTTACCGATTCCCCGTAGTCCAGTTGGAGGAGAATCACCAAAACGTTTGATTTTATCCTTCCTGTTCCACCAGAAGAAACACGTGTCCTCGTAGGAACCACAGAAAATAACGTTGCTACGCGTGGTGGTTAGCGCGTGGCTACCACAAAAGTCATCCGGGGCTTCCTGGTGTATAATCTGGTAGTCAGTAAGACGTAGCTCCACCAAGGGAAAGTCAGTGTAGGGATAGAACAGAATACTGTCTTTACCCAGTTTGCACATGCAATAGCAGTCCAGTATAAAATGAGCAGAGTTGCTTGAGTTGAACCCCCAAAGCTGCTGACCATCAAAGTTGAACACGGCCAATCCGTCACTACTGGGTTTACCGCTACCGATACCTTCGTCAAAATAAGAAATAACAATTTTCCCATCCTGCACCAAAACATCCTGAACCGCATCTCCCGCGTTGAACGTCAACAGTTTATTACCGCCAACTCCAAAAATATGACCGTTGTCTTGCGGGCCACGCCGGGATTCTACCACCAAGAACCGGCTATCATCAATTTTTCTGATCAGCGGAAATCGAAACTGCTGATGCAGCGACAGTTGCCACTCGTTGATCCAAACTTCCCAATTGCTCAGCAAGGCAATAAAGTTGCCTTGCTCATCCGCATCGAGGCTGAGTATTTGGAGCTTGCCAGAGGCAAGGGGGTAGAGGGTCTGGAAATTCAATACCTCAGTGTCGCTAAACTATGCCTGCGTTACCCCAGCAGCTCCTCAATATCCTCCCGGGTGAGGCTCTTGATGATGGCCTCGTCGGTGGTGATGAGGTCGGTGACGAGCTGGATTTTCTTGTTCTGCAGGGCCAGGATTTTCTCTTCCACCGTGTTCTGGGTGATGAACTTGTAGGTGAACACCGTGCGCTCCTGCCCGATGCGGTGGGCCCGGTCCACGGCCTGGGCCTCTACGGCCGGGTTCCACCAGGGGTCGAGGATGAACACGTAGTCGGCGGCCGTCAGGTTGAGGCCCACGCCGCCGGCTTTGAGGCTGATCAGGAACACGCGCAACTCCTCCGTTTCCTGGAAGCGGGCCACTTCCTTGTGCCGGTCGCGGGTATTGCCGTCGAGGTAGGCGTAGGCAATCTGCCGCTCATCGAGGGCCGCCCGCACAATATCGAGGTGCTTTACAAACTGACTAAACACCAGCACCTTGTGACCCTCCGACACCACGCTCTTCACCATCCGGATCACCTCCCGCAGCTTACCCGACTCGTGAGCATAGTCCGCGTCGGCCATGCGGGGGTGGTTGGCAATCTGGCGCAGCTTGGTCAGGCCCTGGAGCAGCATGAACTGGGTGCTGGCCGTGCCGTTTTCCTCGATGCTCTGCAGAATCTGGTTGCGGTAGAAGCTCTTGGTTTCCTCGTAGCAGTGCTGCTGCTCCTCCGTCATGGGGCAGTAGCTCAGGTTCTCGATTTTGCCGGGCAGCTCGGTGGCTACCTGGGCCTTGTGGCGGCGCAGGATGAAAGGCTTGATGAGGGCGTGCAGACGGCGCGTTTTCGCCTCGTCCTTGCCCTTCTCAATGGGCTTGAGAAACTCCTTGCGGAAGAAGGCCTGGGTGCCCAGCAGGCCGGGGTTGATGAACGACATCTGCGACCAAAGGTCCATGGTGCTGTTCTCCACCGGCGTGCCCGTCAGAATCAGGCGGTGGCGGGAGTGCAGCTGGCGCACGGCCTGGGAAGTGGTGGAGCCGGGGTTCTTGATGGCCTGCGACTCGTCCAGAATCACGTAATCGAACTTATAGCTCTTGAGCAGCTCAATATCGAGGCGCACAATACCGTAGCTGGTCAGCACCACGTCGTAGTCGGCGAACTGCTCCACGTTTTTGTCGCGGTAGGTGCCCGTGTAGATGAGCAGGCGCAGGGCGGGCGCGAACTTGAACGCCTCGGCCATCCAGTTGTAGACCAGCGAGGTGGGCATCACCAGCAGGGAGGCCGCGCCCTGGGCCTGGCCCGATTCCTTGCGCTGCAGCAGCAACGCCAGCGTCTGCACGCTCTTGCCCAGGCCCATATCGTCGGCCAGGCAGCCCCCGAAGTGGTACTCCTGCACGAAGTGGAGCCAGTTGTAGCCCGCCTTCTGATAAGGCCGCAACTCGCCCCGGAACGAAACCGGCAGGGGCCGGTCTTCCACCGCCTCAAACTCGCGCAGCTTTTCCAGCTTGCGGCTCATAACCACGGTGGCCAGGTTGCCGTTCTGCAAATCCGACACCAGGGCCACGTGATGCTTGCGCAAGCTCAGGCCCTGGCCCTCCCGCTCCTCGGCGAAGGCAAACAGCTCCAGATACTGACTAAACCACTCCTCCGGAATGATGGCCACCTGGCCGTTGGGCAGCCGGAACTCGTGGCGCTTGTTGAGAATGTAGGGCCGCAGCTTGATAAACGGGATTTCAAACTCCCCGAATCGCACCACCCCGTGCACATCAAACCAGTCGTTGGTTTCCGTGATGCCCACCTGCACCGTCACCGTGCCGATAAAGTAGTCCTTGCCCGACGTGGTACCCTGCTGCACCGTGAAGCCCAGGCGTACCAGCTCGTCGGCGTGGTGGTGGAGCCAGCGGAAGGCGGTGGCTTTTTCCAGTACGGCCCGGCCGTTGTGCACCTCCAGGGCCCGCTCGCGCAGCTCGGCAATGATGCCCTGCTCCTGGTCGAGGTTGCGGATGAGGCGGTGGAATACGTAGTTGTCCTGCTGCTTTTCCAGCTTCACGCACACCCGCTTGTCGTGGGCGGTGTGCACCGTATGGTCGCCGTAGCGGAAGCTCAGGTCGAAGTGGATGTGGTCGGACACGGCCGCGGGGGCCAGGGCGGCGGGAGCCGGCCCGCGGCGCGCAACCGTGCTGGGGCGCACGGGAGCCGCCAGCACCACCGCGCCCGGGGCGTCGGTGAAGGTGAGCTGGGGCCGGGCCACGTAGCGCTCCGAGCGGATATCGAAGCCGCGGGCGTGCACATCGAACGACTCCACCAGCGGGGCCACGAAGCGCTGGAAGTAACTGTCCTCCACCTGCCGCGGAATCACGATGAACTTCTTGTTGAGAAAGGGCTTGATCTTCTTGCCATCCACCTCGCTGCGGAAGTTGTGGAGCACGTCGCCGAGCAGCAGCCAGGCCGGCTGCTCACACACAATTACGGCGTTCTTGTACTGAAAATCGAGCTTCTGGCCCTGGTACTGGATGGTGGGGAAGTAGTGGGTGCTTTCCTCGTTGCGACGGAAGTGGAACAGCACCGAGGCCCGCTCCGGGGCCACGCTGATTTCGCGCCAGGTGGGCTCCCCATCTTTGCCCATGATGAACACCTGCTTGTTTTTGAGGCGGCTCAGAATCTGGGCCATGCGGTCCTGCACGTAGTGGCAGATGGCGTCCTGCAAGCCCTTATCGCCCTTGTCGGCGTCGTAAATCTTAAGAAAGAAGTCGGCTGGGGTTGTTTTCTTGGCCCAGAATTCCTTGATGACCGCATCCTGACTAATCTGGTCGGTGAGGGCTACCAGCTCAAAATCCACCTTGTCGAGGCCGTTCGCAAACTCGGGCGCATTCTTGGCCGACACGGTCTGGTGCTGGAGCGTGAGTTGGCCGCGGGCATTGCGCTGCACCACGTACGACTCAAACAGATAGCCCAGGTACTCGTGCTCGAGTAGCGAGTAAACGATCTGAAAGGGTTGGGAAGTTGAGACCTTCATGGTCGGCAATAAGGAGGCAATGTTGAACGTAGTAGCAATTGCTAAATACTATATTATTTCCTTCATAGTAAAATTTTATCCAAGAATAATTACATTTTAAAGATGAATACTGCGTATTCGCCAGCCGAAGTACGCTTTGTAGTCTACGAAGGTAACAGACTTCCCCTGTGAAATTCCTACGCTTCGCCAAAAGAAAATAACCGCCCAAACACCCTTTAGGGGCTGTTCAGGCGGTTATTTTCATTTTGGGAAGCTTTCCGGGCAGTTTTGCCCCTTGCCGCTGCCTGCTTCCTTTTTTGAAACCAGGCGCGCAGACAATCAACTGCCTGACTTTTTAGAGGTTATCCCGCACATCGAGGCGCGAAGCGTTCAGGGCCGGCCGGATGGAAACGGCAATGGTGATGAAGATAATGGCCACGCCGGTGAGGACTACGTCGGAAAGTTGCATTTTCACCGGGTAGGAGTCGACCACGCTGGTGGCCATGCCCATACTCACGATGTGGAAGGTTTGCTGCAGCCAGCAGATGCCCACGCCCAGCACCAGCCCCGTGATGGCCCCTACCTGGGCCACAATGGCGCCCTCAAACAGGAAGATATTGCGGATGGTGCGCCGGCCGGCGCCCATGGCCATCAGCACGGCCATGTCCTTCTTCTTATCGATGACGAGCATGGACAGCGAAAAGAAGATGTTGATGCTGGCAATGAGCAGAATGAAGGCGAAGGTGATGAACACGAACATCTTCTCCACCTTGATGGCCTTGAGCAGCGACACGTGCTGCTCGTCGGAATCGAGCACCTTAAAATCGGGACCCAGACGCTGTTTGATGGCCTGCTTTACGTCGCCGATATCCTCGCCGGTTTTCACTTTCACCTCCAGGGCCGTGCGTCGGTTGCCGTAGTTGAGCAGGCTCTGGGCAAATTCCAGGGGCACAAAAACGTAGCTGTCGTCGATGCGCTGCTCAATCAGGAAGACGCCCCCGGCCAGAATATTCTTCTGGGTAAAGTACGCATCGGGGTCCATGGAAACCCGGAATTTGCCCGCTTTGGGGTAGAGCAGGCGCATGGGCGCGAAGCGGTTGTCGAGGGTAATGCTGAGCTCATGCTGCACCCCGGCCCCAAGCAGGGCGTAATCGAGGCCTTCGCGGTGCAGATCGTGGCTGCCGTCCACGATGGCCGAATCGATATTGCTCTGGTTATAGTAATTCTTCGACACGCCCTTCATCTTCACCACCATCTGCCGGTCGCGGTACTGGAGCAGGGCATTGTCTTCGATGACCTCCGTGACCAGGCGCACGCCGGGCGTGGCCCGGAGCCTGGTCAGGAGCGGGGCCTGGAGCTCAAACGACTTGCCCTTCACGGCCGTGATGACCAGATCGGGGTCGGATTTGCCGTAGAGGCTGCGCACCAGATCTTCGAGCCCGTTGAAAACCGACAGCACAATAATCAGCGCCATCGTGCCTACCGCCACGCCCACCATGGAAATGTTGGAGATGATGCTGATGATGTTGCGCTTCTTCTTCGAGAGAAAATAACGCCGGGCAATGAGCAACGGTACGTTCACGTGCAGGGCGCGATTTGGCGGATGGGGAGAGAGTGAAAGAAAGGCAACGGGCGGTCAGCCGGCGCCATGGTGCGTGAAGTGCACCGGGGCCGGGTTCCGAAGCCAAGATACGTCCTCCAACGGAAAAGGGCTATTTCCAGGCTTTCACAATCAGGCCGGTGCCGGATTCGTGGCGGGTGTTGGCATCAAACCAGTTCAGCAGCAGGCAGAAGGGGAAGGTAAGAAGGTAGTAGAAGGGCAGCAGCAGGAAAAACCACTTGGAGTAGCCCAGCATCAGGATGGGGTACTTCATGCTCAGGCGCCAGGAAATCTGGCCCGGCTCGCCGTAGCTGTACTGGGCCTCAATGCGCTCAAAACCGGCCGTACGCAGCTTCTGCTGAATTTCGTGGATGTTGTAGCCGTCGCGCACGTGCTCCTCGATGAAGGAGGTTTCCCCGTCGGAATGCACGTCGGAGCCGCCTTGGTCGCTGGGGGTGGAAATGAGCAGCATGCCGCCGTCTTTGAGGGAGGCGTGAATGTTGCGGAACACTTCCACATCTTCCAGAATGTGCTCCATCACATCGACCGACAAAGCCAGGTCGAAGGTGTTGGGCTGCTGGTAGAGCACCAGGTCCTGGACCGCAAACTGGGCGTTGGTGCGGCCAATCTGACGGAAGAAGCGGTTGGAATCGGCCACCTGCTCGTCCTTCACGTCCACGGCCAGGATTTCCCACTTCGGGCTCTGACCCGAGAGCCAGTACGTGTACTGCCCGTAGCCGGAGCCGGCATCCAGGATGGCCAGGGCCTCCTGGGTACGGCCCTTCGACCACTGGCGCAGCTCCCGGTGCACGTGCCAGGTGCGCAGCAGCAGCAAATCGAGCAGGTGATAGAAGAGGCGGCGCAGTAGCGGCGTGCGGTTGAATACTTCGCCGAGCGACTTCTTAATCGGGTCGTAGTACAAGGTGAGAGGGGAAAATGGTGAAATGGTGAGTTGAGGTTGGAACAGCAAAATAAGGAGCCGGTCGACTGACTGGGTGCCTGAGCAATCTGCTCCAAACAGGGCCAGCCGAACATCAACTCACTAGTTCACTAGTTCGCCAGCTCACTCACTTTCATCGTCGGCGAAGAGTTTGGGGCGTTTGGGGGCACTGCCGGCTTCATCCGCGGTACCGGTGGGGTCTTCGGCGGGGGCGGGCGGAATGTGCAGGTCGCCGAATACCTTGTCCATCTGAGCGGCGTAAGCGGCCGAGTCGTCGAGGAAGAAAACCAGCTCGGGCACAATGCGCAACTGGCTGCGGACGCGCTTGGCCAGGGCCTGGCGGATGGCCTTGCCATTGTCTTTCACCAGCACCAGCTGCTGCTCGCCGGGATTGGTGCCGCCCACCGTGAGCACGCTCAGGTACACGCGGGCCACGCCCAGGTCGGGCGATACGCGCACCGTGCTGATGCCGGGCGGCAGACCCGGAAACAGGTGGGGCAGGTCGCGCTGAAAGGCGGCGGCTAATTCCTGCTGGAGCAGGCTGGATACTTTTTGCTGTCGTTTGCTTTCCATAATAGGCGGCAAAGATACGTCTTTGTTAGGGTCTTAGAAGCGTAAAACGCCGGGAGTCTGGTTGAAGTCAGGGAAGCCGAATCAACAACGAGCATGCTGGCCCGCATAGCAGCGCGTAGCGGGCCACCAGGGCGCGGGGGCATTTCGGAGGAGGCTCAGGAAGAAATGAGGCGCGGGAGGCCACGAGGGAGGCCGTATATTTGTTTCCGGGCTTCCGAGCCTCTGCTACCCAAGCCCCCACGTCCACTTGCTACAATTTTTTAAAAGCTCCCTGCTTACCCGGCTCGCGGTGCTGCTGCTGCTGCTGCTGGCCCTGCGCCTGCCGCTGCTCTGGTGGGGCCTGCCGCTGATGCCCGTGGAGCTGCGCGAAATGCTGCTGGGCGAGCAGCTGGGAGCGGGCGCCCACCTCTACCGCGACCTGTACGACAGTACGGCCCCGCTGGCGGCGGCCCTGGCTGGTCTGCTCGAGCTGGTAGCCAACCGGCCCCTGTGGCTTTACCGCCTGCTGGCCCTGGGGCTGCTCGCGTTCCAGGCCCTGCGCTTCAACTTCGTGCTCAACCGCGCCGATGTGCACCCCGAGCGGGGCTATGTGGCGGCCCTGGTGTATCTGCTGCTCGGGTCCGTTTCCACCGACCTCGACATCCTCTCGCCCCTGCTGCTGGGCCACACCTTCCTGATTGCCGGTTTCAGCGCCCTGCTGCCCACTTCGCGGGAGGGCTACGACAACCGGCGCCTGTTCCGGGCGGGTTTTCTGATTGGGGTGGCGGCCCTGTGCTATCTGCCGCTGGCCCTGTTTCTGCTGCTGGCCCTGTTTGCGGTTATTATCTTCGCCGCCAACTCGTTCCGGAGCTTTTTGCTGTTGGTGTGCGGATTTCTGTTTCCCTACGCGGTGGTGGGCACCTTCTTTCTCTACACCGATTCACTGCCGGGCTTTGCACAGTTCCACCTGCGGCCTACGCTCAGCGGGCTGGTAGCCGGGGCCGACGGCCTGCCGCTGTGGGTGCAGCTGCGCCTGCTGCTGCTGCCGGGCGTGGTACTGCTGGCGGGGCTGCTGCGCAGCTTCGTGCTGCCCCCGGGCCTCGTGTTTCAGGTGAAGTTTCAGCAGCTGATGCTGGTGTGGCTGCTGGTGGCCGCACTCATGGCCGCCGCCGGCCGGGGCACTGCCCCCGGCACGCTGGTCCTGCTGCTGCCTCCCCTCACGTATTTCAGCCTCTACCTGTGGCAGAAAACCCAGCGGGCCTGGGTGCCCGAGCTGCTGCTGCTGGTGCTGGTGGGCGCGGTGCTGGTGGTGCGCTACCGCGCGGCATTTTTCCTGGACAACGTACTCCGGCTACCCTCCGAAAGCCGCTATGCCAGCCGGCCCAACCCCCGCTACCAGTTTCTGAAGGGGCAGCGCCTGCTGGTGCTCGGCCCCGATATGGGCCCCTACGTGCAGAACCGCCTCGCCACGCCCTACCTCAGCTGGCAGCTCGCCCAAACCGATTTCGGCCACCTCAACCAATACGAAGCGGTGTTCCGGCTGGCCCGCAACTTCCGCCCCAACCCACCCCGCTACCTCATCGACCAGCGCGGCCTCGTGCCGGAGCTCCAGTACAAGATTCCCGGCATTTTCGGCCGCTACGAGCCCACCAGCACCAAAGGCGTGTACCGGCTGAAGGCGAAATAGTGAGGTGGTGAAATGGTGAGTTGATGTTCGGAAGTCCTGTCGGCGCAATCAGCGCGGTTAGAATTCCTGAACATCAACTCACCATTTCACCACCTCACTATTTCACTTCTCCGTTAGCTGATGCTGACACGGACTTTTTTAGTGTATTCGCGCAGGGCAGTTTTGAAGTCGGACTGGTGGTCCTGCATGTGGTTGAGGATGAAGATAGCGGCAAACACGTGGGTGAGCTGCTCGCCTTCGTCCTCGCCCTCTACCGCAAAGGCGGGCGTTTGCTCTTCCAGCAGGGCTTCTTCGGCGGCCACCAGGGTTTCCAGGGTCTGGGTTTCCACCAGGTGCCGGATAACGGGCATTTTCATGGCGCGGCGGGTTAGTTGAGGCGGGCGATGAGCGAAGCCACGGCTTCTTCCTTGCTGGCGGCCACGGTGTCGACCAGCTCCCCGTTGCGGAATACGGCAAAGAAGGGCAGATTCGTCACGCTGGCCAGCTTGCGGGCTTCGGGGCTGGTTTCGGCGTTTACGTCGAGGAAGGTCATGCCCTGGTTTTCTTCGGCCTGGGCCAGGCGCTTGAACTTAGGCGAAAACAGGCGGCAGTTGCCGCACCAGTCGGCGTAATATTTCACCACTACCTTTTCATTTTCCTGGAGCAGTTGCTGGAAATCGGCGTCGGTGGCTTTGGTAACGGACATGCTAGGCAAGTTTGAGAAACGGCAAAAAAAGCGGACAGCAGAGAATCATTCTCCTCTACCGGCAAAGGTAAAGCCTGGGGCCGACAAAAAAGTTCTCCTGCGGACCGGAACATGCGCGTAGCCGAATGTCGGGGTGCAGGCGGGCACCGGGGCAACTTTTCGGGGCCGGCCGGGGTTTTCCTGCGCTATGAATTCCATTCTCTTCTTCGGCGACTCGCTCACGGCGGGTTACCAGCTCCGCGCCAGCGAGTCGTTCCCTTCCCGGATTCAGGAAAAGCTCGATGCCCACCACCTGCCCTATAAAGCCCACAACTACGGCGTGAGCGGCGAAACCACGGCCGGTGGCCGCCAGCGCCTGCCCGGTGTGCTGGCCCGTTTCGAGCGCCTCAGCGTATTCGTGCTGGAGTTGGGCGTGAACGACGCGTTGCGTGGCATTCCGGTCCGCGAAACCGCCCAGAACCTGCAATTCATGCTCGATGAGGTGAAGCGCACTCACCCTGAGGCCCGCCGGGTGCTGGTAGGCATGGAGTTTCCCTTCGATCTGGGGCCGCTGGCTACCCTGGGCGGGGGCCGTATGGGCCACTACGCCCAGGAGTTTAAGGCCCTGTTCCGCCAGCTGGCCGAGAAAAATGCCGTCGAGTTCGTGCCCTTCCTGCTCCACGGCGTGCTGGGCCAGCGCCACCTCAACCTCCCCGACGGCGTGCATCCTAACGCCGAAGGCCAGAAACTCCTGGCCGACAACGTGTGGCCGGTGCTGAGTGGGGTCTTGGGGTCTTAGGGTCTGGGATGATGTCCAATGCCGGTGGACATCATCCCAGACCCCAGACCCTTATAAACCGGCCAAGCCGTTGCGCCGGCCTGGACGTCATCCCAGACCCCCAGACCCTAAGATCCTAAGACCCCACTTTATACATCCGCTCGTAGTACTCGGTGGCCATGCGGCCCGACTCGAACTCGGGCTCCACCTCGCGCATGGCGGCTTTGCGGATGGCCAGGAACTTCTCGGGTGAGCCGTAGTAGAGCGGGATGATTTCGTTTTCGAGCACGTCGAGCACGCCTTGGGCCTCAAAATCGTCCTTCACGTTATCGGCCGCGTGGAGGTCGGCCAGGGGCAGCAGGAAGCTGTTTTCGCCGTGGCGGGCGAATTCAGGAATCCAGCCGTCGGGGATGCTCAGGCTGATGCTGCCGTTCATGGCGGCCGTCATGCCGCTGGTGCCGGAGGCCTCGCGGGGGAAGCGGGGCGTGTTCAGCCAGAGGTCGGAACCTTTCTTGAGGGCGGCCGAGAGGTTAAGCTCGTAGCCGGTGAGCACGGCGCAGGTGTTGAAGTTCTTGGTTTGCTCGATGAGGCTGTTGAACACCCCGATGGCGCCGTAGTCCTTAGGATAGGGCTTACCGGCCCAGATCACCTGCAGCGGCCGCCCGGAGTCGGTTACCAGCTTGCGGAACCGCTCGAAGTGGCGCAGAATCAGGTCGGCGCGCTTGTAGCCGGCGAAGCGGCGGGCCCACACCAGGGTGAGGGCATCGGGGTCGAGCAGGGTGCCGGTCTGGTCGGCCACGATGTCAAACAGCTGCTTTTTCAGCTCCCGCTTGCGGGCCAGCAGGGCCTCGTCGTCGTTAGCTTCGAGGGCCTCGTGCAGGGCCTTATCGCGCCAGTAGGTGCCGTTCTGGGAGTTGGTAATGGCGATGATGGGGCTGATGCCCGCGTTGTGGCCCCACATTTCGTTGGCCACCTTGCCGTGCACCTTGGAAACGCCGTTGCTGATGCGGGCAAAGCGCAGGGCCGTGAGCGTATAGTTCACCCGCTCGTTCTCCACGATGCCCAGGGCGCGCACCTGCTCCAGGTTCAGCGTGCCGAAGAAGGACATCTTGTAGAGCAGATCCAGGGGGTGTTCCTCGTTGCCGGCCAGCTCGGGGGTGTGGGTCGTGAACACGAGGTGCTCGCGCACCTTCTGCTGGTCGCGGCCGAACTTATCGTAGAGGTAGAAGGCCAGGGGCAGGCCGTGGCCCTCGTTGAGGTGGTAGACCTCCGTCTGGCGGCCCAGCAGGTCGAGCAGCTTGCCGCCGCCCACGCCCAGCAGGATGCTCTGGGCCACGCGGGCGGCCGTATCGGCCTCGTAGAGGTGGTGGGAAATGGTGCGCGAGAGGTAGTCGTTCTCCGGAATATCGGTGGTCAGGAAGAACATGGGGGCCGTGCCGAACGTGTCGGGGGCCAGGTAGAGGGCGCGCACCAGCACCTGGGCGTTGTGGATGGTGATGGGGAAGGTCAGGCCGGTATCCTGCAGGAAGCTGTAGTGCTTGTGGCGGAAGTCGGCCCGCATGGTCTGGTCCTCGTTGCGGCCCTGGTCGTAGTAGCCGAACGACCACAGGATGCTGATGCCGATAACGTTCTGCTTGAGCTCGTACACGGAGCGCATGTGGGAGCCGGCCAGAAAGCCCAGGCCGCCGGAGTAGGTTTTCAGGGCCTGGTCCAGGGCAAATTCCATGGAGAAGTAGGCGGCCGGCGTGGCAAACTCGGGGGCGGGGGTGTAGGGGGTAAATTCGAAGGCCATAGGGCGGGGTCGTCAGTGGGGAATACAAGAAGAACCAGCGGCCGGACCGGAGCCGGGCCACGCATGAGTACCCAAAAAAAGCGGAAAACCCGGTAGCAGTTCGATTGGACTTCGTGAAGAAGCGCAAAATGCAAATCAACCACCGATAATAGGCAAACAAGCATCATTGCCGGGCGGCGCGCTGGGTGCGGACCCGTTCGCCATCAGGCCCGTGGCGACTCCGGCGGCGGGTTGCCCACTACGGCGGCTGCCAGCCTGCTGATTTGGTAATAATTACATAATGTAAGCGGCCTTATCCGACGCGGCGGCCCCGGTAGCTTTGCGGCGCGGATGGCAGCCCTGTCCCGTTCTCCACAACCACACACACCTCCCTCATTTCTATGCGCTACCCCCTGCGCTGGCTCACAGCTTCCCTGCTGAGCTTCTCCGTTCTGTCCTGCGCCAAGCAGGAAATCACGCCCGTTCCCGTAGTTGCCGCCGTAACGTCTGCGGCCGATGTCAGCAGCGCCGGCTTCCCGGAAACCTTCGAAACGGGCACCAAAACCTCTTATACTACGGGTTCCGTCACGCTCGGCTCGGGCTCCTGGACCCTGAATGACGCGCTGCTGGGCAACACCACCGCCGACCGCAAAACCGGCAGCCAGTCGGCGCGGGTGCGCAATACCGGCTCGCTGGCCACCAACTTTAACCTCACCACCGGCGCGGGCGTGGTTACGGTGCAGCACGCCAAGTACGGCTCCGACGCCTCGTCGCAGTGGGAGCTGTGGGCCAGTCAGAATGGTGGCACCTTCACCAAGAAGGGCAGCACCATCACCACCAGCAGCACCGCGCTCAGCACGGCCTCCATCAGCGTGAACCTGACCGGCACCGTGCGGCTGCAAATCCGCAAGACTTCGGGCGGTACCAGCCGCATCAACTTTGATAACATCACGGTAGAGCAGTACGGCGGAACTACTTCGCCGCCCCCGCCCGCCGCGGCCGACAATCAGCACCTGACCATGGGCAACCCCAGCGGGGCGGCAACCAACATCAGTATGCCCACCAACTACCTGCTCAACAAGCCGGAGTATGCGCTGAGCTACCACCGCGACCGGGGCACTCCTACGTGGGTAAGCTGGCACCTGGATGCCAGCTGGAGCGGCTCCGCCGCCCGCCAGAATGACTTCCGGGCCGACAACACCCTGCCCGCCGGCTGGTACCAGGTGCAGGGCACCAGCTACAGCGGTTCCGGCTTCGACCGGGGCCACAACTGCCCCTCCGCGGACCGCACCAGCTCGGTGGCCGCCAACTCGGCCACGTTCCTGATGACCAACATGATTCCGCAGGCGCCCAACAACAACCAGATTACCTGGGCGGCGCTGGAAAACTACTCCCGCACGCTCCTGAGCCAGGGCAACGAGCTCTACATCATCATGGGCGCCTACGGCCGTGGCGGCACTGGCTCGGCCGGCTACACCGAAACCATCGACCAGGGCCGCATCCAGGTGCCGGCCCGCGTGTGGAAGGTTATCGTGGTGCTGCCCGTGGGCAATAACGATGTGAGCCGCGTGTCGACTTCGACCCGCATCATCGCCATCGACACGCCCAATCAGCAGGGGACGACCAGCAACTGGGGCCAGTATCGCACCAGCGTCGATGCCATTGAGGCGGCCACCGGCCTCGACGTGCTTTCCGCGCTGCCCGCCAGCGTGCAGCAGGTAGTGGAAGCCAAGGTCGACAACGGCCCGACTCTCTAAGCTCCCTTGGCCTGCCCGCGTCTCCTGATTTTGCTGCCGGCTGAGTCCTGAAGTCGGCGCCGGTCCACACCCGTTCCCGAAGCCCCGTTGCCTGGTGTACAGGTGGCGGGGCTTTTGCGTAGGCTGATTATGGGGGCACCGACTTCAGTCCGTGGCCCGTTCGGGCGGCGGGCTACGAACTGGAGTCCGTGCCCCATTAGCCGGGTTGTGGAGCAGAAACGGCTCGACAGCGCAACGAGGCACGCAACATTCGTCAATAGCCCACTAGTTTGGGGTGGTGAGGCAGTAGCGTAACCGGGGCCGGGCACCGTACCTTGTCTGCCACGTTTCCGACTTCCCACTCACTGGTATGATACCTTCCCGATTTCTGCCGCTGCTGGCCGGCTCACTGCTGGCTGCCGCCACCACCTCTGCCACCCTGGCTGCCCCGGCCGTAACGCTTACCGAACTGGCCGCCCCGGCCGCCAAAACCGCCGCCATCCAGCGCATCGACCCGACCTTTTGGTGGGTGGGCATGAAAAACCCCAAGCTGCAGCTGCTGGTGCACGGGCCCGGCATTGCCAGCAGCACCGCCACGCTCAGGGCCTACGAGGGCGTGACCCTGGACGGGGTGCAGAAGCTGGAAAGCCCCAACTACCTGCTGCTCAACCTCACCATCAGCCCCACGGCCCGGCCCGGCAAGCTGCAGCTGGAGTTTAAGGGCAGCAAGAAAACCACCTTCGCCTACGAGCTCAGGCAGCGCACCACGCCCGGCGACCAGCAGAAGGTGCAGGGCCTCGCGCAACAGGATTTCATCTACTTCCTGATGCCCGACCGGTTCTCGAACGGCGACCCGAAAAACGATTATATCAAGGACATGCGCGCGCCCAAAGTGGCCCGCGACTCGATGTACGCCCGCCACGGCGGCGACCTGAAGGGCATCGAAAACCACTTCGACTACTTCAAGAGCCTGGGCGTGACGGCTCTGTGGCTGACGCCGGTGGTGGAAAACGACATGCCCAAGGCCAGCTACCACGGCTACGCCCTCACCGACTACTACAACACTGACCGCCGCTACGGCACGCTGGAAGAATACAAGCAGTTTGTAGAAAAGGCCCATCAGAACGGGCTGAAAGTGGTGCACGACGTGGTGCTCAACCACATGGGTTCCCAAAACTACCTGTTCCTGGATCAGCCCGCCAAGGACTGGTTCAACCAGTGGCCCGGCTTCACGCGCAGCAACTACAACTCCTCGGCCCTCAACGACCCTTACGGCTCCCAGCTGGACCGCAAGCTGTATAACAAAGGCTGGTTCGATACCACCATGCCCGACGTGAACCAGAGCAACCCGCTGGTGGCGACCTACCTGATTCAGAACTTCCTGTGGTGGGTGGAGTACACCGGCCTCGACGCCTACCGCATCGACACCTACCCGTATTCCGACCCTAAGTTTCTGATGCAGTGGGGCCAGGCCCTGAATGAGGAGTTTCCGAACCTGTTCAAGTTTGGCGAGGCCTGGGTGGGCAGCACAGCCCAGCAGGCGTTCTTCGCCCGCAACGTGTTCCAGCCCGTCGATGGCTTCAAGTCCAACCTGGAATCGGTGTTCGATTTCCAGTCGCAGAACGCCATTCACGACGCGCTGCGGGGCGACCAGCCCAACCTGAACCGGGTGTACGAAGCCCTGCAGGGCGACTGGATGTACGAGGACGCCACCCGCAACGTGACCTTCCTCGACAACCACGACATGAGCCGCTTCTACTCGGTGATTGGCGAAGACTTCGACAAGTACAAGCTGGGCGTTACCTGGCTGCTCACCAGCCGCGGCATTCCGCAGCTGTACTACGGTACCGAGGTGCTGATGAAGAACTTCTCGAACCCCGACGGTAAGGTGCGCGAGGACTTCCCCGGCGGCTTTGCCGGTGATAAGCAGAACTACTTCACGGCGGCCGGCCGCACGGGTCAGGCGGGCGAGGCGTTCAATTACCTCAGCAAGCTCAGCCTCTACCGCCAGGCCCACCCGGTGCTGGCCACGGGCAAGCTCATGCAGTTCATCCCGCAGGATGGCGTGTACACCTACTTCCGCTACAACGACCAGGGCGAGGCCGTCATGATCCTGCTCAACGGCAATAAGGACGAGAAAACCGTGGACGGGGCCCGCTTTGTGGAGCGCACCGGCGGCTTCACGGGCGGCACCGAAATCATGACCGGTGCGGCGCTTTCCGACCTTAAAACCTTTACAATTCCCGGCCGCACGTCCTGGGTGGTGGAGCTGAAAAAATAAGAACTGCGGGGCCGCCGGGAACCACCGCCGGCCCCCGCTACTTATATGCTACGCTTGTAGTATTTTCAGTGTAAACCTGATAAAACCATGACTGACCTCACCGACCAAGTAGCCATTGTAACGGGTGCCAGCCGCGGCATCGGGCGGGCCATTGCCCTGCTGCTGGCCCTGCAGGGTGCCAAAGTGGTAGCCGTAGCCCGCACCGCCGAGGAACTGGAAGAGCTTAACGCCAAAACTCAGGGCCTGGCCATTCCGGCCGATGTGGCCGACGAAGCCGACGCCCAGCACATCGTCAACGAAACCCTGAGCCGCTACGGCCGCCTCGACATGCTCATCTGCAACGCCGGGGTGGGTTCCTTCGGGTTACTCGAGCACTTCGAGGCCGCCGAGTGGGACCAGATGTTTGCCGTGAACGTGAAGGGCACCTTCCTGCTCTGCAAGGCCGTGGTGCCCCACTTCAAGGCCCAGGGCCGGGGCCACATCGTGGGCATTGCCTCCGATGTGAGCCGGCGCACCTTTGAGCACGGCACCGCCTACGGGGCCACCAAGTACGCCCAGGACGCGCTGCTGGGCTCCCTGCGCAAGGAGGTGCGGCCCCACGGCATCAAGGTGAGCACCATTTACCCGGGCATGGTGGATACCTACTTCAACGACTCCAAGCCGGGCAGCGCCGCCGCCGAAAAAACTCACCTGCGCCCCTCCGACGTGGCCCAGGCCGTGCGCTACGTGCTCGAGGCGCCCGCCCACGTGGTGGTGGATGAGCTGATGTTGCATCCCGTGTCCCAGGAATGGTAGCTTTAGCCGCGCCTTCTTCGTTCCGCTTCTTTTTTCCCGCCCCACCCGCTTTATGAAATTGTTGTTTCTTCCGGCCGTCCTGGCGGCGTGTTGCGGCCTGAGCGCCTGCTCCACCACCCAACCTGCCGGCACTAGCGCCGCGGCCGCTCCCGGGCCCGCCGCCGGAACTTCTACCCCAACCGCCGCCGTGACTTCCGACCGCAATACCACCGACGAGCAGCCCCAGGACCATAAGCTGGTGATTTATCAGCTTATGACCCGCCTGTTCGGCAACAAAACCGCCGTGAATAAGCCTTACGGCACCGTTGAGGAAAACGGGGTGGGCAAATTCAACGACATCAACGACCAGGCCCTGCGCGCCATCAAGCAGCTGGGGGTGAGCCACGTGTGGTTTACCGGCGTAATCGAGCACGCCACCATGACCGACTACACCAAGTACGGCATTGCCCTCGACGACGCCGACGTGATAAAAGGCCGCGCCGGCTCGCCCTATGCCATCCGCGACTACTACGACGTGGCCCCCGACCTGGCCGTGGACGTGAAAAACCGCATGCAGGAGTTTGAGGCCCTGGTGAAGCGCACCCACGCCCACGACCTGAAGGTCATCATCGACTTTATCCCCAACCACGTGGCCCGCACCTATAAGTCGGATGCCAAACCGGCCGGCGTGGTAGACCTGGGCGAGCGGGACGATAAAACCCAGGCGTTCAAGCCGTCCAACAACTTTTACTACTTCCCCGGCCAACCCTTCGTGGTGCCGGCCGGCTACAACCCGCTGGGCGCGCTCAAGGGCCCCGGCGAGGAGGGCAAGTTCCAGGAAAACCCCGCCAAGGCGACCGGCAACGACGTGTTTTCGGCCACGCCCAAGGTGGACGACTGGTTTGAAACCATCAAGCTCAACTACGGCGTCGATTACCAGAACGGCCGCCAGCCCCACTTCGAGCCCACGCCCGATACCTGGCTGAAAATGCGCGACATTCTCATCTTCTGGGCCCAGAAAGACGTGGACGGCTTCCGCTGCGACATGGCCGAGATGGTGCCCGTGGAATTCTGGGCCTGGGTGATTCCGGAGCTAAAAAAAATAAAGCCCGACCTCGTGTTCATCGGCGAAGCCTACGACGCCAAAACCTACCAGATGTACATCGAGCGGGGCCACTTCGACTACCTCTACGACAAGGTGGGTCTCTACGACGGGCTGCGCCGCCTCATGCGCAACGAGGGCACCACCGAGGACATCACCCGGGTCTGGAAGGAGGAAAGCCGGGGCTTCTCGGGCCACATGCTGCGCTTCCTGGAAAACCATGACGAGCAGCGCATCGTCAGCCCGGACTTTGCCGGCAACGCCCGCGCCGCCCTGCCGGCCATGACGGTTTCGGCCACCCTGGGCACCGGCCCGGTGATGCTCTACTTCGGGCAGCACGTGGGCGAGCCGGCCCAGGGCTCGGAAGGCTTCTCGGGCGAGGACGGCCGCACCACCATTTTCGACTACTGGGGCGTGCCCGAGCACCAGAAATGGATGAACGGCGGCAAGTTCGACGGGGGCCGCCTGAGTTCCGAGCAGAAGCAGCTCCACGCCTTCTACCAGCGCCTGCTCACGCTCACCAGCCAGCGCGAAGCCATCCGTAAGGGCCGGTTTTACGAGCTCCAGGATACTTATAATCTCGATGCGCAGTACCACCAGGACCGCGTGTACAGCTACCTGCGCTACACCGACACCGAGCGCCTGCTCATCGTGGTCAACTTCAGCCCCGACCAGACCTACCGGCCCAACCTGCAGCTCCCCGAGAAAGTGCTGGAGCGCCTCGGCCTGCCCGGCAACCAGCTCTACACCTACACCGAGCTGCTGAGCCAGGCCCCGGCCACCAGCAACCTCACCGTGACGCTGGCCCCGCAAAGCGCCTATATTTTCGAGATCAAAGAGAAGTAGTGATTGGTGCTTAGTTGGTCGTGCATAGTGCTTAGGTCGTTCACCCGTCCGGCCTAAGCACTATGCACGACCAACTAAGCACTAAGCACAATCACCTAAGCACTAAGCACAAACAACCTCCCAAATTCCCCCACTATGGCATCCAGTGTAGCGGCCGCTCCCACCGGCACCCGCGAAAAACCCCGTTTGAGTTTCTGGCAGATCTGGAACATGAGCTTCGGCTTTCTGGGCATCCAGTTCGGCTTTGCGTTGCAGAACGCCAACGTGAGTCGCATTTTTGAAACCCTGGGCGGCACCGAAATAGCGCTCTACTGGCTGGCCGCCCCCCTCACGGGCATGCTGGTGCAGCCGATTATCGGCTACATGTCGGACCGTACCTGGAGCCCAAAGTGGGGGCGGCGGCGGCCGTTTTTCCTGGTGGGGGCCATTCTGGCTTCGCTGGCGCTGCTGGTGATGCCCAACGTGACAGCCCTCTGGATGGCGGTGGGCATGCTCTGGATCATGGATTCGAGCATCAACATCAGCATGGAGCCGTTCCGGGCCCTGGTAGGCGACCTGCTGCCCTCCGAGCAGCGCACCACCGGCTTCGCGGCCCAGACGTTCTTTATTGGCGTGGGTGCCGTGGTGGCCTCGTCGCTGCCCTGGATGTTCACCAACTGGTTTGGCATCAGCAATACGGCCCCGGCCGGCCAGATTCCGCTCTCGGTGAAATACGCCTTCTACATCGGCGGGGCCGTGTTCCTGGCGGCCGTGCTCTGGACGGTGTTCAACACCAAGGAGTACCCGCCCGAGAACCTGGAAGAATTTGAGGAGGAAAAGCGCCGCACGGCCGGCTTCTGGAACGGTATCCGCGAGTCGTTTGCCGGCATTTTCCACATGCCCAAAACCATGGCCCAGCTGGCCATCGTGCAGTTTTTCAGCTGGCTGGCCCTGTTTTCGATGTGGATTTACACTACGCCCGCCGTCACGAGCCACATTTACCACACCACCGATACCACCTCCAAGCTCTACAACGAGGGTGCCGACTGGGTGGGCATCTGCTTCGCGGTCTACAACGGCGTTTCGGCCGTGGCGGCCCTGCTGCTGCCCGTTATTGCCCGGCGCACCAGCCGCCGCGTCACGCACCTGATTTGCCTGGTAGCGGGCGGCCTGGGCCTGATTTCAATCTTCTTTATCCAGGACCCCAAAATGCTGCTGCTCTCGATGGTGGGCGTGGGCATTGCCTGGGCTTCCATTCTGAGCGTGCCCTACGCCATGCTGGCCGGCGCGCTGCCCGCCAACAAAATGGGCTACTACATGGGCGTATTCAACTTCTTCATCGTGATTCCGCAGGTAGTGGCGGGCCTGATTCTGGGCTTTTTCACCCAGAACGTGTTCCACGGCGAAGCGGTGTACACGTTGGTGCTGGGCGGCTGCTCCATGATTATCTCGGGCCTGCTGACCCTGCGCGTACACGACGCCGACGACATCCAGCTCCCTACTGCCGACGCTACTATTCACACCAGCTCGCCCGGCTATGATACCACCGTCGAGTCGGACCCGCGCCTGTAACTGTTGGCAAAAAGAACGTCATCCTGAGCGCAGCGAAGGATCCTCTCACGTCGGAACGGTATCGTACTAACGATGCGTGCTGGCGAGAGAGGATCCTTCGCTGCGCTCAGGATGACGGGTTTTCAGTGCGGCCGTTTACTTAACCAGCCACTGGTAGGCCGGGGTTTCTTCCACGAAGACTGCCAGTTGCAGGCCGTCGAGGGTGGCGGCTTCCAGCTCCCGCAGACGGGCGCTCAGGATATCGGCGTGATAGGGGGTGGTGAAGTAGGCAATACGGCGGGCGGCGGTGGGCAGCGCGGTGCGGAACTCCTGGCGGAAATCGTGCATCACCCAGAGCAGGTCGGCGGGGTCGGCCAGGCCGCGGCTGCGCAGGTCGATCAGCCAGCGGCCCACCTGCTGCTGCCGGGCCAGCGCGAGGGCGGCCTGGTAGCCGGCCCGGTGCTCGGCCGGGGTAGCCGGCCGCGTCCAGCGCATAATCAGCAGCTGCAGATCGGGCCGGTAGGTAATCAGGACGTAGTCGGAAACGGGCACGGCGGTAGGGCAGTAGGGCAGGGGAGAGGCCGAACAAAGATACGGCGGAATCGGGGCCCGCTGATGACGGCTTTCCAGCCCGGGCCCGCCGGAACCGGGCCGGTGCCCCGCTCCCGCAAAGTGCGCCGGCCTTTATGAACACCGGATGATGGCCACCGGCCCATACCGGGCGGGGGCAGCGGGGCGTGCAGCCCACCCGCTGGCGCGTTTGTCCTTCGCGTTGTACCTTCCCACCCCATTCTACACCCTCCATTCCCTATCTCTGTCTGATGACGCGTAACCACTTGTTGCTGTTGGGCCTCGGCGCTGCTCTGTCGGTCCAGCCCACCTTCGCCCAGAAAACCACCTCCGCTGCCCCGGCCGCCACCGCCGTGGGCGGGGCCCGGCTCGTGGAAAAAGTGACCCGGAAGCCCGGTGAGCTGGTTATCCCCTACGAAAAATACGTGCTGCCCAACGGCCTGACGGTAATAGTCACCGAAGACCACTCCGACCCGCTGGTGCACGTGGACGTGACCTACCACGTGGGCTCGGCCCGGGAGCAGATCGGCAAGTCGGGCTTTGCCCACTTCTTCGAGCACATGATGTTCCAGGGTTCCGACAACGTGGGCGACGAGCAGCACTTCAAGCTGGTATCGGCGGCCGGCGGCACGCTCAACGGCACCACCAACCGCGACCGGACCAACTACTTCGAAACCGTCCCCAGCAACCAGCTCGAAACCGCCCTCTGGCTCGAAGCCGACCGCATGGGCTTTCTGCTCGATGCCGTAACGCAGCAGAAGTTTGAGGTGCAGCGCGCCACCGTGAAAAACGAGCGGGGCCAGAACTACGACAACCGTCCCTACGGGCTGGCCTCCGAAAACGTATCCAAAACGCTTTACCCCTACGGCCACCCCTACAGCTGGCTCACCATCGGCTACCTCGAAGACCTGGACCGCTCCAACGTCGACGACCTGAAAAACTTCTTCCTGCGCTGGTACGGGCCCAACAACGCCACCCTCACGGTGGGCGGCGACGTGAAAACCCAGGATGTGCTCCGGCTGGCGGCCAAGTATTTCGGCCCCATTGCCAAAGGCCCCGCCGTAACGGCCCAGAAGCTGCCCGCCCCCAAGCTCAGCCAGGACCGCTACGTGAGCTACCAGGACAACGTGCGCTTCCCCATGCTGCAGATGGTGTTCCCGACGGTGCCCAGCGGCCACCCCGACGAGTACGCCCTCGATGCGCTGGCCGAAATCATCGGGCAGGGCAAGAACTCGTTGCTCTACAAAAACCTCATCAAGCCCCAGCGCGCCATTCAGGCCCAGTCCTACAACTCCACCTCGGAGCTGGCCGGCGAGTTTACCATGGTGGCCCTGCCCTTCCCCGGCAAAGGCCTCGACAGCCTCGAGCTACAGGTGCGCAGCACCCTGGCCGAGTTTGAGAAAACCGGCGCCACGGCCGAGCAGGTGGCCCGCTTCAAGTCAAGCACCGAGGCCCAGGTGGTCAACAGCCTGGCCAGCGTGAGCGGCAAGGTAAGCCAGCTGGCTGCCAACCAGACCTACTACAACAACCCCAACCGCCTGCCCCTGGAGCTGAAGGCGCTGCGGGCCGTGACGCCGGCCGACGTGAACCGCGTCTACAACCAGTACATCAAGGGCAAGCACGCCGTGATTCTGAGCGTGGTGCCGAAAACGGGCGGCATGGCTCCGGCCAAAGCCGATAACTACACGGTTTCCAAGGACGGCTATAAGGCTCCCGACTACGGCTACGCCGGCCTCACCTACGCCAAAGCCACCGACAGCTTCGACCGCAGCAAGCAGCCGGCCGGCGGCAGCAACCCCGTGGTGCAGGTGCCGGAAGTGTGGCAGACCCAGCTCGATAACGGCCTGCGCGTGATGGGCAACCGCAACACCGAGATTCCGACCGTGACGGCTTTGCTCACCATCCGCGGCGGCCACCGCCTCGAGCAGCTCAACCGCAACCAGGCCGGTATTGCCTCGCTCACGGCGGCCCTTATGAACGAGGGCACCGAGAAGTACACGGCGGAGCAGTTCAGCTCGGAGCTCGACAAGCTGGGCAGCACCATCCGGGTGAACTCCGGCAACGACAACACCACGGTGTACGTGCAGACGCTGACCAAGAACCTGCCCGCCACCATGAAGCTGCTGGAAGAGCGCCTGCTGCACCCGCGCTTCGACGAGGCCGACTTCGCCCGCCTCAAAAAGCAGACCCTGGAAGGTATTGCCAACCAGGTCACCCAGCCCGTAGTCATTGCCAACAACACGTTCGACCGGCTGGTGTACAACCCGGTCGACATCATGAGCGTGCCCGGCAGCGGCACCGCGGCCACCGTGGGCAGCATCACGCTCGACGACGTGAAGAAGTTCTACCAGAGCTACTACGCGCCCAACGTGAGCTACCTGGTGGCTACCGGCGACGTAGACCAGGCCACGCTGACCAACCAGCTGAGCTTCCTCAAAGGCTGGGAGCAGAAGCCAATCAGCCTGCCGGCCGGCGAAACGGCCACCCAGCCCGATAAGACGCGCATCTACTTCGTGAACAAGGACGGGGCCGCGCAGTCGGAAATCCGGGTGGGCTACCTCACGCCCCTCACCTACGACGCCACCGGCGACTACTACCGCGCCTACCTGAGCAACTACCTGCTGGGCGGGGCCTTCAACTCGCGCATCAACCTGAACCTGCGCGAGGACAAAGGCTACACCTACGGGGCCCGCTCGGGCTTCCAGGCCACGCGCTACGCCGGCCCCTACACGGCCTCGGCCGGGGTGCGCGCCGATGCCACGGCCGCTTCGGTGAAGGAATTCATGTCGGAAATCCAGAACTACCGCAACGGCATCACCGACGAGGAGCTCCAGTTCCTGCAGGCTTCCATCGGCCAGAGCGACGCGCTCAAGTACGAAACCGGCCAGCAGAAGGCCCTGTTCCTGAGCCGCCTGCTGGAGTACGAGCTGCCCATGGACTACGTGAAGCAGCAGAACGACATCCTCAAAAACCTCAAGAAGGAAGACGTGCAGGGCATCGCCCAGAAGTACCTGCCCGCCGAGCAGATGTACATCGTGGTCGTCGGCGACCGGGCCAAGGCCTTCCCCGGCCTCAACGAGCTGGGTTACGAAGTAGTGGAGCTAGACACGAACGGCACCCGCGTAACCCCTGCCCCGACGCCCACTCCCGCCGCCGGCAGCCTGACCGCACCTATGGAAACCGAGAAGATGAAAGTGGTAACCAAGGACGGCAAGGGCAAAAAGGAGAAGCGCAAGTCCAAGCGCGACAAAGACAAGGACTAACGGTTCTTGCTCTTTGATAAAACCGGCCCGGTTCGCGCAGTGCGGGCCGGGCCGGTTGGCGTTTATTGGCGTTTATCTTTCCGGGGAGTAGCGGCGGAGTAGCCACGCCGGGAACCTGTTGCCCCACCGGGTTTGTCCACTACATGCAGCCGCCGGGCCGAAATACGTATCTTTCCCAGGCCTGAAACGGGTGGCGAAAGAGGCTACTCAACTTTGCATGCGTAGCGCGGTTTGCATGAGCCGTTGCAGGTCAGAAAAAAAGCTGACGGCTTATAGCTGCAGCTAACAGCTTAGGAAGTATATGGTAGTGGAGCAAGACCCCGCAACGACCCGGGCTTTGGATGATGTGCTGGCCCGCCTCGATGCGTTTAAGCGGAAGTTTTACCTGAGCCTGCTGGTGCGCGGGGCCCTGGTGGCCGGCGGCCTGCTGCTGAGCCTGTTTCTGGTGCTCAATCTGCTCGAATACTTCTTGTACCTGCCCACCGGGGTGCGGGCCGGGCTGCTGTTCGGGTTCGTGGGCGGCACCGTCTACGCCTTCCTGCGCTGGATCTGGCAGCCGCTGGCGGCCCTCACGCATCTGCGGCGCATGCTCAGCGACGAGCAGGCCGCCCGCCGGGTGGGGGAGCTCTTCCCCGACGTCCAGGACAAGCTGCTCAACGCCCTCCAGCTGCGGGGCCAGGCCCAGGAGAACGCATTGCTGGCCGCCAGCCTCGAGCAGCGGGCCGGGCAGCTGCGGGGCGTCGAGTTCGCGCGGGGCATTGATATTCAGCGCCAGACCCGGCCGCTGTGGAAGTACGCCGCCGTGCCCGCCGCCGTGGTGGCCGTGCTGCTGCTGGCCTACCCGAGCTTCTTCGTGCAGGGCACCGGCCGGATTCTCCACTACAACCAGCAATACAGTCCGCCCGCACCGTTCCGGTTCGTGGTGGAAAACCAGGACCTGACGGCCTTCCAGGGCGAGGATTTCAGTCTCAGCGTAACGGTGGAAGGCGACGTGCTGCCCAACGAAATCAGCATTCAGTACGAGGGCAAGGAGCGCCGCCTGACCCGCGAAGCCGCGGGCCGCTTCCGCTACGACTTCCGCCAGCTGCGCCAAGACGTGGCTTTCCAGCTCGAAGCGGCCGGGTTTTCGTCGGAGGAATACGACCTGAAGGTGAAGCAGCGGCCCAACCTGCGCGACTTTGCCGTGCGGGCCACGTACCCGGCCTACCTGGGCCGGGCGGCCGAAACCATCCGCAACACCGGCAACCTCACCGTGCCCGAGGGCACGGCCTTGAGCTGGGAGTTCCAGACCGAGGCCACCGACCAGCTGCGCCTGCAATTCCGCGACCCCGCCGAAACTGTGGCCGCCACCCCCGACGAAACCGCCGCCGGCCAGTTCCGCCTGCGCCGCCGCGCCACCCGCTCCCAGACCTACGCCGTGCAGCTGCGCAATGCCGTGAGTCCCAACCGCGACCCGATGGAATACCAGCTGACGGTGATTCCCGACGCGGCGCCCGAAGTCACGCTGGAGAGCTTCCAGGACACCACCGCCCGCCAGTTTCTGGCCCTGGGCGGCAACCTGCGCGACGACTACGGCTTCTCCCGCCTCCAACTTCACTACCGCGTGCTCAGCAAGAGCCGGCCCAACGCCGCCTACCAGGCCCGCGCCCTGCCCCTGGGCCGCGGCCCCAGCCAGAGCTACGCCTACCAGTGGGACGTGCGCAAGCTCAGCCTCAAGCCCGGCGACCGGCTCGAGTACTTCGTGCAGGTCTGGGACAACGACGGCGTGAACGGGGCCAAACCCGGCCGCAGCCGCACCGCCGAGTTCCGCCTGCCTTCGCGCAGTGAGCAGCGCCAGCAGCTGGCCTCCCAGAGCCAGGCCATGCAGAGCCAGATGAGCCAGGCCGCCAAGGAGTCGAAGAAGATGGAGCGCGAGCTGGCCAAGGCCGAGGACAAGCTCAAGGTGAAGCGCGACCTGAGCTTCCAGGACCGCAAGCAGCTCCGGAACATGCTCGACGAGAAGCAGCAGATGGATCAGGCCCTCGATGAGCTCAAGCGCCAGTTCGAGCAGCTTCAGGAACAGCAGAACCAGCTCGACCCGCAAAAGAACGAGCAGTTGGCCGAGAAGGCCAAGGAGCTCCAGAAGCTCATGGACGATTTGCTCGACCCCGAAACCAAGAAGCTCTACGAGGAGCTGCGCAAGCTGCTCGAGCAGCAGCAGGACCAGAACCAGCCCGAGATGCAGAAACTGCTGCAGCAGCTCGAAAACAAGGAAAACACCCTGCAAAAGGAGCTGGAGCGGGCCCTCGAAATGTTCAAGCAGCTCCAGTTCGAGCAGAAGCAGGACCAGGCCCTCGAAAAGCTCCAGCAGCTGGCCCAGGAGCAGCAGCAGCTGGCCGAACAAACTGAGAAGAACGACAAGCAGAATCCCGCTAATCAGAAGGATAGCCAACAACAAAAAACCGAAAACCAAAAACTACAGCAGCAGCAGGCCGAGCAGCAGCAAAAGTTCGAGGAGGTGAAAGAGGACCTCAAGGACCTGAAGGAGATGGACCAGCAGCTCGATGGCCAGAACGGGGCCGACGAGATGAAGCAGGACCAGCAGCAGGTGGACGAGCAGCAGGAGCAGAGCCAGCAGCAGCTGGGCAAAAACCAGAATCAGAAAGCCAGCCAGAGCCAGCGTCAGGCCGCCCAGAAAATGCAGCAGATGGCCCAGAAGATGCAGCAGCAGATGGAGCAGGAGGAGCAGGACCAGCAGCAGCAGAACATCGACGATTTGCGCGACATCCTCGAAAACCTGCTCAAGCTCAGCTTCGACGAGGAAAACCTTATGCAGCAGTTCCGGCAGGTAGACCAGAGCGACCCGCGCTTCGTGCAGCTCGGCCAGACCCAGCGCAAGCTCAAGGACGACGCCCGGGTGGTGCAGGACTCGCTCTACGCCCTGGCCAACCGCGTGTTCCAGATCAAGAGCTTCGTGACCCGGGAGGTGGGCGAGATGAACGGCCGCATGGACGAGGCCCTCGACCAGATCCGGCAGCGCGACGTGGGCCGGGCCACCAGCGCCCAGCAGCAGGCCATGACCAGCATGAACAACCTGGCCCTCATGCTCAACGACGCCCTCCAGCAGATGCAGCAGCAGCAGCGCGAGGGCCAGCAGCAGATGCAGGGCGGGGGCAAGCCGGGCCGCAAGAAGAAGAAGGGCAGCTCCGCCGGCGAAGGCCAGATGGGCCGCATGCAGCAGCAGCTCAACCAGCAGATTCAGCAGCTCCAGCAGAGCGGCAAAACCGGCCGGGCCCTCTCCGAGGAACTGGCCAAGCTGGCCGGCCAGCAGCAGATGCTGCGCCAGGCCCTGCAGGAGCTGGAGCGCATGCAGCAGAAAAGCGGCGGCAAACCCGGTTCCAACCAGGATGGCCAGGGCCAGGACGGCGCCGGCGGCCTCGGCGACGTGAAAAAAATGATGGAACAAACCGAAACCGACCTCGTAAACAAGCGGCTGACGGAACAGACTGTTCTGCGTCAGCGCCAAATCCTTACCCGTTTGCTGGAAGCCGAGAAATCGGCCCGGGAGCGGGACCAGGACGACAAGCGGGAGGCGCAGACGGCCCAGCAACGTCCCCCGGTTTTTCCGCCGGCATTTCAGCAGTACAAACGGCAGCAAAACCGCCAGACCGAACTGCTGCGTATTGTACCCCCGGCGCTTACTCCGTACTATCAGCGGGAAGTGAGTGAATATTTTCAGAAAATAAAATAGCATTCAGCTAATTTTACCTCCCTTACCCGCTGCCCTTCCTTTTTCCCTTTTATGAAGCAGGTCAAAATTCAGATTCCCTCCCTGGTTGAAAATATCCGCGTTGTAGAAAGTTTTATCGACAACTCGAAGGATACATTTCACATCGACGATGACATTTACGGCAACATCATGGTGGCCGTCACGGAAGCCGTGAACAACGCCATTCGCCACGGCAATAAGTTCGACAAGGACAAAAACGTGTTCCTGTCGCTGTTTGTGGAGCCCGACCGCGTGAAGTTTGAAGTGGAGGACGAAGGCACCGGGTTCGACTACGACAACCTGCTCGACCCTACGGCTCCTGAAAACATCGAAAACCCCGGCGGCCGCGGCATCTTCCTGATTCGCCACCTGGCCGACGAGGTGGAATTCACCAAGGACGGCCGCCACGTGCAGCTCACCTTCATGCTGCCCACCACGCCCAACGAGGCGGAGGCCGAGCATTCGACCGCCAACGAAACCATCTAAGTTGCCCGCCGGGCTGCGCTGCCGGCCCGTTTGGGTTTCCTGCTGTTAGTACCTTCTTTGCCTGCTGCCCTCATGAGCGACCTGCCAACTGAGCACGATGATTTGGAAAATGAGGGCTTCGAAGCTGAATCGCACGGCATCGAGTTCCTGGTGGAGGACGTGGAGTTTGAGCTGGCCGATGCCCAGGACCTGACGTCCTGGATTGAGCGCGTGGCGGAAGTGCATGAGCACGAAATCGTGCAGCTCACTTACATTTTCTGCTCCGACGAATACCTGCACAAGGTAAACGTGGAGTACCTCGACCACGACACGTACACCGACGTCATCACGTTCGACAACGCCGACGACGCCGACCTCATCGAGGGCGACATCTTTATTTCCGTGGACCGGGTGCGCGAAAACGCCCAGACCCACGGCGTGAGCTTCCGCGATGAGCTGCACCGCGTCATGATTCACGGCGTGCTCCACCTGCTGGGTTACGCCGACAAGGACCTACTCAGCCAGACCGCCATGCGCAAAAAGGAAGACGACTGCCTTTCGCTGCGCACGTTTTAGGCGCTTACCGCCTTGTTTTTTTCCAGAGACGCCCGCCGAAACGTGGGCGTTTTTGGTGTCCGATGAATTAAAAAAGAACCTCATTCCGAGCTTGCCGAGGAATCTCGCGTGCTGATGTTGCCAGAGTAATTCAACGTCAGCACGCGAGATTCCTCGGCAAGCTCGGAATGACGTTTTCTTTTCGGAATGACGTTTTATCCGCTAAATCATTCCTCTACCCGCCTGAAATGCCTATGTCCGCTACGCCGCCACCTATCCGCATTATTCCCGGCGAGGCCCTGGATTTCTACCTGGGCCAGGGGTATTACCGGATGCACCAGGACCTGTTTACCTGCCGGTTTCTGCCTATCAATGAGCAGCTGTACACCGTGCACTGGCTGCGTCTGCGCCTGGCCGATGTGGTGTACGGTCCCACCCAGCGCCGCCTGCTGCGCCTGAACGCGCCGTTTTCGGTGCGGCTGCGGCCGTTTGAGCTGACGGCCGAGGTGGAGGAGCTCTATGCCCGCTACCGCCGCAGCATCAATTTCGATGCCCCCGATACGGTCGAGGCCTTCCTGCTGGCCGGCGCCACCCATAACGTGTTCCGGACCGAGGTGCTGGAAGTGCGCGACGAGGGCCGGCTAATTGCGGCCGGCATCTTCGACCGGGGCGCCCGCACCCTGGCCGGCATCATGAACTTCTACGACCCCACCTACCGCAAAAACAGCCTGGGCAAGTACCTGATGCTGCTCAAGCTGGAGCACGCCCGCCGCTGCGGCCACACCTACTACTACCCCGGCTACCTCGTCAACGACTACCCCAAATTCGACTACAAGCTATTTCCCTGCCTGACTGCCACGGAGGTGTTCGACTGCCGGCGCAGCATGTGGCAGCCCTTCGACTGGGAGGCGGTGCGGGAGCAATCCGCTGAGCTGCTGGCCGGTTGGGGAGAGGAGGAGGCAGCAGAGGAAGAACCCGAATAAGCTCCGGCGGCGCGCAAAGAAGCGGCCGAGTGCGTATCTTTGCGCACGTTTTGAGCGGGTTGGGGCCGCCGGGAAGCCCGGTTTTTTCTGACGCTACGCCGGCCCGAGGCAGGCGTTTTCTGTTTATCCGGAGCGCCAACAGCCCGGCAAGGCAACGCCAAGCAAAGGCTTGGCGCCTCGTTGAACGACTACCGGACGAAACCGTGTTCAATCCGGGCCGGGCCCGCGCTTGGGCTCCATTACCCGCGAAATCCGACTAATCCGCCTAAATCCGCGAATTCATGTTTCAGCAAGAAAAGTACGACGTCATTGTAGTAGGAGCCGGGCACGCCGGCTGCGAGGCCGCCGCCGCGGCCGCCAACATGGGCTCCAAAGTCCTGCTGGTGACGATGAACATGAACACCATCGCGCAGATGTCGTGCAACCCGGCCATGGGCGGGGTGGCCAAGGGCCAGATTGTGCGCGAGGTAGACGCGCTGGGCGGCCAGTCGGGCCTCATCACCGACAAAACCATGATTCAGTTCCGGATGCTGAACCGCTCCAAAGGCCCCGCCATGTGGAGCCCCCGGGCGCAGTCGGACCGGATGCGCTTTGCCGAGGAGTGGCGCATGACGCTGGAGCAGACGCCCAACGTGGATTTCTGGCAGGAAGCCGTCACGGGCCTCGTGGTGGAAGACGGCGTGTGCGTGGGCGTGAAAACCCAGCTTGGCATCGAGTTCCGGGGCAAGTCGGTGGTGCTTACCAACGGCACGTTCCTGAACGGCCTCATCCACATCGGCGAAAAGCAGTTTGGCGGCGGCCGCGCGGCCGAGAAGGGCAGCACCGGCATCACGGAGCAGCTGATTGAGTTGGGCTTCGAAGCCGGCCGCATGAAAACCGGCACCCCGCCCCGCGTGGACGGCCGCAGCCTGGACTACAGCAAAATGGAGGAACAGGCCGGCGACGCTGAGCCCAGCAAGTTTTCGTACCTCGACACGCCCGCGCTGCGCAACCAGCGCCCGTGCTACATCACCTACACCAACTCCGAAGTCCACGAAATCCTGAAGGAGGGCTTCGAGAAGTCGCCGATGTTCCAGGGCCGCATCAAGGGCCTGGGGCCGCGCTACTGCCCGAGCGTGGAAGACAAAATCAACCGCTTCGCCGACAAGGACCGCCACCAGATTTTTGTGGAGCCGGAAGGTTGGAGCACGGTGGAAGTGTACGTGAACGGCTTCAGCTCTTCGCTGCCCGAGGACGTGCAGTACCGCGCCCTGCGCAAAATTGCCGGCTTCGAAAACGCCAAGATGTTCCGCCCCGGCTACGCCATCGAGTACGACTTCTTCCCGCCGACGCAGCTCCAGCTCACCCTGGAAACCAAGCTGATCCAGAACCTGTACTTCGCGGGCCAGATCAACGGCACCACCGGCTACGAGGAGGCCGCCTGCCAGGGCCTGATGGCCGGTATCAACGCCCACAACAAGGTGCACGGCAAGGCGCCCTTCGTGCTCAAGCGCAGCGAAGCCTATATCGGGGTGCTCATCGACGACCTCGTGAACAAAGGCACCGACGAGCCCTACCGCATGTTCACGAGCCGCGCCGAGCACCGCCTGCTGCTGCGCCAGGACAACGCCGACCTGCGCCTCACGCCCCTGGGCTACGAGCTGGGTTTGGCCTCGGAGGAGCGCATGCAGCTGGTGCGCGAAAAGGAGCAGCAGACCAAGGAAGTAGCCAAGCTGCTGAAGAACTTCGGCATCGAGGCCCAGGACATTAATCCCTGGCTCACGGAAATCGGCTCGGCCGTTATCAGCGAGAAAACCCGCGCCGTGAACCTGCTGCGCCGCCCCGGCATTGATTTGCCGGCCCTGGCCCGCGTGCTGCCCGAGCTCACCCTGGCCCTGGCCCCGTACCGCCCCGACGCGCTGGAGCAGGCCGAAATTCTGGTGAAGTACGAGGCCTACCTGGAGAAAGAGCACCAGCAGGCCGCCCGCGTGCAGGAGCTGGAAAACTTCGTCATCCAAGGCCGCCTCGACTACACCGCCATGCCCGCCCTCTCGCACGAAGCCCGCGAAAAGCTGCTCAGGATCCAGCCCGAAACCCTGGGCCAGGCCTCGCGCATCAGCGGCGTTTCACCGGCGGATGTATCGGTGCTGATGGTGTATCTGGGGCGGTAGGATGGTGTCATCCTGAGCAACCAGAACGTCATTCCGAGCGGAGCGAGGAATCTCGCCCGAGGCTAACTGTCATTCCGAGTGCAGCGAGGAATCTCGCGTGCTGAGGTTGGATTACTACTCCTGTATCAGCACGCGAGATTCCTCGCTCCGCTCGGAATGACGTTCTGATGGAATGACGTTCTTACTTATGACGTTCCTGTTACCCAAACCGGCCGCAGAATCTTCCAGGTTCTGCGGCCGGTTTGGTTTCGTACTTTCGTGGTGCGCATTGCGGGTCCGGCCGGCCGGCTGTTGCAATCTGCGTCATCAACCTAATCAGCGAGCATCTGTGATTTACGAGCGTTTGGAGAAGTGCCCGGTTTGCGGCAAAACGGAGTTTCGCAACAAGCTGGTGGTCGAGGATAAATCCGTCAGCAAGGAGAGCTTCGCCATTCAGCAGTGCGAGGCCTGCACGTTCCAGTTCACCAACCCCCGCCCCGACGCCGCCCACATCGGCCGCTATTACGAGTCGGATGAGTACGTATCGCACAACAGTGGGGCCGGGGGGATTATCAACCAGGCGTACAAGGTGGCGCGGGTTTTCACCATGCGCCGCAAGGTGGCCCTGGTGAACAAGCTGGCCACTAAAGGAAAGCTGTTCGATTACGGCTGCGGCACGGGCCATTTCCTGGCCGCCGCTAAGGCCGACGGCTGGCAGGTAGCCGGCTGGGAGCCCAACGCCCGGGCCCGGGAGGAAGCCAGCCGGCGCGTGGGCCAGCCCGTAGGCACCGAAAGCCTGGTGCAGTACCAGCAAGCTTCCTTCGAGGCCATTACGCTCTGGCACGTGCTCGAACACGTTCACGAGCTGAACGATACCCTCCAGCAGCTCATCCGGCTATTGAAGCCCGGCGGCACCCTGCTGGTGGCCGTGCCCAACGTGGACAGCCTCGACGCCCAGCACTACCGCCAGGACTGGGCCGCCTACGATGTGCCCCGGCACCTGTACCACTTCAGCCCCAAAACCATGAAGCAACTGCTTAAAAAGCATAAAATGCAGGTGACGCAGGTGCTGCCCATGCCCCTGGATGCTTACTATGTGAGCATGCTCAGTGAGAAGCACCGGGCCGAGCGGGGCGGCGGCATGCTGTCGGTGCTCAAGGCCGGCTACAAATCCAACCAGTACGCGGCCCGGCACGAGGGCCAGTACAGCAGCCTGATTTACGTGGCCCACAAGCGGTAGCCGGTGGGGTAGGGGAGGGGTTTTGGTCCTCCGGATGAGGAAGCTGGCCCGTTGCCCGGCCGTCGGCATACCTGTTTGCGGGGCGGCCAGCGTTAGGGTTTGTACCTTCGGCCCCGGCCCAGCCAACGGCTTCAGGAGTGTCCTCGGACTACTTCCCGGGCTGCGCAATTCCATCATCCGCAACATCCGCGATGCGCTTTCTTTTCTTCCTGACTACCGCGGCGGCGGGCCTGAGTGGCTGCGCGGCCATCAGCTCGCCCGAGGGCGGTACCCGCGACACGACGCCGCCCAAGCTGGTGAGCACTACGCCCGCCAACGGGTCCCGCAACGTGAGCGGCCAGAGCGTACGGCTGGAGTTCTCGGAGCAGGTGCAGGTGAAGGATCTGGCCAAAAACCTCATCGTGGCCCCGCTGCTCGACGCCGATAACCCCTACAAACTGCGCGAAGACCGCACGGCCGTTACCCTCACCTTCGAGAAGCCCTTCGCTCCGAACACAACCTACTCGTTTAACTTCGGGGAAGCCATCAGTGACATCACTGAGAGCAACAAGGCCGCTAACGCCCGGGTGAGCTTCAGCACCGGCCCCGAGCTGGACTCGGCCGCGGTGCGGGGCACGGTGGTGGGCGTGCTCAGCCAGCAGCCGGCCGAGAACGTATCGGTGGTGCTTTATCCTGAAGCCGACACGGCCAACATCCGCCGCGGCCGGCCCTATTACCTGGCCCGCACCGACAAAGAAGGCCGCTTCGAGCTCAATTACCTCAAGGCCGGCCGCTACCGCGCCTACGCCCTGGCCGACAAGAATCAGAACAACCGCTACGAGGAGCCCGAGCTCATTGGCTACCTGCCCGACCTGCTCACGGTCGGCCCCGGCGGCGGCCCCGACAGCCTGCGCTTCCTGCTCACCCGCCCCGATACCCGCCGCCCGCTCGTGACGGCCCAGAAAGCCAGCCCCACCGACCTGCGGGTGAGCTACAGCGAAGGGCTGACTCAGGCCGTACTCACCCCCCTGGGGGCGGCGGCGGCCCCCGCTGCCCTCAACGAAGCCGTGCAACTCACCGAGCGCGGCCGCACGGTGGTACTCTTCCGGACGCCGGATCTGACCGAAGGGCGCTACCTGCTGGCCGCCACCGACAGCGCCGGCAACCCCGGCCGCGACACGCTGACGGTAAAGTTCGCCGAAGCGCCGAAAGTAACGCCCAAACCGGCTCCGAAATACACGGTGGCCGGCAGCCCCCGGGAAGTGTATCGCCAGGGCCAGGTGCAGTTTGAGTTCTCCGAACCGCTGCGCCTCGTGCCCGGTAAGCCCATCGGCACGCTGGTAGAAGACTCCCTGAAGCGCCGTCCCCTGCGCCTGCCCCAGGACGGCTCCCTTAGTCCCGACCGCACCACCTTGGCCCTGAACCTGAATACCAGCGCCCGTAAAACCGTCACCTTTATTCTCGACAGCGCGGTGGTCCGCGGTGTTACGGGCCAGTCCCTGGGGTTGAAACCGCTGAAATTGCCCGTCGTGGAGCAAACCACCACCGGCACGCTCAGCGGCCCCGTGCAGACTACGGCCAAACGCTACTGGGTGCAGCTGCTGGATGAGCGCGGCCAGGTGCAGCAAACCCTCGACAGTCCCCAAGGCACTTACCGCTTCGATAACCTGCCCCCCGGAACGTACCGCCTGCGCGTGCTCCTGGACCAGAATCAGGACGGGCGCTGGCAGGGCGGTGCCCCCGACCTGCGCACGCCACCCGAGCCGGTGTATCTGCTGCCCAAAACCATCCAGATTCGCTCCAACTTTGATAACGTGGAAACCCTGAGCTTCTAGGCAGACCCGGAGCCCGGATCATCCGTTCCGCTGCACAATACCTGCCAGGCCGTTGGGCCGGCAACAGCATGCCTCGGCGTGGTGTTGCCGGCCCAACGGCTTTCTGCGCGCTGGCTTCGGTCGGCCAGGGGCTACGGAAGGAGGTTCCCGCTGCGCACCACCGCTTGGCAGTACGGCATGGCTGCTGGTGGGCCACGGCGCATCCAAGGGTGCTATTCCTGCCCTTACCGTGGCCCGCCCGCCTCGGATGGTAGCCGGCCCAAGGTAGCTGGAGCCGGCCTGACGGGCGGAAAGAGGCAAACCAGCTAAAGTCCTACTTGTGCCTATATAGCGTACGGGCGGCAAAGATATCCACACTGCAAATCGGGGCCTGGGGCGTCGGAAGAGCATATCGGGGCCTTCCGGGAAACGTAATCCACATAGTTTTCCACGAATCTGAAGCTTGGGAGCATAACCTGTGGATAATGGTGGGGAAACCTGGGGATAATGCGTGGAGAACTTGCGGACAAGTTTTTTTGGTTGTTCAACCCGCTCCACAGGGGGTACTTTACCCACATGAGCGGTGGATAGAGGTGGATAACTTTCCCCCGAAAATCCCACAATCCACACTCGGGCAAGGCTGTGGATTGTGGATTTCTGGATAAGTCCTGTGGATTGTTAAAAACTATGATAATCGTCTGATAAACAACAAGTTATTATCCACACCCCCTGTTGATGGACGGTGGATAAGTCCGTTCTTGTACACATGTTATCCCACTCGTGGATAACTCCTGATTCTTATCCACTTATCAACACCCCTAATGATGGGGGACAAAAAGAATTTATTTAAAAAAAGAATCTTAAAAGTTATTAACCCTGTGGATAAGCGGCCCGGGTTTCCCGCTCCTGCTGCTGACCAGTCCGGCCAGGCAACGCAAGGCTGCCGGGCAGTTCCCCCACCGGACTCGCGCCCGACTGGGGGCTGGCCATCGGGGAAAATCCCGGTATGAAAAAAAGGAGGCACTTATTCACTTGGCCTGAAGAAGTTATCCACCAAAACGACGGCGTTATCCACTGTTTTGGGGAATCGGGGACCCGGGAGGCAGCCCCCGGGGCAGTCGGCTCGTATAAAAATGCCCTGCTCAGGGTGCCTGCGCCCGTTATCCCCACTGCCATGCCCTTCGATTACACCCTGGACTTTCAGACGGTTGATTTCCGCCAGCGCCCCGAACTGTACCGGGTGGGCAAGGGCGAGCAGGGCGTACTGCTGGTGCAGCCTTATAAAGGCGAGATTCTGCCCCACTGGCGCTTCCGCACCCCGGAAGTGGCCCGGGAGTCGGCCGATACGATTTACGGGCTGTTTGAGGCCTATCTGCGGGCTCAGGACTTTGTGGGGGCCGACATGGCCCGTAAGTTTCTGCAGATGGGCTACACCCGGGCCCGGCGCTACGCCAACCACCGGGGTGGGAAAAAATATGCGGGCCCCGTACCGGCCGATAAGAAAGGCCAGAGCGGAGCCCACGGCCGCGAGGAACTGCCCCGCTCGCCCGAAGATGCCGTAAAAGCCGAAGCGGCGGCCATTTTTAAGGCCCGCTGGGACGAGGCCCGTGCTCATCCCGGCTACCAGGCCCAGCGCGCCGCCTTTGAGCAGCGCTACGGCAAGTAATTTTGCAGTGTGCCTTCAGCTGAGAAGGATTAGCTGTTAGCTTTGGCCCTTGACCCTTAAAAAAACGTTAGCTGGTTCAGCGGCCCATCATTGGCCGTCAGCCGCTTTCCACTGAAAGCACCATTCTTCACCCTCTCTTACCATTCCCCCGGCAATGCAGACATCCGCCCCCAACTCCAGCACCGAAGAAAACGAAATCAGCCTCGGCATCGGCATGGGTCCGCTCAAGTTCGGCGCCTCCATGGACGAGGTGCGCGCCCTGATGGGCGAGCCCGAAGAAATAGAAGAGTCGGACGACGACGACGAGTTTGAGCACCAGGCCTGGAACTACCTCGAAGAAGGCTACTCGCTCTACTTCGACCGCGAGGACGACTACCGCCTGAGCTGCATCGAAACCGACCATCCCGGCATCCGCCTCTACGGCGAAGCCATTCACGGCAAAAGCCCCGAGGAAATTCAGGCCCTCATGAAGCGCCACGGCCACGAGCAAAGCGAAGTGGAGAAAATGGACACCGGCGAGATGCGCATTTCCTACGAAAAGGAAATGATTGATCTGTACTTCGACGAAAACGAGCTGCAGTTTGTCAACTTCGGCGTCTTCATCGATGAGGATCTGGAGGTACAGTGGCCCGCCTAGTTCGGAGTTATCCACAAAATGCCCTGAAAAAGCTGTGGATAAGTTGACAACTCACTAATAATCCGGAGTTTTCAACAACGCTTCCCGATTTGGAGCACTGGTCAGGCAAGTTTCACACGGCCCTGATACTCAGCCCACCCATGCAAAAAGGCCCGCCGAAACCGGCGGGCCTTTTTGTGTAATTTCAAGACGCAGTCGAATATTCCGGTAAGGTTTTAGGAGGGCATCAGGGCCCGCAGCAGCAGGAACAGTCCCCCCGACAGGGTCATCGTGACGGGCAGGGTGAGCACCCAGGCCAGTCCGATGTTGCGCACCATCTGGGGGTTGAGGTTCTTGATGCCGCGGTTGGCCACCATGCTGCCCGCAATAGCCGACGACAGCACGTGGGTGGTGGAGGAGGGCAGCCCCAGGGCCGAGCTGGCCCCGATCATGGAGGCCGCTACCAGCTCCGAGGAAGCGCCCTGGGCGTAGGTCAGGTGCTCCTTGCCGATTCGTTCCCCAATAGTTTTCACGATGCGCTGCCAGCCCACCATAGTGCCGATGCCGAGCGAAAGCGACACGATGACGAACACCCAGGTGGGCGCGTAATCGGTGAAGCCCTTCATATCAGCCAACCCCGTCGACAGCGTGTCCCGGTCGAGGGTGCTCAGGCGCACTTTGTCGCTGTTCTGGATTTTTTTGGCGCGGTCGGAGAGCAGCAGAATGGCTTTGCGGATATCAAAGCGAGCCTGCTGGGGCAACTGCTCCAGGGTCTGGGCCCCGGCGAAAATCTGGTCCAGCCGGTCGGTCTGTACCCGAATGTCAGCTACCGTTTTCTTGTCTACCACGCTCAGCTCGTTCACGTTCACGCGGCTCATCACCTGCTCCACGCGCACCAGGGAGTCGCGCATATCGAGCGGGTTTTTGCTCTGGTCGAGGGCGAAGTAGGAGGGCACGATGCCAATGAGAATGAGCATCACCAGGCCCACGCCCTTCTGGCCGTCGTTGGAGCCGTGGAAGTAGCTCACCAGCGTACAGGTCACCACCAGCGTGAGGCGAATCCAGAGGGGTGGGGGCTTGCGCTTGTGGGGTTCCTTGAAGATAACCTTGCTGGTGGACACCCGCTTGAGGATGAACATGAGCAGGATGGTGAGCGTGAAACCGAACACCGGACCCACAATCAGGGCCAGACCCGCTTCCCCGGCCTTGGCCCAGTTTACGGCCGCGTTATTGACGCCGGGCAGCAGGCTGTAGGCAATGCCCACGCCCAGGATGGACCCGATCAGGGCGTGCGACGACGAGGAGGGCAGGCCGTAGTACCAGGTGCCCACGTTCCAGATGATGGCCCCCACGATGAGGGCGCCCACCATGGCAATGCCGTGGTACACGTTCTGATCCACGAGGCTCTCCACGGGCAGCAGGTACACAATGCCCATGGCCACGGCAATACCGCCGGTGAGTACCCCGATAAAGTTCCAGAACGCCGACCAGACCACGGCCACCCAGGGCCGCAGGGCGTTGGTGTAAATAACGGTAGCCACGGCGTTGGCCGTGTCGTGGAAACCGTTGACGAATTCAAATGCGCAGGCCGCCATCAGGCACAAGACCAGTAGCAGCAGCACATGAGGCTCTAAGCCAAACATACAAGGGGGATTGGTGAGGATTCAGTTTCGGCAACCAAAGGTACTGCCGCCCTAAGGGGGCGCAAGATTATGAAATTGTTACCGCACTGCCCGAAGGCCCGGCGAGTTGAGCCGCTAAACGCAGCCTGCTCATATTGGTTGAGCTAGTTGCCCCGGCGTGCCTAAATTCCTGACTGGCAGGTTTTCAGGGCTATTTCTGTTGGCCCGGCTAGGCTTCTAGTGCGGGCTTTAGCTACTTTTGCCCCAGTTCAGGCGTGAGAAGCGAGAAACAAGGCGCAAATGGAAACGGGCCTTCGGACCGGAGTACCCCAGGCTGGCTCCTTCTCACCTCTCCCTACCTGCCTCTCCCTTCTCTATTATAACATGAGCAACGAGCCCAAATCTGCCGCGCCTACCACCGAGGGTACGCTGGCCAATATCGTGTCGCACGCCAAGGAATACGGCTTCGTGTTCCAGTCATCGGAAATCTACGACGGCCTGGCCGCCGTCTACGACTACGGTCCCAACGGCGTGGAGCTCAAAAACAACCTCAAGCAGCTCTGGTGGAAGGCCATGACCCAGCTGCACCAGAACGTGGTGGGCATCGATGCGGCCATCTTCATGCACCCGCTCACCTGGAAAGCCTCCGGCCACGTCGACGGCTTCTCCGACC
Organism: Hymenobacter piscis; assembly: GCF_018760735.1. Classification (GTDB taxonomy): domain Bacteria; phylum Bacteroidota; class Bacteroidia; order Cytophagales; family Hymenobacteraceae; genus Hymenobacter; species Hymenobacter piscis. The sequence goes on from NZ_JAHHZN010000002.1 coordinate 325,086, forward strand.
CCATGATTGATAACCTCGACAGCAAGAAGCGCTACCGCGCCGACGTGCTGCTCGAGGACAAGGCCGCCGAGTACGAGAAGAACGGCGAGCTGGCCCGGGCCGAAACCCTGCTGGCCGAAATGGGCCGCCTGCTCACGAGCGAGGATCTGGCCGGCGTCAAGCAGCTCATCCTCGACGAGAAAATCGTCTGCCCCGTCAGCAAAACCGGCAACTGGACCGACGTGCGCCAGTTCAACCTCATGTTCTCGACCCAGGTGGGGGCCGTGGCTGAGGATTCGAGCCAGATTTACCTGCGCCCCGAAACGGCCCAGGGCATCTTCGTCAACTTCCTGAACGTGCAGAAGTCGGCCCGCCAGAAGGTGCCGTTTGGCATTGCCCAGATCGGCAAGGCCTTCCGCAACGAGATTGTGGCCCGGCAGTTCATCTTCCGCATGCGGGAGTTCGAGCAGATGGAAATGCAGTTTTTCGTGCGCCCCGGCACCGAAGGCGAGTGGTACGAGACCTGGAAGGCCACCCGCCGCCGCTGGCACGAGGCCCTGGGCCTGCCCGCCGCCAAGCTGCGCTTCCACGACCACGACAAGCTGGCTCACTACGCCAAGGCCGCCGTCGACATCGAGTTTGAGTTTCCCTTCGGCTTCAAGGAAATCGAGGGCATCCACTCCCGCTCCGATTTCGACCTGACCCAGCACCAGACGCTCAGCCGCAAGAAACAGCAGTACTTCGACGCCGACATCAACCCCGAAACCGGCAAGGCCTACGGCAACTACGTGCCCTTCGTGGTGGAAACCTCGGTGGGCGCCGACCGCCTGTTCCTGGCCACGCTCTGCCAGGCCTACCAGGAAGAAACCATTACCGAGGGCGAAGGCGAGCAGCAGCAGACCAAAACCCGTACCCTGCTACGCCTGCACCCGGCCCTGGCGCCCATCAAGGCGGCCATTTTCCCGCTCGTGAAAAAGGACGGCATGCCTGAAAAGGCCACCGACATCTTCAACTCGCTGCGCCACGATTTCCGCGTGATTATGGAGGAGCGCGACGCCATCGGCAAGCGCTACACCCGCCAGGACCTGATCGGCACGCCCTTCTGCATCGTGGTCGACGGCCAGACCCTGGAGGACGACACCGTCACGGTCCGCCACCGCGACTCCCGCGAGCAGACCCGCATGCCGATTTCGGAGCTGCGCGCCTACATCGGCGAGGCCGTGAGCTTCTCGCGGATATTTGAGCAGTTGGAAGGGTAGGAAGTTTTTAAGTTAGAAAGTGAAAAAAGGAACGGCTATCCTGCACGAATGCGGATAGCCGTTCCTTTTTTCACTTTCTAACTTAAAAACTTCCTAACTCATCAACTTGCTAACCTTCTCAACTCAGTTTTCACTCAGCCACTGGGTGGCGTCGCGGCGGGAGGTGAAGTAGTTGAACTCCACCTGGGCCGGGGGCAGGGTGGAGGAAGCAATGGAGGAGCCAATCTGATACTGGTACTGGCCCTCCGACACGACGGCGGCAATGAAGAGCGGGCGGTCGGGCTGTTCGGCCAGGGCCAGGGTGAGCGGGGCGAGCAGCTCCTCCGCTTCGTCGGTGGGGGGGGCATTGCGTTTCAGATCGAGCAGCAGCTTGCCTACGTTATGATGAAGCATTTCTTCCAGGGCCCGCTGGTACGCCTGCCCGAACGACAGGGATAAACGGGTGGCATTGTAGCTAAGGTGCAGGGTTTTAGATACCGGATTGTACGTCAGCGACGCGTCTGGCGAATGGTACAGGGTCATAATGAAAGGAAAAATAACAAGCCAAAACAGGTAAAGTGCAATTGAAGTACTTCGCAACGGCTTGAAGTGCGCGTAGTTACGACGTATAGGGCATAAAATGTTCCCTATATTCGGAAGAAAAAATGCCTTTTCCAACCGGCCGGCTGTATAGATAGAAACCGGGCCCGCAGGTTTAACCACTGACGCTCACCCCATACCTGCCCGGGGTTGCGTACCTTTGCTGCATTTTAGCGGCCTATGTGGAGAAACCTCGCCTTGTTTGTGATTAAGAACCGTCGGCTGCTGATTGGGCTGCTGGCGGCCATTACCGTGTTCATGGCCTGGGAAGCCCGCAAGGTGGAAATGACCTACGACTTCGCCCAGGTCGTCGCGCCCGACGACCCGGACATGGTGTATTTCCAGCAGTTCAAGCGGCAGTTCGGCGAAGACGGCAACGTGCTCGTGCTGGGCATGCAGGACAGCTCGGTGTACGAGCTGGGCAACTTCAACGAGCTGCGCCTGCTCACCGACACGCTCAGCGCCGTAGAGGGCGTAAACGGCGTGCTGGGCGTTACGCGCCTGCCCCGCCTGGAAAAAGACACTGCCGCCCGGGCCTTCCGGGCCGTACCCATCTTCCGCACCCCGCCCCGTACCCAAACCGAGCTCGACTCCTTGATGCGGGTGGTGAACGCGCAGGAGTTCTACAAGGGCCAGCTGATTTCGTCCACCACCGGCGCCACCCTGCTGGCCCTCACCCTCGACCCCCAGTACCTCAACTCCAGCCGCCGCGGGGCCGTGATGCAGGAAATCCTGGGTCACGCCGAACGGTTCCAGCGCAAAACCGGCATCCGGATGCACTACGCCGGCCTGCCCTACGTGCGGGCCACCATGACCACCAAGGTGGCCTCGGAAATGAAGCTGTTCGTGGCCCTGACCATCGTGATGATGGCCCTCACGCTGCTCATGTTTTTCAGGACCTGGTCGGCGGTGGTGTTCCCGCTGCTGATTGTGCTGATTGTGGTAACCTGGTGCATCGGGAGCATGGTGCTGCTGGGCTACAAAATCAACCTGCTCACGGGCCTGATTCCGAGCATCATCATCGTCATCGGGATTCCCAACTGCACCTACCTGCTCAGCCGCTACCACTACGACTACCGCAAATCGGGCAACCAGGTGCTGGCCATGACCCGGGTGGTGCGCAAAATCGGCTTCGTGACCCTGATGAACAACACCACCACGGCCATCGGCTTCGTGGTGTTCTGCTTTACCAACATTGCCATTCTCTTCCAGTTCGGGCTGGTGGCCACCATCAATATCTTCGTCGCCTTCCTGGTGTCGTTTATCCTGATGCCCATCATCTTCACGCTGCTGCCCCCGCCCACGCCCAAGCAGCTGGAACACCTGGAGGCCAAGCCCCTCATCAAGCTGCTCGAGTTCTTCGATTACCTGGTGCTGGAGCGCCGGCGCACGGTGTACCTGACGGCCCTGGCCCTGACCGTACTGGCCGGAGTGGGGGTGAGCAAGGTGCGCTCCGTCTCCTACATGGTGGATGATCTGCCCAAAAACTCGTCGGTGAATTCCGACCTCAAGTTTTTCGAACAGCACTTCAACGGGGTGATGCCCCTGGAACTGGTGGTGGACACGGGCAAGGCCAAGGGCCTGCTCAAAATCAAAAACCTGGAGCGCATCGACCGGCTGGAAAACTACCTGCGCACCCAGCCCGTGCTCACGAGTCCGGTGAGCGTGGTGACCTTCCTGAAGGCCTCCACCCAGGCCTTTTACAACGGCAACCCCGATTTCTACCGCCTGCCCGACAACTCGGAGAAGAACTACGTGTTCAGCTACCTGGCCCGCTCCCAGAGCAAGGAAGGGTCGGAGGGCAACCTCACCAGCAAGCTCATGCGCTCCTTCACCGACTCCACCATGCGGGAGGCGCGCATCTCGCTCAAGATTGCCGACATCGGCTCCCAGAACCTGGATACCCTGCTCAGCAACCAGATTCAGCCCCAGATCAACAAGATTTTCAACGGCACGGGCATGAAGGTGAAGCTCACGGGCACCACCATCATCTTCACCAAGGGCAACGAGTTTCTGATTGGCACCCTCAAAAGCAGCCTGCTGCACGCGTTTCTGCTGGTGGGCCTGGTGGTGTTGGTGCTATTCCGCAGCATCCGCACGGTGTTCTTTGCCCTGCTGCCCAACTTTTTTACGCTGCTGCTCACGGGCGGCATTATGGGCTACTTCGGCATTCCGCTCAAGCCCAGCACGGCCCTCATTTTCAGCATTGCCCTGGGCATTGACGGCGACAACTCGATTCACCTGCTGGCCAAGTTCCGCCAGGAAATGGCCATCAACGGCCGCCGGGTGCGGGCCGCCATCAGCACCACGCTTTCGGAGGCCGGTACCAGCATGATTTACACCAGCATTGTGCTGTTTCTGGGCTTTTCGGTGTTTGCCTTTTCCGAGTTCGGCGGCACCAAGGCCCTGGGTTTGCTCATGTCGGCGAGCCTGCTGATTACCAACTTCTCCAACCTGATTCTGCTGCCCTGCCTGCTGGTTACCTTCGAGCACGGCGCCGACGAAACGAGTATCGACCAGTCCGGCATCAAGCACTACGATGACAACTACCACGAGGAAGACGACGACCTGGAGCTGAACCTGAGCCGCATGCAGAAAGGGGACTTGGGGGCTTAGGGACTTGGATGATGTTCTACCAGCAACCGTAATCAAACGGCTGGAACATTGTCTGAAGCCCTGGAATCCTGATTCGCGCCCAACAAAACCAAGCCCCCAAGACCCTAAGCCCCCAAGACCCCAACAATGAACTACCCCGAATTCAAGCAGCCGCTCAACTACGGCCAGGTCGGCACCGATATCCTGGCGTGGTGGAAGCAGAACGGCATCTTTGAGAAAAGCGTGAGCACCCGCGAAGGGCAGCCCACGTTCGTGTTTTACGAAGGCCCACCCTCGGCCAACGGCGCCCCCGGCATTCACCACGTAATGGCCCGGACGGTGAAGGACATCTTCTGCCGCTACCAGACGCTGCTGGGCAAGCAGGTGCACCGCAAAGGCGGCTGGGATACCCACGGCCTGCCCATCGAGCTGCAGGTAGAGAAGGAGCTGGGCATCACCAAGGAGGATATCGGCAAAAAAATCAGCATCGAGGACTACAACCAGCGCTGCCGCGAAACCGTGATGCGCTTCAAGGCCCAGTGGGACGACCTCACCGAGAAAATGGGCTACTGGGTGGACCTCGACGACCCCTACATCACCTTCGAGCCCGAGTACATTGAGAGTTGCTGGGCCCTGCTCAAGAAGCTCTACGACAAGGGCCTGCTCTACAAAGGCTACACCATTCAGCCCTACTCCCCGGCCGCCGGCACCGGCCTGTCGTCGCACGAGTTGAACCAGCCCGGCACCTACCGCGACGTGAAGGACACCACTGTGGTAGCCCAGTTCAAGGTGAAGCGGGATGAGAAGTCGGAGCCGTTGTTTGGCAACGTGCAACTCGACGAAGTGCCCCTGGCGGCCCTCTACGGCGACAATGCCTCGGAGCCGGACGTGTACATCCTGGCCTGGACGACGACGCCCTGGACCCTGCCCGCCAACACCGGTCTGGCTGTGGGTAAAAACATCCCGTACCTGCTGGTGAGCACCTTCAACCCCTACACCTACGCGCCCATCCGGGTGGTGCTGGCGGAGGCGCTGGTGGGCAAATACTTCTCGGTGAAAGGCAAAGAGGCCTCGTTTGAGGACTTCAAGCCCGGCGACAAAGTGCTGCCCTGGCGCATCGAAAACACCTTCAAAGGTGCCGACCTCGTGGGCATCCGCTACGAGCGGCTGTTCGGCCAGAACAAAGGCTATCCGGCGTTTGAGGGCGAGGAAAACGCCTTCCGCGTCATCAACGGCGACTTCGTAACCACCGAGGACGGTACCGGCATCGTGCACATCTCGCCCACGTTTGGTGCCGACGACTTCCGGGCTGCCCAGCTGGCCGGCGTGCCCGCTCTGCTGGTAGCCGACGACGAAGGCAAGCTCGGCCCCATCGTGGACCGGACGGGTCGCTACGTGGCCCAAATGGGCGAATTCGGCGGCCGCTGGGTGAAAAACTACGACGGCCACGACGAGTCGGGCGCCGACTACAAAACCCTCGACGAAAGCATTGCCATCCGCATGAAAGGCGACGGCACGGCCTTCAAGGTGGAGAAGTACGAACACACCTACCCGCACTGCTGGCGCACCGACAAGCCCGTGCTCTACTACCCGCTCGACTCCTGGTTTATCAAGACCACGGCGGTGAAAGACCGGCTCATCGAGCTCAACAAAACCATCAACTGGCAGCCCGCCAGCACCGGCACCGGCCGCTTCGGCAACTGGCTGGAAAACCTGGTGGACTGGAACCTGAGCCGCTCGCGCTACTGGGGCACGCCCCTGCCCATCTGGCGCACCCAGGACGGCACCGAGGAAATATGCATCGGCAGTATCGAGCAGCTGAACGCCGAAATCGACAAGGCCGTCGCCGCCGAAGTCATGACCCTGAATCCATTCGTTAAGAATGTGATTCAGGGATTAGTTGTGAATGATTTCGGGTGGGTGTCATTCAAAGACAAGCAAGGAAACGTCTACGAAGGCTCATTCTTAAGCAAGCCTGAATTATTCAACGGCAACACAGTAAATTTTAAAGACAGAAAATTGGGTGGTGACATTTACTCAATAGATGTCTCGTCAATCGACTTCTCAACTTTAAAGCGCCACATTAGAAATTCTGACGGCGAGGAAAAAGTTGAATCTATACCACTGACATTTGGTGGCGCAGACCTGCACCGGCCCTACGTGGACGACATCTTCCTGGTGTCGCCCTCGGGCCAGCCCATGTACCGCGAAACCGACCTCATTGACGTGTGGTTCGACAGCGGCGCCATGCCCTACGCCCAGTGGCACTACCCGATTGAAAACGAAGGGCAGTTTCAGAAGAACTTCCCCGCCGATTTCATTGCCGAAGGCGTGGACCAGACCCGCGGCTGGTTCTTCACCCTGCACGCGCTGGCCGTGATGCTGGAGGACTCAGTGGCCTACAAAAACGTGATGGCCAACGGCCTGGTGCTGGACAAGAACGGCAACAAGATGAGCAAGCGCCTCGGCAACGCCGTGGACCCGTTTGCCACCATCCAGCAGTTTGGCCCCGACGCCACGCGCTGGTACATGATTGCCAACGCCCAGCCCTGGGACAACCTCAAGTTCGACGTGGCGGGCATCACGGAGGTGCAGCGCCGCTTCTTCGGCACGCTGTTCAACACCTACTCGTTCTACGCCCTCTACGCCAACCTCGACGGCTTCCAGGCCCGCGAGTTCGACCGTACGCCGCACGCCGAGCTGAGCGAGCTGGACCGCTGGATTCTGAGCAAGCTCCAGTCGCTGATTCTGGAAGTGCGCGGCCATTACGACAGCTACGACCCCACGAAGGCCGCCCGCGCCATCCAGGATTTCGTGACCGACCAGCTCTCCAACTGGCACGTGCGCCTCTCGCGCCGCCGCTTCTGGAAGGGCGAGCTGACCGCCGACAAGCGCGCCGCCTACGAAACTCTGCAGGAATGCCTGGTGGTGGTGTCGCAGCTCATGGCCCCGATTGCGCCCTTCTTCGCCGAATGGCTCTACCAGAACATGACCAACGGCATGCGCGCCGAAGCCATCGAGCGCAACACCCCGCTGGCCGCCGAATCGGTGCACCTGACCTTGCTGGTAGAGGCCGATGAGGCCCGCATCGACAAGTCTTTGGAAGAGCGTATGGAGCTGGCCCAGCGCATTTCTTCGCTCACGCACTCGCTCCGCAAGAAGTCGGTGCTGAAGGTGCGGCAGCCGCTGCAGCGCATTCTGGTGCCGGTGTTCAACGATTCCACCCGCGCCCAGGTGGCCCTGGTGGAAGACCTGATCTGCGCCGAGGTGAACGTGAAGCACGTGGAGTTCCTCGACGATGCCAGCGGCGTGCTGGTGAAGTCGGTGAAGCCCAACTTCAAGCGCCTGGGCCAGCAGTACGGCGCCAAGCTGAAAGCCGTGGGTGCCCGCATCCAGCAGATGAGCGCCGAGGAAATCAGCACCCTCGAAAAAACCGGCCAGCTGGCCGTGGAAATCGACGGCGAAGCCTACACCCTGGCCCCCGACGACGTGGAAATCCGCACCCAGGACCTGCCCGGCTGGCTGGTGGCCACCGACGGCCCCCTCACCGTGGCCCTCGACGTGACCCTGACCGACGAGCTACGCCAGGAAGGTGTGGCCCGCGAGCTGGTGAACCGCCTCCAGAACCTGCGCAAAGACAGCGGCCTGGAAGTGCAGGACAAAATCCGCGTCACGCTGCAGCAGCAGCCCGAGCTGGAAGCCGCCGTGCAGTCGTTCGGCGGCTACATCCGGGAGGAAGTGCAGGCCCTGAGCCTGGATTTCGCCCCGGAAATCAGCGGCGGCGCAGTGCTGGAATTCGACGAGTTTTCCGTGCCCGTATTGCTGAATGTGGCAACTGCCTAAGCCTCAGGTGCCAACCGCCGCCTCCCAAACGGCGGTTGGCACACCGGCGCACAAAGCGTGAAACAGGTCACCGAATCCGGCTCAAAACGGCATAAGCTGCCACCCGAAACATATACCAACGGCGTACCGGCCCGGCACTCAGGTCCGCGGCCGAAGTCTAAAATTCTGCGTCACTTTGTGCCACGAGAGGGGAGAGGGACTCGTTCTGACAAGACGTCAGCTCAGCGTCTCACTTCTCCCTTTTAACCTCTCACTTCTCCTAAATGAAGTACTGGAAATATTACCTGGTGGCGCTGCTCGTCATCGTTGTGGATCAACTCTCGAAGTGGGCCGTGCACCGCTATATGGTCATGGGCCTGCCCGGGGAAATTCCCGTGTTCGGCGACTGGTTCAAGCTGCACTACACGCTGAACCCCGGCATGGCCTTCGGGGTGGAGCTGCCACCGCCCTACGGCAAGCTGCTGCTGACGTTGTTCCGGCTGGTGGCCGTCACGGGTATCGGCTACTATATTTACCGCCTCTGGAAGCAGCACGCGCCTAACGGCCTGATTATCTGCATTGCCATGATTCAGGGCGGGGCCATCGGCAACCTGGTCGATTCCATTTTCTACGGCGTCATCTACGACAATGCCCCCTTTGGTGCGCCCACGCCCTGGTTCCACGGGCAGGTGATTGACATGCTGTATGCCGACCTCTACGAGGGCATCCTGCCCTCCACCTGGCCCCTGGTGGGCGGCACCCACCTCTCGCTCTGGCCCATTTTCAACATCGCCGACTCCGCCATCTTCGTGGGCGTGGCCCTGATTCTGATTTTTCAGAACCGCTTCTACGGCCCGCACTTTGAAGCCGCCGAAGCCCGGGCCGCTCAGGAACGGGCCGCCGCCCAACCCCTGGCCGCCTCTGATGCCGCCGCCGCCCAGGCCCGCCGCGACGCCTCGGAACCGGCCTAGCCCAACTCCTGAGGCCTAAAACAGCAACGTCCCGCCGGAATTATTCCGGCGGGACGTTTGCGTTTAGAACGGGCTCGATTACCAGCTGTAGTGCACCAGCGGCTTGATTCGCTGCTCGTAAATGGCCTTCACGGCCTGCATCTGCTCCTGACTGAGGGCCGGCAGCTCGGCGGCGTGCAGGTTCGACTGGAGCTGGCTGGGCCTGGAAGCGCCCGGAATTACGCAGCTCACTTCGTCAAACATCAGCACCCAGCGCAGGGCCAGCGGGGCGAGGTTGGGCTGGTCGGGAAACACCAGTTTCAGCTCTTCCACGGCGGCCAGGCCGGTTTCGTAGTCCACGCCGGCGAAGGTTTCACCTTTGTCGAAAGCAGACCCTTCCCGGTTAAACTGGCGGTGGTCGTCGGGGGAGAAGGTGGTTTGGGGCGAGAATTTGCCGGTGAGCAGGCCGCTGGCCAGGGGCACGCGCACAATCAGGCCCACGTCGTGACGCCGGGCCTCGCGGAACAGCAATTCCTGGGGCCGCTGCCGGAACATGTTGAAGATGAGCTGAATGGTGGTCACGTTAGCGAAGGAAAGGGCTTTCAGGCCTTCTTCTACCTTCTCCACGCTCACGCCCAGGTGGCGGATTTTGCCTTCGTCCCGGAGGCGGTCGAACAGCTCGAAGATTTCGGGCCGGTAGAATACTTCCGTGGGCGGGCAGTGGAGCTGCACCAGGTCCAGGGTTTCGAGCTGCATGTTGCGCAGGCTGGCTTCCACGAACCGGCGCAGGGCGGCCGGCTGGTAAGCGTCGTTGGTGTGAGGCTGGAGCTGGCGGCCGCACTTGGTAGCCACGTACACGCGCTCGGAGCGGCTGCGTACCAGCCGGCCCACGGCCTGCTCGCTTTCCCCGTCGCCGTACACATCGGCCGTGTCGATGAAGTTGATGCCGCCATCTACGGCGGCGTTGAGAATGGCGTCGGCGGTCTGGTGGCTGAACGGGTCGCCCCATTTGCCGCCCACCTGCCAGGTGCCCAGGCTGATTTCGGAGACGTGGAAGCCGGTTTTGCCCAGTTTGCGGTACTGCATAGAATAGAAGAAGAAGGAAAGAAAACGGAGTGGGGTGTAGTGGGTAGTACGCGAAACGCCCGCGGCAAGCTACCACGCCCCGGCCTATCTTTACCTTTTTCCGCCTCGTTCCGCGTTGCCCCGTGTCCCAGCCCATCCTCTCCGTCCGCGACCTGACCATTGACTTCCACAGCCACCGAGGCAATACCCGGGCCGTGGAGGGCATTTCCTTCGACCTGCACCGGGGCGAGACGCTGGCCATCGTGGGCGAATCGGGCTCGGGCAAATCGGTGACCTCGCTGGCCCTGATGGGCCTGATTCCGATGCCGCCCGGCCGCGTGGTGAGCGGCCAGGCCCGGTTTCAGAGCGGGGCGCTAGGGGAGGTGGACCTGCTCACCCTCACCGACGATAAACTCCAGCAGGTACGCGGCAACGACATCGGGATGATTTTTCAGGAGCCCATGACCTCCCTGAATCCGGTGTACACTTGCGGCAGCCAGGTGGTGGAAGCCCTGCGCCTGCACACCCGCCTCTCCGAGAAAGAAGCCGCGGCCCGCACCGTGGAGCTGTTCACGATGGCCCGCCTGCCCCGGCCCGAGAAAATCTTCGCCAGCTACCCCCACGAAATCAGCGGGGGCCAGAAGCAGCGCGTGATGATTGCCATGGCCATGGCCTGCAACCCGGCCCTGCTTATCGCCGACGAGCCCACCACGGCCCTCGACGTGACGGTGCAGGCCCAGATGCTGCGCCTCATCGACGAACTGCGCCGGGAGCACGACACGGCCGTCATCTTCATCACCCACGACCTGGGCGTGGTGGCCGAAATAGCGGACCGCATCCTCGTGATGTACCGCGGCCACGTGGTGGAGCAGGGGGGAGTGCTCGATATTTTCACCAATCCGCAGCACCCTTATACCAAGGGCCTGCTGGCCTGCCGGCCAAAACTTTCCGTCGGGCGAAAAAAACTTCCCGTAGTGGCCGATTTCATGCGTGAAACGGCCGATGGAGGCTTTATTGCCACTGAAACTGCTCCGGGGCAAGTAGCTGATGGTGAAAGCGGTGCCGGTAGCACTGCTGCCTCTCACAACGACCGTGAAACCACCAAAACGTTCCCCGTGGAACATCCTGTTTCACGCCCTGTGAAACCGCATTTCGGCCTTGAATCGGCTCCCGGGGCCGAATCCGGCGTGGAACTTCCGCTTACCAGCGCCGGCCCGGCGCCCCAGGGCGTAAGACCTGGGCTAGTCAGCGAATTGGGCATGGGGGCAAGTGCAGCGGCGGATGATGCCCCAGTAGCTGGCGCCGTTTCCGGTGCCCGCTCCGTAGCCCAGGGTTTCAACCCTGGGACGCCGTTGCTGGAAGTGAAAGACCTGAACGTGCATTTTCCCATCCGTAAAGGGTTCTTCAACCGCAAACCCGAGTTCGTGCGGGCCGTGGATGGGGTGAGCTTCGATATTTATCCCGGCGAAACGGTGGGCCTGGTAGGGGAGTCGGGCTGCGGCAAGACGACGCTGGGCCGGGCTCTGTTGCGGCTGGTGGAACCAACTGCGGGCCGCATCCTGTTCGAAGGCGACGATCTGGCGAAGCTGCCGGCCGAGGCCCTGCGCCGCCGCCGCCGCGACTTCCAGATGGTTTTCCAGGACCCCTATGCCGCCCTCAACCCCATGATGACCGTGGGCGAGGCTATTCTGGAGCCCATGCGGGTGCACGGCGTAGGCGGCAGCCGCCAGCAGCAAAAGGACCGGGTGCTGGAGCTGCTGCGCACGGTGGGCCTGCGGGAGGAGCACTTTATGCGCTACCCCCACGAGTTCAGCGGCGGCCAGCGCCAGCGCATCTGCATTGCCCGGGCCCTGGCCCTGCAACCCAAGTGCATCATCTGCGACGAATCCGTGTCGGCCCTCGACGTCTCGGTGCAGGCTCAGGTGCTTAACCTGCTCAACGACCTCAAGCGCGAGTTCGGCATCACGTATCTGTTCATCACCCACGACCTGTCGGTGGCCCGCTTCATGAGCGACCGGCTGCTGGTCATGCGTCAGGGCCGGATTGTGGAAAGCGGCCCCGCTGCCGAACTCTACGCCAACCCCCAGCACGAGTACACCCGGCAGCTGCTGGCGGCCATCCCTAAAGACACGCCCGCCGACATCCGGGCCGCCGTGGCCAGCCGGGCGTAATAGTCATGCTGAACGCGCCGCGTCGTTGCGCTCAGCATGGCGTTGGAGTGCCGGGTAAGCATCAGCCTGCGAGCTGCTTCGCTGCGAGCTGCACGGCCTTCACTCAACCATAACCTATCCTTTCCAGTACACTATAGTTATTACCTGCTATATTCCGTAGTATCTACCGAAGCTGCTTAGCGGCTTCCTCCTTTCTCTCTCCCGGAAGGCCCCGAAAGTATCCCGGCTTTCCTCCCTCATTCAACCCCGCCGCCTGCGAACCCGACCCTTACTGGCGGCCCGTTTTCTACATGAAAGAACAAGACGAAACTACCGCCCCCCGCGCCTCCCGCGCGAAGGCGGACCGCAGTGAGCCCGCCGCCGCTGCCCCCATCAGCCAGGACCAGATTCTGCGCATTTTTTACGACATCCCCGGCAAGGTGCTCACCTACCGCCAGCTCTCGCGCCGCCTCGGCGTGACCAACAAGGAGCAGCGCGAAGTAGTATTTGCCCACCTGCGCGAGCTGCGCAAGTCGGCCACGCTGGAGCTGATTCAGAACGACGAGTACCGCCTCACGGAGGCCGCCGCCGCGGCCGTTGCGCCCGCCCCCAAGGGCCGCCGCAAGCCCGCCGCGGCCGACGAGAAGCCCGCCGACAAAAGCCGCAGCTACGGCGGTGGCCGGCCCGTGGAATCGGAGTTCGGCGACACGCCCGTGGTGCACCGTCGCCGCGAGGCCGGCTTCGACTTTCCCAACGCCGGCGAACCCCAGCCGCCGCGCAACCGCCGCGAAAGCGGGGGCGATACCATCGTCGGGACGGTGGCCCTGGCCACCGACAAGTACGCCTTCGTGATTAGCGAGGAGACCGAGAAGGACGTGCGCGTCTTCACCGACCGCCTCCGGTTTGCCATGCACGGCGACACGGTGCGCCTGCGCCTGCGCAGCTCCCGCGACGGCCGCCCGGTGGGCGACGTGGTGGAGGTGCTCGAACGCAAGCGCCCCGAGGTGGTGGGCCGCCTCCAGATCCGCGACAACGTGGCCTTCGTGAAGCCCGACAACCGCAAGATGTACTTCGATGTGTACGTGAGCCAGGACGACCTCCAGGGCGCCCAGCACGGCGAGAAGGTGCTGGTGCGCGTGACCGAGTTTCCGGAGGACGGCTCCGACCGTTCCCCGGCCGGCGTGATTGAGCGCAGCTTCGGGCAGGCCGGCGGCAACGAAGCCGAAATCAACGCTATCATGGCCGAGTTCGGGTTGCCGTTTGAATTCCCGGCCGAAGTGGAGGCCGAGTCGGAAGGCATTCCGGTGGAGATTCCGGCCGCCGAAATTGAGCGCCGCCGCGACTTCCGTGGCATCACCACCTTCACCATCGACCCCGCCGACGCCAAGGACTTTGATGATGCCCTCTCCATTCAGAAGCTCGACAACGGGCGCTGGGAAATCGGGGTGCACATTGCCGACGTGACCCACTACGTGCGGCCCGACATGGCTTTGGAAACGGAAGCCCGCCACCGCGCCACCTCGGTCTACCTCGTGGACCGGGTGATTCCGATGCTGCCCGAGCGGCTCAGCAACGGCCTCTGCTCGCTGCGGCCCAACGAGGACAAGCTCACCTTCTCGGCCGTGTTCGAGCTCGATGAGAACGGCAAGCTCTACAGCACCTGGTTTGGCAAAACCGTCATTCACTCCGACCGCCGCTTCGCTTACGAAGACGCCCAGGAGCGCATCGAAGGGCTGGAGTCGGACTACACCCAGGAGGTGCAGCTGATGAACAGCATCGCCAAAAAGCTGTGCGCGGCCCGCTTCCGCCAGGGCGCCATCAGCTTCGAAACCCAGGAAGTGAAGTTCCGCCTTGATGAGGACGGCAAGCCGCTGGGCGTGTATGTGAAGGAGCGCAAGGATGCCCACAAGATGATTGAGGAATTCATGCTGCTGGCCAACCGCAAGGTGGCCGAGTTCGTGTTCAAGCTCAAGAAAACCAAGCCGCGCTTCACGATGGTGTACCGCGTGCACGACGCCCCCGACCCGGAGCGCCTCCAGAACTTCGCTTTGTTCGCCAAGAAATTCGGCCACCAGCTCGACCTGACCAACCCGCAAAAACTCAGCACCGAGCTCAACGACCTGAGCAGCGAAGTGGTGGGCCGCCCCGAGCAGAACGTGCTCCAGACCCTGGCCATCCGGACCATGGCCAAGGCCACCTACACCACCGACCCGCGCGGCCACTTCGGCCTGGCCTTCGAGCACTACTCGCACTTCACCTCGCCCATCCGCCGCTACCCCGACATGATGGCCCACCGCCTGCTGGAGCACTACCTGGAGGGTGGCCGCAACGTGGACGTGGAGCCCATTGAGGAGGAGTGCAAGCATTCCTCGGAGCGCGAGAAACTGGCCGCCAGCGCCGAGCGGGCCAGCATCAAATTCAAGCAGGTGGAGTTCCTGCAGGACCACATCGGCGAGCAGTTTACCGGCGTGGTGTCGGGCCTCACCGAGTGGGGTATGTACGTCGAGATTGAGGAGAACAAGTGCGAAGGCATGATCCGGGTGAGCGAAATCCCCGGTGACTTCTTCGAGCTCGACAAGGACAATTACCGCCTCGTGGGCCAGCGCACCAAGCGCATCATCCAGTTCGGCGACGAGCTGGAGGTGGTGGTGAAAGCCGTGAACCTGCTCGACCGCACCATCGACTTCGAGCTGGTGGACGACCGCCCCGACGCCGATAAGCAGCGCGAGCAGCAGGAGCGCCGCGACAACAACAACCCCCGCGGCTACCGCCCCGAGCGCAGCGGCGGCAAGTCGGGCGGCGGCAAAAGTGGGGGCCGCGCCGACGGCAAAAACAGCAGCAACAGCGCTGGCGGCCGGAGTAGCAGCAAAGGTGGCGGCGGCAAAGGCGGCAACAGCAAGCGCCGCCGGTAACGCCCCGGCTCGTCAGGGTAAACCCCAGACAGCGGAAAGCCCCTGTTGCCGGAATCGGCAGCAGGGGCTTTTTCGTGCCGGTTCTCACCGGCGACTACTTAAATTCCACGGGCACCGTCAGCTCCATTGCAACCGCCTCGCCCCGGCGCTTTCCCGGGCTGCTATAGCTGGGCAGACGGCTGATAACATCCACGGCCGCCGCGTCGTAGGCGGGGCTCAGGCCCCGGCCCGGCTCCACGTGCGCCCCAGTCACGGCACCCGAGGCCAGCACTGTAAACTGTACCATTACCTGCCCATGTTGTTTCGGGCCGGGCGGGCGTTTCAGGTTCTTTTTGATAAAGGCAAGCAGGTTTTGCTGTCCGCCCGGGAAGGTCGGCGTCACTTCCAACAAAAGGTACTTGCCCGTGGTGAGGACCACCGAATCGGTGGGGGCCGGCGCCGCCTCTGGGGCCGGTTTGGGTAGGCGGGTGCCGGTGTTGCGGGGCAGGGGCACGATGGGGTCGGGCGGGCGGGCATCCCAGCGGTTGTAAGAGTTCTGGGCCGCCGCTGACAGCGGGAGCAGTAGCAGGGTCAGGATAGGGAGGTAGCGCATCGGGGTAAGTCGGTTAATCAGTAGTAAGATAACGATGAGGGGCCGAAGTACCGGCGCTGCCTTGGCCCTCGCGTGGCCATCAGAAGCCCTGGGCAATCAGAACCGCGCCGGGGTCCGTACCTTTCCCTTCTGAACCTTTAGCCCTTTGCGTGGACCTTTCTTTCTTTACCGATAAACTCACGGCCGGCCTCGTGGGCCTGCGCTACGGCGAGCAGCCGGAGAGCCTCTACGAACCCATCCGCTACATCATGCGCCTCGGCGGCAAGCGCATCCGGCCCGTGCTCACGCTGCTGGGCGCCCACCTCTTCACCGAGGAACTCGACGCCGTGGTGAAGCCCGCCCTGGCCACCGAGGTTTTCCACAACTTCACCTTGCTCCACGACGACCTGATGGACCAGGCCCCCCTGCGCCGGGGCCAGCCCACGGTGCACGAAAAGTGGAACCCCAACGTGGCCATCCTGAGCGGCGACGTGATGCTGGTGCGGGCCTACGAGCTGCTGCTGGACGTGCCCGCGCCCCTGCTGGCTCCGGTGCTGCGCCGCTTCTCCCAAACCGCCGCCGAGGTCTGCGAGGGCCAGCAGTGGGACATGGACTTCGAAACCCAGTCCGACGTGAGCATTGCTCAGTACCTGGACATGATCCGGCTGAAAACGGCCGTGCTGCTGGGCTTCGCTCTGGAGCTGGGCGCCCTTCTCGGGGGCGCATCGGAGGCTGATGCCGACCACCTGCGCCAGTTCGGGGTGGGCATCGGGCTGGCCTTCCAGCTCCGCGACGACCTGCTGGACGTGTACGGCGACGCGGCCACCTTCGGCAAGCGCGTGGGCGGCGACATTCTCTCCGACAAAAAAACCTACCTGCTGCTCACGGCCCAGGCCCAGGCCGGCCCCGCCCAGCGCGCCGTGCTGGCCCGCCACATCGGCCAGCCCGTCGCGGACGAGGAGGCTAAGGTAGCCGCCGTCCGCGCCGTCTACGACGAGCTCAATATCCGCCCCCAGACGGAAGCGCTCATCAACGACTACTTCCTCGATGCCCTGCAGCACCTGGAGCGCCTAGCGGCCCCCGAAACGCGCAAAAAGCCCCTGCACCAACTGGCTCTGCAACTCCTGGAGCGCGAGCAGTAGCCGCGTGCTTTCCCGGAGCGCGGAAGCCGGTTTCAGGGCGGACATCGGGCGTATCCCGTCGTCTTGTTCCGGCCGGTACCTACCGGGCTGGTTGCGCACCTGCTTTTCGCGCTCCAAGTGCCTCCTCATATTCTCTCTCATCCTCATCTGTCGCATGGAATTATCCGCCACGCTCATCCTGGCCGTCCTCACGGCGGGCATCTCGTTTTACGCCTGGTCGAACCCTGAATTCCTGGAAAGCTGGATTCTGGAGCCCGCCCGCATGAAGCGCCACAACGAGTGGTACCGCTTCCTCACCTCCGGCTTCCTGCACGCCGACATCGGCCACCTGCTGTTCAACATGCTCGCCTTTTACTCCTTCAGCCGGCTGGTGGAAGGGGTATTTCAGGAAGTATTCGGCCCCACCAGTGGGCTGCTCTGCTTCCTGCTGCTCTACCTGGGCGGCATTGTGGTGTCGGATATCCCCACCTACCTGCGCCACCGCCACGACCCCGGCTACCGCAGCCTCGGAGCCTCGGGCGGGGTGGCTTCGGTCATTTTCTCGGCCATCCTGTTCGACCCGGTCGCCGGCCTCTACATCTTCCCGCTGCCGATAGCTATTCCCGGCTTCATCTTCGGCTTCCTGTACCTGGCCTATTCCTACTACATGAGCCGGCGCCGCGGCGACAATATCAACCACGACGCCCACTTTTACGGGGCACTTTACGGTATCGTGCTGACACTCATTCTGATACCCCGGGCTGCAGGCATTTTCTGGGAACAATTGCAGGGTTATATATCGTAAGTGTATGATTATTAATATTTTAAAACATAAATAGTGCTCTGCCAATATCCATTTCAGGTCTGGTGCGTAAAGGGCTGCATAATCTCTCTCCCTAATCACTCAACCTCCCTACACCATGCATCACCTGCGTACCCTTACCCAACGCCTGCCCGCCTTTTCGCTTTTGCTTTCGATGGCGGTAGCCACCCTGCTCACCTCCTGCAATGGCCGTAAGGCTGACGGCTCGCTCACTATTTTTGGGGTGATTTACATACTGCTGGCCATTGCCGCCTTCCTGAGCCTGATCAAGCAGGACTGGTCGATTGGTAAGAAAATCATCTGGGGCCTGATCATTTGGTTCTTCCCCTTCGGTGGTTCCATCATTTATTTCCTGTTCTCCGGCCGTAAATAACCGGGGCTGAAGGCATAAAAAAGGACGCCCGGGCAACTGCCCGGGCGTCCTTTTTTATGTTCCGGATTGGTTGTTGGGTCTTATCGGCCGCCTACCAGCCGGCGCTTTTCCATGCGGGCCACATGCTGCAGAATGGCGCCGGTATTCGTGATTTCGGTGGCCTGCCAGTGGCTGCCCTGGTCGCGCATCTTCACCTCCAGCACCAGCGTGGTATCGTAGCGGGGCTGCGTAAACTCCAGGCCCACCAGAGCCTGCTCGCCTTCCTCGCGGGTGTAGGCCACGCCCTTGAACTGGCTGCCTTCGCCCACCACCTTACCGGCCAGTCCCAGCACCGAAACGTTCACCAGTTGCCTGGGAGCTGCCGCGGCTTCGGCCGAACCCGTTTCCACATAGCGCTTCACTTCCCGGCGGGCTGCCTGGGCCAGCTGGGGCTTGAGGAGGCTCAAGGCGCCCGTCATGGCCAGGCCCCCGGGATTAAGTACGCCCAGGGCCGCGCCCTGGCTGGTCACATCGTTTACTAGGCCGGTAGTGATGCTATTAATATCTACGTAGTGCTCGAAGGCCGCCACGTCGTGGTCGTTGAGGGCTTTGTAGGCCTGCATGAGCGAGTATTCGGGCGTGGTGCGCAGGTGATAGAAATAGGCGCCGGCTGCTACGGCCAGCAGCAGGAGCACGAAAAGGATTTTCTTCATGGACTCAAACAAGAGAGGTAAAAAAAGGGAATGCCTAAAGACTAGGTGCAGAATAGTACGCCGATTTTGGGGCCTTGTTCGAGGAGTCTGCGTAAGGTAGAACGGTTGTTTCTCCTTCACCTTTTTCCTGCTTTTGAGGCTATGTCGTTCCCGCCTGTTTACCGTTTTCCGGAAGTGCACGGCCACCGGGGCTGCCGGGGGCTGCTGCCCGAAAACACGTTGCCCGCCTTTCGCGAAGCCCTGCGGCTGGGGGTAGATGTAGTGGAGCTGGACGTGGTGATTTCCGCCGATCAGCAGGTAGTGGTGTCTCACGAGCCGTGGATGTCGGCCACCATCTGCCGCACGCCGGCGGGGTTGCCCATTGTCCCCGCGGAGCAGCGGCAGCACAACCTCTACGAGCTGTCCTACGCCCACATCCGGGAGTACGACTGCGGCCTCACGCGCCATCCCGGCTACCCGCAGCAGCAGCCCGTGCCCGCCTTCAAACCCCTGCTCCGGGAGGTAGTGGCGGAGCTGGAAAATCTGGCCCGGGCACTGGGGCGCGCGCCCGTGGGCTACAGCATTGAAATCAAAAGTGGGGTGGGGGAGGAGCCTCGGTTCCAGCCGGCACCGGCCCGGTTTCTGGAGCTGGTGCTGGCCGAGCTCCGGGCTCTGCACATCCTGCCGCGCACCACCCTGCTGAGCTTCGATAAGCGCATCCTGCAACTGGCTCGGCCGGCGTTGCCCACGCTGCCCCTGTGCCTGTTGGTGGAGGATGCCGAGCCGGTATCCGCTCACCTGAACGCCCTGGGTTTTCGCCCGGAAGTCCTGGGCCCGGACTTCCGTTTGCTTACGCCCATGCTGGCCGCGGAGCTGCGGGAGCAGTCTATAAAACTCGTGCCCTGGACGGTGAACGAAGTACCGGACCTACGCCGTATGCTGGCCCTGCAGCCCTGGGGTATTACCACCGATTACCCCGACCGGCTGCTGGCGCTGCGCGGTTTTTGAACTACCCTTCCGGACAAGGATCTGTATCACCGGCTGTAACGAGATGAACATGATGTAACGATTGGCGTGGCACCTGTAACAGGTGTAAAAGTGTAACGAGTACTTCGGTTGTGTTACAATTGCGCTGTATCATCTTTTGTATTACACCGTTCATGTTGCTGTATCGTTTGGTTACAACGGACACATTTAGGATATTTACCTATTCACCATTCGTTACACCCGGTCACCATGATACACCAAGGCGAAATACTGCAGGATGCTATTAAAAACAGCGGGATTTCGATTACACACTTGGTAGAGGAACTCGGTATTACACGCCCTACTATTTATCGTAAATTCAAGGATGTATCACTGGATTACAGCTTTGTTACAAGGGTGGGTGAAATTATCGGACACGACTTTAGTAATGATTTTACACCGTCCGGCGATACAGGTGTAACATCGAATAATGTAACTGTAACAAAACAACTTGCTGTAACGTCTGATACACCTGCTGTTTCGCGTAACACTGCTGTAGCGCCGATGGAAGCGGATAGTTTAAAACAGCTGATGACGCTGCAGCAGAAGTATATTTCCCTGCTCGAAGCCTATAATGAGTTGCTGTTAAAGGTGTACGGGCCGAAGTAAAGGCTTGTGTTCCACGTGAAACATATCTGTTCGGCGGGTCTTTGGTCTATGATACGCCGGAGTTGACCAGGGCCCGTCCGGTCCGTCCGGGGAGGCAATACCGGGCTGATACAGGGACGTGAGCGGTGGTAATGACCGGACACCACAGCCGGCCTGGAAGTCTGGATCAAGGGTGGAGATGGACGCTGTAAAGCGGGGCTTTATCTTGCGGCAACTAACCGACATTACTGCTCTCACATGTCCGCTTCCCAGCTGCCCGACTACCGTCCCGTCTCCTACTCCCGCGTCACGCTCACCGAACTGATGATTCCCTCGTACGCCAACTTCGGCGGCAAAATTCACGGCGGCATTTTGCTCTCCCTCATGGATAAGGTGGCCTACGCCGCGGCCTCCAAACACGCCGGTAACTACTGCGTGACGGTGAGCGTGGACGGGGTGAATTTTCTGCAGCCGGTAGAAGTTGGGGAGCTGGTTTCCCTGCTGGCCTCGGTGAACTACGTGGGGCGGACCTCGGTGCTGGTAGGCATCAAGGTGACGGCCGAAGACGTGCGCACCGGAACTGTGAAACACACCAACACCTGCTACTTCACCATGGTCGCCAAAGACGACGCCGGCAAGCCCACACCGGTACCCGGCCTGCTGCTGGAAACCCGCGACGATACCCGCCGCTTTCAGGAGGCCATCAAGCGCCGGGAGTTCAAGGGGCGCTACCACCAGGAGTTCGATAATGCCCGTACCATCCTGGCGGTGGAGCAGCAACTGCACCTGCTGGAAAACGAGCGGTGCCAGTTGGCCTATTAAGGTCCGGAGGCTGCTCCGCACTCACCCTTCATTTAGGTCAGGCGGGGGAAGTGAATGCGTGAGGAGGAAGCACCCACGCAACGCGGCGCCATCGTGCTGCCGGCCGCAGTACCCTCCTGCAATCTGGTTAAGAGGAGCCGGCCGGGCTGGTTGCCTGGTGAGGTACCCAAAGGATTGCTGAGTCGCACACTTACTGGGTAGCCGCAGTTACCCGGAACGCGGCCAGTTCAGGGTTGCCGCCGCAGGTCGGGAGTGGTCTGCCGGGGTGCTGGGCTATGGCCCGTCGTTGCCGATGTTGTTCGACTGGGTTGCTCAATTACAAACCCTGGACAACCAGGATACAGCCCGCCCGATAGGGGAGGGGCGGCGGCAAAGGCCCAATAGCCGGGCGGCGGGTTGGGGCAACAGATCGGCCGACAAGAGTAGCCAGCGGAATGGCCTTAGAGAAAGACCACTTCCTTGATGACATCTTCACCGACTTCGGCGTTGATGTTGGCCAGCACCTGGGTCTTGGCCATCACCAGCTCGTGCTTGAGCGGGGCCGAAGACAGGCGCACGAAAAGCTTATGGTTGCTCACGTAAATCTGCTGGGTTTTCATGGCTACGGCCTTGCCCATGATCCGTTCCCAGCTGGCCACCACCGTTACCTCGTTGAGCTTCCCTTGGAGGCGGTAAACCCGTAGCAGAGCCGTGATGCCATCCTTGAGCGGCACGACATCTGACTTACGGGAAGTTTCAGACGAGTAAGGTTTTTTGGTGGTCATTGCAGTAATTAACGCGCGAACCAGACTACCGGCCCAGCCCGTAAAGGTACCGCCCCCGCCGCCTAAAGCCGCGTGACTACGCCCGATTGCACCCGGAACCGGCGGATATCTTCCGAGAGGTTGGCCAGCACCCGGTCGGTGCGTTCGAGGTGGGTATCGGTCAGGAAAATCTGGCCGAAGGTGTGGTTGGCTACCAGCTGCATGAGCCGGGTGATGCGCTTCTCATCCAAGCGGTCGAAGATGTCGTCGAGCAGGAGCAGGGGCTTCTGCTGCTTGCGCTGGGCCAGCACCTCGAACTGGGCCAGCTTGAGGGCAATGGCAAACGACTTTTGCTGGCCCTGGGAACCGTAGCCTTTCACGGGCAGCTCATCCATCAAAAAGGTGAAGTCGTCGCGGTGGGGGCCCACGGTGGTGCGCTGCAGGCTCAGGTCGCGGCGCTCCTGCAGGCGCAGCAGTTTCAGGAAGTCGGCCCCGGGCAGCTCACTTTTATAGGTAAGCGTCACGACTTCCTGGCCGTCGGCGAGCTGGGCGTAGTGGCGCTGGAACACGGGCTCGAACTCGGTCAGGAATTCCTGGCGCCGCCGCACCAGCTCCTCGCCCGCCGGGGCCAGCTGCTCGTCCAGCACCAGCAGGTAGTCACGGTCGTAGCCAGCCTGGCGGTCGGTGGCCAGCTTGAGCAGGGAGTTGCGCTGCTTGAGCAGCTGGGTGTAGCGGATGAGCTGCTCGAGGTAGGCGTGGTCGAGCTGGGACATCAGACTGTCGAAGTACTTACGCCGCTCCTCGCTGCCCTGCCGGATCAGGTCGGTATCGTAGGGCGAGATGAGCACCACCGGATAGCGCCCGATGTGGTCGGACACCCGCTCGTAGGCCTGCTTGTTGTGGGTCACCGTTTTCTTCTGCCCCAGGCGCAGGCTGCACTGAATGGTTTCGGCCGGCTCGTCGCCGAGGCCCTGGAAGCGGCCCCGGGTCACGAAGAACTCCTCCCCCTGCTTGATGCTCTGGGTGTCGGAAACGGTGAAGGCGCTTTTGGTCAGGGAGAGGTAGTGAATGGCATCCAGCAGATTAGTCTTGCCGCTGCCGTTATCACCGATGAAGCAATTGATGTGGGGAGAGAAGGATAACTGCGCTTCTTCGTAATTCTTGAAGAATAGCAGATGGAGGCTTTCAAGGTTCATGCTTGGGGTTCGGAATTGCAATCCTTTTACGTACTTTCGCCTCCCAAACGCGAACAATCGAAAGCAAGATGGCGGAGACGAAAGTAAAGGCTGCCTCCAAGGCTTCCAACCCGAAGACGAAATCATCGGAGGCACCGGCCGAGGGCAAGAGTGCGAAAGCTACGGTGAAAACGGCCAAGCAACCGGCCGCAACCCTGACGGCCACCAATGCGGCCGCCAAGAAGGCCACGGGCGCCCCCAAGGCAACCTCCGCGAGCCAGCCCGAGTTTTCCAAAGAAACCTACCTGACCTGGTATGAGCAGATGATGCTCATGCGCAAGTTTGAGGAGAAGGCCGGCCAGCTCTACGGCCAGCAGAAAATCAAAGGTTTCTGCCACCTCTATATCGGCCAGGAAGCCTGCGTGGCCGGAGCCGTATCGGCCCTGACCAAGGACGACAAGTGGATTACCGCTTACCGCGACCACGCCCACCCGCTGGCCCTGGGCACGTCGCCCAACGCCATTATGGCCGAGCTGTTTGCCAAAGCCACCGGTTGCTCCAAGGGCAAGGGCGGCTCCATGCACATGTTCGACAAGGACGTGAACTTCGTTGGCGGCCACGGCATCGTGGGGGCTCAGGTGCCCATGGGCGCCGGCATTGCCTTCGCCGAGAAATACAACAAGACCGGCAACCTGTGCATCGCCTACATGGGCGACGGCGCCGTGCGCCAGGGGGCCCTGCACGAGGCCTTCAACATGGCCATGCTCTGGAAGCTGCCCGTCATCTTCGTTATCGAGAACAACGGCTATGCCATGGGTACCTCGGTGCAGCGCACGTCCAACGTGACGGAGCTCTACACCCTGGGGGAGAGCTACGACATGCCTTCCGAGCCGGTGAATGCCATGAACGTGGAGGACGTGCACAACGCCGTAGCCCGCGCCGCTGAGCGTGCCCGGGCCGGCGAAGGCCCCACCTTGCTGGAGTTTAAAACCTACCGCTACAAGGGCCACTCCATGAGTGACCCGGCCAAGTACCGCACCAAGGACGAGCTGGAGGACTACCGTTCCCGCGACTCCATTGAAGCCGTGCGCCATACCATCCTGACCCATAACATGGCCACCGAGGCTGATCTGGAAGCCATTGATGAAAAGATCAAGGCCCAGGTAACTGAGTCGGTGGAATTCGCCGAGAACTCGCCCTTCCCCACGGCCGATGAGCTGTACAAGGACGTGTACGTGCAGGAGGATTACCCCTACATCCGCGACTAGTCGGGCGGACGATTTTCCGGTCGCCCCCGGCGGCCTCTTTTTCGAGTAACTTACACCATGTCGAAGATTCCTTATACGGGCAAGAGCCAGCAGGCCCGCCAGCAGCAGCAGCAGCCCGTTTCCACGGACCCGTTGCAGCCCGCCGAAGTCTACAACCCCGAGCACCCGCTCCTGGAAGACCCCGATGCCCTGGCCCTGCGCCTGGTGGAGTCGGAGGATTTCCTGCGCCGCAACAAGAACGTGCTGCTGGGGCTGCTGGCCGTAGTGGTGCTGGCCGTGGCCGGGGGCTTCGGATACTACCTGTGGCGGGATTCCCAGGATACCAAGGGGCAGGCTGCCCTGTTTCAGGCCGTGAACTACTGGGAGGCGGACTCCCTGCAGAAAGCCATGAAGGGCGACGGCCGCAACCTGGGACTGGAGCGCGTATCGTCGGAGTACAACGGTACCGATGCGGGCAATCTGGCCAACTTCTACGCCGGCGTGGCCGCCCTCAAGCAGGGCAAATACAAGGAGGCCATCGACTACCTGGAAGAGTTCAGCTCCGATGATTACCTGGTGCAGGCCCGCGCCTACTCCCTGCTCGGCGACGCCCACCTGGAGCAGAACCAGCCCAAGGAAGCCGCCGACTTCTACAACAAGGCCGCTAACTACAACGCCAACGAGTTCTTCTCGCCCGGCTACCTGCTCAAGGAAGCCACTGCCCGCGAGCAGGCCAAAGACTACGACGGCGCCATTGCCGCCTACGACAAAATCCTGACCGACTACCCGGCCGCGGCCGAGGTCAACGAGGCCAAGGAATACAAGGCCCGCGCCGAAGGCATGTCGGGTAAATAAGCAGCGCCCGGAGTTACTGCAGAAAAAGGCGGCCAATCGGCCGCCTTTTTTGTTGGATGCCGGTACCACCCACAAACGGCGCCGGACCGGGCCCGCCGCCGTCCCTATCTTTGCCCCGCCAGTTACCTCACTGAACCCTCCCGTATGGCCACTTCCCTCAAAAACCTGAGCGACTACACCTCCGACCACTTCATCGACATCTCCGACAAGCGCTTCGGGCTGGTGGTGGCCGAGTGGAACCGCGACATCACCGACACCCTGGCCCAGGGCGCCTACGATACCCTGCTCAAACACGGCGCCAAGCCCGAGAACATCTTCCGCAACACGGTGCCCGGCAGCTTCGAGCTCACGCTGGGGGCCCAACTGCTGGCCCAGCACGAGGAAATCGACGCCGTTATCTGCCTGGGCGTGGTGATTCAGGGCGAAACCAAGCACGACGACTACATCTGCCACGCGGTGGCCAGCGGCATCACCAATGTGGGCCTGAAGTTCAACAAGCCCGTCATCTTCGGCCTCGTGACCACCAATACCCTGGAGCAGGCCTGGGACCGGGCCGGCGGCAAGCATGGCAACAAAGGGGTGGAAGGGGCCGTGGCCGCCATCCACATGCTGGGCTTCTAGTCCGGGCTGCTCCGCGAAGCAAAACACTATCACGCTGATTAGCGGACAAAACCGTAGCTTTGCGGCCGAATACGACTGGCCGGCGGGCCTGTGGGAAATCCAGGCTCGGCTGATCCGTTGTTGGTGCGGGGAGTAAGGTAAACTTATTCCCAGAAGCCGATGTTGGGCCTGCTAACCGGTTGTTCCGCAGAACCGTAGTCGGCACCCTGCTCAATCACCCTTTAGTATAACCTTCCTTCCTGAACGACATGAATGACGAATCCCTACGCTATTCCAGGGAAGATCTGGCCGAGTTTGAACAAATCATTCAGGACAAGCTCACGGCTGCCCGCAAGGAAGTCGCCTTTATCAAGGAAACCCTGAGCCGCAAGAACGATACGGGTACCGACAACACGGCCTCCTCTTCGAAGGTGCTGGAAGACGGCGCCGACACGGCCGAGAAGGAAAGCATGAACCAGCTGGCTTCCCGCCAGATGAAGTTTATCCAGCAGCTCGAAAACGCTCTGGTCCGCATCAAGAACGGTACCTACGGCGTGTGCATCGGCACCGGCAAACTCATCCCCAAGGAGCGCCTGCGGGCCGTGCCCCACACCCAGCACTCCATCGAAGCCAAAATGGCCCGCCGCGACTAATCTCGCTGCCCGCTGTTTTAAGTACCCGGACCCGTGACCGGCCCCCGCTACCAGGCGGAGCCGGCCGCTGGTCCGGGACCTGTTTTTAGCAGACCGGAATTTCCGCGCTGCTCATTCTAGATCATTCACGGTACCGTAGCGATACGGCACGCACGCTTCTACCACATGGGTAAGAAACATTCTTCCGGTGACGCTTCCGGCCGCAAAGGCCGCTCCACCGATTCCGGCCGGTCCGCCGGCCCGGGCGCCGAGGGCTTCCGCAAATTCATACAGCCCGGCGCGGAGCGGGCCAGCCGCCCCGGCGGTAACGCCCGCTTCGGCAATGACCGCGACAACCGCAGCGACCGCGACGACAGCCGCCGCGACGACAGCCGCCGCGGCAACGACCGCCCTTCCTTCGGCCGGCCGGCCGATGGGAGCACGGGCGGCCCGCGCAAATTCGGTAATGGCGGCAACAGCTTCGGCGGCCCCCGCAAGTTTGGTAACAGCGGCGGTGACTTCCGCCGCGAAGGCCGTGACGAGCGTTCGGCCCGGGACTTCCGCCGCGACAACCGGGAGGAACGCCCCGCCCGCGACGAGCGCCCGGTGCGCGACTTCGAGCCCAAGAAAACGTGGCAGGGCCAGCCTTACCGGCGCGAGGATGGCCAGTCGGCCGTGCCGCGGGGCCTGCCCGGCGAGCGGAACCGCAAGTTTGTAAAGCAGAACCCCAACGCCGCCGACGAGCCCCGCCAAGAAGCCCCCCGGCCCCGGCCGCAGGAGGATTTCCAGGGTTCGAAGGAATACGGTGCCGACCGGCCCATCCGGCCTGCCCGCTCCTTCGATTTCCGGGGCCGCCCCGAGGACCTAGCCGACCAGCGCCCGCCCCGTTCCGAGGACCGGGACGAGCGCCCGGTGCAGTCCGCTCGCCGCGACGACGATTTCGGCCGCGACCGGCGCGACTCCGGTGACCGCAAACCCCAGGGCTTCGGAGCCGGCGCCAGCGGCGAGCGGCGCACGGCCCGCCCCGGTTCCTTCGGGAGCGAGCGGACCGAGCGTCCGGCCCGCGACGACCGGCGGGAGCCGCGCGCCTTCGACCGCGACGAGCGGCGGGGCAGCAGCAGCAGCTTCGACAAGAAGCGGCCCTTCAGCACGGAGCGCCGCGACAACCGTGCGGGTGATGAGCGTCCGCGCCGCGCCTACGACCAGGACCGCCGCTCCGATGCCCCGGCCTCGAACCAGGCGGGCAAGCCCCGGCGCGGCGAGGTAGCCGGCCAGGCTCCCGACTACGCCAACCTGCGCCACTACGAGGAGGACAAGACCCGCGGCAACAAGCGCCGCCGCGAGGAAGACGACGCCGACGGCAACGAAGTACGCCTCAACCGCTACATCGCCAACGCCGGCATCTGCTCCCGCCGGGATGCTGATGCCCTCATTGCCGCCGGCGAAATCAAGGTGAACGGGGAAGTGGTAACGGAGATGGGCTACAAGGTGCAGCCCACCGATACCGTGCAGTACGGTAAAACCAACCTCAACCGCGAGAAGCAGGTGTACCTGCTCCTCAACAAGCCCAAGGACTTCCTCACCACCACCGATGACCCCGAAGGCCGCCGCACCGTGATGGAGCTCATCAAATCGGCTTCCAAGGAGCGCGTGTTCCCGGTGGGCCGCCTCGACCGCAACACCACGGGCCTGCTGCTGTTCACCAACGACGGCGAAGTAGCCCAGAAACTCTCCCACCCCTCGCACCGCAACAAGAAAATCTACCAGGTGGAGCTCGACAAGCCCCTGACGGAAGAACACCTGCGGCAGATTGCCGCGGGCGTGACCCTGGAAGACGGCAAGGCGGAGGTGGACGACGTGGCCGTGGTGGCCGGCAACCCGCACTTCGTGGGCGTGGAAATCCACATCGGCCGGAACCGCATCGTGCGCCGCATCTTCGAGCACCTCGGCTACGACGTGGTGACCCTGGACCGGGTGCAGTACGCGGGCCTCACCAAGAAGGACCTGCCCCGGGGCAAGTGGCGCTTCCTGACCGAGAAGGAAGTCATTCGTCTCAAGTATTTCATGTAGCCACGCAACCGCCCGGCTCCCGTCTGTCTCCTGTTGGTGCCGGCGCGGGGGCCGGGCGTTCGGTTTTGCGCCCTTGCCGGGGCCCGGCCGCGCGCCACCCTTCGGGCCTGCCGGCTCGCGGGCCGGCCGGGGCCGGGCCCCGGGTCTTTTTTTCGCCTTTTGCTTCCTGCATGCTCGCCTTGCGTACGCTTTCCCTCGATATTGGCAACACGGCCGTCAAGTACGGCTACTTCGAGCAGGATACGCTGCAGGAATCCGCCACCGGTCAGACGCCCGCGCAGGTGCGGGCCGCCGTGCAGCGCCTGCGCCCCGAGCACGTGATTCTCTCCTCCGTAGCCGGCCCGGCCGCCGACTGGGCGCGGGAGCTGCGGGCCGCAGTGCCGGGCGAAATCCTGGAGTTCGTTCCGGCTACCACGCCGCTGCCCATCGGCAACGCTTACGCCACTCCCCACACCCTGGGGGCCGACCGGCTGGCGGCGGCCGTGGGCGCGGCCTGGCTATTGCCCGGGCGCGACGTGGTGGTAGTGGATGCCGGCACGGCCATCAAGTGCGACCTAGTGGATGCGGCCGGGGTATTCCGGGGCGGCAGCATTGCGCCCGGCCTGCGTATGCGTTTTCAGGCCCTGCATACGTTTACCGGACGGCTGCCACTGGTGGCCGGTCTGCCCGACCCCGCTACCGACGTTCCGCTCACCGGCACCGACACCCAGGAGGCCATCCGGAGCGGGGTGCTGAACGGAGCGGCGGCCGAAGTGGCCGGTCTGCTGGCCCAGTACGAAGCCCGGTTTCCGCACCTGGCGGTGGTGCTGGCCGGCGGCGACGCGGCTTTTTTCCGGGGCCGGCTGAAACGGCCTATCTTTGTTGTTCCCGAGCTCGTGTTAATCGGGCTCCATCGAATTTTAGTACATCATGTCGCAACCTAACTTCTCCGGCCTAGCCGGGGGTCTTTCGCTGCTGGGGCTGCTGGCCGCCTCGTCAGTCGCCCTGGGCCAGGGCCTGGGCAACTCCCCGTATTCGCGCCTGGGCCTGGGCGACGCCAGCCCGAACGCGGGCGGGGTCCGGCAGATGGGCATGGGTGGCATCGGGGTGGCGGCGCCCAACAGCGTCAACGTTAACGAGCTGAACCCGGCCCTGCTCTACTACACCAGCCGGACGACGTTCGAGGCGGGCTACACCGGGCAGTTCAAGACCCTGCGCAACGACCAGACCAGCCAGCGCACCGGCACCGGCACGCTGGGCTACTTGGCCCTGGCCTTGCCCATCAACCGGGGCTGGGCCGCGGCCATCGGCCTCAAACCCTATAGCACCGTCGACTACCAGTCGACTACCGTAGACAACACGGTGGCCGGCGACCCGCAGGCGCAGGTGGAAAAGCAGTATAACGGGAGCGGCGGCATTGCCGAAGCCTACATGAGCCACGCGGTGCGCGTGACCAAGGGGCTGGTAGTAGGTGCTTCGGCCAGCTACGTGTTTGGCACCATCGACCGGGAAACCAGCACCCGCATCGGGACCAGTACGCTGCCATTGGCCATTGCCAACCGCGACATCTTCCAGCAGCAGGTGCGCTACTCCGATTTTGCTTTTCGCACGGGCATCCACTACCGGGGCAAAGTCAACGATAAAGTCAACTACAACCTTGGCGGCGTGTACAGCTTCCGCTCCAACCTGAACGGGAAGCAGAACCTGAACCTGCTGCGCGAAGACGGGAGCGGGGTACAGGCGTCCACTACGGCCCTGGAAGTGGAGTCGGCCGGCCGGGCCCAGGTACCGGCCCTGACCCAGCTGGGCGTGAGCTTCGACAATAACCGCAACTGGAACCTGAGTCTGGAAGGGAGCCGCCAGCAATGGTCGCAGTTCCGGGCTTTTGGCGAGCAGGGCGGGGCCGCGGGCATTCCGCTCAGCGACACCTACCGCTTCGGGGTGGGCGGGGAGCTGACCCCGGACGCTACGTCGGTAGACAGCTACTTCAGCCGCGTAACGTACCGGGCCGGCCTCAATGTGGCCCAGCTCCCGTACCGTCCCGGCGGAACCACGCTCTACGACCGCTCGGTGAGCTGGGGCTTTGCCTTCCCGCTGCCCACGGCTACCCCGCTCGATGCCACCACCATCAGCCTGGGCTTCACCTACGGGCAGCGTGGCAACACCGACGTGCGCACGCTCGATACCGGGGCGCTGGAGCGCAATATTAAGGAAGACTACGTACGCATGCAGTTGGGCGTCACGCTCAACAACCGCTGGTTTATCAAGCGTCGGATTGAATAACGTTTCAGCTATGTACGTCCGCCCGCTTTTCCAGACCTGGGGGCTGCTGCTGGCCACGGCCCTGCTGGCTTCCGCCTGCCACCCGGCCGATGAAGCGGCGCCGGTGAAAGCCGTGGACTACAAGGGGCCGATGCTGGAAACCGAGAACGTGCTCATGCTCGTCAGCGACTCGGCCCGGCTGCGGGTGCGCCTCACGGCCCCCCTGCAACAGGACTACGAGTCCGGCGACTCGGAGTATCCGAAGGGCGTGAAGCTCACTTTCCTCGATACCGATGGGGAGACGGTAATCAACACCATCACGGGCAAGTACGGCAAGTTCGAGAAGAACAAGAGCCTCTATACCATGCGCGGCGACGTGCGCGTAGCCAACGTGCCCAAGCAGCAGCGCATGAATACCGAGGAGGCCTTCTACGATCAGAACAAGGCCTCGATTTACACCAAGGAGCAAACCGAAATCAAGGTAACCACGCCCACCGAGGTACTTACGGGCCGGGGCCTGAAGGCCAACCAGGATTTCTCCTGGTACCGCATCCTCACGCCCACCGGCGTGTTCACGTTGCAGGATGCCCCCACCGCGGCGCCCGCGCCCACCAACCGCTAACGCCTATGAAACGCTTCTGGGACCCCGGCATCAGCCGGACCATATTGTTCGTGCTGGGGGTGTTCACGTTCGTGATTGCCACCTACGGCACGCTGGTTACCGGCGGCCTCGAAGGCCTCTACGATAACTACTGGCTGTTCATGATAGCGTTTGGCTGCATCATCGCGGTGCGCTACCTGCGTCAGCGCGACAAGGAAGCCGCCGCCGAGGCCGCTCAGCAGGCGGCTGCCCGGGCGGCCGCTAAAACAACGGCCAAAACCGGGCGCAAGCTCAAAAAGAGGAAGTAGGGGCCGCCGCCGCCTTCCCCCTCAGGCAGCCCCAACTGCCCTGCGGCCTGCACGCATCCGCCCGACCGTTCCGGCCGGGCGGATTGCTTTTGTCCGACATTATCTATTGACCATCTTTTTTGGTTATTTTGCGCCTCATTCACCTTTTCTTACTGCGCTTTTTTTCAAGTAAATGGCATTAATTAACACGATCCGGGAAAAATCGGGCTGGGCCGTCGGCGCCATCATTATCGGCCTGCTGCTGTTCATGGTGGGCGGGGACCTGTTCACCGGCCAGAACAGCTTCTTTGGTCGCAATGACCGCTCGGTTGGCGAAATTGCCGGCGAGAAGGTGGATTACGACCAGTTTCAGGCTACCCTGGAGCAGGCCAAGCAGTCCTTTGTTCAGCAGCAGGGCCGCCAGCCCGATGAGCAGACCATGGGCTACCTGCGCGACCAGGCCTGGAACCAGATGCTCTACCGCATTGCCTTCCAGAAGCAGTTCGACGAGCTGGGCCTGAAAGTGTCCGACGACGAGCTGACCGACATGGTACAGGGCAACAACGTGCACCCCAGCATCCGCCAGGCCTTCACGGACCCGCAAACCGGCCAGTTCGACGTGACGAAGGTGAAGGAGTACCTGCGCAACCTCGACAAGATGGACCCCCAGGCCCAGGCTGCCTTTGCCAACTTCGAGAACAACCTGCGCCCCGAGCGCCTCGGCACCAAGTACAACAACCTGCTCAAAATGAGCACTTACGTGACTACGGCCGAAGCCAAGCGCTACAACGAAGCCCAGGCTGCCCAGGTGAACCTGCGCTACCTCTTCGTGCCTTACTTCACGGTGTCGGATTCGAGCCTGAAAGTGACCGACGCGCAGATCCAGGCTTACATTGACAAGAACAAGGGCCGCTATAAGGTGGAAGACGGCCGCACCATTGAGTACGTGACCATTCCGGTAACGGCTTCGCGGGAAGACAGCACCACCATCCAGACCAGCGTGAACGAGCTGGCCACCCAGTTCGCCGCCGCCCCCGTCGATTCGGCCTTCGTGAAGCTAAACTCCGAGAACCCCACCAGCCCCGCCTACCTCTCGCCGGCCGATATGCCCGAGAAACTGCGCGAGCAGCTGCCCCTGCAGGTAGGTAAAGTGTACGGCCCTTACGCCGAAAACGGCACCTACTCGCTCTACAAAGTGAGCGGCCAGAAAGCCGGCGCCCAGGCAGCCGCCCGCGCCAGCCACATCCTCATCAAGGCCGACGGCACCACGCCCGAGGCCGATGCCGCCGCCAAAGCCAAGGCCACGGACGTGCTCAACCAGATCAAGGGCGGGGCGGATTTCGCCGCCATGGCCCGCCAGTACGGCTCGGATGGCACCACCGCCACCGGCGGCGACCTGGGCTGGTTCCAGCAGGGCCGCATGGTGCCCGAGTTCGAGAAGGCCGTGTTCGGCGCTTCCTCAGCCGGCTTGCTGCCCAACCTGGTGAAGACCTCGTTTGGCTACCACATCATCAAAATCACGGCCCCCAAAACGGCCCAGACCTACCAGGTGGCCACGGTACAGAAGAGCATCCAGCCCACCGAAGGTACCCGCGACGCCGCCTACAACAAGGCCCAGGAGCTGAAGGGCCAGGCCACCGACCTGGAGTCGTTCCGTAAGGCTATTGCCGCCGACAAGAGCCTGCAGAAATCAGAAGCCAAAGGTCTCGGCCGCGGCGACCAGGCTGTGAATAACCTCCAGGGTGCCCGCGACCTGGTGCGCTGGGCTTACGGGGCCGATGGCTCCCAGGGCCCCGGCGCCCAGGGCATCGGCGATGTGTCGCCGGCCTTCGAAATCGGCGACCAGTACGTTATTGCCGTCCTGACCGGGGAGCGGAGCAAGGGCACTGCTGATGTAGCCAGCGTGAAGCCCGAGGTAACGGCGCTGGTGCGCAATGAGCTGAAAGCCGAGCAGATCAAGCAGAAGCTGAGCGCCGCCAAAGGCACCCTGGAGCAAATCGCCCAGGCCTACGGCAACGGCGCCCAGGTGAAAACGGCCGACAACGTGGTACTGGGTCAGGCCATGATTCCGGGCCTCGGCAGCGAGCCGGTGGCCGTGGGCCGCGCCTTCGGGCTGAAAGTGGGCCAGAAATCGGCCCCGATTGCCGGCGAGCAGGGCGTGCTGATCGTGGAACCCACCAGCACCACGCCCGCCCCCGCCGCCGCCGACGTGCAGGCCGCCCGCCAGCAGCTGGCCGCCCAGCGCACGGCCCGGGCCGATGGCCTCATCTACGAAGCCATCAAGCAGCAGGCCAACGTAACCGACAACCGCTCGAAGTTCTTCTAAGCGCCAAGCCGCTTCGCGGACCGAAAAGCAAAAGGACCGTACCTTCGGGGACGGTCCTTTTTTTGTGCCCGTACCGGGAGGTGGAGGAATGAGCCCCAGGCCCCCAGACCCCCGGTCCCCAAATGGCACTTCCGGCCGGTACTCTTCGTTAGCTGCTTATGAAAAACTTGGTGGGTGGAATGATGTTGGGCGCCACGCTGCTGGCGGTGGCGCCGGCGGTCCGGGCCCAGGGGCCCGAGGACAGCAACGTGCAGCTGGCCCGCGAGTATGCGCGCAAGGGCGAGCACGAGAAGGCCGCCTTCCTGTTCGGTCGCCTGCGCAACGACGAGCAGGCCGCCCCCAACATCCTGCCCGACTACCTGGCGGCCCTCCAGGCCCTGGGCCGCACTAAAGATGCCGAGAAGCTCGTGAAGCGGGCCCAGAAGCAGCGGCCCGGGGAAGTGGCCCTGGGCGTGACGCTCGGGCAGGTGTACGCCGCCACCGCCGACTCGGCCGCCGCCCGCAGGCAGTGGGAGCGGACCCTCAGCCAGCTGACCCCCGACCAAGTAGTGCCCGTGGCCACGGAGTTCCAGCAGCTCAACCTGCCCGCCTGGACCACCCGCACCTACCTGCGCGGCCGCGAGCTGGCCGCCAACGAAACCGAATTCGGCCCCCAGCTCATCCAGCTCTATACCCGCGCTGGCCAGACCAGCCAGCTGATGGTGGAAACCCTGCGCCTGGTGCGCGACGATGAGCGCCAGCTCCCCTTTGTGCGCAACATGCTCCAGAACAGCCTCCAGAACGATCAGGACTTTATAACCCTGGAAAAGGAGCTGCTCACGCTGGTACAACGCAACCCTGAGCGGCCCGTGTACAGCGAACTGCTGCTCTGGCTGCAGGTGCAGCGCCGCGACTTCATGGGGGCGCTGGTGCAGGCCAAGGCCCTCGACCGGCGGGGGCGCACTGAGGGCCAGCGGGTGCTGGAAGTGGCCGAAATTGCCCGCCGCAACAAGGACTACGAAAACGCCATTGCCGGCTACCAGTACGTGGCCCGCGAGTACCCCGGCAAGCCCTACTACGCCCTGGCCCGCCAGCGCCTGGTGCAAACCCGCGAGGATCAGGTCCGGACGACGTATCCGGTGAACGTGGCCCAGCTGCAGAGCCTGCTGCGCGAGTACGAGCAGGTGCTCACCGACCTGGGCCGTACGCCCGAAACAGCGCCCGTGCTGCGGAGCATGGCCGCCCTGCTGGCCTTCCAGCTCGGCGAGCAGGAGCCGGCCATGAAGCTGCTCAATGAGGTTATCGCCATGCCCCGCGCCAGCCTGGAGGTGGTGGATCAGGCCAAAATCGACCTGGCCGATATCTACGTGCTGCGGGCCGAGCCCTGGGAGGCTACGCTGCTGTATTCGCAGGTGGAGAAGTCGCACAAGGATACGCCCCTGGGCTACGACGCCAAGCTGCGCAACGCCCGCCTGAGTTACTTCGCCGGCGACTTCAAGCTGGCCAAGTCCCACCTCGACATTCTCAAGCAGGCCACCAGCCGCGAAATTGCCAACGATGCCATGCAGCTCAGCTTGCTCATCACCGACAACACGGCCATGGACACCGCCGGCCTGGCCCTGCGCGACTACGCCGTGGTGGAGCAGCTCGTGTTTCAGAACAAGGTGCCCGAAGCCCTGCGCGGCCTCGATGCCCTGCTGGTAAAATACCCCGGCCATGCCCTTCAGGATGAGGCCTGGTACCTCAAGGCCCAGCTGCTGCGCCGCACCGCCGACTACGCCGGGGCCCTCAGCACCCTGGAGCGCATCACCAGCAACCCCAAGTACGACGTGCTCAGCGACGACGCCCTGTTTCTGGCCGCCACCATCCAGCAGGAAAACCTCCAGGACCGCGCGCAGGCCCAGCAGCTCTACCAGCAGGTCATCACCAAATACCCCGGCAGCATCTACGTGGCTGAAGCCCGCAAACGGTTCCGCCAGCTGCGCGGCGACGTGAACCAATAGGCACGCCGGCTGGCCCGGCCGGGGCTACAAAATCCCGGAATTACGCGCTAGTCCGTGCTCGATTGGTTACTTTTGAAGGTGCGCTCCCTATAGGGCGACTGTGAGATTATGGAAAAACGGTGGATTCGTAAGCCTGCGCCCGACGCTGCACCAGTCCGGCACCTGGCCGACGCACTGCGCGTCAACGAGGCCATCGTCCGCCTGCTCTGCCAGCGGCAGGTGTGCACCTTTGAGGAGGCCCGCGCCTACTTCCGGCCCGACCTGAGCCAGCTGCCTGACCCGCTGCTGATGCGCGACATGGACCGCGCCGTGGACCGCCTCGTGCGGGCCCTGCACGCCGGCGAGCGGGTACTGGTGTTCGGGGACTACGACGTGGACGGTACCACCTCCGTGGCCTTGGTCTACAGCTACCTCTGCCGGTTCTTCGGGCCCGAGCGCATTGAGTACTACATTCCCGACCGTTACAAGGAAGGCTACGGGGTTTCGGAAGCCGGTATCGACTACGCCCAGGCGGAAGGCTACCAGCTCATCATTGCCCTCGACTGCGGCGTGAAATCGGTGGATAAGGTGGCCTACGCCAACGAGCGGGGCGTGGACTTTATCATCTGCGACCACCACTTGCCCGGTGCCGAGCTGCCCGCCGCGGTGGCCGTGCTCGACCCCAAGCGCGCCGACTGCCCGTACCCGTTCAAGGAGCTGAGCGGCTGCGGCGTGGGCTTCAAGCTGATGCAGGCCTTCACCGAGCACCAGGGCCTGCCCACCGCCGAGCTGCACGAGCTGCTGGACCTGGTGGCCGTGAGCATTGCCGCCGACATCGTGCCCATTTACGGCGAGAACCGCATTCTGGCCTACCACGGCCTGCGCCTGCTCAACGACCGGGCCCGCCGCCAGCGCCCCGGCTTCGACGCCCTGCGCGAGCTGGCCGGCCTGCAAACCACCGACCTCAACATCAGCAGCCTCGTGTTCGGCTTTTCGCCCCGCATCAATGCCGCCGGCCGCATGGGCGACGCCAAGCGGGCGGTGGCCATGCTGCTGGCCGACAGCGCCGAGCAGGCCAAGGAAAAGGCCGGCGTGGTGGACAAAACCAACCAGGAGCGCCGCGGCTTCGATACCAGCATCACGAAGGAGGCGCTGGCCATGATTGAGGACGACGAGGTCCTGCGCACCGCCTCCAGCACCGTGCTGTTCAAGGAAGGCTGGCACAAAGGCGTGGTGGGCATCGTGGCCTCGCGCTGCCTCGATAAGTACTACCGGCCCACCATCATCCTCACCGAGAGCAACGGCAAGGCCACCGGCTCGGCCCGCTCGGTGGTGGGGTTCGATGTGCACCAGGCCATTGAGGAGTGCGCCGAGCTGCTCGACCAGTACGGGGGCCACATGTACGCCGCCGGCCTCACCCTGCCCGTGGAAAACGTGCCGGCCTTCCGGGCCAAGTTCGAGCAGATTGTGGCCGGCCGCATCCGGCCCGAGCAGCTCATTCCGCCCGTCGAAATCGACTGCACCGTGCAGCTGAGCGACATTACGCCGTCGTTTTACAGGTTGCTGAGTCAGATGGAGCCCTTTGGCCCGGGTAATCCCAACCCCGTTTTCGCCTCCGAGCAGGTGTACGCCACCCCCGATTCGGTGCGCATTGTGGGCAACTCCCACCTCAAGCTGGCCCTCACCCAGGACGGCCACCGCAGCGTGGACGCCATCGGCTTCGGTCTGGGCGACTACTATGACCGGATCCGGCAGGGCCAGCCCTTCAGCGTGTGCTATACCGTGGAAATCAATGAATACCGCGGCACCAAAACCCTCCAGCTCCGCGTGAAGGACATCCGCTGGGAGAAGTAAGGTGAAATGGTGAGCTGGTGAAATGGTGAGTTTGATGTTCGGCCGGTCCTGTCTACGCAGATGGTGCGGTTAGGACCAGTTGAACATCAAACTCACCATTTCACCAGCTCACCATTTCACCGCCGCACCCACCACGCCCACGCCATCAGGACCAGCTGCAACGGCAGGCGCACCCATAGGGCCCACTCCGGCACCGACAGGCCCGCGCCGCCGGTTTGCAGCATGTACACGTTGGCCGGAAATACGGCCACCAGCAGGGCCACCAGGCCCCCGGCGGCCCAGCGGCGGGTGGCGGGCACCAGCAGCCCTAAGGCCCCGGCAATTTCGGCGGCCCCGCTCAGGTACACCAGCAGCAGCGGCTGGGGCAGGTAGGGCGGCACGATGCGCACAAACCCCTCGGGCCGCAGAAAGTGCAGCAGCCCGGCATTCAGAAACAGCAGCGCCAGCACCAGGCGGCCGATGGATTTTAGGTTCATGGAGCGGCAAGCAGTCAGGTATAAGCCGCAAGCTAGGCATAGGAGAGTAGCAACCCGGTCGAGCGTGCCGCTTGCCGCGGAAAGCTGGTAGCTTCCGAACACTACGTACCTTCGTGGGGGCGTTAGTGCCGTATTCACCTCTATCTGTTTTTAGCGCATGAAATTATTTCCGCTGGCCCTGGGCCTGAGTCTGGCTACGGCCACGGGGGTCCTGGCCCAGCAGCCCGCCGGCTACCGCATCCGCCTCGACCTGGAGCACGTGACCAACGACCGGGTGAAGGTGGTCATCAACACGCCGACTATTCAGGAAGACCAGGCCACCTACGTGATGCCCTCGGTGGTGCCCGGCTCGTACTCCAAGAAGGATTACGGCCGCTTCGTGACGGGCTTCAAGGCCTTCGATAAGAACGGCAAGACCCTGAAGGTGAAAAACGACGGCCCCAACCTGTTCGTCATCAGCAACGCCCGTCAGCTCGCCCGCCTCGAATACCTCGTGGATGATACCTGGGACGCCAAGCAGGACGACCAGTTTATCTTCCAGCCCGGCGGCACCAACATCGATGCCGGCCGCAACTTCACCATCAACCACTACGGCTTCTACGGCTACTTCGAGGGCTACAAAATGCAGCCCTACGAGGTGGACGTGCTCAAACCGGCCACCCTCTACGGCGCCACCGCCCTGTCCGCCCGCCGCCCCTCGGCCACCCAGGACGTGTTCACGGCCCCCGATTACGTGACGCTGGCCGACGGCCCCATTCTGTATGCCCAGCCCGATACGGCCAGCTTCAGCACCGGCGGGGCCCGCATTTCGGTGGCCGTCCTCTCGGAAACCGGCGCCGTGAAGGCGGCCGACGTGAGCCGGATGCTGCGGCCCATGTCGGAGGCTCTGACCAGGTACTTCGGCAAGATGCCGGTGCCGCGCTACCAGTTCCTGTTCTACTTCCCCAGCCTGAACTCGCCGCTGAGCAGCGAAAAGGGCGGCTACGGGGCCATGGAGCACAGCTACTCCTCGCTCTACTTCCTGCCCGAGGTGCCCGACCCGGCCCGTCTGCAAAGCATGGTGCTGGAAGTGGCCTCGCACGAGTTTCTGCACATGCTGGCCCCGCTCAACATTCACTCCCGCGAAATCGGGGAGTTTGATTTCCGCAACCCTCAGATGTCGCAGCACTTGTGGCTCTACGAGGGCGTGACGGAGTACGTCTCGCAGCTGGTGCAGGTGCAGGGCGGCCTGACCACGCCCGCCGAGTTCCAGGCGCGCATCAAGCAGAAAATTGATAAGGCCGAGAAGCACCCTGCGGTGTCGTTCACCGAGATGAGCAAGCACATTCTGGAGGCACCCTACCAGGACATGTATGAGAACGTGTACGACAAGGGTGCCCTCATCGGCCTGCTGCTCGATATCCGCCTGCGGGAGCTGAGCCAGGGCCGCCAGACCCTGCGCGACGTGCTGCTGGCTCTGCGCGAGAAGTACGGCCCCACCCGCTCGTTCGAGGATGCCGCCCTGATTCCCGAAATCGTGGCCCTCACCAACCCCGAAATCGGGACCTTCTTCGGCCGCTACGTGCAGGGCGCCGAGCCGCTACCCCTGGCTGAGTACCTGGGCAAAATCGGGTGGGTGTACCAGCCGGTGGCCAACGCCCGCATCAAGGCCTTCGGGAACCTGGGCTTCGCCTACGACCAGAGCAAGGACCAGTTCCGGGCCGCCAAAACCAAGCCCGCGCAGAACGCCTTCGGGCTGGCCGAAGGCGACGTTATCGTGGCCGTCAACAACCAGGCCCTCACCATGCAGAACGCCGAGCAGCTGCTGCGCCCCCTCGTGGAGCCCGCCACCGCCGAGGCAGTGCGCCTCAAATTCCGCCACGGCAGCGGCGGCGCGGTGCAGGAGCTGGAAGCCACGCCCAAGGAGTTCGAGGTGCAGGTCAAGAACCTCGTCGAATCCGTGCCTTCGCCCACGCCCACCCAGCAGCAGCTCCAGGACGCGCTGCTGAAAGGGAGTTAGAAAGTTTAAAAGGTGAGAAGTCAGAAAGTGGGTACTGATTCTGAATAACGGCGCCCCATACCGGACGGCTCAACTTTCTAACGTATTAACTTCCCGCCTTACAACCTCAAGATGATTCTACGCGCTGAGCACCTGGTTAAGAAGTATAAGTCGCGCACGGTGGTGAACGATATGTCGCTGCACGTGGAGCAGGGCGAAATCGTGGGCCTGTTGGGGCCGAACGGAGCCGGCAAAACCACTTCCTTCTACATGACGGTAGGCATGGTGAAGCCCAACGAGGGCAAGGTCTTCCTCGATGACCGCGACATCACGAAGCTGCCCATCTACCAGCGCGCCCGCCTCGGCATCGGCTACCTGGCCCAGGAAGCTTCCGTGTTCCGCGACCTGACGGTGGAGGAAAATGTACTCTCGGTGCTGGAAATGACCGATATGCCCAAGCAGGCCCAGCGCGACAAGGTGGAGGAGCTGCTCAACGAGTTCAGCCTGACCCACGTGCGCAAAAACCTGGGCCGGGTGCTGAGCGGGGGGGAGCGGCGGCGCACCGAAATTGCCCGCGCCCTGGCCGTGGACCCCAAATTCGTGCTCCTCGATGAGCCCTTCGCCGGCGTCGACCCCATTGCGGTGGAGGAAATTCAGGGCATCGTGGCCAAGCTCAAGCACAAGAACATCGGCATCCTCATCACCGACCACAACGTGAACGAAACGCTCAGCATCGTGGACCGGGCCTACCTGCTCTTCGAAGGCAAGCTGCTCAAAGCCGGCACCGCCGAAGAGCTGGCCGCCGACGAAATGGTGCGCCGCGTGTACCTGGGCAAGCACTTCGAGCTCAAGCGCAAAGTCTGATTTAGTTGCTAGTTAATAGTTGTCAGTTGTCAGGGGCATGATGAAAAGAACGTCAGTCAGAGCGAAGCGAAGAATCTCACGTGCTGACGTTATAATGACTATTCGCTGCAACACGCAATACTTTTCGCTTCGCTCTGAATGACGTTCTTTACCGGCAACTAACAACCGGCAACTGACAACTGAATACATGATTGGCACCGTTCTGACCTGGGCCGTGCAGCGCCGACTGGCCAGCATTGAGCATTTCCGCCAACACCCGCACGAGGTGCAGGAGCAGCTGCGCCGGGAGCTGCTGCTAACGGCCCGCGGTACTGACTGGGGCCGTCGTTACGGCTACCCCGATGCGCCCTCGGCCCGGGAGTTTGCTCAGCGCGTGCCCGTGAGCAGCTACGAGGAGCTGTTTCCGGAGCTGGAGCGGGTGATGCGCGGAGAGGCCGATGTGCTCTGGCCCGGCCGGGTAGAGTGGTTCGCCAAAAGCAGTGGCACCACCAACGCCCGCAGTAAGTACATTCCTGTCACCCGCGCGGCCCTCCATGACGGCCACTACCGCGCCGGCCGCGACATGACGGCCCTGGCTACCCTTCATTACCCCGAGGTGGGCATTCT
This sequence comes from Hymenobacter piscis, assembly GCF_018760735.1. Taxonomy (GTDB): domain Bacteria; phylum Bacteroidota; class Bacteroidia; order Cytophagales; family Hymenobacteraceae; genus Hymenobacter; species Hymenobacter piscis. The sequence continues at coordinate 366,908 of NZ_JAHHZN010000002.1, forward strand.
GGCTGGCAAGACGCTTTCCCTGGGTGGCACCCACGGCCCCAACCCCCTGCGCCCCGACGATGCTTCTTCCCGCGCCGGCGACGTGTCGGCCGTGATTATGCAGAATCTGCCTGCCTGGGCCGAGTTTGTGCGTACCCCGCCGCTGGAGCTGGCCCTGCTGGAGGAGTGGGAGGAGAAGATTGAACGCATTGCCCGCCACGTGCTCACCCAGGATGTGCGGGTGCTGGCCGGCGTGCCCACCTGGATGATCGTGCTGCTGCGCCGGGTGCTGGCGCTGGCCGGCACCGATTCGCTGCACGACGTGTGGCCCCGTCTGGGGCTGTTTCTGCACGGGGCGGTGGCCTTCGGGCCCTACCGGGAGCTGTTCCGCCAGCTTATCCCCAGCCCGCGGATGCACTACCTCGAAGTGTACAATGCCTCCGAAGGCTACCTGGCCCTCCAGGATGAGCCCGATTCCGAGGACCTGCTACTGCTGCTCGACCACGGCATCTACTACGAATTCCTGCCCCAAAACCAGTGGGACGTTTCCGAGCCCCGGGCCATCGGGCTGGCGGAGGTGGAACTGGGCCGCACTTACGCCCTGCTCATCAGTACCAATGCGGGCCTGTGGCGCTACAAAATCGGCGATACGGTGCGCTTTACCTCCCTGGCCCCGTACCGGATCCGCATCAGCGGGCGTACCAAGCACTTCCTCAATGCCTTCGGCGAGGAAGTGGTAGTGGAGCACGCCGATGCTGCCCTGGCCGCCGCCTGCCGCGCCACCGCCACCACTGTCCGCGACTACACTGCCGCTCCCATCTACTTCACGGCCCACGACGGCGCTTCCCGGGGCGGCCACCAGTGGCTGGTCGAGTTTACTCACCCGCCTGCCGATGCGGCCCGCTTTACGCAGGTGCTCGACGATACCCTGCGCCAGCTCAACTCCGACTACGACGCCAAGCGCCACCGCGACCTGGCCCTCACGCTGCCCACCCTGACCGTGGCTCCGGCGGGCACGTTTGAGCGCTGGCTGGCGGGCCGGGGCAAGCTGGGCGGCCAGCACAAAGTGCCGCGCCTGAGCAATTCCCGGGAGCTGCTGGACGAAATCCTTTTACAACTAAAAAAATAGTTGTACCTAGCCTGCGCGCCACATGTCCGCGCTTGCTATGACCCTATCCGCTTCTGCCTTATTGCCGGCCCTTCTGGCCCTGGCCGTAGCGCTCAGCCTGACCGGCTGTGCCACCAAGCCGCCCCGCGGCCCCATCGGCTTCTGGTCCCGCAACCGCTTCGACCGTAGCGGCGACTACCGCCACGGCCCCTGGCGGGCGTATTTCGATGCGGCGGAGCACCACCTAGCCAACCGGGGGCGCTACCGCCACGGGCAGACGGTGGGGAGGTGGCACTACTACAGCCCGAGCGGCCAACGGGAGCGTACCGAGCATTTCCACCGGGCCGGCTTGGTAACGCTTACCGTGTACCATCCCAACGGGCGCGTCGCCAAGCGCGGGCGCGCCCGTTACGTGGACAACGCCTCGTCGGTCCAGTTTTTCTGGTTTGGGGAGTGGCGCTGCTATGCCTCCTCGGGCCGGCCCCTACCGTCGGAATACTACACTAATGGCATAAAACAAGATACCCCGCTCACTACGCCGGCGGGCGAGACTATTTCCAGTAAAAAATCTGAATAGGACGTTAAAGGGATAGTGAAAGCGAGATAGTCGTGGGAAAAATCACAGTAGAAAATCCGCTGCCCCATAGCCTGCCGTAAGTTAGACCCGGAATAGTAGCAATCCTGTCGCTGATTTTAGCGGGCGTTAGGCTTGAACTATTATTGGAAAAAAGTCTATATTTCGCTTCGTTCCCGCCCCCAAATTCCCACATTATGTCCGCCGTTACCACCCCAACACACCGTTCGGGCGGCCGCCGCCGCCGTAGTTACAGCCGCCTGCAAGCCGAAGAGAAGGCGGAAAAACGCTCCCGCTATATCACGGCTGGTATTCTCGGCCTCATTGCTTTTGCCTTGCTCGCGAGTCTGGGCGTTATTGCTGCCAACGCCGTCCACTAAGTCTGCCGTTGCTCTTCGGCCGCTACGCCGTTTTGACCGCCCCAGGGCAGCCAAAACGGCGCAGTTGCTTGTTATTCGTCGAGGATACCGCCAACGAGGCCGCCCAATACGCTGCCGCTTTCCTTGCGGGCATTGCTGCCATTCGGGGCCAGAGCCTGGATGAGCTTCTTGACGGGCATCGATTGCAGCCACACCCGGCCGGTGCCGCGCAGGGTGGCCAGCAGCAAGCCTTCGCCCCCGAAAATCATGGACTTGAGGCCCCCGGCCCGGGCAATGCTGAAGTCGATACCGGGCTCGAAAGCCACTACGCAGCCCGTATCGACGCGCAGCAGCTCGTTATTGAGGTGCTTCTCGATAACCGTACCGCCCGCGTGCACGAAGGCGCGGCCGTCGCCGGTTATTTTCTGCAGAATAAAGCCTTCGCCCCCGAAAAAGCCCGCGCCCAGCTTCTGGTTGAGGTGAATGCTGATCTTGGTGCCCTTGGCCGCGGCCAGAAACCCGTCCTTCTGTACAATCAGGCCCTGGGGCAGGTCGCGCATATTCAGGGCGATGATGGTACCGGGGTAGGGGGCCGAAAACGCCACGTGCGCCTTGCCGTAGCTGCCGCGGTGGGTGAAGTGGGTCATAAACAGCGACTCGCCGGTGAGCAGGCGTGTACCGGCCGAAAACAGCTTGCCCATGATGCTCTGGTTGGCTTCCGAACCGTCGCCCATTTTGGTTTCGAAGGCAATATCCTCGCTCATGTACACCATGGCACCGGCCTCGGCCACCACCGTTTCGTTAGGATCCAGCTCGACTTCGAGCACCTGAATGTCGTTGCCGATGATTTTGTAGTCGATTTCGTGAGACTGCATCAGAGGAAGAAAAAGTGGAAAGGATAAGTCAAGTATAGCAAAAGACGCATAAAAGCGCGCCATGCCGGGAAGCGGAGAGCCGGCAGAAGCTGTCAACCGACAGCCCTGCCAACGTCCCGCCACCGGGCATGGCGCGCTTCTGTACGCCGCCGGAGCGTTATTCTTCGTCTTCGGGCGTTTCCTCGTCCTCGTCGATTTCCTGGCCTTTGGCGTTAGCCTTGGGCTTCTTGTTTTTGGCCTCGGTGCTGCTGCGGCGCACAAAGTCCTCCTCCGACTCTTCTACTTCCTCCACGGGCAGGTCTTCTTCCTCCTCGTCCTTTTCGCCAAACTGTCCGTCGCGGTTCACGAGCTTTTTGTCGCGCACGTGGCGGTTGAGGAACTGGTTGATTTCCTCAATGGAGTAGTTAGAGGTGATTTCGCCCAGGGGATTTACCTTGATTTCGAAGCCTTCCAGCTCCTTATGCACCCGTGCTTTTTTCTCGGGCTCGTTCTTTTTCTTCGGGTTGACGGACTTTTTAGCCATGATGCAGGGCGCTGAAGTAGATGGAAAGCACCGGGCCGGAACCCGCGCCTTCTTGGTACGCAAGCTCCAGGGGGAAAGATGTGCCCGCCCGGCCACTGGCCGCCCGCCAGCAAAAAGCCCGCCCGACGTCAGGTCGGGCGGGCTCGGGTAAGCGCTGGAAGGGCAGGAGCTACCTAAGCGGGCAGTGCGGCCACGGCGGCCTGAATGCGTTCCGCCGTTTCCTGGGGACCGAGAATGTGCATGATGTGCATCAGGTCGGGGCCGGCGGCCTGGCCGGTGACGGCCACGCGCAGGGCCTGGAGCACCTGCCCGATTTTCACGCCCTGGGCCTCCAGCACCTCCGTCAGGCGGGCCTTGATGCCTTCCGGCGAAGCGTCCGGGAGGGCGGGCAGCTGGGCGGCAAACTCCGTGAGGGCGGCGGCTACTTGAGGGTTCCACTTCTTGCTGATCACCTGCTCATCGTAGCTGCTGGGGCGCTGGAAGAACAGTTGGGCCTCCCGGGCCAGATCGGCCGGGAAGGTAGCACGCTCTTTTACCAGAGCGGCAATCTGCTCGGCTTTGGCGGCGTCCACGGCCAGGCCCTGGGCCGCGAGGTCCGTGATGAGGTACTGGGCCAGCTCGGCGTCGGGCTTGGCGCGCAGGTACTGCTCGTTGAACCAGCGCACTTTGTTCTGGTCGAAGCGGGCCGGCGACTTGCTCACGCGCTCAATCGAGAAGTTCTCAATCAGCTCATCCATCGTGAACAGCTCCTGGGTGGTGCCGGGGTTCCAGCCCAGGAAGGCCAGGAAGTTGATGAAGGCCTCGGGCAGGTAGCCCGACTCACGGTAGCCGCTGCTTACGGTTGGCTCGCCGGTCTGGGCGTCGGTGCCGTGGAATTCGAGCGGGAACACCGGGAAGCCCAGCTTGTCACCGTCGCGCTTGCTGAGCTTGCCGGTGCCGTCGGGCTTGAGCAGCAGGGGCAGGTGGGCAAACTGGGGCATGGTGCTTTCCCAGCCCAGGTAGCGGTACAGCAGCACGTGCAGGGGGGCCGAGGGCAACCACTCTTCGCCCCGAATCACGTGGGTGATTTCCATCAGGTGGTCGTCCACGATGTTGGCCAGGTGGTAAGTCGGCATCCCGTCGGACTTCATCAGCACCTTGTCGTCGATGGCCGAGGAGTGCACCACCACCCAGCCCCGGATCAGGTCCTGGAAGCGGACTTCCTCCTTGCGGGGCACTTTCAGGCGGATAACGTAGGGCGCGCCCGAATCCAGCAGCTGCTGCACTTCCTCGGCCGGCAGGGTGAGGGAGTTGCGCATCTGGGCCCGGGTGATGCTGTTGTACTGGGGGTTGGGCACCTTGGCGGCCGTGAGGCGGGCGCGCATGGCGTCCAGCTCCTCGGGCGTATCGAAGGCGTAGTAAGCGTAGCCGTCCCTGATGAGCTGGTCGGCGTACTGGCGGTACATGGGTTTCCGCTCGCTCTGGCGGTAGGGGGCGTGGGGGCCGCCCTGCTCAATGCCTTCGTCGATTTCGATGCCGCACCAGCGCAGCGAGTCCATGATGTACTGCTCGGCGCCGGGCACGAAGCGGTTCTGGTCGGTGTCTTCGATGCGCAGCAGCATCTTGCCGCCCAGCTTGCGGGCCAGCAGATAGTTATACAGCGCAGTGCGCACGCCGCCAATATGCAGCGGTCCGGTGGGGCTGGGCGCAAAGCGCACCCGTACTTCTCTTTCCATAAGTCAGGGAGTTCACGGCGTCGTCGGGTAAGAAAACGCGCCGCAAAGGTACGAAAGGTGAGTTGGGGAAGTGGTGAAATGGTGAGTTTCCTGTTCAGACTGCCCGTTGGCGCTACGGCACCAGTTCCGAATGACCGTCAAACTCACCATTTCACTACATCACCAACTCACCTCAAGGCCATACTTGCCCAGCAGCCCGGGCAAACCGGCCAGGGCGAAGCGGGCTTTTTTCAGCTCGTTCTGCTCCGGGTCGAGCACGAGGTGGCGGGCGGTGCGCAAGTCGGCGCCCGGCAGGCGGGTCTGGCTGAATACCGCGCCCGGCAGCTCGCACTCGTCGAATACGGCGTTGGTGAGGTCGGTGCGGGTGAAATCGGCTTCGCGTAGAGAGCAGCCCACGAAGCGGGTATTGGGCATCCCCTTGCCCCAGAACGAGGCGTAATCAAGCTGGCACCGGTCGAAATGCACGTCGAAGAGCAGGTCGCGGCAGGCGTTGAACGGCAGGCCCAGCAGTTTACAGCCCGCAAAGGCCACGTTCTGCAGGCTGGTATTGGCCAGCGTGACGCCCGCCAGGTTGCAGTTCTCGAACCGGCACTCACTCAGCCGCCACCCCGACAAATCGGCCCCGCTCCAATCGAACCCGATGAAGTGGAACTGCTCAAAATCGCGCGTCCCTTCCAACTCCGGCGGGAGCACGCGGTGCAACACATTCTCGGGCGGAAAATAGATGGGTTGGGCCAGGGCTTTGGCGGCTTTGCGGGAGGACGGTCGGCGCATCAGGAGCGGTTTTTAAACCCGAGCCAGAGCCCCAGACCCAGCAGCACCGCCCCGCCCTTAATGGCCCAGGCCACCGTCGGGCCCCAGGTGTAGATCCAATCGAGGAGGGGGAACCGGAAGTTGGCGGGCAGCAGGTAAGGCGCCAGCAGGGCAATCAGCCCGGCGCAGAATAAGAAGATGCCTAATTCACGCATAGTTTTTGAGTTTATAAGTTGGGAAGTGGATAAGTTAGAAAGTAATGCGGAGCAGAGCGAAGGGCACTGTGAGGCATGGGAAAGAGAGAGTCAGAAAGCAGACCACGTGAGTCATTTTCTAACTTCCCCCCCTTACAAACTTCTCAACTTTCTAACTCCCCACGGCGATGCAGGAAATTTCTACCTGCACGTCTTTGGGCAGGCGGCTGACCTCTACTGTTTCGCGGGCGGGAGCGTAATCGACCTCAAAATAGCTGCCGTAGATATCGTTGATGAGGCCGAAATTGCCCAGGTCCTTCACGAAGATGCTGCACTTCACCACGTGGCGCAGCGTGAGGCCGGCGGCGCCCAGCACGGCCTGCAGGTTGCGCATTACCTGGTGGGTTTCGGCCGCTACGTCGCCGCCGCCCACCAGTTGGCCGGTAGTAGGATCGAGGGCAATCTGGCCCGAAACGTACACGGTGTTGCCGGCCTGGATGGCCTGGCTGTAGGGGCCGATGGGAGCGGGGGCCTGGGGCGAGAAAACGATGGTATGGGCCATGTGGGCAGAAGAACAGGAGGGAGGAAAAGGAACGTCTATCTTTGAGCGAAAGTAAGCCGAAAAACTATGCATCTGTTCATTGTAGGGGGCGAAACCGTGGAAGCGGAGCTGCGCCGCAAATTTGGCCCCGCGCACTCCTACGACTTCTGTCCTGCCCCGGCCGCTGACCTGACCGCCCGTCTCGCCGCCGCCGATGTAGCCTTCGACCTGCGCGACTGGCCCGAGCTGCATTACGAGCAGCCCCGCCAACCCCTGTTCTACAACGCCACGGCCCGCAGTCTGGCCCAGGTATTCCAGGGCGAAGCGGCCCCGTTTGGCCCGGTCTTCGGTTTCTGCGGCCTGCCCACCCTCCTGGACCGCCCGTTGCTGGAAGTCAGCCTGTACCGCCCTACCGATGCCGCCGAGCTGGCCGCCACCTGCGCCGCCCTGGGCACCGACTACCGGCTGGTGCAGGACCGTGTGGGTCTGGTCACGCCCCGGGTGCTGTGCATGGTTATCAACGAGGCCTGCTACACCCTGCAGGAAGGCACCGCCACCGTCCAGGACATTGATTTGGGCATGAAACTGGGCACCAACTACCCCCATGGGCCTTTCGAGTGGGCCAACGCCATCGGCGTAAACCGGGTATATGAAACGCTGGAGGCCCTCTACGAGGATACCCACGAGGAGCGTTACAAAGTGTGCCCGCTGCTGAAAACGATGTGTCTGCGTGGGGAGCAGTTTGAGCTGTAAGCGCATTGCGGCTCGGCCCACATAGAAACGGCCACTTCGGAAGCTCCGAAGTGGCCGTTTCTATGTGAGTAGTGATAAGCTGGCAACGCATAAGCTGATAGCTATCAGCCAATAGCCAGCAGCTACCGATTTTTACTCCACCGTCACCGATTTGGCCAGGTTACGGGGCTGGTCTACGTTGCAGCCGCGCATCACAGCAATGTGGTAGGAGAGCAGTTGCAGCGGTACTACCGATACCAGGGGCATAAGCACCTCACTGGTGGCGGGCACCTCAATCGTGAACTCGGCCATGGCCGGAATCACGTCGTCGCCTTCGGTTACCACGGCAATGATGCGGCCTTTGCGGGCCTTCACCTCCTGGATGTTGCTGACCACCTTCTCGTAGGAGCTGTCCTTGGTAGCAATGACCACTACCGGCATGTTCTCATCAATGAGGGCGATGGGGCCGTGCTTCATCTCGGCGGCCGGGTAGCCTTCCGCGTGGATATAACTGATTTCCTTGAGCTTGAGGGCGCCTTCCAGGGCCACGGGGAAGTTGTAGCCCCGGCCCAGGTAGAGGAAGTTAGTGGAGTCCTTGAAGATCTCGGCAATCTGCATGATTTCCGTGTTCAGCTCCAGAGCCTTCTCCACTTTGGCCGGAATAGTGTTCAACTCCACCATCAGCTCGCGCAGACGCGTATCGGTGAGGGTGCCGCGCTTATGGCCCACAATCATGGCCAGCAGCGTGAGAACCGTTACCTGGGCCGTGAAGGCTTTGGTCGAAGCTACGCCAATTTCGGGGCCGGCGTGGGTGTAGGCACCCGCATCGGTGGCGCGGGCAATGCTCGAGCCCACCACGTTGCAGATCCCGAAGATGGTGGCGCCGCGGCTCTTGGCCAGTTCCAGGGCCGCCAGCGTATCGGCCGTTTCGCCGCTCTGGGAAATGGCAATTACGATGTCGCGCTCCGTGATAACGGGGTTGCGGTAACGGAATTCCGAGGCGTATTCCACCTCTACCGGAATGCGGGCCAGGTCTTCCAGCAGATACTCGGCCACCAAGCCGGCGTGCCAGGAAGTACCGCAGGCTACAATCAGGATGCGGTCGGCATTCACGAATTTCCGCTCGTAGGCGCGCACGCCGCCCATGTTCAGGTGGCCGGCTTCCAGCTCCAGGCGGCCGCGCATGGAGTCGAGAATCGAGCGGGGCTGCTCGAAAATCTCCTTCATCATGAAGTGCTCGTAACCGCCTTTCTCAATGCGGTCCAGCTCCAGCTCCAGCTTCTGGATGTAAGGCGTCTGCTTCACGTCCTCGCGGCTGCGCAGGTCCATTTCGCCATCCTTGATAACCACCAGTTCGTAGTCGTTAACATAGACTACTTCGTTGGTGTACTCGATGATGGGAGTGGCATCGGAAGCCAGGAAGAACTCGTTTTCGCCGATGCCTACTACCAGCGGGGAACCCTTACGGGCGGCAATGAGCTGGCCCGGATTGTCCTTGCTGAGCACCACAATGGCGTAAGCGCCTACCACCTCATGCAGAGCCAGACGCACGGCCTGCTCCAAGGAGCAGTTATTGTTTTTCTGAATCTCCTCAATGAGGTTCACGAATACTTCCGTGTCCGTATCGGAGTGGAAAACGTGGCCCTGCAGTTGTAGGTGCTTCTTCAGCGCCGCATAGTTCTCAATGATACCATTGTGAATGATGGCAATCCGCTCCGAAGTGGAGTAGTGCGGGTGAGCATTCACGTCGTTGGGCTCCCCGTGGGTGGCCCAGCGGGTGTGGCCCATACCGATGTTGGCATGCGTATCCTTCTGCTCGATAAAGGCTTCCAGATCAGCAACCTTGCCTTTCTTCTTGTACACGCTGAGTTGGCTGTTGTCGAGCAAAGCAACGCCGGCCGAGTCGTAGCCGCGGTATTCCAGCCGGCGCAGACCTTTAATGATGATGGGACAAGCCTCACGGTGCCCGATGTAAGCGACAATTCCGCACATAGTGTTTTGAGTGGTTCAGAGCAGAAAATTCCGAAAAAGAAAGCAAAAATCGGGCGGCAACGGCAAAAGCCGTGCCGCCCTGTTCGGCAAGTTTCGCCAGCAGCCAGGGGGCTAGCGGAGCTTGGAGTAGTATACGCGCAACTTAAATCCGCTGGCGTCCAGTTGCGCGCGATTCAGGGTCAGGCTGGTGGAAGAACGCAGGATGGGAGACAGTAATAGCCCCGTAGGCAGTTCCCCATTCAAACGATTCTGCAGGTAGGCTTGCAGGTATTCGGTAATAGCCACGGCGTAGTACTGGTTTGAAGTGCCTGAGCCCACCAGGGTAGCCGCCGCCGGCGCGCCCACCGAAGTAGGGGTAGAGCGGTAACTGCCAGCGGATGTGCTGATAATCCCTTCCTGCTGAACCAGTCGTTCTGCAGTGCTGGCCCCGGCCGTCCGGACCAGCGGCTGATTGGCATCATTCACTTCGTACAGGTACAGACCCCCATTGTAAGGAAACAACGCGTTGCTGAACGGCTTAACCGGAATCAGGAGTTCGGCGCGGTTGATAGCCAGACCTGCCTGATCGCGCAACGCCTCCAGCCCCTCAAATTCGATGCGGGTTCCCAGTCCCACGCCTTCCTGCACGTACGTCAGGCCGTTGGTTGAAGCTGCCGGAAGTGGGTTTTGGGGCGTTAGGCCGGCCAGCGCCGAGCCCGACAGGTCAGTGGTGAGCTGGGTGAAATACTTGCCGTCGGCGAAGCTCCCCGCCTGGGGCGGAATGCTGGCCAGGTAAAGAGCGTAACTAAGATTATTCTTCTTCACGCCGGCCGCCGTCGTGCCCTGGAAATAGAATCGCAGTTGCGCGGCCGAAGTCCGCGAGAACCCAACAATGTTGCCCGTGTGGGTAGCCGTGGGACGCAAGGCAATTCCCGGAAGAACGGCGTCGAGTGCGGCTTGGTTGAAAGAGGTACTCTTCAGGGCCTGAAACAAAGCCGCCGTCGGGCCGGCCGCGCTCGGGTACTGCTGGAGTCGAATACGAACAACCTGATCGGGGGCAGTTGTATTGATGGTGTCGTTGACTCCGCTGACCGTGGATACCACGGTCCGGACCGTGCGTTCCCGGTTCAGAGCCGCCGCAAAGTTGCTCACCAGCGCCGGATCCGTGGCGACGGATGATTCCGACGTGTATACCGTCCGCTCATCAAGCGGCTGCTGCAGGGGCAGCAGGTCGAGGCGCAGGGGCTGCGCTGCCGAGCCGTATACCTGGCTGAAGGGCAGCGTCAGCACCACCGAGTCCAGTACCGGCGTCGTGAATCTGGCCGGTAGCGAATCGGGGTTAGACAGCACCAGCAGATTCAGAAATGAGGTAGCCGTAGTCGTACCCACAAACGAATCCTTCAACCGGCCCGCCAGATACTGATCGGCTTTAACCGTCTGAACAGGTTGTTGCCGAACAGTGGACGCCTTCAGGGGCAGGTCGAGAAAAGTAGCTGAAATGGGCGAAGTGCCGGGCAGGTCGAGGCCCAGGTCAGTGGCCTTTTCACAGGCCGTGGTGAGGCCCAGCAGGCCAACGGCAAAGAGAGAAACCGAAGCAAGTCGGCTGGCGCTAGTTGGCCAATTCATTATACAGCGCGTAGTAAGAAGTCAGCAGGTTGTCGTCGGCGGCGACCTGCTCAATTTGTTTTTTGGTGGAGTACTCCGTGAACAGCGTATTCAGGTTCTCACTGAAGTCCTCGTCGGATTTCACTACCGTGTCGGCATACTCCATGCCTACTTTGATGAAGCCGCCGAAATCGGCCGTTTTCAGCGAAGCCAGCATATCGTCATCGATGTCCAGCATTTTGGCCTTCTCCACAATGTCGCCTTCAAACTTGAAATCGAATTCGTTATTGTAGATGGTGAACACCGATTTGGCATCCTTGAAAATCGGATCCTTCTTGTAGGTCGTTTTCAGGTACATCGGAATCAGGCCCGTCATCCAGTCGTTGCAGTGCACGATATCGGGGGCCCAGCCGAGTTTCTTGACCGTTTCGAGCACGCCTTTGCAGAAGAAAATGGCACGCTCATCATTGTCGGAGTGAAACTTATCGTTCTTGTCTACCAGTACCGATTTGCGGTGGAAGTAATCTTCATTGTCAATGAAGTAAACTTGCAGCTTCGCATTCGGAATGGAGGCCACTTTAATAATGAGCGGCTTCTCGTCTTCGCCCACCGCAATATTAATTCCCGACAGCCGGACTACTTCATGCAGGCGGTTTTTACGCTCATTGATAATACCGAACCGGGGCACAAAAATGCGGATCTCCATCCCCATTTCCTGCATTCCCTGCGGCAGCCGCCGCAAAAACTCTGCTACCTTAGTGGTTTGCAAAAACGGGTTGATTTCCGTGGCAGCATAGAGTATTCTCAACTTGGACATATAGAGTCAGTTGGGGTTATTGGGAAAGGGCAACACTTTGGGATGCACAAAATTAAGCATTTTTGAGGGAATTTTCAATCTAGTTCGGTTGCCGGCTCGTCCAAGCGCCGCTTTTACTCTATGGAGATACTCAATACGGCGGCGGCGTTGCAAGCCCAGACGGAAATCTGGCGCCAGCGCGGGCAGCGCATCGGTCTGGTGCCAACAATGGGAGCCCTGCACGAAGGCCATTTGCAGCTGGTGCGCGCCGCAGCCCGCGAGTGTGAGGTGGTAGTGGCCAGCATTTTTGTCAACCCCACACAGTTCAACAATCCCGATGATTTCCGGCTCTACCCGCGCCTGCCCGAGGCCGATGCGGCCCTGCTGGCTCCGGCCGGCTGCACAGCCCTGTTTCTGCCTTCGGTAGAAGAAATGTACCCGCGCCCCACGGCCCTGCAGTTCGATTTTGGCGCCCTGGAGCGGGTGATGGAAGGCGAGCACCGGCCGGGGCATTTCAATGGGGTGGCCACAGTGGTCAGCAAGCTGTTTCACCTGAGCCGGCCCCACCGCGCTTATTTCGGGCAGAAGGATTTTCAGCAGGTGGCCATTGTGCGCCAGCTCATCAGCGACCTGTCGTTCGACCTGACGCTGGTGGCCTTCCCCACCGTGCGCGAAGCCGATGGGCTGGCTATGTCTTCGCGCAACCGCCGGCTCGATGCCACAGCCCGGGCCCTGGCGCCGCGCCTGTACCAGAGCCTGCAGCTGGCTGAGCAATTGGTACGGGCCGGAGCCCTGAGTCCGGCGGCCGTGCAGGCCGCCGTAACGGAGGCACTGGCTTCGGTGCCGGGGCTGGAGCTGGAATACATAGCCGTAGTGGATGCTCACAGTCTGCAGCCTCTCACAGCCTGGTGGCCCGGCCGGCCGGTGGCCCTGTGTCTGGCGGCTCATCTGGGCGGTGTGCGCCTGATTGACAACGTGGTGGTGGAACGGTAGCCGGGGATGGGCTAGTGCCGGACCACTCGAATGACTCTCCGGAACTGCCCGCCCCGCTTTTTCCTTTCCCCGTTGCCGCTTGCCTATCTTTGCGGAAAATAGTCCACCCGCTTTTCAGCTCATGCATATCGAGGTTCTCAAGTCGAAAATTCACCGCGTAAAGGTTACGCAGGCGGAGCTCCACTACGTGGGCAGCATCACCATTGATGAGGACCTGCTGGACGCGGCCAACATGGTGGAAAACGAGAAGGTAACCATCGTCAACATCAACAACGGGGAGCGGTTCGAAACCTACACCATCAAGGGCGAGCGGGGCTCGGGCATGATCTGCCTGAACGGTCCGGCCGCCCGGCGCGTGGCCGTGGGCGACATCGTCATCATCATCTCCTACGCTCTCATTGATTTTGCGGAGGCCAAGGCCCACCAGCCTACTGTCATCTTTCCCGATCAGCACAACCGCGTAGCCTGATTTTTTTCAGCTATTAGCTGATAGCTGTTGGCTTTCGTCAATAAGAAGAGCTGTCAGCTAGCGGCTCTCAGCTAATAGCCTATAAATGAAGCAACTGCTCAACGTCATCAAATACACGTTGCTGCTGGCCGTATCGGGCCTTTTGATGTGGTACGCCCTGCAGGGGCAGGACCTGAGCCGCATCGGCGGGTACGTGCGCGGGGCCAACTACTGGTGGCTGCTGCTGACGATGCTGCTCTCGGTGCTGGGGTACTTCAGCCGGGCCTACCGCTGGAAGATGCAGATTACGCCCACCGGGCACCGTCCGCGCTACTGGGACGTGTACCACGCCATGATGGTCGGCTACCTGGCCAACTTGGTGTTGCCACGCATGGGCGAGGTTATCCGGTGCTCGGTGCTGCGGCGTACCAGCGGCGTACCGGTGCAGGTAGCCCTGGGCACCGTGGTAACCGAGCGGGTAATTGACGTACTGGTACTGCTGAGTCTGCTGGGCGGCACGCTGCTGCTCGATTTCACCACCTTCTGGTCCTTCGTAACCGATAAAGTGCTGGCCGGCCGTTACGATGCGCTGTCGCGCAACCCCGCGCCGCTGGTGCTGGCCCTGGGCATTGCCACGCTGCTGCTGCTGGGACTGGCTTACGCGGTATTCCGCAACCTGGAGCGTCTGCGTCAGAATGCCCTGTTCAACAAAACGATGAGCTTCGTGAAGGGCATCATTGCCGGGGCCTTCAGCGTGCTGAAGCTGGAAAACAAGGGTCTGTTCCTGTTTCACACTTTCTTCACCTGGGCCGTGTACTACCTCATGGACTACCTGGCCTTCTTCGCCTTCCCCGAAACCTACGACCTGGGTATGCGTGCCGGTCTGGCCGTGCTCACCTTCGGGGCCTTCGGGATGGCCGCGCCGGTGGCGGGCGGCATCGGGCCGTTTCACATCATGGTGCAGGGCATTCTGCTGGCTTACGGCATCAGCAAGGAAGCCGGTATTGCCTACGCCCTGGTGGTGCACGGCTCCCAGACGCTGCTGGTAGTGCTCATGGGCGGCATCAGCTTTGCGGCCAGCATGCTTAAATCGGGCAAGGCGGCGGCCTTTCCGGAAGTCGCCCCCGGGCAACTGGAGCCCGACGCGGCGCTGCGGTAGCCCGGTCCGGCCCGGGCGGGTACCGGAGCACCACAGCCCGCTGACGTTCTGACTCTTCCCCTTATTCAACCACCTCAACTATCGAACTGCGCCATGTGGGCCAAAGATAAAATTCTGGAGCGGGCGGCGCTGCTGCCGGTAGTGGCCGGCTGGCAGGCCGCCGGCGAGAAAGTGGTGTTCACCAACGGCTGCTTCGACCTGTTGCACCTCGGCCACGTTGACTACCTGGAGAAAGCCCGTCACCTGGGCCAGCGGCTGGTAGTGGGCCTGAACACGGATGCTTCGGTCAGCCGCCTCAAGCCCGGCCGGCCCCTGCAGGACGAAGTGTCACGCGCCCGGGTATTGGCCTCTCTTTTGTTCGTGGATGCGGTAGTGCTGTTTGAGGAGCAAACCCCGCTGGCTCTCATTGAAGCCCTGCGGCCCGATATTCTGGTCAAGGGCGACGACTACGCCCTCAGCGGAATTGTGGGCCACGAAGTGGTGTTACAAAACGGTGGCCAGGTGCTCACCGTACCACTGGTGGCCGGCTACAGTACCACGCGTATCGTGGAGCGCATCAGTCAGCACATTTCCGGTTAAGGCGCGGCGCAGAAGAGCTGCCCGCCCCGGGCCGCCATCCGTTCACCTTCCATCTTCTTCTTCCATGATGTACTCCCTGAGCCCCGCTTATATCATCGTCATCCTTACGATGATTGCCAGCTGGCTGATCCAGTGGCGACTGAAAAGCAAATTTGAGCAGTACTCGCGCATTGGCCTCCAAAACGGCCTCTCGGGCCGGCAGGTGGCCGAGCTCATGCTGGCCGACCACGGTATTACCGACGTGCGGGTTATCAGCACCGCCGGCCGCCTCACCGACCACTACAACCCCGCCGACAAAACCGTGAACCTGAGCGAGGCGGTGTACGAGGAGCGCAGCGCCGCCGCCGCCGCCGTGGCTGCCCACGAGTGCGGCCACGCTGTGCAGCACGCCACCGCCTACGGTGCCCTCAAGTTCCGCTCGGCCCTGGTGCCGGCCCTGAGTGCCGTCTCGAAGTTCATGCCCATCCTCTTGTTTCTGGGCGTAATTATGCTCCAGAATACCCCGCTGCCCCTGGCGGCCGGCGTCGCCTTGTTTTCCCTGACCACGCTCTTCAGCTTCGTGACCCTGCCCGTGGAGTTCGATGCCTCCAAACGGGCGTTGGCCTGGATGGACAAGCGCCGCATCGTGACAACCCAGGAGCACGCGATGGCCAAGGATGCCCTGTGGTGGGCCGCCATGACCTATGTGGTAGCCGCCCTGGGCTCCCTGGCCACGCTCTTCTACTACGCCACCCTGCTCATGGGTCGCCGCCGCGACTAACCCGACGGCAAGCCTCGCTAAGTTTTCTGAGCGGCGCCACTCCCTTGCGGGGTGGCGCAGCTCGTTTAGGGGTGGCCAGGTTGTTGGAATTCTGCAAAAGCCGGTAGCCTGTTTCCGGACTCAAAACCTGCTGCCGCCGAAGCTGCGGGCGGGAATAGTAGATAGTTGGACGGCTCGGAAACAAAAAACCGGCCCTGGGCCTTATAATCCCGTCCGCGGAGAAAAAAACCAGTTCATCTGCCTAATCTCCAAAATCTGTAGGTTAATTTTGAAGCGGCCAGCGAATTTACGCTCGGCCGCTCCTGATACGTTTTCCCATCCCACCCCATTCTTACCGCATGGATTTCCAGCTCACCGAAGAACAACTAGCCGTTCAGGCCGCCGCCCGCGAATTTGCCCAGTCTGAACTCTGGGACGGCGTAATTGAGCGCGATGAACACCAGAAATTCCCCGCCGAGCAAATCAAGAAGATGGGCGAGCTGGGCTTCATGGGCATGATGGTCAGCCCCGAGTACGGCGGCGGCGGCATGGACACCGTGAGCTACGTGCTGGCCATGGAGGAAATCAGCAAGGTGGATGCTTCCTGCTCCGTTATCATGAGCGTGAACAACTCGCTGGTGTGCTGGGGCCTGGAGAAGTACGGCACCGAGGAGCAGAAGCGCAAGTACCTGCCGGGCCTGACCTCGGGTGAAATCATTGGGGCCTTCGCCCTCTCCGAGCCCGAAGCCGGTTCCGATGCCACCATGCAGCGCACTACGGCCGAAGACAAAGGCGACCATTACCTGCTCAATGGCACCAAAAACTGGATTACCAACGGCACTACCGCTTCGGTGTACCTGGTTATTGCCCAGACCAACGCCGAGGCCAAGCACCGCGGCATCAACGTGCTTATCGTGGATAAGGGCATGGAAGGCTTCGTGACCGGGCCCAAGGAAAACAAGCTGGGCATCCGTGGTTCCGACACCTGCTCGCTCATGTTCAATGACGTGAAGGTG
The DNA here is from genome assembly GCF_018760735.1 of Hymenobacter piscis. Classification (GTDB taxonomy): domain Bacteria; phylum Bacteroidota; class Bacteroidia; order Cytophagales; family Hymenobacteraceae; genus Hymenobacter; species Hymenobacter piscis. The sequence continues at coordinate 383,567 of NZ_JAHHZN010000002.1, forward strand.
CCCAAGGAAAACCGCATTGGCGAAGACGGCTTCGGCTTCAAGTTCGCCATGCAGGTGCTGGCCGGCGGCCGCATCGGCATTGCCGCTCAGGCCCTGGGCATTGCATCCGGCTCCTACGAGCTGGCCCTGAAGTACTCCAAGGAGCGCAAGGCCTTCGGCGTGCCGATTTCCCAGCACCAGGCCATCCAGTTCAAGCTGGCCGATATGGCCACCAACATCGACGCGGCCCGCTTACTCTGCCTGCAGGCCGCCCACGACAAGGATGCCCACCAGGACTACGCCAAGTCGGGTGCCATGGCCAAGCTGTTCGCCTCCAAGGTGGCCATGGACACGGCCGTGGAAGCGGTACAGGTGCACGGCGGCTACGGTTTCGTGAAAGAATACCACGTCGAGCGCCTGATGCGCGACGCCAAAATCACCCAGATTTACGAAGGAACCTCGGAGATTCAGAAAATTGTAATCTCGCGGGAAATATTAAAATAACGGGCGAATTGCCTAAAAGTCAGAACCGTTGCACAAAACCCAGCCTTTTTTAGGCTGGGTTTTGTGTTTGTGTGAATTTTTATATGTTATTTTGCATTAGATAAGTCCGGGGTGCCATTTCCCGGCCACACCAGAACAATTTCACCCGCCCGTTAAAGATGGAAGATTATAATAAAGTGATAGAGTCGCTGGGTGTTCGATACATCAAAGCGAAAAACCTCGTACTTCAGCAGCCCTTTACGGTTCGCAATTCCTACGACGTAGGCAATAACCTCATTCTGCTGCACAAGGGCCGGGTTTCCTTCGGCGACGAGGAGCAAGTGGTGGAAGAAGGCGAAATGCTCTTCATCCCCGGCGGCCGGGCCACCAAAGTGAGCTACGGAGAGCCTTCGAGCAAGAGCATTACCAACGACGACCTCATCACCAACAAAGACAAGTTCTTCCACTCCAACTCCGACCTCGATCTGATCGGAGATGCTGAGGAAAGCCACTCCTTTGTGAGCTTCGAGGCCAAGGTATTCGACTCGGTGAACTTCTTCGCCTCACTCGACGTGCCGGCCTTCCTCATCACGGGCAACTCCAAGCTGGCCAATCTGGTGATTAAGGTAGTGGAGGAAAGTCTGCAGGAGCTGCCCGGCCGCGAGCGGCTGATTACGATTTACACCGAGAATATTGTGGTGGAAATCGTGCGCTACATCCTCAAGAACAAGATGTTTGTGGAGCAGTTGGCCACCAACAGCACCTACTTCAAGGATCCGCGCCTGATCGACCTGTTCAACTATATCAAGGAGAACATCGGCGGCGACCTGTCGAACAAGGTGCTCTCGGGCGTGGCCAACGTGAGCGAGGACTACGTGGGCCAGTACTTCAAGATGCTCACTGGCATCAACCCCCAGGACTACATCGAGTACCAGCGCATGGAGCGCGCCGTATTCCTGCTCCGCACCACCAAGAAGAGCATCCGCGACATCGGCAAAGAAGTGGGCTACAAGGACACGGCTTATTTCTGCCGCCGCTTCAAGATGATGTTCGGGATTCCGGCCGGCAAAATGCGCCGCCGCGAGTCGGCCATGAACATTTAATCACGGATTGTCGCTGATTAATCGTGATTTCACTGATTGCTCGGTGAACCATAAACAGAAAGAAGCGGCTCCCGGTGAGGCCGCTTCTTTCTGTTTACTGCGTTTCAGGGGGGTAATCAGTCGGCCAATTCAACTCCTAATTATGACGCGGGGTTTCTGCGTGCGGAGCCGTCCGCAAAATCCGCGGAATCCGTCAGGGCGTGCGTTAATCCTTGGTGTAAGCCGCGTTCCTGGTTGAACTGGGCAACGGTGCGGGCCATATCGGCCAGGAAGCTCGGCTCCTTTTCAATCTGGTTGCCGATGACGATGACGTCGGCGCCGGCCTGGAGGGCCGCCTGGGCCTTCTCTACGGTGTTGACGCCGCCACCCACGATGAGGGGCACTTCCACGGCCTGGCGCACTGCCCGGATCATGGCCGGCGCTACCGGGTAGAGGGCCCCGCTGCCCCCGTCGAGGTACATCAGGCGCAGACCCAACTGCTCCCCAGCCATGGCGGTGCAGGCAGCAATGGCCGGTTTGTCGTGGGGCAGGGGCGTGGTGCCGCTGATGTAGCTGGCGGTGGTCTGCCGGCCGGTGTCTACCAGCATGTAGCCGGTAGGCAGAATCTGGAGGTTGCTCTGACGCAGCAGGGGCGCGGCAATAACGTGTTGACCGATCAGAAAATCGGGGTTGCGGCCCGAAATCAGGGAGAGCAGCAGAATGCCGTCGGCCTGCTCATCGAGGTGGAGGCTGTGGCTGGGAAACAGCAGCACCGGCACGGCCGAACGGCTCTTGATAAAACGAATGAGGGCAGCCTGGCGCGAACTCAGCACCAGACTGCCACCCATAAAAAAGAAATCTACCGCGTGCTGTTCACTTAAGTCAAGCAGGTGCCGGCACCCGGTCTCGTCCAGATTATCCGGATCCAACAAAACAGCCAGTGACTTCTGGCCGTGGGCGCGGCGGTTACTTAACGTATCATGCAGGCTGGTGAGGCGCATCCGCGTCGTCGTGGTGGTAAGTGAAGTCGATATCCCGGGTTTCCGGCTCCGTAGCGCGGGCGCCCGGAGTTGCAAGGTCGACATTTTTGAGGACTGGCAAATATTCGCCGGCCTTCTTGGCCACGAAGGCAATGAGGACTGCCGAGGCCTGGGCTACCAGCATTTTGCCGGTATCCGACTGCATAAAGGCCCGGAAAGTGGACGCCAGGATAGACGAAGCTTCCGAAGAATGGTCGCCCTGCGGTTCTGCTGCCTGGTATCCGTTGGCTGCAAAACCAGCCTCGTTCTCTTCATGCCGGTTCGTCACGGGCTGAAACGGGTCGGCGTCGGTGTGGTAGACCTCGGGCGCAATATCGGCCCGGCGGCTGCGCGGACGGGCTGAGTGCGGGTGTCCCGCGCCAAAGCCCAGGTCGTCGGCCACCGCCGTATCGACGGTCGTGGAAGCCAGGGGGCGGGGGGCGCGGCTACCGGCTGTCAGGCGCTTCGGAGCACGCTTCGGCTGACTTTTCAGTCCTTTGGGCTTTTTGCTGCGGCCACCAAAGGCTTTCGATACCAGCCAGATGCCGCCCAGCACGCTGGCCCCAATGGCGGCGTATTTGCCGACCTCCAGCGTTTTGGCTTTGATTTCATCAACGTCGCCGCGCAAAGCGCGCTCATACTCCAGTTTCTGACGCTCCAGAAACTCTTTTTCATCCTCAAACAGGGGGTTGTGCAGATCGGACATGGAAGGGAATTAAGCTTGGCGTTTGTCGGATTTGTAAATGGTGTCGTTCAGCAGCTTATCGGCCAGTCCCTGGAACGCCTTCTTGTCAACTCCAACTACGAAGATGATCAGCACCACCAGATAGAACGCCGCCACGATGCCGAAGCCCCAGTACGGGCTGTCGAGCGCGTCGTTGAGCACCAAGGCAATAAACAGATTCAGGAACACGAAAAACAGCAGCCCGATAACGGCCATGGAAACGCCGTGCATCACGTTCACGAAGGTGCTTTTGGCTTTTTCCTGGGCTTCCAGCCGCACGATGTCGATGCGCGTATCGAGGTAGCCCATCAGATTGCCCATCAGGTTATCGGTGCGGGGCGTTTTGGAAGTGTCTTCTTCGGTGGAGAAAAGGCCCATGGGGAGAGACTATTTGCGGAGAACAATGTTACGGAGTACCCACGCAGCAAAGCACGGGGCCACGAAATGCGCGGTAGTCGTCCATACGGAAAAGGCGGCGGCGTGTCTGAAATTGAGTTACTTTTACTGTATAGCGCGGTTTCCTTGACTCAGAATCACTACCAGGTATTGGGGCTTTCGGCCACGGCTTCGGCCCAGGATATCCGGCTGGCGTACAGGCGATTGGCGGTGCAGTATCACCCGGATAAGCACGGCGGCAATACCCTGTACGAGGAGCTGTTCAAGGCCGTGGCCGCCGCCTACCATGTGCTGGGCCACGAAAGCCGCCGCGCCCACTACGACCAGCAGCTGCGCCAGGCCGCCCGGCGGGCCGAGGAGGTGCGCCGCCAGCAGGAGTACCGCCACCAGGGCCAGCGGGTGTACGGAGTGCCCATGCCGGCGCCCGCCCCGCTGCGCACCCGTCGCCCCGCCGGGGCCCACGAGCGGCACTACCGGCCCATTCCGCGTCAGCAGGTAAAGTTCACGCGCCGCGACTACTGGCTGACGGCCCTGCTGGGACTGGGGCTGCTGCTGTTTATCTTCTCCGTGAAGATGACCATGGACCACGTTTCGGGCGTGCGCAACTACGAGCGGGGGCTGCGGGCCTATGTACGCCACGACTGGGTGGCGGCCCACAGCTACTTCACCGATGCCCTGCACTTCAAGCCCGACTACTACCCGGCCCGGCGGCGGCGGGCGGAAGTCAGCCAGCTGGGTCTGCGCGAGTACGATACCGCCCGCCCCGACCTGCGCGCCGCCCTGGCTGATGCTCCCCGCACCGAGCAGGGGGAGCTGTGGCTGCGTCTGGGCCAGTGCGAGGCCGCTCTGCGCCGCCCCCGGGCCGCCCAGGCCGCCTACGCCCGGGCCACGGCCCTCGACAGCACCCTGGCCCGGGCTTGGCTGCTGCGCGCGGAGGCTGCGCTGTTTGGGCGGCGGCAGTTCGGGAAGGCCGACCGGCAGCTGACGCGCGGGCTCCGGCACGCCCCGGCCGGCTCGCGGCTGCGGGGCCAGCTGCTCACCTACCGCGGACTGGCCCGTTTCAAGCAGCAGCACTACGAGGCCGCCCAGCAGGATTACTGGGAGGTGCTCGACATCACGCCCCGCAGCGGGCAGCTCTACTTCCTGCTGGGGCGGGTGGCTCAGCAGCAGCAGGACCCGGCCCGCGCCTGCGAATACTTCGGGCGCGCCATCGTGCAGGGCTACGGCTTTGCCCAAGCCGCCCGCGATACTACCTGCATAAAGCGGTAAACTGGGTCCGGAATACTATTCAAACGCTATGTTTGCGGCCCGAAACAATCATCGGACCCACCGTATTACGCTCCTATGAAACACGCTATACCCTTCATGCTGGTGGCCGCCGGCCTGAGTGGCGGCTTTACTGCTGCCCAGGCCCAGACGACCGGCGTAATCAGCGGAGTGGTGCGGGAGCGGGGCACCCAGCAGCCGCTGCCCGGAGCCACCGTGCTGCTGGAAGGCACCCAACTGGGCACCAGCACCGATGAAAACGGCCGCTTCCGCCTGACGGGCGTGCCCACCGGCAGCTACAACGTGCGCGCCACCCTGATTGGCTACCAGACCGATACGCGCTATAACGTGAACGTCACGTCCGGCAACGACAACCTGCTGAACCTGGAGCTGCGCCAGGGCCAGGAGCTGCAGGAGGTAGTGGTAACGGCCAACCGCGCCATTCGGGTGGCCACCGCTGAAACGCCCCTGAGCGTGCAGCGGCTCAACGTGGAGGAAATCAAGAGCAACCCCGGCGGCAACTTCGATATATCCCGCGTCATTCAGTCGCTGCCCGGGGTGGGGGGCACGGCCGGTACCGGTGGCTTCCGCAACGACATCATCATCCGGGGCGGGGCTCCCAACGAAAACGTGTACTACCTCGACGGCATCGAGGTGCCCGTCATCAATCACTTTGCTACCCAGGGCTCGGCGGGCGGGCCGGTGGGCATTCTCAACGTGTCGTTTATTGAGGACGTGACGCTGAGCTCCTCGGCCTTTGAGGCGCGCTACGACAATGCCCTGAGCAGCGTGCTGCAGTTCCGGCAGCGCGACGGCAACCCCAACCGGGTGCAGGGCAACGTGCGCCTGAGCGGCACCGAGCTGGCCGGCACGCTGGAAGGCCCATTGGGCCCCAAAACCACGTTCCTGGCCTCGGTGCGCCGGTCCTATTTGCAGCTGCTGTTCAAGGCCCTCGACCTGCCTATCCGGCCCGACTATTGGGATTCGCAGTTCAAAATTACCCACAAGCTCAACGACAAAACCACCCTTACGGCCCTGGGGCTGGGGGCTCTCGACCACTTCGAGCTGGGCGTGCCCCGCAACACTTCGGCCGACAAAGAGTACCTGCTGCGCTCCACGCCTACCTACGACCAGTGGAACTACACGCTGGGCCTGAGTTTGCGCCGGCTGCTGCCCAACGGTTACCTCAACCTGGCCCTCAGTCGCACCCAGCTCTATAATAAGGTAGACTTGTTTGAGGACCGGCAGATTGGCGACGAGACGAAGCGCGTGCTGCGCACCCGGTCCGGCGAGCAGGAAAACAAGCTCCGCCTCGACGTGAACAAAACCCTGGGCCGCTGGACGTACAGTTACGGGGCTGTGACCCAGCTCATCGGCTACGGCAACGACTTCCGTAACCGCCTGCGCCGGGAGGTGCTCGATGCCAGCGGCAACGTGGTGCAGCCCGCCGTGAACGTGGCTTTCCGCACCGATTTGCAGTTGGTGCGCTTCGGGGCCTTCGTGCAGGGCACCCGCCGGCTGCTGCCCTCCGAGCGGCTTACCGTGTCGGCCGGGCTGCGCACCGATGGCAACTCCTTCACCGACGACGGCCGCAACCTGCTGCGCACCCTCTCGCCGCGGGTATCGGCCTCGTTGGCCTTCACACCCCAGCTGAGCCTGAACGCCTCGGTGGGCCGCTACTACAAGATTCCGCCCAGCACCATCCTGGGTTTTCAGAACAACAGTGGGCAGCGGGTGAACCGCTCGGCGCGCTACATCGGCAGCACCCACTACGTGGCCGGTCTGGAGCTGGTGCCACGCCCGGCCACCCGCATCACGCTGGAGGGCTTCCTGAAACGCTACGACCACTACCCCGTGTCGAGGCGCGACGGAATTTCACTGGCCAACCTGGGCGGCGACTTCACTGCCCTGGGCAACGAGGCCGTGAGCAGCGCGGGCAAGGGCCGGGCGTTCGGGGGCGAGTTCTTCGTGCAGCAAAAGCTAACCAAAAACGTGTTCGGGGTGCTGTCGTACACGGCTTTCCGCAGCGAGTTTACCGGGCAGGACGGGGTGTACAAGCCCTCGGCCTGGGATACGCGCCACCTGGTATCGGCGCTGCTGGGACGCAAGTTTGGGCGGGGCTGGGAGCTGGGCCTGAAGTACCGCTACTCGGGCGGAGCCCCCTACACGCCCTTCGATGAGGACGCCTCCCGCCTCAACTACGCCACCCTGGGCACCGGCATCCTCGACTACAGCCGCCTCAACACCCAGCGCCTGGGCAGCTTCCAGCAGCTCGATTTCCGGCTCGATAAAAAGGTGAACCTGCGCCGCGTCACGCTGGATTTCTACGTAGACATTCAGAATGCCCTGTTGCAGAAAGGCGCGGCCTACCCCCAGTACGCCTTCCAGCGCACCGACGACAACACAGCCTTCCTCACCACCGACGGCCAGCCTTTACTACCCGACGGCAGCAACGCCCGCCCCATCCTGCTGGCCAACGACGACGCTTTGGTGACGCCCACCATTGGGTTCATCGTGGAGTTTTAGCCGTGTTGGAAACGAAAAAAGCCTCTCCTGGAACCAGGAGAGGCTTTCATAACACAAGCAATGATGCCTAATTATACGTTGCCCTTGGCATCACACACACACCGGATGCCCTAAGAATGAATGCGGTAAACCTAAAAATGTAAGTGGTTTTGATAGTAAGACCGGCCTGGCAACAATTACCCCTAACCGGCCCCCTAAAAAAACCGAACTATTTATCCCACCACACCCGAGTCGTCAGTAAATCAGGGCCTTGCCGGCTGATAGCGGCTTGGTAAGAGGCGGGGTTGAGGCGCTGCTCGAGGAGCGGGTAGCGCAGGCGGCGGGGCACCCGGCCGTTGGTTTCGCCGGGGTTGGGGATGGGGCGCAGCACCGGAAAGCCCGTGCGGCGGTACTCGGCGTAAGCCTCGAAGCCGTTATGACCGAACAAAGCCAGCCACTTCTGCGTGATAATCTGCTCCAGGGCCCGGTCTGCTTCGAACCGGACGCCGGGCTCCCGCAGGTAGGCCTCCACGAGGGCGGCGGAGCTGACGCCGGTCTGGGCCAGGGCCTCCCGGATGCCGGTCTGGTACCACTGCTCGGCCGTGCCGGTGGCATCCCAGCCGCGCAGACAGGCTTCGGCCCGCAGAAAGCACACTTCCGCGTACGTGAGCAGGTACTGGTCGTGGGCAGCGTCCTGGAACCGGGCTCCGGCCAGACTGAAATTGGCCGGCCGGTTCTGGGGCAGGGTCAGTTCGCTGGCCGATAACCCGTTTGGCATACCCGCCAGACTGGGGTTAGTAGCTGAAACGGGCGCCACGTAGATCGGCAGGCGCGGGTCGTTGAAGCGGCGCAGGTACGCCACCAGCGTTGCACTGATGCGGCAGTCCTTGAACCCCAACACCACGGCCAGCGGGTTCTGGCTGATGCGCACGCTGCCACCGGTGTTGTTCATAATTGCCGATTCCGGGTGGCTGCTCATCACGCCGGCCGCCAGGGCAGTGCGCACGTGCTGCTGGGCCAGCGAAGGGGCCACCTTAGTCAGCCGCAGGGCCATGCGCAGGCGCAACGAGTTGGCAAAGTGCCGCCAGCGCTGATTGGCCTCGGCCACGGCCGGGGCGGGGTAGGCCGCCGCGGGGTTGGCATACAGCAAATCAGCCGGCCCGAAATTACCCGGCTGGGTGTCGTCGAGGGCGGCGGCGGCTTCGGTGAGCTCCTGCAGCAGGCTCAGGTAGATAATGGCCTGGGGTTCGTAGGCCGGCTGGCCGGTGCCGGTACCGCCCTCGAAGGCTTCCAGGTAAGGCACGTCGCCCCAATAGTCGGTGATGCGCTGGAACAGGAACGCCCGCCAGATGCGGGCCTGGCTCAGGCGGTTTACCTGGCCGGGCTGCTGGGCTACCTGCCGGATGGCCTGGGCCAGGTCCATGCCGTAGCCGGCGTAGAACCGGGTCCAGAATTTGGTGGTCCATTCGTCGTTGCTTTCGTAGCGGTCGGTGCCGAAGGCGGGCGTGGAGTTGGCAAAAAACTGCACCCACATGTTGGCGTGCAGGTGCTCGCCCACCTGAAAATCATCGTCGTAGAGGGTGCCGTACTTCAGGGCGCGGGCAAACAGGGCGTCGGCGGTGGCGTTGGCGGCGGTGGTAGGGTCGGTGTTCAGATCGGTAAACCGCTCGGTGCAGCCCGTGGCCAGCCCGGCCGCCAAACTCAGGGCCAGCCACCGGGCACGCAACGCAACGGGAACAAACAGACGCATCGGCGGTAAAAATACGAAGCGGGCGAGCCGGTTAAAAATCGAGCTGCAGGTGGTAGCCCCAGCTCCGGCTCTGAGGAAACGCCCCCGATTCGAGCCCCTGCGCCTGCCCCAGGTTATACGCCGACTCAGGGTCGAAGCCCACGGTGGCCCGACTCAGAAACGCCAGATTACGGGCCACGGCCGCCACGCTGGCACTTTTCAGGTGGGCCACCCGGGCTACCCAGGCCGCCGGCAGCTGCCAGGTCAGCTTCACCTCCCGGAGTTTGAGAAAGGAGGCGTCGTAGACGAAGGGTTCCGAAATGGTGGCCAGGCGACTCCAGTACTGCTCGGGGTTGACGTAGCGGCGGCTGGGCGAAAACGTCCCATCGGGATTCTTCACCACCCCTTCCACCAGCAAGCCGCCGGTGGGCGTCCAGGCCCCGGGCAACTGGCCGGCCGCCCGGCGCGCCTCCTCCGAGGCGTACCAGCCGGCCCGGCCCGCCAGCGTGACGTGGCTGTTGCCGAACTGCGCGGCCTGCTGCTGCGAAACCGAGTAAATCTGCCCGCCCCAGCGGCCGTCTACCAGCGCACTCAGCCGAAGCTGGCGGTAGCGAAACTGGTTCTGCACCCCACCAAACCAGCGGGGCTGAAAATTACCCAGGGGCACGGTGGGGCCGGCGGGCGCCAGGGGCAGGCCATCGGGCCCGAGCAGCAGCTGGCCCGTGGGGGCGCGTTGCAGCCGGGTGCCGTAGATTTCGCCGAAGGGCCGCCCGGCCTGGGCCACAATGGCTACGTTATTCGATTCGAGGCCCAGCTGATACCGGTCGTTGGCGTCGGCCAGGCGCAGTACCCGCGACTGGTTGGTGGCCCAGTTGAGGCTCAGCTCCCAGTTCAGGCCCCGGGCCGTACGCACGGGCACCACCGTCGCCGTGATTTCCAGCCCCTGGTTGCGGATGTTGCCGGCGTTGATGAGCTGGGTCTGGAAGCCCGAGGACGGCGCAGTCAGCACACTGACCACCTGGTTGTAGGTATTGGTGCGGTACACGGCCACATCGAGAAGGGCCCGGCCGGCCCCGAAGCGCATCTCGGAGCCCAGTTCCACGGCCCGGGTAAGCTGCGGCCTGAGCTGGCGGGGGGCCAGCTGATTCTGGAGGCTGGCGAAGGGCTGGCCGAGGTAGGAGCTGCCCACGCCGGGCGCTTCCGGCACCCCGGACGTCGTCAGGTCGTAGCGGGTGGTAAGCTCGTAGGGGCCGGTACCCTTGCCCACCAGGGCCCAGGAAGCGCGCAGCTTGCCCAACGTCAGCAGCTCCGATTGCCAGGGCAGCAGGTCGGTGTAGGCCACGGCCAAAGAGGCGCTGGGATAGAAGTACGACCAGTCGCCCGCCGGCAGAGTGGAGTCCCAGTCGTTGCGGCCGGTCAGCTCCAGAAATACGGCGTCGTGGTAAGTCAGCTGGGCGCGGGCAAACAACGACTGCACTTCGAACTGCGAGAAAGCCCGTACCGCCGTGGCCGCGGCCACGTTATCGAGCTGGAACACGTTGGGCACCCGCAGGCCGAGGCCGGTGGTGCCGGTGGTTGCGCTGCGTTTCTGGAGCAGGTTACCGAAGGCCTGGGCCGTCAGCTCCCACTCAGAACTCAGGCGCCGACGGCCATTCAGAACGAAGTCGATGTTGTCCTCCCGCATCGTCAGCTCCGATTCGGCGTAGCCACCCCGGTCGGGCTGGGCCGTGCTGTTCCAGGAGGTGTAGCTGGCGTACTGATACCGGAACCGGGTCTGGTAGCGGTCAGTACCGGCACGCAGTTGCAGCCAGAGCCAGTCGGTGAAGTCGTAACGCAGGGCCACGGAGCCGTTGAGCCGGTGCTGATGCGTGCGGTTGGTATTCAGGTAGGCCGCCCAGTACGGGTTCTGGCGGGGAGTGGGCTGGAAGGGTTGCAGCCGGCTCTGGTTCCAGAGCACGGGCTGCCGGGTCACTGGGTCGCGGTAGGGGTGCAGGTCCGCCAGATCCACGCTGCGGGGCAGCCGCGAAAACTGGCCCATCACGTTGTCCGGATTGGCGCCCAGGGTCGGGCGGTTGAAGTTGTCGGAATACACGTACCCGGCCTTCAGGTCGGCCGATAGGCGGTTGCCCAGGTTACGGATGGCCCGCAGCGTCAGGTAGTCGCGGTGCAGGTGACTGTTGGGGTAGGTGCCCCGGTTGTGCAGGTCGGTGGCCGATACCCGCAGTGTGCCCCGGTCGGAACCCGTTGTGAGCACCACCGTATTCGCGGTCGTGAAGCCGGTCCGGAAAAACCCGGCCGGGTTGCCCGGCTGGGCCACAAAGGGCTTGATTTCGCCGGTCCAGTGGCGTGCCAGCTGCCCCTCCATGCGCGGCCCCCAGCTACCGATGCTGGTGCCCGCCGGAGCAATGATGGGGTAGCCCTCGGGCGTGCGGCTCAGGTCTCCGTTGGCATCCACCAGAAAACGCCCCTGGGAACCCTGCCCGTAGTCGTTCTGGTAATCGGTCAGCACCTGAGCCTGGTCGAAGGTGGTGTTGGAGCTCAGGTGCAGGCCCAGCCCGCGGCGGCCTTTCTTGGTCGTGACGATGAGCGCCCCATTGGCCGCCCGGTTGCCGTAGAGGGCCGCCGCATTCCCGCCCTTGAGCACCGTCAGGTTTTCAATGTCCTCCGGGTTGATGGCCGACAGCCCGTCGCCCAGGTCGTAGCCTCCGAAGCGCGTGGCCTGGAGCGGGCTCTGGTTGTCGATGGGCACCCCATCCACCACCACCAGCGGCCGGCTGTCGCGGCTCAGGGAAGTATAGCCCCGAATGATGATGTTGGTGGAGCCCATCGGCCCCGAGCCATTGCGCACAATGTCTACCCCCGCCAGCTTGCCGCTGAGCGAGTTGATAAAGTTGACTTCGCGGGCCTCCACTACCTGGGCCGCGGGCAGCACCTGCACGGCATAGGCCACTGATTTCTGATCCCGACCCGGCCCCGGCCCCGTCACCAGCACTTCGGCCAGGGCCCGCAGACCTTCCCGGAGCTGGATATCGAGCGTGGGGCGGCCAGCCGGCCGGATTTCCTGGGGCGCGAAGCCCAGAGAGCTCACCACCAGCACCGAATCGGCGGGGGTGAGGGGTAGGGAGAACGTGCCGTTAGCGGCGGTAGCAGTGCCGCGCGTATCGTTGCGTACCACCACGCTGGCTCCCGGCAGGGGCTGCCCGGTGGCCGCATCCAGCACCCGGCCCCGGAATGGCGTCGGATTCGGACGGCGCGGGGCCGGGCCGGGGGGCGGGGCCGGCAACGTTGCCCCAACTGCGGCCGGCCGGCGGCGCAGGATAATCTGCTGGCCCGAAACCTGGAATTCCAGGCCCAGCGGCAGTAACAGGTGCCGCAGAACCTGGTCGAGGGGCAGATTTTCCAGCTCGGCCTCAGGCGGCAGCACCTTGCCAAGCTGGCTGGTGCTATACACGAAGGTGTAGGCGGTTTGTCGCTCCAGCTCACGGAGCAGATCGGGCAGGGGCCGGTGGCGGGTGTAGAGCGTCACGCTGGGCAGCGGCCCCGACTGAGCCTGACTTAACCGGGGAAGTGCCAGGCTGATCAATAGCCACAGCCCCATTGTGCGGCTCCGGGTCAGGAGCTTCGCAGACTGGTATTCCCACTTTCGAGAGCAAAACACGGCAAATAGAGGAGCAGGCGGACTACCTGCCCAATATACGCCAATCTGCTATTTTCTGGCGATGGGGTTGAAGCAGCCCGGGCCGGTGAGCAGCAGCCGCTCGTTGGTCAGCTCGAAGCCGAACGTGCCGGTCATGGAAAGCAGGCGGACTACCTCGCGCAGGCTCTGATTCTTGAAACGGCCCGTAAGGCGGCACTGAGCCAGCTGCTTGTTGTCCAGATCCACGTTTACGGCGTACTGCCGGGCCAGCACCCGGGCTACTTCGTCAAGCGGGGTTTCCTCGAATACCAGCTCGCCGTTGTTCCAGGCCTTGAAGTCCTGACCGCGGCCTAATTCCCGGTGCATGGAAGCCGTCTGCTTGGTGAAAACGGCGCGCTGATTGGGTGCTATATAGAGTGTGTCGTGGGACCCGGGCTGCCCGTTTCCGGCCCGAATGAAGGCTACCTGCCCCGTCACAACGGCCGTTTCCACCGTGGGCTCCTCGGGGTAGGCCTGCACGTTGAAAGAGGTGCCCAGCACCCGAACCTGCTCCCGGCCCATGTGCACCACAAAGGCGTGCCGGGGGTTGGGGGCCACTTCAAAAAACGCTTCTCCCTGCAGATATACTTCGCGGCGGCCGGAAAATTCGGTCGGGTACCACAGGCGGGTATCGGCATTAAGCCAGACGGCCGTGCCATCGGCCAGCAGCACCTTGGCCGTTGCTCCCCGCGGGGTAATGCGCTCTTCGTACGTCAGGGGTGGTTGGCCATTGGCCTGCCGGTAAGCCAGGAAACCGTATCCGGCCGCCCCGCCAACCAGGGCCAGCCCGGCCACGGCGGCAGCGGCCCGGCTGCGCCACCAGGGAGCGGGTGCCGCATACAGGGGCCGAACCACCGGCACGGCAGATGGGGCTTCGGCCGCCGCAGGTTCGTCTGCCTCCAGTCGACTGAGCAGGGCCGTGAGGGCCGTAGCCGTTTCGGCAGGTCGCACGAGCGGGACTACGGGCAGGCTCCAGTAGTGGTGGGTGGCTTCGTAGGTACTGCGTTCCTCCGGGGTGGCCTGGGCCAGCCAGGCCGCCAGCACTTCGCCCTCCTCAGCCGTTAGCTCGCCGGCCAGTTCCTTCCCAATAAGCTCGTGTACTGTGGAGAGTTCCATTAACGATAGCGCGGATAACACAGGGGATAATGTACAGACATATTATCCGGGCCTATCCCCTAAGCCGACTACCCAATATCGGGAAAAAGCCAAAATTATGGTTGGGCGTTGCCCGGCCGCTGGCTACCAACCCGCCGCCGGCAGCAAGGCCACCAGCACTAACGCAATCCGCAGAACCCGGTTGGGGCCGGTGGCCCGTTGGGGCAGATGCCCCTGGAGTTCCTGGCTGATTTTCTTGATGGCAATGCCCATCTGCACTTCCACCGTCTTCGCGCTGATGCCCATAATGTCGGCTGCTTCCTTGTATTTGAGGCCTTCCTCGCGCACCAGCCGGAATACCATCTGGCACTGGGGGGGCAGCTTGCCGACCGCCTGCTGAATGGCGGCGTAGAGCTCCCCCTGCAATAGGGTTCGCTCCGGAGTCATCAACTCCACCATCAGTTCGGCCGGCAGGTCTTCCAGCGGTTGGGAAGGCTGATTCTCGACCTTCTGCCGGTAATTGAGTGCCTGGTTGCGCACGGCCACGTAGAGGTAGCTGGCCGGGTTCTGCACCTGCACCAGAGTAGCCCGCTTCTGCCAGATCTTCAGAAATACATCCGATACTGCTTCCTCGGCCAGCTCCCGGCTGCGCGTGAACGGCAGGGCAAACACCACCAGCTTGGAGTGATACCGGGTAAATAGCTCCGAAAAAGCCGACTGGTCGTCATGGTGAGCCATGCGGTGCAGGAGTTCTTCGGGGGAGAGCGGCGGGGTTTTCATAGCTGGCAGCAAAGATACCGGGCGGGCGGGTTTTCACCAAGTGGCAGTTGCCGGGCCGCGAGGGATAAGTGCCTGTCGGAGCCGATTTTAGTTTGATTGACTGCCGGCTGCTTCTCTGGCGCGTGGTATGCCAAGCCCGGTTTTTCGGATGTCACAAACAAGGACTCCTGCGCCTTGTAACAGTTCATAAAGCCCGGCAACTTGCCTTCCGGCCAAGCCCCCTCACCAAGGCCCCATCTGTTTGCCTATGCTGCCAGCCATTACCAAAGACGCTTACCTGCGGGAACTGGGATTTGATCAGGTTTCCCGCTACAGTTGCTGGGATTACCCTCTCCTGCAGGGGGAGCCCGCCTTCGTGCCGCCCTCCGACGTACGGTACCTGCATCCGCAGCCCGCTGCCGACCATACCCGCCTTTACGCCTATGCCTGGGTGAATGAGCCGGGCTTTCTGCTGGCTACGGAGCGTCACATCTCCGCCCTTAACCATATTGTGGCCGAACTGGAAACCGACGACTTCGTGCCCCTGCGCCTGGAAGTGGAAACTTTCTTTCGCCGTCACGGTGGCCCGGCCCACTAGCTGTTCCGCCGCCGTAGCCGGCCCCCCCGGCCCAAAGGGAATTTCTTAGAACAACAAAAAGCCCGATTCTGAGTCAGAATCGGGCTTTTTTGTGGTAATGATTGGAATCGAACCAACGACACCAGCATTTTCAGTGCTGTGCTCTACCAACTGAGCTACATTACCAGCTCTTGGTTCCCGGCAGGCCTTATGGCCGTTGGGGAGCACAAAAGTAGTAAACCATTTTTAACCTGCAAACCTGAAACGAAAAATTATTTCGGAGGCAAACTAAACCGGCGAAAAGCTGTAATTTGTTATGCATACCGAGTATATTTCGGTTCCATTCCCAAACCTACCCATTTTCCCGTGCACTTTTCTATTCAAAACCTTCTCTTCCTGCTCGTGGCGCTGGCCGGCTTCGGTCTGTTTGCCTGGCAGGCCAGCCGCATCCGGGCCAACGTCCTCGTCGGGCGCGACCGGGACGTGAGCGGCAACGTCAACGAGCGGCTCTGGAAGACGCTGCTGGTGGCCTTCGGGCAGCAGAAAATGTTCAAGCGCCTCACGCCGGCCTTTCTGCACCTGATTGTCTACATCGGCTTCATCGTCATCAACATTGAAGTCATTGAAATTATGGTGGACGGCCTGTTCGGCACCCACCGGTTTTTGCAGTTCCTGGGGCCGCTGTACTCGGCCCTGACCGGCACCAATGAGTTGCTGGGCGCCCTGGTGGTGCTGGCCGTGGTGGCGTTCTGGTGGCGCCGTAACGTGGGGGGCGTACGCCGCTTCACGGGTGTGGAAATGCGGGCCTGGCCCAAACTCGACGCCAACATCATTCTCTACGTGGAGGTGGTGCTCATGGGCGCCCTGTTCCTGATGAACGCCGCCGACCTAAAGCTACACCAGTTGCAGGGGGCGGTGCTGCCCGGCGCTTTTCCCATCAGCCAGTTCCTGACCGGCCTGCTGCCCGACAGCGTGGGGGCGCTGGAGGTGCTGGAGCGCGTGGGCTGGTGGGCGCACATTGTAGGTATTCTGCTGTTTCTCAACTATCTGCCCAGCAGCAAGCACTTTCACATCATCCTGGCTTTCCCGAACGTGTATTTCTCGCGGCTCATCCCGCAGGGGCAGTTCTCGAACGTGGACAGCATCACCCACGAGGTGAAGGCCATGATGGACCCCAGCTACGAGGTGCCGGCCCCGGCCACTAACCCCGATGGCTCCGTGGCTGCACCCGCGTCCTTCGGGGCCAAGGATGTGGACGATCTGCCCTGGACCAACCTGCTCAACGCCTACTCCTGCACCGAGTGCGGCCGCTGCACTTCGGTTTGCCCCGCCAACCTCACGGGCAAGCTCCTCTCGCCGCGCAAAATCATCATGGATACCCGCGACCGGCTGGAGGAGAAGTATAACGCGCCCCTCATCTTCGACCCGGCCCTGTACGGCAAAGCGGCCAAGCACGACCCCCAGGAGCAGCTCGACAAGGAGAACCACACCCTGCTGCGCGGCTACGTAACGCCCGAGGAGCTCTGGGCCTGCACCACCTGCAACGCCTGCGTGGAAGCCTGCCCCGTCAACATCAACCCCCTCGACAGCATTCTGGAGATGCGCCGCTTCCTGGTGCTGGAAGAGTCGGCCGCCCCGAACTCGCTGAACGTGATGTTCAGCAACATCGAAAACAACGGTGCGCCCTGGGCCTTCTCGCCCTCCGACCGCTTCAACTGGGCCGACGAGTTGTTCGTGGCTTCTAAAGAGGAGCTAGGAGTTAGGAGCTAGAAGATAGAATGCCATTGGCGCTTCTCTTTCCCAATTCTACCCCCCCTCTTCCTGGAATCTGCTCTTCATACCGCAGATTCTATCTCCTAACTACTGACTTCTAGCTTCTCAAGTAATGGCTGATCAAACTGCCAAGCGTCCCGTCTCCGTTCCCGTCATGGCCGATCTGGCCGCCCGGGGTGAATCTCCGGAAATCCTGTTCTGGGTGGGCTGCGCCGGGGCCTTCGACGACCGGTACAAGCGCGTCACCCGCGCCTTCGTGCGCATTCTGGAGCACGTGGGCGTGAACTACGCCGTGCTGGGCATGGAGGAATCCTGCACCGGCGACCCGGCCAAGCGCGCCGGCAACGAGTTTCTGTTCCAGATGCAGGCCATGACCAACATTGCCACCCTCGACGGCTACGGCATCAAGAAGGTGGTAACGGCCTGCCCCCACTGTTTCAACACCATCAAAAACGAGTACCCGGCTTTGGGCGGCAACTACGAGGTGATTCACCACAGCACCTTCCTGCAGCAGCTCATCAACGAGGGCAAAGTCACGGCCCAGGGCGGTGAGTCGTTCAAGGGCCGCCGCATCACCTTCCACGATTCCTGCTACCTGGGCCGTTCTAACAACATCTACGAGGCGCCCCGCGCTGTGCTGGAGGTACTTGATGCCGACCTGCTGGAGATGAAGCGCTGCAAAACCAACGGCCTGTGCTGCGGGGCCGGCGGGGCCCAGATGTTCAAGGATGCCGAGCCCGGCAATAAGGAAGTCAACATTGAGCGCACCGAGGAAGCCCTGGCCACCCTCGATGGCGATGCCGACGTGCTCATGAACCTGCGCGGCGTGGAAAGCACCGCGCCCGCCCTGCCCGCCGGCTCCGACCGCGGCGGCAGCGTAATTGCCGTGGCCTGCCCGTTCTGCATGACCATGATGGCCGACGGCGTGAAAAATAAGGAGCGCGAGCAGGACGTGCAGGTCTTTGACCTGGCTGAGCTGATTGCCTCCGCCGAGGGCCTGAACGCCTAACGGCTGCTACCTGTTTATAAAGCCGCTGAAAACAGCCCCGGCCGGAACTTCCGGCCGGGGCTGTTTCTTTGTAGCAGATAGCCCCCTCCGCTTCGGTGCCGCCGCTGCCCGGAGCGGCTACCCTGCCGCCCGCCCATTCGGGCTTTTCCGACTTTACTTTCCGCCATGTACGTTCCCTTCGACCAGCTGCCCGCTTCCGCCCGCATCTGGATTTACCAGGCCAGCCGCCCCTTCACGGCCGCCGAGCAGGCTGCCCTGCAACCCGCCCTGCACCAGTTCGCCACCGACTGGACCAGCCACGGACGGTCCCTGGCCGCCTCGGCCGCCGTACGGCACGACCAGTTTCTGGTTATCGGGCTCGATGAAGCCGTAGCCGGGGCCAGCGGCTGCTCCATTGATGCCTCCGTGCGTTTTGTACAGGCAATTGAAGCCCAGGTGGGCGTGGAGCTGCTGGAAAAATCGAAGCTGGCCTTCCTGTTGGATGGGCAGGTGCAGCTACTCGACCGCAAAGAGCTGCGCAATGCCGTGGCCGCCGGCACATTATCGCCCGAAACGCCCTACTTCGATAATACCATCGGGCAGCAGGGCCAGCTCCAGACCAGTTGGCCGGCTCCGGCTCAGGCTACGTGGCTGGCGCGCTACTTCCGCTGAGGCTTTGCGTGCTGGGTGTTCCGGCGAAAAACTTGGCTAATAAGTAGTAAGTTTAGCACCATCTTAGCCCCGGGAAGGCCCGCTATCCGCTTCCCGTTTTCCTTCCTTTCCTCTATGAGAAATTCTGTTCTAGTATGGGCCATGGCGGGCTCGGCCGCGGTGCTCACGGGGTGCGCCACCACCGGCGGCCTGAGCAAGGCTGATAAGCGGTTTACCCGTGGCGAATACGAAGCCGCTATTCCTTTATATAAGGCCGATGTGGCCAAGGGCAAAAACGTCGCGCTTTCCAACTACCGCCTCGGCGAGTCCTACCGCCTCTCCAACCGCCCCGAAGAGGCGGCCGCCTACTACAAAGCCGCCCTGGCCGGCGGCGTGAAAAATGCCGACGCCGGCTACTACTACGCCCAGGCCCTGCGGGCCAGTGGCCAGTTCGAGGAAGCTGCCGCCCAGTTCAGCCGCTACGCCGAAACCGGCGGCAACCGCACCCTGGCCGCCCGCGCCGAAGCCGACGCGAAAAATGCCCAGGCCTCCACGGCCGTGTTGGCTATGCGTACCAACAGCGAGGTGATGCCCCTGGACCAGCTCAACACGCCCGCCGCTGAATTCGGCGCCACCCGCATTCCCGATACCAGGGAACTGGTGTTTGCCTCGGGCCGGGAGGGGAAAGTGTACCAAGGCAACGGGGAAGGCTTCAACGACCTCTACGCCGTTAAGTTCGAGGACGACCAGAAGCTGACCGGCGGCACCGTGCGCAAGCTCGAAGCCCTTATCAATTCCGAAGACAAGCACGAAGCCAGCGCCACCTACTCGCCGGATGGCAAGATGCTGGTGTTTGCCCGGTCCAACAACGGTTCCAAGAAAGGCTACCTGAGCGTGGATCTGTGGGTGTCCTATTACCGCGCCGGGGCCTGGACGGAACCCGAAATTCTGCGCGGCGTGAACAGTAGCACCGCCGATGAATACTCGCCGGTCTTTTCGCCCGACGGGCAGACGCTCTACTTCGCCTCTACCCGCAAAGGCGGCCTCGGCGGCAGCGACCTGTACAAAGCCACCATGGAAAGCCCCGGCCGCTTTGGTACGCCCGAAAATCTGGGCGACCAGGTGAACACCGTCGGCAATGAGAATTTCCCGGCCATTTCGCCCGAAGGCGTGCTGTACTTCTCCTCCGATGGGCACCCGGGCCTCGGCAAGCTCGATATCTTCAAGCTCGACAAAGGCAAGGCGAAAAACCTGGGCAGCCCCATCAACAGCCCCGGCGACGACTTCGCACCTTTCTTTACCGATAAGCGTGTGGGCGTGCTATCCTCGAACCGCGCCGGGGGCAAGGGCTCCGACGACCTGTACCTGTTTCGCGAGAACCCCCTCAAGCTCGTCACGTTCTATGCCGACGGCACGTTGGTGGAGCGCAACGACAAAACCGGCGATACGGCCCCGGTAGCCAGCGAAACGGTCACCCTCTTCGATGCCAAAGGCCAGAAGCTGCAAACCACCACCACCGGCCCCGACGGCAAGTTCAGCCTCAAGCTGGATTCGGCGGCGGCCAACTATTCGCTCATTGCCAACCGTAGCGGTTACTTCACGGCCCGCAATTCCCTCAGCACCATCGGCCGCAAGCCCGCCCAGGCCGATTTGCCCGACCCGATGAACGACGTGCGGATTCCCGTTACGCTCACGCTCACCAAAATCGTGAAGAACAAGGCCATTGTGGTGGATAACATCTTCTACGATTACGACAAGGCCAATATTCGGCCCGATGCGGCCCTGGAACTGGATAAGCTGGTACAGACCCTCAACGACAACCCGCAAATCACCATCGAGCTCAGTTCCCATACCGACTCGCGTGGCAAGGACGCCTACAACCAGGCTCTTTCGCAGCGTCGGGCCCAGGCCGCCGTCGATTACATCATTTCCAAGGGCATTGACAAAGCCCGCATCACGGCCAAGGGCTATGGCGAGTCGCGCCCAGTTATTAAGAATGCCAAAACGGAGGAGGATTACCAACGCAACCGCCGCACGGAATTCAAAGTGACCAAAATAGCCGAATAGCGTTCTGCCGGCCCTATAACGAACCGCCCGGTCTGCTCCTGCAGGCCGGGCGGTTCGTTATAGGGCCGGCAATGCTTACCTGGGAAGCGTTTGAATAAAGATGGGGCGGTACAGGTATGAACAGTCCCATCTACCGATCTGTACGCCAGTACCCGGCTGTGGCACCATACTATAGATATAGAAAGAGAAGAAGCTATCCATGTAGTATAAGTTGCTCCACTGGCTTGGTGAATCATTACGGATAGTGCATCGAAGCACCAGGGCGCTAAGTCCGTATCGAAAATCCTTGCTAAATCGGCCAAAACCGGGAAAAGCAATCATTCCTTCCCCCTGACTTATGTTTGATTCGAGCAGCCTGACCAACGAATTGTGGGCAAGCTGTCTGAGTGTTCTGCACGGTAGGCTAGCCCGTGGCAAAAAGAAAGTCGCTGATTTTCTGGGTAGAAGCGGGACTTGTACGGGTATTTTGGGGCCCGGGTTTGCAGAATTGCGGCCAATGCCCCACTTTTGCACTCCCAATCCGACACGCGGAGGGGACCGGCCGCTTCGGCAGCCGCTGCTTGAAAAAAGATTTTCGCCGCGGGCTTGCAAAGCAGCAAGTAGTTTTGCTACCTTTGCACCCCGCTTCAACCGGAAGCGCTCTTCACCGCCGGACTGCCTCGGCAACGGGTCTTGAAAAAGTG
>NZ_JAHHZN010000003.1 GCF_018760735.1 Hymenobacter piscis
CTGGATCTGGCCCAGACCGTACAGACGCAACGCGCGCACCAGGACCCGGTGGAGTTGCTGGACATGGGCCTGCTGCTGGAAGAAGTGCTGCTGGGATTGCGCGGGCAGATCATCGACCAACAGGCCCAGGTGGAGGTGGAGGTGGCCCAGGCCCCCGGCCTGTACTACAGCCGGGCCAACCTGCGCTCGGTCGTGCACAACCTGGTCAGCAACGCCCTCAAGTTCGCCCACCCCGCCCGCCCGCTTCGGCTGCGGCTGCGCACCTACCTCACGCCGCAGGGGCACCCGGCCCTGGAAGTAGCCGACAACGGCCTGGGCATGAACCTGCAGGATCCCTTCAACCCCGTCTTCCAGCTCTTCAGCCGCCAGCACCCGGCCATCGAGGGAACCGGGGTGGGCCTGTACCTGGTGCAGCGCATCGTGCGCAGCAACGGCGGGCAGGTGACGGTAACCAGCACCCTGCAGGAGGGCACCACGTTCACCATTCACTGGAAAAACTCGTAAGCCCTCCCGCCCGCATCTACCAGGGCAGGCGGGAGGCTTGTTGACCCGCAATCAGCTACGCGCGTATCATCTAATGATGAGCCGGTTTGCTCCTGCGGCACTTCGTCGTGGTTAGCCCTTCTCTGTTCACCCCCCTCCAGCGCATTCACAACCGTAAAAGACAATGCTCCATCACCTTATTTACATGAGCCGCGAGGCTCAACCGCTGCAGGAGCCCGAGCTCAAGCACCTTCTGGTGCAGGCTCAGCAGGCCAATGCTGCGCAGGGCATCACCGGCGTGCTGATCTATGGCGACCAGCAATTCATGCAGATTATCGAAGGCGAAGAGGCCAGCCTGGCCCGGCTGTACGCGAAGCTGTTGAACGACCCGCGCCATACCAGTGTGGTGAAGCTGGCGGACAAGCAGATCAGCCAGCGGAGTTTTGCTTCCTGGTCGATGGCCTTTCAGGTGGCCTCCCCCGAGGAGTTTCGCAAGCTTACGGCGTACACAGCGCCCGAACAGCTGGAATTGCAAAAACCTACGATGAGTGCGGCGGATGCCTTATTGCTGGAAATGATGCAATCCTTTGTTTTAAAGAAGTCTTCCTGAGCAGCGGATGAGTCAGTGCGCGCCAAAACTGCTAGCGCGCAATTTTCACTGTATTTTGCTTTTCACTGCCGCTGACCGAGTGAGCCTGGATTTGCTTTAAACATCCGCCATGGCTCCCAGAGGCGTTTGCTCGCCCCGTCCTCGAGGCCGGGGCTGCCGTCGCCGCGGGTCACGTCCGCGTCGGCCGAGCCCACCACCCGGCCGGTGGCCTTGTTGACCACCACGGCCTTGACGCCATCCGTGTCCAGGGCCGTGTTGCCGTTGCTGTTGTCGGCGAAGCGCACGCTCACGCGGCCCGTGGCCTTCAATGCCGCCGAGCAGGCTCCGAATACGTGCCATCGGAAAAATGGAAAAGAGGTGAGAAAAACGGCTGCTTCAGCGGCCTTGCTGCAGCCGGGGGCAGCCGCCCCGGTTGCGCCGATTCGTTTCGTTGCCCAGGCCGCGCCACAGGTGGGGCTCCACCGGTTACGGGCTCGGGCCCGAAGGGCTGGTCCGCTTCCGGAGCGTCGTCCCCCAGCAGGTGCACCCGGACCCGGCCGCCGCCGGCGGCCACCTCGTAGGTGTCGGCGTCCACCACCCGCTCCACCCGCAGCAGCTGCCAGACCGGGGAAGTCGGCAGCGTAACGGCGGCCGGGGCAGGGAGCAGCAGCCGGGCCAGCCGGCTGGCGCGCACCTGGGCCTGAGCCGACCAGTTACTGGTCAGCAGCATACTCGCCAGAAGTGCTCTGAATACCTGCATAGGCCGAACTTAGTACGGCATCGGGCTGGTTCGTATCTTCACTTTCCGATACTACCCCACGATACCCCGATATGCCCCAGGTCTGCGTATTTCCCAAGGACGTGGCCACGCTCACCGGCCACAGCAACGAGGGCGCCAAGCGCCTGCTCCAGCGCCTGCGCCGGCAGTTGGGCAAGCCCGCCGGCTCCTACGTGTCGGTAGGGGAGTTCTGCCGCTTCACCGGCCTGCCCGAGCAGGAGGTAGCCGCCGCCCTGCGATGAGGTGGTGGCCCTGGGGGCTGTTGGCCGTTCTGCTGCTGCTCGCCGGTCGCCCGGGGCTGGGCCAGCCCGCTCCGTTTCCAGCCAGTCCCCATCTGACCCGGGCACAGGCCCTGGCTGATCTGCAGCTGCTGCGTCAACTGCGCGAGCGGGCGCACGCCGGGACGTACAAATACCGTACGCGGGCCCAGCTCGACAGCGCGTACGCCGCGGCCAGCCGTCAGGTCGGGGAGGGCCTGAGCGTGCTGCAGCTCTACCGGCTGGTGGTCGGGCTCACGGATCTGGAAGGCAGCCTGCACAACGATACCGAACTGCCCGCGAAGCTGCAGCAGGCAGGCGAGCAGCAGCCGGCGTACTTTCCGTACCTGGTGCGCCTGGTGGCGGGCCGGCTGCGGCTGGACGACCGGCAGGGCCCCTGGCCGGTCGGCACCGAGCTGCTGACCATCAACGGGCAGGCGCTGCCGGAGCTGCAGGCCACGCTGGGGCGCTACTACACCACCGACGGTACCAATACCACCGGCCGCTACCCGGCGCTGGGGGAGCACTTTGCCCGGTTCTACCATGCCGCTTACGGCCCCCAGGATACGTTCCGGGTGGCCGTGCGGCTCCCGGGACACTCCGCGCCGGTCGTGCGGGCGCTGCCTGCCGTGCCGTATGCGGCCGTTGTGGCCCGCCGCCGGCAGCGGCACTCGCGCCTGCTCGACTCCCTGCAGCAGCCCGCCGCCAGCCGGCCGTACGGACTGCAGCTGCGCGGGGCGGCCGCCGTGCTCACCATCCGCTCGTTTGACATCGGCGACAACGCCCGCTCCGGAGCGCACCGGGCCTATGCTCTCTTCCTGGATTCGTGCTTCACCCTGATTCGCGACCGGCCGGCCATTGCCGCCGTTCTGGTCGATATCCGTGGCAACGGCGGCGGCTCCGACCCTAACGATCTGCTCACGTTCAGCTACCTGGCCCGTCAGCCGTTTCGGGAAAATACGTCGGCCTTCGTGCGCTGCCGCCGTCTGCCCGCCCGGGCGCACCAGCTCACGGAAAGCCGGGGCCTGGCCCGCTGGGTTGAGCAGCTGGCAGAAACCTGGGCGTTGCACCGGGAATTCGGGCCGGCCGATACGGCCGGCCGCCACTACCAGCGGGCCCGCTGGAACCCGGTGTGGCCGCCCAATGCCTTGCATACCACCAAACCCCTCTACCTGCTGGTGGATCAGGAAGTGGCTTCTGCCGCCTCCCTGTTTGCGGCCCTGGTGCGCGGCAATACCGAGGCGGTGGTCATCGGCACGGAAACCATCGGGGGGTACTACGGGCACACGGGCCATACCCCCGTCGCCTACCAGCTGCCGCACTCCGGCATCATCACCCGGTTTTCGCTGGTCGATCTGGAGCAGCAGGTGCTCCGGCGCGCTACGCAGCCAGTGGGCCGGGGCATCCTGCCCGACATAGAAGTAGTTCAGTCCTACGAAGATTATCTGCAGCACCAGGATACGCAGTTACAGACTGCCCTGCGGCTGCTGGAAGCGCAGGCAGCCTCCCGTCACGCCCGGTAGGGAGCCCGCCGGGCGGGCTGCGGTTTTGCCCTGGCCCCGGAATGATTTGTAAGTGCTTCCTTGCCGTTGAGTTCTCTGATTCCGCCCATGCTGCCCGTCTTCCGCCCCCTGCTGCTCACCGTCCTGCTGGCCGTGCTGGCGCTGCTGCTGGGCTTCGCCGTCAACTCTGCCGCCCCGCACCCGCCCACGGCGGCGCTGGTGGCCGGCCGTTGCACCCGCTTCTGCCACGACCACGCCTGCCCGCACGCAACGCCGGCCACCAGCCCGGCCTACTACCGGCTGCGCCCGCTCTACGGACTTACCATCCGCGTGCTGTCGGCCGGCGGGGGCGGGGCCGCCTACGTGCTGGCCAACCTGTTCGTGTTCCTGGTCGTCATCCCGCTGCTGCTGCTGCGCCTGACCTACGCCGTGCTGCGCGACGCCCGCGCCATCCGCCACCTCTCTCACTCCGTCCGTCCATGATCGGCTCCTTCTTCTCCCTGCTGCTGCGCCTGGGCCGGCTGGCCTACTGGTACTGCGTCGACTTCATGGTGAACCTGGCCAATCTCACCGGCACGAGCTACCCCGAGGCCAATACCTGGGTGCTGCTGCTGCTGATTCCGGGGCTGCTGGCCTTGCTGCTGTTGGTTCGCCTCTGGCAGCGCCGCCGTCTGCGGCAGCTGCGCGACCAGATTCGTGTTACCCCAGCCGCACTCAGATAATGCGGGGCCTGTACTGGCTATACCCAAACACCCCGACTCACTCAGTGGGCCGGGGTGTTTGGGTAGCACATACGCTGCCTGATCAGGCGGCCGACGATTCCACCGTGCAGATCGTATCGGCCGCTACCGGTGCGGGTGTGGGGGCGTCTTCCCAGATGCGGCGCATGGTCTGGTGCTGGAAGTCCTCCACGATTTTGGCGTACACGAGCGTGGTCTTGATGCTGGCGTGGCCGAGAATCTTCTGCAGCACTTCCACGGGCATGCCGCGCAGCAGACTCTGGGTGGCAAAGGTGTGGCGGGCCGTGTGCATGGTCACCAGCTCGTGCTTGGGCCGCATGGACTTTATCACCTGCCCGGCCCGTACCTCCACGACTTCCACGCCGGCCGTGACGCCGGCCAGCTGACAGATGCGTTTGAGGTAGCGGTTCATCACCTGGTTCTGGTAGACGGGCAGCAGGCGGGCGCCCGGGCCTTCGCGCTCGGGACCGGCGTATTTTTCCAGCAGGCTGGCGGCGGCGGCTGTCAGGTAGACGCTCACCCGGGTGCGGGTCTTGGTCTGGGTCAGGCGCAGCACCCGGCCCGAGCCATCGGGCAGGGCCTCCACGTTGCCGCCGTGCAGCTGCAGCACGTCGGAATAGCGCAGCCCGGTATAGCAGCAGAACAGAAATACATCCCGTACGGGCGCCAGCGTGGTAGGCAGCACCGTCACCCGCAGGCGCTCCAGCTCCGGCCCCGTGAGGTACACTTTCTCCGTGTCCTGACAGGCCACGCGCAGCTTGCGGGGCTCCACGCTCACCGTCAGGCCCCGTTCCTCGCGCAGGTAGCCGAAGAGGCGCCGCAGGTCCTTGCCCACGGTGTAGAGGGAATTGGGGCTGAGGGCCCGCTCGTGGCGCAGGTAGGCCAGCACCAGGTCGTGGGTGGCCAGGTCGTAGCCGCTGACCGTGAGCTTGCGGCCGGCCCACCGCTCGAAGTCGCGCAGCCAGTTGGCCGTGACCAGGTAGTGGCGCAGCGTGTTCCACATCAGCCCGCGCCGGCGCATGACCTCGCGGAAATCCATGATTTCCGCGACCACCAGCCGCTCGGGGGCGGGCGCGGGCGCCGGGGCCGGCCGCAGGGCGGCTTTCAGGCCGGCTACGGTAGGGGTCTGGCCGGCAGCGCGCACGGCGCGCCACCAAGCCAGCACGTCGGTGGCCATGCGGGCCAGTAGGGCGTTGGCGTCCTCGGCCAGCGGGTAGGAGCGCCGGAACTGTTGCCGCTCGGGGTTCCAGTCGGTGGGTTTACACTTTTCGCCGGTGGAGCAGGCCAGCCGGGCCCCGTCGAAATAGACGAGCAGGTACACGGGACAAGCTCCCGCTTTGTTTTGCTTCTGCTTACGCAGCACGAATTGGGTAACCATAAAGGGTAGCGTAGAGGGTAGCGTCGCTGCCGCCTTAAAGTGAAAGATTCGCGCCCGGAAGTACCAATTCCCCGAAACGCAAAAAACCCGGAAAACGCCTTTCTCGGTGCGAGAAAGCATTTTCCGGGTGCTTCGGTAGGGATAATGTGAGCCTCCTGTCGGGATCGAACCAACGACCTACTGATTACAAGTCAGTTGCTCTACCAGCTGAGCTAAGGAGGCGGGGAAGTGGTGCAAAAGTAGGCGGCTAAAGTCAAGGGGCCAAACTATCAGGCGGATTTTCTGTGCTCCTAAAACTAACTAACTGAATTTCCGCAAACTAAAAACACCTCCCCGCATTCGGCAAGGAGGTGTTTTATGAAAGAGACTATGACCAGGTTAGCTCCGGACGGCGCGCAGCTGACGCTTCAGGCCATCGATGCGGGCTTCGGCCTCGTCGATGCGGCCCTGGTACTCCTGGCGGAGCTGGCTGGCATTCTTGGAGCGGGCGAAGAATTCCAGGTTGGTTTTGAGCGTCGAAATGTCGTTTTCCAGCTCGTTGATTTCCCGGCGCAGGGTCTGCTCCTTCTTGTAAAGCAGCTGTTGCGAATCGGGAGACGCTTTCAGGCGCTCGACCTGCAGGCTGAAGAGCAGGTCGGTGCGGTCGGCGTAGGAGAGGTCGGGCACCTGGGTCAGGTACTGGTCCATCAGGGCCTGGAACCGCTCATCGGCCTGGCTGGCGTTGCGCGAGGCGGCTCCGTCGAAGGCGCGCCACTCGGCTACCTGCTGGCGGAAACCCTCCAGGGTGCCGGGCTGGTCGGCCGAAAGAGCGGCTACCGTTTCGCTTACCCGGCTCAAATGCTGGGTCTGCTCCTGGCTCAGCTGCTGGGCCTGGTGCTCGCGCTGGCGGCCTTCCTCTTTCTTGCGGTCAAAGAAGGCGTCGCAGGCCGTGCGGAACCGGTTCCAGACCTTATCCGACTGCTTTTCGGGGACCCGGCCGATGAGCTTCCAATCCTTCTGCAGGCGAATAACGGTCTGGCGGGCTTCCTCCCAATCGGGGTTCTGCAGGGCCGCTTCGGCCTGCTCGCACAGGTCCAGCTTGCGCTTGAGGTTGGTGCTCTTTTCCTCGTCGAGGGCCTTGAAAAACTGGTTTTTCTTCTGGAAAAAGCCCTTATAAGCGCCCCAGAACTGCTTGTTCATCTGTTCGGCCTTGTCGCGGGGCACGAGGCCGGCGGCATCCCAGGCTTCCTTGAGCTTCTGCAGCTCGTCGGTTTTGGCGCGCCACTCGTTCACGCGCTCCGTCTCGAAGTCGCCGAAAGGCAGCAGCTGCTCCAGCAGGGCCGTTTTGCGCTCCAGGTTGGCGTTTTCCTGGCTCTGGCGGGCCGAGAGGAACTCCTGCTTGCGGTTGTGCACCTGCTCGGAGGCCTGCAAAAAGCGCTGCCACAGGGTTTCGCGCTGCTCATTGGGCACGGGGCCGATGTGCTTCCACTCTTCGTGCAGCTGGCGCAGCTCCTGCAGGGCCTTATTGATGCTGCTCTGCTGGGCCAGGGCCTCGGCCCGCCCGATGAGGGCTTCCTTGGCTTCCTGATTGCGGCGGCGGTCCAGCTCCTTCATCTCGAAGAACAGGCCGCGGTTGTTGTAATAGATGTCGAGCAGGGCGTGGTAGCTGTTCCAGAGTTCCTGGGCCTCCTGCTGGGGCACCGGGCCGGTGGCTTTCCAGTCGTTCTGCAGGGCCTTGATGCGGGCCGAGCTGTCCTTGGTTTCGGCCGACTCCACCAGCTGACGCAGCTGGGAGAGCAGGTACTGCTTGTGGGCCAGGTTTTTGCCGCGCTGCTCGTCCTCGGCCTTGGCGTCGCGGGCCCGGGAGTCGCGGAATTCCTGGTAGGCTTTGGTCAGTTCGGCGTGGCCTTCGGGGCCGGCGTAGGAGAATTCCTCCTCCGCGCCGCCGCCCGCCAGAAACTGCTCCCGGCTGCTGGCGCGCTCGGTCTTGAGGGCCGTATCGTAGCGGCGGTAGAGGTCGGAAATGGACTTGCGGTTCTTGCGGGCCTGGGGGTGGCGCAGCAATTCCAGCAGGTGGGTGGTCTGGCCCGCCCGATCGAGTCCGTCGAAATCAACGGTGGGCGTGGCCGGCTCCGGGGTCGGGGCAGCTTCCGCAGTAGCGGGCGTAGTGGCGGCCGCGTCGGAGGAGGTCGGCAGCGAGCCCACCGTCGGTGCGTTTTCCAGCGCTTCGGCTACGGTTTCGGTGGGTGCCACGTCTACTACCGGCGTGACGTGCGGAGCCTCGGCTTCCGGCTGTTCGGCGGTGGGCTGGGCCTCGGGGGCTTCCGATTCCGGCTCCGCTTCGCCGTGGGGAATGGTGCCGTAGTGAGCCACGGCCCGGGCCTGGCTGGCCGAATGCACGTCGGGCGCGTCCGCGTTGTCGGGCAGGTGGGGTACGGATTCTGGCAGGGCCCCGGCTTCAGGCGAACCGGGCCCGGGCGTGGTGGCTTCAGTCGTGTCGGCGTCCGGTTCGGCGGTACCGGCGCCGGTGGGCTGGTCGGCGGGCAGGGGCGGGGTGCCCTGGACGGGGCGCTCGGTAATGTCTTCGGAAGCGGGGGCAGAAGCGGGGGAAGCCGGGCGGGCACTGAGCTCGGCCAGGCGGCGCTCCAGAATCTGCTGGGGCGACTCCGCCGGGGCGTTGGAATCCGTGGAGTTGGGGGTCGGTTGGTCGGGTTGCATATGCATCAGAAAGGAAGCCCCCGCGGCGGCGGCGGGGTGCTGGATGAGGCGAATTAGTTCAGGCGCGGGTCGGTGGGGTAGTTGGAGAGCATGCGGTAGCGGCCGCCTTTTTCCCGCAGGATGGCCTGCCAGAAGGCATCCGTAGTCAAAGTAAACACTTTCGCGGCAGCATTGGGGTGTACAATCCAGACATTTTCCCGCACTTCCTTCGCCAGCTGCCCCGCCGTCCAGCCCGAATAGCCCACGTACAGGCGCACGGCATCAGGGGAAAGCCGGCCCTGAAGGAGCTGGTCCAGCAGCTGGCCGAAGTCGCCGCCCCAGGCCACCGCCTCGCCCAGGGCCACGGCCTGGGGCAGGTCGGGGAGCCGGTGCAGGAAGTGCAGGGTGTCGGGCTGGACGGGGCCGCCGATGCCCAGGGGCAGGGCCGCGGCCAGCCCGTCCGCGCCGCCGGGCAGCTCCAGCACGTCGCTGAGCTGCAGGTTGGCGGGGCGGTTGAGCACCAGCCCGAACGAACCATCAGTCTCCGAGTGGGAGCAGAGCAGCACCACGGTGCGCTCGAAGTTCGGGTCGCCCAGAAAGGGCTGGGAAATGAGCAGACTACCAGGACGAAGACGCGGCATGGGGAGTCGGGATTTAGTGAGCGAAGGGTAGGGCGGCGCGAAGGGCGGAACCCGCTGCCGCCGCAGGCCGGTTCCTGCCTACGTTGGACGGACCGAAACGGGTTCCCCGCCGACGGGCATTGTGCTACCTTTGCCCGCGTGAGCTCCCCGCCATAAGTTGCCAGCAGGCGCACGTTGTGTAAACCAATCAGCCGGCGTATCGCTTGTAGGTGGCGACTCCTTTTAGCTCCATTCCGCTTATGAACGACCAGCAACTGGCCGATTTGCGCCAGACCTATTCCCAGCGTACCCTCACCGAGGCCGACGTGCTGCCCGGGCCGGTGGCCCAGTTCCGGCGCTGGCTCGAGGAAGCCCTGGAAGCCCGCCTCGACGAGCCCACGGCCATGAACCTGGCCACCGTGGACGCGGCCGGCCAGCCCGCCGCCCGCATCGTGCTGCTCAAGGGCCTGCCTAATGATGAAGGCTTCCTGTTTTTCACCAACTACGACTCGCGCAAGGGCCGGGAGCTGGCCACCAGTCCGCTGGCGGCCCTCACGTTTTTCTGGCCGGGGCTGGAGCGGCAGGTGCGCATTGAGGGCCGGGTGGAGAAAGTGCCCGAACCGGATTCCACCGCTTACTTCCAGAGCCGCCCGCGCAGCAGCCAGATCGGGGCCTGGGCCTCCCCCCAGAGCCAGCCCATTGCCAGCCGGGAGTTTCTCGAAGCCCGCGAGCAGGAGGTGGCCGCCCGCTTCGAGGGCCAGCAGCCGCTGCCGCGCCCCGAATTCTGGGGCGGCTACCTGCTGCGACCCCACCGGGTGGAGTTCTGGCAGGGCCGCCCCTCGCGCCTGCACGACCGCATCCTCTACGAGCACACCGCCGGCACCTGGAACCGCCATCGCCTGGCCCCCTGACTTATTAGTGCCTAGTGGGTAGTGCATAGGACTTAGTTTTTTGACAGTGGGCAGAATATCACACCTCAAAGATTTTATGGACCTATACATCGCCCACTAGGCAGCAGCTTGCCAAGCACGAAGCACTACCTACTAAACACTACATCTTGGCCGAAATTCAACCCCTGCGGGGCTGGCGCTACAGCCCTGCGCTAAGCCAGCAGATTGACCAGTACGTGTCGCCGCTCTTCGACGTGGTGTCGGCCCGGCAGCGGGAGGCGCTGTATCAGAACGCGCTCAACAGCATCCACCTCTCGGTGCCCCGGGGCGAGGACCCGGCCGGCGCGGCCCGGGCGCGGCTGCAGCAGTGGCAGCAGCAAGGCATTCTGCAACTCGATGAGCTGCCGGGCATTTACGCCTACTACCAGTACTTCCGCTTGCCCGGCAGCTCCCGCGAGTTCTGCCGCAAGGGCTTCATGTGCCACATCCGGGCCTACGACTGGGCCGAGAACGTGGTGCTGCGCCACGAAAACACGCTGCCCGCCGCCGTCAACGACCGGGCCGAGCTGCTGGCCCGCACCGAGTTCCAGACCAGCGCCACCCACGGCCTCTACCGCGACGAGGACTTCGAGCTGGAGGGCTACCTCGACGAGGCCATGCGCCACCCGCTCTACGAAACGGCGGAGGACTACCAGGGCGCCCGCGACGTGCTGGCCGTGATTCAGGACGCGCGCATCATCCGGCGGTTTCAGCAGGTACTGGCCGCCCGGCAGGTGATTCTGGCCGACGGCCACCACCGCTACGAGGGTTCCCTGGCCTACCGCCAGGCCCGGCGGGCGGCGGGCGGCGCTGCCTACACGGGCCGCGAAGCCTGGAACTTCCACCTGATGTACCTGACCAACGCCGCCGCCGACGACCTGCGCATTCTGCCCACCCACCGCCTGCTGCTGGAGTTGCCCGGCATCAACAGCCCGGCCGAGCTGCTGGCCCGGCTGGAACCCTACTTCACGGTGCTCACGCTGGAGGACCCCTACGACCTGCCCGAACGCATTGCCGGCAAGCCCTGGGCCTTCGGACTCTACCTGGGCGAGGGCGAGGTGTACAAAATCCGCCTCCGCCCCGAAGTGCACGCCCAACTCGACTGGCTGACTACGCCTGAGGTGAAGGCCCTGGACCTGACGGTGCTGCACTACTTCGTGCTGGAGCGGGTGCTGGGCATCGTCGGGCCCGAGGCCCAGCGCCAGTGGCCCGGGGTGGCCTACGTGCGCAACTTCCCCGAGTGTCTCACCCGCGTGGACCGGGGCGAGGCCCGGGCGGCCTTTATTACCAGTGAGGTGACGATGGCCGAGGTGGAGCGCGTGTGCCATTCCGGGGCCGTGATGCCGCCCAAATCCACCTTCTTCTTCCCCAAAACCATCGGAGGATTTCTGTTCAGCAGCATCCGCGAATCCGAAACCGAGGCCCCGTTCCTGTCCGTCTTTCACGTTTAAATCTGCCCGTCCGGCCCGACCCGCGGTGTTGCGCGCCGGGCCGGACGCTGCTGCCCGCTATGTCGTTACCTGCTCCTGATCCGATACCCGGCCGGCCCCGGCTGGTGCTGGCCTCCGGCTCGCCCCGCCGCCGCCAGCTGCTCACCGACCTGGGCCTGCGCTACGAAGTGCGCCTGCGCGAAGTCGAGGAATCCTTTCCCGCCACCCTGCGCCGGGCCGAAGTAGCCGAATACCTGGCCGCCCACAAAGCCGCCGCCTACGCCCCCGACCTGGCCCCCGACGAGCTGGTCATCACGGCCGATACCATCGTGTGCCTCGACGACGACGTGCTCAACAAGCCCGCCGACGAGGCCGAGGCCGTGGCCATGCTCCAGCGCCTGCAGGGCCGCGCCCACGAGGTGTATACCGGCGTGTGCCTGCGCTGCGCCGACGGCCGCCAGGTGATATTTTCCGACGAAACCCGGGTGCACTTCCGCCCGCTCACGGAATCCGAAATCACGCACTACGTCCGCCAGTACCAGCCGCTCGACAAGGCCGGGGCCTACGGCGCCCAGGACTGGATCGGGATGGTGGCCGTCACGCGGCTGGAAGGTTCCTACTTCAACGTGATGGGCCTGCCCGTGCACCGCGTGTGGGAAGAGCTGGCCAGACTGGGCGCCGTGGGCGTGTAGCTTCTCGGGCGTACCAAAACACCCCAGCCCGTCGTTGTGAGCGGTACTCAGTACGACGGGCTGGGGCGTTATCGGGTCAGGCGGGTTTTATTCGGCGCTGAGGCGCTGCAGCAAATCCTGCTGCACGGCCCGCCACTGGGCGAGCTGGCCCGAGGCCTGCCACAGCTCCTGCAGTTCCGACTTGGCGGACTGACCCAGCGCCGCCTGCACGGCCCGGCGGGCCAGGTCCGGGAGCTCGTCCTCGTCGCTCACGTCCAGCTCGTCGGTGGGGGCCAGCAGCTCGGGCGGAAAGGCCGGGGCGGGGCTGCCCCGCCAGGCGGCCACGATTTCGGCGGCGGCCAGGGCGGCGGCGGCGGCATCGCGCTCCAGGTAGCCTTCTTCTTCGGCGGCCGTTACCAGCACTTCTAGCAGCTGAACCTCACTCGGGTCGTCGGCAAAGTCAGCCAGAAAATCGGCCGCGTCATCGTTATCAAAGTTGTGCAAAGCCATCGGCGGGTTGGGGTTGGGGGAGTTGGCCGGGGTTCAGAACAAGAAGCCCCCAGCCCCGCAAAGGTAACAGTTCCCACTCCCAGGAGCCGCCCGCCGTATTTTACTCACTACTCACTACTCACTACTCACTACTCACTACTCACTACTCACTACTCACCGTCAAGCGAGAGCTCGGGCAGGGGCTGCCCGGGGCGGGCGTAGCCGTAGCGGGCCACGGGGCGGGCCGCGTAGTACGTATCGAGGCCACTCAGGGCCACGGTGCCGGCGGCGGCCAGGTCCAGGGAACCATCAGGGCGCAGCACGCCGGGCGTATCGGGCAGGTAGACGTGTTCCACCTGGCCGATGACGAGGACCGTACCGTTGGCCTCGATGGGCACGTGCTGAAGAAGGCGCAGCCCTATTTTTATCGGGCTTTCCAGTACATATGGCGCTGGGAAGCCATCGAGAAACTCTTCCGTCAGGCCGGTTGCTGCAAACTCGGAAACTTCCCGCGGATAATTGGCGGAGGTCAGGTGGGCGGCGGCGGCTATGTCGGTGTGCACGTGGTTAAGCGTGTAGGTGCCGCCGGCCCGGATGTTGTCGTAGGAGTGGCGCTCTACCGAGGGCGGGCGCATCACCAGGCCCAGCAGGGGTGGGTTGGAGCCCAGGTGCACCACCGAGCTGATAACCGCCAGGTTGGTCTGGCCCGAGGCGGCCACAGTGCCCAGTAGGTTGACGGGTTTGAAGCCGGTAATGGCATTGATGAGGTTGAGCCGGTACACTTTCTCCAACTGGTGGATATGCTCGGCGCTGAAATGAGGCATAAAAAAACGGAGGTGACAACAGGTAGAATAGCACAACCCATAGCATGTGGAAAAGTTGTGAAATGAAAATAGCATTAAATAAAACGGGTTTCTCCTTTCAATTAATTTAATTGAAAGGAGAAACCCGTTTTATTTAGAACGTTGCTGCCGTACTAGGGCATCAACACGCTGTTTATTACGTGAATGACGCCGTTGCTTTGCATGACATCGTAAGTTGAAATCGTAGCCAGGTTGCCTTTCTCGTCCTGCAGTACAATATTTTTCGGGCCGTTCATCATGGCCTTCAGAGTGCCGCCACTAACGGTCTTGAGCGTAGCCGTGCCTTTGCCGGCTTTGATGGCGGCCATAATTTTGTCCGCCGTCATGTTGCCGGCTACCACATGGTAGGTCAGAATGCTGGTGAGCGTGGCTTTGTTTTCCGGTTTAACCAACGTTTCTACGGTGCCGGCGGGCAGGGCGTTGAAAGCGGCATTCGTGGGGGCAAACACTGTAAATGTGCCTTTGCCTGCCAGGGTTTCCACCAGGCCGGCCGCTTTTACGGCGGCTACCAGGGTGGTGTGGTCGGCCGAATTAACCGCGTTTTCCACAATGTTTTTATTCGGGTACATGGCTTGTCCACCCACCGTAACGGTGCCGGGAGTCATCTTGGCCTGGGCCGAAACGGAAGTAGCAGATGCGGCGCTGAATAAGGCAAGGAAGGCGAGGGAAAACAAATGCTTTTTCATCAGGATTCGGGGGATTTGAAGGAGGATTTTGAATTTATTTCCCTCACTTACGCCCCATGTTCCCTGTTGGATTGACCCCGGTAATAAAAACAACGGATCCGGTCCTGCTGGCTATGGGCAACAACCTGATGATGCGTGCATTCTGTGGCTAAAAAAAGACAGCAGAAATAATTAAAAAAACAGGAAATGATGCTGAAGATATCCGGTTATTCCTGGCCATTTTGTCAGCTGTTTTCAAACAAGGCCGCCGCCAGCTGAGCATCCTGGTGGTAAACATCGGGCAGGAATACCAGCCGTCCGTTGTCGGTTTCGCAGGTGTAGTAGCGCAGGTAAATCGGGAGGCTGCGCTGTAACCGGAATGTCTGCTTCTCGTGGGCCTTTACCCGCTGGTAGAGGCCCACGAGCTCCCGGGCCCGGCCTTCGCGGCGCAGCAGGTAATCGGCGAGCTTAAACGGGTTTTCTACCCGCACGCACCCGTGGCTCAGGGCCCGGTCCGCCAGGCGGAAAGCTGCGCGGGCGGGCGTATCGTGCAGAAATACGGTGTGTTGGTTGGGAAAGTAGAACACCACATTACCCAGGGCATTAAAGGAGCCGGCCCGTTGCCGGATAGCATAGACGAAGGTTTCCGGGGTAATCTTTTTCCAGTTAATGTGCCAGGGGTTTACCGGGCGGTTACGGCCGTCGTAGAGGCGGTAGTGGTGGTCGGAGAGGTAGCCCGGGTCGCGCCGGAGTTCGGGCAGAAACTCGCGTACGGCAATGCTGTAGGGTACGCGCCACTCCGGCGCCACCACAAACACCACCACCTCGCTGCTGAGTACGGGCGTCGGAAACTCCGGCTTGCCCACAATTACCCGGTGGGTCAGCACCACCCGCCCGTCGCGCACGAGCTGCAGCCGGTAGGCGGGAATATTAACGACGGCGTACTCCGAGTCGGCGGGAGCACTCCAGCGCAGGCGCTCCAGGTTCAGGGCCACGCGCCGGAAGCCGGCCGTGGTATCCTGCATAAGCCGGGCTGAATCGAGCGGGGACTGATGCAGGGCCTGCACCCAGGCCGACTGAAGCAGGCGGTAGGCGCGGGCAGTGGGCTGGTTGCGCAGCAGGGCCGGCGCCAGGTCGGGGGCCGCCAGGGCCGCGTGCAGCAGGTCGGCGGTGGCCTGCGCCGTCAGGCTGTCGGCCGTGGGGCGAGGCGTGAGCGTATGGGCTGTGAGCAGGCCGTAGCGCAGCTCGTGCAGGTACTGCAGCAGGGCATCGGTGAGATGAAGCTCCGCCCGGGCTAGGTCGGCGGCCGGCACGGGTACCTGGGCCGGCAGATCGGTGAAAGGCGGCCGGCTATAACGGGCCGGGTCGAGGCCGACGTCGGCTGAACGATGCAGCAGCGCCAGTGCTTCCCGGGCCCGGGGCGTCCAGCCTGAATCGGCTACCCAATACGTGGTCGACTCGTGCTGGCGGTAGAACGCCCGGACGGTAGCTTCGGCCCGCAGGCCCAGGCCCTCGTACCGGGCCACTGCCTCCGCGCTGGCGTCCAGCAGCTGACGCAACTCGGCCCGGGCGCCGGTGGGCGTTGGGGCGGCCGGACCCCCGGCGGCGGCTCCCGGGCTCAAGGACAAGGCCAGCGCCAGGAAAACCAGCTGGGTAATCCTTCTGATGCGGTTCATGCCGGCTGGGAAAGAAGATGACCGAACCCGGGCCCGCTGTAGAGATGGGCCCGGCCCCCAAGCCGGCAGGTGGTACCCGCTGGCTCAGGGCTACTTCTATAAGTTCAGCAGAAAAATCGATTTATCCTATTGGCATAGCCGGCACGGGTTCCGTTGGCCAGGCCGACTCTTGCTGGCCGGACTTACTTCAGGCGGGCATCAAAGGGGTGAGGCTCCACGCTCAGCACCCGCAGGAGTCGGTTGTGGTCGGGGTGCAGGGGGTTGAGCAGGTAGTTCCACTCGTCGGGAGCGTGGGCCGAGGACACGCGCAGGATCCAGTACCGGCCCTCGGCCAGCCAGGCGGCGCCCAGTTCGGCCAGTACGGCCGGGTAGGGGACCTGCTGCCAGTTG
This sequence comes from Hymenobacter piscis, assembly GCF_018760735.1. Lineage (GTDB taxonomy): Bacteria > Bacteroidota > Bacteroidia > Cytophagales > Hymenobacteraceae > Hymenobacter > Hymenobacter piscis. The sequence continues at coordinate 16,137 of NZ_JAHHZN010000003.1, forward strand.
GCCGGCAAATCGGCCGGACGGTACTGCAGGTAGGGCGTGTCGTCGGGGATTTCCAGCGTGAGGGCGAAATACTTGCGCGGCAGCACCGGCGAATTAGCCAGCACCTCCAGCTTGGCCAGCGACAAATGCTCGGCCGTGTACAGAATCTGGCTCCCGATGCGGTGCCACCGCCCCCCGTAATACAACCCGCCCTGCCCCGACGTATCCGCTATATAAGGCGCTTTGCCCAGCCGGTAAAGTTTCATGTTTGAGGAGTCAGGAGTGACGGAGAGAGGAGTTAGAATTCGGAATTGGTGCTCCCGGCTCCTGGCTTCTTCAGGAGAAGTGTCCGTGTTCGATGCGGCCGAGTACGTCCTGAACCTGGGCGCGCCCGATAACCGAGTGCAGCAGGTGCTTGGGTTTTTGCCCCCCGAGGGCTGGAATGGGGGAGTTGAGCCAGAAATGCAGCTCCTGCTCGTCCTCGAACACCTCCATGCCCTTGGCCAGCACGGCCGAGAGCTGAATGGCTTTTTCGCCTTCGTCGAGGGTGAGGGGCTTGCGGGTTTGCTCGCGCCGGGTCAGGGTGCTTTCCGATACGCCCAGCACGGCACTCATTTCCCGGTTGGAAAAGCCCAGGTGACGCTGCAGGGCCCGCACAGCCTGCACCGAAATGCCCTTGATGGCCACGGCCAGCAGATCCATCTCGTTGCGCACGAGCTGGGGAATCACGGCCGGGCCGCCCATCAACTCCACCATGCTGGCGACGGAAGTGTTACGAACAGTTGTCATTTGCGGAAATTTTACGCGTCATTTGACGACAATATACGAGTAAACTTCCAAACCGGCCGCTTGGTTCCGCCGCCGTGCCCGGATGACGTGGCCCGTTTTGCTGTACTTTTGCCCGACACCCTTTTCCCTTGCTCCTGATGGCTCTTTCCGCCGCCGATGCTGACCTGATTGCCCGCACCGCCGAGTTTATCCGCGCTAAATTCCTCCACGAAGGCTCCGGCCACGACTGGGAGCACATCCGCCGGGTGTGGGAGGTGGCCCGCCGCCTGGCCGCCCAGACGCCCGGGGCCGACCCGCTGGTAACCGAACTGGGCGCCCTGCTCCACGACGTGGCCGACTGGAAATTCCACGACGGCGACGAGGAGGCCGGCCCCCGCGCTGCCCGGGCCTGGCTGACCAGCCAGCAGGCCAGTCCCGCCGTTATAAACCAGGTGGAGGCCATCATCCGTGAAATCAGCTTCAAGGGGTTGGGCGTGGCCACGCCCATGAGCACGGTGGAAGGGGAACTGGTCCAGGACGCCGACCGGCTCGATGCCATCGGGGCCATCGGAGTGGCCCGGGCCTTCGCCTACGGGGGGCACAAAAACCGCCCCCTCCATGACCCGGCCGTTCCCCCCGTCACCCACGACTCGTTCGAGAGCTACAAGCAGAACACGGCGCCCACTATCAACCACTTCTACGAAAAGCTGCTTCACCTGCGGGAACGGATGAACACGCCCGCCGCGCGCCGGGTGGCCGAGCAGCGCCACGCCTACCTGGAGCAATTTCTGGCCCAGTTCCTGCGCGAGTGGGAAGGGGAGGACGTGGGCGAACAAAAAGGCCAAAAACTGTAGTGCGAAGCGTTTGCTTCGCGTTTTGCCGAGCCGTATCCAGCCTGTCCTGTTGCCAAGCTTCAGCCTTTCCTGTCCTCTGCCACCGTGTCTATACTCAATTGCCTGATCGGGTGTTTAGACCCGGTTACGGGCACGAAGAAATACCTCAAGATTATCTGGCCAATCAAGGAGGCGGTCACAGTGAACGAACGGCGTCGGCAGGCCGGTTTTGAGCAAACGGTGGAGGACAATGCCCGGCGGCTGGGTATTGTGTACCATGTGTACACGCTGGCGCAGGTACACCAACTGAAACAGGCCGGGCACTAAAGGAATTTTGAGTTCGGGGGGCGGGTCTGGGGCACGCCGGTGGCGGCTGGTACTGCAATGGGCCTGCACCTAATTTGATATCTTTACTCGAATGAATACACGTCTGTTGCTCTCCCGCCTTTCTGTACTGGTGCTGACGGCCCTGCTGGCCGTTTCCTGCCGTACCTGTCCCATCGAGTCCTGCCATACCCGTAAGGTGCACTTCCACAACGGCAGCAAGTTCCGTGGTCAGCCCTGGTTCAAGAAGCAGAACCCGGCCATCGGGGAGAAAATCAAGACCCACAACCCCAAGTCGGGCCAGCATAAAAACGACCGGAGCAAAACGCTCAAATAGGCGCCCGGTGGAGCCCGTAAATCGGGTTTTAACGGCGGCAGAACGCGTTTTTTTGTGTATCTTGCAGGCTTAACGAAGTTCACTCTCACGGGCTGTCCAACCCCCTTAGCCGGGGCTGGCCGGCCGACTACATGCTCCCTATGGCGGAAGGCGAAAAGATCATTCCGATAAACATTGAAGATGAGATGCGTGGGGCCTACATCGATTACTCGATGTCGGTTATCATCTCCCGGGCTTTGCCCGATGTGCGCGACGGCCTGAAGCCCGTGCACCGGCGCGTGCTCTACGGTATGTCGGAACTGGGCGTATCGTACAACAAATCCTATAAGAAAAGTGCCCGTATCGTGGGCGAGGTGCTGGGTAAGTACCACCCCCACGGCGACTCCTCGGTCTACGACACGATGGTGCGCATGGCCCAGGAGTGGAGCCTGCGCTACCCGCTGGTGGATGGCCAGGGCAACTTCGGCAGCATCGACGGCGACTCGCCGGCCGCTATGCGCTACACCGAAGCCCGCCTCAAGCGCCTCTCCGACGAAATGCTCGGCGACCTGGATAAGGATACGGTGGACTACCAGCCCAACTTCGATGACTCCCTGGAGGAGCCCTCGGTGATGCCGGCCAAGTTCCCCAACCTGCTCGTCAACGGCACCACCGGCATTGCCGTGGGCATGGCCACCAACATGGCCCCGCACAACCTGACGGAAGTAGTGGACGGTATCGTGGCCTACCTGGCCAACCCCGATATCACCATTGCCGAGCTCATGGAGCACGTGACGGCCCCCGACTTCCCGACCGGCGGTATTATCTACGGCTACGAGGGCGTGAAGCAGGCCTTCGAAACCGGCCGCGGCCGGGTGGTGATGCGGGCCAAGGCCCACTTCGAAACCACCCCGACCGGCAAGGAGCAGATCGTCATCACCGAAATTCCCTACATGGTGAATAAGGCCTCGATGATTGAAAAGACCGCCGGCCTGATCAACGAGAAGAAAATCGAGGGCATTGCTGACCTGCGCGACGAGTCGGACCGCGACGGGATGCGCATCGTCTACGACCTGAAGCGCGATGCCATGCCCACGGTCGTGCTCAACAACCTCTACAAGTACACCCAGCTGCAAAGCTCGTTCGGCGTCAACAACGTGTGCCTGGTAAAAGGCCGCCCGATGACGCTCAACCTCAAGGAGCTGATTCACTACTTCGTGGAGCACCGCGCCGACGTGGTGGTGCGCCGCACCCGCTACGAGCTGGCCGAAGCCCAGAAGCGGGCCCACATTCTGGAAGGCCTGCTCATCGCGCTGGATCATCTGGATGAAGTCATTGCCCTGATCCGGGGCTCGCGCGACGGCGATGTGGCCCGGGCCCAGCTCATCGAGCGGTTCACCCTCAGCGAGGTGCAGGCCCGCGCCATTCTGGACATGCGCCTGCAGCGCCTCACGGGCCTGGAGCGCGACAAGCTCATGCAGGAGTTCAACGACCTGATGGCCCTCATCGACCACCTGAAAGCCGTCCTGGCTTCCGATGAGATGCAGCGCGACATCATCCGCCAGGAGCTGGCCGAAATCAAGGAGCGCTACGGCGACGCCCGCCGCACCAGCATTGAGTACGCCGGCGGCGACTTCTCAATGGAGGATATGATTGCCGATGAGAGCATGGTCATCACCATCTCCCGCGAAGGCTACATCAAGCGCACGGCCCTTGATGAGTACCGGGCCCAGGGCCGGGGAGGAGTGGGGGCCCGCGGGGCTGCCTCCAAGCAGGACGACTTCACGGAGCACCTGTTTGTGGCCACCACCCACGAGTACCTGCTGTTCTTCACCGAAGCCGGCCGCGTGTTCTGGCTCAAAGTGTATGAAGTGCCCGAGGGCGGCAAGAACACCAAGGGCCGGCCGATTCAGAACCTGATCGAGATTCCGCGCGAGGACAACATCCGCTCCGTACTCAACGTGCGCGGCCTGCGCGACCCGGATTACCTCGATAATACGTACCTGATGTTCTGCACCGAGCAGGGCACAGTGAAGAAAACCCCGCTCGAAGCCTACTCGCGCCCCCGCACCGCCGGTATCAACGCCATCACCATCAACGAAGGCGACCGGCTGCTCGACGTGCAGCTGCTCAACGGCAACTCCGAGGTCGTACTGGCGCTGCGCTCCGGCCGGGCCGTGCGTTTCCCCGAGCACAAGGTGCGCTCCATGGGCCGTACCGCCGCCGGCGTACGCGGCATTACGCTCGACGAGAGCATGGCCAATGACCGGGTGGTGGGTATGGTGTGCCTTGACAAGGACAGCGAGCAGGAATTGCTGGTGGTGTCCGAAAACGGGTACGGCAAGCGCAGTCCGCTCGAGGAGTACCGCATCACCAACCGCGGCGGTAAAGGCGTGCGGGCCATGAAGCTGACCGATAAAACCGGTCTGCTCGTGACCATCAAAGCTGTGGACGACACGGATGATCTGATGATTATCAATAAGTCGGGTATTACCATCCGCCTGCGCATGAGCGAGTTGCGCAGCATCGGCCGCGCCACCCAGGGCGTGCGCCTGCTGAAAATCAGTAACGGCGACGAAATTTCGTCGGTGGCCAAAGTGGCGGCCGAGGAAAAGGAAATTGAGCCGGAAACGGAGCCGCTGGCAGGGCAGACCCCCAACGGTAACGCGGACGGGGAGGGGCCGGCCCCCGCACCCGACGCGGACCTGACCGGGCTCACCGACCCGGATTTGCTCAGCGCTAATTAACTTGCGACGGCAGAACTCCCCCGGGAGTTCTGCCGTTTGCGTTACAATTCCTTTCCACCAAACCGCACATTCTTCAGCAAACTCCCATGAAGAAGACTATTTTGACACTCGTGGCCGCTGCGGCCCTGCACACCGCTTCGGCCCAGAACTCGGCCGTTACCAATGCCATCCTGTACCAGCGCCAGGGTACGCTCGATAAAGCCCGCGTCGAAATCGACAAGGCAGCCATGAACGAGAAAACCCAGGGCAAAGCCAAAACTTGGTATACCCGGGGCGAAATCTACGAAGGCATCGTAGCCAGTCCGATTTATGGCAAATCACTGCCCGTGATGGAAGGCACCAAAACGGCCTTCGAATCGTATTCCAAAGCCCTGAGCCTCGACGGCAAAGACGGCGAGTTCGGAAAGCAGGCCGCAGCTAAGCTCGACGGCTTATACGGACTGGCGCTGAATGCCGGTGTGGAGAGCTACAACAGCAAGGACTTCGCCAAGGCCATTGACTCGTACCGGATGGCCCAGGAAATCCGTCCGCAGGACACGACGGCGTATCTGTACGCTGCCTATGCTGCGGAAGCCAACCAGGATTTTGGCGGGGCCAAGGAAATGTATGGCAAGCTCCAGGGTATCGGCTACAAAACGCCCCAGATGTACGGCCGCCTCTTGCAGATTGCCCGCCAGGAAAAAGATGATGCCGCCGCTATGAAAGTCGTGCAGGATGCACTGGTGGCATACCCGACCAATAAAGGGTTCATGCTTGAGGAACTGAACATGTACCTGAGCGCCGGCCGGGGCAAAGAAGCTCTCGAAAAAATCGACCGCGCCATTGCCGCTGACCCCACCAACGCAAATCTGTATGCCGTAAAAGGCGGCATTCTCGACCAGGATAAGCAACCCGCTTTGGCTTTAGCTGCCTACAAAAAAGCGGTTGAGGTAGAGCCGGCAAATTTTGAAGCCAACTTCAACCTGGGTATCTATAACTACAACAAAGCGGCTGAGCTTTATACCAAAGCCAGTAAAATGACTCTGGCGGAATACCAGAAGTCGGGCAAGAAATACGAAGCCGATGGTAAGAAGTACTTTCAGGACTCTTTGCCGTACTTTGAGAAAGCGCTAGAAGTGCAGCCGGATGACCGGGCGACCATCAGTGCTTTGCAGAAGGCATATCTGCGAGTAGGTCGTACAGCTGACTCGCAGCGTATGTCGGCTAAGCTGGACTCGATGAAGTAGCATGTGAAGTGCCCCTGAGTGAGATAGGGGATGATGATTTAAGGCCCACTGCCTTGTGGGCCTTAAATTACGGAACATTACTTAACATAATATAAATTATAAGACAAAAATACTAGTCGATATTTGGCGCGTTTATGTTGCTCTATTCATCCAAGTACACTGCGCCTGCGCGGCAAGTGGCGTAGCGACTTGATCTTGTCCTGCACCCTGACCCTACACAACCTATGTGCGCGCAGCCCCCAGCGAGCCGCGCGCCCGATAAACTCAACACATTAGGAGCCGACCTACAGTTGCCTTATCTGATCAGCGGGGCCAATAATAGCTAAATGCTAGAGATTCTGAAGCGGCTTCAGAAGCGGCTTCAGATTTCACCATCCTGTGTAATACCTGTGTAATAAGCGCCACCCATCATACACAGCTGGTCAATAACGAGTGTTCTCTTGCAGAACCTTAGCCAGCCAATTACTTCGGCCTCACTCTGAGGGATTAAACTGCTTATGGGTGCGTGTAGCTCAGAAAGCATTTCCCTGCAAGCGTCTCCACTCCTACTTCTTGTGACCAGATACAAATTACAAATTTTAAAGCAGATAGAAAATCTGATTTGCGGTTCATGCCATTGAAGGCCTTTAATCCTATCTGTAGTGAAGCTATTAGATTCGGGGATAAATCATGGCATCACTTAGCTGAAAATCAGGCTAAGGCGCATGTAAGGTCTGAATATTAGGAACTATTGGTTGGTTCCGCCCCCCCGGGCCGATTATAAGAAAGGTATTTAATTATGTAATGTGATATAAGAGTTGATAGTATCATAAATAAGTAAATAAAAGTACAAAAAGTATAATAAAGTTTAACTTTTATATACTATATACTGCTTATTATTACTTTATGCTGCTTATTTTATCCTATTATCCTTTATTTTTGCCAAACCTAATCCTGTATTCCCATGCCCAAGACTATAGACTACCCACGTACTTCCTACCAGAGCGCCTGGGAGGTAGCTGAAGTTGTTGATGATACGGGTGGCAAGTGTGCCATTGAAACTGCCGCCCGCAAGTTGAACCGTAAAGTCAGTGGATCCTTTAAAGCTATCATTGGCTCCGCGGTTAAGTTTGGCTTACTTACCAGTAAGCGGGAACTCCTGACTACTACCAACCTCTTCCGTCGTATTAAAAATGCCTACGATAAGCAGGAAGAGAAAATATACCATCGGGAGGCATTCCTGCATCCTCCTCTCTTCACGCAGATCTGCCGTAAGTTTCGTAACCGCGAGTTACCCGTTCACATGTTTGATGTGATGCTGGTCCGGGAGTTTGGAGTAGAGGAAATCAATACGCAGAACGTTTCCCGAGCTTTCATCGAAGGCGCCCGCATGGCTGGTATTCTGAACGAGCAGAACATTATCGTCGATATTGACCAGTTACTAGCCCAACAGGTGCCCCGACGAGAACTAGCCAGCACGGAAATGCCCCTGAATGTATTCCAGGTACCGACAGTTACTCCGGCTCCTTCAGGCCCTACCGATGTACCAGGACTATCACTTTCCCCCGGTATATTGCCCGCACGCCCGGTTGTACCCTCCGCCCGGACACTGGATGTAGTATCCAGCCTCTTCGGACTCGACACGGATGACCTGGATGCCGCGGAGCAGGCACCTACTCCTGCATCCGTACCCGAGCCTGTCTCAGAACCCATAGCTGTCCCAAAGGCCACAGCGCAGCCAGTTATACCAATACCGGAGAGTTTGCCTGTAACCGCCGCACCCGAAGCCGGGACTGCACGTACCGGGATGCCTGACGCAACCACCTTTGCCATCCATATTCATGGACCAGGCCTGGATACTCATCTGACTATCTCTGATCAGGAAGACCTGCTACTCGTGAATGCTTTACTCAATAAAATCCGTCGTCAACTGCCAGAATAGAGCATTCATCGGGTGGGCTTCTCCCCCTTAGCGTCATCTAAAAAGTGTGGCCCAGCTTGCGGAGAGTTGGGCCACACTTTTTTAAGCATGTTCGTCACTTAGTTGCTATATAAATATTATGTTAACATATGATCTAGATCAAATAACTTGTAATCAGTCAGTAATGAGTCTGAGCTTATTAAACAGAATATAATATGATCCAGTATGTATCATGTAAATCGAAGACAGATCTGCTCCGAGCGAAACTGCCTGCCGACCGGGTAAATACGATTACATTTGCGCCAGTGGCTTTTTACTGACTGCTTTCGATTCTCTTCCTCCCTGCATTACACGCATGGCATCCATTCTGGTAACGGGCTGCGCGGGCTTTATTGGCTCACACCTGACCGAACGCCTGCTCCGCGACGGGCACCGCGTGGTCGGCATAGATAACTTCGCCCCGTTCTACAACCCTGATCATAAGCGCCGCAATCTGGCCACCAGCCTGAGTCATCCCCGGTTCAGCCTGCACGAAACCGACCTACGTCACGGCCTTGATGCATTGGTAGATGCCCTCCCCGCTGATCCGATTGACGTAGTGGTACACCTGGCGGCCAAAGCCGGCGTGGGCCCCTCGGTAAAGGAGCCGGTGGCCTACCTTGAGAACAACATCATCGGCACCACTCACTTGCTGGAGTGGATGCGCCATCGTGGCATTGTCAAGCTGTTCTTTGCCTCTTCCAGCTCCGTGTACGGCAACACCCGCGAACAGCCCTTCCGGGAAGATATGAACCTGCTGAGCGCCTGCATTTCGCCCTATGCGGCCAGTAAACTCAGCGGCGAGCAGCTTACCGCCACCTACCACCACCTCTACGGCCTGGACGTGCTCAACGCCCGGTTCTTTACTGTATACGGTCCCCGCCAACGCCCCGACCTGGCCATTCATAAGTTTGTGCGCCTGCTGCGGGCCGGAAAGCCCATTCCCGTATTCGGCGACGGCAGCACGGCCCGCGACTACACTTTCGTGCTCGATACAGTGGACGGCATCAGTCGGGGCGTGGACTATCTGCTCAGGCACACGGGATTCTACGAAACCATTAACCTGGGTAACAACCGCCCCATACCCCTGCTGGAGCTCATTGCAGCCGTGGGACAGGCCGTGGGGGTTGAACCGCAGCTGGCATTCCAGCCCATGCAGGCCGGCGATGTGGACGTGACCTACGCCGATATCCGCAAGGCCCAGGAGCTACTCGGCTACTCTCCCCAAACCAGCTTATCCGACGGTTTGCAGGCCTTTGTGGAATGGCTGGCTGAAGTCCCGCAACCAGTTAGCGTGACGCCCTATCCCCCGCACTCTTCGGCCAGGTGATTGGAGCGGGGCAAGGACTCACCCCGTCGGCAGGATGAACAGGGGTTCCCAACTTCACATCAAGTTGGGAACCTCTTTTGCTGAGATGGAGGATGCTTCAGGAAATGGCTTCTGTTTCGCTGGCTGCGTTTTGGACCACCACGGCCGGCATCCCGCGCAGTTCCCGGCGCAGCAGCACCATGTTACGCGCGTACACCACAGTACCAAAGACGTTACCAATAACCAGGACCGCATCACGCCGCATAATAGCATACGTCAAAATCAGCACCGAGCCCACCAGACTGATAACCCAAAAGCTGAGCGGCAGCGTCGACTCGCCCTTGCGCTCGGAGTAAATCCACTGATACACGAAACGGAGCAGAAAAATGACCTGCCCCACGGCCCCGAGCAACAGCAGTCCGCCCGGAATTTCGGTACCCAGCATGGTCCGCAGGCTGAAGTGCTGGTTGCCGGCCACAAACCAGCCCAGCATGGCCACCGGAAACGCGTAAGCCCCCGCCCGAAACCACGGACTCAACTTGCCCCACTCCCGCAGCAGCTGCAGGTTACGGATGTAGATGGCGTAGCTGATGAGCTGAGCCCCCAGAATGACCGGATCGTGACGCAGGATACCGTACACAATCATCAGAAATGACGACACCAGGCTGATTTGCCAGAACAGCGTGGGTACCAGCACGCGCTTGGCCCGCTCGCTCTGAATCCACTGCAACACGATGCGGCTCGAAAACAGCAGTTGCGAGACCAGCCCAATCACCAAAGCCACGTTGGCCGTTGTCAGGAGCGACTTCATAACGGCCGGCTTACTGCTCGGTTACGGGCTCAAGGGATTCGGGCTGGCGCTGCTGCTCCCCGATTTCGTAATTCTTCCAGCGGCTGCGGATCCAGCGGAAGCCGAACGTATCCACCAGCGGCTTCCAGGCCCGGTTCCAGAGGTTGTACTTGGCCGTACCCGCAAAGCGCGGAAAGTGGCGCACCGGCAACTGCTTGACCCGGCCGCCCTGCAACTGCACCAGCGCCCCCAGGAAGCGGTGCATGCCGTGAAACAACGGAATCCGGCGGGCATGCTCGGTTTTGATGATTTTCAGCGGGCAGCCCGTATCCTGAATGCCGTCGTTGATGAGCGTGCGGCGCACGGTATTGGCCACCAGCGACGACATCTTCTTCACGAACGTATCCTGGCGCTTGGCCCGGATGCCGTTCACCATGTCAAACTCGGGCAGGAACTCGAAAAAGGTCAGGAAATCGAGCGGGGTAGTCTGAATATCGGAGTCGATGTAGCCGATGAGCGTGGTGCGGGCGTGGTCGATGCCGGCTTTCACGGCCGTGCTCAGCCCCCGGTTCTGACTCAGGCTGATGAACTCATACTGGGGCTTCTGCCGGCACACGTCGCGCAAAATGGCGACGGAGCCGTCGGTAGAGCCGTCGTTCACGAACAGCACGGTAGTGGGCACCGGCGTTTCGGCCAGAAACTTGTCCATCTCCACCACGAACTGCCCCAGGCTTTCTTCTTCGTTATACACGGGTACCAGTACCGTCAGACTTTGGGAGGCAAGGTAAGCGGCGTGTTCGGGAGCAGACATAGAAACAGAGGGGTAAAACGGGCTGCAAGGTACGGAAGGTTTAGCAGCGAATAGTTGTACCGGACTGCAACCATCGGCCCATCGGCAGTATCTTACTGCCAGCTATCCGAATAGGTTCTATGCACTACCGAATGAGCGGCCTACTGGCCTTGGTTTCTCTACCCACGTTCATTGCTTCAGCTCAGACGATTGAGCCCATCAGTATTCCGCGCCCGGTCAAGCAGGTTCTTAAAATCGGGCTGCGCGCATTTGACCAGCCCGATATAGCCCTTAGTTACGAAAGGCGGCTATCTGCCCGCTGGAGCCTGAGCAGCACGTTGGGCTATTTTCCCCAGCATTATTCTTCCTATGGGTTGTGGTACACAACCGCGGCCGGGCAGCAGCAGCCAACCGTTGTACGGGGGGTAAACAGGTACTATAACGTTGATGTGCAGGTCCGGCACTATTTTCGGCGGCGTACAGTTGGCCAGCCCCTGACGGGTTGGTATGCTGCCCTGGTGGCACATGGTTCCCACATCCGTACCCGGCAGGAGCATGAGTCCACGCCCACCACGGCGGCCTACGTCACACATGCTGCCAGTACCCGCACACAGCCCCAGCTTCAACTGGGCCGCCAATGGGCCCTGGGCTCACGACTCGTACTAGACACGTTTGTAGGAACGGAAATTTTGCGGCGGGCCACTTCTCGCAACACCCGCAACCGGTATCAGCCCCTCAACCGAGGAGCAGGCCTGCAACTGGGTATACGGTTGTGAGCCGCAGAGTAGCCACGTACTTCCCTTTCATTTCTTTATCGGTCACGCCACTCCTCCCGCAGAACTGACATCACTAGCTTATCGTGAAAGGCCCCGTTGCGGAAACACGCCTGCCGCAGCCGGCCTTCCAGCTGAAAACCGGCCCGCTGGTACGCTTTCACGCCGCCCTGATTGGGCTCCGAAACCGTGAGCATCATCCGGTTCAGGCCCAGCTCCGCGAAGCCGCGCGCCACCACTTGCCGGGTAACCTCCGTGGCAATACCCTGGCCCCAGTACTGTTTTTCGCCCAGCAGAATAAAATACTCGCCCGCCTGATTGACCGCGGAAATACCGGAAATACCGGCGTGCCCGATCAACTCCTGCGTCTCGGCCAGGTACACCCCCAGGTTCAGGCAGCGCGCATCCGCCAGCGTAGCTTCCAGCCACTGCGAAACCTTCGCCAACGAATCCATCTGCTGAAAGGCATTCAAGGAATACAGAATAACCTCCGGGTCCTGAATCCAGCGGTGGAAAATTGCAGCCTGGTCAATTCGCAGGGGTACTAACTGAATAGCGGCAGAAGGCATTGGAAACGGAACTAGCAGGGTTGCAGAAATGGAAAAACGCTGCCCGAACCTACGGAGGGCACCGGCAGCGTTTTCGAATTTGTTTGAAAGCGAAGAACGTTACTCCCGGCGTACCCCGCCGGAAATGGTGGTGTGGCGCTGCTTGAGCACTTCTACCACGTCTTCCATGGAGAGTCCGGAGGCCGTCAGCAGGACCAACAAATGGTAAAGCAGGTCGGCGGCCTCGCCTTTCAGGCCCTCCACGTTGCCCCCCACGGCGTCGATGACGGTTTCCACGGCCTCCTCTCCCACTTTCTGGGCGATTTTGGGCATGCCCTTGCGGAACAGGGAGGCAGTGTACGACTTGGGGTCTTCGTCAGGGTGCTGGTGGCGGCGCTGCACCAGGCGCTCCAGCTCCGCCACGAAACTAACGGCCGGCGCCGGATAGCGCGTCTGCCGGGGCTGCTCGAAGCAGCTGGTGGTACCCCGGTGGCAGGTGGGGCCGTCAGGGCGGGCCAGAATGAGCAGGGCGTCCTGGTCGCAGTCCTCGTGCTCACTCACCACGGTGAGGTAGTTCCCGGAGGTTTCGCCCTTGGTCCAGAGGCGCTGCTTGGAGCGGGAGAAGAACGTCACGCGGCCCGTCTGGCGGGTCACGCGCTGCGCTTCCTCGTTCTGGTAGCCCAGCATCAGCACCTGCCCCGTGTGGGCATCCTGCACAATCACCGGAATCAGCCCATCGGGCATTTTAGCAAAATCCATTGGATCTAGTTGTTAGTTGGGAGTTGGCAGTTGTTAGTACAGGCGCGAGCAGTCAATAAACTGACAACGGATAACTACCAACTGACAACTAAAATTACAGCCGCACGGCAATGCCGTCCTGGCGCAGGTGTTCTTTCAGCTCGCGGATACCGATTTCGCCGAAGTGGAAGATACTGGCGGCGAGGCCGGCGTCGGCGTGGGCCTGCTGGAACACGTTGGTGAAGTCCTGCTTGGAGCCGGCGCCGCCCGAGGCAATGACCGGAATGGTTACGGCCCGACTCACGGCCCCGGTGATGTCCAGCGCGAAGCCGTCCTTGGTGCCGTCGTTGCTCATGGAGGTCAGCAGGATTTCGCCCGCGCCCCGCTCGGCGGCTTCCCGGCACCACTGCACCGCGTCGCGGCCGGTGTTGTGGGTGCCGGCCCGGGTGTAGATCAGCCAGCCGTCGGCGTCGTTATACCGGGCATCGGCGGCCACCACAATGCACTGGGACCCGAAGCGGGCCGCCAGCTCGTCAATCAGCTCGGGGCGCGCCAACGCGGCCGAGTTGATGCTCACTTTATCGGCCCCGTTCATGAGCAGGGCTTCCACATCGGCCACCGTGCCGATGCCGCCGCCCACGGTGAACGGAATGTCCAGTTCCCGGGCCACGTCGCGCACCAGGGCCACTAGGGTGGCGCGCTTCTGGTTGGTGGCGGTGATATCGAGGAACACCAGCTCGTCGGCACCTTCGCGGGCGTAGCGGGCGGCCAGGGCCACCGGGTCGCCGGCGTCACGCAGGCCCTCGAAGCGCACCCCTTTCACGGTGCGCCCGTCCTTCACGTCGAGGCAGGGTATGATTCGTTTGGTTAGCATGTTTGGTTGGTTTTCAGAGTTTATAGAACGTCATTCCGAGCGAAGGCGGAGCCGTAGTCGAGGAATCTCGCGTGCTGACGTTGTGGTAGTAATCTAACGGAACTAGTAGAGATGCCTCGACAAGCTCAGCATAACGTTCTTTTTTCAACAACGTCAGCACGCGAGATTCCTCGACTACGGCTCCGCCTTCGCTCGGAATGACGTTCTGTATTACAACTTACAGCCAGGGCTGCAGCTGCTCCAGCGTGATGGTGCCTTCGTAGATGGCTTTGCCGATGATAGCCCCGTGCATGCCCACGGCGGCCAGGGCCTCCACATCGGCAATGGTGGTTACGCCACCGCTGGCAATGAGGCGGGCAGCGGGCAGCTGCTCGCGTAACTCCGTGTACGTAGCCAGCGACGGGCCCTGAAGCTTGCCGTCCTTACTCACGTCGGTGCAGATGAAGGTGGTGCCTCCGCTGGCCAGGTATCCCTGCACAAACTCGCGCAGGGTCCGCTCGCTCTGCTCGGCCCAGGCGTTGATGGAAATGTGATTGTCGCGGTAGTCAGCCCCGATGATGATGCGCTCGGCCCCGAAGGCACGGAGCCAGCCGTTCACGATTTCGGGCTCGCGTACGGCAATGCTGCCGGCCGTTATCTGCCGGGCTCCGGCGTCGAAGGCCTGGCGTACGGCGTCCTCGCTCTGCAGCCCGCCCCCGAAGTCGATGTACAGGCTGGTGTGGCGGGCAATGCGCTCCAGCACGGGCAGGTTTACGGGGCGCTTGGCGCGGGCCCCGTCGAGGTCCACCAGGTGCAGGCGCTTCACGCCGGCGGCCTCGAAGCGTTGGGCCACGGCCAGCGGGTCGGCGTCGTAGGTGGTCTGCTGGGCAAAGTCGCCCTCCGTCAGGCGCACGCACTGGCCGCCTATGAGGTCAATAGCGGGAATGATTTCCATGTTGGGTTTAAGAACAGTTCATCTGTCATCCTGAACGGAGCGAAGGACCTTATCACGTTGTAACGATTCGTTCTGGTGTGATAAGGTCCTTCGCTCCGCTCAGGATGACAGAAAGGGCTTACAGCTTGAGAAAATTTTCCAGAATACGGGTGCCGACGGGGCCGCTCTTTTCGGTGTGGAACTGCACGGCGTAGAAGTTCTCGTGCTGCACGGCGGCGCTGAACGGCGTGGGGTACGCGGCCTCGGCAATGGTATACTCGCCCACCGGGGCATAGTAGCTGTGCACGAAGTACACGTAGTCCTCGGCGCTGAGGCCTTCGAACAGCGGACCGCGTAAGGCCTGCAGGTTGTTCCAGCCCATGTGCGGCACTTTGTACTCCGGCGTGGCCGGGAACCGCACCACGTCGAAGGGTAGAATACCGAGCAGGTCGGTGCCGCCGCCCTCTTGGGTGTGGCGGCCCAGCAGCTGCATGCCCAGGCATATACCCAGGAACGGCTGCGTGAGCGTGGGCAGCAGCTCGTGCAGATCCTGGGCGCGCAGCTCCCGCATGGCGGAGGCGGCCTCGCCCTCACCCGGGAACAGCACCTTGTCGGCGCGGCGAATCACGTCGTGGTCGGCCGTGAGCGTGGCCTGCACGCCCAGCCGTTCCAGCGCAAACAGCACCGACTGCACGTTGCCGCCTTTGTAATCAATGATGGCTATTTCCATTTGAAAATATCAGAAGTCAGCGGGTGTTTATTCTTATGTTTAAACAAATGTGTAAAGGTGTTTAGATCTATCATCCTGAACGGAGCGAAGGGCCTCATCACGTATGAACGGTTAGTTCTGGTGTGACAAAGTTCTCCGCTCCATTTAGAAGAAAGGGTACGCACACAACGCACACCCAAACAACTGTTTATCCATTTGTTTAAACATATGGGTAAACTACAGAATGCCTTTCGTGCTGGGGATTTCCATACGGCCGGCATCGCGCACCAGAGCCATTTTGATGGACTTGGCTACGGCCTTAAAAATAGCTTCGATCTTGTGGTGCTCGTTCTGCCCCTCGGCTTTGATGTTAAGGTTGCAGCGGGCAGCGTCGGAGAAACTTTTGAAGAAATGGTAAAACATTTCACAGGGCATATCCCCTACTTTTTCGCGCTTGAACTCGGCATCCCACACAATCCACGGGCGGCCCGAGAAATCGATGGCGGCCTGGGCCAGCACGTCGTCCATGGGCAGCAGGAAGCCGTAGCGGGCCAGGCCGCGCTTGTCGCCGAGGGCCTGAGTGAAGGCTTCGCCCAGGGCAATGGCCGTGTCCTCGATGGTGTGGTGCTCGTCGATGTGCAGGTCGCCCTGCACGGTGATTTTCATATCCACGCCCGAGTGCTTGCTGAGCTGGTCGAGCATGTGGTCGAAGAAGCCCAGACCAGTGTGCATCTCGGGGCGGCCGTTGCCGTCGAGGTTCAGCTCGATGCTGATTTTGGTTTCGTTTGTGTCGCGTTGTACCACGGCGGTACGGGCGGGCAGCCGCAGAAACTGGTATATTTTTTCCCAGCTCATAGTGGTCAGCGCGGCGCGGTCGTCGCCCTCCCCTTCCGGCTTCAGCAGGATGGACTGGCAGCCCAGGTTCTGAGCCAGTTCTACGTCGGTCAGCCGGTCGCCGATGACGAAGGAGTTTTTGAGGTCATAGCCGCTGCCCTCGCCCAGATATTGGGTGAGCATACCGGTGCCGGGCTTGCGGGTGGGCAGGTTCTCGTGGGGGAAGCTTCGGTCGATGTGCTCGCGCACGAACTCCACTCCTTCCGAGCGCAGCACGTCGAGCATCATATTGTGCGCCGGCCAGAAAGTATCCTCCGGGAAGCTCTCGGTGCCGAGGCCGTCCTGGTTGCTCACCAGCACCAGCTCGTAATCCAGCTCGCGGGCAATGCGCGAGAGGCCGGTGATGGCACCGGGCACAAACTGAAATTTTTCTCGCGTCAGCGCGTCCACTTGGAAATCCGTCGGCGGCTCGATGAGGATGGTGCCGTCCCGGTCAATGAAGAGTACTTTTTTCATGAGTTGGTTAAGCCTGTCAAACAGTGACAGGGTATCAGTGCAAAATGTAAGACAGCTGAAAATTACTTCAGCTTTATGCGTTCCAGCAGTTTCAGCAGCGCATCCCGGTTTTTGGCGGATTTGATAAACTGCGGCAGCCGCTCCACCATCGTCATGTAACGCGGTTGATTCCGTTCCCGCAGCTTAGCCCCAATGTACTCCTCCAGATAAAGCAAGTGCTCCGAACCATAGGCCCAAAGCAGTTCATCTTTGAAGGGAGCCTGATACCAGAGCGGCAGTTGGAAAAAAGGATCGACGCCATCGAAGCTGTAAGAATAGCCTACGTGTTCGATGTACGTGGGCTTATAAGATTCCTCACAGCCGCAATCGGGGCAGCGGACTTTGATGGCCTCCTTCCTATACCCCACCTCTGGCGTTTCCACCACAATCCTGAAGTTGCATAGTTTGCAATACTCCTTCACCACTATATCAAAAAACACCAATGGCTTGTCCAACTGATAAAAGCAGCTCGGGCAATGAAGGCGGCTATGACATAAAGTAAAGTCTGTGGAAACCTCCGCCCTCTTTTCACACTTGGGACAGCACACTGAAATGCGCTCCTCAAAGTGTCGAAGGATTTTATTCTGATCCTTGAACCGAGTGGACGAAGCTATTCCCATAACATCAACTATTCAGATGGAGTGATGGAAGATCCTGAGAATGCTATTCGTGAAACTGCTTTACTCCTTATATATACTACCCCGCAAACTCCCGCAGGGCCTGGAGCAGCAGCTCGTTCTCGGCGGGGGTACCCACGGTGAGGCGGAGTGTGCCGGCGCAGCCGGGCTGGGTGGTGCGGTTGCGCACGATGATGCCCCGGGCTACCAGGAAATCGTACACGGCCGTGGCATCGGGATGGAAACGAACCAGCAGGAAATTGGCATCCGAGGGGAACACCTCCGCCACGATGGGCAGCGCGGGCAGGCGCTCGGCCAGCCAGTCGCGGCCTACCAGCAGCTGCTGGCGTAGCGCCTCAAACCGGTCGGCGTCGCGCAGGGCCTGCAGGGCGAACCGCTGCGTAGCCTCCGACACGTTGTAGGGGGGCTTGATTTTGTTGAGGTAGCCGATGATTTCCGGCGAGGCAAAAGCCATACCCAGGCGTAGGCCGGCCAGCCCCCAGGCCTTCGAGAAGGTTTGCAGCACCACCAGGTTAGGGAATTCGGCCAGGCGGGTGGTCCAGCTGGGAGCGGACGCGAAATCGGCGTAGGCCTCATCTACCACTACCAACCCGCGAAAACCGCGCAGGATTTCCTCCATGTACTCGGCGTGGAGCAGGTTGCCGGTGGGGTTGTTGGGCGAGCAGAGCCACACGATTTTAGCATCCGAAGCCAGCACGCCGGCCACGATTTCGGGCGAGAGCTGGAAGTCAGGCGTCAGCTGCAGGCGCTCCACGCGCACGTCATTCAGGTTGGCGGCCACCTCATACATGCCGTAGGTGGGCGGCAGGATCAGCAGGCTGTCGTGGCCGGGCACGCAGGTGAGGCGCACCAGCAGGTCGATGGCCTCATCGGAGCCGTTGCCGAGGAAAATCTGCTCGGGGCGCACGGCTTTGAGCTGGGCCAGCTCCTGCTTCACGGCGCGCTGCAGCGGATCAGGGTAGCGGTTGAACTGGTCGGGGCCGGCGCTGCCGAGGCTGTTCTCGTTGGCGTCGAGCATGACCTGGGCCTCGCCCTGAAATTCGTCGCGGGCCGACGAGTAGGGCTTCATATCCCGCAGGTTGGGGCGTACGAGGCTATCAAGGTTGAACATGAATCACGGATTTAAACGGATTATTCGGATTTCACGGATTTTGTAGAACGGCCGGCGGCGGTTCCATAGCCCAGGGTTTAAACCCTGGGCTATGGAGCGGTTGTCGTTTTGGCGTCGGCAAGCGAGATGCTTCGACAAGCTCAGCATGACGTTCTACTGTTATCCTATACTTATTCCTCCCCGCCGGCCAGAGCTTCCAGGCGGAGGGTCACGGCGCGGGCGTGGGCGCGGAGGCCTTCGGCTTCGGCCATGGTTTCAACCACGGGGCCCACGTTCAGCAGGCCTTCGGGGGTGAGGCGCTGGAAGGTGATTTTCTTCAGAAACGAATCGAGCGACACGCCGCTGTAGTTGCGGGCGTAGCCGTTGGTGGGCAGCGTGTGGTTGGTACCCGAGGCGTAGTCGCCCACGGCTTCCGGGGTGAGGTGGCCCAGGAACACGGAGCCGGCGTTGGTCACGCCTTCGGCCAGCTGTTCCGGATTTTTTACGGCCAGAATCAGGTGCTCGGGAGCGTACTGGTTCGAGAAGTACAGCATTTCCTCCGGCGTGCGCAGCAGGATGGCGCGGCTTTCGGTAAGAGCCTGGGCAGCCACCTCGGCCCGGGGCAGCTCCCGCAGCTGGCGCTCCACCTCGGCTTTGGTCTGCTCCAGCATCGACAGGGAGTCGGAGAGCAGAATCACCTGCGAGTCGGGGCCGTGCTCGGCCTGGCTGAGCAGGTCGGCGGCCACGAAGGTCGGCGTAGCCGATTCGTCGGCAATAACCAGCACCTCGGAGGGGCCAGCCGGCATATCAATGGCCACGCCGTAACGGGTAGCCAATTGCTTGGCGGCCGTCACGTAGCGGTTGCCGGGACCAAAAATCTTGTCCACGGCCGGCACCGAGTCAGTTCCGCCGCTCAGAGCGGCCACGGCTTGAGCCCCACCGGCTTTCACGATAGTGGTGATGCCCAGCAGCTCGGCCGTGAACAGGATGATGGGGTTTACCGAGCCGTCCTTCTGGGGCGGGGTGCAGAGCACAATTTCGGGGCAGCCTGCCAGCCGGGCGGGCACGCCCAGCATCAGCAGAGTGCTGAACAGCGGCGCGGTGCCGCCCGGAATGTAGAGGCCCACGCGCTGCACGGGCACCGCCCGCCGCCAGCACGTCACGCCCGGCATGGTTTCCACGCGCTCCTCCTGCGGAATTTGCGCTTTATGGAACCGCAGAATGTTGGCGTGCGCCTGTCGGATGGCCGTTTGCAGCTCGGCCGGCACCTGGGCCGCGGCGGCTGCCAGCTCCCCGGGCCCCACGCGCAGGCCGCCCGCAAGGTCGGCACCGTCGAACTGCCGGGCGTAGTCGAGCAGGGCCGCGTCGCCGCGCTGGCGCACGTCCTCGAAAATCTGCTGCACGCGCTGCTCCACGTCCTGAGCCTGCTGCTGGGCCGCCCGCTGCTGCAGCGCCGCCCACTCCGGCTGGGATGGATATTGGAAGATGTTCATGGTAGAAGGAGTTAGGAGTTAGGAGCCAGGAGATAGAAGCAAGGTGTCAGGAGTTGTCATAGGAGGAGAACCAACAATTCGATTCTAACTCCTGACTCCTTGCTTCTATCTCCTAATTCCTAGCTTCTTCACGAAATCATTTTCTCAATCGGGAGTACCAGGATGCCTTCGGCCCCGACGGCTTTGAGCTGGCTGGTGATGTGCCAGAAGTCGTCCTCGTTTACCACCGACTGCACCGATACCCAGCCTTCTTCGGCCAGCGGCGTAACGGTGGGCGACTTGATGCCGGGCAGCAGCTGCTTTACCGCATCCAGGGCCGCCACGGGGGCGTTGAGGATGATGTACTTGTTGCGGCGGGCGCGGCGCACGGCCTGCATCCGGAACTGGAGTTGCTCGAGTAATTCCTTTTTCTCGGCGCTCAGGCTCTGGTTGGCAATGAGCACGGCTTCGGAGCGGAACACGGTTTCCACCTCGCGCAGGCCGTTGCCCAGCAGCGTGGAGCCGCTGCTCACGATGTCACAGATGGCCTCGGCCAGCCCGATGCTGGGGGCAATTTCCACCGAGCCGCTGATGGTGTGCAGGTTGGCCTTCACGCCGCGCTCCGTAAGGTACTGGCCCAGAATCTGGGGGTACGAAGTGGCAATGTTCACGCCCTGCAAATCCTCAATGGAGTCGTAGGTCGCGGCGCGGGGTACGGCCAGGCTCAGGCGGCACTTGCTGAAGCCCAGGCCTTCCACTTCCAGGTTGGGGAAACCGGCTTCCACCAGCACGTTCTGGCCCACAATGCCCAGGTCGGCCACGCCGTCCTGCACGTAGCCGGGAATATCGTCGTCGCGCAGGTAGAGGATTTCGAGGGGGAAGTTGGTGGCTTCGGTTTTGAGCTTGCTGGAAGCCGCAAGGAAGCTGATGCCGCACTCCCGAATCAGGTTCTGGGAGTCTTCGCTTAAGCGGCCCGATTTCTGGATGGCCAGACGGAGCATATCGTTGAATTAAGAAGTAAGAATTAAGAAGTAAGAATTGGCTGGTTGTGCCAAGTACTTAATCGTAATTCAAAAGAAGGTGGTGGGGAAACAGGAAAGGGGACCCGGGCGTTGGGAATGGGCCAAACTACGGCCGGGCCACCGGTTTTTCGGGGGCCGGGGAACCAACTGTGGTTCGCCCAACGGGGTCAATATGATGCGTATATTCCTCTAGAAAGAGGAATGGTGCCCGTGGTGATGGTGATGCTTCGACTCAGACGCGCAGGCCTCGGCCAGGCGGCCCGCTACGGGGGCGGCCAGGTGGCTGGAAGGGCACAGGAAAAGCGCGGAGGATGGCATACGGGGCTTAGAGTAGCGGGGCAAAGGTAAGCGCGCCGGGCAGAGAAGAAAACTTTTTCCCGGAAATTTTACCTTAAAAGGCGGACCTTCGTGTTTCCGGTACGGGGCAAACCGCTTTTCTGGCACCATTGTTTCGGTATCAGGCTTACTCCCGCCTGCCTGGGCGGTCCGTGTTTCGACTTTTCTGCCGCCCGTTCTGCTGCTTTCTGCCCTATGCCTATTTCCCGCTTGCTCGCTTTTCGTTTTGGATTTCTGCTGGCTCTCACGGCCGGCTCCCTCTCCGCTCAGGCCCAGCAAACTGACGCCTCCGCCCCGCTTCCGCCGCCCACCACGGGCGTACCCACCGGTATCGAGCTGCTGCTGCCCCAGGCCAGTCCTCACGCCGTGGTTCAGCAAACGGTGGGCCTCACCGACGTAACGGTGGACTATCATTCGCCCTCGGTACGCAGCCGCAGCGTGTGGGGCGGCCTGGTTCCTTACGATGAAGTATGGCGCGCGGGGGCCAATGAAAACACGCTCATCCGCTTCTCCACCCCCATTTTGCTGCGCGGCCAAACCGTGCCGGCCGGCCAGTACTCCCTTTTCGTGGTGCCCCACCAGGACCGGGACTGGGAAGTGGTGCTCAACCGCGTAACCACGCACTGGGGCAGCGAGGGCTACGACCAGCGCAACGACGTTATCCGGGTGCCGGTGGTAACTGAAACGGCCCAGTTTCAGGAAAGCCTGCTCTACTGGTTTTCCAGCGTGCGGCCCAACGGCGCCCACCTCAACCTGACCTGGGAGCGGCGCACCGTGGTGCTGCCCTTTGAGGTGGAAGTGCACAAGCAGGTGCTGGCCAGCGTGGAAAAGGCCCTGCAGCAACAGCCCAACGACTGGCAGCTGCTGGCCCAGGCGGCCGAATACCTGGTGCAGAACAACCTCCAGCCCGAGCGCGCCCTGAACTGGATCAACGAGTCGATCCGGTTGCAGGATGCACCGACCAACAACTGGATCAAGGCCCGCCTGCTGGCCCAGCAACAGGATTATGGCACGGCCATCGTGTATGCCCGCAAAGCCATCAAGCTCGGCGACAAAGATGACGCCGCCTTCAAGTCCCAGCTGCCCAACATGCGCCTCTCCCTCACCGAATGGCAGGCCCGGGCTTACTGAGCACGCTATGCAGCCAGTCCTCTATTGGCCGGTTTCACGCCCGCTTTGGCCTCGGCAACGGTCAGAGTGGGCGACATCTGAGGCGCTGAAGCGGGCTTCGTAACGCCGTTTGCGCCGCGCCGGCCGGCTTGCTCTGGAGAGCCTGCTTACCGAGGCAGCAGGAGCTTACGCCCGCGGCCCGGCCGGCATTAGGGCCCCGCTTGGCCGCAACCCCGCCCCCGGAAAACGAGTTGAAAAGAAGCAACCACTTCTTTCCGACTTGTCATGACCAAGATTCCTTTCTTCCTCGCCACGGCCCTGGCCACCACCTTCACGGCGGCCGCGCAGAACGATTACCAGCAGTCGGTGCAGGCTTCCTACGACGGGCACATCTTCAAGCCCAAGCAGGTAGATGCCACCGACCCGCGCGTGGCCCAGCTCCAGGTGCCGGCCGGGTTTACGGTCACCAAATTTGCCGATCAGCTGGAAAAGCCCCGGATGCTGGCCGTCGCCCCCAACGGCGACGTGTACGTGTCGAACCGCGACCAAGGCACCATCACGCTGCTGCGCGACACCAACCAGGATGGCAAAGCCGACCACACCCGGCAAGTGGCGCAGGCCGCTAACCTGCACGGGCTGGCCATTCGCGACGGCAAGCTCTACGCGGCCGCCATCCGCGACCTGTACGTGGCCGATATCCAGCCCGATGGTTCGCTCAGCCCGCTCAAGCGCCTCTACAACGATTTACCCGACGCGGGCCAGCATCCCAACCGGACCCTGAATTTCGCGCCCGATGGTACGCTCTACCTCTCGGTGGGCAGCACCTGTAATGCCTGCGACGAAGCCAACCCGGAAAACGCCACGCTCTTGCAGGTGAAGACCGACGGCTCGGGCCGGAGTGTGTATGCCAAGGGCCTGCGCAACACCATCGGGTTTGGCTGGCACCCGCGTACCGGCCAGCTTTTTGGGTTCGACCACGGCATCGACTGGCTCGGCGACGAGCAGCAGCAGGAGGAACTCAACGAAATCAAGCAGGGCGCCGATTACGGCTGGCCCTTCGTGTTTGAGAACGGCCAGCCCAACCTGGCCGACGAGCCGCCGGGGGGCCAGAGCTACGCGCAGTACGCGGCCCAAACGCAGCTTCCCAAACTGCTCTACAAAGCCCATTCGGCGCCTTTGGGCATGGTATTTTACCAGGGTCATCAGTTTCCGAAAGAGTACCGGAACGATGCGTTCGTGACCATGCACGGCTCCTGGAACCGCGCTGAACCTTCGGGCTACAAGCTGGTACGGGTGCATTTCAACGAGCAGGGTCAGCCCGAAAAGTTCGAGGACTTTGCCACCGGCTGGCTGCTGAACGGCAATAAGGAGCAGTTCGGGCGCGTGTGCGGCATTGCCCAGCACGCCGATGGGTCGCTGCTGGTATCGGATGATGCCAACGGCGTGGTGTACCGGGTGGCGTATGCCGGCAGTGGGAAGGCCGCGCCCAAAGGCAAGCCAAAGAAACGCGGGTAGCCGCCCCGCCGCCGGGGCGACAGGTTCCGGCCGGAAACGAAACAGTCGTTGCGTAAGGCAGCGGCTGTTTTTTTGTGGTTTACCTTCGGCCTCATGGACGCCTTTCTGACCTTATGCCGCGCCATTCATCCGCTGACGCCCGCCCTGGAAGCTGCGCTCCGGCGGCTGGCGCAGCCCGAAACCGTGCCGGCCCACACGCAGTTGCTCGTGCCGGGTAGTGTGGCCCAGCGACTGTATTTTCTCGAAACCGGGTTAGTGCGCAGCTACTACCTCCGTGAAGGCCGGGAGGTGACATCGTGGTTTATGCCGGCGGAGAATTTTGTGGTTTCGATCCTGAGCTTCTTTTCCCGCCAGCCTTCGCACGAGTACCTGCAGGCCCTGGAAAGTTGCCGGCTCTGGTCCCTGCGCTACGAGCAGGTGCAGACCCTGTATCAGCAGTTTCCCGAGTTCAACTTCATCGGCCGCGTACTCACCGAGCGCTACTACGTGCTCAGCGAGCAGCGCGCCCTCGATTTGCGGATGCTGCCCGCCGCCGAGCGCTACGCCCGCCTGTTGCGCGACTTCCCCGATCTGCTGCAACGGGTACCGCTGCACATGCTGGCCTCGCACCTGGGCCTCACCCCGGAAACCCTGAGCCGCCTGCGCGCCCGCCGTTCTTGATAAATGTCAAGGGATGCGGGGGGTAGCCGCCGCACCTTTAGAGCATGGTTTCACCCACTAACACCTGCTCCAATGAATTTGCTGTTTTTGCTGCCACTGCCAGACTGCGGCGTATCCTTGCCTGGCTTCAGCGCTCCGCCCCTGCTGGTCGTGATTTTTGCGGCCTTTGTCTTTTGTTTTATTCTGGAGCGCATAATGCCGGGCTGGAAGCTGCCGCGGGTGGCCACCTGGCCGCGGCGGGTGCTGCTCCTCAACGGGGCCCAGCTGCTGGTGGTAGTAGTGGCGGGCCTGACCTGGGAGAAATGGTTTTCGGCCTACTCGCTGCTGCACGTGTCGCGGCACCTGGGGCCGGTGGCGGGCGGGCTGCTGGCCTACGTGGTGACCACGTTCCTCTTCTACTGGTGGCACCGCTGGCGCCACACCCAGGATTTTCTCTGGCTGCACTTCCACCAGATTCACCACAGCCCCCGCCGCCTGGAGGTTATCACCTCTTTCTACAAGCACCCGCTCGAAATGACCGTCAATTCCCTGCTGGGGGGCCTGCTGGTGTACACCGTGCTGGGACTGAGTCCGGCGGCCGGGGCCGTGTACACGCTCTGCACGGCGCTGGGCGAGTTCTTCTACCATACCAACGTGCGCGCGCCCCGCTGGGTGGGCTACGTGTTTCAGCGCCCCGAAATGCACCGCGTCCATCATCAGTACCAGCAGCACAGCCACAACTACGGCGACCTGGTCATCTGGGACTACCTCTTTGGCACCTACCGCAACCCCGCCACCTTCGAGGCCACCTGCGGCTTCGACCCCGCAAAAGAAGAGCGCCTCCCCGACATGCTCTGCTTCCGGGATGTGCACGAGCAGGTGAGCTAGTTAAATGGTGAACTGGTGAGCTTGATGTTCAATCGGTCCAAGCTGCGCCGCTTGCGCAAACTAGCTTCTGGAACGTCAGCTCACTAGTTCACCACCTCACTAGTTCACCGCTTCTAGAACCGCGCGATAACGCGCAGATTTACCAGTCGCTGGCTCAGGAAGTTGGGCACGCCGTAGGTGCGGCCGTTCAGGTCCTGCACGTAGTTGTAGCCGGCCAGGTTATCGGCGCCCAGCACGTTGAGGATTTCCAGGCTCATCCACAGGTTTTGCAGCTGCACGCGGCGGCCGGCGGCGCGCTCGGCCTCGGTGCGCAGGCCCAGCACTTTGGTAAAGCCCAGGTCGGCGCGCTTGTAGGAGCGGGTGAGCTTGCTGGTGCCGCGCAGCTCGGGCGCGTCGGGCGGACTGAAGGGCAACCCGGTGCCGAAGACCAGGTTCACGTAGCCCTTTACCGAGGGGTTGTCGGGCAGGTTGTCCTGCAGAAAAATGCCCAGGTTGAGGCGCTGGTCGGAGGGCCGGCGGATAAAGCCCTTCGATACCCGTCCGGTGGCGTTGCCGTTGGCATCAAACGTGGTGAGCGAGTCGCCCGCCAGGTTTTCGCGGGTGGTCAGCAGGCCCAGGCTAAACCACGATTCGGTGCCGGGAATGAACTCCCCGCTCACCCGGGCATCGAGGCCGGCGGCGTAGGCCTTGGCGTCGTTGGTGGCCTGGTAGCGCAGGCGCACGTTGTCGATGTCGTAGGGCACCACGTCGGTCAGGTACTTGTAGTACACTTCCCCCGTGAAACGGAACGGGCGGTTCCAGCTGGTAAAGCGCAGCTCGTTGCCCACGATGACGTGCACGGAGCGTTGGGCCCGTAAATCGAGGTTGAGCACGCCTTCCTGGCGCTGGGGCGCGCCGGTCTGGTAGCGCAGCTCCCGGTAGAAGGGCGGCTGGTGGTACACGCCCACGGCCGTCTTCCACGACAGGCGCGGGTTACGGGCGCTGGTGAAGGCGTACTGCACCCGGGGGCTAAAGGTGGTCTGCCCGTTCACCGTCCAGTAGCTCATGCGCGCCCCGTAGGTGAGCGTGCGCAGCGAATCGAAGCGCAGCGTGTGCTGGGCAAAGCCCTGGGTGCGGGTGCTGGTCAGGTCGAGGTCGGACACCAGGCGGGTGCGCCGGGCCTCGGGCACGTAGTCGGCCGAGTCGATGAAGCTGTACTCGTTGAGCGCGTCCTGGATCTGCTCCCGCCCCGTTTTCAGCCCCCAGCGCACTGAGTGGCGGGTGCCGGGCGTCCAGGTGCCGCGGGTTTCGAGGGTGGCAATGCGGGCCTCCAGGGTGTTGCGCGAGTGTTTGAACAAGGAGCCCACGCCCCGGCGGTTGATATCGGCCCCGAATGTACCCTGCTTCGGGTCGCGGTTGATTTCGGCAATCTGGTAGCCGGCCTCCACGTCGCGGTACTCAAACTCGCGGGAGTAGAGCAGGCCGCCAAGCAGCTCCAGGCGCAGGTTAGGGCGCACCGCGTGGGTCAGCCGCAGGCCGCCCTGGTAGGTATCGTACTGCATCCGCTCCCGGCCCGCGTAGGCAATGTAGAGCCGGGTGGCCTGGGCCGCGCCCGTATTAAAGGTGGTTTCGCCACTTTCCGGGTTGAAGCGAAAATCGTTGTGGGCGAAGGTATTGAACACGCCCACCGTCGTGCGCTCCAGGTTATCCCGGGGGCCCAGGGCCAGGGTAATCAGGCTCTGGGCATCGTAGAAGGTGGGGTTGTAGCCGCCCTGCTGCTGCTGCAGGGAGTTGAACACGTAGGTGGCATTCTTGTAGCGCACCCCGGCCAGGTAGCTCACCCGCTGGCTGGGCGAGGCCGCCTCCACGTGGGCCGAGCCCCCCACCAGACTGGCCGTGGCCGAGCCCCCGAATTTCACCGGCTGCTTGTACTCAATGTTGAGCACCGAGGAGAGCTTGTCGCCGTACTTGGGCTGCCAGCCCCCCGTCGAAAACTCGATTTTGTTGACCAGATCGGGGTTTACGAAGCTCAGGCCCTCCTGCTGGGCCGTAGTTACCAGAAACGGCCGGTACACCTCGAAGCCGTTCACGTAAATCAGGTTTTCCTCGTAGTTGCCACCCCGCACCGAGTAGGTGCTGGTCAGCTCGTTGGTGCTGGCCACCCCGGGCAGGGTTTTGAGCACGGCCGCGAAGTCGCCGAAGGGCGAGGGTATTTCCTTGGCCGTGCGCGGCTCCAGTTGCAGCACGCTCACCTGCTCACGGGTGTCGGCGGCATCGGTGCGGCCGCGCACAGTCACGTTGTCCAGGGCCCGGCTATCATCCTGGAGCGTGAGCGTGAGTTCCCCCAGCGGCTGGCTCAGGTTGAGAACGAGGCGCTCGGTGCGGTAGCCCAGCCGGCGCACCACCAGCACCGGGGCCTTGCCGCCGGCACCAGCACTCAGGCGCAGGGCAAACCGGCCCCGCGCATCGGTGCTGGTGCCACCGGGCTGGCCCTCCACGCCCACCACCACCTGCTCCAGAGGCTGGCCGGCTGCGTCGCGCACCACTCCCTCGAGCAGCACCCGAAGGGGCGGCGCGACCTGGGCCAGCGCGGGCCGGGCGGCGAGACCCGCCAGCAGCAGGGCCGCGCCGGCGGGCACCGGGCCACCGAGCAGGCGCAGTCCCAAACGGGCAGTAAAGCGAAAAGGCAAGGCCATGCGCAGACGCGTTAGGAAGCAGAGTTTCAGGAGGCAGATTCGAGGGCCGGGGGGGCCAGCTCCGCCCGCATGCGGGCCAGCGTGCCCACCGGGTCGCCGCCCTGGAACACGAACGAGCCGGCCACCAGTGCATCGGCGCCGGCCGCCACCAGGGCGGCGGCGTTGTCGAGGGTCACGCCCCCGTCAATTTCAATCAGGGCCGAGGAGCCGCTGTCCACCAGCAGTTCTTTGAGCTGGGTGACTTTGCGCAGGGTGTTCGGAATGAACGCCTGCCCGCCGAAACCGGGATTAACCGACATAATAAGCACCAGGTCCAGGTCGGCGGCCACGTCCTCGAGCAGGCTCACGGGCGTGTGCGGGTTGAGGGCCACCCCGGCCCGGCAGCCGAGCTGCTTGATTTGCTGAATCACGCGGTGCAGGTGGGGGCAGGCCTCGTAATGCACCGTGATGTTGGCCGCCCCGGCGTCGCGGAAGGCGCTCAGGTAGTGCTGGGGCTCCTCTATCATCAGGTGCACATCAATGGGCTGGCGGGCGTGGCGATGCACGGCCTGGAGCACCGGAATCCCGAAGGAGATGTTGGGCACGAAGCGGCCGTCCATCACGTCGAAATGCAGCCAGTCGGCCGCGGAATCGGCCAGGCGCTCAGTTTCGGATTGCAGATTGCCAAAGTCGGCGGCGAGAAGCGAGGGCGCCAGCAGCGGAGCCATACGACGGGTAGGGTTCATACCGCGAAAGTACGCGTTAGCACTGGGTTGACAGGTATCGGCGGCCCGATTTGGCGGCGCCGGCCGGATAATTCTGCATCCGCCGGCTCCTCAACGCGCCCACCGGCCATTCTGGTATCCCGCCCGCCGCCGCGGCCAGCGTCATCGGGCCTGCTTACCCCACAAGGCGTGACCCCGGACACAACAGCAGCGTTGTGTCCGGGGTCACGCGCCGGAGCCGGCCGGTTGCACCGCGGCGGTCTAGCTGGGCTTTTCGTAGGCGCGCCAGTCGAGCTTGCCGTCCTCGGTTTTGCGCAGAAATACGGTCTGATCGTCGTCCTGGCGCTTGCCGAAGGTCACGTCGCCGCGACAGTCGAGGCACTTGAGGCTGGTGTATTTAAACTTGCCCTGGGCTTCGCGGGCGGTCAGGTCGAGGTTGTCGGAGCCGCAGAGGCCGCACTTGGCCACGTCGGGGAAGCTGAGCCGGTCGTACTCGGCCACGGTTTCGTGAAAGTTGGCGCCCTGCACCGTGAAGTGAAACTGGCGGCGCCCCAGGCGCTTGGTGACCATCATCTGTAACATGGAGGAAAAATAAGGGTGATGCGTGATAAAGCGGCAACATAGACAAGCGCTAAATCATTGCCAATTTACTAAATATATTCGCAATCATGAAACCAATTACATTAGCATTCAGAGCGGATTAAAAAAAAGAAGCCGGCTCCCGCGGAGCCGGCTTCTGGCCTTGGGCACACGGGGCGCGGCTTACAGCTTCACGAAGCGGACCGTGCGCTGCTCGCGGCCATTGCTGACGGTGCAGGTGAACACGCCCTTGGTGAGCAGGCCCGGCTGCAGGCGCACGGCGGCCGACGAGGTGGGCGCCACCTGCTGCTCGGCCACCAGAGCCCCGCGGGCATCAAAAATGCGCACCTGCAGGGGCACCGACTGGAAGCCCACGGCCAGCTGCAGGTACAGTTCGTCGTCTTTGCTCGGATTGGGGTAAATCAGCAGCTCGTGGCGGGGCACCACGGCGGCGGCGGCCAGCGGGGCGCCGGGGTTGGCCAGGTTGTAGGCCCGTCCGAAGTGGGGAATACCGTACCCGATTTCGTCGTTGGGCACGGTAGCCCGGGAGCCGGAGCGTTGCAGAAAACCGATAACCTGCTGGGCCGTGAGCCGGGGGTTGGCCTGCCAGAAACCGGCCACCATCCCCGCCAGCACCGGGCAGGAATAGGAAGTGCCGTCGCCCCGGCTCACCCTGCCGCCCGGCGATACGATGGCCGTCTGCACGCCCATGGCGGCCAGGTTGGGCTTGATGCGGCCGTCGGCCGTGGGGCCGCGGGAGCTGAAGCCGGCCACCACGGCCAGCGAATCGGTGGCGCCCACCGTCAGGATGGAGTCGGCGTCGGCGGGGGCGGTGATGTAGCGCCAGCCCCTGTTGTTGCCCTCATTGCCGGCCGAGCTCACCACCACCATGCCCACCCGGGCGGCCACCGTGGCGGCCCGGGTCACGAGGGCCGTGCGGCCGTTCATGTCGGCGTAAGTATAGTTGATGGACGGGAAATCGAAGGTGCTGTAGCCCAGCGAGGAGCTGATAATATCCACCCCGGCCGAGTCGGCGTATTCGGCGGCAATGAGCCAGTTGGCCTCTTCTACGGGGTGTTCCGAGAAGATATCTTCCGTCACGAAAAGCCGGAACGTGGCCTTGGGGGCGGTGCCGATGTAGGTACCCGGCTCGTTAGCGCCGATGGTGGACAGGCAGTGGGTGCCGTGACTGTCGCGCAAAAACACCTGATCGTTCTTCTCCACCACGTTGAAGGTGCTGGCCAGACGGTTTTCCTGGGTAATGGAGGAAAAAGGTGAGGCCGTATTCACGCCCGGAAATCCGGCGTCGAAGACGGCAATCTGCATGCCTTCGCCCCGGAAACCGGCGTCGTGCATCTGCACCGCACCCAGCATCTGGGCCTGGGCATACGCCTTGCCGTACTGGCTGCGCGTGCCGGCCGTACGCCCGGCCGTTGCGTCGGGCTCGTCGGTTTTGGGTTTGCGGGTGCCGGGCAGGCCGCGGTTGAGCGTCTGGGCCGAGCGCACAAACGGCAGGGCCTGCACCTGCTGGAGCGTAGCCGAGTCGCAGGCTACCACGGCGGCATTGAACCAGCGGGAGGTGTACCAGAGCTGCGTTCCGGGCACGGCCTTCACCTGCTGCACGTAGGCGGGGCTCACGGGCAGGTCGCGGGGCAGCACGGCAATCTGCTGACGCTGACGCCGCGCCAGGGCCCGGGCCGAGAGAAATGCCTCGGGCTGGCTGACGCTGAAGGGCGTGCCGGCTTTGTCCTTGAAATAAATAAGATGCTTGCGGACGGTGGCCGTGGGCCGGGCCGTTTCGGGAGGCGGGGTACCGGGGCCGGCAGCGGCAGTCCGGGCCCCAAACGCCGACGCACACAGGCCGGCGGCTAGCAAAAGGCGGGATAAAACCATTTGGCGCAGAAGTTAACTTGCCGGAAGATACAACGCAATCCGCTAGGAAACGGGGTAGCAAGCCTCAACAGGCAGGTTTAAACCCTGCAAGCCGCAAGAACCCCGGAAAAGCACCTGCTTTCCCGGGGTTTTTGCGGCTTGTAGTGAAAAAACGGGCTATTTCCCGCTATCAATGAGCACCTCACTGCGCGACTGCCCTGCGTAGTTGATGGTATTATCACAAGGTCGCCCGCCGCCGGGGTCGTGCACGAAAGATCGGCTGACCCGGTAGACCGGCCCCACGCCCTGGGCAAAAGTGGTCCGCTTCACGGTGGTGTAGCAGGCATTCACGTCCTCGGCCAGGTTGTTGGTCGTAGTAACGGAGTTGTCGTAGCGGTAGGTTTCACCGTCGCGCTCCACACTGAAGGGCTGGCCTACGCGGGTATAGCGGCGGTTGAGGGCCGTGATGGTATCCTGGCTGTTGAAGGCGTTCAGGTTCCAGAACTTCTCCTCCTGCACCGGGAATACCAGGGCCACGGTGCGGCGGTTGTTGAACTGCTCGGTAATGGCCCGCTCCCCGACCCTAACAGTAAACACCGAATCGGCCCGCCAGGCATCGGTGGCGGTGGGCCGGCGGGAACGAATCACGCGGTACACCACTTGGCCGGTGGCATCGGGCGAGAGTTCGGTATCGACCTGCTCGCGGAACTGGAAGCGGCTGACGGTGGCCTGGGCGTTATTCCAGACCGTATCGGCCACGTCGTAAATGCGGTAGCTGCCCACTTCCAGCGGGTAATACTCCGGCCCCAAGAAGGGCTGCACCTCGCCGTTGTCCTGGCAGCTGGTCAGGGCCGCCGCGCCCAGCAGAGCCGGCAGCACCCAGCGCATCAGGCCGCACCGGGTGGGCAGGGAATAGTTCTGATTCATACAAAGAGTTTAGCAGCCCTTAAAGTAGCACCGGTCGGCGGAAAACGCCCGCCCCGGTCGCCATAACGCGTAACCAGAAAAATCAGTGCCCGGCGTAGCTTAGTTGTTAGTTGTTAGTTGTTAGTTGTTAGTTCGTTCTGACAACTGACAACTGACAACTAACAACTAAGCTACGCCGTTACGGGCTCGGGAATTTCGCCGATGGTGTGGCGCTCGATCCAGCCCCCGCCCAGCACGTCCTCACCCTCGTAGAAGACGGCCGCCTGCCCGGGGGTTACCGCGTGCACGGCTTCTTCGAAGTAGACGTAGATTTTGTCGCCCTTCTGCTCCAGAAAGGCCGGGGAGCCATCGTGGTTGTAGCGGATTTTGGTAGTGCTGGGCACCAGGCCGCGGCCTTCGAGCGAGGCGTACTTGCCCATGTTGAGCTTGCCCACCACCGTGCGGGTGCTGGCCAGATCCTCGAAATTACCGAGCACTACCCGGTTGGTTTCGGGGTCGATGGCCGTTACGTAGGCCGGGAAGCCCAGAGCCACGCCCAGGCCCTTGCGCTGCCCGATGGTGTAGAACGGGTAGCCCTCGTGCTTGCCCACCACGGTGCCGTCGCGGAGCACGAACTCGCCGCCGGCCACGCGCTCCTCCAGACCCGGCACGCGCCGGCGCAGGAAGCCCCGGTAGTCGTTGTCGGGAATGAAGCAGATTTCGTAGCTCTCGGGCTTATTCACGAGCTCGGTGAAGCCCCGCTCCCGGGCAAAGTCGTAGATGGCCGTTTTGCGCAGCTCGCCCAGTGGGAACAGCGTGCGCGAGAGGCTCTCCTGGCTCACGCCCCAGATGGCGTAGCTCTGGTCCTTGTTGTCGTCGAGGCCTTTGCTGACTACGTAACGGCCGTTTTCCTCCCGCACCTGGGCGTAGTGGCCGGTGGCGATGAACTCGCAGCCGAGCTGGTCGGCGCGGCGCAGCAGCGCGTCCCACTTGATGTGGGTGTTGCAGAGCACGCAGGGGTTGGGCGTACGTCCGGCCAGGTATTCCTCGGTGAAGTTGCTGATGACGAAGTCGCCGAACTCGTCGCGGATGTCGATGATGTAGTGCGGGAAGCCCAGGTCCACGGCAATCTGGCGGGCATCGTTGATGCTGTCAAGGGAGCAGCAGCCGGTTTCCTTCTTGCTGCCGCCCGCCGAGGCGTAATCCCAGGTTTTCATGGTCATGCCCACCACCTCGTACCCTTGCTCGTGCAGCAGCACGGCTGCCACGGAGCTGTCGATGCCGCCGCTCATGGCGACGAGCACCCGTCCTTTCGTTGTATTCATACGTGAATCAAATTGCGCCCGAAGCGTGAAAGGTTCCGGCCGAATGCGCAAAGATACGAAGCGGTAAATGAGTGAATGGGTAAATGGGTGGATGAGTGAATCGGTGAATGGTAGGATGTCGGTTCACGCATAGACGTATTTGCCACGTGGCGCATTCCCTCATTCACCGAGTCCCTCATTCACTCATTCACTCTTAAGCCAGAAGTCCCGATTATTGCAGCGGCAACGGCGGTAGCGCCGGAGCCGGTTCTCCTCAACTCCTTCTGCTATGGCTTTGCTAGTTCCCGTGATGGTGCGCGGCATCAACAACCTTTCCGATGCCCGCTACTGCGCCGGCATGGGCGCCGACTCTCTCACGTTCCGCCTCGACCCGGCCCTGCCCGGCTACCTCACGCCCGAAGTAGTGCAGGAGCTCAGCGGCTGGGTAGCCGGCGTGGAACTCCTTGGCGAGTTCGACACGCTGCCGGTGGCCGAAATCAACGCCCTGGTGCAGCAATGCGGCCTGCACGCGGTATTGCTGCACCGCCGCCGTACCCCTGAGGAGCTGGGCCAGCTCTCGGTGCCGGCCCTCAAACTGATTCGCTGGGTGCCCGATATGCTGCCCGAAGACGTGGACCTGCGCTTCCGCGAGCAGGCGCCCTCCTACCTGGGCTTCGTGCTGGCCACCCCGCCCGAGCCGCTGCCCAACCCGGCCGAAACCACCCGCCTCACCGAGCAGGCCCGTACCTACCCCGTCTGGCTGGGCTCCGATTTTGCCCCCAACGGCACCCTGCGCGCCTACGTGGAGCAGCTGCGCCCCGCCGGCATCGTGCTTCAGGGCGGCGACGAGATCAAGCCCGGTCTGCGCGACTTCGACGAAATGGAAGCCATTTTCGAGCAACTGGAAGAAGAGTAAGCTCCCCGATTGCCCTCAGCAAGGTACCCCGGCGCGATGCGGCCGGGGTACCTGCTGCCTGATAGCGGTTCACGAAAGGGCTTTAAAGAGGTCAGGCCATCACCGTCAGCAGCGAGTGAATGGGCTCCGTGAGTTCCGCAGGACCGTGCAGGCGCAGGTGGCGGGCGGCTTCGGGCCGGGGCAGACTGTTGGTAAACAAACGCCAGGCCACGGCCCCGTTCAGCTCCACCCGGGCCGCCGGGGCGCCGGCGTACCCCTGCCCCAGCTCCCAGTCGGCCGGGCGCCGGCGTAAAAACCACGTGACGGACGCGGGGCCGGTCAGCTGCACCTGCACCACCGTGCCCGGCGCGGCGGCCACGGCACGGTAGTGGTGCGGCAGGGCCCGGGCGCAGGTGGCCAGAAACGGCGCGTACAATGCCGGCTCCAGCAGCGGCCCCTCCTGCCCCACGGCCTGGCGGATCTGCTGCTGGTGGTGCCACTTTTCGGTGTACTCGCGGGCGATGTGGAAGTGGTTGGTCGATTCCGCCTCCCCGGCCCAGGCAACGGCGAAGGTGGCCGGCGCGGCCGGGTCGAGGGTTTCCAGGAAGGCTGTGTACCGGGGGCCGATGTGCTCCAGCAACTCCAGCACTACTGCCGGACTCAGCCGCTGCCCCGCCCGCACCCAGCTGCCGTTCAGCTCGTTGAGGTAGCCCACCACGTCGGCGTAAGCCCCGCTGGCCGGCCCCGGCCCGCTAAAGTGCCCGTCGCGCAGCATGGACAGGCTGCGCAGGCTGCCATCGAGCAGGTGCAGGGCCACGGCGTGCACCGTCCAGCCGGGCGCCAGCGTGGGCCGTTGCCAGTCGGCGGCGCTCAGGCTGCCCAGTACCTGCAGCAGGCGCTCATCCAGCACCGCAAACAGCGGCAGCGTATCAGGAATCCGAACGGGTTGCATCAGGAGTGAGTAGTGAGGAGTGAGGAGTGAGGAGTGAGGAGTGAGGAGTGAGGAGTGAGGAGTGAGGAGTGAGGAGTGAGGAGTGAGGAGTGAGGAGTGAGGAGTGAGGAGTGAGGAGTGAGGAGTGAGGAGGCACGCAAAAGCGGAAATACGGGTTGCCGGATTTCCGCTTTTGCGTGGTTTGGCTTCTTATTCAGAGCTGTTCGCAGGCTGCAGCACAGTAGCACGAACGGTGTAGTTCACGCCTCAGAACGACAACCGTGGTAACGGCGCGGGGGCGCGAACTACCCGGTTCGCACTACTGTCGGTTACACATACACGGGCCGAACAGTCCGTTTTAACTCACCTGAAACTGCAGGTACTTGATGGGCACGCCCAGCTGGCGGTACTTGCGCTCGAAGGTAGTCTGGATGTCCTCGGCGTGGGGCAGCAGCTCGGGCGTGGCGTAGAGGTCCTTGGTGTGGGCCAGAATGGTAGCCCCGGGACGCTGCTGCACGGTTTCGAGGGAGTAGTCGAACAGGTCCTCGTTATCGGTTTTGAGGTGAATCAGACCGCCGGGACGCAGAATCTGCTGGTAGAGGTCGAGGAAACGCGGGAACGTGAGGCGGCGCTTGATGTCCCGGTCGCGGGGGCGCGGGTCGGGGAAGGTAATCCAGATTTCGTGCAGCTCGCCGGGGGCAAAATGCGTGAGCAGGTCGTGGGCGCGGGTGCGCACCCAGCCCACGTTGGTCAGGCCCATTTCCTCGGCCCGGGCATTGCCCCGCCAGATTCGGTCGCCCTTGATGTCGAGGCCTAGGAAGTTGCGCCCGGGGTAGCGCTCGGCCAGGCCCACGGTGTATTCGCCCTTGCCGCAGCCCACCTCCAGCGTAATGGGGTTCGGGTTCTGGAAAAAAGCCTCGTGCCAGCGGCCGCCAAGCTGCTGGTAGGTGTCTTTCCCGGGTTCTACCACACTGGCCCGTTCGGCATTCTCGGCGAAGCGCTTCAGTTTTACTCGACTCACTGGATTGGTTTTTGGTGGGTGGTTTTTGGATTTAGGCGGCCATTGGAAGTTGCCGCCCGGTTGGTTTTGGTTGGAGTGGCGGTATTTGCGCGAAGGCCAACAACCGTAAACCACCCACCAAAAACCAGATTCTACAGCTCCTCAATCTCCGCCACCACAAAGGTACTGCCCCCGATGAAGACCACGTCATCGGGGGCGGCGGCGGCGCGGGCGGCGCGCACGGCGGCCGGCACCGGGCCGTACACGGTGCCCGTGAGACCCAGGGCGGCGGCCCGTTCGGCCAACTCGTCGGCCGGCAGAGCCCGCGGAATGCTGGCTTGGCAGAAGTAGTACGTCGCGTCCCGGGGCAGCAGGGCCAGCATCTTGCTCACGTCCTTGTCGTTCACCACGCCCAGCACCAAGTGCAGGCGGCGCCGGGGCAGGCGCGCCAGCTGGGCCACGATGAAGCGGATGCCGGCCTCGTTGTGGCCCGTGTCGCAGATAACGAGCGGACGGCGGCCCAGGATGGTCCAGCGGCCGCGCAGGCCCGTGAGGCGGCCGACTTCGCGCAGGCCTTCCCGCAGGTGCGCTTCGCTGATGACAAAGCCCTGGCGGCGTAGCTCGGCCACGGTGGCCAGCACGCCGGGCAGGTTCAGGCGCTGGTAGTCGCCCACCAGGGCCAGCTCCAGCTCATCGAGCTCCACGGCGCCCTCGCGGCGGATGCGCAGGTGCTGCACGGCCTCGTCGGGGCCCGGCTCGCGGAGCAGCTCGGCGCGGTAGTGCTGGTCGGCGAACAGCAGCGGGGCCCCCTCCTGCCGGGCCTTCTGCTCGAACACGGCGGCCACCTCGGGCTGGGTCTGGCTGATGATGGCCGGCACCCCGGGCTTGATAATGCCCGCTTTTTCGGCCGCAATCAGCGGCAGCGTATCGCCCAGCAGGTGCTGGTGGTCGAAGCTGATGTTGGTGATGAGCGAGACGAGGGGCCGGATGATGTTGGTGGAATCAAGCCGCCCGCCCAGGCCCACTTCCACCACGGCCACGTCTACCTGCTCCTGGGCGAAATAGTCGAAGCACAGGGCCACGCACATTTCAAAGAACGAGGGCTGTACCGTCTCGAACAGGCCCCGCCAGCGTGCCACCCAGTCCACCAGAAACGCCGGGGCCAGCTCCTGCCCGTTCACGCGGATGCGCTCCGTGAATTCCTTGAGGTGGGGCGAGGTGTAGAGGCCCACCTTGTAGCCGGCGGCCTGAAGCACGGCGGCCAGCAGGTGGCTGGAGCTGCCCTTGCCGTTGGTGCCGGCCACGTGTATGCAGCGCAGCTGCCGCTCGGGGTGGCTCATAGCGGCGGCCAGGGCTTCGGTGCGCTGCAGGCCCGGCTTGTAGCCCGCCTCGCCCACCCGCTGGAACATGGGCAGTTGGGCGTAGAGAAAGTCGAGGGTTTGCTGATACGTCATGGTTTCGGCCGTTCGGGGCCGCAAAGGTAGTTTTCTTCCGCCGCGTGGCCCGTGGTAACGCAGCATTTCATGGCAGGGCGTTAGGCGGATGAGTGACGTGGGGTAAAACCGCAGCTACCCCCGTAAGGAGCAGACGCGAAGTGTCGCGTCTGCTTCTATCCGCGCTAAACCGTCTGGCGGAACGCCAGGAACCGTGCCGCAAGCCCCTGCTGGAAACGCCCACCGCCGCCCCGGCTACCCGGGGCGGCGGTGGTAAGCGCCTTATCAAAGTGCTTGTGTGAGTTAACGCACCGTGAATTTGAAGGTGTAGAAACCGGTGGCCCCGCCGTTGGCGGAATTGGTGCGGCGGAACTCGGCATTTTCCAGGGCGTCGCGGCAGGCCCGCTCTTGGGCGGCCGATACGTTGCCGGACACCTTGGTTACGGCTTCCACTTCGCCATCGGAGTTCACTTTGATTTTGAAGCGAACGAAGCCCGAGTTGTTGTCGAGGGCGGCGGCGGTAGGGCGGTTTACGAAGGCCCAGCCGCTCATTTCGAGGCCACCGCTGCCGGGGCTGGTGCCGCGGCCGCCGCTGCCGGGCTCGCCCGAATAGGCGGTGCCGCCGTAGGTGCCGCGGGGGTCCCCTTTGTCGCCCACGGTGCCGGGGTTATCGCCGTTGTTATTGCCGGTGGGCGCGTTGCTGGTGCCGTTCACGCCGTTGCCACCGCCGTCCGATTGGTTGGCGCGGGGCGTGAACACGGCGCGCTGGTCTACTTTGGGCTTGGGCGGCTCGGGCTTTACTTCCTCGCGGGGCACGGGCGCGGCTTTGGGGGCTGGGGGCACCGTTACGGGGCTTTCCTCGGCCTCACTGGTCACCACGCGCTCCTCGCTGGGGGGCGTAGGGTCGGGCGGGGTGGTGGGCTGGGGCGGCGTGGGGTCGGGCTGGGCGGCGGGCGGGCGGCTGTCCTCGCGGTTCTGCGACTCGTTGGCCGGGGCCTGGCTCTGGATGTCGCCGGAGCCGACCTCGTCCACCCCGTAGTTCAGCTCCACCCCGTCGCCGCCGAGCGTTTCCAGAGGCGGATCGGGCCCCTTGAAGACGGCGAAGAAGAACAGGGTCGCCAGGGCCACGTGAAATACCACGGTCCCCAGTAAAGCCTCGCGCCGATGTTCTTCCCGGTATTCCATATCAGTTGTCAGTTATCAGTTGTCAGTTGCCAGTTGGGTAGTTCACAGTTGCCGCTTTCAAAACAGCCTGACAACTGCCAACTGGACACTGGCAACTCATTTCCCCTGTTGGGCCTGGGTGGCCATGACCATTTTTATCTTGAGGCGGTTCCCGATTTCGAGGATGTCCACCAGTTTCTGCACGTTGAGCGAGGCATCCACGCGCAGCACGGCGGTGGGGCTTTCCAGGCCGGCAATGCGGCGGGCCAGCTCGGGTTCCAGCTCGGTGGGCGTGATGGGGGTCCGGTCCAGGAAGTAGGTGCCCGCCCCGTCCACCGAAATGGTGATGGGCTGCTTCATGGCCTGCTTGCCCGAGCGGGCGTTGGGCAGCATGAGCTTGATCACGTTCGGGTTGACCATCGTCGAGACAATCAGGAAGAACAGCATCAGAAAGAACATGATGTCGTTCATCGAGCTGGTCTCGACGTGGGAAGAAAGCTTACGGCGCCGGCTGAGGTTCATAATAGCAAATGTGGTAGAATATGGGTAATGTGAAAAATGTGAAAATGAATGGCTTACCCTATCTGCACCATCTTGGGCTGAACGGCAGTACTCCTCACATTATCACATTTCCTCCACATTACTCACATTAAAAATCTAGTTATCCTGCAGGATGTCCATGAACTCCACGGCGGAGTGCTCCATGCGGAAGACCATGCGCTCGACCATGATGCTGAGCCAGTGGTAGCCGATGTGGGCGATGATACCCACGATGAGGCCGGCCGCCGAGGTCACCATTTTGGTGTACAGACCACCCGAAATCTGGGCAATGCCGAAATCACCGGTGGAGCTGATAGCGTAGAAAATCTTAATCACCCCAATAATGGTGCCCACGAAGCCCAGCATGGGCGCGATGCCGGCCACGATGCCCAGCACGTTGATGTTCTTTTCGAGGCGGGCAATTTCGATTTTGCCCACGTTTTCCACGCTGGCTTCGATTTCGCTCAGCGGCAAACCCACCCGGCGGATGCCCTTCTCAATCATACGGGCCAGGGGCGTGGCGTTCTGGGCGCAGAGCATTTTGGCGCCCTGCAAATCCCCCTTCACCATCAGGTTCCCGATGCCGGGCATGAACGACTCGGGCACGGCCCCGGCCTTGCGGATGGTGAGGTAGCGCTCCAGAATGATGTACACGGAGAGGAACAGCAGCGCAAACAGGGGCAGCATAATCCAGCCCCCGGCCAGCACCAGGTCGATGAGCGAGAGGCCCGAGGAGGCCGCCACGGCCTGATCGGCGGCCAGGGCGGCGGAGTCGGCGGCGGCGGGAGCAGCAACCGGGGCCGCGTCGCCGACCTGGAGTTGCAGAAACAGGGAGAGCAGGAGCGTCATGCGAGAAAAACGGAGAGAACTGAAAGCAAAAGAAAAGCTAAAACCAACCGGCAGTAACGCACTGTCGCGGTGAGTTTTAGCTAGTCAACATTTCGTACTACTGAGGCAAGGATTGGGTGGGTTTCAGGGCCTGGTTTCTAGTTGTCAGTTGTCGGTTTTTAGTTGTCAGTGAGTTGACGCCTTGCTGTTTTCAAAGCACCAACTGATAACTAAAAACCAACAACCAACAACTAAAAACCAGGCACTACATTAATACTGCTTGATCCACAGGTCGCCCATGCGCTTGCGCAGGATGCTGGCCTGTCGGTCGGCGGAGGCCCGGTCGGCGTAGTCGGCTACCGACAGCATGAACTGGCGGCTGCCGGGGGCGGGCAGGATCACGCGGGCCGGGTGCCCCAGGCGAACCAGCGCCTGCCGGCCCTTCTCGGCGTTGGCCAGGCTCGTGTAGGAGCCGGCCACCACGAAGTAACGACCGGTGCGGCTTTTAA
Source organism: Hymenobacter piscis (assembly GCF_018760735.1). Classification (GTDB taxonomy): domain Bacteria; phylum Bacteroidota; class Bacteroidia; order Cytophagales; family Hymenobacteraceae; genus Hymenobacter; species Hymenobacter piscis. Next base: position 57,152 of record NZ_JAHHZN010000003.1, read on the forward strand.
TTGTCGCGTTGTCGGCCACCGGGGTTGCATTGGTGGCGGCCGCTTTTTCCCAGCCCGGCGCTTTGGCCTTGGCCGGGGTGGCCCCGGCGGGTTTGGCAACCGGCTTAGCCGCCGCTTTGGCAGCCTGCACCGGCGCGGCGGCCACGGTTACCGCGGGCTTGATGGCGGAGGCCGGGACCGTTATCTTTTTGGCGGGCTCCACTATGACCGGCGCGGGCTTGGCCGCGGGCACAACTACCGTTACGGCAGGCGCGGCGGGTACTGCATCCCAGTCGCTGGCCGGCGCCGGGGCCTCGGCAACCGGGGCCGCTTCCAGCGGCGTTGCCGGGCTGGTAATGCCGGCCTGTTGGCGCCGCAGCACGGGCTGCTCGGCGGCATTCAAGGACTCCTTCTTCAGAGCCGAAATCTGCAACGACTCCGGCACCCGGTCCAGCATGTTCAGGTAGAGATACTCGGCCGAGGCGGCCAGGCTGATAACGGCGGCCACGCCCAGGGTGCGCAGCCAGGCGCGGCGGCGCGAGGAGCCGCCCAGCTGCGGAACGGCCGCGGGACGCTCCCGGGCCAGCAGCGCATCGGTCGCGCGCACGGGCCGCGACACCAGCTCGGGCAGGCCGAAGCTGGCCCCGAGCAAGTTCTGGGTGCCGGTGTATTCGAATTCGAGGCCGCGGCCGGGGGCCTGGCGGAACGTGCCAATGCCGCTGAGCTCGGTGCGGCGGCCGGCTTCCAGCTCCTGCTCCATGCCCAGCACCGCGTCGCGGACCAGCTGGCGGGCCTGGGCCGTGCTCAGGTTCAGCTTCGCGCTCAGCGCATCCACCAGCAGGCCGTCGTTGCGGGTCAGGCTCTGGTTGAAGGCCACGCGCTTGGCCGGGGGGCTCAGCGTGTGGCGCACCGGATGAATGCGGGCGGGCGCGTAATCAGCAATCAGACCGCCGAAATCGGGAATGATAACGCAGTCGTGGTCCTGGAGCAGGGTGCGGATATGGTCAGCGAGCATAGGCAGAAAGGGGAAAGCAGCAGCAGCAATACGATACGGAAGCCGAAATATACAAAACTGCCCGTCAGTGCAAGGACCCCGAAGAGCCGAAAAAGAAGCGCGCACCTGATGCGGGGCTTCTTCTGCGGTCCTGCGGGGCCCTTGCGCTGACGGGCTTATGGGCGGCCGCCGCCGGGCCGCCGGGGCCGAAAATTAAAAGTCGTAGGTCACGCCGGCCAGCACGTTGAGGCCTTTTACGGGGTAGTTGAGGAACCGCTCGTTCTGGCGGCCCAGCAGGTTATTGCCCATCGCGAAGACGGAAAGCTGCTCCATCATGCGGTAGTCGGCGCGCAGGTTCAGGTCGATAACCGCGTCGGTAGGCCGGGTATCGAAGGCTTTGTTGGCGGGAAAACCCGGATCGGTCGTCGGCGAAGTTATTACGCCGCTGCCGTAGCTGGCGCTGTAGGTGTAGAGCTCCGCGCCCACCAGCAGCTTGTCGTAGAAATTATAGGTACTGAAAAGTACCGACTGGAAAGCCGGGCGGTGGAAGGCCTGGCTGAGCGTCTTCACGTTGTAGCCGTTGTAGTCGGCCTTGAAGCCCAGGCGGAACTTCTCGGCGGCGTTGTACACCACCTCGCCGTGCACATTCACCAGCTGGGTGGCCTTCTTATCGTAGACCAGCTCAAACTTGGTGGTATCGCGCCGGGAGTTGTTGTAGAAGTACAGGTTCCGGTCGTTGGAAAGCGTGACGCGGGCATTCACCGACAGGGCCCGGACGGGCGTGGCGTTGAAGCCGAAGTACACCGTGGGGCCACGGCGGGTATCGGCCACCCGCACGTTGGGGGCCAGCCAGGGGTTTTCGGTGGTCAAATCATACAGCGTCACGCGCTGAATGGCCCCGCCCAGGCCCGCGAAGGCCACCAGCTTGTCCTCGGTCACGGTGTAGGCGGCCCGCACGGCCGGGTAGGCGTTGAACTGGCGGGCGTTGTTGATGGTGTCGCCGGTATAGCCCAGGGTGGCACCCACGCTCAGGGCCAGGCGGTTCAGGGTCACCTCGTAGGCCGGCGTCACCTGCACGAAGGGCCGGCTGACGGTGAGCGAATCCTTGTGGGAGATGAACGATACGTCCCCGTCGACCCGCGCGCGGCTGGTTTCCGTGAGACGGTAGGCGGAGCGCAGGGTGGCGTACACGTTGCTTTCCCGGGCCTGGAAGGCATCCGACCAGTAGTTGAAGCCCAGGCCCAGGTCGTACTGGAAGGCGGCGGCCTGGTCGCGGTTGCGCACGTAGATTTTAGTGGCCACCCGCTTGAACACCTGCTTGAGGCTATCCTCCCGGGGCAGGTCCAGGGCGTTGCGGTTGTAGCCGTAGAAGTTGTACCGCTCCCGGCCCAGGTCCACCTTGGCGCCCAGCGTGAGCGGGCCGCGGTAGGTTTCGCCGTTCAGGCCCAGGCTGGTCTGACTCTGGCGGGAGTTCTGCTGATCAACCGGCCCCCGGGAGGACGACAGGTGCTGGAGGTCGAGGCCGTAGCTGGCGTTTTCCGAGCGGGTGTTGTGCAGGTAGGCCCGGCCCAGGAAGGTGCCGTAGTTACCGATGCCGGCCTTGAGGTAGTTGCCCGTGAGCTCGGGCAGCTGCTCCTGGCGGATGGTGAGAATGCGCACCGCGGGGTTGAGCTTATCGGCCGGCAGGCGGAAGTCGGGGTAGGTGTAGCTCAGGGGGGCGGGCGTTTTGGCGGGCGCCTCAATTTTCACCTTCTCGAAATTGCGGGTGGCCTCGGGCAGCTCGTTTACCCGCTCCTTCACAATCTCAATTTCGGCGTCCTCAATCTTGCCGCGGGTCTTCTGCGCCCAGGCGCTGGAGGCCGGGGCGGTGGCAGTCAGCAGGGCCGCGGCGGCCAGGAGTTTATGATTCATGGTTGGGGTCTTGGGGGCTTGGGGACTTAGGGTCTTGGACTCGTGCTCCGGCAGCGCAAACCGCCACCAGCCTCTCCCCTATTTAATTTTGATTTTCAGTTGGATGTACTACCCTTCTTCAACTACTGCTGAAGAATAAGCCGACCACCGGCCTTACTCCTCCACCGGCACGGTGCTGGGGTTGCCGGTGGTATCGGCGGCGGGCACCAGGGAGTTGCGGGCCGGAGTTTTGCCAGCGGGCACTTTGCCGGCGGGCTTGGTGGTTTTGGCAGGCGCTTTGGCTGGGGCCTTGCCGGCCGGGGCCGCCGGGGCCGGGGCGTTCGGGTCGGCGGGCAGGGCGGCCAGGCGCTGTTTGGCGCCCTCCACGATTTCGGCTACCGGGAATTTGTTGTCGATGATGGAGTTGAGCGTAGCCCGGGCCTGGAAGATTTCGTTCTGCTCCCGGTAGGTGTCGGCAATCAGCAGGAAGGCCCGGCCCAGCCACAGGTCGTAGCCCGCGAAGTCGGCGTTGCTCTTGTAGGCCGCGTCGAGGGCTTCGGCGTACTTCTTCTGCTGAAACAGCGTTTGGGCCAGCAGGTACTGGGCTTCGGCCCCGCTCTCATCCTTGGCCGCGTTGGCGGCGGCGGTCAGCTCTGTCACGGCCTGGTCGAGGTTGCCGGCCTTCTGGCTGGCCTTGCCCAGGTAGAGCAGGGCCAGGTTGGTGGCGTTGAGCGAGGCCCCGCCCTGGGCCTGGAGCTCCTGGGCCACCCGGCGGGTGGTGCCCAGGTCGCCGGCCTCGTAGCTGCTCTTCATCAGCCCGATGCCCGCGTTGGCCACTTCGCGCTTGTTCTGGGAAGCTTCCCGCAGGCGACCGTAGTATTTGGCGGCCTCGGGGTAGTTCTGGTTCTCAAATTCGAGGTCGGCCACCCGGCCCAGGGCCCGGTTCACGAACTCGCTCTTGTTTTCTTCCACCACCGCTTTGAGGCGGGGCAGGGCCTCGGCCTTGCGGTCGGTGCGCAGGTAGGAGTCGGCCAGGAAGTAGCGGCCGTCGGCGGCCAGCACCGTGCCGGGGTACTGCTTGAGGTAGTTTTCGAGGCGCGGAATGGCCTGGGCGTACTTCTCGGCCAGGTACAGCGACTTGGCCGCCTCAAACTCCACGCTCTCCGAGGCCTTGCTGTCGGGGTTCTGCTGGCGGAACTGGGCCAGGTACTGGTCGAACTCCTCCGTTTTGCCCTGGGCCGTGAGGCTTTCCTGGAGGCTGTAAATAGCGCTCTGGGCCGATTTGGTGCGCGGGAACTGACTCAGCACCCGCTTGAAATCCTCGGCGGCCTTGGGGTGCTGGTCGAGGTTCTGGTAGGCCACGCCCCGCTTCTGCAGCGCCGGCGCCAGCAGTGGGGAGTTGGGCCGGTTGGCAATGAGCCGGGAGAACCCGTCCACGGCGGGCTGGAATTCCCCGGCCTCGTAGTCGAGCTGGGCCTGCTGGTACACGGCGTCGTCGGCGTAGCGCGAGTTGGGCGTGGTTTTGAGCAGGGTGCTCAGGGTGCTGGCGGCCTCGTCGCGGCGGCCCAGCAGGCCCAGCACCACGCTCTTCTGGTAGTAGGCGTAGTCCTTGTCGGCGGCGTTGGCCACAATCACCTTGTTGTACTGCTCCAGGGCCGTCTGGTACTGCTTGGCCAGGTAGTAGGTGTCGCCCAGACGCAGGGTCACGTCGTAGTAGTTGGCGTCGGTGGGCTTGGCCACGGGGTCCTGGAGCCAGGCCTGGAACTGCTGACGGGCCCGGTCGTAGTCCTTGGTGTTGTAGTAGGCGTAGCCGAGGCCGTAACGGGCCTGCTGGTCGAAATCGGTATCGGCGGCGGCCCCGCTGCGGGCGGTGCGGGCGGCGGCGGTGTAGGCCGTGATGGCGGGCGGATACTGCTGGCCGATGGAGTAGATTTCCCCCTTCAGCACCTGGGCAGCGGCGCGCAGGGCGTCGTCCTGGGGGTACCGGAGGCTCTTGTCGAGCAGGGGCAGCGCGTCCTGGTAGCGGTTGTTGTTGTAGAGGGTGGCGGCCTGCAAATAGGCCACGCGCTGGTAGGTGGCGTTGAGCTTCTGGCTCCGGTCGTCGAGGTTGTCGAGGTAGTTGAGGGCCTGGGCGTAGTCGGAGGAGTTGAGGAAACTCTCGCTCAGCAAATCATCCACGGCCGGCTGGTTCTTGGAGCGCGGAAACCGCTTCTGGAAGTCGCGCAGGGCGGCAATGGTTTCGGGCCCGTTGCCGAGCTCGTAGCTTACCTGGGCGTACTTGAGGGTGGCGTTTTCGGTGATGAGCTTATCGAAGTTCAGCTGCCGGGCCGCCCCGAAGGAGTTCAAAGCCAGCTGCTTCTGGTTGGTTTTAAGGTAGCTCAACCCCAGGTGGTAGGCCGCGTTCTGGCCCAGCGAATCGCGGCGGGCGGCCACGCCTTTAAGGCTACTGATGGCGCCCTTGAAGTCGCCCTGCTTGAAGTTGGCGTAGCCCACCTTGTACTGCACCTCGGGCTCAATCTTCTTGCGGCCGGCGGCGTACTTATCGAAGTACTCGGCGGCCTGCTTGAAGTCCTGCTGCTGGTAGAAGGCGTCGCCCACCAGCAGCTGAATTTCGTCGGCGCTCTGGGGCGGCGGGGTTTGCTGAAGCACGGGCGTGGCGTAGGCAATCAGCCCGTCGTAGTCACCCTCCTTGTAGTAAATCTGGCTCATCACGGCCGGCACCACGGGCTTGTAGGCGTCGTTCTGCTCGGCCACGGCCAAATCCTTACGGGCCCCGGCAAAGTCGCCGGCCCGGTAGGCCAGGTAACCCGCGTAGTAGGAGCTGGCGTAGCGGTACTGGTGGTTGCCGGCCTTGTTGCGGTCGAACTGGAGCTTGGCCTTGTCGAACTCCTTCTGGGCAAAGTAGCTGTAGCCCAGCTTAAACTCCGATTCGGCCCGCTGGTCCTCGCTCAGGTTGTCGGGCCCCACCTTCTGCAGGTAGTCGATGGCCCGCACGTAGTCCTTCTTGTTGAAGTAGAACTTGCCCAGCTCGAAGTAGGCCTGGGTGGCTTTGGGGTGGGTGGGGTTGTTCGAGGCGAAGCCCAGGATGCGGTCCTCGGCATCGGGGTGAAACAGGTAGAGCCCGGCCACGGCGTAGTAGTACTCGGCGTCGGCGAGGCGGCCGGGTGCGAGCTCGCCCTGGCGGCGCTCGGTGAGGCTGAGGTAGCGCTGGAAGGCCTGCTGGGCGGCCCCGTACTTGCCGCGGTCGAAGAGCTCAAGGCCTTCCTGGAAGGGGCGTTCATCGGAGGTGAACACCTGCGTTTGCTGGGCCAGCGCGGCCGCGGGCGCGGCAGCGGTGAGGGAGGCGGCCAGCGCCAGGCGGGGGAATAATTTCATCTAAAGGTCGTTGCGCAGTAAGGTCCCGCAGCCGCCGGCGGCCACGGGAGGAATCCAAAAGTAGCGAAAAGTTCGGGCGGGGTTGCCCCGGAATGGGCGTTTGCGCCGGTTTTAACGCGGCAAGGGGGTGATTTGGTGTGGAGCGGGGTACGTACCGGAGCGCTGCCAACCGAAGCCGGCCCGACAAAATACCCCTCCGGCCTCGGGCATTCCGGGGCGAGCGGGAGGTGGTGACGCGAACAGCAGGTGCGCCACCATACCCCCGCCGGTAGCAATAGAACGCCCAACTATCCCTAGCTTCGGCGCAGCCGAGCTGTTTCGGCACCGTTTCTTTATGCTACCCGCGTGTTTCAACCCCTATCCAAAGAACAGGCCCGCCTCGAAATTGGCCGCCTCGTCGAAAACTTCCGTCACCAGCTGCCCGACTACAAGCGCGGCAAGTACAATGAAACCGAAGTCCGCGTTCAGTACATCAACCCCTTCTTCAAGGCCCTGGGCTGGGATGTCAACAACGACAATGGCGCCTCCTCGGCCTACTGCGAGGTAGTCCACGAGGCCCGGGTGCGGGTGGGCAAAGCCACCAAGGCCCCCGACTACCTGTTCCGCCTGCCCGGCGGCCAGAACCTGTTCTTCCTGGAAGCCAAAAAGCCCAGCGTCGATATCAAGGACGACGTGCTGCCCGCTTATCAGGTGCGCCGCTACGGCTGGAACGCCAAAATGGCCCTGAGCCTGCTCACCGATTTTGAGGAGCTGTCCGTTTACGACTGTACGATTCAGCCTGCCCCGAAAGACAAGGCCCGCAAGGCCCGCCTGCACTACCTCACCTTCGAGGAGTACGCCGACAAGTTCGATTTCCTCTGGGACAACTTCAGCAAGGAAAGCGTGCTGCGCGGCAACCTCGACCGGTTTGTGGCCTCAGGCTCCAACCGGCGCGGCAAGGAAACCGTGGACCAAGCCTTTCTCGATACGCTGGAGCAGATGCGCGCCGCCCTGGCCCAGGGCCTGGCTGCCCGCAACCGCCACCTCGAGGCCGAACAGCTGCGCTTCCTGGTCCAGATGCTGCTCGACCGGCTCATCTTCCTGCGCATTACCGAAGACCGAGGCGTGGAAGGCTACGGCGACTTACAGGCCGCGACCAAAGCCAAAGGCAAGGACGGCATCTACAAGGCCCTGCTGGGCCGCTTCCGCGAGGCGCAGAACCGGTACAACTCCGGCCTGTTTGACTTGGTGAAGGACGACTTGTCGGCGCAGGTAGAGTTAGGCAACGACGTGCTGGCCCCCATCATCAACGGCCTCTACTACCCCGAGTCGCCGTATGAATTCTCCGTTATCGGGGCCGAAATCCTGGGCTCGGCCTACGAGCGGTTCCTGGGCAAGGTCATTGAGCTGGAGCCCGACGGGACGGTCGTTATCGAGCAAAAGCCCGAAGTGCGCAAGGCCGGCGGCGTGTTCTATACCCCCGCCTACATTGTGGAGTACATTGTCAGGAACACGGTGGGCAAGCTCTGCGAAGGCAGCAGCCCCCAGCAGGTAGCCAAGCTGCGCATCGTCGACCCCGCCTGCGGCTCGGGCTCCTTTCTGCTGGGGGCGTATCAGTTTCTGCTCGACTGGCACCTGAACTACTATCAGACCCACCCCACGGCCGCCCTGCCCCCCACCCTGGCCCCGGCCGGCGGCCCCCGCAAGGCCGGCCCGGCCGCCCGCCCCTCCGGCAGCGGCAAGGCCCTCACCCCCGATGGCCGCCTGACCACGGCCGTGAAGAAAACCATCCTGCTCAACAACCTCTACGGCGTCGACCTCGACGAGCAGGCCGTGGAAGTCACCAAGCTCTCGTTGCTGCTCAAGTGCCTGGAGGGCGAAACCTCGGCCAGTATGCAGCAGAGCCTGGGCCTGGAACGGGTGCTGCCCACCATCGACCAGAACATCCGGGTGGGCAACTCCCTGGTCGATGTCGATTTCTACGACCAGGAGCTGGACTTCACCCCCGGCACCGAGCGTACCGTGAAGCCCTTCAGCTGGCGCGACGAATTCGCCGAAGTCTTCCAGCAGGGCGGCTTCGATGCCGTGATTGGCAACCCGCCGTATGATGTTCTAGAGAAAGAACGTCTTGGTTCTGATTCACCTCACAAACTCGTACATGAATACTTGACAAATCGCAAAGAATATCATGATGCATTAGGTGGCAAGCTAAATCTATTCCGATTCTTTGTAATCAAGTTCATAGATTTGTGTAAGCCTTCCGGACAATTCGGTCTTATTATCCCCCTATCTATTTTAGCTGATATTAGTTGCGCAAGCAGCAGAAGCTTCGTATTTAGATCAAGTAAGAGCTTATTAATTGACTGTTTTCCTCAAAAAGACAGTCCAGCAAATCGAATATTCACAGAAGCCAAGCTTTCAACCGTAATATTAACAGCTACAAAAGATATAGTTAAAACATTAAACAAGTTTTTGATACGAACTTTCCCTGGAAAAAGCCTTGAAGATTCTCACAAATCAGCTGTTATTCAGTTAAAAGATTTACAAAAAGTCGACAGTAAAAATCTACCTGTTCCGCTCATCGATGAAACAGACTGGAATGTTCTGAAGAAACTACACTCGAACCTTAACACAGTGAGGTTTGATGACTCAAATACAGGCTTTAAGATAACAAGAGGCGAAGTAAATCAAACTATACTCAGAGAATATATAGATCAGCGGCCCCAAAATACCAGAATGTTAAAGGGAGTTGAAGTAGGCAGATACGTTCAAAATATAAAGCTTAGCCAAGGATATCGCGAATGGTTTGACGAAGTCAATTTTCTAAGAAAAAATAATCCCAAATCTGCAGTAAAACACAGAAGAATAGCTACTCAAAGGATAACGGGAGTTGACGAAAAGTTAAGAGTCGTTGCTACTGTTATTGAACCAGACTGTTACTTTGCAGACTCTACTAATTCAGTCATTAAACTGGATTCAGGTGAATATGACTTACTTTATTCGCTCGGCTTACTGAACTCAAAACTTTTTCAATGGAGGTTTAAGCTAACGAGCACGAATAATAATGTTGGCACAAATGAACTTGGAGCTTTACCATTCAGACTTTTAGAAGCGAGTGAAAGACATTATCACGATGCCGTGGTAACCCTCGTCGAGCAGTTGCTGGCGCTGCACCCGCAGCTGCGGGCCGCCCGCCTGGCCACCGAGCAAAGCCAGCTGCAAGCCCGCATCCGCCGCCTCGATCAGCGCCTCGACCACCTCGTGTACCTGCTCTACGGCCTGAGCTACGCCGAGGCCCTGGTAGTGGAGCCCGCCCTGGCCCAGCGCCTCACCGAAGCCCAGTACGCCGTGTGGCCGGCCTAGCGGCCCGACCGCGCCCCATTTTGCGCGCTTTGGCGCAGATTTTATAAAAAACAGCGCAACCGGGAGGCATCCGGTTGCGCTGTTTTTTTATATTTCCGGGAAAAACCGCGCAACTTTTCCGCCCTCTCCGATGCCCCCTTCCGCTCCTTCCCTGGTGGCCCGCGTACGGGCCTGGTTCGGCCTCAGCCAGGCCGAGCTGGCCCTGTACCTGGGCATCAGCCCGCCTTTGGTCCGCGACCTGGAAACTAACCGCCGCCCCCTCACCCCGGCCGTGCGCGCCGCCCTGCTGCCGCTGCTGCTCCAGTTGCCCCCGCCCGAGGTGCCGGCAGCCCCCGGCCCCGATGTGGCCCTGCCCCCCACCACCCCTCTACCCGACGCCGCCGATCTGGCTTTGCGCCGCCGCCAGTGTCTGCACCGCGCCGCCGGCCTGCTGCGGGAAGCCGACGCGCTAACGGCCCGCGCCCACGTAGCCGCCCGCTGGGCCGCCGCCCTGCCGGCCCTGCTCCCCCCCGACCCCGCCGCCCCCGGGTTGCCCCCCACGGCGGCCACTAGCCCGGCTCAGCAGGCCCTGGCCGCGGCCCTGGCCCAGGCCGCCGACCCCACCGACCCCAGCCGCGCCGCCGACCACGCCCGCTGGCTGCGCGGCTGGCTTACGTTTCGCGCCGCGCCCCTGCCGGCCGCCGACGTGACGCGCCTGCACCGCCTGCGGGCCCAGGCCGCCGGGCTGCTGGCCGAAGCCGCCGCCCTGGCCGCCACTTTGCCCCCGCCCCCATTGCAAAACTGACGACCATTCTCCTATATTCGACCCGGTATCTTTTTCTTTTCCAACCCTTTATTCTACCCTACCATGAACCCCGATTATGCCTTATTGACCACCCGCGCCGAGTGCGACGCCGCCACGGCCGACGTCACGTTCGAGCTCAAAACCTTCAGCCACCGCGACGCCGGCCTCGACATTGCCGACGAGCGGGCCAGCCGCAGCCAGGCCAGCGGCGCGGCTGCCCTGGCCAAGAAAGACGCGGAAATCCTCGTCGCCCAGGGCCAGGCCGCCGTGCCCGGCCTCACGCCCGAGCAGCAGCAGGACGCCAACGACGCCCTGGAGCTGCTTCAGGCCCAGCGCAAGAAAATCATGAAGAGCAACCGCACCAGCGCCGGCACCGCCCGGTTCCTGAGCACCGTGGATGCCGCCCAGGTGCAGGGCCAGGTGGAGGTGCTCACGGCCGTGCTGGCCGGCATTGCCGCCCACCGCGCCACCCTGCCCGCCTAAGCCGCGGCGCCCGTCTGCCCACAAAAAAACCACCCCGGCACCAGGTGTCGGGGTGGTTTTTTTGTAGGCCACCAGCAAGCGGAAGCCCGGGAGAAGTACGCCGGTTAAAGCCCCCGCGAAACGCTGGGCGTTCCGGGCACCGCTACGCGGCGCGACTGTTCCTTTATTCTACTATTCTACAAACCGACGGCCGCGCTGCGGCCACTTGGCGGCCTGACGTTGGCGGGCTGCTTGATTAGCAGGAGCAGGCAGCCCCCCCCCCGATTCGGCTGGCTCCCCTCTTCCCTGGAGAGGCAGCCGGGGGAGAAGGCAAACCGGCCGAGGCCTACCGGGCTTCCGCGCCCACCACCCCGGCTTCGGGCTGGGCCTGGGGCAGGGCGCGCAGGGCTTGGGCCAGCAGCTGGTAGGAATACACCCGGGCCTCGTGGCTGAACATATTGGACACGGCCATGAGCTCATTCACCTGCGTCTGCTCCACGAACTCCTGCAGCTCGCGCTGCATGGTGGCCTGGCTGCCGATGAAGGCGTAGGCCAGCATCTGGCCCACGGCGTACTCCTGGGCGGGCTCCCACAGCCCACGCATGGACTCCACGGGGGGCTGCAGGGGTGCGGGCCGGCCCTTAATCACGCCCAGCATGAACTGCTGCAGCGAGGTGGAAAGCCGCCGGGCCTCGGCGTCGGTGTCGGCGGCCACCACGTTCACGCAGGCAATCACGTAGGGAGCCGCCAGGTGGGCCGAGGGGCGGAAGTGCTGGCGGTAGATTTCCAGGGCCGCCAGCAGCTGGCCCGGGGCGAAGTGGCTGGCGAAGGCGTAGGGCAGGCCCAGGGCGGCGGCCAGGTAGGCGCTGTCGGTGCTCGAGCCCAGGATGTAGAGCGGAATGTCCAGCCCTTCGCCCGGGATGGCGCGCACGGCGTTGGTGCGGTTGGTGGTCGAGAAGTAGGTTTGCAGCTGCTGGATGTCGCGCGGGAAGTCCTGGGCCCCGCCGAAGCGGCTGCCCCGGATGGCCTGGGCCGTAAGCTGGTCGGAGCCCGGGGCCCGGCCCAGGCCCAAATCAATGCGGCCCGGGTAGAGCGTGGCCAGGGTCCCGAACTGCTCGGCCACCACCAGCGGGGCGTGGTTGGGCAGCATCACGCCGCCCGAGCCGATGCGCAGGGTGGTGGTGCCACCCGCCAGGTGCCCGATAAGCACGACAGGGGCCGAGCTGGCCACGCTGGCCATGTTGTGGTGCTCCGAGAGCCAGTAGCGGGTGTAGCCCAGGCGCTCCACGTTCCGGGCCAGGTCGAGGCTGCGGCGGAAGGTATCGGCCGGGGTGCTGCCGGCGTTGATGGGGGCCAGATCGAGCACCGAAAAGGCCAGCGGAGAAGCGGAGGAAGAAGAAGAAACGGAAGACATGCAGCACGAAAAGAAAGGGAGATTCCGGCGGCCCGGATGCCGGGGCGGCGAAACCGCGTGGGGCCGCCGGACGACGTTCGCCCCGCGGCAGAACGGTATAACCGCCGCCGGCCCAAATTGATTCTGGCAGTCCGGCGGGCAGCCCGCGCCGGCCCGGCAATTGCCTGCCTTCCCGTTCCGGAATCCGGGGGCGCCCGCTCCGGCACGCAACCTTGGGGGCCCGGGCGGGCTCCTCCCCCCAACCTCACCCTTCCCGCTCCCATGCGCTTTTGGCTCGCCCTGCTCCTGCTGCTCCTTACGTTTTCCGCGTTTTCCACCTTTGCCCAGACCACCCGCCTGCGGGGCCGCGTGCTTGATGCGGCTACCCGGCGGGCCGTGCCCTTCGCCTCGGTGGGCGTGCCCGGCCGGCCCTTCGGCACGGTGGCCGATTCGGCGGGCTGGTTTGCGTTTGGGTTGCCCGATTCGGTGCGGGGGCCGGTGGTGGTATCCTGCGTGGGCTACCAGCGTGAGGTAGTGCCGGTGGCAAGCCTGCGGGCCGGGGCCGGGGCGGTGATTCGGCTCCGGCCCGCCGCCGTGCCCCTGGCTGCCGTTACGGTACGCCCCGGCAAAGCCCGCGCCCGCACCACCGGGCGCACCGCCGCCAGTACCTTCATGACGGCCCGCCTGTACACCGAGCCCGGCCCGGGCCAGGATGAGCGGGCCAAAGAGCAGGGCACCGTGCTGGTCCTGCCCGCCGACTGCCACCTGCGCACCCTGCGCCTGCACGTGGCCTTCAACCGGTTCCGGGCCGTCACGTTCCGCCTGCACCTGTACGCGGTGCGCGCCGGGCGGCCCGCCCAGCCCCTGCTCACCCAGGACATCCGCTTCACCGTGACCCAGCCCCGGGGCTGGGTGAGCGTGGACCTGGAGCCCTACCACCTCTACTTCCGGAACCGCCGGGAAGTGGCGGCCACCATCCAGTGGCTGCGCAGCGAGCAGCGGCCCGACAGCGCGGCGGGCTTTGCCCTTTCGGCCGTGCCGGGGCCGGGCCACGCCATTCTCACCCGCGACAAAAGCCAGGCCGAGTGGCAAACCGCGCCCGGCTACCTGAGTCTGAACCTCACCCTCGACGACTACGGCCGCCCCACCAGCGGCGGTGCCTCGCCTGAGCCTGATTATGAGCTACCCGACAGTCTGCGCTACCTGCGCGAACTGGCCAGCCCGGCCGAAGCCACGGAAACCGCGCCGGCGGCGCCTGACCTGGTGGCTTACGGGAGCAATCCGGCGGCCGGCCACTACCTGCCCGTGCGGGGCGGGCGCCTCTATTACGAACGTTACGGCCGGGGTACCCCGCTACTGCTGCTCCACGGCAACAGCCAGTCGATTGCCGCCTTCCGCTACCAGCTGGGCGAGCTGGCGCGGCACTACGACGTCATTGCCCTCGACACCCGCGCCCAGGGCCGCAGCCCGGATTTCACTACCGCGGATTTCTCCTACCGCCTCTTTGCCGACGACGTGGGCCAGCTGCTCGATTCCCTGCACCTGCCGCCGGTAGACATACTGGGCTGGAGCGACGGGGGCAACACGGCCCTGGAGCTGGCCCGGGCCCACCCCGCCCGGGTGCGCCGACTCGTGCTCATGGGCGCCAACCTCTTCCCCGGCCCCGCCGCCCTCGCCCCCGATTTGCTGACCTTGCTCCACCGCCAGCGCCGCGAAGCCGAGCTCCACCCCGATTCCCGGGACCCCCACCGCGCCCGCCTGATCCGGCTGCTGCTCCAGGAGCCCCAGCTCACGTTCGCCCAGATGGCCGCCATTCCGGGCCCGGTGCTGGTCATGGCCGGTGAACACGATGTCATTCGGGAAGCCCACACCCGGGCGCTGGCCCGCAGTCTGCCCCGGGGTGAGCTGCTGATTTTGCCCGGCGCCACCCACTACGCCCCCCACGAAGTACCCGCTACGTTCACCCGGGCCGTCCTGGAATTTCTGGCCCGGCCCTGAGGCGGGCTACTCCACCCGCACCAGCGTCACCTCGTCGCGGGTGAAATCGAACTGCTTCTTATCCACCGGGCCGCGGCAGACCACCACCCGGGGCGGGGTTAGCTTGCCCCGGCGGCCGGGCTCGGTTTCGGCCTCGCCGGTGACGTCCACGGTGGCCACCAGCTCGCCGTTGCGCCGCAGCTCCCAGGGGCCGGGCTGGATTTTCCCTGCGGGGTAGCCTACCAGAAACGTTTCCTTGGGCGAGAGGGCAATAATATCGAGAACCTGCATAGTCGGGAGTAGGGAAAAGAGCAACGGAAAACAGCGTCAGCCCGAGGGCTGGAACTTAGGCCGCGTCGTCGGCCTTGATGCGGGAATCGAACCGGAATTCTTCCCGGCGCACGATGCGGATGCGCTTAAAATCGGGGTGGCGACTGTGCAGGATATAGTTGAACTCCTGGGGCACAATGGACGAGGGCACCCGCAGCACGGCCGAGGAGCGGCGGCGGTACCAAGCGTCGCCCAGGGGCTGGCACTGGGCGTAGCGGCTGGCCCCTTCCCAATCGGCGGGCAGTTGCTCGGGCCGAATCTCCTCGATCAGCAAATCGTCGGGAATTTCAATCACCAGCACCCGAAACAGCTCGGTGAGGCCTTCGCCGCTGCGGTGCACCACGTTTTCGAGGCAGGCCAGGGCCCGGGTCGCGGCCGTGTAAATCACGAACTGGTCGCGGTAATTCCAGCGCGCCCGGTAGCCCGAGGCGAACAGGTCATCGGCGTACTTGGCCAGGCAGATGCGGTAAACCAGCATACGGGCTCCGGCTCAGGACAGGTCGCCGTAGGCGATGCGCGTGAGCTCCTCGGCCACCAGATCAATGCCGCCGCTGGTTTCGAGCAGGCGCAGGGGCACTTCCTGATCGAGGCCGTGGGCGGGCTTGGCCAGCCAGCGCAGAAACGCGGCCGCCTCGCCGAATACCTCCAGGCCGCGCTGGTAGAGGCTGATGATTTTGAGCGTCTTCTCGCTACGGGCGGCGCTGAGCGTCTTGTTTTCCTGGGAGTAGGTGCGCAGCGTTTTGGTCGAGAGCTCGTAGATGGCTTCCAGCTCGGGGGCCTGCAGCTGGTAGGCCTCGGCCACCTCGAAGGCCGTGGCGGCCGGTACGCCCTTGCGCGCCGCCATCACCAGGGCGTAGGCATCCTGGCCGGTGCGCCCCCAGGCGGCCCACCTTTTGCGCAGGGCGGCCGGCATCGGAACCGTGACTTTGGGCTGGTGGGCGGCGGAGTGCATAGGGCTAAACGTTAACGGGTCGAAGCTAGGAAATTTTTCCATTCAACGCGGAAAAATTTCCGGGGGTTCGACTTTCTGCTGATTAGCTGACTGTCGCCTGACTGCTCCCCCCGGTGTCTTAGACACAAAAAAGCGGCGGCCCATTGCCGGACCGCCGCTTTTACCGGGCGCAATTCCCCTTACAGGGTGATGCTGTCGATGCCTTTCTGCAGGGCAATTTCTGCCTGGCCGGGCATGGCAGTGCCCTCGACCCGGAATACGGTTACGTCGGTCATGCCCAGGAAGCCGAGCACGGCCTTGAGGTAGGGTGCCACGAAGTCGTAGCCGGCGGCCGGACCTTCGGAGTACACCCCGCCGCTCGACATGGCCACGTACACTTTCTTGCCTTTCAAGAGGCCTTCGGGGCCGCTTTCGGTGTAGCGGAACGTGATGCCGGCGCGGGCGATGTGGTCAACCCAGGCCTTGAGCGTGGAGGGAATACCGAAGTTGTAGAGGGGGGCGCCAATCACAATGACGTCGGCGGCCTGAAGTTCCGCAATGGCATCGTCGGAGTGAAGGGCCGCTTGCTGCTGCTCGGGGGTGCGGTTGGCGGGGGGCGTGAACAGGGCCGTCAGCTTGGCTTCTTCCAGCTGCGGGAAGGGACTGGTGGCCAGGTCGCGGGTAGTGACGGTGCTGCCGGGGTTGGCCGCCTGGAGCTTATCGAGGATGGCGTTGCCGAGTTTGATGCTGTAGGAAGCGGCCCCGCGGGGGCTGGAAACAACGTTGAGAATGTGCATGAAGAGGGGAAGAAAAATGAATTGCTACCTGTTTGCTCGCGGCCGGCGGGCAGAAACGACTGCCGACCGCGCTACAAATGTAACTACATTAAATGTATCTACATTGTTCAGCGGTGTATCAATTATTTTTTTCTTCCTGCTTGCGCGTCTCTCCCGTCCGCTACGCGCCTACCGCATGCCGGGGCACCGGGTGCAGAATCAGCCAGATCAGCTCGCGCAGGATTTCGCCATCGGTCATCGAGCCCGAGTCGATGCCCTTACTCTGGGCATCGGCGCGGCGGATGAGGTGCACGATGTCGCGGGTGCGGTGGAAGTCGAACACCTTCAGGCCGGTCTGGTAGTCGCGGCGGGCAAAGGCGCTGCGCACGCCCAGCTTGAGCCAGTCGGCATCCGACGGGTTGGGGTTCTGGTGCAGGGCCAGCAGGCGCGAAAAGTAGTTGAAGAGCAGCGTCAGGTTGGGGATGAGCGGGTTGTTCTTGGGGTTGGCCTCGAAGTAGAGCAGGATGCGGTTGGCCTTGAGCACGTCGCGCCGGATCAGGGCCGTTTGCAGCTCGAAGATGTTGTACTCCTTGCTGATGCCCACCATGCGCTGCACCAAGTCCTCGTCGAGGCTGTGGCCGGGCAGCAGGTTGAGCAGCATCTTGTCCACCTCGTTGGTGAGCCGGCTCAACTCGCCCCCGATGTATTCGGCCAGCATATTGGTGGCCTGGGGCGTAATCTGCTGGCCTTTGCTGCGCACGTAGCTCGTGAGCCAGGGAGCCACCTGGTTGTCGTAGAGCTTCTTGCTGGTCATGAGCACCGTACCGGCCGGGGCGGGCTCCTTTTTATCACCGGCGAGCAGCTTGCCCAGCTTTTTGCGGGCATCGAGGGTTTTGTGCTTGTAGCAGAACACGAGCACGGTGCTCGGGAGCGGGTTTTTGAGGTAGGCTTCCAGAAACGGCCAGGCCTTCTCCGTTTCCAGATCGGCCACGGCCTGGGCTTCCTTCACAATGACGACCGAGCGTTCGGCCATCATGGGGTAGCGCTTGGCCTGGCTCAGAATGCCGGCCACGTCGGTATCCTTGCCGTAGAGCACCACCTGATTGAAGCCCTTGTCGGGCTCAGGCAGCACGTGCTGCTCGAGCAGGTCGGCCACCAGGTCAATGTAGTAGGGCTCCTCCCCCTGCAGGAAATACACGGGCGCAAACTGCCGCTGCTGGAGCTGCTTGAGGATTTCGTCGGGACTGGAAACGGGCATAAGGAGTTGTCAGCGGGTCGTTGTCAGTTGTCAGCCTCGCACAGGCCTTGGTGGGCGCCAGTAGGAAAGGCGTGGCAAAGGTACCGCTAGGCCGTTACCTTTGCGGCTTCCCCAAATCCGGAAACCGGAAATAAGGCGACCCGACCTGACAACCGACAACGATCAACTGACAACTTCCCTGATGAACTTAATCGACGAACTGCGCTGGCGCGGGATGTTTCACGACATGATGCCCGGCACGGAGGAACACCTGCTCCAGCACGCGCCCATCACCGGCTACATCGGCTTCGACCCCACCGCGCCCTCCCTGCACATCGGCAACCTGGCCACCATTATGCTGCTGGTGCATCTGCAGCGGGCCGGCCACCGGCCCCTGGCCCTGGTGGGCGGGGCTACCGGCATGATTGGCGACCCCTCGGGCAAGTCGGCCGAGCGCAACCTGCTCGATGAGGACGCGCTGCGCCGCAACCAGGCCGGCATTCAGGCTCAGCTGGAGAAGTTTCTCGACTTCTCGGAAGGCCCCACCGGCGCTAAAGTGGTCAACAACTACGACTGGTTCAAGAACTTCGGCTTCCTGCAGTTCCTGCGCGAAGTGGGCAAGCACCTGACGGTGAACTACATGATGGCCAAGGACTCGGTCAAGCGCCGCATCGGCGGCAACGAGGACTCCGGCGCCGACGGCATCAGCTACACCGAGTTCAGCTACCAGTTGCTCCAGGGCTACGACTTCGTGCACCTGTTCCGCGAATATGGCTGCACCCTGCAAATGGGCGCTTCGGACCAGTGGGGCAACATCACAACCGGCACCGAGCTCATCCGCCGCATGGGCGGCGAGCCGGAAGGCACTGACATAGCGAGCCAACAACCAACAACTAACAACCAACAACCAACCAAGGCCTACGCCCTCACCGGCCAGCTCATCACCAAAGCCGATGGCACCAAGTACGGCAAGAGCGAAACCGGCACCGTCTGGCTCGATGGCTCCCTGACCAGCCCCTACCAGTTCTACCAGTTCTTTCTCAACGCCGCCGACGCCGACGTGCCCCGCCTCATCCGGGTGTTCACGCTGCTGAGTCAGGCCGAAATTGAGGCCCTGGAAGCCGAACACGCCCAGGCTCCCCATCTGCGCACCCTGCAGAAGGCCCTGGCCAAGGACGTCACCATCCGCGTGCATTCGGAGGCGGCCTACGAGGCGGCCCTGGCGGCCTCGCAGGTGCTGTTCGGCGGCGGCGAGCTTAGCTCCCTCGACGAAGCCACCCTGCTCGACGTATTTGCCGGCGTGCCTCACGTAGCGGTGCCCCGCGCCAGCCTCGCCGAGCACAACGTCATCAGCCTGCTCAGCGAGGCCACGGGCGGGGTCATCTTCGCTTCCAAGGGCGAGGCCAAGAAAATGATTCAGGCCGGGGGCGTGAGCCTGAACCGTGAAAAAGCCACGCTCGATCAGGCCGCTACCCAGGTGCCCCTGCTGCTGGATAAGTACGTAGTGGCTCAGAAGGGCAAGAAAAATTACTTCCTTATCAAGGTAGGGTAAGCGGCCACTCACCGAATTACCCACGCACAAAGAGGCCCTGCCGATACGTCAGCAGGGCCTCTTTTTTTCGGTAGTTGCTCGGGCCGCGCGGGGCGGCCCGGTCACTTACTTCTTTTTGGCAGGAGCCGCTTTTTTAGCAGCAGGAGCCGCTTTAGCAGGGGCCGCAGCAGCAGGAGCGTCGTTCTTCTTGTTCTGAACTTCGGTGCGAATGGTCTGGGCCATGTTCTTCAGCTCCTGCATGCCTTTGCGCACGCGGGTACCAGCGGCCGAGTTGCCCTTATCGTAGAACTTTTCGAAATCGCCTTCCAGCGACATTACGAGGTCCTTCAGTTCGCTAAAATTGCTCATGTTGGGAGGGGTTAATTGGTGTGGAAAAGTGTTTACTGGGCCCAATATACAGTGATTTCAAATACAAGCAAGAGGAGGTGTTTTTTTCTCAAACGCCTTTTCAAGCCTGATAACGCACTTTTTAGTCCCCATTTTCCCCTCGTCACCCGCATACTGGCCCCGGTCTGGCCGGGAATAATCCTAAAACAGAAAGCCAGCCTCCGGTTCGGAAGCTGGCTTTTGTACTTAGCCGAGGCCGACCTAGCTTTGCAGCCCGGCAGGGACTTCGGCTTTGGAATAAAGCCCTTTGGTGAGCTTGTCCTGCACCGCCTCGAAGGCCTTGATGGTCTGGGCCACGTCGTCGAGGCTGTGGACGGCCGTGGGGATCAGGCGCAGCATGATCACGTCCTTGGGTACCACCGGATATACCACGATAGAGCAGAAAATACCGTGATTTTCACGCAAATCGAAGGTAATCTGGGCCGCGTCCGAAATCTGTCCGCTCAGCAGCACCGGCGTCACGCACGACGTGGTAGTGCCCAGGTTGAAGCCTTTTTCGCGCAGGCCGCTTTGCAGGGCCCGCACAATTGTCCAGAGGTTTTCCTTGAGCTCGGGCTGGGTGCGCAACAGCTCTAGGCGCTTCAAAGCCCCCACCACGAGCGGCATGGGCAGGCTTTTGGCGAAAATCTGGCTGCGCATGTTGTAGCGCAAATATTCAATTACGTTCTCAGGACCGGCCACGAAGGCCCCGATGCTGGCCATGGACTTGGCAAACGTCGAAAAATAAAGGTCGATGCCCTCCTGCACGCCCTGCTCTTCGCCCGTACCGGCGCCCGTAGCGCCCTGGGTGCCGAAGCCGTGGGCGTCATCCACGAACAGGCGGAACTGGAATTTCTCCTTCAGCTTGAGCACCCCGCGCAGGTCGCCCTGGTTGCCCGACATGCCGAACACGCCCTCGGTAATGACGAGGATGCCGCCGCCGGTTTCGTTGGTGATGCGCTCGGCGCGCTCGAGCTGCTTTTCGAGGCTGGCCATGTCGTTGTGCACGTACACGAAGCGCTTGCCCGCGTGCAGGCGCACGCCATCAATGATGCAGGCGTGCGACTCGGCGTCGTACACAATCACGTCGTGGCGGTTCACCATCGCGTCGATGATGCTTACCACGCCCTGGTAGCCGAAGTTGAGCAGCATGCAGTCGGGCTTCATCACGAACTCGGCCAGCTCGCTTTCCAGCTGCTCGTGCAGGTTGGAGTTGCCGCTCATCATGCGCGCGCCCATGGGCAGGGCCATACCGAATTCGGCGGCGGCCTCGGCATCGGCGCGGCGCACCTCCGGGTGGTTGGCCAGGCCCAGGTAATTGTTCAGGCTCCAGGTGAGCACCTCCTTGCCGCGGAAAATCATGCGGGGCTTAATTTCTCCCTCCAGCTTGGGGAAAGCAAAATAACCGTGCGCGTAATGCGCGTGGGAGCCCAGCGGGCCGCGGTTGGCGGCAATCTTCTCAAATAGATCCACGAGGGAACGGGTTGAATGTGAAAGGAAATCAGTAGTTACGGGTGAGGCCTTAACCGCTGAGTAATGTACAAAGTTATGGCAATCCGCAAAGGTAACCGTTGCCCGCCCGGTATCCAACCGGCCAGGAATTGCCGGGGCCGTTTTTTGGTGCGCCCGGAAGGTCGTTTCTTTGGGTGATAGAATAGCATTGCTCACGTCCTCCGGTTACCAGGGCTGAAGCCCTGGGCTAGTTAGCGGACTCCTGGTTTTTCGCTGCGTAGCCCAGGGCTTCAGCCCTGGGGCGCCGGGGCCGCCCGCTCTTCAGTTCCTACTCTCCCACCCGCCTACCCTCTCCTACATGACAAAAATCAAGAAGCTGCTCGTTGCCAACCGCGGCGAAATTGCCCTGCGCGTGCTGCGCTCGGCCAAGGAAATGGGCATTGCCACCGTGGCCATCTTCTCGGAGGCCGACCGCCAGGCCCTGCACGTGCGCTACGCCGACGAGGCCGTGTGCGTGGGCCCGCCCGCCAGCAAGGACAGCTACCTGCGCGGCGACAAAATCCTGGAAGTCTGCCGCCAGCTGGGCGTCGATGCCATTCACCCGGGCTACGGCTTCCTGAGCGAAAACGCCGAATTTGCCCGCCAGGTAAAGGAAGCCGGGCTGATTTTCGTGGGCCCCTCGCCCGAGGCCATGAACATTATGGGCGACAAGCTCGCGGCCAAGCAGGCCGTGCAGGCCTACAACATTCCGCTGGTACCCGGCACGGCCGAGGCCATTTCCGACGTGGCCGAGGCCCGCCGCATTGCCGCCGAAGTGGGCTACCCCATCCTGATCAAGGCCTCGGCCGGGGGGGGCGGCAAGGGCATGCGCATCGTAAGCTCCGACCAGGAGTTTGAGGAGCAGATGCAGCTGGCCATCAACGAGGCCGTCTCGGCCTTCGGCGACGGGGCCGTGTTCATCGAGAAGTTCGTGACCGGGCCGCGCCACATCGAGATTCAGGTGCTCGGCGACGAGCACGGCAACATCGTGCACCTGTTTGAGCGCGAGTGCTCGATTCAGCGCCGCCACCAGAAGGTGATTGAGGAAGCGCCCTCCTCGGTGCTCACGCCCGCGCTGCGCGCCGAAATGGGCCGCTGCGCCGTGGATGTGGCCCGGGCCTGTAACTACGCCGGGGCCGGCACCGTGGAGTTCCTGCTCGATGACCAGCACAACTTCTACTTCCTGGAAATGAACACCCGCCTGCAGGTGGAGCACCCGGTAACCGAGCAGATTACGGGCCTCGACCTGGTGAAGGAGCAGATCCGGGTGGCCGAGGGCCAGCCCCTGCCTTTCCGCCAGGAAGACCTCACCATCACCGGCCACGCCCTGGAGCTGCGCGTGTACGCCGAGGACCCGCAGAACAACTTCCTGCCCGACATCGGCACGCTGACCACCTACGTGCGCCCCCAGGGCCCCGGCGTGCGCGTGGACGACGGCTTCGAGCAGGGCATGGACATCCCGATTTACTACGACCCCATGATTGCCAAGCTCGTGGTGCACGGCGCCACCCGCCAGGAAGCCATTGCCCGCATGCTGCGCGCCATCGAGGAATACCAGATTACCGGCATCGAAACTACCCTGGCCTTCGGGACTTATGTGCTCCAGCACCCGGCCTTCGTGAGCGGCAACTTCGATACCAACTTCATCCGGGACCATTTCCCGGCCGGCGCCCTCCAGCCCGCCGCCCCCGATGAGGCCACCGCCCAACTCGCCGCCGTGCTCACGGCCATGCTCCTGACGGAGAAGAAACCCGCCACCCCGGCCGCCGCCGAGGCCCCCGCCGCCACCGGCTCGGCCTGGAAACGCAACCGGCTGGGGGCACGGTAGAAAGTTAAATTTTCAGGTAAAAGAAACGCCCGGCCGGTTTGGCCGGGCGTTTCTTTTACCCTTCATGGCCATTGCGGCACTTCCATCGGATGGGACAGCAGGAAAATGAAACTCAACGCGCAAACCACCAGCACGAACCCACCAGCCCAGCCGGCTTATCAGCAGAACCCAATCGGTTTTATTGGTAAACCGGTTTTGAAACCGCTTGTATCCGAGGTACACTCCAGCCAGCCCGTACGTAACTATTGGTAATACGAAAAACAGCATAAACTCTTCATTCAACGGCATTTTACGCTGTAGCCTGATTCTTAAACGAACACAAATCCATCCATTGAAGATAGAAGGCATTGCCTCCGCAAGCAGGAGCTCATAAACCGGTTGACCGTGCCCAGCGGCCTGTTGAGGCTGGAAAACAAGTCGGCGGCCTGGGGAGTTGTACTGTCTTTCTCTCTCCGGCTACGTATCCGGTTGGCCGTTTTCAACGGGCCGCCGGGAGCCGGTTCATCAAGCAGTCCTTTCTCATGCAGCAATATCAAAATCTCCACCAGCAGTACATTGATGGCGAATGGCGCGACGGCCGCACCGCCGATACCATCGAAGACCTGAACCCTTTCGACGGGCAGACGCTGCTCACCTTCCGGGCCGCCGGCCTCGACGAGCTGAACGAAGCCTACGAAGCCGCCTACCGCGCCGCCCCGGCCTGGGCCGACGTGCTGCCCCAGGAGCGGCGCAACATCCTGCTCAAGGCCGCCGAGCTGCTGCTGGCCCGCCAGGATGAGTTTGCCGACTGGCTGGCCCGCGAATCGGGCAGCGCCCCGGCCAAGGCTACTATTGAGGTGATGGCGGCCCGCGAGATTATTCTGGAAGCGGCCTCCTTCCCTACCCGCCTGCACGGCCTGATTCTGCCCTCGAGCACGCCCGGCAAGGAAAGCCGCGTGTACCGCCGCCCGCTGGGCGTAATCGGCATTATCAGCCCCTGGAACTTCCCGCTGCACCTGTCCATGCGCTCCATTGCGCCGGCCCTGGCCTGCGGCAACGCCATCGTGGTGAAACCCGCCTCCCAGACGCCCGCCACGGGCGGTACGCTGGTGGCCAAGCTCTTCGAGGAAGCCGGCCTGCCCAAGGGCGTGTTCAACGTGGTGGTGGGCAAGTCGTCGGTTATCGGCGACGCCTTCGTGGTGCATCCCGTGCCGAAGATGATTTCCTTTACCGGCTCCACGCCCGTGGGCAAGGGCATCGGGAAGCTGGCCGGGGAACACCTGAAGAAAGTGGCCCTGGAGCTCGGCGGCAACAACGTATTTATCGTGCTCGAAGACGCCGACATCGACCGCGCCGTGGACGCGGGCATGATGGGCAAATTCATGCACCAGGGCCAGATTTGCATGTCCATCAACCGCTTTCTGATTCACGAGAAGGTGTACGACGAGTTCCGCGACAAATTCCTGGCCCGCACCCGGGCCCTCCACGCCGGCGACCCCACCGACCAGCAGACCCAAATCGGTCCGCTTATCGACGAAAAGCAGGTCGAGCGCATTCAGCAGGATATTGCGGCCAGCGTGAAGCTGGGCGCCAAGCTGGAAACCGGCGGCCAGGCCGAAGGGGCCCTGCTCCAGCCCACCGTGCTCTCCAATGTGCGCAACGATATGCCCATCGCCCAGAACGAAATCTTCGGCCCGGTGGCCGGCCTGATTTCCTTCAAGGACGAAGCCGAAATGCTGGAAATGGCCAACTCCTTGGACTTCGGCCTGAGCGGCGCCCTCCACACCCGCGACGTGGAGCGCGGTGTGCGGCTGGCCCGCCGCATTGAAACCGGCATGATCCACGTAAACGACCAGACGGTGAACGACCAGGCCAACGCGCCTTTCGGGGGCGAAAAGGGCTCCGGCATGGGCCGCTTCGGTGGCGAGTGGGTCATGGATGAAATGACCCGGGTACAATGGGTAACCGTGCAGCACGCCCCCCGCCAGTACCCCATCTAGCCTTCCATTGCACACGCAAGGGCCCCTTCCGAATCAGCCGATGCTGCTTTGGAAGGGGCCCTTGCGTGTGCGCGGTTATTTCGCCCAGGTCAGTTGCCCGGCCGGCATCTCCGGTTCAATTGAAACAGCCTTCGGGGCCCGCCAGCGGCGCAGGGCCCAGTGGGTGGGCAGGTAAATAACCGCCAGCAGCGTGAGCAGCCAGCCGACGAGGTAGAGCGGGGCGGGCAGCCAGGTTTGGGGGTGGGCGTCGTCGAAGCCGAACACGTAGTTGATGTTGACCGGAATCTTGGGGTCGGGCACCGCCGCACCGGCGGGTGGCAGCCAGAAGTAGGCCACCAGACACAGGCCCCAGGCCAGCAGCGTCCAGGCCGGCAGGGCGCGCCGGTCGTAGCCCAGGCGCTTCACCAGAAACAGGATCAGGAAGGGCAGCCAGCCGTGAAAGAACGAGAGCCCGCGCAGAAACAACGAGCGGTTGGGGTCGAACATGTACGACGTCATGCCGATGAGGTGGGTGCCGCCCAGCTCGCCCAGAAAATCGGCGCACCAGAAGACTTGCGGCAGCAGAATACCCACGGCGGCCATAGAAGCCGGCAGGCGCCGCTCGGTCCAGACGCTGATCAGGCACAGCAGCAGGGCCACGTCGCAGAAGTACAGAAAGTTGGTGGGGCCGTAATTCACCCAGTACACCGGCACCATCACCAGCAAAAAAGCAGTAAAGGCTAGTTTCAACCAAAGCGGTAAGCGAGCAGGCACATGATTCATGGGAGCGGGAAATGAGGTGAGGATACGCATCGTCTTGGTCCGCCTCCCGTGGTAACCCGACCATTTGCTTTACCCGGAGAGGACGCCCGAAATAGCACCCGGCAACTCATTCCGCCAGTTCAAACTTCGCAGAAATCAGACTTCTAACTATTCAATACATTCAGCCTGGATAGTATAATGGTGCAGTTACAGCTCTTTTGAGTAGACTTTACAAAAGTCGGTTTTCAGTCAGAAAACCCCTGCTGCCTCTCTCTTTCTAACGCCAGCAGCCCAACCTGACGGCTGGGCTGCTGGTGGTTTTGGAAATGATACGCCTTAGATCAACTCCGTGATATCGCGCACGCCTACGGGGCGCTGGCGGGTGAATCCTTCCCCGAACTCCACCCCGATCAGGTGGCCGAACTCCCGGGCCCGGGCTTCGAGGAAGTTGCTGAACACCGGCGTGGAGAGGTAGGTAATCGGCTCGGTGCTTTCGGGGTCGTGAAACTGGGTTTTGTAGGCCAGAATGGACTCCCACTTCTTCGCCCAGTGCGGGGTAATATCCACCACCAGATCGGCCGGCAGCTGGCGGTCCTGGATGTAGTGGTACACCACCCGGGGGCGCCAGGGCAGTTGGGGCTGGCCATCGTCGCCGAGGGTTTCTACCCGGCGCAGCCCGCTCAGAAAGCAGGCATCCGAGGCCAGCTGGGCGCCTCGGCCGTGGTCGGGGTGGCGGTCGTGAATGGCGTTGCAGAGCACCACGTCGGGCTGGTAGCGGCGCAGGGCGGCTATCAGGGGCAGCTGGTGCTCCCGGTCGTTGCGAAAGAAGCCGTCGGGCAGGCCCAGGTTCTCGCGGGCGTGCAGGCCCAGAATGCGGGTGGCGTTTTCGGCCTCCTCGGCCCGCGTGAGGGCCGTGCCGCGGGTGCCCAGCTCGCCCCGGGTAAAATCGACGATGCCGATTTTCTTGCCCACCGCCGCCGCCGCCAGCAGCGTGCCGGCGCAGGACATTTCCACATCATCGGGGTGGGCCCCGAAGGCCAGGATATCAAGTTTCATCTTGTTGAAAGGTTCTCAGTTACTAATTGTCAGTTGTCAGCCTTTGTATATCCTGAGAGAAGAGGACCAACAACCGACAACTCACAACCGACAACTCATTTAATGCGTAACGTCCGGCCCACGCGCAGGGTGCCGACGCTGCCGTTGAGGCGGCGGATCTGGGCCTGCGAAACCCCGTACTTCTGGGCAATTTCCGAAAGCGTGTCGCCGCTGCGGATTTTGTGGGTGACCACGCGCCGGGCCTGGGTGGGCCGGGCACTGCTGCTGCTGCTGCCCGCGCCCGGTACGCTGCCGCCCCGGTACTTGAGGGCCTTGCTGTAATAGGCAAACAGGGTCGAGGTGATCTGAAAGTTGTCTTTGATCAGGCGATAATCGGGGAAGTCGTAGAGCTTCTCGGGGTCGATGGGGTTGCCCTCGTAGCGCACCTCGAAGTGCAGGTGAGAGCCGCTGCTGCGGCCCGTGCTGCCGCCGTAACCAATGAGCTCCCCCGCCTTCACAAAGGTGCCGGGCGTGACCACCGCCTTCTGCATGTGGCCGTAGAGCGTTTCGATGCCGTTGTAGTGGCGCACCAGCACGTAGTTGCCGTAGCCCGAGCCGTCCCATTTCACCAGGCGCACCACCCCGTCGAAGGCCGTTTTCACCGAGTCGCCGGTTTCCAGGTCGAGGTCGGTGCCGTAGTGCCAGCGGTAGCCGCGGAAGCCGAAATCGGAGGTAACGGGGGTGCTGTTGAGGGGCATTTTGGCGTAGCGCTGCCGTTCTGGCTCGATGAGCCGCAGGTTGAGCGTGTCCTTGATACGGCGGCCATCTACCCGGTAGGGGTTGATGTTGTGGGTGTCCCAGATGGCGTAGTAGCCGGCCACCTGAATCCAGGAAGAGTCAATTTTGACTTCCTCCTTCACCTCCACAATGTGCTGCTCCCCTTCGTTGAGGGAGGTGGTGTCCTCGCTTACAATGGAGAGGGACTTGGCCGGGTTGAAGAAAATAGACTTGGCCGCGTCGGAGCCTTCATCGGGCAACTCCTCCGTCTCGATGAGAATGGTGGTATCGGGCCGCACGTAGCGGATGGTGGGCGATTTGATGCGGAAGAAATCCTTCCGCTTATCCGGGGCGCCGGCTTTCGCCTTGGGCTGGGGCACTTTTCGCCGCTGGGCCAGCAGCTGACCGGGCAGGGCCAGCAGGAGCCCGATCAGTAGCAGCGGCAGCAGCCAGTGTTTCGCAAAATTCAGCAAGGGCAGGGCAATGAGAGGGTGAAATAGTGAAATGGTGGAATGGTGAGTTTTATTGTTCGGCCCCTCCCAACGAAGCAGCCGACCTGGTAAAGTAATGCGAACATCCACTCACCATCTCACCATTTCACCACCTCACCGCTGCTAATGGTCGCCGAGGGCGGCCAGGTAGCGTTCCGCGTCGAGGGCGGCCATGCAACCCGAGCCGGCGGCCGTCACGGCCTGGCGGTAGGTATAGTCCTGCACGTCGCCGCAGGCAAAGACGCCGTCCACGTTGGTTTTGGCCGTACCGGGCAGGGTTTTGAGGTAGCCCTGCTCATCGTGGTGCAGGTAGGGCTGGAAAATCTTGGAGTTGGGCTCGTGGCCGATGGCCACGAAGAAGCCTTCGATGGCCAGCTCGCGGGTGGTGCCGTCGAGCACGTTTTTCACCCGCACGCCATCCACGGCGTGCTCGCCCAGGATTTCGTCGGTCACCGTGTTCCAGAGCACCTCAATCTTGGGGTTGTCGAGCACGCGCTTCTGCATGATCTTGGAGGCCTTCATTTCGCCCTTGCGCACAATCATGTACACTTTGGAGCACAGGTTGGCCAGGTAAGTGGCCTCCTCGGCGGCCGTGTCGCCGGCGCCCACGATGGCCACGTCCTTGCCCCGGTAGAAGAACCCGTCGCAGACGGCGCAGGCCGATACGCCCGAGCCGTTGAGGCGCTGCTCGGAGGGCAGGCCCAGCCACTTGGCCGAGGCCCCGGTGGCAATGATGACCGTATCGGCCGTCAGCTCCAGGTTTTCGTCCACGGTGATGCGGCGCGGGTGGCTCTCGAAGTCCACGGAAGTGGCAATGCCGTAGCGGATGTCGGTGCCGAAGCGGGCGGCCTGCTTCTTGAGGTCTTCCATCATCTCGGGGCCCATAATGCCGTCGGGGTAGCCGGGGAAGTTCTCCACGTCGTTGGTGATGGTGAGCTGGCCGCCGGGCTGCAGGCCCTGGTACATCACGGGCGCCAGGCCCGCGCGGGAAGCGTAAATTGCGGCCGTGTAACCGGCCGGGCCGGAGCCAATAATCAGGCACTTGATGTGCTCAGGAGTGGAATTCGCCATAAGTCAACAAATGGCACCGGGGCAAACCGGTACCCGCAGGAAAGAAGTTTTGGGGGTACAAAGGTAACAAGCGCGGCCGGTTGCGCCGATTCCGAACGTATCGGGTAGTCAACCGGACTTATTACCAACAAAAAACCCCAACCAAAGGTCAGGGTTTGATGCCGGGGAGTAGCATAACTACCCCAGATACGGTTTGAGCGCTTTGCTGCGGGAGGTGTGACGCAGACGGCGAATGGCCTTCTCTTTGATCTGGCGCACCCGCTCCCGGGTCAGGTTAAACTTCTCGCCGATTTCCTCCAGCGTGAGCGAGTGTTCCCCGTTCAGGCCAAAGTAAAGGGTGATAACGTCGGCTTCGCGCTTGGTGAGCGTGCTCAGGGCGCGCTGCACTTCCTTGCGGAGCGAGTCGTTCATCAGGCCCATGTCGGGGCTCTCCTCGTCCTCGTTTTCGAGTACGTCGAGCAGGCGGTTTTCTTCGCCCTGCACGAAGGGAGCATCCACCGATACGTGGCGGCCCGAAATCTTGAGCGTGTCCACCACTTCCGAGGTCGTCAGCTCCAGCACTTCGGCAATTTCCTCGGGCGAGGGCTCCCGCTCGAATTTCTGCTCCAGCTCCGAGAACGACTTGCTGATTTTATTCAACGAGCCAACCCGGTTCAGGGGCAGGCGCACGATGCGCGACTGCTCGGCCAGGGCCTGCAGAATCGACTGGCGGATCCACCAAACGGCGTAGGAAATGAATTTAAAGCCCCGAGTTTCGTCGAAGCGCTTGGCGGCTTTGATCAGGCCGAGGTTGCCCTCGTTGATCAAATCGCCCAGGCTCAGACCCTGGTTCTGGTATTGCTTGGCCACCGACACCACGAAGCGCAGGTTAGCTTTGGTCAGTTTTTCCAGCGCCTGCTGGTCACCTTCCCGGATGCGTTGCGCCAGCGTTACCTCCTCGTCGGGGGTCAGCAGGTCCACCTTGCCAATCTCCTGGAGGTATTTATCCAGCGACTGGCTTTCGCGGTTGGTGATCTGCTTGCTGATTTTTAGCTGTCTCATTGCGGGCGCGAGAGAATGAAGTTGTTGATGCTAGTAAACGTCGTTTCTGATCCGATGTACGGATGCGGCCCTTAGGCGGGTACCGGACTCAGTTAAGTGCAACAGTCCGGTACCTGCTTAAGTTCGCCGGGGCCGATTAAGCTGCCCCGTTGGAGTCGGCTGCCCGCTCGGGTTTGGCCAGCAACACCTTGCGCGACAACCGGTACTTGCCCGTCTTCTTGTCGATGTCCAGCAATTTCACATCAATCTCCTGCCCTACTTCCAGCACACCTTCCAGCGTGGCGAGGCGTTCGTGCGCCACCTCCGAAATGTGCAAGAGGCCATCTTTACCCGGCATGATTTCCACGAAAGCACCGTAGGGCTGAATGCTGCGCACCTTGCCTTTGTAGGTTTCGCCCACTTCCGGCGTGGCCGCAATGGCCCGGATCCGGTCGATGGCCGCCTGCATGTCTTCCTGGTTGGAAGCGTAGATGCTCACGTGGCCTTTCTCGTCCTTCTCCTCGATGATAACCGTGGCGTTGGTGTCCTTCTGGATCTGCTGAATGACTTTGCCACCGGGTCCGATAACGGCCCCGATGTACTCCTTGTCGATCAGCATTTTGTGCGAGCGAGGCGTATGCGGCTTCAGCTCAGCAGCCGGCTGGCTGATGGTCTTGGCCATCTCACGCAGGATGTGCAGGCGGCCTTCGCGGGCTTGGTGCAGGGCCGCCGTCATGATTTCGGCGCTCAAGCCCTGGATTTTGATGTCCATCTGGCAAGCTACGATACCTTTTTCGGTGCCGGTTACTTTGAAGTCCATGTCGCCGAGGTGGTCCTCATCGCCCAGGATGTCCGAAAGCACGGCGTATTCGCCGGTTTCCTTGTCCTGCACGAGGCCCATGGCAATGCCCGAAACGGCCGAGCGCACCGGAATGCCCGCGTCCATCAGCGCCATCGAAGCCGCGCAAACGGTAGCCATCGACGAAGAGCCGTTCGACTCCAAGATGTCCGACACGATACGCACGGTGTAGGGGTTCTCGTCGTCGGAAGGCATCACCTTCTTCAAGGAGCGCTGGGCCAGGTTGCCGTGGCCGATTTCGCGGCGGCCGGGGCCGCGGTTAGGCTTCACCTCACCGGTCGAGAAGGCCGGGAAGTTGTAGTGCAGCATGAACTTGCTGTAGCCCGAAGTCATGGCCGTGTCGATGATCTGCTCATCGAGCTTGGTGCCGAGGGCTACGGTGGTCAGCGACTGGGTTTCGCCGCGGGTGAACAAGGCCGAGCCGTGGGCACCGGGCAGGTAGTTCACTTCGCTCCAGATGGGGCGGATTTCGGTGAGCTGACGACCATCGAGGCGGGTGCGCTCCTTGATCATCATGTCGCGAATGGCCTTCTTCTCGGCCGACGAGTAGTAGCGGCCGAACATTTTCATGTCCAGCTCGGGCTGCTCTTCCAGCAGTTTCTCGGTCAAGGACTTTTTGATAGCGCCAAAACCTTCCTTGCGGCCGGCCTTGCTGGGGTTGCCCGAGTGCGCCACTTTATAGGCCTGCTCGTACACGCCCTCCTGAATGCGCTTCTTCAGGTCGTCGTTTTCCTCGTATTTGGGATACTCGCGCTTCACGTGGGATTTCTCCACTTCGGCGGCCAGCTCCAGCTGCACGCGCACCTGCTCCTTGATGGCTTCGTGGGCGAAGGCAATGGCTTCTACCATTTCCTCTTCGCTCACTTCGTTCATTTCGCCTTCCACCATGGCTACCGAATCAGCCGTGGCCCCTACAATCAGGTCGATGTCGGCGCGGGCAATGTCGGCGGTGAGGGGGTTGATCTGCAGCTTGCCGTCAATGCGGGCCACGCGAACCTCCGAGATGGGGCCGGCGAAGGGAATATCCGAAATCGAGAGGGCAGCCGAAGCAGCCAGGGCGGCCAGCGCGTCGGGCTGCACGGTTTTATCGGCCGAAATCAGGGTAATCATCACCTGCACCTCGTAGTGATAGTCCTTGGGGAACATCGGGCGCAGGATACGGTCTACGATACGGCACACCAGGATTTCGTAATCCGAGAGGCGGCCTTCGCGGCGCTGGAACGAGCCGGGAATGTTGCCGGCACCACCGAATTTCTCCTGGTAGTCAACCGACAGGGGCAGGAAGTCCACGTCGCCGCGCGAGCTGGGCTGCGACACGACCGTTGCCAACAGCATGGCGTCGCCGAGGCGCACCACTACGGCGCCGTCGGCGAATTTGGCCAGTTTGCCGGTTTCGAGGGAAATCTGCCGTCCGTCGGGCAGGGTAATGTGTTTGGTAACCGCGTGGTAGTTGGGCATCGTGGGTTGCTTTGGTAGAAAGCGTGGCAGCGGGCGAGCAGCCGAAAAAACCGGACCGGCCATGGTCCCGTTTTGCTCTGGGAAAAGATTGATTCGGAGAGTAAACAACAAAACCGGCGGAAACAGGCGGCCGGCTTTGGACAAAAAAAGAGCAGGGAACCTTCCAAGCTGAAAGGCTCCCTGCTCCGGAAGGTGAGCTTACTTACGCAGGCCCAGTTCCTTGATGATCGCGCGGTAACGGTTGATGTCGCGCTGCATGAGGTAATCCAACATGCTGCGACGCTTACCTACGAGTTTGAGAAGACCCAGACGGGTCGAGAAGTCCTTCTTGTTCACCTTGAGGTGCTCGGTCAGGTCCAGAATACGCTGAGTGAAAAGCGCAATCTGCGACTCGGCCGAACCGGTGTCTTTGGAGGTCTTCTGAAGGCTGTTTTTCTCGAAAATGGCCTTTTTTGCTTCGGTGGTCAGTTGCATCGGCAGATAGGTTTCCCCGTCTTAGATTAAAAAGTAAGAAAATTCACCCCGCACCTCGGGGTGGCCGCAAAGGTAGGTATTTAATGTGATGAATGTGGGGTAAATGGGAAGTAATGTGTTTGGGATGAGTCTGAAATCTGATGAATGTGGGGTAAATGTGTTTGGAATGTGGCAATTCAGTCCGTTGCTTATCTCTCCCAGTTTTTCCCGCATTCCTCACATTCCCAACACATTCATCCCATTCCAGACACATTTTCCACATTCAACACACATTACCAATCCTAAACCACCTTCTGGTAGCCGGGGCGGAAGCGGCGCGGGATCAGGCGGACCCAGTCGATATCGAGCAGGCCGGAGTCGTGGCGGGCCTGGTAGAGGAAGAACAGGCCAATGGGCAGCAGGATAGCCGCCGACATCCACATGCCCACGCCCACGGGCATCACCATCTCGCGGCCGTACTTCTCGCCCATGATGGAGAAAACGTAGTAGATGATGAAAAACACGATGGACACCAGAATCGGCACGCCCAGCCCTCCCTTCTTGATGATGGCTCCCAGGGGCGCCCCAATCAGAAACATGAGCAGAATGGCCGCCGACTGCGTGAACTTGCGGTAAGTTTCGATGCGAAAGTTGGCCGTTTCCTTGCGCAGGCTGGTCAGCCGCTCGGCCGAGGTAGCCAGAAACGACTGCACGTTGCGGGCCCGGTTGGCGGCCTGCTGGGCGACCTGGTAGTTATCGGGCTGCAGGCGGGCGGCCGTAATTTTCCAGTTCTCAACCCGTTGCAGCGCCGTGCGGCCGGTGGTATCGAGGCGCAGGTAGGTGTAGTAGGGATTGAGCTGCTGAATGAGTTGGCGCCGCTCCAGCCCCAGGCGCCGGTGCAGTGAATCCGTGGTGAAGTTGAGCTGATTCAGGTTGAGCATCATTTTATTTTCCTTGAAGAGCTCCTTCTTGGTGCGGTCGAGGCCGAAGGAGGCCAGGGAAAACGTAATCAGGTTACGGTCGAACTTCTGGCGGATAAAGCTGGCCCCGGACCGGCTGTTGCTGCTGGGTTGTTCCACGTAGGAGCGCCCCTGAAACAGCTCCAGCCCCAGGTACTGCCCTCCGAAGCGGGTAAACATGCGGCCCGAGTCGGCCAGAATCACGGTACTGCTGCCCCGGCCCTGGGTGTGGTCATAAATCATGACGCCCTTGAGCAGGTCGCCGTTTTCGCCGGCCTTCTCATTGACCTTGATGGTGTAGCCCGGAATGCCGTTATAGAAGACCCCCTCCCGGATGTCGAGGGCCAGTTTCTGCTGGCGCACGTCCCAGAGCAGGCTGTAAGCCTCCAGATTGGCCAGGGGCACGATGGTGTTGTTGAACCAAAATGCCCCCCCGGCCAGCAGCACGCTTACCAGCAGTACCGGCCGCAGAATGCGGGTAAGCGAAATACCGGCCGTTTTGATAGCCGTCAGCTCATGGTGCTCTCCCAGCGTCCCGAAGGTCATCAGGGAGGACAGCAGCACGGCCAGGGGCAGAGAAATAGGCACGATGAGCACGCTGAAGTAAAACAGCAGCTGGGCAATAACGCCCAGGCCCAGGTCCTTGCCCACCAGATCGTCCATGTATTTCATCATGAACTGCATCAGGAAAATGAACTGGACCACCGCGAAGGTGAGCAGAAACGGCCCGGCAAAGGCCTGTAGAATCAGTTTATCGAGTTTTTTCATAGAACTGGCCGCCATTGCTCCCCGGCCGTCACCGGCCCAGCATGAAACAGGGAGCAAACGCGAAACGAAGATACGGCTCGTTTCGCGTCTGCTCCCCGGCAGTGAGGCCCAACAAAGATCAGCCGCCGACCTGTTCGCGCAGTTTCTGGATGAGGCTATCCCACATTTCCTGCAGTTCCACCGTATCGGTTTCTTCCGAGTAATCCAGAATACGCAGGTACACCTCCTGGGTCAGCTGCGATTCTTCGATGAGAAAATCCAGGTAATTGGCATCGGGCAGGGAGCCGCGGTTATCGTCGAGGAAAACAAAGCGCACGGAACGATTCGTACGGTGCGAGGCCATTTCGGCGTAGTGCGGCTGATTGTCCCAAACAAAGTTGAAGCGTTGCGGTCCGTCCACTTTCACGCTCTGACAAAACCACTGTTCCAGGCCCGAGGCCGAGGCCAGGTAAGGATACAGGATTTTAGGAGAGGCATTTATGGAGTATTCCACCAAAAAACGATGTTTGAGGCGAGTAGCGGAAAGGGGCATAAGCGGAACAGAGTAAAGATTTTAGCGGAGGGGGATGACCAGAGAAACCCCTCCGACAGCCAATATACGCGGGTTTTTTTTTGCACAACACTTGCATCAGGTTAAATCTTGTCCCTACCTTTGCACCACCAAAACAGGGCGGGGTAGCTCAGTTGGTTAGAGCACAGGATTCATAACCCTGAGGTCACGAGTTCAACTCTCGTCCCCGCTACTTGCAAAAACGGCCTTTCCATTGCGGAAAGGCCGTTTTTTTGTGCGTTTTGCTTTTATCACGGTTTTATCACAACACCATGTACGAGCCTGAGTACACGCCCCGGCTGTTCGATGCGGGTGGGGACATGTCCAAGCGGTGGTATATCGATTATCGAATTGATTGAACTGCTAATACACCTATTGCTTTAACTCAAATGTCCACACTCGTCCACCGGCGGGCTGAGCTTTGCCGACTGGCAAAACCGGTCAGCCTGTATCCGGCTCCGGTAGATACCGCTCGCACGGCCCCAGCTCTGCGCCTTGCGCCCGGCGACACGGTAAACATCGTAGGTGACTATGCCGACCAATGGATCGTCGTTACGCGCCTGGAAAACCAGCGTTTGAGCACCTACTATGTACCACAGTTGGCTCTGATCGGATCCTTTATAGTCAAGCGCGCCAAAAGGCGCGAGTCGTCTGGCTCATCCAACTAGCTACCTGACCATGCCCTTCCAGCGCCAAGAAACCACCTACTACTTTCCCCGGTAGCATGCCCTCATCCCTCCGCCGAGATTACCTTATCGCCTCCCGCCTGTATTTCGTGCTCCTGGTACTTTACCAGCTGCCGGCACTTTATCTCTTCCTGCCTGAGCCTATCGGCCCAGCTCGGCATGCCAGTGCCCCGCTTGGGGAGATACTCGGGCCTGCGCTGCTTACCACCGTATTGCTGTTGGCCATGTGCATTGGCCTCGGCCTGGGCATCCGCGCCGGCAAGACGTGGGCTAAAATCGTTTACGCCCTGCTGCTGGCCTACGCAGTCTACGTTTTCGGCAGCGCCCTCCCCTTTTTCCCCCAGCGCAGCGCTTGGACTGTGACCAGGGAAGTTTTTGCGCTGGTTATGATGCTGGGCGTGGGTTTCTGCCTCTTCCGGCAGCAGTTCACGCGCCGCTCGGCTCCCGCTGAAGCGGATATGGCAGCCAGTGAACATACTCCGTCGAACTGATATGGCCGTTACCATTCCCGCCAACGACCGCAAGGCAGTCTGGTGTATTATCGTCAGCTTCGGCATTGTTCTGCTGGCGAATGCGCTTTACTCGACTCCTTCCATCGGCCTCCGGTTCTCCGTTGGCACCTTGATCGGCCTGCTTCTAATGGGGACACCCGTTGCCCTAGTGCTCTGGGCCGTTTGGCGGGGACAGTACTGGGCCAAAGTGCTGGTTATCCTGGTCACACTCTATGGGTTCACCAGACCTCTCTTCCACGTTACTGAGTTGCAGCTGCCCAACTACACGCCCCGTTTCGCGCTGCTCATGCTTTCCCTAATCCCACGTATCGCCTCTACGATCCTCCTCACCCGCGACCTGCTGCGCCGGCCGGTGGCCGGAGAGGCGGGAAGTCATCCTATTTCCTAATCCCAGGACGTACCGAAGCTACCGTATGGCCTAATTATTGCGCCTCTCTGCTGCATTAGTGTCCCTTCCGCTATTCCCTCTTCTATGTTCCGCCGTTTATCACTGCTGCTGCTGCTGCTCACGTCGGCAGCCACTCCGGCCGCCCTGGCCCAGTCTTCCCCCCCCAGCGCAACGCCCGCCGCGGCAGCTCCCGCCCAGTACGGTGTTGCCCAAATCGTAACTTTCCCCAGCCTCGGGTGTAAGCTGGCCTTTCAGGACGGCGTGACCCCTAATCTGCTGCTTAGGTGGTATGAGGAAAACGGGAAGGATAAGCGCTTCGCCGATCTGGCGGCCGCCCTTAACTTTCTGGCGGCCCAGGGCTGGGAAATCACGCCTTATGGAGGATCGAGCGACCGTTACCTCCTCAAACGCCGAGCCCAGTAACCGGCACCCGCTGTTTATGGTTGTGTTTTGGTTCGTCCCTGACCTGTTTCGGCCCACAGGTTTTATCATTCCGGGTCGCAAGTGTAAAAAGGGTCGGTTTTGGTCTCAAAAACGTCACCATTTTATCATAAATGTGCCTGAAACCTGCATCGTAGCGCCGAAAAAAACTACCTCTACGCGCTGCAAACGCGGTTTCGTTCGTCTGGCAACCAATTCAACTCTCGTCCCCGCTACTTGCAAAAACGGCCTTTCCATTGCGGAGAGGCCGTTTTTTTGTGCGTTTTGCTTTTATCACCGCCTCCATCAGCATCGGCGGATGACCACACGGCTTCTTTCACTAGCAGACTGTCTGCCTCTTCGGAGGTCTTGTGCAGACTTGCCTGCCTCTGTTTAGCAGCCGATTACCTCTTTCAGCCCTTATTGCATTTGCCAGGGCAATATTCTATATTCCATAGTTCTGATTCCGCTAACCACACACCTATGCAGTTTTCTACAACTAGTGAGCAGTTCAGCAACCTGCTGAACGCCACCCGCGTGCCTGACCTTCACGAGGACGAACTGGCCGGCATGGAGACAACCGTTCGGAATACACTCGACCAACTTCACAGCTACCGGCTGGCGGCGGCCTCCCCGGCGCAGATCCAGGAATATTTCCGACTACTGGAAGCCTTTTCCCACAACTTGGCTTTGCTGCTGCCGGTCCAGCGGCAGATGCTGATTCGTCAGGGACTGCACTTGCTCCGCGATATTTCCCACGGCCCTGCTACCGCGTAGCGGGCAACGCCGGATGCTCCACCCAGTGTGTCTCTCCCCAACGCGCCGCTTTCTTACAACGACGGTGCGTCCCTGTCCGGGGCCGGCTGGCACACTGGCTTTCCGGCATGCCCCGAAGGCTCGCTTTGTGAAAGTGTCACCTAACCGACGACTATCGTTCGTTAGTCTAAATAACTTGACCATTGACCGAGAGTTTGGCTTCTTGTTCGTTATGCGTCAGGAATTCATAAACTCATTCGGCGATACTTTCCTCACCGCCGAGTTCGACCAACAAAACCACTGGATTTACAACGACTGGCGAGGCTTGCTGACGACCGATAACGTCGTACAAGGCTCCCTGGGAGTCCTGCACGTGTTGCAGCAAACGCACTGCCCCTACATTCTCAACGATAACCGCACCGTGCTGGGCTCCTGGAAACAGGCCAACGACTGGATTGAGCACACCTGGATGCCGCAGGCCCTGGCAGCGGGCCTGCGCTACCACGCGCACATAGTGGCCCCCGGCGTCTTCGGTCAGGCTTCGGCCGAGGATATGCACCTGCGCGTGGGCTCCCACTTTCAGATGCGCCTGTTTGAAGGGCTGGAAGAAGCGGAAGCGTGGTTACGGGAAATGCAGACGCTTGAGCAGCAAACCCATCTCTAGCCCCCGCGCCCAGGTTCCCGGGTACAAACGGATCAGAGCCGCCTTTCCCCCGAGAAAAGCGGCTCTGATCCGTTTGTACCCGTCAGAACCAAATTTAAAGATGAGGTCTGCCTGGCCTTTACTCAGGACGTCGGTTTTAACTCCTCGACCGGCCTGCTATTTGTTGCATTGCTGCCTTGCCCAACCAGTAGCAGCAACGCGGGTAACTGCTGCGGGCTCCGGTAACCGATCAGCCGTAATGCAAAACCGCGCCTGATCCGGAACGGACCAAGCGCGGTTAGCGGTAGCAGGCTTAGGCAGCCGACTACTTGATTTTCTCCACGATGCCTTTGAAAGCTTCGGGGTGGTTCAGGGCGAGGTCGGCCAGCACCTTGCGGTTGAGCTCGATACCAGCCTTCTTGAGGCCACCCATGAACTGGGAGTACGACAGACCATGCTCGCGGGCCCCAGCGTTGATACGCTGAATCCAGAGGGCGCGGAATTCGCGCTTCTTTACTTTCCGGTCGCGGTAAGCGTAGAGCAGACCTTTCTCAACCGCGTTTTTGGCAACGGTCCAAACGTTTTTGCGACGGCCATAGTAGCCCTTCGCCAAACGCATAATCTTTTTCCGACGGTGGCGCGAGGCCGCGTGGTTGACACTTCTTGGCATAACCTGTTTGTTTTTGGCGGCCGGCGGCGGACTTACTGCCGCAGCTTGGGTTCCTACCGGACGCCCGGTTTTTTTGGGAAATTAAAAATTAAAAGCTGAGAGTTAAAAATTATCGATGCCGACTCAATACGTCGCATCCTTAACTTTTAACTTTTAACTTTTAATTAGAGATTAAGCATGTCCTTCACGCGGTTCATGTCGGCCGAGCTAACCAGCGTCACATGCGTCAGATTACGCTTCTGCTTGGTGGTTTTCTTGGTCAAGATGTGGCTCTTGTAGGCGTGCTTACGCTTGATTTTGCCCGTGCCGGTCAGCGAGAAACGCTTCTTGGCGCCGGACTTGGTCTTCATTTTCGGCATTGTGGTGATAATGAAAGGGTGAAAAATGCGGCGGTCGGCTGCCTAGGGCCGGTGCGCCAGCTCAAAAAAGTCGGAGCAAAAACCCCAGACAGTGCGTTATTCAGCGGCTTCGTTGGCCGATTTGACCTTCTTACCCTCTTTCTCCTTAGCAACTGCTTCATCAGTTCCTTTGGCTTTGTCGGCGGG
Source organism: Hymenobacter piscis (assembly GCF_018760735.1). Lineage (GTDB taxonomy): Bacteria > Bacteroidota > Bacteroidia > Cytophagales > Hymenobacteraceae > Hymenobacter > Hymenobacter piscis. Next base: position 96,640 of record NZ_JAHHZN010000003.1, read on the forward strand.
TTTCGCCTTGTCAGCCTCTTTGGGAGCTGCGGGAGCCGCCTTTTTGGGCGGAGCAATTACTTTGGGGGCCAGGTACAGGAACATACGCTTGCCTTCCAGCTTGGGCAGCTGCTCCACTTTACCAAGGTCCTCGAGGGCCTGAGCAAACTTGAGCAGCAGGATTTCACCCCGCTCCTTAAAGACGATGCTCCGGCCTACGAAATGCACGTAAGCCTTGATTTTAGCACCTTCCTTCAGGAATTCCTGAGCGTGCTTGAGTTTAAAGGCAAAGTCGTGGTCGTCGGTGTTGGGTCCGAAACGGATTTCCTTGATGACAACCTTGGTTTGCTTGGCCTTCAGCTCGCGGGTTTTCTTCTTCTGCTCGTACTTGAATTTCGAGTAGTCGATGACCCGGCACACGGGCGGAGTAGCGGTGGGGGAAATTTCCACCAGGTCCAGGTTCTGATCCTGCGCCATGCGCCGGGCCTGATCGGTGGGGTAAATGCCCTGCTCCACGTTGTCGCCAACGAGACGGACTTCACGGGCCGTAATCTTGTGATTGATTTTGAACGGCTCCTCGACCTGGGCGCGAGGGATATAGCGGCGGTTGGGGGTAGCTATGGCGGTTTCTCCTTAAGGTGAAAGTCGATTTTGACTAGGGCTACTACCACACGAACGGGTTCGAATGGGTTCACTCAGCGGGCAAATATCCGCCATTTTTTCCAAACCCTCAACAAATACTATATAAAAAACCGCCCCGGCAGCCACACAACCCCAATTTCAACCTCGCAAAACAGGGCCTTTCCCCGTCGCAGCCCGCCCCAAACGCGGGGCCGCTGAACCGGGAAAGGCCCTGCTGGCAAGGCTCCTTTTATGGCTGGCCGACTATTCGGCTTTGCCGTCCATGAGGGCCGTCACCTTGGCCTGGAAGTCCTGGATGAAGGCATCAATGGGCATGGCGCCCACGTCGCCTTCGCCGTGGCGGCGCACCGAGACGATGCCTTCGGCCTGCTCCTTCTCGCCCACGATGAGCATGTAAGGCACTTTTGACACCTCGGCGTCGCGGATTTTGCGGCCGATTTTCTCGTCGCGGTGGTCCACGGTGCCGCGCAGCTCGGCGCCCACCAGCTGGTCGTAGACCTGCTGGGCGTAGTCGTGGTACTTCTCCGAAATGGGCAGCACGGCAAACTGCTCGGGCGAGAGCCAGAGCGGGAAGTTGCCGCCGCAGTGCTCAATGAGTACGGCCACGAACCGCTCCAGCGAGCCGAACGGGGCCCGGTGAATCATGACGGGGCGCTGGCGGGAGTTGTCGGGGGCCACGTACTCCAGGTCGAAACGTTCGGGCAGGTTGTAATCCACCTGAATGGTACCGAGCTGCCACTTGCGGCCGATGGCGTCGCGCACCATGAAGTCGAGCTTGGGACCGTAGAAGGCGGCCTCGCCCAGCTCCGTGACCGTGCGCAGCCCCTTCTCGGCGGCGGCTTCCTGAATGGCGCTTTCGGCCAAGGCCCAGTTCTCGTCGGAGCCGATGTACTTGGTCTTGTTCTCGGGGTCGCGCAGGGAAATCTGGGCCGTGTAATCCTCAAAACCCAGGGCCTTGAACACGTAGAGAACCAGATCAATGACCTTGGTGAACTCCTCCTTTACTTGATCCGGCCGGCAGAAGATGTGGGCGTCGTCCTGGGTGAAGCCGCGCACCCGCGTCAGGCCGTGCAGCTCCCCGCTCTGCTCGTAGCGGTACACCGTGCCGAACTCGGCCAGGCGCACCGGCAGGTCGCGGTACGAGCGGGGCTTGGTCTTATAGATTTCGCAGTGGTGGGGGCAGTTCATGGGCTTGAGGAAGAACTCCTCGCCCGGGTTCGGCGTCTTGATGGGCTGGAACGAATCAGCCCCGTACTTCTCGTAGTGGCCGCTGGTCACGTAGAGTTCCTTGGAACCGATGTGGGGCGTTACCACGGGCTGGTAGCCGGCCTTCATCTGGGCGCGGCGCAGGAACTGCTCCAGCTTTTCGCGCAGCATGGTGCCCTTGGGCAGCCACAATGGCAGCCCCGCTCCTACTTTCTCCGAAAACGCGAACAGCTCGAGCTCCTTGCCCAGCTTGCGGTGGTCGCGGCGCTTGGCTTCTTCGAGGCGCTCGAGGTACTCAGAGAGTTCCTTGGCTTTGGGGAAGGTGATGCCGTAGATGCGCGTGAGCTGCTTGTTCTTCTCGTCGCCGCGCCAGTAGGCGCCGGCCACGTTGAGCAGCTTCACGGCCTTGATGTTGGCTGTATCGGGCAGGTGGGGTCCGCGGCAGAGGTCCACAAAGCTGCCCTGCTGGTAGAACGTGATGGAGCCGTCTTCGAGGCGCTCCAGCAGGTCCAGCTTGTAGGGGTCGGCCTTCTCCGTGAAGTAAGCCACGGCGTCGGCCTTGCTGACTTCGCGGCGCTCGAATTTGCTTTTCTGGCGGGCCAGCTCCAGCATTTTCTTCTCGATTTCCGGGAAGTCCTCGCTGGAAATGGTGCGGCCTTCGCCCAGGTCGATGTCGTAGTAGAAGCCGTTCTCGATGGCCGGCCCGATACCCAGCTTCACGCCGGGGTACAGGGCTTCGAGGGCTTCGGCCAGCACGTGGGCCGAGGAGTGCCAGAAGGCCATCTTGCCGTCGTCGTCGTTCCAGGTCAGAATGGCCACGTGGGCATCCTGTTCGAGGGGGCGGTGCAGGTCGCGTACTTCGCCGTTAACGCGCACGCCCACGGCATTGCGGGCCAAGCCTTCGCTGATGGCGGCGGCTACGTCGTAGCCCGTGGCGCCATCTACAAACTGGCGCACCGAACCGTCGGGGAGGGTGATGTTAAGCATACTATAAGAGGGGGCTAGTGGCTATACAAACAGCCGTGAAGCCGCAAGTTACGGAAATGGTGAAATGGTGAGGTGGTGAAATGGTGAGTTTGATGTTCAGTTGGTCATGATTGCGCCGCTTGCGCAAATGGGGCCACTGAACGTCAGACTCACTATTTCACCACCTCACTATCTCACCTCAAAGCCCCGGCTTGTGCAACACTAGCGGCTCGATGGCCTCCACCGGGGCCGGGCGTGGGGCTTCGTTCACGATAATTCCGCGGGCGCGGTTGCCCACCTTCCAGACCTTATAACTCCAGTGGCGGTTACCGGGGTTTTCCTGGGCCAACAGGCGGTACTGGTCGGCGGCTTCGGCCCAGCGGCCCAGGTTTTCCAGGCTTTCGGCCAGCATGGAGCGGCCATCGAGCAGGCGCGGCGAGCGGCGCAAAGCCCGCTGGAGATGGGGCACCACGTCGGCGTAGCGGCGGCTTTTGAAGGCGGCCAAGCCCAGGCGGTAGTCAGCACGGTAGAAGGTGGTGTCCAGTTGCACGGTGCGGGCGTACACGCTGGCGGCGCTGTCGGGCTGGTTCTGGAGCTCAAACTGGCGGCCGTAATCGTACCAGAGCGGGCCGTAGGTGGGGTCGAGCTTCAGGCCCCGGGCCGCGTACAGGGCCGCTTTATCGGGCTGACCGTAGGCATTGGAGAGAAAGGCCAGCTGGTGCAGAATTTCCGGCTGCCGCGGGTCGCGGGCCAGACTGGCACGCAGGTAGTCGAGGGCCTGCACGGTATCCCGGAGGCCGATGTAGGCCACGCCCTTGTAGAACAGGGCCGCCGCCAAGTCGGGCTCCTGCTGGAGGGCGCGGTCGAGCTGATCCACGGCATCCTGGTAGCGGCGGGCGGCCAGATGCATCTCCCCCACCATCAGGTTGAGCGTGGGCGAGGCAAAACCGCGGCGGGCCGCCTCGTTGGTGGCCGCCAAAGCCGATTCCAAATACCCCTGGGCGCGCAGAGCGCGGGCCTTGGTGTAGTAGAATTCACCGGGAGTGTCGTCGAGCTCCAGAGCCTGGTTGATGTCGCGCAGACCTGCCTCCACCTGGCCCGCATCGAGGCGGAAAGCGGCCCGGCGGGCATAGAGCGAGGCATTACCGGGTTGGCGCCGGATGGCGCCGTCCAGTTCTTCGGCCTGAATACGGGGGCCGCTTTCCACCGTTTGCAGGTTGATCATGGTGTCGGGCCGTTCCTCCGGCGCGTCGGCGCAGGCCGGGGCGAGAACGGCCGTCAGCAGCACAGCAAACCGGGAAAAGCGAACAACAGGCACTGTCAGGCAGAAATGGTTTCGACAAAGATACAGCCGCCGGCTTACCGCCGCAGAGGTCAGAGCTTTTTCAGATGGCGCTGCACTTGCCGGCGCTGGCGGCGGTTGAGCTGCTCCAGCATCAGTCGGCAGCGGCGGCTGATAACCAGCTCGTCGGCCGTGACGGGCGGCAGTTCCACGGCGGCCTGGAGCACGTCCGTAGCGCGGGACTGCTGGCTACGGTTGAGGTGGACACGGGCCAGGTCGTAGGCATACTCGATGCGGGTAGAATCGAGCTGGTGGGCTGTGCGCAGAGCTTCAATGGCCAGCAATGTACTGCCGCCCACCGGCACGCCGCCCAGAAACAGCCGGCTGTAGAGGCGCTCCACCAGGCTGTAGTGGTCGACGCGGTAGTGCCAGCGCCCCAGCAGCTGCCAGGCTTCGGCCCACTCGGGACGCAGCTCGGTGGCCCGGTACACGTGGGGGCGCATTTCGCGGTAGGCCAGCAGACGGCCCCGCAACGGCAGCAGCGGGGCCTGGGTAGCCAGGGTCAGGGCCTGGGCGTAGTGTCCCTCGGCCCCGTTGGGTTTTACCACCAGGGCGCGGTTGGCGTAAAGGCGGGCGGCGCTGAAGTAGGCGGCTTTGCGGGTCTCGTCGGTGTAGCGGTTGCCGATGCGCACGCTGAGCACGGCCGCCGACCACAGGGCCTCATAGGTCGCGGGAGCTTTGGCCAGCGCCTGCTCGTAGAGGCCCAGGGCCTGCGACTCGTGGTAATCGGCCTGAAGTTTCCGGGCTTGCGCCAGCAGGCGGGCTAGAGCCGGATCGGGCGCGGCGGGAGCCAACTTGCCGGCCGGCCGGCCGGGCCGGGCCGGCGGCTGAGCCGAAGCCGCCCCGGCCGTCAGCCCCCACAGTGCCAGCCCCCACAGCCAAACCAGCGGGCGAAACGGTAGGCGCACAGACAGAAACACAGACACGAACAACGAGCAACAACAGGTCAGCGAAAGACACCCCCCAGGACGCAACGTTGTCTAGGAGTGAAATAACGAGGTGGTGAAACGCTAAGTTGCTGTTTGAACGGGCCAATTTGCGCCATCGGCGCCAACCGGGTTCCGGAGCCGCAACTCACCATTGCTCCACCTTGCCACTTCACCTTGAGCCGCTAGAACAGCTTGAGCTGCGACTTGGGGGTTTTGAGCACGGCCTGGGCCTGGGCCACGTCGGCGGCGGAGATGTCCACCGGACCGGTCTGGTCGGGCAGGGGCTCGTGGGGCACGGGCGAAGTGGCAGCCGCGGCGCGCGGAATGGTGGCGGGCCCCACCTTCTTCTTGGCCACCTTGCGCTCGGGCTCGGGGCCTTCGTCGGTGAGCAAAGCGGCGGAATGGACCTTGAAGTAATTCAGCTTGTTGCCCATGGCCTTCCAGCCCTTCACGTCGATGAACTCGGTGAGGCGGAGTTTCTCGGATTCCTTGTCGGCCTTCTTGTCGCGCTGGATTTTCAGGTCCACTTCCGGCTCGGGGTGGGCGGTGGCCAGCAGCAGCTTGGTACCCTTGGTTTCGGGCAGGAAGGCGAAACGCTTGGCCACGGTGCTGGTTTCGATGCGGAAGCGCTTCACGTAGTGGGTTTTCGACTCGCCTTCGAGGTAGAGCGCGCTCAGCACCGTCTGGGCATCGAACTTGCGCAGCACCAGCAGGTTGGGCACCACGAAATCAATGGCCGGATCGGGCGCGGTCAGCTCGTAGGTGCCGTCCTTGTACACGGCCAGCACGGTGTCGTCGGTGTCGAAGGTGCCCAGGTAGCGGCCGTGGCCGTCGGCGTTGAGGCGGCCCACCACGCTGTCGAAGAACATTTCCCGGCCGCCCAGGGTCGAGTCGCCGAGAGCCTTCTGGGTGATTTTCTTGATGGGCTGCTTGGTGACGATGTTACCCATCGAGCCCTTGCCCTTGATGGCCAGCTCGGCGAAGTCGAAATCGAACTGCTTGACCCGGGCCGGGGCTTTGTCGTGGAGCTGGATGCCCACAATTTCCGACTCCGAGTTAGGGTTGGCCGTCAGGTAGAGCGTTTTGGTGCCCTTGGTGCCCTTGGTCAGGTCGTAGACTTTGTCGCGGGTGATGCTCGTGACCAGGAAGCGCTTGGCAAAGCTGATGCCCGAGGCCCCGTCCTGGTAAATCATGTTGTACACCAGCCGGTCGTCGTTCTTGTTGTAGACGCCAGCGTGCAGAATGTCCTTGCCCACGAAGGTTTTTTCGGCGATGCGCGTGACCATGAACGTGCCGTCGCGGCGGATGGCGATGATGTCGTCGAGGTCGGAGCAATCCGTCACGGCCACGGCTTTTTCGTCCTTTTTGAGGCCGTAGCCCACGAAACCGTCGGCGTAGTTCACGTAGAGCTTTTGGTTGGCCACGGCCACTTTCTGGGCCGTTACCACGGCAAACGTGCGCAGCTGGGTGCGCCGCTCCCGGCCCGCGCCGTACTTCTTGAGCAGGCCCTCAAAGTAGTTAATGGCATAGCGGGTGAGGTGGGCCAGCTGGTCGGCCACTTCGGTCAGCTCCGTTTCCAGGCGCTGGATGTGCTCGTCGGCCTTGAAGCCGTCGAACTTGCTGATGCGCTTGATGCGGATTTCAGTCAGGCGGGTGAGGTCTTCCTCCGTAATGGGGCGGGCCAGCACAATGCGCGCGTCGTTGGCTTTCTCCTTCTCCCCGGCCACCCGCGTGAATTTCTTCAGGCCGGCTTCAATGGTTTGCAGAATATCGGCCCAGGTTTCGCACTCCTCAATTTTGCGGTAGATGCGGTTTTCGATAAAAATCTTTTCCAGCGAAGCCGAATGCCACTTTTCGCGCAGCTCGTCCTGGCGGATTTCCAGCTCCCGCTCCAGCAGGCGCACCGTTTTCTGGGTGCTCAGGCGCAGCATGTCCTCCACGGCCACGAAGCGCGGCTTGTCCTCAATGATGACGCAGGTGTTGGGCGAGATGCTGATTTCGCAATCGGTGAAGGCGTAGAGCGCGTCCATGGTCAGGTCGGGACTCACGCCGGCGGGCAGGTGCACCTGCACTTCCACCTCGGCGGCCGTGTTATCGACCACCTTGCGGATTTTGATTTTGTTGGCTTCCGAGGCCTTCACGATACTTTCCATGAGCGCCGTGGTGGTGGTGCCGTAGGGAATGTCGCGAATCACGAGCATGGTCTTATCGACCTTCTCAATGGTGGCCCGCAGCCGGATTTTGCCCCCCCGCTGCCCGCTTTGGTAGTTGCTCACGTCGGCCAGACCGCCGGTCGAGAAATCGGGGAAGAGCTGGATGTCCTTGCCCCGGAGCACGGCAATGCTGGCCTGGCACAACTCGCGGAAGTTGTGGGGCATGATCTTGGTGCTCAGGCCCACGGCAATGCCTTCCACGCCCTGGGCCAGCAGCAGCGGGAACTTCACGGGCAGCGTGGTGGGCTCGCGCTTGCGGCCGTCGTAGCTCATCTGCCACTCCGTGATGTCGGGGTTGAAGACCACGTCGAGGGCGAACTTGCTCAGGCGGGCCTCAATGTAGCGGGGCGCGGCCGCCCCGTCGCCGGTCCGGATGTCGCCCCAGTTGCCCTGGGTTTCAATCAGCAAATCCTTCTGGCCCAGGTTCACCATGGCGTCGCCGATGCTGGCGTCGCCGTGGGGGTGGTACTGCATGGTCTGCCCGATGACGTTGGCCACCTTGTTGAAGCGGCCGTCGTCCATTTCCTTCATAGCGTGCAGAATGCGGCGCTGCACGGGTTTGAGGCCGTCCTCGATGGCGGGCACGGCGCGCTCCAGAATCACGTAGGAGGCGTAGTCCAGAAACCAGTTCTGGTACATGCCGCGCACGGTGGCCACGTCGTGAATCGTTTCGCCGGGGGCGAATTTGGCTTCCTCCTCTTCCTGCTCCTCGGCTTCGGCCGCGAGGGGCTCGGGCTCGGTAATGGCTTCCACGTCGGCGCCGGATTCGGCCAGCACGTCGTCAAATTCGGTGGGTTCGGCCGCGGGAGCGGCGGCCACGTCCCCGAACTCCACGGAGTCGCCGGCCGCGTATCGGTCGGGCTGGAAATCGGGGTTCAGGTCCTGGGGAGTCGTTTCTTCTGACACAGTTGGGGGTGGCATCGGCCACGGTTATTGTTCTTGTACCACTCTTCGCCCGGACCCGGCCCGGACGAAGGAACGCAAAAAAGGCGGGCGGCGCGCCTAGGCCAGATCCTCCTCCGGCACCTCGGCCACGGGCAGCACGTCGGAGGTAATAAGGTCTTTTTCGAGGCGCAGGTTGTCGATAATGAATTCCTGGCGGGCGGGCGTGTTCTTGCCCATGTAGTAGGTCAGAATCTGCTGCACCGAACGCTCGGCCTGTAGAATCACGGGCTCGAGCTTGATGTTCTCGCCGATGAACTTGCCGAACTCGTCGGGGCTGATTTCGCCCAGGCCCTTGAAGCGGGTGACTTCGGGGTTGCGGCCGAGCTGGCGCATGGCCTGCTGCTTTTCCTGCTCGTTGTAGCAGTAGATGGTCGATTTCTTGTTGCGCACCCGAAACAGCGGCGTTTCCAGGATGTACACGTGCCCGTTGCGCACCAGGTCGGGGAAGAATTGCAAGAAGAAGGTGAGCAGCAGCAGGCGGATGTGCATGCCGTCCACGTCGGCGTCGGTGGCAATCACCACGCGGTTGTAGCGCAGGTTCTCGATGCCCTCCTCGATGTTGAGCGCGTGCTGGAGCAGGTTGAGCTCCTCGTTCTCGTACACGATTTTCTTCTTCAGCCCGAAGCAGTTCAGGGGCTTGCCGCGCAGGCTGAACACGGCCTCCGTTTCCACGTTGCGGCTCTTGGTGATGGAGCCCGAGGCCGAGTCGCCTTCGGTGATGAAGAGCGTGGTCTGGGCCTCGGCCTCCTGCTTGCCCTCGCCGAAGTGGAAGCGGCAGTCGCGGAGCTTGCGGTTGTGCAGGTTGGCTTTTTTGGCCCGCTGGTTGGCCAGCTTCTTCACCCCGGCCATGTCCTTGCGCTCCCGCTCGCTCTGCTCGATGCGCTTTTTGAGGGCATCGGCGATGGCGGGGTTCTTGTGCAGGAAGTTGTCGAGGTGCTCCTTAACAAAGTCGACGATGAAATTGCGCACCGTGGGGCCGTCGGGGCCCATGTTGAGGGAGCCAAGCTTGGTTTTGGTCTGCGACTCGAACACAGGCTCCTGCACCCGCACCGAAATGGCCCCGATGACGGAGGCGCGCACATCGGAGGCGTCGTAGTCCTTTTTATAGAACTCGCGCACCGTTTTCACGATGGCCTCGCGGAAGGCGGCCAGGTGGGTGCCGCCCTGGGTGGTATACTGCCCGTTCACGAAGCTGTAGTATTCCTCGCCGTAGTCGTTGCCGTGGGTGAGGGCCAGCTCAATATCCTCGCCTTTGAGGTGAATGATATCGTAACGCAGGCTCTCCCGATCGGCTTTGCGCTCCAGCAGGTCTTTCAGGCCGTTCTCGGAAAAGTACTTCTGGCCGTTGAAGTTGATGGTCAGGCCGGCATTCAGGTAAACGTAGTTCCAGATCTGATTTTCGAGGTACTCCGGGATGAAGCGGTAGTTCTTGAAAATCGAGTCGTCGGGCTGAAACGTCATCAGCGTGCCGTTGCGCTGGCTGGTTTTCTGGGGCTTGGGGTCACTGGTGAGCAGGCCCTGGGAAAACTCCGCCGATTTCATCAGCCCGTCGCGTACGCTCTGGACCAGAAAGTAATTGCTGAGGGCGTTAACCGCTTTGGTACCGACCCCGTTTAAGCCCACAGACTTCTGAAAGACTTTGCTGTCGTACTTGCCGCCCGTGTTAATCTTGCTCACCACGTCCACCACCTTGCCCAGCGGAATGCCGCGGCCATAGTCGCGCACCTGCACGCGCTGGTCGGAAATCTTGATTTCGATGGTGCGGCCGTGGCCCATTACGTGCTCGTCGATGGAGTTGTCGATGACTTCCTTCACCAGCACGTAGATGCCGTCGTCGTAGGCCGAGCCGTCGCCGAGCTTGCCAATGTACATGCCCGGTCGCAGCCGGATATGCTCACGCCAGTCGAGGGAGCGGATGCTGTCTTCGGTGTAGCCGTGGGTAGCGACGGATATCTGTTCTTCAGCCATCAGAGAATGCGGAGTTCAAAAAAGTGAGGTAAAATAACGCAGAAAAACGCCCGTTTCCGCGCACTCATTTCGCTAGTAAAGTTAGTAAATTCTCCTTTCTCCTGCCAGCTCCCCTCCCATTTCGGCCTGCTTTGTTCGTTCATTGCGTTCACCACCCGCCTTTTCTATTGCCTCACCTCTCCCAAATTTTTTAGCAAAATGTTTCCCCCAGCCTCCCAACATCACCTGCCTCCCTCAGGGCACACGCCCAAGCCGGTCATCCGCCAGACGCCCATTATCCAGTTTGCTTTTTTCATGCTGGGGGCCGTGCTGCTGATCTTCACCCTGCACGAGCTCGATGATGTGCTGCTGCCCCTGCTGTTTGCGGCCGTGTTCACGCTGCTGCTGCTGCCTATCTGCCGCTGGCTGGAAAGCCGCAACGTGCCCCGCATTCTGGCCATCATCCTGTGCCTGCTGCTGCTGACGGCCATTTTTGCCGGTATTATCGTGGCCTTTGGCTCCCAGCTTACCCAGTTCCAGAGTGAGCTGCCCAAGCTGCAGGTGAAGATGATGGAGTTTTTCACCCAGACTCAGGAATGGGCCCACCTCAAGTTCGGCTACCAGCCCATGAGCATAGACGACCTGAAGGAAACGACCATGAAGACGCTCAAGAAATCGGGCGGCTCCTACCTGGGCACCACGCTAACCACCACCACCCTGGCGTTGAGCAATCTGGCCCAGGTGCTCATCTACATCTTCTGTCTGCTGCTCTACCGCGACCACCTGCGCCAGTTCATGTTCCGCTTCGTGGACCCCGACAAGCGCACGGCCGTGCTCGCCACCGTAGACAACATCCAGACGGTGGTGCAGGCCTACATTTCGGGGTTGCTGAAGGTGATTGTGATTGTAGCCATCCTCAACGGCATCGGGCTGCTGATTCTGGACGTGAAGTTCGCCATCTTCTTCGCCATTTTCGCGTCGGTGCTGGCCGTGATTCCCTACATCGGCATTATGATCGGTGCTACGGTGCCCGCCATTATCACGCTGGTAGAAACCGGCTCGCCCCTGCAGGCCGCCCTCGTGATTGGGGTATTCGTGCTGGTGCAGTTCCTGGAGGGCAACTTCATTACCCCCCTGATTACCGGCTCCCAGGTGAGCATCAACCCGCTGGCTGCCATTCTGGCCCTGATTCTGGGCAATGAGCTCTGGGGCACGCCGGGCATGATTCTGAGCATTCCGCTGATGGCCGTAATCAAGGTGGTGCTCGATGCCAACCAGGTAACCGAGCCTTGGGGCTTCCTGCTGGGCGATACGGCCGAGGGCGACGACTCAACCAAGCCCGAAAACAAGGAGCCCGGCGTGTTCCTGCGGTTCTGGAACCGCCTGCGGGGCCGCGAGGCGTAAGCCCATGGCCCGCTGCTACGCCACCCGAGCCCGCCCATCCGGCGGGCTCTTTTTTGGGCGGGTACGGCGGGGGCAGAATATGTAAAGCGGAAAAGCGGCGGCCCGCAACCTTCCGGTCCGGTATCTTTGTTACCAATCTGCTTAGCCAACTGCGGCGGGCCGTATCATCTCACGCAAGCTATCAGCCAACCGCTACTAGCCAACAGCTCCGGAACGCATTTGTACGCCATCATCGACCTTGAAACCACCGGGGGCCAGCCCGCTCAGGACCGCATCACCGAAATTGCCATCTACATCCACGATGGCGAAAAGGTGGTGGACGAGTTCAGCTCCCTGATCAATCCCGGCCGGGCCATCCCGTTCTTCATCACCCAGCTCACCGGCATTACCGATGACATGGTGCGCGAGGCCCCGCGCTTTCACGAGGTGGCCCGCAAGGTGGTGGAAATGACCGAGGGCTGCGTGTTCGTGGCCCACAACGTGCGCTTCGACTACTCGTTTCTGAAAAAGGAGTTTGCCGACCTGGGCTACAACTACTCGCGCAAAACCCTGTGTACGGTGCGTCTGAGCCGCTCCCTGATGCCGGGCCAGCCCAGCTACAGCCTGGGCAAGCTTTGCCAGAACATCGGCATTGAGCTCAACGGCCGCCACCGCGCCGCCGGCGACGCGGCCGCCACGGCCGTACTCTTCGGCCGGTTGCTGGCCATCAGCCAGCAGCAGGAAGCGCCGGCGGCGGCCCGGGGCCTGAGCCCGGCCGACACCCTGGCCGTGGTAGATGCCAACGCCCCCGCCGGGCGCAAACCTGCGGCCGCCGCCGCCGCGACCTCCACGACGGGCAAGCAGCCCTCGCCCCGCAAAATTAAAGCGGTGCAGGAGGCCATCAAAACGGCCCTGCTGCCGCCCAACATCAGCCCCGAGCAGGTGGCGGCCCTCCCCCACGAGGCCGGCGTGTACTACTTCCACGACCAGGCCGGGGAGGTAATTTACGTGGGCAAGAGCATCAACATCTACAAGCGGATTCAGCAGCACTTCGCCGTCGATTACAAGTCGCGCAAGAGCCTGGAGTTCAAAAACTCCATCTCCGACATCACCTGGGAGCTGACCGGCTCCGAGCTGGTGGCCCTGCTCTACGAGTCGCACGAAATCAAGCGCCTCAAGCCCCTCTACAACCGCGCCCAGCGCCGCTCCGTGTTTCCGGCCGGCATTTTCCTGCGCACCGACGAAAACGGCTACAAGCACCTCTACTACGGCCGCGCCGACGACCACGCCGAGTCGCACCCGCTCATTGCCCTGGGCAACCAGTACAAGGCCAAGGGCTTCCTGTTTCACAAGGTGGCCAAGTTCAACCTCTGCCAGAAGCTCTGCGACCTGTACAAAACCCAGGGTGCCTGCTTCGATTACCAGGTGCACCGCTGCAAAGGGGCTTGTTTGGGCCTGGAGCCGGCCGAGGAGTACAACCAGCGGGTAGAAGCCGCCATCGAGTCGTTCACCTACGAGCACGGCTCGTTTGTGGTGATTGGCGAGGGCCGGCGGGCCGATGAGAAAAGCCTGGTGGTGGTGGAAAACGGCCGCTACCTGGGCTTCGGCTACGTGGATGAGAGCTTTTCGGCCCGGCGCTTCGCCGATTTCCGGGACGCCATCAAACGCTTCCACGACAATAAGGACGTGCAGCAGATCATCCGCCAGTACCTGCGCACCAAGCACAAGGACAAGGTGAAGGTGTTCCAGTAGCGCCGCCCGCTCCCGTTCGGGCCTAAGCCGGGTTGCCGGCCCGGGGCAGTTGCTGCTGTTGCAGCCAGTGCACGGCCCGCGTTTCGTCGTTGAAGCGCTGCATCCGGTAGGTTTGGGCGGGGGCCTGTTCGGCCTGCTGAAAAGCGGGTTGGGCGTCGGTCAGGGCCTGATACGTGGGCGACAGGAGCTGACTCATAAATACGGGCTGGCCCAGCGCCACGTGCAGACGCGGGAAAAACTCGTGTAGTCCCCAGTGCGTTGTTTCGGCGTCGGCGGGTTGGCGGCGGCGCCCGTCGAGCAGCCAGTACGGGCACTGGCACGCCTGCCCGGCTTCCACAATCAGCTGGTAGCCCTGCCGCGTTTCGCTGCCCGATACCGGCCGCAACCAACGCGCCACGATAAAATTCAGATCGGAGCGGTAGGACAGGTCGAGGTAATCGGGGGTGGCAAAGGCGCGCATGGAGTTCAGCCAAAACGCAAAGATAGAACACAACCGGCCTGTTACCGTCGCGGGCACTCGGCTGCACGCACTTTTAGTTGCTGATTTCGGCCCAATTAGCCCCTGGCGAAACCGTTCGGGCAGACTGCCGTATCTTTGCCCTCCCGAGCCGCTCACTGGCTCCTCCTACATGACCACCGACTCCCCTTACCTTTCCGTAACCTTCCGCCCCGATTTGTCCCTGCTTATCGTGCGCTGGCTGCGCGATATTTCGCAGGTTGAACTCCAGGCTGGTTACGCCGAAGTGCTGACCGTAGCAACTGAGCACCAGGCCAGCCGCTGGCTGGTGGATTCCCGCCGCCGCACCCAGTCCGATGAGCAGATGGTGACCTGGCTGACGCAACACTACCTGCCCAGCCTCAGCCCCCGGCTGCAGGATCAGCCCGTCTATTTAGCGTGCCTAGTAGCGGCCACCTGGCAGCCGGCTACCGCCGGCACCACGCCTCTGGCCGTGCTGGCCCAGGCCCCCGCCCAAACCAGCCACCGCTACCAGATTCAGCTCTTCTCCGATGAGGGAGCCGCTACGCACTGGCTCCAGGAATTCAACTAGCGCCCTTCACACCGGCACCAGAGCGCCAGGGACGGCGGGCAAGCACCCGGCTGGTTTCTGCCCGGCCATCGGGCGAACAGGCCCTCGGTTTGCCCTTGCGCAAGCTGGCTCAATAGAGCCGATGGCGCAGCAACCAGCCAGCCGCGTCAAATTCCTGCGCTTTGGGCTCGTACGCTTCCGTCCTGAACTTGCCGATGCGCAGCGTGTTGCCGTCGGCGTTGTCGTAGATGGTGAGGCGGCTGCCGGGCCGCTTGGCGGGGGCGGGCGTGGCTTCAATCCGGTCTTCGCCGGCTCCGTCGTAGATGCCGATTTCGATTTTAGCCGTGGGCTCGCCCCGGATTTCAAACGTGTCGTTACCGCCCAGCCCGAACAGCTTGAGGGAGCGGGTTTCGGCGCTGGTATAGGTACGCTGGTGCAGTAGCGCGGTCCCGGTGGGCAATAGCCGGAACACCTGCACCCGCACCGCGTCTGGCCCGGCGGGCTCCACCACGAAGCGTTCGGCCTCGTCGGAGCCGGGCAACTCGATGTCGCGGGCCAGCAGGGTGTAGAACTTATCGGCTACGGCGGGCAACTGCTCGCGGCGGGCCCGCAGCTTGCGGGTGAAATCGGCCTGGCTTACTTCCCGGACTTCTGCGGGCCACACGGCCAGAGCCCGGGTAATGGCCGCGTCGGAGAGGGAGTTGCGCAGGGAGTCGGCCACCTGGCGGAAATCCTCCCGGGTCAGGTAGGGCAGCAGCGACTTATCCATGGGCCGGGCGGCGCGGTTGAGGCCCTCCACGTCGGCGAGGCGGATTTTCTCGTGGAAGCTCTGGTAATTTGACTTAATCCAGCCAATCATGTGGGTCAGCAAGCCGTCATCAAACTTGAAGAAGGCGTGGTCCCGGTCGCGCGGAATGGCCTGGTAGGTAGTGCCGCCGCCGGCCGCCGGGAAGCTGGCCCAGCGCCACTGGTCCTCGCGCCGGCTCCAGTCGCCGAGCCACATATCGAAGAGGCGGTTGCGCAGGTACTGGCGGGCATCCACCTGGTAGCGGGTACTGGCCAGCAGGTTGGTAAATACCTTGCGGGAGCTTTCCACCTGCCGGGAGTTGCCGAAGCTGGCCACCCGGCTCTGGTCGCCTTCGGGGCGCTCCTCAAACAAATAGAGCGCGTAGCCGAAACCCTCCCGGAACTCGCCCAGGGCCGGATCATCGGCCACGTACACGAGGCGGGGATTGGTATGGTAGAGGCCCGCGGCCTCGGCCAGCGGAGCCACAATGTAGGCTCCGTAGGGATGGATAACACTGGTTTGGTCCTTCATCACCCGGCCCAGGGCCCCGTCCTGCAGGTTCTCGGGCAAGGCCCGGGTAGCGTCCTTATCAACGGAGCGCAGCACGTACTGCACGCCGTTACGGTCCACCAGGCGCAGGTTTTTGGTCTGAAAAGAGCCGCCTTCCTTGAGGGGCGTCAGCCCCCCGGGCACGGCCGTACGCAGGTTGAAGACGGGCACCGTGACGGGCAGGCTCCAGAGCTCCCGGTAGTGCGTCCCCCAAAAAAACCGGTGGATGGCGCCCCGGTCGTACTGGGGGCCGGCGGCCACCCGCACGGTGGAATCGGGACTGATGGCAGGCCGACGGTCGGGCGGGGTAGGTTGGGCCGGCGCGGAGCAGGAAATCAGCAGCAAACCACTGCCGAACACCGTTCCAAGCCAGGACGCAGAAAAGGACAATAACACGAAGAAGCGGGTAACAGGCGGAACAAGCAGGCCGGTCCCGGACGGGGCGGCCTGCCTTATAGCGCAAAGCCGGCCCCGGCGGTTGTGTGCGCCCTGGTATTGACTTTTCCGGCGAACTTGCGTTGAAGGAAACCACGTCGCGCTTTTTCGCTCTGCATGAACCCACGCTACTTCTTCCCCCTGCTCCTGCTGACGGCCGCTTCCTGCGGCCGGGACACCTTCTTCCAGCCCGATGCCCGGGTCAATTTTTCCAGCCCCCTGCCCGCCGCCGCCGACAGTGCCCGCGTCACGGCCGGCCGCCATTACCGCCGGGGTCCGGGCGGCCGCCTGCTACTAGGGCCCCACTACCGCCGGGCCTGGGCCGCCCCCGTCAGCCTGCCCGTACTCAAGCCTGCCTCCGTAGTGCCGGGCGGCCTTACTTTCGCCAAAATGGGCGGCGGCTTCCAGACCATCAGCATGACCATGGTGGACTCCGCCGGGCATAGCTACGCCGTACGCAGCATCGATAAGGACCCGTACAAGACCCTACCGAAGTTTCTGCGCCAGGGTTTTGTGCTGGCCACCGTGCGCGACGCCACGGCCGCCGCCATGCCCTACGGCGCCTTTGTGGTGCCCCCGCTGACCACGGCGGCCGGGGTACCCCACACTTCCCCGCGGGCCTATTACGTGCGCGCCGATGAAACGGGCCTGGGCGAGGCGTCTGAGCAGTTCCGGGGCAAAGTGGTGCTGCTCGAACGCAAATACGAAGGCAAGCAGAACATCGACGGGCCCGTGGCCGGCGCTACGGCCCTGGAAGAAACCGACGACGTGCTGCCCGACCGCTACGCCAACCAGCGCCACCAGCTCGATGCAGACGCTTACCTGCGCGCCCGCCTGCTCGACCTCTGGCTCGGCGACTGGGACCGGCACGAGGGCCAGTGGAGCTGGGCGGCCTACCCCCAACCCGACCACCGCCTGCTCTGGAAACCCATTCCCCAGGACCGGGACCAGGTTTTTTTTCGCTTCGATGATGGCGTGGCCTCCTGGGTGGTGAGCAAGCTGGTCAGCAAGTTCCGCACCTTCGGGCCCCACTACCAAAGCATCGAGGGCTACACCCGCAACGCCTCCTTCATCGACCAGCGGGCCTTGGCCGCCGTGCCCCGCGCCACGTACCTGGCCACCGCCCAGGACCTGCAGCAGCGCCTCACCGACGCCGTGATTGAAGTGGCCGTGCGCCAGGGCCTGCCCCCGGAAGTGTACCAGCTGGAAGGCGCCCGCATGATAGAAAGCCTCAAGGCCCGCCGCGCCGCGCTGCCCCGGGCCGCCGAGGAGTTCTACCAGCTGAAATCGAAAGAAGTGCTGGTAGCCGGCACCGACGAGGCCGAGCGCTTCGAAGTAGAACGCCTCAACGACACGACGACGGTAGTGTCGGTGTACTCGTTGGAAGACGACAAGGTCGGGCGCAACGGAACGCTGCTCTACCGCCGCCGTTTTAACCCCCGGGACACCCGCCGGGTGCTCCTGCACGGCCTGAAGGGCAAGGATGAGTTCCTGGTTTCGGGTCAGGTGCGCCGCTCCCCGTTTATCGACATCTACGGCGGCCCCGACGAAGACCTGATCCAGGATTCCTCCCGGGTAACCGGCCTGCGCAAGCGCACCCGCTTTTTCGACACGGCCCGCAACAACGACTTCCGCCCCGGCCCCGAAACCAAGGACAAAACTGCCCACAACGTCCTCTCCCACGCCTTCGACCGCGACGGCTCGGGGCGGTAACGGTGAGATGGTGAAATAGTGAGGTGGTGAGGTTGGTGTTCAAAGGCCCTGTTGGCGCAAATGGCGCAGTCAGGGCCTTTAAACATCAACCTCACCACCTCACTATTTCACCATCTCACTATTTTACTGCTTCCAGCTCCGCCAGCATATCGAGCACCATGTGTTCGGTGGGGGTCAGCAGGTCGTTTTCGGCGGGGTCGGCGTCGTGGCGGCGCAGGTAGTCGATGAGCTTGTTGGAATTGAAAAGCTCGATGACCTGGGGATGAATGTAGTATTTGGAGCACACGCTGGGGGTGTTGCCCAGGTTCTCGGCCACGTCCTTGATGGCCCGTTTCAGGGTTTTAGGGCGCGGAAACTCCGGCTCTTCTTCCAGAATCCGCTCCAGGCACTCCACCATTTTCACGGTGCCGCCCCAGGTGCGGAAGTCCTTGGCCGAGAGCTTCATACCCGTAACGCGGTGCAGGTACTCGTTCACGTCGCCCGACTCCAGCTCCTGGCGGTGGCCGTCGGGGGCGTAGTACTGAAACAGGTGCTGGCCCGGGATTTCCTTGCACTTCTGCACCATGCGGGCCAGCTTCCGGTCATGAATCGTGAGGTCGTGGGGCACGCCCTTCTTGCCCACGAAGCTAAAGCGCACGTCGGCTCCGCTCACGTTCACGTGCTTGTCGCGCAGGGTGGTCAGGCCGTAGGTCTTGTTTTTCTTGGCGTATTCCTTGTTGCCGACGCGAATGAACGACTGGTCCATGAGCGTGAGCACCAGGGCTACCACCTTGGTTTTATCGAGTTGCGGGCGGGCCAGGTCGCGGTGGAGCTGGTCGCGCAAACCGGCCAGCTGCTCGCCAAACGCCCGCAGGCGGCTGAACTTGGTCAGGGCCCGGGCCTGGTCCCAGGCCGGGTGGTAAAGATATTGCTTGCGGCCCTTGGCGTCGCGGCCGGTCACCTGCAGATGGGTGTTGGCCGCGGGCGAAATCCACACGTCGGTCCAGGCCGGCGGAATGCCGAAGCTGCCGATGCGGGTGAGTGTTTTCTCGTCCGTGACCAGTTCGCCCTTGGGAGTGCGGTAGCGCAACTTGCCGGCGCGGGTGGTTTCGCGGGTCAGGCCGGGCCTGGTATCGGTGAGGTAGCGCAGGCCGGCCAGCTCGGCCTGGCGGGCGGGGTCTTTGTACAGCTCGTGGGCCTCCGAAAGGGGCAGTAGGCGCTTTTTCTTGGTTTTGGGGCGGAGGGTAGCGGCGGAAACCATAGGTCAGGAAAGGGGCAGAAAGGAGCCGCGGGCCGGAGCGGACGGGCGGGCTTAGCTCTACGCAGAAAGCCGCCGAAAGGTGGCCGCCCGGCCCCGGGCGCGCGCAAATCGACCAACCGGTTTTTATCGGCTTGATTTTCGGCCGCCTACCTGCTCGTCTACCCGTATTTCGCGCCGTTTCACAACACGTTCCCGCGTCCGGCCGTTAGGAGGGCGCTGGCTTTGGCACCGTTTTTTCTGGGTGGCCCGGCAACTCTCCTTTGTTTCATCATTTCCTTACGCACTTTTCATGCGACATATTCTGCAAAAAACCGGTCTGCTGGCGGGCCTGGCGTTCACGCTGGCCGGCGCGGCCGCCTGCTCCTCCGACGGGGGCGACGGCGTGCTGCTTTTCTCCATTGAAGACGACAAAGCCCTGGGCGAAAAAGTAGCCGCCCAGACCGATTCCACCTTCCGGGCCAAGGGCCAGCTGCTGGAGGCCAACGCCAATCCGCAGGCCTACGCGGCCCTCAACCGCATCGTGCTGCGGGTGCTCAACTCGGGCAAGCTCCAGTACCGTAACGAGTTTGTGTGGGACGTAAAGATTATCCGGGACGACCAGACCCAGAACGCCTTCGCCACGCCCGGCGGCCACATTTACGTGTATTCGGGCCTGATCAAGTACCTCGATAATGAAACCCAGCTGGCCGGCGTGCTGGGCCACGAAATTGCCCACGCCGACCGGCGCCACACCTCCCGCCAGCTCCAGCAGCAATATGGCATCAGCGTGTTGCTGAGCCTGATTCTGGGCAACAACCAGAACACGCTGGTGGACGTGGCCAGCGGCCTGGGCCAGCTTAAATTCAGCCGCGATTTTGAAACCGAGGCCGACGCCTACTCGGTGGAGTACCTCAACGGCACCAACTACTACGCCTGCGACGGGGCCGCCGGCTTCTTCATCAAGGCCCAGAACGACGGGCAGTCGGCCACGCCGGAGTTTCTCAGCACCCACCCCAACCCGGGCAACCGCATCGAGAACATTCAGGCCAAGGCCGACGAGCTCAACTGCCGCAACCGCACGGCCGCTTCCACTGATTTCAACCAGCTTAAAAGCGCGCTGTAAGTCTGCCGGCCCTTTCACTAAAAGCTCCCGCCGGTTGGTCGGGAGCTTTTTTTGTGGCTGAGCCTGAGCCGCTGACGGGGCCGCGACAACACCCGGGGCCGCCGCCTGCGTAGGAAGCGTTTCGGTAACCCGCTTTCTTTACGCCCTATGGCTTCTCTACTTGATAAATTCAGCGACTGGGCCGAGCAGGCCGACGAGGCCCTGACCCGCACCCGCGCCCGGCTTGGGCTGCTGCATCCGCTGCAGCTGGTGCCCTACCGCAGCTACGGCACTGCCGAGCGCCTGTACGTGAAAGGCCGCGTGCTCACCGATAAAGGCATCAGTGAGCCGGACCCCTCCGATTCGCGCTGGCACAACCTGGTGAACATGTACCGCCGCTTCGACAGCAACGAAATCAGCGGGGCCCGGCTCAGCGTGCTGCCCGCCGATGGCTCTGAGCACCCGGTCGTATCGGATGAGGAAGGTTATTTCACCCTCAACCTGGTCCCCGGGCAGCTGCCCGAGCCCGTGGACTTTCTCTGGCACCCGGTGGAAGTGGCCCTGGTGGAGTCGCCGCCGCCCTTCCCCACCCCGGCCGGTCTGCGCACCCGCGCCATGGTGCTCATTCCGCCCGCCGATGCGGAGTACGGCATCATTTCCGACCTCGACGACACCGTTATCCAGACCTCGGCCACGGACTTGCTGCGCATGGCCCGCATAGTGCTGTTGCGCAACGCCCGCTCCCGTTTGCCCTTCAAAGGCGTGGCCGAATTCTACCGCCAGCTTCAATTGGGCCGCAACGGCAAGCGCAACAACCCGTTTTTCTACGTCAGCAGCTCGCCCTGGAATCTGTACGACCTGCTGGAAGATTTCCTCGATCTGAACCAGATTCCGCCCGGCCCCCTGCTGCTGCGCGACATTGCCCTCCAGCGCAAGCAGGCCGGGGCCGCCTCCGAGCATCACGGCCACAAGCTCCGCGAAATCGACAACCTGCTGCTCACCTACCCGCGCCTGCCCTTCGTACTCATCGGCGACTCGGGCCAGGAAGACGCCAATATCTACCGCGAAGTGGTACGCCGCCACCCCGGCCGCATTCTGGCCATTTACATCCGCGACGTGAACCTGCCCGAACGGGCCGCTTTGGTGGAAAGCGTGCGCGACGAGCTGCGCCAGGCGAACGTAGAACTGCTATTGGTACAAGACACGGTGCAGGCGGCCGAGCACGCGGCCCGGAGCGGCCTCATCTTTGGAGAAGCCATTCCGGCCGTGGCCCAGGAAAAGCACAAAGACGAAACCGCCGAAGACGGCCTCGACGGTCAGGGTTCCGGCCAGCCGGTGATGAAATGAGTGAAGTACCAGTTATGAGTGGTTCGTGATTTATCCCTCCGGCTTAGTTAAGAGCCCCTGACGTATGCACGTCAGGGGCTTTGTTTTTGCCGGGGCTTGGTGCTGCGTAAAGGGTGGGTTAGTTTGCTTCGCGCCTCATGATGAGGCTGCTATTCACCCCCGCACGCTGTTCAGCTCGAATGTTCAGCTCGAATGGTCGGCTACAACCACCCAGGCGCCGTTGATGCGACGAAACACCAGCAGGAAGTGGCCCTGCAGGTCGCCGGCGGCGGGGCGGGCCAGGTGCCAGCGGCCGATGACGTGGGCCGCATCGGGGCTCAGGGGCTCAATGCGCAGGTGGCTGAAATCGAGCTGGCCCATGGCGGCGGCGGTGGGGTAGCTGCGGCGGTAGTTGTCGAGGGTGGACTGCCAGCCGTAGGTCAGGCCGCTCTTGCCGATGAAGACCAGCGAATCGTTCTGCCAGTATCCCTGCATGAACCCGGCTACGTCGCCCCGGTTCCAGGCGGCCGTCTGGGTGTGCAGCACGGTCAGGATGTCGCGGCGGGCAGCGGCCGTAACCGTTGGCGTAAGCCCGGGGGCCAGGCGTGGCGTGCAGGCCGGCAACAGGCCGATCGAGAGCAGGAACGCGAAACAGAAACGCTTCATAATACAGGGGACGCTTGACAGTAGCCGGAAAATGTTCCGCCCCGGTGACGACCACTGGGCCGGGACTGCACTACAGATTTCACTCACTCACTCACTCACTCACTCACTCACTCACTCACTCATCAGCTCTCGCACGTAGGCGGTGCCGCCCAGGCGGCGCATGTTGCGCAGCACCCGGCGCTGCTTGGCCCGGGCCTGGGGCCCCGGGTTGCTGGCCCGGAACCGCAACGGATTGGGCAGCACCCCGGCCAGCAGGGCCGCTTCCTGGGGCGTGAGCTTCTTGGCCGATTTGTGGAAATACTGCCGGGAAGCGGCTTCGGCCCCGAAGATACAGTCGCCCATTTCGGCTACGTTCAGGTACATTTCCATGATGCGGCGCTTGTCCCAGAGCAACTCGATGAGCAGGGTAAAATAGGCCTCGGCAGCCTTGCGCACGTAGCTGCGGCCGTGCCACAGAAACACGTTTTTGGCTACCTGCTGCGAGATGGTGCTGCCGCCCCGCAGCTGCTTTTTACCCTCAAAGTTCGACTGAGCCGCCTTCAGCAGCGCCTCTCCGTCGAAGCCGTGGTGCAGCAGAAACCGCTGGTCCTCGGCGGCCACCAGCGCCAAGGGCAACTGGGGCGAAACCTCGTCGAGCGTTTTAAACGCGTACTGCATGCGGCGGTCGGCCTCCCGGATGCCGTGGTAGCCCTGGCCAACGGGCGCGTGGGCCCGGCGCTCCAGCATCAGCCAGGTGGCGGGCGGACTTACCCAACGGTAGAGCAGCACCCAGGCCACTGAGGCCAGAAACAGTACCGCCAGCAGTTGTAATATCATCCGCCCGGCTCGCCGGGCCTGTTTTTTATAGTCTGTCACGCGTTTTGCTACCGGTTTACTCCTGGGATTCCCTGCGAAGCCCGCCGTAAAAATAGCGTCTGTTTCAGGACCAGGCTTAAAAACGGCCGTCCACGGCCGGCCACTACCCTGATTTGGCTGCCCGATAAGTAAAAAACTGCCCGGCGGCCGGGAGCTTACGGGCATTCCGTTGTTCTGAAAAAAGCCGGATATTGGCTGGCCGCCCGGTCCCGCGCCGGGCCTTCCGTTTCGCAACCCCTCCCCGTTCATGCGCCAGTTAGCTCTGTTTCCTTTGAATCTGGTCGTTTTTCCCGGCGAGAAGCTCAACCTGCACATTTTCGAGCCCCGCTACCGGCAACTGGTGCGCGACTGCCTGCAGGAGGGCATTACCTTCGGCGTGCCACCCTACCTGAACGGAGCCGTTAGCGTGCTGGGCACTGAAATGCGGCTGCTGAGCGTGGAAAAAAGCTACGCCTCGGGCGAGCTGGATATCCGCACCAAGGCCGTGGGCTTGTTTCGGGTGGAGGAGTTTTTCCGGGAGCTGCCCGGCAAGCTCTACGCCGGCGCCACCATCGAGCCCGTGGCCGACGATGCCTCCCCCGATCCGGCCCTGCACGTGCGCATCCGGGAGCTGATTCAGCAGCTCTACGACATTCTGGGCCTGCGCCGCCTGTTTCTCGACCTGCCGCCCGATTTCCGCGTGTACGATGTGGCCCACCAGCTGGGCCTGAGCACGGAACAGGAATATGAGCTGCTGGAAGCCTCCTCCGAGGTCGAACGTCAGCACCTGGCGCTGCGCCACCTGGCCCATATTCTGCCGGTTCTGCTGGAAACCGAGCGCCTCAAGGAACGGGTGCGCCTCAACGGCCACTTCAAAAACCTCACGCCTCCGTCGTTTTGAGTAGTTGGTTGTTGGTTGTTAAAGGAACGTTGCGGCGGGCGCAGCCAGGCAATAGCGGGGCGGCTTCTTGCAGGATAGTTGGTCTGTAGTAAGCCGCAACGAGGTTGATTGCCGTTCAAGACTACCTGGTTGCAATCCCTAACTGACGTCCAGCATCTATCCCCGTGGCAATTACTTCCCTTGTATTTTACGGGCTGCTCCTGCTGGCCGGGCTCCTGGCGCTCTGGCTGGGCCGCCGCTACGGGCAGGAGCGCCGCTACCGCCGCCGGCCCTACGTGGCCCCCGCCCACCACGACTGGGCCGCTCGCCCTCTACCGGCCCCTCTGCCCCGGCACCGCGTGGCCCTGCTCGGCGACCCCGGCGCGGTAGCCACCGATGGCACCGACCCTGTTTTGCAGTTGCTGGAAGAGTGGGAGCAGGAAACCGGCCCGGCCGGCACCATCGTGCTGCTCGGAGACAACATCTACCCTACCGGCCTGCCCGCGCCGGAGCACCCCGGCCGCCCTTTGGCTGAGGCCCGCCTGGCAGCCTTGCTGCGCAGCCTGGGCCGGTTTCCGGGGCGCGTGGTACTGCTCAGCGGCAACCACGACTGGAACAAAGGCCGCGCCGACGGCTGGGAATACCTGCGGCGTCAGGAGGCGTACGTGCACGAGCACCTGCCCCGGGCCCACTACCTGCCCCCCGATGGCACGCCCGGCCCCGTGAGTTTGCAGTTAACCGAGGGGCTGTTGCTGGTGGTGCTGAACACGCAGTGGTGGGTGCAGCACGGCCCGCGGCCCGCAGCCGATTCGCGCCAGCCCTTCCGGGACCTGCGCGCCCTGCTCGAAGCCAACCGCCACCAGCAAGTGGTGGTAGCGGGGCATCATCCGCTGTATTCGAATGCCCTGCACGGGGGTAAGTTTACGGCCAAGCAACACGTGTTTCCGCTGACCACCGTGCACAAGCGGGCCTATCTGCCGTTGCCCCTCATTGGCTCTCTGCTGCCGCTTTACCGCAAGTGGGTGGGCGCCGCCGAAGACATGGCCCACCCCCGCTACCGCACGATGCGCCGCCGGCTGCTGCGGGTGCTGCACGACTTTCCCGGCGTTATCTACGCGGCCGGCCACGACCACAACCTGCAGTATTTCCAGCGCCAGGGCGGGCACTACCTCGTCAGCGGGGCCGGCAGCAAAACCGCCTTCGTGCAGAAGGGTGGCCGCGCGGCCTTCGTGCACGAACACCAGGGATTCTTCAGTCTCGATTTTTACTCCCGCCACGAAACCTGGCTGCGCACCCTGGAGCCCGGGGGCCAGCCGGAGGTTTTCCGCATGCACCTGCGCGCGCCGTCCGGGCCGGTTCCTGCCCGGCTATCCTTCGGGGCCGGGCTTAGGCAGCGGTTTCGGCAGTAGCGGCCGGCACCAGCACCCGCAGGGTACCCGGCCTGATTTCCACGGCCACGGGCGCGGGCAGGTAACAGGGTTCCCCGTCTAGTTGCACCAGTACTTGGTCGGCGCCGGCCACCTTGATGCGGGCCCAGTGGCAGCGCAGGCGGTGGGTATAATCGGAAGCGTCGAACGTGCTGGTGTAGAGGCGAAAGAGCAGGCCGGGCGCTGCGGCGTTGGGAAAAGGCGCAATCAGGCAGATTTCGAATTGGCCGTCGTCGAGCTTGCTGTCGGGGTTGATGACCACGTTACTGCCGAAGGTGTTGGCATTGGCCATGGTGAGCATGAAAGCCGGTCCCGTCCACGTTTCCCGGTCGGTTTCGATGTGGTAGGTGGCGGGCTCATAGGCGGCGTATTCCTGGGTGGCAATGCGCACGTAGGCCGCCGGTCCGCGCACCTTGCCCGCATTGAACCGGCTCACTACCCGGGCATTAAACCCCATATCAGCCAGATGAGCTGCAAATCTACCGCCCACCCGCAGCGTGTCGAGGCGCCGGATCTGATGCTCCCAGCTCAGGCGCAGGGCTTGCTCCGGAACCAGCGGAATGCCCAGGTCCTTGGCCAGCCCGTTGCCCGAGCCCAGGGGCAGAATGCCCAGGGGGCAGGCCGTACCGCTAAGGGCTTCGGCAACCAGACTCACCGTGCCGTCGCCCCCGGCGGCAAACACGGCGTCCGGGGGGTGGGCGGCTACCTGCGCCCGCAGCCGGGCCAGGTCCTGCTCGCCGGTAGTAAAAAAGAACGACGCTGTGCGCCCACGCTCGGCGCAGTACTGCCTGATGGTCGTCTGCAGCGCGGCCTTATCAATATCACCCGATATCGGGTTCAGCACAAACAGCAGCCGGTAAAGCGGAGCGGGCGAAGTCGTTTCCATACAAACCAAGGCAGCAATATAAGGCAGAATAGCACCTGGCGGGTCGGTCGGTGCCAAACGCACAGAGCCGGCACCAGGCCGGCTCTGCAGAAAGTAACCACGATAAAAGTTACTGCTTGAGATTGGCTGGCAGCCCCTGTGGAAAATCGGCCGCAATTTCCCGCTCAATCTCCCCGATACGGTTGCCCGGATTGGGATGGGTGCTCAGGAATTCGGGCGGCTTGCTACCTTGGTTGGCTCCTTCCAGCACCCGCATCACCTGGAGCATGGCGCGGGGGTCATAACCGGCCGCCGGGGTGAAATCCACTGCCAGACGGTCGGCCTCCAGCTCATCCTCACGGCCGTAGCGCAGGGTAAGCAGCTTGCCCACCATGGCCGCCGCCGCGGCCGAGGCAGCCGTGCCGGGCCGCTCCGGATCATACAACCCGATGGCGGCCGCTCCGGTCAGCCCGTTGGTAAGCTGGGATTTGGCCACCTGTTCGGCCGAGTGGCGCGCGACTACGTGCCCGATTTCGTGGGCCAGCACCCCGGCGACCTGCCCTTCCGTGGTCATGTTTTTGAGCAGCCCGGCCGTGATAAAAATCTGGCCGCCGGGCAGGGCAAAGGCATTGATGGTGCTTTCATCGGCCAGCAAATGAAACCGGAACTGGTAGGGCGTCTGGCCGGCTTTGGTACTCTGCACCAACTGCTGACCGATGCGCTCCACGGCGGCGGCAGCTTTCTGATCGGGGTGCAGGCCGCCGTACTGCTGGGCCATTTCGGGCGCTGCCTGCAGACCCAGGGCAATTTCCTGTTCGGCCGACATGTTTACGTGCTGCACCTCGCCGGTCACCTCGTTTTTTTGGGTGTTGCAGTAGTAGGGAATGAAGGCGAAGGCGGCCATCACCAGCGCCAGAATGTAACGTAAGTTGCCTCGCATGATAGACTGAGGAGAAAGGATGGGGAGAGAGTTCAAAAACGGCCCGAGAGCCGCTTGGGCCTTGTAACGGGCGCTCCCCCGAAGAGTTTCACCCGCCTGCTTCCTCCCGTTTCCTCCCCCCAGCCAGCGTTGTGGCCGCCGTCTTTCAGCCTTGCTGCCGAATTGCACGGTAGTGGTGCGCAGCAGGATGCTGGCTCCACGGCAAACCGACGGCCTGATGCCCTCCAGGGCCTTCTTCCAGCTGCGTTGGTGGTCAGTTGGTTGTCCTTTCCGTCAACCTTAACCTGGCCCGGGCTACCAACTACCAGGCAAAGAGGAAGCAGCACTGCTCTCCCGCGCACAGAAATGCCCCATCACCGGTTGCGCCGGCAGTGGGGCATTCTTGTGCGAAAACAGAGGCATCGTCTCCAGGCATCAGCCCAGGCGCACTTTCAGCCCCTGGTGCTGAGCAAAGGCCAGCAGCGCCGCATCCAGTTCCAGCAGCGCAGAGTGGTAGGCAATTTCCCGGGGGCCGTGCGCGAATACCACCGAACCGCCCTTGATGGTGCGAATGATAGCGCCTGCTTCGGCGGTGGGCAGCGCCGGGCAGCCCTGGCTGCGGCCCAGGCGGCCGTGCTGCCGCACAAAGTCCTGGCTCACGTAACTGGCCCCGTGGACTACCACGGCGCGGCGGCGGGCATTGGTGTTGTAGCCCGCGTCTACTCCGTCCAGCCGCAACGAGAGGCCGTGCTTGCCCTGGTATGTCTGGCTGGTAACGTAAAAGCCCAGACTGCTCATCTCCGAGCCTTCCCGGTTGGAAAACGTGCGGGCAAATTCCTCACCGGTGTTCTTGCCGTGGGCTACCAGCGTGTGATGGAGCAGCCGGCCCTGGGCCAGATCTACCACCCACAACCGCTCCCGGGTGCTGGACTGGCTGAAATCAATGATACTAATCGTCTGGCACCGGGCACTGATGGCCCCATGCCGCTGAAGGTTATAAAACCCGATCAGGGCCTCGCGATACACCTGCACGGACAGATTGGCCGCCGCGAGGTTAGCCTGGGCGTAGGTCTGGGCCACATGCTGCTCGAAGGCGGCCATGTAGGCAGCCCGCTCGGCTCCGCTCAGTCGCGACGGATTGCCAGATGCCGCCCGGGATACGGGGTCGAGTGCGGGCAGCAGCTCACGGGCGGGAGTAGCGGCGGCTGGAAGCAGGTAGGAAAAACACGTTAGAAAGAAACCGGCAGTAACCGTCGGTAGGTTTGTCATCAGCTGAAATAGAGTAGTCGGAGCAAATGAATTTGAAGGTACCTTGCACAACCGCACCGTGTGAGGCCAGCCAAAAATAGTACTTTTTCGTCAACAACCCCGCCTCCCTTAATGACTTACCCATGAAAATTGTTCCCGTTTTTGCGTTGCGCATCACCCTGCTTGCAGCCGGAATCTTGTTTGCCGGTTGCGGTCATGACCTGCCGGAGCTACCGGATTTCGATGCCGCCGCCTGGCGCGCCGACCCCTACGGCTGCCAGAACAAGCGCGCGGCCCTGCTGTCCACGCTAGCCAAATACCGCAGTGACCTGTTTGGAGCCCGTATCAACGATATTACCAACGTTCTGGGCCACCCCGACGAAGAAGAACTGGGCGAGCAGAGCGACAAAGTCTACATCTACTACGTCACGCCGGGCCTGCAGTGCCAACCCGGGCATCCGCGCGCCGCCCGCAACCGGGTTATGCTGCGTAGTGGCGCTACCGGCACGGTAACGGAAGTTATTCTACCGGTTCTTCAGAAATAGGAAAATATAATTATAAAAATATCAAACTCATTTATTTAAAGCCTCTTCGCTTGCAGCCGGCCGAATTACCTTACTGGATGCACGCCGCAACACCGATACAAAAAGCGCCGCCTCCTGACCGGAAGCGGCGCTTTTTTGACAGCCCGAGGAGAAAAATGCAATAAACCTAGCCCAATCCTCCTTCGCTGGCCGGAGGCACCGGCACCGTTTCATGGTGCTGATCATTACGAAACAGACTTAGCTGGGAGGGCGTCAGAATCCGGCCGCATTCCGCTTCGTACTGGGCCTGCAATTCAGCCAGCTTGGCGTCCCGCTCCAGCGTATTTTCCTGGAACTGCCAGGTAATTTCCTCGGTGCGGGCCAGCTTGATCTTATTTACGTCGCGCAGCTTAATGTACTGGGCTTCGTTGAGACGAAGCTGCCGGCTCATCTGCCGGGTCAGATCCTCTACACGGGCTGCTGATGGATCAGTATTGCCGGGCCGCTCCGCATTACGGTCTTTCATCTGGGCCTGCGCTGCGGTGCTCAGACCCACCAGGAGGGTGAGTAAAAAGAAAAAGGCTTTCATAAAACGGTGGTGGAAAGCGTACAGCTTATTGAACGGTGTGTTAGGCCTGAAACTTCTCCGGCCAGATAAAAATTCCATCTTCCGGCATTTATTACATACAAATATATATAATTAAAGTTACATTGTAAAATAAATTTCACTTATTAGTTAAAACATATATTGTAATAGTTATTGTTTTTCGCACTTCGTTCATCCTTATTAATCAACAAAAAAAGGCTGGCCCATGGGGCCAGCCTTTACCACTTAGTTAGTTAGTTAGTGCGTTACTCCAAGCCCGTCATAGGCTTGTGGTCAGGACTCTTGTAATATTGCATGGCAATGAGGGAAATAATCATGCCCGACATGGCGCCCTGCAGGATAATGGCCAGAAAGGCAATGGTCACCGACAGATCGAATCCGAACAGATCCTGAGCCCGGATATCGTTCATAATGGCCCGGTTGAGCACCCCGGCGTAAAAGATAAAAAAGAAGGCAAAGGCCACGGACGCCACGAGGGCCGTAATGATACCCGTGCCGAAGCCGTGCAGGTAAGGCATCCGGCCGTGCCGGTAGCGCTTGTACTGCACAATGGCCATGCAGATACCGATGGCCAGAATCAGTCCGTTCAGAAAGCTCAGCTCAATGTGCTCGGCCAACCCAAACAAGGACGCCACTACGAAATAAAGCATCATGCCGATAGCCGTCAGTAAGCCGTACCGGACGCCGTTGGATTCGGGAGTGAGATGGGAATCTGCCATGGGAAGAACGGGTTGAGGGTGAAAAGATGAGTTTCAGGCGGGCGGCGCAGGGCATCGGAACTTACCGACCGGGCCGGCTTGTTCGCCCTACCGGCTATTAACCCAACGGGGCCGGCCCGCCTTTCTCTATACCATGCTCAGGACAAGGTTGTTGTAAATCAGCGCCATTTTTTTCCTGACTCCGCTGCCGTTGCCGCCTGGGGGCAGGGCGGGCGGGGCATTTTCCGTACTTTTGTGCGCCGGCCAGCCGCCTTCGGGGCTTCAGGGCCGGTTTTCCGCGTTTTTCCGCATTTTTTCTATATGATCAGCACCTCCAACGTAAGCCTGCGCTACGGCAAGCGCATCCTCTTCGAAGACGTAACCATCAAATTCATGCCCGGCAACGTGTATGGCCTGATCGGGGCCAATGGGGCCGGAAAATCCACCTTCCTCAAAATTCTGTCGGGTGAGATTGAGCCCAACACCGGCTCGGTGGACATGCCCAAGGGCTCCCGCCTCTCGGTGCTCAAGCAGGACCAGTTCGCGGCCGATGCCTACCCGGTGCTCCAGACCGTGATTATGGGCCACACCCGGCTCTGGAAGGTGATGGAAGAAAAGGACGCGCTCTACGCCAAGGCCGATTTCTCGGACGCCGACGGGGAGCGGGCCGCCGAGCTGGAAGGCGAATTTGCCGACCTTGAGGGCTGGAACGCCGAATATGAAGCGGCCGAGCTGCTCTCCGGCCTCGGCATCGCGGAAGACAAGCACCAAACCCTGATGGGCGACCTGGGTACTTCCGATAAGGTGCGGGTGCTGCTGGCCCAGGCCCTGTTCGGTAACCCCGACGTGCTGTTGCTCGATGAACCCACCAACGGCCTCGATGCCGAAACCGTGCTCTGGCTGGAAAACTTCCTCGACTCGTTCCAGAACACCGTGATAGTGGTCAGCCACGACCGCCACTTCCTCGATGCGGTGTGTAACTACATGGCCGACCTCGACTTCTCGAAGATTACCATGTACCCCGGCAACTACTCGTTCTGGTACGAGAGCAGCCAGCTGGCTTTGCGCCAGCGCCAGGATATCAACAAGAAAACCGAGGACAAGCGCAAGGAGCTGGAGGAGTTTGTGCGCCGCTTCTCGGCCAACGCCTCCAAGAGCAAGCAGGCTACTTCGCGCCAGAAGCTGCTCCAGAAACTCACCCTGGAAGAAATCAAGCCCAGTTCGCGCAAGTACCCCTACATTGCCTTCAAGCCCGAGCGTGAGGCCGGCAACCAGTTGCTGACGGTGGAGAACCTGAGCGCCAAAGTTGATGGCCAGACCATTTTCCGCAACGTGTCGTTCATGCTCGACAAGGGCGACAAGGTAGCCGTGGTCAGCCGCGACGACCGGGCCGCCTCCCTCCTCTTCGATATCCTGTTCGAGCAGACCAAGGCTGCCACCGGCGACTTCAAGTGGGGCACCACCATCACGCCCAGCTACTTCCCCAAGGAAAACACCGAGTTCTTCGATACCGACCTGAACCTGGTGGACTGGCTGCGCCAGTACAGCACGGAGAAGGACGAGTCCTTTATCCGGGGCTTCCTGGGCCGGATGCTCTTCTCGGGCGAGGAGTCGCAGAAGAAGTCGAACGTGCTGAGCGGGGGCGAGAAAGTGCGCTGCATGCTCAGCAAGATGATGATGGAGGGCGGCAACGTGCTCACGCTCGATGACCCCACCAACCACCTGGACCTGGAGAGCATTACGGCCCTCAACAACTCGTTGCAGGAGTTCAACGGTACGCTGCTGTTCGCCTCCCACGACCTGCAGGTGATTGAGACGGTAGCCAACCGCATCATTGAGCTGACGCCGGAGGGAATTATTGACCGCCGGATGACGTACGAGGAATACCTGGCCGACGAAAACATCAAGGCTCAGCGCCGCAAGATGTACCAATTGGTATCATAACCACGTTCTAGCAAGCATTATGAAACGACTCCTGTTCCTGATGCTGATTGGTGGGGCCAGCCTGGTTGGGCTGGCCCCTACCGTTTCAGCCCAAACCACCGATACTACCCGCACCAGCAAGCCCCAGCTGAACACGGCCCCGCCCGGCGGTGCCCCCGCTCCCCGGCAGCCGGCCCCCGTGTACCAGCCCGCCACGCCGGCTCCCGCTACGCCGGCTCCGGCCAGCACGCCCGACCCCAACGTGCCGGCTTCCCGCGCGCCCTACGACCCCAGCCGCCCCTCCGGCCTGGATTTGCCCCAGCGCCCGGGGGTGGCGGCACCAGCGCCGCCCCTGCGCAAGTATTTCCTCTACACTAATTTTGGCTTGGGCTTCAACGGCTTCAGCGGCTACAACCAGTTCAGCGCCAGTCTGGCCCCGGCCATCGGCTACCGTTTCTCGGAGCGCTTCGCGGCGGGTCCGGGCATCTCGTACGCCTATAACAGTTACACCTTCGGGCGCGGTGGCCCAACCATCAAAACCAATAGCCTGGGCTTTAAAGGCTTTGGGCAGTTCATCGTATACAAGGAGTTCTTTCTGCACGCCGAGTATGAGGTAACCAAGGCTGAAGTACTGGGCTACGACCAGTCCGGCAACCTCGGTATTTTCAAGCGTACGGTGCGTACGCCTTTGGCTGGCGCGGGCTACCGCACCCGCTTCAGCGACCGGGCCGCCGCCGACATTGTGGTACTCTACAACTTCAACGATGGGTTCGATGACATTTACGGGCAGCCGGTCATCCGTTTCAGCTTTCTGTTTGACCTGAAATAAGCCATTGAATTTTGGTTAAACACAAAAACTCCCACTCAGTAGCTGAGCGGGAGTTTTTGTGTTTTTCAGACTGCATCTTCAGCCAGCTAGCCAGCTGAAGAAAAAGCCGGCAGTTAAACTACCCGGCCGCCGCGAATAACGCGCAGCAGGATGGCAATGATGGCAATTACGAGCAGGATGTGGATCAGACTGTTACCAGCAATACCAGCGCCGAGTACGCCGAAGAAGCCCAGGGCCCAGATGATGATCAGAATTACCGCGATGATGTACAACAGATTACCCATGATGGAAAGGAGGAGAGAGTTGAAAAAATGAGAAAGGGGGAAAGAGAAAAGGGAGTTTTCCGGCCGATGGAGGGTGATTTGGCGGCCGGAAACCATTCTGGGGGTTTGTACGCGCACTTTCCGGCAAAAGGTTTAAATTCTATTCAAGTATTTTTTTTCGGCCGGCCGCAATAGGCCCCTAAGGGCCGGAAACGTGCCTTTGTCCCGGGAAAAAAACAACGGCAACCGCTCACTCCTCCACGGCCGGGCATTGGGTCAGCCGGCGTTTCGGGTTAGCTTTGCGGCGGCGCGGCCGACTAAAGGTCGGCCGCGCATTCCTTCTTCCCACCCCTTTCCCCCACCCTTATGAACGTTGCCGTTATTGGCTCGGGCACCATGGGCAATGGCATTGCGCACGTGTTCGCGCAGCATGGCTTTGCCGTTGCCCTCATCGATATCAACCAGGCGGCCCTCGACAAGGGCATGGCCACCATCGGCAAAAACCTGGACCGCCAGGTAAGCAAGGGCAGCCTCGCCGAAGCCGACAAAACTGCCACCCTCAGTCGCCTGACTACCTATACCAGCCTCTCGGAAGGCGTACTCAACGCCGACCTGGTGGTGGAAGCCGCCACTGAAAATGTGGAGCTCAAGCTCAACATCTTCCGTGAAATCGACCAGTATGCCCCCGAGGCGGCCATTCTGGCCACTAACACGTCGTCCATTTCCATTACCCGCATTGCGGCCGTTACCAAGCGGCCAGCCCAGGTAATCGGGATGCACTTCATGAATCCGGTACCGGTGATGAAGCTGGTGGAAGTGATTCGGGGCTACGCCACGTCGGATGAGGTAACCAAACAGGTAATGGACCTCTCGCGGCAGCTGGGCAAGACGCCTACCGAGGTCAACGACTTCCCCGGCTTCGTGGCCAACCGCATTCTGATGCCCATGATCAACGAGGCCATCATTACCCTGCACGAGGGCGTGGCCGGCGTGGAGGAAATCGATACGGTGATGAAGCTGGGTATGGCCCACCCCATGGGCCCGCTGCAACTGGCCGATTTTATCGGCCTTGATGTGTGCCTGGCTATTCTGCGGGTGCTGCACGACGGCCTGGGCAACCCCAAGTACGCCCCCTGCCCCCTGCTGGTGAACATGGTAACGGCCGGCCGCCTGGGCGTGAAATCGGGCGAGGGCTTCTACTCCTGGACCCACGGTACCAAGGACCTGGTGCTGGCCGACCGTTTCCAGAAACGCGGATAATGCCGTGAATGGGATGATGCTGATTCGTTTAACATGCTGCTGATCAGAAATCCGCGCCGTTGCTGTAAAGGCCTCAAGCGGCTCATGCGCCGCGATTTGAACAGCTTTCCTGCTTCGCGCGTTATACTGTCGGCATTGAGCAAATCAGCGTCATCCCATCATCAGCAACATCTGTGATTTAATGGAACAAGCAACTTTTGGCGGCGGGTGCTTTTGGTGCACCGAAGCCGTATTTCAGAGTCTGAAGGGCGTGGAGAAAGTCGTGTCGGGTTACACCGGCGGGCGCATTGCCAACCCTACGTATAAGGAAGTATGCAGCGGCCTGACGGGCCATAACGAGGTTATTCAGGTAACCTTTGATCCGGCCGTGATCAGCTACGAGGAGCTGCTGGAGGTGTTCTGGAAAACCCACGACCCTACTACCCTCAACCGCCAGGGCAACGATACGGGCACGCAGTACCGCTCGGGCGTGTACACGCATAATGAGGAGCAGCACCGCCTGGCCACGGCCTACAAGCAGCACCTGACGGAGGCCAACGCCTTCGACGGTCCCATCACCACGGAAATTCTGCCCCTGCCGGTGTTTTATCCCGCCGAGGCCTACCACCAGAACTACTACAACCTGAACGGCTCCCAGCCTTACTGCCAGTTCGTGGTAAAGAGTAAAGTGGACAAGGTGAAGGCCGTATTCGGCGACAAGCTGAAGGCGACGGTTTAACGCCCATTGAAAGGGTAATAAAGAACTGTCATCCTGAGCGGAGCGAAGGATCTTATCACGCAAAAACGACCGTATTAACGACTCGTTCTATCGTGGCAAGATCCTTCGTTTCGCTCAGGATGACAGTTCTTTTTTAACCCTACAGCAAGCCATGCTAGCCCTGCCGCTGGTCCTGAAAATCGATCTGGAAAGGGCCCTGCTCCCGGCCGATGGCGTAGAACAACGCCACCTGGTTCATGAGGGTGCGGGCGTAAAGGTCGAGGGCGCGGGTTTCGAGGATCTGGTCGTTCTTGACGATGATGAAGCTCACCAGCTCGCCCGGGTAGGCCCCGTCCTCGCCCACTTCCGGCAGGGCCTCGAAGGGCGACGCCGACTTGACGGGGATGTAGTCCTGCTTGGGCAGACTCATGAGGGTTTTCTCGCCGTAGGGCACGAAGCCCTTCAGGTGGGAGTAGCGGTAGTTCGGGTTCCAGACCCAGCTGCCGTTGAAGATGTAGTACTCATCGGTGCCCAGACGCAGGAAGTCCCGCAGCGAGACGTTGACGCCCACCCGCCAGTTGCTACGCTCCTCCAGGCTCTGCTTGATAATGGCCAGGCGCGTGGGGTCGGCCACGTCGGTCAGGCCCTGGGTCATGCGGGCCTGGGCCACCAGCTCGCAGCCGGCGTACAGGTTGAGCAGCTGCTGCCGCCAGGCGTTCTGAGCCCCCAACTGGTAGGCATCGGCGCGGGTGAACTCGAAGAAGTTATAGGTGTAGGGGCCGGCAATGGCCACCCCGTCGCGGCCGTTGGGCTCGGCCCACTCCACCAGGAAGCAGGGGCGCGAGCGGCCATCCACCCAGGGCAGTTCCCGGTTGAAGGCCACGCGGGTTTGCACGGTTTCAGGATCGATACCCAGCTCCTGGGCAATGTAGTCGCGCACTTCATCCCGGGCCTGCGCGGCCGATACAACGGTTTTGAGGGTACTCATCAAGCGAAAGAAGTAGGAATAAACGGCCCGCCGGCCAGTAGTAGCCGGGGGCAGTTTACAATGTTAGCGGTTTTGGCCGGGCTCTCCAACCCGGGCCCGGCGACTTACACGGCCACGTTGTGCTCGCGCAGGGCGTCGTTGAGGCTGGTTTTGAGGTCGGTGCTGGGCTTGCGCTGACCAATGATGAGGGCGCAGGGCACGTGGTACTCGCCGGCCGGGAACTGCTTGGGCAGCGAGCCGGGAATGACCACCGAGCGGGCCGGCACGTAGCCGCGGTACTCCTTGGGCTCGGTGCCCGTAACGTCGATAATGCGGGTGCTGCCCGTGATAGTCACGCCCGCCCCGATAACGGCTTCCTTGCCCACGAAGCAGCCTTCCACCAGAATGCTGCGCGAGCCCACGAAGGCGCCGTCCTCGATGATAACCGGCGCGGCCTGCACCGGCTCCAGCACGCCCCCGATGCCCACGCCCCCGCTCAGGTGCACGCCGGCCCCGATCTGGGCGCAAGAGCCCACCGTGGCCCAGGTGTCCACCATGGTGCCCTCGCCCACCCAGGCGCCGATGTTTACGTAGCTGGGCATCATGATTACGCCGGAGGCCAGGAAGGCGCCGTAGCGGGCCACGGCCGGCGGCACCACGCGCACGCCCTGGCCCTGGTAATCGGTTTTGAGGCGCATTTTGTCCCGGAACTCGAAGGGGCCGACTTCCAGCGTTTCCATCTGGCGGATGGGGAAGTAGAGAATCACCGCCTTCTTCACCCAGTCGTTTACCTGCCAGTCGGCGCCCTCGGTAGCGCCGGGCTGGGCCACGCGCAGGCGGCCCTTGTCGAGTTCTTCGATGACGTGCTCAATGGCCTGCACGGTGGCGGTCTGCTGCAACAGGCTACGGTCGTTCCAAGCGGCTTCAATCAGGTTTTGGAGGTCAGACATTTCGTTATTCGGCTTTCGTTTTTCGTTATTCGTGGTTTGATGGCCGGTTTCCGGCTTATCGGCCTAAAGGTAGCGGATGCGGGGCGAGCCCACCAAGCGCCGGGCGCAATCAACCTGACGCCAGTCGAACAACGGGCAACGAGTAACGAACAAGGAAAATGCTTCCCGTAACCATCCTGCTGGCCTCCGTACTCAAGCCCCTCGACGATACCCGCATGCTGGGCAAGTTCGGGCGCACCCTGGCCGGGCGGGCAGGCACCGTGGTGCACGTAGCTGGCCGGGCCGCCCCCACCCCGCCGGATTTGCCGGCCAATCTGCGCGTGCAGGAACTGCTGCGCGGCACCCGCCTGAGCTGGGAACGGCTGGCAGCCCAGCGGCGCTACTGGCAGCTGCTCCAACGCCTGCGCCCGACGGTGGTGTTCGTGCACGCCCCGGAGCTGCTGCCCGCCACCGTGCTCTGGCAGCTGTGCCACCCCGCAACCCGGTTCGTGTACGACGTGCGGGAAAACTATGCCCTCAACATCCGGACCCAGCGGGTGTACCCAGCCTGGGCCCGGGGCCTGCTGGCCGGCCTGGTGCGCCGCCTCGAAACCCTGGCCGCCGCCCGCGCCGCCGCCGTACTACTGGCCGAGCGCAGCTACGCCCCGGAGCTGCCCTTCGCCGCCGGAGCCGCGGCCGACTCGGATTCCCACCCTTTCGCCAACAACCAACAACCAACAACCAACAACCAACAACCCGTCCTTGTCATCGAAAACAAGTATCAGCCTTACGACTCGTGCCCGGTGCCCTATCCGCGCCGCCTGCCCGAGCGCACGCAGCCGCTGCGGCTGGTGTACTCGGGCACGATTTCGGAGCTGAACGGGATATGGGAAGCCCTGCGCTTCGCGGCCCACCTGCGCACGGTCTGGCCCCTGGCCCACCTCACCATCATCGGATACTGCCAGCAGCCGGGGCTGCTGCCGCGCCTGCAAGCGGCCGTGGCAGCCAGCGGCGGCGGGGTCACGCTCGTGGGCGGGGCCGGGCTGGTGCCCCACGCCCGGGTGCTGGCCGAAATCAGGGCCAGCCACCTAGGGCTGCTGCCCTACCGGCCCCACTCCAGCACGGCCCGCTGCATCCCCACCAAATT
Organism: Hymenobacter piscis; assembly: GCF_018760735.1. Classification (GTDB taxonomy): domain Bacteria; phylum Bacteroidota; class Bacteroidia; order Cytophagales; family Hymenobacteraceae; genus Hymenobacter; species Hymenobacter piscis. The sequence goes on from NZ_JAHHZN010000003.1 coordinate 134,786, forward strand.
GTTCGAGTACCTGGGCGAGGCCCTGCCGCTGGTGGTGCCGCCCAACCCGCTCTGGGTGGCACTGGCCGAAGAGGCGCGGGCGGGTCTGGTTTTCGACTTCCAGCAGCCCGATTACCCGCCGGCGCAGGAGCTGGCGGCGGCCCTGGAGCAAGGTCTTTACTACCCCCTGGGGCCGCCACCGGGGGCGTTTTGGCCTCTGGAAGCCGAAAAATTGCACTGGCTCATGGATTGTATCAAGTAACTGCCGACCTTTGCCGCCCGTTTACGGGGCAGGGCTCCGAATTTTTCTACCTTCGGCGCACGCTTTTCTCCTGATTGCTCTGCTCCGCAAATCCCCCCAGTGATGAACAACACTCTCCGCAACTCTGAAATTGCCGGCGTCGGCCACTACGTGCCCGAGCGCGTAGTCACCAATGCCGAACTTATCCCCCTGATGGATACCACCGACGAGTGGATCCAGGAACGCACCGGTATCAAGGAGCGCCGCTGGTTCAAGGAGGGCACCGATACCACCGCCAACATGGGCGCCAACGCGGCCCGCAAGGCCCTGGAAATGGCCGGCCTCACGCCCGACGACGTGCAGATGATTGTCTTTGCCACGCTCTCGCCCGATTACTTCTTTCCCGGCTCGGGCGTGCTGCTCCAGCGCGAGTTGGGCATTCAGGCCCCCATTCCGGCCTTCGACGTGCGTAACCAGTGCTCGGGCTTCGTGTACGCCCTGAGTATGGCCGACCAGTTCATCAAAACCGGCATGTACGATACGGTGCTGGTGGTGGGCTCCGAGATTCACTCTTCGGGCCTTGATATCAGCACCCGCGGCCGGGCCGTGTCGGTGATTTTCGGCGACGGGGCCGGCGCCGTGGTCCTGCGTCCCTGCACCCGCGAGGGCCAGGGCATCCTGAGCACTCACCTGCACGCCCAGGGTGAGCACGCCGAGGAGCTCATTGTGAAGGAACCCAGCTCCAACCGCCAGAACCGCACCGCCTTCATCCAGAACCTGGAAAATGAGGAGGAGCTCTACCCCTACATGAACGGCCAGAACGTGTTCAAGCACGCCGTGGTCCGCTTCCCGCAGGTAATCAAGGAGGCGCTGGATCAAAACGGGCTGGAGTCGAAGGACATCGACATGCTCATTCCCCACCAGGCCAACCTGCGCATCACCCAGTTTGTGCAGCAGAAAATGGGCCTTTCGGATGACAAGGTGTTCAGCAACATCCAGCGCTACGGCAATACCACCGCCGCTTCCGTGCCCATCGCCCTGAGCGAAGCCGTGCAGGAAGGCCGCATCCAGCGCGGCGACCTAGTGTGCCTGGCCGCCTTCGGCTCCGGCTTCACCTGGGCCTCCGCTCTGATCAGATGGTAGATTGTCAATTGAGAATTAACAATTAAGAATTAGGAATTAGGAATTGGCCGTTCAGTAAGTCAGTATCAGGCCTGCTGAACGGCCAATTCTTATTTTTTAATTCTTAATTCTTAATTAAAAAACATGCCCAGCTACACCGAGGAAAACTACCTGAAGGCCGTCTACAAACTCTCGGAGGCCCAGCCGGGCACCGAGGTGAGTACCAACAGCGTGGCCGAGGAACTCCAGACCCGGCCGGCCTCGGTGACGGACATGCTGCGCCGCCTCGGCGAGAAGGGCCTGCTCCATTACACCCGCTACCGGGGCGTGACGCTGACTACCGAGGGCCGGCGGCTGGCTTTGCTCACCATTCGCAAGCACCGCCTCTGGGAGGTGTTTCTGGTACAGCACTTCGGCTTCAACTGGGATGAGGTGCACGAGGTGGCCGAGCAGATGGAGCACATCGACTCCGAGTTGCTGGTGCGCCGCCTCGACGAGTTCCTGGGCTTCCCCCAGCTCGACCCCCATGGCGACCCCATTCCCACGGCCGAGGGCGTGCTGCACCGCCCCCAGCACCGCCTGCTCGCCGACCTGCGCCCCGGCGACCAGGGCCGGGTAATGGCCGTGCGCAACACCACCGCCCCCTTCCTGCAGTACCTCGACAAAGTGGGCATCAACCTCGGCACCCACCTTGAAGTGCTGGATAAGATACCATTTGATAATTCCCTTGAAATCAGAATCAACCAGGAAATAAAATACCTGGTTTCCGCCGAAGTCAGCCGCAACCTGCTGGTGACGGATTGAGGCCGAGCGCTCAGTAAAACTGTCATTCCGACGTCGGAGGAACCTGGGTTTGTAGATGGCGGTAGTGTCCAATTAGCCTGACCCAGCTTCTTTGGGCGTCGGCTTGACCGTTCTGGTGAGGCCCTGATTTTCTACATTCCTTCGACTTCTTCCCCGCCGCCGTGGCTGCCAACTTACCCCTCTCGCTCTCCGACACCATCGTGGCCCTTTCCACCCCGCCCGGGGCGGGGGCCATTGCCCTGGTGCGCCTCTCGGGCCCCCAGGCCATTGCCCTGACCGACGCCGTGTTTGCCGGCAAGCGCCTGGCCGACCAGCCCGGCCACACCCTGCACTACGGCACCATCCGCGACGGGCAGCGGATTCTGGACGAGGTGGTCGTGTCACTGTTCCGGGGGCCGCACTCCTACACCCGCGAGGACGTGGTGGAAATCAGCACCCACGGCTCCGACTACATCGTGCAGGAAGTGCTGGGGCTGCTGCTGCGCCAGGGCGCGCGGTTAGCCGAGGCGGGCGAGTTCACCAAGCGGGCCTTCCTGCACGGGGCCTTCGATCTGGCCCAGGCCGAAGCCGTGGCCGACCTGATTGCCGCCGACTCGGCCCTGAGCCACCAGGTAGCCCTGCGCCAGATGCGGGGCGGCTTCTCCCAGGAGCTAAAGGACCTGCGCGGAAGGCTGGTGCACTTCGCGGCCCTGCTGGAGCTGGAGCTGGACTTCGGGGAGGAAGACGTGGAGTTTGCCGACCGCACCGGGCTGGTGCAGCTGCTCCAGGAAGTGCAGGCCCTGGTCCGCCGCCTGCTGCGTTCCTTCGAGCTGGGCAACGTCATCAAAAACGGGGTGACCACCGTTATTGCCGGCCGGCCCAACGCCGGCAAGAGCACCCTGCTCAACGCCCTGCTCAACGAGGACCGCGCCATCGTTTCGGACGTGGCCGGCACCACCCGCGACCTGATTGAGGACGAGGTCAGCATCGAGGGCATCCGGTTCCGGTTTGTGGATACGGCCGGCCTGCGCGACACCACCGACGTAGTCGAATCCATCGGCGTGGAGCGCACCCGCCAGCGGGTTCTGCAAGCTGCTTTGGTCGTATATCTGTTTGATATCACAACAACTTCCGGCAGCGAACTTGAAGCAGAGATTCAGGCCCTGAACCTGCCGGCCGGCGCGGCGGTGCTGGCCGTGGGCAACAAGCTCGATGTAGCTTCCGACGCCGAGCTGGCCGCCTTCCAGGCCCGCCCCGACACCGTACTGATTGCCGCCTCCCGTGGCGACGGCCTGGATGAGCTGCGCGAGGCCCTGCTGGCCCGCGTCCGGCTGGAGGGCCTGGACCGCACCGGGGCCAGCACCATCGTCACCAACCTGCGCCACGCCCAGAGCCTGGAGCAGGCAGGCCGCCACCTCGACGCCGTACTGGTGGGCCTGAGCACTGGCGGCGGCACCGAGCTGCTGGCCGCCGACCTGCGCCACGCCCTCAGCGCCCTGGGCCAGATAACCGGCGAAATCAGCAACGACGACCTGCTCACCAGCATTTTCACCCAGTTCTGCATTGGTAAGTAGGCCGTCCGTGGGCCGAACTTCGGTCCGCAGCCCCGGCTCGATGTAGCAGCAGCTTTGTGGCAGCACCCGAAGTGTCAGGCGTTCCGGGCCCCGCTACGCGGCGCACCATTCTATGAACCATAGGCCGCGCTGTGGTTTCCTGGCAGGCAGCAAGGCGCGAGGTCGGGCTACGGGCTGAAGTCCGGCCCAGATTTCTACCGGTGCTGTTCGTACGCGTTGGCCGGCACGGCCCGCAGCAAGGCGGCGCGGGCTTCGGCCGGCAGCGGTGGGCACCTGGCCAGTTGCAGGGCTTCGTCCAGTTGGGTTTCGGTGCGCAGCCCCAGTACGGCAGCCGTGACGCCCGGGGTATCGAGCACGAAGCGGCCGGCTACGGTAGCGGGGGTTTGGCCCAGTTCGATGGCTAGGGCCTGCACGGCGGCAGCGGCCTGAGCTACCTGCTCGGCCGGGTGGCCGAGGTAGTCGGTAGCGGGTTTACCGGCCAGCCGGCCCTGGGCCAGGGTCCCGCGGGCCAGTACGCCCACATTGTGCGTGCGCAGGTGACCGAGCATGGCTTCGAAAGGACGCTGATCAAGCAGGCTGAGTTGGAGCATCACGCTGGTCAGGCCGGCGCCGGGTACGTACTCGCGGATGACGTTGGGCCGGATGGACGAAATGCCGTAGTGGCGGATTTTGCCTTCCTCCTGCAACCGCCCAAAAGCTTCCAGCACTTCGTCCCGGTCGTCCTCGAGGGTACCCCCGTGGAGTTGGTAGAGGTCGAGGTAGTCGGTTTGGAGGCGGCGCAGGCTGGCTTCGGCGGCTTGCCGGATGTAGGCGCTGGTCGGATTCCAGTCCCAACCCTGGCCGTCGGCCCGCCACTGGTTGCCCACTTTGGTGGCCAGCACCACCTCGGAGCGGCAATGGCGGAAGGCGGCCCCGAACAATTCTTCGTTGCGGCCGTGGTCGTAGAGGTCGGCCGTATCAAAAAAGGTGATGCCGGAAGCGTGGGCCCGCTGGAGCAGGCGCTGGCCGGCCGCCGCATCCGGGTTCAGCGACATGCCGCCAAAAGCTATCCGGCTTAACTGCAGACCGGTAGCGCCGAGGTTGGTGTACTCCATAGGATGAAAATCAAAAGACATAAAGCCGGCGAATACCGGACGTGGAGCGAAAAATAGCGCGAATTAGCGGGGAAAAGTTCGTCGGCATGCCGCACTTGTCAGGCGGGGGGCTTTTCTTTGTGCTTTACCCCATCTCAAACAACCACCCGGGTGGATTTGTAGTATAGGCGCCAAACACTCACCGGGTTTCCGGCCTGCCGGTAATTCGTTAGTTTCGCCCTGCAACCCCACTCTTCAACCAACGCTTTATGGCAGAATCTGCTGAACTGATCCTCAACGGGCAGTCGTACACCCTCCCGGTTATCGAAGGCACGGAGCACGAAAAGGCCTTCGACATTAGCAAGCTGCGCGACCAGACGGGCTACGTAACCCTGGATCCGGGCTACAAGAACACCGGCGCCACGAAAAGCGCCATCACCTTCCTCGACGGCGAAGAAGGCATCCTGCGCTACCGCGGTTATCCGATTGAGCAGCTGGCCGAGGAATCGACCTTTATCGAAGTAGCCTACCTGCTGATTTACGGCAAGCTGCCCACCAAAACCGAGCTGGACGCGTTCAGCAGCCAGATTACCCAGCACACGCTGGTGCACGAGGACGTGCGCAAGATTTTCGACGGCTTCCCCTCGGCCGCCCACCCCATGGCCATTCTCAGCAGCCTTATCTGCTCGCTGACCGCCTTCTATCCCGAAAGTGTATCGCCGGACCTGAGCAAGGAGGAAATCGACCTGAACGTTATCCGGTTGATGGCCAAAATCTCGACCATCGCGGCCTGGACTTACAAGAACAACATGGGTCACCCGCTCAACTACCCGCGGAACGACCTCGACTACTGCGCCAACTTCCTCTACATGATGTTCAGCTTCCCCACGGAGAAGTATGAAATCAACCCCGTAGTTGTGAAGGCGCTCAACAAGCTGCTCATCCTGCACGCCGACCACGAGCAGAACTGCTCCACCTCTACGGTGCGCCTCGTGGGCTCGGCCAATGCCTCGCTCTACGGCTCGGTTTCGGCCGGTATCAACGCCCTCTGGGGCCCGCTGCACGGCGGTGCCAACCAGGAAGTGGTGGAGATGCTCGAATCTATCCAGCGCGATGGTGGCGACACCCAGAAGTGGATCGACAAGGCCAAGGACAAGAACGACTCGTTCCGTCTGATGGGCTTCGGGCACCGCGTATACAAGAACTTCGACCCCCGCGCCACCATCATCAAAAAGGCCGCCGACGAAGTTCTGAGCGCCCTAGGCCTCGAAGACAGCCCCCTGCTCAAAATTGCAAAGGAGTTGGAGCAGGCCGCCCTCACCGATGAATACTTCGTGGAGCGCAAGCTGTATCCGAACGTGGACTTCTACTCCGGCATCATCTACAAAGCCATCGGCGTACCCACGGAGATGTTCACGGTGATGTTTGCCCTGGGCCGCCTCCCCGGCTGGATTGCCCAGTGGAAGGAGATGCGCACCAACAAGGAGCCCATCGGCCGTCCGCGTCAGATTTACGTGGGCGAAACTGCCCGCGACTACGTGGCCCTCGACCAGCGCTCTTAGTCGGAATTGCATCCTGACAATCAACAAAAAAGCCCGCTTACGCGGGCTTTTTTGTTTTCAGGTGTTGCTACATATTCAGCAACGTAAGCGCTTCATTATCAACGAACATTGACGGCCGTAAACTCCGTGCGCAGGTTTTCATATACGGCGTACTGCTGGGGCTGCAGCGCGGCGGCCAGATCCCAGTCATAACGCTGCTGAATATCGGCCAGAGCCTGGTCGAGGGCGTCGCGGTTGGTAGCGAACTGGCTGCGGGCCTGAGCGGTTTCGGTGAGCAAGCGGATGTTGAGGCGGCGCACTTTCACGTACTCTCCCTCGCTGAGCTTGACTTGTTCGGCAATGCGCCAGGCCATGGCCGTGGCCCGCTCAGCAATGGTGCTACCACCGCCGGAAGTAACCTGGGCCAGGCTTCCAGTGGATACGAGTGCGGCAAAGGTCAGGCAAACGAATACCTTTTTCATAACGGTAGTGGTGATTTTGGTGGAAGATGTGGAAAAGAGAGCGGTATCAGGCAGAAACTTGAATTGAATATATGCTTATTATATGACATAATCAATATTTTATTTACTATTGAGTATTACACATTCTAGTTTTTCGACAAAAAACAAAGCCCACCGAATGACGATGGGCTTTGTTTGTCGGTTACTTGGGCTGAGAACCCAGTGCTGTCATGCTGGCCCGGCTTTGCTGAAACAGGGCGAGTTGGGCCGGCCGGAGCAGTTCCAGCAGCTCTGTTTCGTACTGCACCTGGGCATCAGCCAAACGCTGGTCGAGAATGGCCTGGTCAGCGGCGAAGCGCGTCTTGAGGTCCTCCTGCTCCGACAGCATCCGGATATTGAGACGCTTGACCTGCAGGTACTGACCTTCATCCAGCCGTACTTTCTCGGCTATAGAACGCGTGAGGGCCGTGGCACGGTTCTGAATGGCCGTGGGGCCCTCCTTTTTGGCACTGGCCAGTACGGCAGTCTGTACGCCAAGCAGCAAGCAAACGAAAAGGGAAATCTTCTTCATAGTGTTTGTTGGTGAAGGGTTTAAGGAAATGAGTTACACAGGCAGTATTCCCGAATTCGGTTGGTTTTTCTGATAGACGCGGCAGCAGGCCTTGCCCATCAAGCATTCCGGGAATGTTCAAATGTACACGGAATTATTTAACTATAAAATGTTTTTTTAGCACTATTCTATTTTAAAGCTTTTATCAAAAACCGTTACCTACCTCATTACCAGCCTTCTAATAATCCCATAAAAAAGGAAGACTACAATCAAAAAAAAGGCTGATTACGGGTGTAATCAGCCTTTTTTTTGATTGTAGTCTTGGGCCAGGCGCCTCAGCTACCCTCCCGGCCGGCAGCCGGGTTGTGGAAGCTAAAGGATGCGCAACTCAATCCGGCGGTTCTGCTGCCGGTGTTCATCGGAGTCGTTGGGCATGAGGGGCTTCGACTCACCGTAACCCCGGTAGCGCAGCCGCTGGGCACTAACTCCCTGGCTGACCAAGTAACTGTACACTGATTTGGCCCGGTTCTGCGACAGGACCTGGTTGTCGTCGTCGGAGCCCACATCGTCGGTGTGGCCCGATACCTCCACCTGCACCTCGGAGTACTGTTTCATGAAGCCCACCAGGCGGTTTAGCTCGGTGCGTGACTTGGGCTGTAGCTCGAACTGGTTTACGTCGAAGAACAGGTTGTTGAGCACGATGCTGCGGCCGGCCCGCACAGGCTCCAGGTAGATGTCGAGCGTGAGCGGGTCAAAGGCGCGCTTGTCGCTGTAATCAAAGCTCAGGCTCTTCATCAGGTACTTATCGGCGGCGGCATACATGGCGTACTGGCGGCCTTCGTTGAGTACCACCGTGTATTCGCCATTCTCGGCATCGGAGCCCACGTACTGCACCAACTCGTTGGTGTTCAGGTCGTAGAGCTGCACATCGGCGGCAATGGGCTTTTTGGTGAAGGCATCATAGACGCGGCCCTGGGTGTAGGTGCTGGTTTCGCGGGCCCGTACCTGCTGGGGCACCTCAAACCCGAAAAGCTCTACCGGGCGGTTGCGCTCCTGCTTCACCCCGGGCACGGCCGCCCGGGAGCGGGAGCAGAAGCCCCGGCGGTTATCAGAGCTGATAAACAGGGAAGCTTCGTTTTCAAACGTGTTGAGGGGGTAGCCCAAATTCTGGGGCGCGCTCCATTTTCCATCGGCGAGCTGCTGCTCGCAACGGTATACGTCGAGCCCGCCCATGCCCACCAGCCCATCGGTGACGTAGTAGAGCGTGGTGCCGCTGGCGTGAATAAAGGGCGCCATGTCCTTGCCGGCCGTGTTCACGGGTGCGCCCACGTTGCGGGCGGGCGTCCAGTTGTTGTGCTCGTCGAGGGTAGTGACGTAGATATCTTCCTGGCCCTGGCCCCCGCGCCGGGTACTGGTGAAGTAGAGCGTACGCCCGTCGGCCGAAAGCGTGGGCTGGGAGTCCCACTCGGGCGAGTTTACGTTGCGCCCCAGGTTCAGGGGCTTGCTCCACGTATTGCCCGTGCGCCGCGAAATGTACAGGTCGCAGTTACCCACCGAATTGGGCCGGTCGCAGGAGGCGAATACCAGGGTCTTGCCGTCGCCGGAAATGGCCCCCGCGCCTTCATTGTAAGGCGTGTTAATGGCCGGCGAAATCGAGGTCGGCTCGCCCATGCTCCCGTCTTTGTTCTGGCGGCTCACGAACAGGTCTTCCCCACTTTCCAGGGTCGGACGGCCGGTGAAGAGCAGGAAGCGGCTGTCGGCGGTGAGGGCCGGGAAGTACTGGAAGCGGAACGTGTTGAGCGGCTCGGCCAGGCGTTCGGGCTGAATGCCGGTGGGCGCGGCCATGGCCTTCTGGGCGAAGTCGCAGTTGAGCAGCTGGCGCTGGGCCCGCGGAATATTGCGTTGCCCCTTGGCCGCCGTTTTAAGGTAGTTCTTGAAACTGCCAGCCGCCGTCGGATAGTCGCCGAAGCTCATGGCCAGCTCGCCCAGGGTGAAGTAATCGTTGGAGCGGGAAGCCTCCAGGGGCAGCTTGCCAAGGCCGTCGCGGTACGCTTCAAAGGCCTGCTGATTTTCGCCCATCGCTTTGAGCAGAGAACCTTTCAGCACGTAAGGCTCCCCCAGAGAGGGAAACTTCTGACTGAGCTGGTTCAGGGTTTCGATGGCTTTTTCGAAGTCCCGGGCCTTGGCCTGGCCCTGCGCCTTGTCCCACAGGTTGCGGGCCTTGGTGTTGGTAGTACTCAGGCGGGCCTGAGCTGCGGCCGGTGGGGCGAGTAATCCGCCCCCGGTAGTCAGCAGCACAACCAGCGGAACGATGAGCGAACGACGCATTGGCGGGGAAAGTAAGGCGCTACGGGATATCGAGAAATTTATGCGTCTGCAACGACACCTGCCAGCGCGGATGGTCCTTCACGTAGTCCACGATGAGCGGCATCATGGCCGGGGCCTTGCTCCACTCGGGCTGCAGGTACAGGCGGCACTCCGGCCCAACCAGGGCGGCGTGCTCCTCGGCCCAGGCAAAGTCGCTTTTGTTGAAGATGATGATCTTGAGTTCGTGGGCGGCCGCCAGCACCGAGGGCAGCGGGGCCTTGAACTTCTTGGGCGATACGCAAATCCAGTTCCAGTTTCCGCTGAGAGGGTAAGCGCCGCTGGTTTCAATCCAGTTCTGGCAGCCGGCCGCGTGCAGGGCGGCCGTCAGCGGGCCCAGGTCGTGCATGAGGGGCTCCCCGCCGGTGATGACCACGTTGCGCCCCGGGTGGGCCGTAGCGGCAGCCACCAGCTCCGGCAGGGAGTGGCGCGGATGAGCATCCAGGGGCCAGGATTCTTTTACGTCGCACCACACGCAGCCCACATCACAGCCGCCGAGGCGAATGAAGTAGGCAGCGCGGCCGGTGTTGTAGCCTTCGCCCTGAATGGTGTAAAACTGCTCCATAACGGGCAGCGAGGGGGCGGCCGCCGGCGCCGCCGGAGCGGCCGACGTAACGGGAAGTTCGTGCAGCAAAACAGGTGGTATTCTCAGAAAAAACAAGTCGGACCGCCGGGTAATCCAACTGCCGCGGCAATTGGCTCGTTCCCGGGCGGACCGACTTTAAAAGTAGCATACTGCCCCGAATTCTGAAAGCCGCGGGCTGTTTTAGTTTGATTTCAGCTGGCGGGGCGTTAGTGCTTTGTGCTTAGGTAGTAGTGCCTGGAAAACAGCTGCGGTTCCGAACAACACGAAGGCCCCGGGCGGCGGCCACCTTCGCGAAGAAGGCCGCTACCACCCGGAGCCTTGGCAGCAGTATCACGCAGGATGAAAGCTGTGCCTGGGGCCTACGCACTAAGCCTCAGGCACAAGGCACTTACCTGGGATACACCTCGCCCTTGGCGGCGCGCAGTGTGTTGAGCAGCAGCATGGCAATGGTCATGGGACCAACGCCGCCGGGCACGGGCGTGATGTAAGACGTGAGCGGAGCTACGGCGGCAAAGTCCACGTCGCCCTTCAGCGCCCAGCCCGATTTCTTGTCGGCATCCGCCACGCGGGTAGTCCCTACATCGATAACCACCGCGCCGGGCTTCACCATGTCGGCCGTCACGAACTCGGGGCGGCCCAGGGCGGCCACCAGAATGTCGGCGGTGCGGGTGATGTCGGCCAGGTTCCGGGTCCGGGAGTGACATAACGTAACGGTGCAGTTACCGGGCTCCAGGTTCTTGGCCAGCAGAATGCTAACCGGCGTGCCCACAATGTTGGAGCGCCCGATTACCACGCAGTGCTTGCCGTCGGTGGGCAGCTCGTAGCGGCGCAGCAGTTCCACAATGCCCGAGGGCGTGGCCGGCAGCAGGGCCGGCAGCCCGGCCACCATCCGCCCGATGTTCATCGGGTGAAAGCCGTCCACGTCCTTTTCGGGCCGCACCGCCTCAATCACCTTGTTGGTGTCGATGTGGCGGGGCAAGGGCAGCTGCACGATGAAGCCATCAATCCGGTCGTCCTCGTTCAGCTCGGCCACCTTGGCCAGCAGCTCGGCTTCCGTGATGGAGTCCTCGAAGCGGAGCAGGGTACTTTCGAAGCCAACCCGCTCGCAGGCCAGCACTTTGTTGCGCACGTAGGTTTCCGAGCCCCCGTCGTGGCCCACCAGGATGGCGGCCAGGTGGGGCGTTTTGTGGCCGGTGGCTTTGCGCTGGATTACTTCGGCGGCAATTTCTGCTTTAATGGCCTCGGCGGTTTGCTTGCCGTCGATGAGGCGGTAGGTGGTGGCGTCGGGGGCAGTGGTCATGCGGGAGGAAGGAGGTTAAACGGGTTTGGATTCGTCGTCGGGCTGGTGGTTCTGCTGGGCCTGGTGAGCGGCAATGGCCTGGGCACCGGATTCGAGCAGGGCTTTCTCCATGGTGGGCCAGTCGTCGCGCCAGCGGAACTTGCGCTCCTGGCCTTTAACAATCTTGTCCAGCTGTTCCTGGCTCGTGCAGTTCTTAACGAGGTGTTGGGACATGGTTTGGGGTTTAGCAACACACGCCCGGTCAAGAAGTGCATCAAGTGAAAAAAGGAAGAAAGTACGCGCAAAAAAAACGCGCCCCGATGGAGCGCGTTTAACTCAGTTAGTCAATTTTTAATACGGCCAGGAAAGCTTCCTGCGGGATTTCAACGGAACCTACCTGGCGCATCCGCTTCTTGCCTTCCTTCTGCTTTTCGAGCAGCTTGCGTTTGCGGCTGATGTCACCGCCGTAGCACTTGGCAATTACGTTTTTGCGCAGGGCTTTCACCGTTTCGCGGGAAATGATTTTCTGGCCGATGCTGGCCTGGATAGCAATTTCGAACTGCTGACGGGGCAGCAGCTCCCGTAGTTTCTCGCAGAGGCGGCGGCCCCACTCGTAGCTCTTGCTGCGGTGCACAATGGCCGAGAGGGCATCGACCTTCTCCCCGTTGAGCATGATGTCGAGCTTGACCATGTCCGACTCGCGGAAGCCGATCAGCTCGTAGTCGAGCGAGGCGTAGCCGCGGCTGATGGTTTTAAGCTTGTCGAAAAAGTCGAACACGATTTCCGACAGTGGCAGCTCGAAGGTCATTTCCACCCGCTCGGAAGTCAGGTAGCTCTGGCCCTTGATGAGACCGCGCTTGTCCATGCACAGCGTAATGATGGGTCCCACGTAATCGGCGGCCGTGATGATCTGGGCTTTGATGTAAGGTTCCTCGATGTGCTTGATCATGTTCGGCTCCGGCATTTCGCTCGGGGCGTTGATGGTCAGCAGCTGGTCCTTGGTGCCGGTGGCGTGGAACTGCACGCTGGGCACGGTGGTAATCACCGTCATGTTGAATTCGCGCTCGAGGCGCTCCTGCACGATTTCCATGTGCAGCATGCCCAAAAAGCCGCAGCGGAAGCCGAAGCCCAGGGCCACCGACGTTTCGGGCTCCCAGACCAGCGAAGCGTCGTTGAGCTGAAGCTTTTCCATGCACGAGCGCAGCTCCTCGTACTCGGTGGTATCCACGGGGTAGATGCCGGCGAAAACCATGGGCTTCACGTCGGCGAAGCCCTTGATGGGCTCCTGGGTGGGGTTGGCCACGTGGGTGATGGTGTCGCCCACTTTTACTTCCCGAGCTTCCTTGATGCCCGAGATGAGGTAGCCCACGTTGCCGGCCCGCATTTCCTGGCGGGGCTCCTGGTTGAGGCCCAGAATGCCGATTTCGTCGGCACCATACTCTTTGCCCGTGGCCATGAAGCGGAGCTTGTCGCCCTTTTTCATGGTGCCGTTCTTGATGCGGAACAGCACCTCGATGCCGCGGTAGGAGTTGAAAACGGAGTCGAAGATCAGGGCCTGGAGGGGCCCCTCGGGGTCGCCCTTAGGAGCCGGTACCCGCTCGCAGATGGCGTGCAGGATGGCTTCGATGCCGAGGCCGGTTTTGCCCGAGGCGTGGATGATGTCGCCCGGGTCGCAGCCGATCAGGTCCACGATTTCGTCGGTTACCTCCTCCGGCATGGCGTGGGGCAGGTCAATCTTGTTGAGGACGGGGATGATTTCCAGGTCGGCCCCGATGGCGAGGTAGAGGTTGGAAATCGTCTGGGCCTCGATGCCCTGGGAGGCGTCTACGATGAGCAGGGCGCCTTCGCAGGCGGCAATGCTGCGGCTTACTTCGTAGCTGAAATCGACGTGGCCGGGGGTATCAATCAGGTTGAGCGTGTAGATTTCCCCTTTGTAGGGAAACTGCATCTGGATGGCGTGGCTCTTGATAGTAATGCCCCGCTCCCGCTCCAGGTCCATGTTATCGAGCAGCTGGGCCTGCATGTCGCGCTTGGCTACCGTGCTGGTAAATTCCAGCAGGCGGTCGGCGAGGGTGCTTTTGCCGTGGTCGATGTGGGCGATGATGCAGAAATTGCGGATGTTCTTCACTGGAGGCGGTTTTTTCTAGCTTCAAAGGTACGCAACGGGGTTGGGATATGCTACGGTGGGCCGCGGGCCCGGCCGGAGCCGGCACAAATTTCCCGCCACTACCGGCAATCCGGGCCTGTTTTGCGTTAACTCCGCAGTAGCCCCGGCCCGCGGGCCCCGGCCCTTCCCCCTTGCGCATCTGAATTTCCTCGTATGTCCGCTACCACTCCGCTTGAAGATTACGGCCTGATTGGCAACCTGCACACTGTGGCCCTGGTTTCGAAGGCCGGCTCCCTCGACTACCTGCCCTTCACCCGCTTCGACTCACCCACCATTTTCGCGGCCCTGCTCGACTCGGAGAAAGGCGGCTCCTGGTCGATTGCACCGGCCGGCGCCGAGGGCGCCGTGCACACCAAGCAGCTGTACCTGCCCAACACGGGTGTGCTGCTGACGCGGTTCCTGCTCGAGGGCGGCCTGGCCGAGCTCACCGACTTCATGCCCGTGAAGCACCCGGGCCAGAACTGCGCCGTGGTGCGCAGTCTGCGCGTCATCAAGGGCAGCCTCACGTTTCAGCTGCGCTGCGCCCCCCGCTTCGACTACGCCCGCGCGCCTCACCGCGTGCAAACCCAGGACGACGGCAGCCTGCTGTTCCGGGGCCTCGAAACCGCCGATGCCCACCTGCAATTCCGCCTGCTGAGCAGCCAGCCCTTGGAAGCCACGCCCGATGGCGACGCGGTAGGCAGCTGGACCCTGCACGCCGGCGAAACGGCCAGCTTCGTGATTGAGGCCACCCCCGTCGACGACCCCGGCTTTATCGCCCGCGACCTGGCGCACTACACCGAAGGGGCGTTTGCCGACACCCTGAAGTTCTGGCGCGAATGGGTGGACAGCAGCACCTACACCGGCCGCTGGCGCGAAATGGTGATGCGCTCGGCCATCACGCTCAAGCTCCTGACCTCCCTCGAATTCGGCTCTACTGTAGCGGCGGCTACCTTTGGCCTGCCCGAGGCCGTGGGCGGCTCCCGCAACTGGGACTACCGCTTTACCTGGGTGCGCGACGCGGCCTTCACCATGTACGCCTTCCTGCGCCTGGGCTTCACGCAGGAATCCCAGGGCTTTCTGCGCTGGATTATGGAGCGCTGCGCCCAGCTCACCGACGCGGCCGACCTGCAGCTCATGTACCGCGTCGACGGCTCTCCCGACCTGGAAGAGCAGGAGCTCGACCACCTGAGCGGCTACCGCAACTCCCGGCCCGTGCGCATCGGCAACGGCGCGGCCCAGCAGTTCCAGCTCGATATCTACGGGGAGCTGCTCGACACCATTTACCTCTACAACAAGTACGGCGGGGCCATCACCTTTGCCTTCTGGCAGCAGATCTGCCGGCTGGTGGATTTCGTGGCCGAAAACTGGCAGCGGGCCGACCACGGCATCTGGGAGGTGCGCGACGAGGAGCGGCACTTTCTTTCGGCCAAGATGATGTGCTGGGTGGCCCTGGACCGCGCCATCCACATTGCCCAGGACCGCTCCTTCCCCGCCCCGCTGGCCGACTGGCACCGGGTCCGCAACGAGATTTATGAGGAAGTGTACCACCACTTCTGGAGCGAAGACAAGCAGGCTTTCGTGCAGTACAAGGGCGGCCACGTGCTCGATTCCATTGCCCTGCTGCTGCCCCTGGTGCGGATGTTCAGCCCGGCCGAGCCCCGCTGGCAGGCCACCATGCGCGCCATCGAAAAGGAGCTGGTCATCGATTCGCTGGTATTCCGCTACCACCTCGACGGCGGCGCCTCCGACGGGCTCACCGGCCAGGAAGGCACCTTTACCATGTGCTCGTTCTGGTACATTGAGAACCTTTCCCGGGCCGGCGACCTGGACAAGGCCCGGCTGCTGTTCGAGAAGGTCCTGGGCTTTGCCAGCCCGTTGGGCCTGTACTCGGAGCAGATCGGGCCCCAGGGCACGCAAATCGGCAACTATCCGCAGGCCTTCACCCATCTGGCCCTGATCAGCGCCGCCTTCCAGCTCAACCGCGACCTGGATGCCCGCCACAGCCGGGGGCCGGGCGGGGGACACGCGTTCGTGTAGCCCGTACGGCAGCTCCAGGGGCTGGCCCTACCTATTTCTCGGTGCCCGCCGGCTACTTCCTATCGGTCCTGAGTAGCGGAGCTGCTTTGGTAGCGCCAGCTTCTGCTTACTGAGATTCCGTCGTTCTGCCCCCGGCTGCGTACAGCCTTATTCACCAACCGTATTTCTCTCATGAGCTCTATCACCCTTCAACAAGCGCAACAGATTATTGAAGCTGCCAAGCAGAAGTCCCAGGAAATGGGCGTCAGAATGAACATTGCCGTGGTAGATGCCGGGGCCAACCTCGTGGCCTTCGCGCGCATGGACGGTGCCTGGCTGGGCTCCCTCGACATTTCCATTAAGAAGGCCAAAACGGCCCGCTTCTTCGACATGCCCACCGGCGAGGTCGGTAAAATCTCGCAGCCCGGCGGCTCCCTCTTCAACATTGAGCACTCCAACGGCGGCCTCATCACCTTCCCGGGCGGTATCCCGCTCAGGCAGGGCGATGATATCATTGGGGCCATTGGCGTATCGGGCGACTCGGTGGAGAACGACCACACGGTGGCCGAGGCCGGCACCCAGGCGCTCCGCTAATACCGGATCGAGCGGTTACGCACTCTTTGGCAAAAGCGCCGGGCCGAAAGTCCGGCGCTTTTTTTACGGGGAGTATCGCCTGCGCACAACGCACTGCGTGATGCTGACAACCGCCCGGCAACCACGCTGCCGATTGGCCGTCCTATATCGTCGACGACACCATTTCGCTGCCAGGAGGCTGGGGTTCCATATCTCTCGTAGTTCGTAAAGCCGTTGAAACTTCCGTCTTTTGTGGTAGCTCTCTCCAAGGGCAGCTTTTTTCGTTTTTGTATGATTCGTCGGCTCCTGTCTGGCCTGGTGCTCGTCATCTGTTCTATCCCGCTATCCGTACAGGCCCAGACGAAGCTACTGGAAGGCCAGGTGCTAAACGACCAGACCGGCGAGCCCGTGCCCTTCGCCACCCTGGGCGTTCCGGGCCGCAGCATCGGCACCGTGGCCGATGAGCAGGGCCGCTACCTGCTGCGCCTCCCCCCTGACCTGCGCGATACGCTGGTGGTCACGTCGGTGGGGTTTTCCCGCACGGCCGTGCCGCCGGCCGCCCTGGCCCAGGGGCAGCGCGTGTTCCGGCTGCACCCCCGGGAACAGGCGCTGGGCGGCGTGGTGGTGCAGCGCCGGCCCGTGCACGCGGCTCAGCTGGGCCAGTCGCGCACCAAAGCCGATGTGCTGTGGATGGGCGGCTCCAGCGGCAAGGAAACTGTGGACGACGAGTGGGGCTGGGAGCTGGGCACCGTGTTGCGCCCCCTGCGCCGCACTTACCTGGAGGAGTTTCACGTGTATCTGGCCGATAACAACTACCAGCAGCTGCGCTTCCGCCTGAACCTGTACACCCTCGAAAACGGCCGCCCCGGCAAGCCCCTGCTCCGCCAGGACATCCAGCTCACGAGCACCGCCCGGCAGCGCGGCTGGCTCACGGTAGACCTGCGCCCCTACGACCTGCAGCTGGACGCCCAGCCCGTGGTGGCCACCATTCAGTGGCTGCAAAGCGAAAAACAGGACCCTTGGGACAAGTATTTTTCCATCCCCGTCACCCGCCAGCACAAGCAGGTGATGGTGGAGCGCGAAAACAGCGAGGCCATCTGGAGCATCCACGCCATGCAGCCCAGCCTGTATTTCACGGTGCTGACGGAGTAGAATACCGGCACCAGACTCACCGAAGCTACCGGTTCCTGAACGCCCGCATATAGCCGCCCCGCAGCACCAGTAACAGGTACAGAAACAGCAGGGCCACGGGAATCGTCAGGTGGTCACCGTCGATGATGGTCAGCACGGCGTAAAGGCCCGTCAGCAGAATAAAGAACCCCAGCACGGCCGTCGTCAGCCTCGTTTGCCAAGTATCACGAGGTGGTTTTTCGAACAGAAAAGCGGGCAGGCGCGCCGGCCACAGCGCAGGCAGCAGCACCGCGTTGCTCAGTAACCACCCCACCAGCAGCGCCATTCCTCCATACATGAGCGGAATACCAATGGAATCAGCAAAGGGCGGATAGTCGTCCCGACCGCCCCGGTAGTAATAATACCAGTACAACGATATGCAGAGCAGTCCCCAACCCAGGTTCAGCCAAAGCGCGAACTGCGTTTTGTTGATGGTACGCTGCCGCCGCAACTGGACCAGAGTCCGCAGGCGGTTGGCCCGCAGAAACAGGAGCACCGTCAGGCTGCTGATGGCTACCCCGGAGCTAATATCCAGCCACGTATTACGACTCGTGCGCCACGCTTCCTCCGCCGCGTAGTAGGCTTTTCGGTAGTCGGCATGATTGTCCGGCCGCGAATTTTCAGCCCCATCGGCCGGGTCAATAGTGTACGTAATACCATGCAGGTCGTTGATGCTTTTTCCCGCAATGAAGGCGGGCATGAAGCACCCGTATAGCCACGCGGCCGCGCCCAGCAGCAGCAGCCCCATAAATACCCCCTGTAAGTTCTTTGGCATCTGGATTCCGCTTTGCACAAAGCTAGCAAAACCCGGTAGCGGTACTGCCGCCTATCAGCTGCTTCCGGGTTATCGGAAACAGCCAACGCCTTCTATCAGTCTCCTTTAGATTCGAGGTCAGTCCATCTCATTCCGCACCTGCTAAGGAGCACAGGATTTTGTCGGGCGTGCAACGCCACCGCAGGCTTCCGGCCTCTTCGGGCCGTACCCTAACCAATGGCATGCGCTTTATCCTACTCCTGCTGCTGATTTGCAGCTCTCCGCTCCTGCTTCCGGCCCAGACCCTGCGCGGCCGGGTGTTGCACGCCGACTCGGCCGCCGCCCCGGTACCCTTCGCCTCCGTCGGCGTGAAGGGCAAGGCCGCCGGGACCGTGGCCGATGCCCAGGGCTTTTTTCGGTTCCTGGACTCGCCCGAACTGGCGGCCGACGACTCGGTCATCGTGACGGGCATCGGGTACCGGCCGGCCCGGCTGCTGCTCGGGCAGTTGCGGCAGGCTAACGCCCGGGTGCGGCTACAACCACTGCCGCAGGCCTTACCCGAAGTGAGGGTGCGCCACCGGCAGCTACGGCCCCAGGTACTGGGCCGCACTGGCACCAGTGGAGTGGCCCATTGGGGTGTAAACAGCATCGTGAAGGACAGCGTCCGGCGGCGCGAAAAGCTGGGCTCGGAGTTCGGCACCTTCCTCACCTCTCCCCACAACTGCTACGTGGACGATTTCAACGTGTATGTGCAGAGCAACCCCTTCCGGCAGGTGCGCCTGCGGCTGCTGTTTTACGCCGTGCACGACAAACGCCCGGCCGAGCAGTTGTTGCCCGTCGATATTCAACTGGTGCTCACGGAGCAGCAACGGGGCTGGATCAAGGTGGACCTGAAGCCTTATAACCTGCAGCTGCACAAAGGCCAGCAAGTAATTGTGGCGCTGCAATGGCTTGATGCCGTAGGCGAAACGCCTGGCTACCAGTCCTTCGATGTCCCGGCAGCATTCCCAACCCCTCTCCACCGGGTGTACACTCGTGATAAAAGCCAGGCAAACTGGCGCTTTTATCCCGCCCGGCCCAGCCTGTACCTGAACGTGCAGAGCTGGCGATGACCCTAGGGCGGCAACGTACGTTCGTATCGACAACGGTGATTCCTGCCCCGAGGCTTTGGCCGGAAGCAGGGCGGATTGCGTTTAATACGGCCCCTCACAACCTGTTTCGTACCTTAGCCTTTCAAAACCCACCCAACCGTTCTCCCGCTATGCAAGCTCCCGTAGCTCCGTATAAACCCAAAAACCACGTCCGCATCGTGACGGCCGCCGCCCTCTTCGACGGGCACGACGCGGCCATCAACATCATGCGCCGCATTATTCAGAGCAGCGGCGCCGAAGTCATTCACCTGGGCCACAACCGCTCGGTGCAGGAAATCGTGGACTGCGCCATTCAGGAAGATGCTCAGGCCATTGCCATTACCTCCTACCAGGGCGGCCACAACGAGTACTTCAAGTACATGCACGACTTGCTCCGGGAGCGCGGCGCGGGCCACATCAAGCTCTTCGGCGGGGGCGGCGGCGTGATTCTGCCCGCCGAGATTGAGGACCTCCAGAACCACGGCATCACCCGCATCTACTCCCCCGACGACGGCCGCGCCCTGGGCCTGCAGGGCATGATCAACGACCTGCTCGAAAAGTCGGACTTCCCCACCGGCCAGCACCTGAACGGCGAAGTCAGCCACCTCCGGGAAAAGGACGCCCGCAGCATCGGCCGCCTCATCTCCGCCGCCGAAAATTTCCCCGAGGAGTTTGAGCGCGTACGCGGGGAGTTGTCAGTTGATAGTTGTCAGTTGTCAGGCGACCAACCGAACGGCCTGACAACTGACAACCAACAACCGACAACTAAAACCCCAATACTAGGCATTACCGGCACGGGCGGGGCGGGCAAGTCCTCGCTCGTGGATGAGCTGGTGCGGCGGTTTCTGCTCGACTTCCCCGAGAAGACCATGGCCATCATATCCGTGGACCCCTCCAAGCGCAAAACCGGCGGGGCCCTGCTCGGGGACCGGATCCGGATGAACGCCATCAACAGCCCCCGCGTGTACATGCGCAGCCTGGCCACCCGCCAGAGCAACCTGGCCCTGAGCAAGTACGTGCAGGACGCCGTGGACGTGGTGCGCGCCGCCGGGTTCGACCTGATCATCCTCGAAACCTCCGGCATCGGGCAGTCGGACACCGAAATCATCGAGCACTCCGACGCCAGCCTCTACGTGATGACACCCGAGTACGGGGCGGCCACCCAGCTGGAAAAAATCGACATGCTCGATTTTGCCGACGTCATTGCCCTCAACAAGTTCGACAAGCGCGGGGCCCTGGACGCGCTGCGCGACGTGCGCAAGCAGTTTCAGCGCAACCACGGCCTCTGGGATAAGCCCCTGGACGAGATGCCCGTGTTCGGCACCATTGCCAGCCAGTTCAACGACCCGGGCATGAACCGCCTCTACCGCGCCATTCTGGCCACCGTGGAGGAGCGTACCGGGGCCGCCTTCGCCTCCCACCTGGAAACGTCGAAGGTCGATTCCGAGAAGATTTACATCATTCCGCCGCACCGCACGCGGTATTTGTCTGAAATTGCCGAAACCAACCGCCAGTATGACCAGTGGGTTCACAAACAAGCTGACGTCGCTCAGCAGCTCTACGGAATCCGTCAAGCCCTCGGAGCCGTTGAAAGCCTCTCCGGCGGAGCCGGAGCAGTTAGTAACAGCAGCGGCGCAGGCCGCCCCGGAATCGAGCCCGGAGCACTCGTGGCCGGCCTGGCGGCGACCTTCGAGGAGGTCAAGCTTCGCCTGGACGGGCAAAACTGGAAGCTCCTGGAGACCTGGCCGCAGAAGGTAGCCGCCTACAAGGCGCCCGAGTTCGTGTTCAAGGTGCGCGACAAAGAATTGCGCCTCCAGACTCACACCACCAGCCTCTCGGGCTCCCAGATTGCGAAGGTGAGTTTGCCGCGCTACACGGCCTGGGGGGATTTGCTCAAGTGGCAGCTCCAGGAAAACGTGCCCGGCGAATTCCCCTACACGGCCGGCGTGTTCCCCTTCAAGCGCGAGGGCGAAGATCCCACCCGCATGTTTGCCGGCGAAGGCGGCCCCGAGCGCACCAACCGCCGCTTCCACTACGTGAGCATGGGCCTGCCCGCCAAGCGTCTGAGCACGGCCTTCGACTCGGTGACGCTCTACGGCGAAGACCCCGACCACCGGCCCGACATCTACGGCAAAATCGGTAACGCCGGCGTGAGCATCGCCTGCCTCGACGACGCCAAGAAGCTCTACTCGGGCTTCAACCTGGCCAACCCCACCACCTCGGTGTCGATGACCATCAACGGGCCGGCCGCCACCGTGGCCGCCTTCTTCATGAATGCCGCCATCGACCAGCAGTGCGAGCTCTACATCAAAGAGCAGGGGCTGGAAGACGAGGTGAACCGCAAAATCGACGAGTTGTACGCCGGCTACGGTCAGCCCCGTCCCCGCTACCAGGGCCCCCTGCCCGAGGGCAACGACGGCCTGGGCCTGCTGCTGCTCGGCGTAACCGGCGACCAGGTGCTGCCCGCCGAAGTGTACCAGGCCATCAAGGCCCGCACCCTGAGCCAGGTGCGCGGCACCGTGCAGGCCGACATCCTCAAGGAAGACCAGGCCCAGAATACCTGCATCTTCAGCACCGAGTTTGCCCTGCGCCTGATGGGCGACGTGCAGGAGTACTTCATCCGGGAGAAGGTGCGCAACTTCTACTCGGTGTCGATTTCGGGCTACCATATTGCCGAGGCCGGGGCCAACCCCATCACCCAGCTGGCCCTCACGCTCAGCAACGGCTTCACCTTCGTGGAGTACTACGTGAGCCGGGGCATGGACGTGAACGACTTCGCCCCCAACCTGTCGTTCTTCTTCTCCAACGGCATGGACCCCGAGTACGCCGTGATGGGCCGGGTGGCGCGCCGCATCTGGGCCAAGGCCATGAAGCTCAAGTACAACGCCAACGCCCGCTCCCAGATGTTGAAATACCACATCCAGACCAGCGGCCGGAGCCTGCACGCCCAGGAAATCGACTTCAACGACATCCGCACCACCCTGCAGGCCCTCTACGCCATCTACGACAACTGCAACTCCCTGCACACCAACGCCTACGACGAGGCCATTACCACGCCCACCGAGGAATCGGTGCGCAGGGCCATGGCCATTCAGCTCATCATCAACCGGGAGCTGGGCCTGGCCCGCAACGAGAACCCCTTGCAGGGCTCCTTCATCATTGAGGAGCTCACCGACCTGGTGGAGGAAGCGGTGCTGCTCGAGTTTGACCGCATCACGGAGCGCGGCGGCGTGCTGGGCGCCATGGAAACCATGTACCAGCGCGGCAAGATTCAGGAAGAAAGTCTGTTTTACGAGATGCAGAAGCACACCGGCGAGCTGCCCATTATCGGGGTGAACACCTTCCTCTCCTCCAAAGGCTCGCCCACGGTGCAGCCCGCCGAGGTTATCCGGGCCACGGAGGAGGAAAAGCAGTACCAGATTACGATGCTGCAAGCCCTGCACGCCCGCAACGCCGACCAGGCCCCTGCGCGCCTCAAGCAGCTGCAACAAGCCGCCGTCGCCAACGAGAACCTGTTCGCCGAACTCATGGAAACGGTGAAGTTCTGCTCCCTGGGCCAGGTGACGAACGCACTGTTCGAGGTCGGCGGGCAGTACCGGCGGAATATGTAATGCGCTTTTAAACTAATTCGAAAAGGGTGCTACCTTGCTGAGGTAGCACCCTTTTTGTTAACTAGTTTCCCACGCTATTTTAGTACAGCCGATGATTTCAGATAACAAACATATCCAAACCTGCTGGACCAAGACTTTAATACTAGCCATTATAGCCTTTTGCTTATTCCTAATTATTTCACTAGACTTTGCAACTACTTATCAGTCCATTGCTGCATTCTTATTATTAGCATCAAGCATATTATTTACCAAATACATTTTTACAGCCATATCAGAAAGCCTTAATAATAAGCAATGGCCAACATATACACGAATCATTCCGGTAATTATCATTTTCCTCCTTGGCACGCTTCTATATGGATATAGAAACGGCTTATTTTATGGAAATAAAGTAGTTGACGCGACTTTTCTTGACGAGCAAAGCAGAATGGATATGCACTTATATACAGACGGCCACTACATAATAACTGCGACCTGGATGCTAGGCAGTGAAACATTTAGTGGAACATACAAGAGAACAGGCAGCACTATTATATTTAATAAATATCCTGTTACCGATAACGGTTTTATAGATCAGGTTATCACTATCAATGGAAGCAGAATCTACTTTCTTAAAAGCAATCCTGATACATCTTTCTACCACTTTACCATCAACAAATGACAGCATTTTAAAAATACGAACGGCATTCTGCTGAACGGTCACGCCGAATGCAGAGATGTATATAGCAGTTTCGCGAGCCGTAGATACCTGCTGTAGAGACGCGTATTCGCGTCTCATCGTTGAACGGCGACGCCTATGTTCTTTCACGGCAAACAACATCAGCAACGACGAAACGCGAATACGCGCCTCTACAGCGGCCTGTAACGCCACTACCCGGCACAACCCTGCCGTGCCCAACCCGCCCCGCGCGCGGTTCACCGAAAACCGCGCCGCCGAAGCCCGGCAATTGCCTAGCTTTACCCCATGCGCACGGCTCTCATTATTTGGCGAAACGGCCTGCTGGCACTGCTGGCCGGACTGGCCGCCTGCTCCTCCCCCGACCAATCCACCACCCAGGCCCCAACCGCCCCCGATGTGCGCGTGCGCTACACCGCCCGCCGCGTGGCCCTGCCCGGCGTCCCGCGCCGCGGCCGTATCCTCGACCGCCACGATTCGGTGCTGGTGGCCACCCGCCCCGAGTTTCTGCTCGGGTTGCCCCGGCGCGGCGCCCTCGATACCCTGGCCCTGGGCCAGCTGCTGGGCTGGGACTCCACCACCGTGCGCCGCCGCTTCGCCGAGGCCCGGCCCTACCCCGGTGCCACCCGCTACCCGGTGCAGCTGCGCCTGACCCCGGCCGAAGTGAGCCGGGTGCGCCGCGACAGTGCCGCCTGGCCCACGCTGACGCTCGGCCAGCGGCCCCGGCGCACCTACACCACCCCGGCCGGGGCACCAGTGCTCGGGTATTGGTCGGCGGAGGCTCAGCCGTTTCTGGGCCAGGCCCGGCGCGCGGCCCGGGGCCGCTTCTACCGCCTGCGCAACGGCGGCGTGGAAAGCTACTACAACGGCCTGCTCGCCGGCCACCGCGGCTACGCCCACCCGCTCGAAGATGCCCAGGGCCGCCCCCACGGCAGCTGGACCCGCGACACGCTCTTCCAGGACGGCCAGGACCTGCACCTGACCCTCGACGTCAAGCTCCAGGCCTACGCCGAAAAGCTGTTAGGCAACCGCAAGGGCTACCTGGTGGCCCTCGACCCGCGCACCGGCGAAATCCTGGCTTTCGTTTCGGGCCCGGTGTACTCGGCCAGCATCATAACGGCCCCCGACCAGGCCGGCACCCGGGCCGAGCTGCTGGAAAGCGACGACCGGCCCCTGCTCAACCGGCCCGCTACCCTGGCCAACCCGCCCGGCTCGGTGTTCAAGCTGGTAAATGCCGCCGTGGCCCTGCAGCTGGGCGCCATCAGCCCCGCCACCGGCTTCCGCTGCGACCAGTCGCTCATCAGTTGCGTGCATGACCACCCGCGCCCGCGCAACCTCACGGTGGCCCTGCAGTACAGCTGCAACCCCTACTTCTACCAAGTGATGCGCAACCTCATCGAGCGGGTGCCCGACAGCCTGGCCGCGGATACGGTGGCTGCCCGCCACGCCAACCTGGCCCAGTGGCGGCGCTACGTGCGCTCCTTCGGCCTCGACTCAGTGCTGGGCACCGATGTACCCCGCGAAGCGCCCGGCTTCCTGCCCACCCCGGCCTACTACGACCGGGCCCGCCAGACCCGGCGCTGGACCTACCGCTCCATCTACTCGCTCAGCATCGGCCAGGGCGAAATCAATCTCACGGGCCTGCAAATGGCCAACATGACCGCCATCATCGCTAACCGGGGCTGGTACTACCCGCCCCACCTGGTGCGCGGCATCGGCACCGGCGGGCCCCTGCCCCGCTTCAAAGTGAAGCACCACACCCTCATCGACAGCGCCCACTTCGCGGCCCTGCTGCCCGGCATGAAGGCCGTACTCGAGCGCGGCGGCACCGCCGAAGCCTCCAGCCTGGCCGACGTGGGCATTGCGGTGGCCGGCAAAACCGGCACCGTGGAAAACGGCTCCGACGAGGACGACGACCACGCCGCCTTCGTCGGCTTCGCCCCCGCCGACAACCCCCAGATTGCCGTGGCTGTGTACCTGGAAAACGCCGGTTTCGGAGCCACCGCCGCCGCCCCCTGCGCTGTCATGGTCATGGAAAAGTACCTGCGCGGGAGCATTGCGCCGAAGCGCCGGAACTGGGAAGCCCGCATCAAGCGCCGCGCCCGGTCGGGTTATTGATGCACCCCCGGGTGGTAGAGACACAAAATATTGTGTCTCTACCACCCGGAACGCAACCTTTGAGCCGCGGGAAGTCGTCTTTTCGGCAATTCCCCTCCGCTCCTTTTCTGGCTGACTGATGATCTGGAAAACCCTGCTGCCGGTTCTGCTGCTGTGTACCACCCTTTCCGCCCGCGCCCAATCCCTGTCCGGACTCTGGCAGGGCGTGGAACTAGACCCCGAGGATAAAGCTGGCTACTGGCCCGCCGAGCTGCGGTTGCAGCAGGGCAAATCGGGCAGCCTGTTCGGGGTGCTCTACCACGAAGTTGGCGACGACCCGGCGGTGACCGTAACGTTTCAGGTGCGGGGCACGCGCACGGCCGACGGCCTGCGCCTCGAGCACGGTCGCAAGCTGAATGAAACCGGCCAGTCGCCCTTCAGCTACTGGTGCGCCGGGGCCATCCGCTTCACTTACGATGCGGCCCAGGAAAAGCTCACCGGCCGCGCCGCCTACCAGCCCATCGGCAACTGCAGCACCGGCGACTTCACGCTCTACCGGGTAGTGCTCAAATCGGCCGCCACGGTGCCGGCCGGGGCCGAAACGACCATCCGCGTTTCGGGCCGCAACGTGCTCTGGTACGCCGACGCCCAGCGCCAGCGCCCCCTGGCCACCGGCAACGCCTACCGCACCCGCCTCACCCAAACGACAACCTTCTACCTAGCCCAGGGCTACTATCCCACCAGCCAGAGTGCCCTGGTGCCCATTACGGTGCGCGTGGGCGGACCGGCCCTCGTCGTGCCGCCGCCGGCCGTAGAACCGCTGGCTCCCGCCGCCGCGCAGATCGGCCGGGCGGCGGCCGTGCCGCTGCCGGCCACGGTAGCGGCGGTTTCTGCCCCGCAGCCAGCGCTGCTCAGTACTACGCCGGTAGTGCTGCCTACGGTGCTGTTCAAACTGGGGACGGCCCAACTGCTGGCCGAAGCCCGCCCCGCCCTGGCCCGGCTGGCGGCCGAGCTGCAGGCCCGCCCCGAGCTACATATTGAAGTAGCCGGCCACACCGACCGCATCGGGGAGCCGCAGAAGAACCTGGTGCTGTCGGAGCAGCGGGCGGAGGCGGTAAAAAAGCGGCTGATAGCAGCGGGGGTGGCGGCCGGGCGCATCAGTACCGTGGGCTACGGCGACGCCCGCCCCCTGCACCCCTCGCCCGATGCCCGCAACCGCCGCGTGGAAGTACGGGTGATAGAATAAGCGCCGGGGCCCGCCCATAAAAAACGCGCCCACGGCCGGGGGCGGCAGTGGGCGCGGAACGGGGCGCGGGCCCGGCTACTTGCGGGGTTTACGCCCGGGCTTGACGGGAGCAGCCGGGGCGGGTAGCAGGGCCTGCTGGCGGCGGGCATCTTCCTGCTGATAAAAAGCCAGCTCCTGCTGATAAGCCGCATAATTCCAACCAGGCCGGGCCGCCGCCGCCTCGCGGGCGGCCTGCATGATGGCCTCCGTTTGGGTGGCCGGCAGGAAGGGCTGCACCGAATCGGCCAGCAGGGCCTGGTGGCTCTGCTCGAGGGCGGCTTCCAGGGCCATAATCTGCTCCACGCCTTTACCTTTCAGCGTGCCGGCCGCCGTGCGCTGCCGCGATACAACCTGCCCCTGGTAGGTAAACGGCGTGACCGGAGCCGGCCGGCCAACCGACGATGGCGTGGCAGCTTCGGGGGCCGCGCCGGCCTTTTTGTGGGCGTTGGCCTTGCTCTTGCGCGCCGCCAGCGTGGCGGCCGAAGTGGCCGCCCGCATCCCGTTAAGCAACAGGCTGGACTGGGCCTGCACCAGTGGTCCTGAAACACATAAAAGAAGGGTAAAGAGGAATTTCATACGAACGAATAAAAAGTGAAGGAGCAGGCAAAAGTAAGCCACAAAACCCGTTCGGCAGCCCTGCCCCTCTCCTGTCCGGCCGGGCATGCCGGACTGCTGGGCCAGGGCCGACCGGCTTCACAAATAAATGATGCTTGCATAACACTTTCGTCAACTTTGCGTAGTATCTTTGCAGTCAACAAACTGACTTACATCACCTAACGATACTCGCATGAACAAGCGCACTGCCACCATTTCTTCCCTTTTGCTGCTCGGCGGCCTGGGGTCTTTGAGCTTTCTGGCGGCCCAGGTCCTGGACCTGAACCTGTTTTTTGACCTGCGCGACGAGGAAGAGCTGCACTTCTGCTAATCGCCGCTTCGGCCGATGTTTTTCCGAAACCCTGCCCCTTCGGCGGGGTTTCCTGCGTTCCGGCCCTCCGGCAGACACGAACTGCGCATAATCCGTTGCTCATAATCAACGGTTTACTTGGCCGACCCGAAAAAAACAACATCCTTTCGCGGCGGTTTTCGGTACTTCACACTGGCAGCGGCCCACTGGGGGCCCCCGCTCCGTGTTTTTCACCAGCTGATTCCGGGCTACTGCGGCCGTAGACAAGAGCGGCCACAGAGCCTTCATCAGCGCAACTCCGTGATTTATGAATTTGGATGGCTTGAAAGAGCAGATCAGCTACATCATCGGCCGCGACATGGCCCGCAACTTCGCCCAGCAGGGCCTGGAGGTAGACGTGGACGTATTTGCCCAGAGCATGAAAGAGGCCGTGGCCGGAGAGCCCAGCCGCCTCACCCCCGAGCAGATGCAGAACGCCATGCAGCAGCTCCAGGAGCAGCTTGGCGGCGGCCAGGACGACGACGACGACACCCCCAACTCCAACGATATGAGCAACAACAAAGCCGAAGGCGAATCCTTCCTGCAGCAAAACGCCGGCAAACCAAGCGTTACGACCCTGCCCAGCGGCCTCCAGTACGAAGTACTGACCGAAGGCAACGGCCCCAAGCCCGGCCCCGGCTCCTCAGTGACTACCCACTACCACGGCACGCTCATCAACGGCACCGTGTTCGACAGCTCCTACCAGCGCGGCCAGCCCGCCACCTTCGGCGTAAACCAGGTAATTGCCGGCTGGACAGAAGCCCTGCAGCTGATGCCCGAGGGCTCCAAGTGGCGCCTCTACATCCCCTCCGACCTGGCCTACGGCAAGCGCGGAGCCGGCCGCGACATTGGCCCCGATACCACCCTCATCTTCGATGTGGAGCTGCTGAAAGTGAACAAGTAGCCGGGCTGGGGAAAGCAAGCCGGACTTGCCGCACTTTTGTTGTGTAACAGGCTTGCATTTCATCTTCCTCCGAACCGCTTACCTGTCATCCACTTCCCCTTCAATGAAAGCCCCGCTGCCGCCCGTGCGCCTCGTACCACCCCACTGGGTACGAACCACTACGGCCAGCGGGGCTTTTTCCGGTATGTCTGAGCCCGATTCCCCTTCCCTGCCGTCCCCCGTTCCAACCCAGGCCCCCGGGGCCGACGGCCCTACGCCACCGGTTACCAACCCACCGGAACCTGCTGCGGCCGAAAACGCCGGCTTTCGGCTGCTGCCGCCCCCGCCCGCGGCGCAGTTTGCCGTGGAGCGCAGCGAAGACGGCCGCCTGGTGCTGGGCAACGAGGGGCTGGAACTGGACGGGGAGCTGTTTGCCTGGCGGGAGCTGGAAGCCGTGGACGTGCAGCCGGTGCGCTGGCTGTTGGGCGTATTGCTGGGGGCCTTCAGCTTCTGCGGATTCCTGCTCGGATTTCTGCAGTACTGGCTGCGCAGCCTGCCGGCCGCCCTGGGCATGGCCCTGGGAGTGGTGCTGATGGCCTGGGGGGGCCGCGGCACCAACCGGTGGCGCCTGCACCGCCCCGGTCAGGAAGCGCGTCACTTCGCCCTGTCGGGGGGGGCGCGCAGCTGGCAGCGGCTGGCCCAGGAAGCCAACCAGCGCATCCGTCAGCGCCACCACGAGGCGGCGGCAACGGCGGCCTATTACCTGCAGCGCGCCGACTATCAGGCCCTCCCGCCTGCCCCGGAATCAGCCTAGCGCCGGGGCCGGAGCGCCATTCAGCGGGCCGGAATGTCGGCTTTATCGACGGGCGGGGTCCCGGTTCGGGCCCTGGCTAACGGGCTTTGCCGGGTAGTTGGGCAGGCGGCGCCGGGCGGGAAGTCCGCGGCATCCACTACCTTCGGCCCCGTTTGTAAAAAACCTGCCTCCTTCTTACCAGCTCCCCTTACCTCATGGACGCTAAACACCAGCACTCTGCCATTTCCACGGCCGGCCTGCTCATTGCCCTCGGCATCATCTACGGGGATATCGGCACTTCGCCGCTGTACGTGATGAAGGCCATCGTGCCCGGGCAAATTGACCCGCTGCTCGTGTTCGGGGGCATTTCCTGCGTGTTCTGGACGCTCACGCTCCAGACCACCATCAAGTACGTGCTGCTCACGCTCAATGCCGATAACAACGGGGAAGGCGGCATTTTCTCGCTTTACGCCCTGGTGCGCCGGCGCGGAGCCTGGCTCTCGGCCGTGGCCATTATCGGGGGCTCGGCCCTGCTGGCCGACGGCGTCATTACCCCGCCCATTTCGGTTTCCTCGGCCATTGAGGGGCTGGAGGCGGTGTATCCGGGCATCCCGACGGTGCCCATCGTTATCGGCATCATTGCGGGCCTGTTTCTGCTCCAGAGCTTCGGCACCCAGATTGTGGGCAAGGCCTTCGGCCCGATTATGTTTATCTGGTTCTCGATGCTGGCGGCCCTGGGCGTGAGCGGCATTCTGGCCCACCCGGAAATTCTGAAAGCCCTCAACCCCTACTACGCCTATAATCTGCTGGTAAACTACCCCGGCGGTTTCTGGCTGCTGGGTGCCGTGTTTCTGTGCACCACCGGGGCCGAGGCCCTCTACTCCGACCTGGGCCACTGCGGCAAGGGCAACATCCGCATCAGCTGGATTTTTGTCAAGAGCTGCCTGGTGCTCAACTACCTGGGCCAGGGCGGCTGGCTGGTTGCCCACCAGGGCCAGCAGCTCAACGGCCGCAACCCCTTCTATGAGCTCATGCCCGCGTGGTTTCTGCTCATCGGCATCGGTATTGCCACTATTGCCGCCATCATCGCCTCCCAGGCCCTTATCACGGGCTCGTTCACGCTGGTGGCCGAGGCCATTCGCCTCAACATGTGGCCCAAGGTAAAGCTCAACTACCCCACCGATGTGAAGGGCCAGCTGTACGTGCCCAGCATGAACCGCCTGCTGCTGCTGGGCTGCGTGGCCGTGGTGCTCTACTTCCAGAAATCGGAGAACATGGAGGCGGCCTACGGGCTGGCCATCACGCTCACCATGCTCATGACCACCATATTGCTCACCACGTGGCTGCGCTCCAAGCGGGTGCCGCTGGCGGCCATTGTGCTGTTCGCGCTGGTGTACGGGGCCATCGAGGGCTCGTTTCTGATTGCCAACCTCATTAAGTTTCCTCACGGCGGCTGGGTGTCGCTGGCCATTGGGGCCACGCTGGTGGGCGTGATGTACGTGTGGCTGCGGGCCTTCTACATCAAGCGCCGCCTCACGGAGTTCGTCAAGATTGAGCCTTACGTAGAAGCCCTCAAAGAACTCAGCAGCGACGAATCGGTGTCGAAGTACGCCACGCATCTGGTGTTCATGACCTCGGCCGAGCGCCAGTCGGAAATCGAATCCAAGATCATCTACTCCATCTTCCAGAAGCGTCCCAAACGGGCCGATATCTACTGGTTTGTGCACGTGGACACCACCGACGAGCCCTACACCATGGAGTACAAGGTGACGGAGCTGGCCAAGGGCGACGTATTCCGCATCACGTTCCGCCTCGGCTTCCGGGTCGAGCAGAAAATCAACCTCTACTTCCGCAAGGTGATTGAGGAGCTCGTGCGCAACAAGGAAGTGGATATTACGTCCCGCTACGAGTCCCTGAGCAAGCAGCACGTGACGGGCGACTTCCGCTTTGTGGTGCTGGAGAAGTTCCTGTCGGTGGAAAACGACTTCCCGCTGGTGGAGAAGCTCGTCATGCAGGCCTACTTCTACATCAAGCAGTTTATTGCTTCCGAAGACAAGTATTTCGGCCTCGATACGAGCTCGGTGAAAGTGGAGAAAGTCCCGCTGGTTATTGCTCCCGTCCGGGAGGTCGCCCTGGAGCGCATCGGCTAGCGGCCGGATTTCTCCCGGATAATTTTTCGAAGTCCCGCTGCCCGGCAGCGGGACTTTTTTTTGCGCCCTGTCCTAGCCCGAATGCGGGCTTGGCCGTCCGAATCAGGCTCGGGCCGCAGGGCCCGGCGAGCTGGCTTACCCGCCACATGTTGCACTTATCCAATATTTCGTTTTATTTATGCCATCGTTCTTTTCCCAACCAAAACCCCACTATCCGATGCGTACCCTTACCCTTGCGCCCGTTGCGCTGCTGGCCCTGGCGCTGGCCGCCTGCCAGGCCGATTCCCGCGAGCAGGCTCCCCGGCCCCTGCCCGACCCGACGACGGCGCTGACCACCCAACAGCTCAACGACCAGATCATCAGCGGCCTGCGCCAGCGCGGGCAGTTCGACTGGAACGCGGCCTCCGTCCACACCGTCTGGAGCGCCCTCCAGCAGTCCGACCACGTGCTGTCGGTGGGGTATCAGCCGGCCGGCAACCGGGATTTGCGCCTGCCCGATGATGCGCGCAGGGCGGCGGAGTGGGAGCAGGCCCGGGCGCAGGTGCTGGCCCTGATTCTGGCCGAGGAGCAGAAAGCCCACCCCGACCTGACCCTGGATAAGCTCCGCGTTTTCGAGCCCAATGCCCTGCCGGTACTTACCGTTACGGTGCGGGAGCTTGGGACCCTTAAGGCCCTGCGCGCCTCCGGATTGGTGCGCTATGCCGAGCCCATGGGCTACGAGCCCCACGGGGCGGCGGCCGCCGCCCCCACTGCCAACCGACCTGCCGCCGGGGCCCTGAGCAGCGGCTGCGGCAACAACACGGCCACCGCCGGCCTCACGCCCAGCTCCGATTACACGGTGTTCCCGGACGGCAGCAAGTCATCGTGGCACCAGCAGGACCAGTACCACGGCATCCGCACAGCCTGGGGCCAAAGCACCGGCCGGGGCCAGAAGGTACTCATCATCGACACCGGCTCCTCCGCGGACCAGGAAAACCTGGGCGCAGCCTTCAACCAGGGGCAAAGCACCGGCCGTACCATTGAGCGCCTCGTGACTCTGCCCCGCAACACCATCTTCGGCATTCCCTACGGTGCCACCGAAACGCCCAACGACGACTGCGGACACGGCACCAGCATGGCCGGGGCCTGCGCCGCCCCCCGCGGCACCGACGGCGCCGCCGCGGGCGTGGCCTACAACGCCAACCTGATTGTGGTGCGGGCCGCCACCGACGTATTTCTGGATGCCAGCCGCGAAGTGCAGGGCGTGACGGATGCCTTTCTGCTGGCCGCCAACCGCCCCGATGTACGCATTGTAAGCATGAGCATGGGCCGGCTCACGTCCTCGGGCCAGATGGCGGATGCCATCCGCTACGCCTACGGTAAAGGAAAGCTCATCTTCTGCGCCGCCGGCACCTCCTTCGACTGGTCGGCCGGCTGGGTGGGTGTCATCTACCCCGCTTCCCTGCCCGAGGCGGTGGCCGTTACCGGCATAAAAGACGACCTCAAAACCCGCTGCGACGAGTGCCACGTGGGCCCGGCCGTGGAGTTCACCGTGGTGATGCAACGCGCCAGCAACAACCGGCGGCCCCTTACGTTGGCCATGAGCGGCGATGCTCCCAGCACTGTGGGTGGCTCCTCGGTAGCTACCGCCAGCATGGCCGGCATGGCCGCCGTCATCTGGGCCCGCTACCCCTCTGACACCCGGGCGCAACTGCTCAACCGCCTCGTGGCCGCCAGCTCCAACCGCGCCCGCCGCGACGCCAGCTTCGGCTGGGGCCGCGTGAACGTGGCCACCGCCGTAGGCGCACCGGCGCTGTAGTCAATTAAAAATTAAGAATTAAAAATGGCCGGTAGTTCCTCGTAAAAGAGGAGCCACCGGCCATTTTTAATTCTTAATCCTCAGTTTCTAATTTCCCTTTACCGGGAGCCACTTGGCCAGCACGGCCTGTTGCTCGGGCGTGGGGTTGCTCTGGCGCTCAATGCGGTAGCGGCTGGTGGTGCTGGCCAGCAGCGGCAGGCTCAGCTCCTGCACCTGCCCGTCGCGGGAAACCAGCACCTTGACGGTAGAGCCCACGGCACGGCCGCCGAGGAGCTTGTTCAGGTCGTCGGTGACGCGCACGCCGTCGAGGCTCAGGATTTCGTCGCCCACGTTGAGGCCGCCCTGCCAGGCGCTACCGTCGCGGACTACGCTGGCAACCGTCTGGCGGCCATTGGCGGAACTGATGCGGGCGCCCAGGTCAATTTCCGCGGCGGCGGAGGGCGTAATGCTCAGCCGAAGGCCGGCGTAGCCCAGGGCCTGCTCGTAGGGCAGGGTTTCGGTGCCGTACACGTAGCGGCGGAAGAAGTCGTCGAAGCGGCGGCCGGCCACTTTGGCCACGGCGGCCTGGTATTCCTCATCGGTAAAGCCCCGGCCCAGCTTCTGGTAATACTGGTCGTAGAGGTACTGCATCACGTCGTCGAGATGCTTCTGGCCCTTGGTTTCGTGAATCACCATCAGGTCCAGTACTGCCCCGATAACTTCGCCCTTGTCGTAGTAGCTGATGCCCGTGTTCTGGGAGTTTTCGTTGGGGCGGTAGTACTTGATCCAGGCATCGAAGCTCGACTCAGCGGCCGACTGCACCTTGTTGCCGGGCGTGTTCTCCACCCGGTTGATGCCGTTGCTCAGGTCGGCCAGGTAGGCGTCGGGGGTCAGGAAACCGGCCCGCTGCACAATCAGGTTGGAGAAGTACTCGGTGCCGCCCTCGCTCACCCACAGCATGCGGGTGTAGTTTTCCTGGTCGTAGTTGAACGGGCCCAGGGCCACCGGCCGGATGCGCTTTACGTTCCAGAGATGGAAATACTCGTGGGCCACCAGCCCCAGGAAACCCTTCCAGCCGGCTTCCGACGAATACGCCGTGCGCGACACGGAGAGCGTGGTGGAGAACAGGTGCTCCAGGCCGCCCGTGCCCCGGTCGATGTTGTGGATGATGAACAGGTAGCGGTCCAGCGGGTTGCGGCCGACTACCTGGTGGGCTTCCTCGCACACGCGCTGCATGTCGCGGGTCAGGCGCTGCTCGTCCACCTTCGGGTCGCCGAACATGGCGATGGTGTGGGGCGTGCCGTTGGCCGTGAAGGTGTAAAGCTTCTGGTTGCCGATTTCGATGGGCGAATCGGCCAGCTCATCGTAGCTGCTGCTGCGGTAGGTGAACGTGCCGCCGGCCGGCTTGAGGCTGGTGCTCACCTGGCTCCAGCCCGGGGCGGGCTTCACCTCCAGCTGGCTGGGCAGCTGCTGGGCCTCGGCCGGGTACATGAACACGCTGGTGCCATTCACGTAGCCATGGGCCGCATCAACGAAGCTCGTGCGCACGCTCAGCTCGTAGGCGT
This sequence comes from Hymenobacter piscis, assembly GCF_018760735.1. Classification (GTDB taxonomy): domain Bacteria; phylum Bacteroidota; class Bacteroidia; order Cytophagales; family Hymenobacteraceae; genus Hymenobacter; species Hymenobacter piscis. Next base: position 169,911 of record NZ_JAHHZN010000003.1, read on the forward strand.
ACACCTTATAGTGCACCTTGAAATCCTTGGCTTTGGGATGATACACCCGCCAGGTATTCTTGGTAACTTTCTCGGTGCGCAGCTTCTCGCTGCCCGCCGTGGCCTCGAAGCCCTCCACGTTTTTGGCAAACTCCCGCACCAGGTAGGAGCCGGGCGCCCACACGGGCATCTTTACATCGGTGTAGGCTTTGCTGAAGCCGTCGAGCTGCATATCGACCTCGAAGTAGTGCGTTTGGGGGGCCGGCATGGCCAGCGTATAGCGCAACGAGGGGGCGGCGGCCGCGGCCGAGCCGACGGGGCCCAGCAGCAAGCCCAGGGCCGCCACCGCCAGGCGGTGGGTTGAATTCAGGAGCATTAGCGGAAAAAGTGAGAATGGAAGGGGCAATACCCGCCCGCGGGGCCGGGTGGCTCAAAGAACGGGGAAAACCACGCAAGGCTGCAACTTCCCGTCCTAAATACCGGCCCGGGGATTGGTGCCGGCTCCGTGGCCCCGGAACCTGACCCTTCTGGTCGCCGTTAGCAAGCCCGTAACTTCCCGGCTTCTCTCATGCGCTACATCTGGTTGGTTTTTCTGTTGCTGATGGCCGTATTGCTGGGCTGGACGCTACGGGCCCGTTTGCAGCCCAGCTCCCCCACCGCTGCCACGGTGCCGGCCCTGGCCTCCCATACGCCCAGCCGCCCGACGGCTTACGTCGTGCGGAACCCTGCTCCGGTGCCCCCGACGGCTCCAACTTCCCGGCCGGTTCCTGCCCGCCAGGCGCCGGCCAGTACGCCGGCCGCGTCTCCCAAAGCAGATAGTGTGGTGGCGTTTGCCCTGCGCCAGCTGGGCACCAGCTACTGCTACGCCGGCACCACGCCCGCCACCGGGTTCGACTGCTCGGGGTTTGTGCTATACGTTTTTGCCCGCTACCACGTGCCCGTGCCCCACTCCACAGCGCTGCTCCTTGATGTAGGGCGCCCCGTGCCCCGGGCCCAGGCCCGCCCCGGCGACATTGTGGTGTTCACGGGCACGGCTAAAACGGCTACCACGCCCGGCCACGCCGGCATTGTACTTACGCAGCCCGGAGAACCCATCCGGTTCGTACACTCCTCCTCGGCCCGCCGGGAGCCGGGCGTTAAAATCAGCCAGGTAGAGGGTACTGACTACGAGCGCCGCTTCATGCAGATACGCCGGGTACTTTGAGATGGTGAAATAGTGAGGTAGTGAGGTGGTGAGTTTGCTGTTCCGCAATTTCGTTAGCGCAAGGGGCGCAGTCCTGATTGCTGAACGGCAAACTCACCATCTCACCACCTCACTATTTCACCTCAAGCCATAAAAGAGCGATGCCCGGCCGCCTATGCAGAACCTCCGTTTATGAGGCTGCTGGGCGAACCGGGCATCTAATCCTTCAAATCTTACCAAGCGGCTGAGCTGGGGTACAGCCCCGCCATCCTTTGTGTAAGACCTTGCCAGAATGCGGGAACACGCCCTGAAGGGCTAACGGTGTTCCGCGCGAAAGCTGTTGTTAAGCGCGTCCGGCGGTGAAGCGGACTACATTCGACAGGCTTGGCAGGATTTGTTTGGGACTACTAGACATTTTGTACCTCCTTTCTTTAGGACCAACATAACCCCCGCTGCGCTTCCCAGCACCTTAGGGCGGCTAGGCAGGGGCTGTAGCACTCACTACGAATGGTAAAGTTATAAACCCTCCGGATGGTTCAAAGTAAAAACACCATTATTTATGGTCGCAGCTCACATTTTAACTCATACTCCTGATGGTCAGCTAATTCTTGCCACTACCTTTTCTCAATTTTGATGTGGGTCGTATTCTGGCCCCATACTTGCACCCCGGCTGGCAGGGGTGAAAAGGCGAGAAAAACGAGCTTACCGAACTTTCCTCTATCTTTTCACCCCAGCACCCATCTTTTTCCCCTCACCACCAACATGAAGCATTTTATCATTCTCAGCATTGCCCTGCTCTTTGGCCTGATCGGGTCAGCCTCGGCCCAAACGCTTTCTCCGCTCGGCGTCTGGACGAATGCGGACAAGAAGGCCACGTTTGAAATCTATAAGTGCGGCGATAAGCTCTGCGGCAAAATTGTGAGCCTCGCTACGCCCAACGACCCCAAAACCGGCAAGCCCAAGGTTGATACCATGAACCCCAACCCCAAGCAGCGTACCCGCCCCCGGTTGGGCATGGTATTCATGTCGGGCTTTGAGTATGACGAAGACAACAAGTGGGACGACGGCAAAATCTACGACCCGGAAAGCGGCAAAACGTACTCCTGCTACATGAAAATGGAGAATGCCAACACCATGGAAGTGAAGGGCTACATCGGCTTCTCGCTCATTGGTAAGTCGCAGATCTGGACGCGGGTAAAGTAAGCCCCCGCTCTGCAATTCCCCCGGCGGGACCTTCGGCAACGGAGGTCCCGTTTTTTGTATGCGAAGGCCGGAAGCCCGCGGCCGGCAAGCTGGCCCGGGCTTTGCCATACCTGGCCCCGGCCCCGAAAACCATTTACCGGGGCCCATGTTACTCCTCAAACTACCCGCACTGTTTTGCTCGACCTGCTCAAACGGATTTTTTCCGACTCCCCTCCCGCTTCGGCCGACTGGCAGCCGCTGCACCGCAGTCCCGCTCAGGAGCGGGTGCGGCAGCAGTGGCTGGAGCAACAGGTATACCTGAACTGGGCCGGACCATACTTTAAGGCTTACCACTACCAGAAGGCCGGCTTGCCGGGAGCTCCCTTCCGGGTGCAGCTGGCCCGCCAGGAAGGCCAGCATGGGGCCGTATTCCTCTACGACCCCAGCATCGGCCCCGGCAACTTCCAGCATTTCTTTGACTTCATCCGCGACCGGGTGCTGGCCCTGGGCTATCAGTTGGGCGCGGCCGATCAGCGCACCGTTCGTCACGAGCGGTATTCCGAATCAACGCAGAAGTACTTCCTCAAGCCCCAGCCCCACGACTGTACCGACACGGGCCGCTGCAATCAGCGCTACGGCAACGTGATGGTGGACCTGGTCAGCATCAACGGGCAACCCGGTTTTATCCGGCTGTTCAACAACCCGTTCAAAGACGCCATCTTTACCCCTGCCGGCTCCTTCGATGAGCTGATAGACCAGATTTTCAATCTGCCCCCGGCTCCCGCCGAAGTAGTACAACGCATCGGCCAGTACGCCCGCAAAAGCAGCTAAAGCGCGGAGTATCGCCCTAAGCAAACTGCCCCCTGCAGAATCCGCATCGGAATCCGGCAGGGGGCAGTTTGCTGGGGCGATGCTGCTCGTTGCCCTAAGCCGCCTAATCGGCCCGCACGAAACGGGCCTGGGCCACCAGTCCATCGGGACCAAGGATGCGCAGGTGGTAGAGGCCGGGCAGCAGAGTCGTTGTAAGCAGCACGGGGCGGGTGGCCGTCAGGACCTGGCGCAGCACCACGCGGCCCGTTGCATCGGTCACTTCGGCCTGAGCGCGGGAACCGCCGAAATCAGCGACGTGCAGCTGGTCGCGGCAGGGGTTCGGATACACCGTGAGGGGGGCCGGCGCGGCGGCCACTCGTTGGCTGGTTACCAGTCCGGCATCGCGCACCACGCTGCCGGCTCCGCTCAGCAGCCACTGTTCCGGGTCCACCTCTACCCGCACCACGGGGCGGGATTCGGCCACGGCCACGGATACCACAGGCTGATTCTGGTGCAGGCGCAGGGTGCGGGTGCTGCCATCGGTGAAGGTGAGGCGATACTCCACGTCCGTATCGAAGAAGGGCGTGACGGCGGGCAGGGAAACGGTTTCGGTATTGTGGAGGTAGAGCAACCCGTTGGCCTGGTTCCAGCGCACGGCAAACGAGGGAAATCCCTCACCCCGGAACCACTGATCGAAGAAGTACTGCAGGTCGCGGCCGGCTTCGGCCTCAAAGAGGCGCTGCAGGTCGCGGGTGCGGGCCGTGCGGCCGGCGTAGGTGCTCTGGTAGGTGCGCAGGGCCCGGAAGAACTTCGTGTCGTCGTGGAGCAGGTAGCGCAGCATGTGCACCACCGAGGCGGCTTTTTTGTAGCTGAGCCGGTAGCTGAAGATGCGGCCCACGCTACTGGTGTCGGGCACGAAGACGCTCCCGCCGGGCGCGGGCACCCACTGCCGGCTGCCACCATCGTACTGGTGCGTAGCCCGGTAATGGGCGTCGGCCAGCCAGTCGCGGGCCGCCCCGGGCGTCGAGAACCGGTTCAGGGCGAGGTATTCGCCGTAGGAAGCAAAGCCCTCATTCAGCCAGATGTCCTCCCAGGCCCCGCAGGTCACGTTGTCGCCGAACCACTGGTGGAACAGCTCGTGGGCCGTGAGCGTGAAGGTAAACCCGTCCTGAGTGGTCATGGTCTGGTGCTCCATGCCGCCGCCGATGGGTGCCATGCTGTGCCCGTACTTCTCGCCGGCAAACGGGTACAGGCCCGCTACCTCGGAGAAAAACTCCAGAAAGCCCGGCGTGCGGTCAATTTCGGCGCGGTAGTCGTTGAGGGCCGCCTGGTTGTAGACGTAGTTGACAATCGGGATGCGGGGGCCGCCGCCGGGCGTAGCGTAGTTGACGTACTCCAGGTACGGAGCCACGGCCACCGAAATCAGGTAGTAGGCAATGGGGTTGCGCGACTTCCACTCGTAGCGCACCTCGTTGCCGGGCAGGCTGGTAACGCGTTCCAGCACCCCGTTGGAGCCCACTTTATTGGCGCCGGAAGTCGTCACCCACACGTCGGAGGAATCGGCCTTGTCGGTGAGCACCTGCTTGCAGGGCCACCACTCGTAGGCGTTGTAGGGCTCAGAAAGGCTCCAGGTAGTACTCACGCCATACCTGGTATCAACGCGGGTGTTGAGGGCGTTGCCGATGGCGGCCGCGTTGCCGTTGGGCGCCGTGCCGCGGTAGTAGATCAGGGCGCTGAATGGGGCGTTGGGTGCCACGGCCGTAGCCAGGCCGGCCGTGACGTCGCCGAGAGCGCGGCGCGTGAGCCCCCGGCTGCGGCGCCCGTCCACCACCACCGAATCGATAGTATAGGTCGTGTAGAGCTCGAAGGCCAGCGAATCCAGGGGCTGGCTGCCGGTGCGGGCCCGCAGGGTAACCACCCCACTCACGGCCCGGGACGTGTTGGCCAGCCGCAGGTCGAGCTTGTAGTAGGTCACGTCGTAGCGGGCCATCTGCTGGCGATGCCCCAGGCTGGCGTACGCCGGGCGGGTTACCGCCGAGCCGGTATGCGCGCGGGCGCAGGCCTCGGCGGCGGCTCCCTCCCGATCGGGAGCGGCGGGCTGATAGGTGGGCACCTGGGCCCGGGCCACGCCGGCCAGCAGGCAGCCCAGCACCAGGAATCGGGTAGCAAGACGCATAGAAGGTTACTCAAAAGCAGCGGCCAGATAAGGCCCTTGTGAATGGTCTTCCAAGATACAATGGGGGCGGCACAAATCCGGGGGCGGCTTCCCGATTCGGACGGCCCGTTTCGTATCTTGGACCACGCTCGTTTTCACCTTGCTGCTTATATCGGATGCTGCTTTCTACACTTACCTGTTTTGGGCGCCGCGGCTGGCTGGGGCTGCTGCTGTTATGGCTGCTGGCCGCCCCGGCCCAAGCCACCCACATTGTGGGGGGCGAAATGGACCTGCAATACCTTTCCGGCAGCGAGTATCAGCTCACCCTCACACTTTACTTCGACGCCGTAAACGGCCAGCCCGGCGCCCTCGACCCCGATCTGACGGCCAGCATATTTGAGAAAGGCAGCAACCGGCGAATCCAGGATGTGCTCCTGCCCCTGCTCAGCAACACGCTGGTGCAGTACACCGACCCGGCCTGCTCCACCTCCTCGCTCGTCACGCGCAAGCTCACCTACACCCGCCCGCTAACCCTGAGCGCGCAGGACTTTGCCAGCCCGGCCGGCTACTACGTGGCCGTGGAACGCTGCTGCCGCAACAACGGCATCAGCAATATTGTAAACCCGGGCGGGGCAGCCCAAACCTTCTATCTGGAATTTCCGCCCGTAGTGGGCCCGGATGGCGGGGCTCTGCGCAACTCCACGCCCCGCATTTTCCCGCCCCTGAGCGACTACGCCTGCCGCGGGGAGCTGTTTTACTACGATTTCGGGGGGCAGGATGCCGACGGGGATTCGCTGGTCTACGACCTGGTGACGCCGCTCAACGGCTTCTCATCAACCGCCGTGCCCAAGCCGGACGTGGCCTTTCCCGCCCCCTACCCGCCCATTACCTGGAGTCCGGGCCTGAGCGCCACCAACCAGATTCCGGGCGCGCCCACCCTGTCCATCGGCCGGCTGTCGGGGCGCCTGGAGGTGCGGCCCACCCAGCTGGGCCTGTTCGTATTCGGGGTGCGCTGTACCGAGTACCGCCGGGGCGTACGCCTGGGCGAAGCCCGCCGCGACTTCCAGCTCAAGGTCATCAACTGCCCCACCAACGCCCGGCCGAAGGTGCTCATGCAGCTGCCCGGCACCAAAACCGCCTACCAGCCGGGCCGCGACACGCTGCGCCTCACGCCGGGCCCCAACCGCTGCCTCACGCTACGGTTCACCGACCCTGATCCGGCCTCGGCCCTGACGTTCTCGCTGCGCCCGGTCAATTTCTCGGCCCCGCTGCCCACGCTCAGCGTGCTGAAGGGCACCGTGCGCACGCCCGGGCAGCCGGATACGGTTTCGTCCCAGCTTTGCTTCCCGGAGTGTATCAATACCCGGGGGCAGGTTTTTCTGCTGGATGTGATTGTGGCCGATAATGGGTGCAGCCTGCCCCAGCGCGATACGGTGCGGGTGGCCTTCACTTCCGTGCCCGCCCCCAACGGCCCGCCCCAGCTTCGCACCACGGCCGCCCTGCCCCTGCGCGCCCGCGTGGGCGACATCATCACCTTCGACCTGACGGCCACCGACCCCGACAACGACCCGCTGACCCTGACCATGGCCGGCCGCGGCTTTGCCCCCGCCGAGCTGGGCGCCAGCCTCACGGTGGGCGCCGGCGGCAACCCGCTTACCGGGCGCTTCCGCTGGCAGGTAGATTGCCGGGCCGTGGATACGCCCCGCTACGAGTTTGAGTTTACGGCCGTCGCCACGGGTCCCTGCGATACCCGGCAGGTTGTTACCCTCGTCATCCCGGTTCAGGTCGATTACGCCAACCAGCCGCCGGCCCTCACGTCGTCATTCCCGCCCGCGTCGCCCGACTCGGTTACGGTTATCCGACTGCCCATCGGGGGCATATACGAGGCCAGTCTCGACGGTCTGGACGCCGATAACGACGCGCTGACGCTTTCGGCGGCCGGCCGGGGCTTCGAGCTGGCCGCGGCGGGCATGACGTTCACACCCCGCAACGGCGCGGGCACGGCGGCCGGCTCCTTCCGCTGGGTAGCCGATTGCGAGGCCGTCCGCCAGCAGGGCCTTGAGGTGACATTCACGCTCCAGGAAGCCACCTGCCGGCCCCAGCTCCGCACCCGCACCGTGCGCTTTGAGGTCCTGCCGCCCACGGCCGGCCCCTTCCTGCCGCCCAACATTATCACCCCCTACCCCAAAGATGGGCTCAACGACGTTTTCACCCTCGATAACGCCCGGAACAATCTGCCGCCGGATTTCTGCGATGCCCGCTTTGCCAACCTCCGGGTTTTCACACGCTGGGGCAACCAGGTATACCACACCACCAACCGCAGTTTCCGCTGGGACGGCGGCGGGCTGCCGGCCGGCCCCTACTTCTATCTCATCGAATTCACCAACGGCCAGAAGTACCGCGGCGCCATCACCATCGCCAATTAAGATGCGTGATTGAGTGAAACAGAGAATGAGTGATCCTGCGCCCGCTACTGCCGGCCGCTGACCCTCAAAAACGCCCCTGACAACTGCATGTCAGGGGCGTTTGGATGTATTCAGGACGTTGACTTAAAAGAAGTGCAAATGGTTGCGCCCGGCGCCCTCATTGCTCGCTTCACTCATTCAGCGCTAGTACAGAAACAGAAAAGCCGCGAACAGGGCTATCCAGAGGCCGTCGATGAAGTGCCAGTACAAGGTAATCATGCGCAGCTGCAGGCGGCGGTAGGGGTTGCGGATGAACACCAGACTGCGCACTGCGTCGCGGGCGGCATAGTGGGTGCGCAGCAGCAGCGTGAGCAGAAACAGCATGCCCCCCAGCAGGTGGGCCACGTGCAGGGCCGAAATCAGGTAGACAAACGTGCCGCTCGACTCCCCGTTGAAGAATACACCCTGGGCCATGAGCTCCCGCCAGCCCAGCAGCTGCAGACCGGCAAATACGCTACTCAGCAGCAGCGTGGCGCCCAAACAGCGGCGCAGCGTAAGCAGGTCGTCCTGCTCATAGAGGCGGCGGGCCTGGGCAATAACGTAGCTGCTGATCAGCAGCACGATGGTACTCAGCGAGAAGAACCGGGGCAGCGGATAGTTGCCGGTGGGCATTTCGGCCCGGAACCGGGTGTAAGCGTAGGCCCCGACCAATACCACAAACAGCACCGTGACGCCGGCCAGGCCCGCGTAGAGCATCATCAGCAGCGGGGGCACACGCTCCATGCGCTGCAGGGAAGAGGCCGGGCGGTTGGAGCCTACTTTATTAGAACGGTTGGGGTCGGGAGTCATGGGGCGGGAAACGGAACTGCGTGCGTAATGGCAAACCAATCAACAGCCCTTTAGTTCCGGTCCGGCGGGACAAACGTGGGGCCAGGGGCCTTCCAGCAAGATACGTAAAAATGCCCCCGGAGCACGTACGATTTTCGGCCCAATCCGGCCGGTTTTCGCGCGTATCCTGAGGGCATTGGCACGTATTGAGGCCGGGGTTGCCTCACTTGAAAAAGGAGCCTATCTTACCCAGAACGGCATTGAGCGTGATTTTGGGCGAGCGGCCGGTACCGAACGTGACGTAGGTTTTGCCGGCCACCCGCAGCTCCAGCACCAGGCCCAGCTGGTGGGCCAGCCCGTTGAGCTGCTGCATGGGGTCGGGGGCGGAGCGGTCCTTGGGTTTGGGTGGGGCGTTGGGGTCCTTGGGCGGGCCGCTGGTGAGTTTGTCGAGCACGCGCTGGCTGGGCAGGTTGATGATCAGGTAGCCGCCCGCGCCCGCCACCTGAATATCGTCGCCGTCGAAGGTGATGACCAGCCGCGCTTCAATATCGAGGCCGCTAGCCAAGGGGCGCGGGGTTGGCCGGGGGCAGGGCGCCGGAAGGTGGGTTTTCGCCCCGGGTGCGGATGCGCAGGGAGCCGTTCAGCCGCCAGGTGGTGGGCGTAGCCGCGTTCTGGGGGTTAGGCACCTGCAGTTCCATCTGCTCAAAGTTCAGGGCCAGCTCCACCCCGCCCGAAAGCTTGGAGAGCAGGGAAGCGGCCGTATCGGCCCAGGAAGTAGGTTGTTCAGGCATGAGGTGAGTAGTGAGTAGTGAGTAGTGAGTAGTGAGTAGTGAGTAGTGAGTAGTGAGTAGGCAAACGCCGGAGCGCGCCCCAAGTTACACGATCAGGCTGGCAAGGCTTTTGCCGAAGCCCTGATCCGCGATTCGCGCAGCCGGCAGAACCCAATATAGTTCAGCTTGCGTATGCAGGTTTCCCGGCTAATCTCCCGCTTTTCTTTTTCTATGCGCCCACTTGTTTCCTCCCTGGTTTGGCTGTCCGGCACGTTGCTGGCCCCGGCCCTTATGGCCCAGACGCCCCCCGACACCGCCGCCGACTGCCCCCACCCCTTCGGCCTCTACGACAACACCGAGCTGGTGTACCAGCGCCAGGACGAGCGGGGCAAACTCCTGGGCACCCTCCGCCAGCGGGTGGTGAACCTGGGCTCGGAGCAAAACAAGAAGCAGACGCTCACCACCAACACGGTGCTGCTGAAAAGTGGCAGCTACAACGCCAAAAACCGCCTGCTCTACCTGCGCGACCTCACTTTCCGCTGCCGCCGCGACACGGCCTTTACCGATGGCCTCGCCCAGCTCAACCCCGAGCAGCTCAGCTCCTTCCGGGACCGGATTCTGACGTATTCGCCCACGCCCCTGGCCTGGCCCAACCAGCCTACCGTCGGCTCGGAGCTGCCCGACGGCGGTATTTCGGTGGATGTGCGCAGCTCGGCCGTGCACATTGCGGAAGTGTACGCCAAGGTGCAGAAACGTAAGGTTACCGGCCAGGAGTCCATCACCACCCCGGCCGGCACGTTTGCCTGCTTTAAGGTAGAAGCTGAGCAGGAAAGCGCCACCGTGGCCCGCGCCGACATGGTGCTGCGCACTACCACGCGACTAGTGGATTACTACTCCCCGGCCGTGGGCCTGGTCCGGACGGAGCTCTACGATAAGAAGGGCCGCCTGACCGAAGTGCGCCTGCTGACGGCCATCAACAAGGGCGGCCAGACGGTGGACAAAGTGAAGTACAAGGTCAAAAAATCGTAAGTTCAGGGCGAATAAGAGGGCTACGGTGGCCCCCGTTTCTTCTGCTATGCGCTTTCCCGCCTTTCTGCCGGCCTTCGTGGTATTGCTGGCCGCCTGCCAGCCCCAGGCTGATACTGCCGCCACCGCCGCTTCGGCCCCCACTCAGCCCGCCCCACTCACCGGCCCGACTTACGGGGCGTCCATCACCAGCGAAGGCGCTCAGCCAATATCAGCCCTGAGCACGCTACTCGGCACCCGGGATTCGGCCCAGGTAAAGCTGGTGGGCAAGGCCGAGGCCGTGTGCCAGGCCAAGGGCTGCTGGCTGACCATGAAAACGCCCGACGGCCAGCAGATGCGCGTGCGGTTCAAGGACTACGCCTTCTTCGTGCCCAAGGACATCAGCGGCCAGACGGTGGTCATCAACGGCTGGGCCCACCGCGAAACCGTGCCCGTTGCCGATTTGCAGCACTACGCGAAGGACGCCGGCAAATCCGCCGCCGACATAGCCGCCATCACCGAGCCCCAGCAGCAGCTCAACTTTGAGGCCGATGGCGTTATGGTGGTGAAGTAGGTCCGGTAGAAGAAATCAAGAACGTCATTCCGAGCGGAGCCGAGGAATGACGTTCTTGATTTTGCTTGGTCTACTCACTCACCCCGTCAGCGGCCTTCTACCTCAATCCGTCAATTCGTAGCTTGCGGCCCAAACCCGCCCGGCTTCCCATGACGACCGATATTCAGCAGCAGATTACCGCCCTCACGGAGCGCTTACACCACCTCAACTACCAGTACTACCAGCGCGATATTTCCGAGGTATCGGACCAGGAGTTTGACCGGCTGCTGGCCGAGCTGGCCCGGCTGGAAACTGAGCACCCGCAGCTGGCCCACCCCAACTCCCCCACCCAGCGCGTGGGCGGCACCATCACCAAGCAGTTCCCCACGGCCGAGCACCGCTACCCCATGCTCAGCCTGGGCAACACCTACTCCGAAGCCGACCTGCGCGAGTTCGACGAGCGGGTGCGCAAGGGCCTGGAGGGCGCGGAAATGCAGTACGTCTGCGAGCTGAAGTTCGACGGGGCGGCCATGAGCCTGACCTACGAAGCCGGCCAGCTCACCCAGGCCGTCACGCGCGGCGACGGCACCCGCGGCGACGTGGTGACCCCCAACGTGCGCACCATCCGCAACGTGCCGTTGCACCTGCGCCCGGCCGGCGTGCCCCAGCCCCCGGAGTTTGAGGTGCGCGGCGAAATCTTCATGCCCCTGCCCGTTTTTGCGGAGCTCAACCAGGAGCGCGAGGCCAACGGCGAGGCTCAGCTGGCCAACCCGCGCAACGCCGCCGCGGGCGCCCTCAAGCTCCAGGATTCGGCCCAGGTGGCGGCCCGCAAGCTGCGCTTCTACGCCTACTCCTTCCTGATGCCCGGCCGCAACCAGTTCCCCACCCACAGCGCCTCCCTGGAGGCCCTGAGCGCCTGGGGCCTGCCCGTGTCGGACACCTGGCGGCGGTGCGCCACCCTGGAGCAGGTCCTGGATTTCGTGCACGAGTGGGACAAGAAGCGGTTCGAGCTGCCGGTGGCTACCGATGGCATTGTGGTGAAGGTGGACGATTTCCGCCAGCAGGAACTGCTGGGCTACACCTCCAAAAGCCCGCGCTGGGCCATTGCCTACAAGTACCCCGCCGAGGCCGGCCGCACCCGCCTGCTGGCCATTCAGTACCAGGTAGGCCGCACCGGAGCCGTGACGCCGGTGGCCCTGCTGGAACCCGTACCCCTGGCCGGCACCGTGGTCCGGCGGGCCTCCGTGCACAACGCCAACCAGATTGCCGCCCTCGATTTGCGCCTGGGCGACATGGTGTTCGTGGAAAAGGGCGGGGAAATCATTCCCAAAATAACGGGCGTCGACCTCACCGTCCGGCCCGCCGACAGCCAGCCCATCGTGTATCCCACCGAGTGCCCGGCCTGCGCCACCCCGCTCATCCGGCCCGAGGGCGAGGCCCACTTCCGCTGCCCCAACGACCGGGGCTGCCCGCCCCAGCGCAAGGCCAAGCTGGAGCACTTCGTCTCGCGCAAGGCCCTCGACATCGACGGACTGGGCGCCGAAACCGTGGGCCGGTTCTTCGACCTGGGCCTGGTGACGGACGCGGCTTCCCTCTACGATTTACCCGCCAAGGCCGAAGAGCTGGCCCAGCTCGACCGCATGGGCGAAAAATCGGTGCAGCGCCTGGTGGCGGGCCTCGCAGCCAGCAAGCAGATTCCCTTCGACCGGGTGCTGTTCGGGCTGGGCATCCGCTACGTGGGCGAAACCGTGGCCGAGAAGCTGGCCGCCCACTACCGCACCGTGGAAGCCCTGGGCGCGGCCACGGCCACCGAGCTGGCCGCCGTGCCCGAGGTGGGTGGCGTCATTGCCGAGTCGGCGGCGGCCTGGTTTCAGGAGCCTGAAAACCAGGACCTGATTACGCGCCTGCGCACTGCCAGCCTGCAGCTGGCCCTCACCGGCGAAGCCCCGCAGCCCCAGAGCGACCGGCTGGCGGGCCTCACCTTCGTGCTCTCGGGCGTGTTCGAGCAGCACAGCCGCGACGAGCTTCAGCACCTGATTGAGCAGCACGGCGGCAAAATCACGGGCAGCATCAGCAAGAAGCTCAGCTTCCTGGTGGCCGGCGACAAAATGGGCCCCGCCAAGCGCGAAAAAGCCACCAGCCTCAACGTCCCCATTATCGGCGAAACCGACCTGCTGGCCATGCTTCCTACTGCCACCGACGAGGCCGAAACCCCGGAGGAATCTTCCGCGTCGGCCGCCCCAACCGCCGGCCAGCAAGGCTCCCTGTTTTAAGTAAAGACGCGACCCTTCGCGTCTCTTCGTTGCTGATATTGTGCAGACCACCAGTTACAGAGTGGCGCCAGTTGCTCGACGGCGAGACGCGAAGGGTCGCATCTCTACCTCGTTTCGGCGGGCGTTGCAACGTATCCAACCGGCTACGCGTCCATTCAATATCCCCTTCTCACTTCTTGACCAATACGTTATGAAACGTTTCCTGCTCGCCGGTGCCTGCACTCTGATTTCCGTAGCCGCGGCTGCCCAATCGACCAATATAGTCCGGGAAACAAAGGTAGAACGGGCTATGACCAACGGCAGCCCTGGCTTCGTTGATACCGGGGCCGTTAGCAATCCGACCGTGCCCGTTACGCCGGTGGCGGAGGTGAAGAAAACCCTGGCCCAGCCCAACGTGGTGCTGCTCGATGTGCGCACGCCCGAGGAATACGCCACCGGCCATTTGCCCGGCGCCGGTAACCTCAACTTCCGCGCCCCGGATGTGGCCGAGCAGCTTCAAAAACTCGACCCCAACAAAACCTACGTGGTGTACTGCGCCAGCGGCAACCGCAGCAACAAAACGGCCGTGCTCATGCAGGAGAAAGGCTTCCAGCACGTGGTAAATGCCGGCGCCTATAAGGATTTGAAGGACGACATCAAGTAGGGTTTAAACGAAGCCCCGCCTGTCATCCTGAGCGGAGCGAAGGACCTTATATCACCAGTAGATCAGGTGGCATAAGGTCCTTCGCTCCGCTCAGGATGACAGGCGGGGCTTTGGCTTTCTCGGTATCTGCCTGCGGCTAGAAGCTCTGGACCATGCTGTTGTGCAGGGTGCGGGGGCTCCAGTAGCCGCTGGCGATGATGCGGCGGATGGTAAAGAGCGGATCCTGCTGGTCGCGCTTTTCGGCCAGGATGAAGGCCGCGTCCATGCCGCGCTTCTTGAGCTCGGGAATGGCTTCGGGGTTCCAGAGGCCGAAGGGGTAGGCGAAATAGTTGATTTTCTTGCCCGTAATTTCTTCCAGCTTCTTCGTGGGCTCCTCAATCTGGGTCACCCAGTCCTGGCCTTGGTACTTTTTCACGTTGTGGTGGTCCCAGGTGTGGGAGCCGATGACGTTGCCCTCGTCGGAGAGCTGCTTGACCTGCGCCTTGCTCATGTAGTTGGGGCGGCCCAGGCTCACGGTCATGATGAAGTACACAGCCTTGAAACCGTACTTATCGAGGGTGGGGCGGGCCACGGTGAACTGGTCGAGGTCGGTGTCGTCGAAGGTCAGCATCACGGGCTTGCTGGGCAGTGTGGCGCCGGTGGTGAGGTAGGCGTAGAGCTGGTCGGGCAGGATGGTATGGTAGCCCGAATCGGCCAGCATCTTGATCTGGGCCTTGAACTGCTCCACGGGCACGATGTAGTCCTTGGCCCCTTTCGAATCCTTGGCGCGCCAGTCGCGGATCTGGTGGTAGCACAGAATGGGCACCTGCGGACGGGCCGTGATGGTAGCCGCGTCGGCGCGCTGACTGGCCGGAATGGTAGCCGGGCTGCCGGCATTGTTTACGGTAGCACCCGTGGCGGTGCCGGCGGTGGTGGTTTCGGCGGTTGCGGCCGAATCGGCGGTCAGGGCGGCCGTGGCCGCATTAAGGGCCGTGTTCTCGGAAGCGGCGGCAGTTTTGGCGTCGTTGCAGGCGGGCAGCACGGCCAGGGTTGCCAGCGCGGCGGCCAGCAGGGGGTACTTCGGAAAATTCATGGAGGAGGGTAACGCGGCCGGATGCGGGTCCGGTCGTACTTTTGAAAAATGACGGGCCGACCTTCTGGCCGACGGCAGTATCTTCGCCGCGGGTCTTCCCTCGTACAAATCAACCGCTTATTTCCCGCATGGACAAATTCCGTGGCACCGGCGTAGCCCTCGTTACCCCCTTCACCCCCACCCCCGACCGCGCCGTAGACTACCCGGCCCTGCGCCGCCTGATTGATTTCCAGCTCGAAGGCGGCGTGGACTACCTCGTCATCAACGGCACCACCGCCGAGTCGCCCACCCTCACCACCGCGGAAAAGGCGGAAATCATGCGCGTGGCCCGTGAGCACACCGCCGGCCGCGTGCCGCTAGTGTACGGCATCGGCGGCAACGACACGGCCGCCCTCGTGCGCACCCTAGAGGCCACCGACTTCACCGGCTACGACGCCCTGCTCTCGGCCTCGCCCTACTACAACAAGCCCAGCCAGCGCGGCATTATTGCGCACTACCAGCGCGTGGCCGACGCCTCACCAGTGCCCGTGCTGCTCTACAACGTGCCCGGCCGCACCAGCTCCAACCTCACGGCCGCCACTACCCTGGAGCTTGCTCAACACCCCAACATCATCGGCATCAAGGAAGCCAGCGGCAACCTGGAGCAGTGCATTGCCATTGCCGCCGCTAAGCCCGCCGACTTCCTGCTGATTTCCGGTGATGACATGATGACGACCTCGCTCATTAGCTTCGGAGGCGTGGGCATCATCTCGGTGCTGGCCAATGCCTTCCCCCGCCGCTTCGCCGACATGACCCGCGCCGCCCTGAACGGCGACTTCCCGGCCGCGTCCAAACTGCTGTTCGGCTTCACCGAACTGAATCCCCTCATGTATGAGGAAAGCAACCCCGTGGGCGTGAAGGCCGCCCTAGCCGCTCAGGGCCTGTGTTCGGATGCCGTACGCCTGCCCCTGCTGGAAGGGTCGGAAGGGTTGAAGGCTCGTATTGGGAAGCTGGTTTAGTTATGTTGTACTACTGGATACCGTTGGTGCTATCAGGGGTTTATCTGCCCCTGATTGCGCTGACGGTAATCCGACCTCTCCGGTTATCTACCCAGTTGCTAAAGCAGTTGCATCTTAGCAGTTGGGTGATTCTACTGGTTCTGTTCATTGGTTTTATATCCCTGGACATTTCTCCCAGGGGTCAGTGGACAGAACTCATTCTTGCTGGCATAACCTGGCTATCCGGTGCCGCCTACGCGTTGCGCCTCCCCGGCCAGACACGCTGGTTCACCTGGTTTTATTTTAAGGTGTGGCTAGCGTACCCAGCAATATTGGCAGGAGCATTTTTACTGGACGGTATTTTCTTCGTCTTGGTTTCCACCCCAGTGCAAGCCCTCATGCCGCAGCCCCAAAGTCATTCTACCTCAGTAGGAGCCTTACGCGGTGTCGGAGGGCTGCTAGCGCCACCTCAAATAAGCTTGGTCACTCCCTGGAGACTACTGTTTGAGCTACATCGCGGTAGTACCCAAGTCGAACCCATAATACTGGCTAACCTCAACCAATTCGATTCACTACGCATCCTCCCTTCCAGCCCACCCGATACTATTGTTGTATGGCTCAGTCGCAAAGGGCATCAGGACACCCTTCGGTTTACCAAATTATAGTAGGTTTCAGGCACTACAGCCAATCAAAATAATCAGCGAAATCACGACTAATCAGCGCAAATCAGTGATTTACCACCCGCTGGCCAGCACATCGGCCACGTGCAGGGTTTTGAGGGGCTTTTTCTCGCGGCGGATATAAGCGTCGAGGTGCATGAGGCAGCTCGTGTCGGTGCTGATGAGGTAGTCGGCACCGGTGGCCAGGGCGTGTTCTACTTTCTGCTCGGCCATGGCTACTGAAATGGCTTCGAACTTCACGGCGAAGGTGCCACCGAAGCCGCAGCAGGTTTCGGTTTCGGCCATTTCCAGGCGTTCCAGGCCGGGCACGGCGTCGAGGAGCTGGCGCGGGGCTTCGCGGATGCCGCACTCGCGCAGGGCGGAGCAGGAGTCGTGGTAGGTGTACTTGCCCGTCAGCCGGGCCTGCGGGATGCTGGTGATGCCCAGCACGTCCACCAGAAACTCGGTCAGCTCGAAGGCCCGGCGCTGCACGCCGTGGTAGCGGCCGGCGTCGGAGGTGCCCTCGAACAGGTCGGCGTAGGTGTTGCGCACCATGCCGATGCAGGAGGCCGAGGGGCTCACGATGTAGCGTTCCTGCTCGGTGGGGAAGTCGGTGAGGAACTTGCGGGCCACCTCGCAGCTCTGCTCCTTGTAGCCCGCGTTGTAGGCCGGCTGCCCGCAGCAGGTTTGGTTGGCGTTGTAGTGCACCTCGCAGCCCACGGCCTCCAGCACCTTCACCATGTTTAGGGCCGTCTGGGGGAAAAGCTGGTCTACAAAGCAGGGAATGAAGATATCGACGGCAGTAGGCATGGGGCAGAGAGGGGAAGAAACGAGGAAGCAGGTACTTGCTTGTCATCCTGAGCGGAGCGGAGGACCTTATCAATTTAGAACAAGTCGTTTATGCGACAATCTTGCTGGCGTGATAAGGTCCTTCGCTCCGCTCAGGATGACAGGCGGGTTTGTTCTTAATGTCCGGCAAAGATGCGCTGATTCAGCCGGACGGCCTCGCCCAGCGCCTCCAGGTTCAGGCCGGGCTCCAAGCCAACCTGGGTGGCGAAGTCCAGCAGGCGCTCGGTGGGCATGTTACCGGTGAGGTCGTCGGTGGCCATGGGGCAGCCGCCGTAGCCGCCCAGGGCCCCGTCGAAGTGGCGGCAGCCGGCCTCGTAGGCGGCCTGCACTTTTTCCCGCCAGGTATCGGGGGTAGTGTGCAGGTGGGCGCCGAACCGGATGTGCGGGTAAGCGGCGGTCAGCTCCCGGAAGGCGGGCGCGATGGTGGCCGGGGTGCTGGCCCCGATGGTGTCGGAAAGGGCCACGATGCCCACGCCCAGCGCGTCGAGCCGCTGGGTGAACTCGCCCAGCACGGCCGGGCTCCAGGCGTCGCCGTAGGGGTTGCCGAAGCCCATGCTCAGGTACACCACCTGTTCCTGGCCGGTACGGGCGCAGATTTCCTGCATCCGGGCCACGTCGTCGAGGGCCTGGGCAATGCTTTTGTTGGTGTTGCGCTGCTGAAACGTTTCGGACACCGAGAGCGGGAAGCCGATAAACCGGATTTGCGGGTGGGAGGCGGCCGTTTCGGCCCCGCGCAGGTTAGCCACAATGGCCAGCAGCCGGGTGCCCGACTGGCTTAAATCGAGTCCCTCCAGCACCTCGGCCGTATCGGCCAGCTGCGGAATGGCTTTCGGCGACACGAAGGAGCCAAAGTCCAGGGTATCAAATCCCACCCGGAGCAGGGCGTTGAGGTAGTCGATTTTATCGGCGGTCGGGATGAACGTGGGCCAGCCCTGCATGGCGTCGCGCGGGCATTCGGTGAGGTAGAGCATGGGAAGGAATTAAAAATTAAAAATGAAGAATTAAAAATTAGCGCGGGCTCTGCCGCGCCACCTTGCCCGCTCTGCGTACCTCTGCGCAAACCGATGCCGGCTGGCCTTCCACCGAACTACTCCGCGCCGGCCGGGGTTTAGGCAAGTACAATTCAGCCGGCCACAAATCCTGCTCAACGTCAATCTGACCGCCGCGCACTCCATTTAATCCGCATAATCCGCGATTCATGCCGCACCGCCTCCGCGCCCTGCCTGTTGTACTTGTTGTTTTACTGCTGACCGCCTGTAGCCAGAACCAGACGTTGCGGGGCATTTTCCAGTCGGGCACGCCCCACGAAAACTACGCCCGCCGGCTTCGGCAGGCCGGCTTGGCCGAAACGGCCCTGGGCCGCGACTGGCTCCGGGCCGCCGACCAGGCGCTGCGCGACTCGCTGCTGGTGAAGCTGCCCTACCAGGAATCCGGCTTCTTCCCCAGCGACCGGGCCGTAGCCACTGGCCTGCGCTACCCCGTCCGGACCGGCGAAACCATTCACGTGAGCCTCACGCTGGCGCCCGGTACGGCGGCCCCCAAGGTGTTCCTGGACGCCTACGAGCTCAGCCCCGACCGCGCCGCGCCCCGCCACCTCATCGCCGCCGACACCACCGACCTGTCGTTCCGCTACGTGGCCGAGGCCGACCGCCAGCACCTGCTGCGGGTACAGCCCGAGTTGCTGCGCGGCGGCCGCTACACCCTCAGCATCCGGCGCGAGCCCAGCCTGGGCTTCCCGGTGCTGGGCAAGTCCGATAAAGCCATTGGCTCGTTCTGGGGCGCGGGCCGCGACGGGGGTGCCCGCCGCCACGAGGGCGTGGATATTTTCGCGGCCCGCGGCACGCCCGTGGTGGCTGCCGCCCGGGGCTACATTACCCGCGTAAACGAAACGCCCCGGGGCGGCCGGGTGGTGTGGCTGGCCGATGCCGACCACGGCCAGCACCTCTACTACGCCCACCTCGACCGCCAACTGGTGCAACCGGGTCAGCAGGTGCGCCCCGGCGATACGCTGGGCCTGGTGGGCAACACCGGCAACGCCAAAACCACCCCGCCCCATCTGCACTTCGGCGTGTACCGCCACGGCGCCATCGACCCGTACCCGTTCCTGCGCCGGGCCGACGTGCTGCCGCCCGCCCCTAAAACGCCGCCCGCCCGCCTGGGCCAGTACGTGCGGGCCCGCGACGCCCGCCTGCCCCTGCGCCGCACTCCGGGAGATAAACTAACGCTGGCTACCACCACCCGCACCACGCCCCTGCTGGTGCTGGGCGTGGCCGCCGACTGGCTGCGGGTGCAGCTGCCCGGCGGCAGTGCCGGCTTCGTGCCCGCCAAAGCCGTGCTGCCGGCTGCCCCGTTGCGCCGCGAGAACCTGGCCGCCGCCACCGAGCTGCACTCGTTCCCGCTGCCCGATGCTCCCACCACGGCCGCCCTGCCCGCCCAGACCCCCGTGGCCGTACTCGGCGAGTTCGGCCTTTACCGCCTCGTCCGCCAGGCCAACGGCCGCACCGGCTGGCTGCTCTCGAAGCCGGTTTAGCTGGGTTGGTTGGTGGATAGTTGGTTGTTGGTTGTTGGTTGTTAGAAGAAGGAACGTCATTCCGAGCGGAGCCGAGGAATCTCGCGTGCTGATGTTGCGTCAACTAACCCTGACGACAGGATTACCATGGCACGCGAGATTCCTCGGCTCCGCTCGGAATGACGTTTCTCCTTTGTTCGCTCACTCGTTTTTTTAACCAAATTCCAGCGTTCTTCATACTATGTTCATGGAGGAGCCCGTACGTTTGAACTGGTGATTGGAGTAAAAACGCGGGGCAGCTTTTCAGGAGGCTGCTCCGCGTTTCATTTTTTGATACCGGCACGTTGGTTGCCCCGTACACGGCAACAGGCTGTTTTTCCTCTTCCCCTCTAAACTCCCCCTCATGCGCACTTCCTTGCTTTCCGCCGCCTTCTCGTTGATGATCCTGGGTGCCGCCCCTACGTTTGCCCAGTCGGTCACGGCTACGGCTGCCGCGCCCATTACCTGGAACAATACGCTGGATGCGGCTTTCCAGCAGGCCAAAGCCACCAACAGGCCTGTGCTGGCCGTTTTCTCGGGTTCCGACTGGTGCAAGCCCTGCATCATGCTCAAGCAGGAGGTTTTCGATAAGCCCGAATTCGAGCAGTTCGCCAAAGACAAATTCGTGCTGGCCCGCTTCGATTTTCCCCGCAGCAAGAAGAACAAGCTCCCCGCCGACCAGACCAGGCAGAACGAGCTGGCCGCGGCCAAGCTGAACAAGGAAGGTTCCTTTCCGCTGGTGGTGCTACTTTCACCCGATGGCAAGGTGCTGGCCAAAACCGGCTACCGCCCCGGCGGCGTGGCCGCCTACGATGCCCACCTGACTTCCCTGCTCGCCAAAAAATAACCCGTTTCTTTACCTCGGCCGGCCCTGGCAACAGCAGTGCCGGCCGTTTTTTTGTGCCTGCTGCGCCCGCCTATGTCTGCTTTGTTGCTTCGCTTACTCTGGATAGTGGTGCTGGGCCTGCCGCTGGCGGCGGCAGCCCACCCGCGCAACTACACCAAGGAAGCCCGCCTGATGGGCTCCCACTTCACCTACACGGTAGTCGCCGACAACGACACGCTGGGCTGGAACGGCCTGAACGCCGCGCTGGCCGAAACCCGCCGCATCGACCGGCTCATGTCGTTCTGGGATTCCACCTCCCAGATTACTCAGATCAACCGCGCCGCCGGCCGGCGCCCGGTTGTCGTGGACCAGGAGGTGTACGAGCTCATTGAGCGCACCCTGCGCATTTCGGCCCTGAGCGGGGGCGCGTTCGATATCACCTTCGCCTCGGCCGACAAAATTTACACGTTCGACCGCCAGGAACACCCCCTGCCCGCGCCGGCCGTGAGGCTGGCCGCCGTAGCCCGCATCAACTACCGCAAGGTGCTGCTCCATCCGGCCACCCACTCCGTGATGCTCCAGGACCAGGGCATGCGCCTGAACCTGGCCGGGGTACTCCAGGGCTACGGCATCCGGCGGGCCCGGCAGGTACTGGACCGCATGGGCATCAAGGGCGGCCTGCTCAACGGCTCGGGCGACATCCTGTGCTGGGGCCGCCAAGCCGACGGCTCCCTGTGGCGCGTGGCCATCGGCGACCCGGACCACCCCGGCAGCATTTCCAGCTGGGTGCAGGTGACCGACGTGGCCGTGGTAACGGCCGGCAACTACGAGCAGTACTTCACCTCCGGTGGCAAGGTATACGGCCACATCATCAACCCCAGCACCGGCCTGCCCGCCACGGGGCTGCGCTCGGTCACCATCATCTGCCCCGATGTGGAGTTGGCCGACTGTCTGGATGAGGTCGTCTTTGTAAAAGGGCCCGTCGCCGGTTTAGCCTTCATCAATACCCTGAAAAATGTAGATTGTACGCTCATCACCGACGACAACCGGACGCTGGTTTCCAAAAACATGCAGGTAAAATACTACCGCAACAACGCCCCGACAACCGGGCAGAACCAGCCCGCCACCCGGCCCTAGCCACTGCCCCGCTGGCGGGCGTCCCCGACCTCTCGCCCCTCACCTTTTTAGCTCCCCTCTCCGTGAATCGTTCCAGTGTTTTTCCGCGCCTGCGCCGCCCGTTGCTGGGCGTGGCTGCCCTGCTGGTGGCCGCCGGCAGCCTCTCGGGCTGCGTATCGGTGGCCGCCTACCAGAAAGTGTACCTCAACGATGAGGACATGAAGCTGGCCAACAAGCGGGTGGAAGTGTACGAAACCAACTTCGAATCCTACCGCGAAGGGGCCGGCGGCGCCAACGGCGGCAAAGTCGGCGGCGGCTGCGGCTGTAATTAGAGCTTAGAGCTTAGAGCTTAGAGCTTAGAGCTTAGAAAGGAACGGCATCCCGGTAGGAAGGCTGCCTTTTTGAACAGGAATCCGCGAAAAATCTGCACTGGCTAACAGGCATCAGCCAATAGCTAGCAGCCAAAAACAACCACCTCCCCTCTCTCATGCGCTTCTTTACTCTTGTTTTTCGTCCGGCGCGGTTGCTACCCGTGGTGTTCGGGTTGCTGCCGGTGCTGGCGCGGGCCCAGGGTGGCGTGACGCCCAACCGCATCGACGGCTCCGGGGTGCCGCTCACGCCCCAGACCGATGCGCCCGCGGCCCAGGTGGGCGAAACCGAAGTGAACATCCTCGGCAGCTACTACCAGCAGGACGGCACCCACGGGGCCGTGCAGGGCGGCATCGGGACCGAATACCTGACTGACGTTACGCCCACCATCATCCTCAACATCCCGCTCGATACGGTCAGCCGGCTCACGGCCAACATCGGGGCCGATTTCTACGCCTCCGCTTCCACCGACCGGATTGACGGCGTGCAGGGCTTGTTCCTCTCCACGCCCTCCGCCCACGATGTGCGCATTCACGCCGATTTTGGCTACTCCCGCGAGAACAAGGCCAAGCACCGCATTATCGGGCTGGGCGCCGGCGTATCGAAGGAATATGACTACTTCTCGGTGAACGTGGTGGGCTCCTGGGCCAAGGCTTCCCAGGATGGCAACCGCGAATTCAGCGCCGCCGGCCAGGTCTACCTCGACCAGGCTAAGCTGATTTACCCCACCGAGCTGCGCACCGGCCAGCTGCTGGTGCCCACCGACAAGCGCCAGAGCTACAACCTGTCGTTGGTGTATTCGCAGGTGGTGAGCCAGCGGATGCAGGTGGCCCTGAGCACGGAGCTGGTGTACCAGCACGGGCTGCTGAGCACGCCCTTTCACCGGGTGTACTTCCGCGAGCCGGGCGTTACGGACCCCAAAGTAGAACAGCTGCCCCAACGCCGCTTCAAGTACCCGGTAGCTCTGCGCGTGAGCTACTTCGCTTCTGATTTCGTGCAGCTGCGCGGTTTTTACCGCTTCTACAACGACAACTTCGGCATTACGGCCCACACCGTTGAGCTGGAAACGCCGGTGAAGGTGACGCCCTTTTTCGTGCTCTACCCCTTCTACCGCTACCATACCCAGACGGCCGCCAGGTACTTCGCCGCCTACGCCCAGCATTCCATTACCGACGAATTTTACACTTCCGACTACGACCTGTCGGATTTTCGGGCCAACAAGTTCGGGCTGGGCCTGCGCTACTCACCGGTGTACGGCATCAGCCGGTTCAAAACGCCCTTCCGCAACGGCCAGGGCGGGCGCAAGGTGGCCCGGTTCAAATCCCTGGACCTGCGCTACGCCTACTACCAGCGCAACATCAACTTCGAGGCCAGCATCGTCAGCTTCGATATGGCTTTTACCATGCCCTAGCCCGAAGTTCAGGCGCTACCAAAAAGCCCCGCCGGAAAAAATCCGGCGGGGCTTTTTGGTAGCGCCAAGCGTGGCGTGTGAGGGCTTATTCGGCAATGATAACGGCTTTGCTGAGCTGCTTGGAATACGCCAGGCGCCGCTCCCGGCCATCGGCCGCGGGGTAATCAAAGCCTACGGCGCGGGTATCGGCCTTCACGGCCTGCCAGGACTGGGAATCCACGTTTTCGGGCTGGGTGGCGGCTTTGGGCACGGCCGGCTGCACGAAACGGTCGTCGCGGAAAAAGTTGTTCATACCCTGCAGAATGGCAATTTCCTTGTCGCGGACCGTGGCGGCCAGCGGATCAGCCAGATCCTGGTCGCGAATCAGGGCCGTGGCCGGCATCGACTCATTGCGCAGCGTATCGCCGCTGCTGCTCACAATGATGAAGTAGGCCTGGGAGGTGGCAATCTTCGGGCCGCGCAGCTGAAGCACGAACGTATCCTTGGCCTTGGGCGAGGAGAAGGTATGGGTAGCATTGACCGTGCGCAGCACCGTGCGCTCGGATACGCGGCCCCGGTTGGCCTCGGGCGTAGGCGTGAAAAGGCGGTCGGCGTTTTTGGAAGTCCCCACCTCGCGCTCCGTGTTCAGACAGGAAGTTAGCTGGAGCAGACATAAGGCTCCGACGGCGGGGAATACAAGCTTTTTCATGAAAGGGGAATAAACCATCGTCAAATCAGTTCGGCAAAATACAAAACCTTCTCTTAGCCCGGATACCTGGTTAGGTGAGCACTCGGCAGGAAAAGGAAGGGGCCGCCGAATCAGGTGAACAGGGCTGATGGCGGTTTGGGGCTTATTTACGAGATAGATGCCTTCGGAGGCGAGGTCAACGCGGTATTTTTCGTGGATTTTTAGAATACCCCCAGTTCCAGCCCCAGTAGCCAGCGCGGCAGCTCCGGATAAGCCGGGCTGGCCACCGAGGTAAACGCAGACGTGAGCCGGTACCGGGCCACCAGCGCGTAGCGGCCGGTTCCCAACCGAACGGCCCCGCCCCCGGCCCAGCGGGGCAGGTAGTCGGGCTGCCGTTCCTTTACCACGGTGCGGGTGCCGCCGCCGGTACCGGGGTGGTCCTCATAGTGATGGGTGGTAGCCAGCGCCCAGCCACCCCAGCCGCTCAGGTCCAGGTAGTGGCCGATTACGTTGCCCCGCCGTCCGAAGCTCAGCCGCAGAAACGGTTCCAGCTGCAGCTGCGACAAAATCAGCGACTCCTGGTCGTGGAGCTGGGCGTTGGGTAGCTGCTTGCCGCTGGCTTGCCGCAGCCGGTACTGCAGGCGGGCGTAGCGCACATCGGCGCCGGCGGCCAGCCTGGCGCTAAGCCGGAATTTGGTGCGCAGCCCCAGAAACGTTTCCGCCGACTGCGGATAGTGCAGGGCCGCGCCGGGCCCCGCGGCCCGGCCTACCACGGGCGCGTAACCGGCAAACAGGTGCTGATAAAAGGCCCGGTTGGGGCCGTAGCGGGGCGGTACCGAGTCGGCCGCCGGCTCGGCGCGCAGCAGTACCCGCTGGGCCCGGGCGCTGCCGGCCGCCAGCAGCAGCCCGGCCAGCAGAAGCGAATACCTCATGGGGTGGGCAGGGAAAAGGTTTCGGTATAGCCCCGGTAGTGCACGCGCAGGGCGCGCCCGGCCGTCAGCTCGGGCGTGGGCAGTTGCAGCACGGCCCGCTGGCTGACTTCCAGCACTTCGTAGCGCAGCACCTGGTTATCGGGCGCCAGCAGTTGCCAGTACACGTAGGCGGGTGGCTCTGGAACGGGTACAGGAGCTTCATCGGGGCCGCCCCCCACCGGGGCGGCGGGCGGGCCGGATGCCACTGCCAGCACTGAATCAGCATAAAGCGGCAGCGTGCGGGCCGGCACGAAGGCCGCCGCGGGCCGGATGACGACGCGCACCACGGAATCGGCCCGCACAAAATCGAAGGTGGGCACGGCGGCCCGGTTGGCGGCGGGCGCGGTGAAGAAGGTCGCCCGGGGCAGACCGTAGCCGTGGGCGTAATCAAAGTATGGGTACAGGCTACCCGACTCCTGCAAGCGCCCGAACAGCTCCATTACCGTCAGGCTGCGCTGCTGCTGCCACACGCAGGCCGCGAAGCCCGCCACCAGCGGACTGGCAAAAGAGGTGCCTTCGGTGCGGTTGTAGCCACCCGGCACGGCGGTAATGGCCACCCCGAAAGCCGCCACGTTGGGCTTGAGCCGCCCGCCCGGGGCCGGGCCGTAGCTGCTGAAATCCAGGTGCAGAAACGTCAGCGGGTCGATGCCGCCCACGGCCAGCACCGAGTCGCCGTCGGCGGGAGTGCCCACCGTGTGCCACTGCGGGTCGTCGCCGGCGTTACCGGCCGCGTTGACCACCAGCATGCCCTTGCGCACGGCCAGCTCGGCGGCCCGGGCCACCAGGCTGGTGCGCCCATCCATCTGCTCAGGGAAGTAACGGCGGTCGGTGTAGCCCAAAGACGAGTTGATGATGTCGGCCCCGTTGCGGTCGGCCCACTCGGCGGCGGCCAGCCAGGCCTCTTCCTCGGCATATTTCTCGCGGTGCATCTGCTCGGTGCGGGCCAGCAGAAACTCCGCGTCGGGGGCCAGGCCCAGGGCGGTGCTATCGGGCAGGCGGCCGGCTATGCAGGAGAGTACCTGGGTACCGTGGGTGCCGCCCTGGTACACGTTGGAGGTGCGGCGCAGGAAGTCGTAAGTGGCCACAATGGCCCCACGGCGGCGCAGACGGGCAAAAGCCGGGTGGCGGTCGGTGCCGCTGAAGCCCACGTCGAAGATGGCAATGCGCAGCCCCTGGCCCGTGAGGCCGGCCCGCCGGAAATCGGCGGCGCCCAGGGCAGCGGTCTGCTGCCGGGCCAGGGTACGGTCGGCAGCACTCAGGGGGGCGGCGGCAGCGGCGGCGCTCCGGTCGGCCGGCAGCAGGGGCCGGACCGCCCACTCCTGCACGCTGCGCACCCCGGGCAGGGCCCGCAGGCGGGCCGCCTGGGCGGGCGTAGCCCGGCAGGCCACGGCATTAAACCAGCGGCTGACCAAGGTAACCGAATCGGTGGCGGCGCGCACCCGGGCCAGGTAGTCGGGGCGCACGGGAAAGTCGGTGCTGTCGGCGGCCGGCAAGTGCTGGCGGCGGCGGCGGGCTTGGGCAGCAGGACTGAAGTAGGCGGCAGGGCGGAACTGCTGGCCGGCCTTGTCGCGAAACGTGACCCAGTAGCGGGTGGCCGGCTGCGCCGGCCGGGGCTGAGCCTGCCCCGCCAGCACCGGCAACAGCCAGCTCAGGCCAAAAAGAAAAAGCAGACGCAAACGAATAATCGGAATTGAGAAAGATAATCGGATGTGTCGAAGGTACAAGAAAGCCGGCAGTCCGCGGAATGTGCAGAAGGCAAACTGCCGTTGCCCGGATTACAACCAATCAACCGTTACGGAGCCTTGCTGTCCGGACATTTCATTTTTTCAAGGGCTATTTGCACTATCGTCACGGTTATTTTTTTCGAATAACCCGTTTTTATTTCACCTCATTCAGGCTCAGTAATGGTTTTGGCGAATTAGTATTCCAGTCGGCCGACTGGAACAAGTTTCTCACCAAATCAGCCCAGCACTGCCGGAAAACGGCGTGACTCATTCCCGGCTGAAAAAAGAATATGCAGTCAAACAAAGAAACACGGCGAAGCAGCCGTAGCCTTCCCCCAGACCGGACGCCTGATTTTATCTTCCGGAATTAATTCCTGTTTGGAAACCTGGATTTTCCGCTCGTCGTATGACCATCAGCAAAAAGGCGGCAAACGCTGCGCATACACACCACCTGAGGCCACGGCAACCCGATAGATTAAAACGCCCAACCACAGTCCTAAATAATTTTTTGGCTGTAATTTGATGGTCATAAGCGTAAAAAAACCCACCTTTGACTTTTATTTCATTCACGTAAATAAACCTTTTGCACAATGGCAACTGCTGACCTCAACAAGCTGCAACAAATTCTGGCGAATGCCGAAGACAACGACGCCGTACTGAATCAAATTCGTAAGCAGGTAACCAAAATCAGCGGCCTGATGGAGGAACTGAACACGATGCTCGAGCCCGGTTATAAAATTGAAAAGAAAGAGCGTAAGCCCCGCGCCGCTAACGCTTCCGGCAAGCGTCCCGGCCGCCCCAAGAAAGTAGTTAGCGCCGAGTAATTTTGCCGCGCAACCGCTCAATAAAAAAACAGTCCGACCGCCACTTGGCAGTCGGACTGTTTTTTTATTGACGAAATCAGTTGCCAGTCGTCAGCCCAAAGAACCGACGCGCGGTTTCGGCTGTGTCCGCAAGTCCGTTGTTTCACCGGCTACTGGTCACTGACCACTAATGGCTACAGACCGTATTTGCTGATCAGGTAGATCAGGGCGGCCATGCTGGCGCCGCCGAGCTCCAGCTCGCGGCGGTTTACCTTGTCGAAGGTGTCGGCGGCGGTGTGGTGGATGTCGAAGTAGCGCTGGGAGTCGCAATCGAAGCCGATAAGGGCTTTGACCTGGCCTTTAAGCGGCTCCACGTCGGTACTGGCGTGCCCCACGGCGAACTGGGTGCTGTTGTAGGGCACGAACAGGGGCTGCCAGGCCTGGATTTTGCGCACCGTGGCCGGCTCGGCCTCGATGTTGAAGCCCCGGGGCGTGAAGCCTCCCCCGTCCGACTCCATGGCGGCCACGTGCTTTTCGTTGGCGGCTTTGGCCAGGGCGGCGTACTGGTTGCCGCCGCGCACGCCGTTTTCCTCGTTCATGAACAGCACCGCGCGCACCGTGCGCTCGGGGCGCAGGCCGGTGGCCTTGAGCAGGCGCAGCACTTCCATGCTCTGGGTGCAGCCGGTGCCGTCGTCGTGGGCGCCCTGGCCCAGGTCCCAGGAGTCGAGGTGGCCGCCCACGGTGATGATTTGCTCGGGGTACTTCGAGCCCCGGATTTCGCCCACCACGTTGTAGCTTTTGGTGTCGGGCAGGGTCTGGCAGCTCATTTCCAGCTCCACGGTCAGGTCCGGATCGGCCTTGAGCAGCTGGCTGAGCTCATCGGCCCCGTTGGTGCTCAGGGCAGCGGCGGGCACCTGGGTCACGCCGTCTTCGTAGCGCATGGCGCCCGTGTGCGGGAAGTCGTCGTGAGCCAGAGTGAGGCTGCGCACCAGGGCGCCCACGGCCCCGCGCTTGGCGGCGGCGGCGGCCCCGCTGCGGCGCTGGTCACCGGCCTCCCCGTAGGCCCGGCCGGTTTCAATGTAGAGCGGGTTCATGGGCCGGTTGAAGAACACGAACTTACCCTTGACTTTTTCGGCGGGCAGGGCGGCCAGCTCGGCCAGACTCTGCACCTCCACCACCCCGGCCTGGAGCTTGCCCTGGGTGCCCACCGAGCCGCCCAGGGCGCACACGTTCAGGTCCAGGCCCCTGCCCTTGGCGGGCCGGATCTGGGCCTTTTCCCGGGCGCCGCGCACCCAGTGGGGCACCATGACTTCCTGCAGGTACACCCGGTCGACCCCGATTTTCTCCAGCGTTGTTTTGCCCCACTGCACGGCCTGGGCCGCCTGGGGCGAGCCGCTGAGACGGGCCCCGATCTGGCCGGTGAGGTAGCGCAGGTTTTCGTAACTCTCGCCCCGGGCCAGGGCCTCGTCGTAAATCCGGCGGATGGCCACCGAATCGGCCCTGGTCTGGGCCTGGGCGGCAAACGGAACGGTGGCCAGCAGGGCGGCCGCCAGCCCGAGGGCGCGGCGGAAAGAAGCAATTCGCATACGTACAGTTGGAAAGAGCAAAGGAGAATTCAGCGCAAAAGTGGTTAATAGAAGCTGAACGCCCTGCCCGGGTTGCAGCGGTGCCGGGCACGAGGCGGGGTCTGCTACGGCCGGGTCGGGGCCCCGTAGCGGCGGGCGGTGGCCGTGGCCGGCCGGGTGGAATCGGCCGGAATGCTTACTTCGAGCAGGTAATCGTAGGTGTCATCCCCGATAACCGGAACCGGCCGGGGGGCACCCAGCGCGTCCACGGTTTCGAGGATGGTATTGGAGTGGCCCACTACCAGCACCGTGCGGCCCCGGTAGTCGCGGCGCAGGCGGGCAGCCAGGGCGGAGAGCTGCCGGGCGTCGTAGGGCTGAACCGGCTGGTTCTGGCGGGCGGCCAGCGGCGCGGCCGTAGCGCGGGTGCGCGCAGTGGCAGTAGAGAAAACGGCGGCTACTTGCTCCGGAGCCAGGGCCTGGTTTAAGGCCAGGGCGCGCTGCTGGCCGGCGGGCGTGAGGGGCGGGTCGGCCAGGCCGGGCGTGAGGTCTTTCTCGGCGTGGCGCACCACGTATACTTTCGTAGCTGAAGCCGGCAAAACCGCCTTATCGGCGCGCTGAAGTGAGGGCGTGCAGTGCGTGAGTACGCTTAGCAAGGGCAGGGCGGGCAACAGCCAGCGCAACGAAACAGGTAGCATCGAAATGAAGTTCAGGGGGAAATACGGTATCAGACGGCGCTAGCGCAGCGTCAGAATCTGCTGGAGCTCGGCGGCACTCACCGTGAGCAGGCCCACCCTGGGCAGGCGCTCAGTGAGGGTGCGCCAGTTGGGCTCCTGTTGAAAAATGGGCCGCAGCAGCTTCAGGGCGGCGGGCAGCTGCTGCTTGTTGGCCAGGCTGATGGCGTGCCAGTACTGCATTTCCAGGTTCTGGGGAAAGAGCTTTTCGGCGGCTTCGTACTCGTGGATGGCTCCGGGCACGTCGTTTTTCTCCACGGCTAGGTCGCCGGCATTCATGTGCTCGTAGGCGCGGTGCAGGCGCAGCAGGCGGCCCAGCTCGCGCAGGGGCGCGGCGTTATCGTCCACGCGCAGGTCGATGAGCCGGTCGGTCCAGGGTTCGGCCGTGGCGTTGCCGCGCACCACCAGCAACGCCGCCGACTGCCGCCCCCGGATGTCGCCGCCCGCGGCCTGGGCCGCCTCCAGGGCCGTGAGCAGACGCTCGGGCAGGGGCAGCCGGGCGTTCTGCTCGAAGGCCCGGGCCATGGCGGCGGGTACCTTATCGGTGAGCATCATGTTGGCCTGCACCGAAAACTGGCGCCCCTGGCGGTGGCCCGCGTAGTCGATGCACTTGGCGCCCGTGTGGGTGGCCACCCGGCCCCTGTTGTCCACGATGGCCACCTGGCGCACGTCGCGGCCCTCATCGGTGCGCAGCAGCTCGTCCAGCGTCTCACGGGCCGATTTGCCGCTGCGCAGCAGGGCCAGCCCCCGCGGACCGAAGGACTTGTTGGTGAACGACTGGGTGGCAACGGCCCCTACCCCGGCCTCGGCCCAGCTCACGCTGGTGCCCACCGAAAACCAGTGGCTCTGCACGGCCACGGCCAGTTCCCCGGTCAGCGAGTCGCGGGCCACGATGCTGTAGGTATGGGCCAGCGGGTCGGTGGCGCGATAAATCTGGGCGGCCGCGGGGCGCGCCAGGGCCCAGAGCAGGGCCAGCAGCAGTCGGTTCATGGGCTAAAGCTAGTGAAGAAACCGGGGCAGGAAAAAGAGAGGGTTGCCACTGCCAAGTAGAGCCAGTAGTTGCAGTCCACCATCCTTAATCAAACATTTAGCGCATCATTCTTTCATTAATCCTATCCCATACCCGGATTATTCCTTTACCTTTGCATCTTCATTATCTTGCTCATACTTCTTTTTCAACGACTTGCACGGTTATTTACCTGCTTTACACCGGCCAGTCTTTCTTTTTTCCTGATGCACCTGAAATCAGCTTTTCTGCTTGCCATCTTTCTACCGTTAGCGCCTATGGCACAGGCTCAAGCGGTAAATAACGTTACGGAAATTATTACCGACTTCGGCGGGTTCTGGCGGAGCGGTACGGGCGTTAATTCTAACGCTGCCCTTAACTCCGTCAAGCCCAATACTTCCCACGATTTGCTGGCTTTCACGCTCAGCAACACTCGCTACTCTACCGGAGTAGATGACGCGCTGCTCACTAGCCGTGGCATCAACTTTACGGCCAGCCAATTCAGAGCCTTGCCCGTGGAAGCAATTAGCGGAACCATCGGCCAGAATACCAAAATAGGACTGGGTGCCTCCTTCGATGGAGTCGCCAACGGGGCCAGTTCTCCACCACCCGCCAATAATATCCCCCTTTATTTACGCGATGGGCGCAACGGGCTCAACCTCGGTACCGGCGTAGCCAACGTGCCCATCGGTACCCTCGACTTCCGGATTTCTAATGTAGTGACCGGAGCCCTGGGAGATAACATTCCAGACATTCTGGTCACGCAGATTGCGGATCCGTCGGGCTCGCAGGATCGGTATCAATTTCTGGATGCCAACGACAATATTATTGGTCAGACGGTAACAGTTATTTTCACCAACATTACCAGGGTTGGCATCTGGACAGCGGATTTTTACGAAGCTTCCCAGAACCCCATGACTCTGGCCCCCGGCTTTACCCGCACCGACCGGGACCTGCGTCTCTGGGCCGCAGATCTGAGTGCCTTTAATATCACGGCCGCCAATGTGGCCAATATCCGCAAATTCAGGGTCCTGCTCAGTGGCAACAGTGATTTAGCCTTTGTGGGCTACAATGCCCAGACGGCCACTTTCTCTAACCCTCCCCTGCCCGTACAACTGACTGGTTTCAGCGGTCAGGCCCAGCCGACCTACTCTACTTTGCGCTGGACGACGGCCCAGGAGTTGAACTCGGAGGCTTTTGAAATCGAGGCTAGCACAGATGGCAGATCATTCGCCGTGGTTGGGCGCGTGGCGGCGGCGGGCAACTCCACCACCGCCCACCAGTACGCGTACCGCCATGCCACCCGACAGCCAGGCCAGCGCTACTACCGGCTCCGGCAAGTAGATATGGATGGCAGCAGCACGTACTCCTCGGTGATTACGCTTACGGCCGCACCAGTGGTAAGCAGTCTGCGTGCAACAGTCGGCCCAAACCCCTTCGCCAACACCCTGACGCTGTACCTGGAGGATACCCGCCTGATGTCGGCACCCACTATGGTGGAACTGCGCGACCTTACCGGTCAGGTGGTATATCAGCACGCGTTTCGTGCCGAGGAGAACCAGGCGGGGAAGGTGGTCCTGACAGATCTGCCCACCCTGCGCGCCGGTATCTACCTGGCCCGGATCGTGGCTGGCGACCAACAGACGGTACTCAAAGTAGTGAAGCAGTAAGGCTGGCTATTTTGCGGCCTACTTCCAGCAGGCACAGGGCTTTTCCGGCAACGGAAAGGCCCTGTGCTATTTTGACCCTACCTTACCTTCCATGTCTGTACCCACTCCCGCTCTCGAAGTCCGGAACCTGACCAAGCGCTACGGCTCCCGGACCGTGGTGCAGGAGGTGTCGTTTGCCCTGGTGCCCGGCGAAACGCTGGTGCTGTTGGGGCCCAGCGGCTGCGGCAAGACTACGCTGCTGCGCATGCTCAACCGCCTCGTGGAGCCCGACGCGGGCCAGGTGCTGGTACAGGGCACCGATGTGCGCGAGCAGCCGGCCGAGCTGTTGCGCCGGGGCATGGGCTATGTGATTCAGCAGGTGGGCCTGCTGCCCCACTACACCGTAGCCGAGAACGTGGCCGTGGTGCCCCGCCTGCTGGGCCACGCCCCGGCCCAGATTGCGGCCCGCACTGAGGAACTGCTGCGCCGCCTGCACCTGCCGCCCGAGCAGTTCGCAAACCAGTATCCGCGCCAGCTTTCGGGCGGGCAGCAGCAGCGCGTAGGCTTGGCCCGAGCCTTGGCCGCCGACCCACCCATCGTGCTGCTCGACGAGCCCTTCGGGGCCCTCGACCCGATTACGCGGGCCAGCATCCGGCGCGAGTTCCGGGAGCTGCCCGAGCTGCGCCGTAAAACCCTGGTGCTGGTCACCCACGACGTGACGGAAGCCTTCGAGTTGGCCGACCGGATTCTGCTGCTCGAAGCCGGTCGGGTGCAGCAGCTGGGGCGGCCCCGGGAGCTGCTGCTGCGCCCCGCCAACGACTTCGTGCGCCGCTTCTTCGCCGCCGACCGGCTGAGTCTGCAACTGCGTGCCTTGTACCTGAACGACCTGCTGACCGACCTGCCACCGGAAGCCGGTACTCAAATTATACTCCCTTCTGAATCAGATACTAATATAATTCATTCTTCAGCAACAGTTCAGCAGGCGCTGGAGGAGCTAAGCCATTTGCCGGCCGATCCGGCTAGCCCTGCGGCGGCTACGCTGTGGCTGGAAACCACCGCGCCCGCCGGTTATCGGCCCCTGACCTACGCCTCCCTGATGACAGCTTTCGGGCGCACCATCCAACGACTTTCGGCCGCATGAATACGCTTACTGAACTGCTCACTTTCTGGCAGGCCCAGGCCGGCAAGCTCGGCCAACAGACCCTTCAGCACATCGGCCTGACGGCAGCGGCCCTGGTGCTGGGCGTGGCCGTGGGCGTGCCGCTGGGGCTGCTGCTCACGCGCCGGCCCCGGCTGGCGCCCTGGGTGCTGGGCGGGGCCGGCATCCTGCAAACCATTCCCAGCATCGCCCTGCTCGGCTTCCTGATTCCGGCCCTGGGCATCGGGCCGGGACCGGCCATTCTGGCTTTGTTCCTGTACTCGCTGCTGCCCATCGTGCGCAACACGCTCGCGGGAGTGCAGGCCGTGGATGCGGCCGTGGTGGACGCGGCCCGGGGCCTGGGCCTGACCGACAGGCAGATTTTGCGGCGGGTGGAGCTGCCCTTGGCCCTGCCGGTGCTGCTGGCTGGCATCCGCACGGCGGCCGTTATCAACGTGGGCGTGGCCACGCTGGCGGCCTACATTGCAGCGGGCGGGCTGGGCGAATTCATCTTCGGGGGCATCGCCCTGAACAACCCAGCCATGATTCTGGCCGGCGCTATTCCGGCCGCCGCCCTGGCCCTAGCCTTCGATGGTCTGCTGGCCGGCGTGCAGCGCCTGAGCGGCCGGCAGCTGAAGCGCGCGGGGCAGGTGCTGCTGGTATCCCTGCCCCTGCTGGCGGGCCTTTACCT
This sequence comes from Hymenobacter piscis, assembly GCF_018760735.1. Taxonomy (GTDB): domain Bacteria; phylum Bacteroidota; class Bacteroidia; order Cytophagales; family Hymenobacteraceae; genus Hymenobacter; species Hymenobacter piscis. The sequence goes on from NZ_JAHHZN010000003.1 coordinate 204,469, forward strand.
GCTGCCCCGGGCCGCCAGCAAGCTGCTGGCCGGCTTCAGCCCCGAGTTCGTGGGCCGCTCCGACGGGCTGCCGGGCCTCACGCTGCGCTACGGGCTGAACCCCACCTCGGTGGTGCTGGCCCCGGCCCTGGTGTACGAGGCCGCCCGCTCCGGCGACGTGGACCTGATTGACGGCTACTCCACCGACGGCCGCATCCGGGCCTACGACCTGCGGGTACTCCGCGACGACCGCCACGCCTTCCCGCCCTACCAGGCCGTGCCCGTGGTGCGCCAACAAACCCTGCAGGCCCACCCCGAGCTGGCGCCCGCCCTGGCCCGCCTCGCCGGCCAGCTCTCCGATTCGGTGATGACGGAGCTCAACTACCGGGTAGATTACCGCCACGAAACGCCCCGGGCCGTGGCCCTCGACTTTCTGCGCCGCCGGGGTTTGTGGCGGCGGCCCCGACCGGTGGGCGGGGCCACCATCCGGCTGGGCTCCAAGATTTTCGGGGAGCAGTACATTCTGGCCGAGCTGTACGCGGCCCTGATCCGGGGCTATACCAACCTGGGCGTGGAGGCCAAAACCGGGCTGGGCGGCACCACCATCTGCGCCGAAGCCCTGCGCACCGGCGCCATCGACCTCTACCCCGAATACACCGGCACCGGCCTGCTGGTGGTGCTGCAGCCCCCCGCCGCCACCCTCGACTCCCTGGGCCCCGACCCGGCGGCGGTGCTCCAGTACGTGCGCCGCGAGTACCGCCGCCGCTACCAGCTGGAGTGGCTGGCCCCACTGGGCTTCAACAACACCTATGCCCTGCTCATGCGCCGCCGCCACGCCGAGCGGCTGGGCATCCGGACGGTATCGGAGCTGAGCGCGTATTTGCAGTGAAGGCCCGTTTGCCGGCGCCGGCCCCGCTTCAGCGCACCAGCCGCCGGTAGAGCCGCGCCAGCGCCGGCTGCGGCAGCCCCAGCCAGTAGAGCACCGTGAGCAGGCCGAAGACGCTTTGCAGGCGCACCACGCCATTGCGCCGGTATTTGCGGGCCGAGGTAGTTACCACGCCCGGCAGCACCCGGAACGGCCCGTACTGACGCAGCCGGCCCACTATTTCCTGGTCTTCGAGCAGCTGCATCTCCGGGCAGTAGCCGCCCGCCTGCTCAAACACCCGCCGCTGCACAAACAGGCTCTGGTCGCCGTAGCGGAAGCCGGTGTGGGGCCAGCGCGTAAACCAGGCGCTCAGCCGCAGCAGCCAGTGCGAGTCGTCGAAGCGGAGGCGGAAGCAGCCGCTGCCGGCCCCGGCAGCCACGGCCGCGCGGATGGCGGCCCCGAAGCCGGCGGGCGGCCAGGTATCGGCGTGCAGGAAGTAGAAAATCTGGCCGGCGGCGGCCCTGGCCCCGGCGTTTAGCTGACGGGCCCGGCCTGCCCGGGGGCAGACCACCACCCGGGCCCCGGCGGCGGCGGCCCGGGCGCGGGTATCGTCGGTGCTGCCGGCATCGGCCACCAGAATTTCCACGGGGCCGTCGGTTTGGGCGCGCAGGTACCCGAGCAGGGTCGGCAGGGCCGCGGCCTCGTTGCGGGTGGGAATGATGATGCTCAGGAGCGGAAGCGGAGTAGTCACGGGCGGCAACGCGAGAAGGCCAGAACGGAGCCCGCCGGGGCAGCAAGCCAGCGCGGGCGGCGGCAAGTTAGCGCTCCGGGCGCGGGCCTGCCGGATCCGTTCATGCTTTCTTCATGGCCGGGCTACGTATGTTGCAGTCTACTTTACGCCTACCCGCCCGCCATGCACGTTCTGCTCGTTGAAGATGAAAAAAGCCTGCACCAGGAAGTGCAGCAGTTTCTGGTCCGGTCGCAGTACCTCGTCGACTCCGCCTATACCTACGCCGAGGCTTCTGAGAAAATCTTCGTCAACAGCTACGATTTCGTGCTGCTCGACCTGGGCCTGCCCGGCGGCGACGGCCTCGATTTGCTGCGCGAAGCCCGCCAGAACGACCGGCAGGAGGCTTCCTTCATCATTCTGACCGCCCGCGGGGCCATCGATGACCGGGTAAAGGGCCTGGACCTGGGCGCCGACGACTACCTGCCCAAGCCGTTTTCGTTGCTCGAGCTCCAGAGCCGGATGCAGGCCATCACCCGCCGCAAGTTCGGCCTCCGGCGCCAGGAGCTTTCGTTCGGCCACGGTTTTGCGCTCGATGCCACCGGCCGCACCCTGCGCTACGAGGGCCAGGATGTAGCCCTTACCAAGAAGGAATTCGACCTGCTGCACTACCTGCTGCTGCACAAAAACCGGGTGCTTACCCGCCTGCAGCTCGGGGAGCACCTCTGGGGCAACGTGCTCGAAGACGACTCCGACTCCAACTACATCGACGTGCACATCAAGAACCTGCGCAAAAAGCTCAGCCAGTTCGCCCCCGCCGACTTCCTCGAAACCGTCCGCGGCATCGGCTACCGGCTGGTGAGCCACGAGTAGCTGGTAGAGTTTAGAGTTTAGAGTTTAGAGCTTAGAAAGAACGTCATTCCGAGCGCAGGCGAAGCCGTAGCCGAGGAATCTCGCGGGCTGATGTTGCCAAACTAATCCAGTCGTCAAAGTTGCCGTTGTAACGTCAGCCCGCGAGATTCCTCGGCTACGGCTTCGCCTGCGCTCGGAATGACGTTCATTTTCAACTCTTCATTTTTAATTTTTAACTGAAACCCGCATGCGCCTGGAAGCGAAGCTGGCTTTGTTCAATGCCTTGTCGAAGCTGCTGCTGGTGCTGCTGGGGGCGGTGGTGATTCCGCCCATTGTGGGCCGGGTGGCGGTCAGCCACACCGATGAGCGGTTGCAGGAAAAGCGCGAGGAAGTGCTTCAGCTCATTCGGCGCGACGGAATTTCGACTTTCGTGCAGGGCGAGCAGTATGCTGATTATAACATTCTCAAGCAGGAGTACATCACCCTCACGGCCCTGCCGCCCACGCCCTCGGGCCGCCACGCACCCCACCCGCCCCGCATTTTCGATGAGCCCCGGCAGGTAGACAATGAGGTGGAGGACTTTCGGATTCTGAGCCAGCAGTTCACCACCAACGGCCGCAACTACCGCCTCGAAATCGGCAGCTCCCTGGCTACGGTGGAGCTGCTCACCGATACGCTGCGCCGCATGGCCCTGTGGGTGCTTGTGATTGGGGCTTTGCTCACGATTTTCACCGATGCCGCCTTCGCCCACTACCTGCTGCGGCCCCTGCACCGGCTTATTGTGCGCAAGCTCCAGGGCGTGCACCACCCCTCGGCCTTTTCCTACGAGCCCCTGCCGACGACCACCACCGACTTCCGCCACCTCGACGACAGCCTCAACGAGATGATGCGCCTGATTCAGTCGGCCTTCGAGAAGGAGCGCGAGTTCATGAGCAACGTGTCGCACGAGCTGCTGACGCCGGTGAGCATCCTGCAAACCCGGTTCGAGAACCTGCTCCAGGATCCCGAGCTGGGCCACGCGCACTCGCTCAAAATCGTGGATTCGCAGAAAACGCTCTACCGCCTGCGCAACACCGTGAAGACGCTGCTGCTCATTGCCAACATCGAAAACGAGCAGTACCTGCGCGAAGACACCGTGTCGGTAGCGGCGGTGCTGGCCGACGTGACCACCGAGCTGGAAGACCGGCTGGCCCAGCGCGAAATCCGGCTGCGGGAGGAGCTGCGGCCCGATTACGTGCTGCCCCGGGCCAACCGCACCCTGCTCTTCACGCTGCTGTTCAACCTGATCAGCAACGCCATCAAGTACAACCGGTTCGGGGGCAGCATCACGGTGCGGGGCCTTCCCGGCCCCGGGGGCGGCTACCGCCTGTCCGTCACGGATACCGGCCCGGGCATCGCGCCCCAGCACCTGCCCCACTTATTCGACCGGTTCCGGCGGTTTCAGGCCGGCGCTTCCGCTCCCGAGGGCTACGGCCTGGGGTTGCCCATTGCTAAAACCATTGCCGAGTTCCACGACGCCCGCCTCACGGTGGAATCGGTGGAAGGCCAGGGCACCACGTTTGCGCTGCACTTTCCGTAAGTGCCAGGCCACCAGCACCGGCGGTTCACGGGGTCTTCATGCGGGGCAGGTATTTGGGGGGGCCTTCTGCTTTCCTGCCCGTCTTGCCGTGAATCCTATGAAAAAGCTGCTGTTACTGGCCGGTTTGCTGCTGGCGCAGCAACTGATGCCCCTGCCCGCCCCGCGCCATCTGGCTACTGTACCCGTGGTGCGCAAACTGCACCACGCCACCACCCACCGCAAGCACGTTTCCCTGCCAAGGAAATGAGTGAAGTGGTGAATGAGTGAAGTGGGGAATGAGTGAACGGTTTACTCATTCCCCACTTCACTCATTCACCTCACCCCAATCCTACGGCTGATTCGCCGGGGGTGGGGGCGGCGCTGCCGGGCGCGGATACGGGCAGGGGCTTACCCGCCGGGGCGGGCATCGGGCTCAGGTCCCAGGTGTCGTTCATCTGGCGCAAGCCGTTGCGGGAAGTCATATCGAACTGGCAGGGCACGATGGACACGAAATTGTTGGCCAGCGCGTGCTCGTCGGTATCCTGGCCCGGGTCTTCATTAACGAATGAGCCGATCAGCCAGTAGTAGGGTCGCTTGTAGGGGTCGAGGCGCAGGTCGAACTCCTCCTGCCACTTGGCCCGGGCCTGCCGGCAGAGGCGGGCGCCGGTAATGGGCTGGTCGGATTTCTTGGGGATGTTCACGTTCAGGGCCGTGCCGGCGGGGATGCCGTGGGCCAGGGCCTGGCGGGCAATGAGCTCTACCCATTCCTCAGTGTGCGAGAAATCGGCGTCGTGGCCGTAGTCGCAGAGCGAGAACCCGATGGCGGGCAACCCCTCAATAGCCGCCTCAATGGCCGCCGACATGGTGCCGGAGTACAGCACGTTCACGGCCGAGTTGGAGCCGTGGTTGATGCCCGAGACCACCAAATCGGCACGGCGGTCCTTGAGCACGTGGTGCTTGGCCAGCTTCACGCAGTCGGCGGGTGTGCCGCTGCACTCGTAGGCTTCAATCCCTTCAAAAATATGGCTGGCATCCAGGCGCAGGGGGCGGCCGATGGTGATGGCGTGGCCCATGCCCGACTGGGGCGAGTTGGGCGCGACGACGACCACTTCGCCCAGGCGGCGCATCACGCGCACCAGCGTAGCAATGCCGGGGGCCGTAATACCATCGTCGTTGGAAATCAGAATCAGGGGCTTGCGGGCTTCAGCAGACACGGCTAGCAGAACAAATGAGTGGAAGAAAAATTGGCCCCAAGGTACGCCTACTGCGGCAGCAGGACCCCGGAACCCGTTGGCTTGGCTAACGGGAGCCGGGGGGCGGATGTTGTGAACTCCCTGGCGAACGGGCGCGTATAGCGCAGGATGCTGTTTCGTTTTTCCCTTTCCGGCCCAGCCCTGGCGGCCGTGTTGCTGGGCCTGAGTGCCTGCAACGATTCTCCTTCCTCCCGCGCCGCCGCCACCTCGGGCGCGCCACCCTTCGTGGCCGCCGATGGCACGCCGGTGGGCGCTCCGGGCGGACAGTCGGTAGCGACCCAGGCCACCGCGCCTACGGCCCCCTCCGGCGCCCCTCTCCCCGATTCGCTGCATCTGGTGAGTCCGGGGCAGGCCGGCCGCCTGAAGCTGGGGATGTCGGAGGCCCGCCTGCGGGAACTGGTGCCGGCCGCCCGGCTCAGGGCTACCACCTACCAGGACCAGGGCCGCACCTTGCCCGCCTACGAGCTGCTCGACGCCGCCCGGCCCGACGCCCCGGCTACCGTGCTGCACCTGATGGCGGCCCCGGGCGGGGGCTGGCAGGTGCGGCGCATCCGGATCCTGGATCCGCAGTATCGCACCGCCGAGGGCATCGGGGTGGGTTCTCCGTTCGGGGCGGCCCGCCAGAACCTGGGCCTCACGCGCATCCGCAACACGCCCGCCGGACTGGCTGCCGTCTCGGGAGAGGTGCAGATGGCCTGGGTTATCGACCCCAACTCGCTGCCCCCCAGGCCGCCGGAAAACATGGAGTCGGCCGACATTCCGCCCGCCGCCCGTATCACCGCCATTCTGCTCTACCGCTAAGCCCGAATATTCAAAAATTGCACTACGCTGCAAATAGTGTACTTTGGCAGACCGAAGGCACCTCCGCTTACGGTTTCTGTTGCATTATACTCCTCCCCGCCCCCGCCGGACCGACCGCCCATGGCTCTGTTTGAAAACCGCTACCGCACCCACGATTTCGGCCTGCTCATTCTGCGCGTCGGCATTGGCATCATGTTCACCATCCACGGCTACCCTAAACTCACGGGCGGACCGGCTGCCTGGGCCGAGGTGGGCGGGGTGATGAAGCTGGTGGGTCTGGATTTCGCCCCGGCGTTCTGGGGGTTTCTGGCGGCCGTGGCCGAAGCCGTGGGCGGGCAGCTGCTGGCCCTGGGCCTGTTCTTCCGCCTGGCCTGCGTACTGCTGCTGGGCACCATGCTTATGGCGACCGTGATGCACCTGAACGCCGGCGACGGATTCAGCGGTTACTCCCACGCCCTGGAGTCGGCCTTGCTGTTCCTGGGCCTGGCCTTCGCCGGCCCCGGCAAGCTCAGCCTCGATCAGCTCCTGTTTCCCGGCCCGCGGCGGCTGTATTAGAGCTTAGAGCTTAGAGCTTAGAGCTTAGAGCTTAGAGCTTAGAGCTTAGAGCTTAGAGGCTACGGCCCTGGCGGGTAGGGTTGCGGTGGCAGCGTATAATTGATACTGAATTGGGGAAAAGACGCCCGCTGTCGTGCCGGAACCGGCGGCGCGTTTCACGGGAACCAGCCGGCGCGGCTGCCGGGAAATGCGCGGAGTTGCCCATCTTTACTTCGCACGCTACTTCTGTTCTATGCTCCCGCCCTCCCTGCTTTCCGCTGCCCTGCTTGCCGCTGCCCTGCTTGCCGCCCTGGTGCTGACCTCGCCCCCCGCCCCCGCCGCGCCGGGGCCCGACTGGCGCACGCCTTTCGAGCTGGGCAATGGTAACCAGACTACCACCCACGAAGAGTGCATCCGCTACTACCAGCGGCTGGCAGCAGCCTACCCTGAAATCCAGCTCCGCGAGGCCGGCAGCACCGACAGCGGCCGGCCCCTGCACGAAGTAGTCGTGTCTCTGGATGGCGACTTTGATGCGGCCTCTTTGCGGGCCAAGGGCCGGCGCATCGTGTTTATCCAGAACGGCATTCACCCCGGCGAACCGGAGGGCATTGACGCGAGCATGCTGTTGGCCCGCGACTACGTGCAGCAGAAAAACCTGCGCCGCCAGCTTACCGATGTGGTGCTGGTCATCCTCCCGATCTACAACGTAGACGGGGCCCTGAACCGCAACAGCACCACCCGCACCAACCAGAACGGGCCGGAGAGCTACGGCTTCCGGGGCAACGCCCGCAACCTCGACCTGAACCGGGACTATATCAAGCAGGATTCGCGCAATGCCCGCTCGTTTGCGGCCTTGTTCCAGCGCTGGCAGCCCGACGTGTACGTGGACACGCACACCTCCAACGGGGCCGACTACCAGTACACGATGACGCTCATTGCCACCCAGAAGGACAAGCTGCACCCGGCCCTCAGCCAGTACATGCAACAGCAGCTGCTCCCGGCCCTGTACGGGGGCATGGAGCGCCAGAAGTGGTACCTGACGCCCTACGTGGACTTTCAGGGTCGCACGCCCGACGCCCGGGGCCTGGTGGGCTTCCTCGAAACGCCGCGCTACTCCACCGGCTACACCACCCTGTTCAACACCATCGGCTTCGTCACGGAAACCCACATGCTCAAGGCGTATACGCCCCGGGTAAAAGCCACTTATGATTTTCTGGCGCTGCTTATCAACACCACCCACCAGCAGGCCACCGCTCTGGGAGAGGCCCGTGCCACGGCGGCCCGCCAGAGCCGGCAGCAGCAGCAGTTTCCGCTGGGCTGGACGCTGGATACTACGCAGGTTGAGCAGTTTACTTTTCGCGGGTTTGCGGGCAAAACCAGGGCCAGTGAGGTGAGCGGGCAGCCCCGCCTCTACTACGACCGCACTGCGCCCTTCACCAGGGCCATTCCCTACTACAACACCTTCCGGCCCACCACCACCGTGCAGCGGCCCCGGGCCTACGTGCTGCCCCAGGCCTGGGGCGAGGTAGCGGAGCGCCTGCGCCTCTCGGGCGTGCAGTTGCGCACGCTCTCCATGGATACCGTCATCAACGGCGAAGGCTACTACATTCAGGACTACAAAACCGGCCAACGGCCCTACGAGGGCCACTACCTCCACTCCCAGGTGCAGGTGCGCCCGGTGCAGCAGCCCCGCCAGTTTCTGCGCGGCGACTACTACATTTCCCTAGCCCAGCCCGCCGCCCGCTACCTCATCGAAACCCTCGAACCCCAGGCCACTGACTCGTTTTTCGCCTGGGGCTTCTTCGATAGTATGCTGCAGCAGAAGGAGCATTTCTCCGATTATGTCTTCGAGGACGTGGCCGCGGCCCTGCTGCGCCGCCGGCCCGAGCTGCGTGCCCAGCTCGACGCCAAAAAGCAGCAGGACCCCGCCTTTGCCGCCAACGCCGCCGCCCAGCTCGACTGGGTTTACCGCCAATCCGACCACTACGAGCCCACTCACCTGCGCTACCCGGTGCTGCGGGTGCTGTAGAATGAGTGAATGAGTGAGTTGGTGAATGAGTGAACCGTACTGTCATCCTGAGCAGCGTGCAGAATCCAGGACTGTCAACGGTAAAGTAGGCCAGAATACTCCGGTCAGAATGACAGCACAACTCACTCATTCACCAATTCACTCATTTATCCCCGAGCGAATTGGCGTAGTTCACCAAGTAGGCCAGTTCGCGGGGGTCGGTGTAGCTGAGGCGGTTGGCTTTGGCGTACTGCTCCAGCTGGCGGGCGTGGGCGCGGAAGTAATTGGGCAGGTCCTTTTTGGGGTTGCGCAGGGGCCGCACCTCCCCGCCGGGCAGGCCCAGGTAAAAGTTGTCCTTGACTTCAGTGTAATAGCCGACCGGCCGGCCGGCCGAGGCGCCGTAGCCGTAAGGGCCGCTGTAGGTAATGGGGCGCTCCACGAGGCCCTCCCGGCGCAGCAGCACCACGGGGCCGCCGCTGAGCTGCTCGAAGAAGGCGGGGGCCCGAAAGTCGCTGTAGTCGTTGTCGCGGTTCCAGCGGTAGGTGCGGAACACGCGCGTCAGGTTGGTATCGGCCCGCTCGCGGCGGCGGGGCGGCGGCACCGCGCTGAAGAAGGGGTTGCCGGCGTAGTAGCCCTGCCGCATGGTGTTGAAATCGTCGTAGTAAAACCGCTCCCGGCTCTGGTCGTACTGCTCGCCGCGCACCGCGAAGCTCTGTACGTTCACGGCCGGCAGGGTGCGCACCGTGTTGTCGGGCAGTTCCATGAGCAGGGTTTCCTCGGTGCGGTGCAGCTGCACGGGGCCGCTGAGCGTGTCGCCGGTGCTCAGCAGCACCGTGGCCTCGTTGAAGCGCTGCATAAAGCCCTGCCCACTGCCCCGCTGGGCCTGAGCCAGCAGCGGCAGTAGTAGGCATAAGAGCAGGAGTGCAAATTGACTGGGAGCTGGTTTCATGACTGGAGTACGATGCGCCAGGCTCTGGCAGGTGGGTAGAACGCCCCCGACAGAACACGTATTGGCTCGGGTGGGAAGGGTTGCCGACGCGGCCATCGAAGCCCGCAAGCTTGTTGTCTGATTCTGCCCACAACCCCTGTTTTTGCAACGTCAAATTCCATCGCCACGTTGCTGATGTACACTCCCGCGTAGTCGCCGAACCCGTGGGTATCTCCGCGCAAAGCCAGCCCAGTGCGCCACAGCCTTTCTCAGCTCTGATGGGGTTGACAGATCGGGCATGTATGGCAGCGGCCGTCAGCAACCCGCCCGCACATAATGGGCAGCATTACAGGTAGCATAAGCACGCGCTGGCTCAAAAAATGTGCGTAACCCTACGGTTGCGAGTTGGCGACCAGGGAGTTGGCGTAATTCACCAGATAAGCCACTTCATTGGGTTTGGTAAGCCCCAGATTGTGTTGTCGGGCAAACGCCTGAACCTGCGGAATGACGGCCGGAAAACAATCGTAGAAATCCTGCGGCTTATCGAGCAACACTAGGCTACCATCGGCCAACGAGAGGTAGAGGCCATCCTTCTTATCGACCCACCGCTGGGAAACGCCTCCTCCGGCTATACCGTAGGTGGCTGTTTTCAGCACCAGGGCCTGCCGACGGAGTAGCATAACGGGCCCGGCACTCAACTGCTCAAAGAATCCCAGGGCCCGGAAGTTGCGGTCGGTGGGCGTCTGGCTCCAGTAGCAGGCATGAAATACCCGGGTTGCGGTCGGGGGTAATTCGGCCAGCCGGTGCGCCTCCGCCACCACTGCTTCGAACCGGGGTCGGCCCGGATAATACCCGCGCCGCATCGGGCCGAAATCGTAGAATTTTTTCCGATCAAACGCTTCAGCAGACTGCTCTTGCTGCACCCGGAAATAGCTGATCTGTACGACCGGCACTACCCGCTGGCCCGGCTGGGTCAGAATTACCATGTCTTCGGCCCAGTGCAGCGTAATGGGGCCCTGCAGCTTTTCCCCTGAAGTCAGGGTTACTTCGCCCCACTCAAACTGCTGCGCGAAGCGCTCTGGTTTATACTTTTCGGTGATTTGTGCCTGGCTCTTCAGCTCCGTACACACGGCGCCCAGCACCAGCAGAATGCTTGTGAGATAGTGCTTCACTTGAGGAAATAAATAAATAGAGAATATTACAACGGCGGATAAGCCCCTGCTCATCCGCCGTTGCAAGTTACCGCTAACGACGTGCTTTATCCCGCCGTCGTAGCGGCCGGGTCCGGGTGGGCGCTGCGGTCTTTGTGCAGAATGGTGTGGCCCAGCTTGTCGCGCTTGGTGGTCAGGTAGCGCTCATTGTGCTCGTTGGGCTCCACCTCAATGGCTACCGAATCCACCACTTCCAGACCGTAACCCATCAGGCCGGTGCGCTTGCGGGGGTTGTTGGAGAGCAGGCGCATCTGCGAAATGCCTAGGTCGCGCAGAATCTGGGCGCCCACGCCGTAGTCGCGCTCGTCCATGCCGAAGCCCAGCTCCAGGTTGGCTTCCACCGTGTCGCGGCCCTGCTCCTGGAGCTTGTAGGCCCGCAGCTTGTTGAGTAGCCCGATGCCCCGGCCCTCCTGGTTCATATACACGATAACGCCGCGTCCTTCGCGCTCAATCTGCTGCATGGCGCGGTGCAGCTGGGGGCCGCAGTCGCAGCGGCAGGAGCCGAAGATGTCGCCCGTCACGCAGGAGCTGTGCACCCGCACCAGCACGGGCTCCGGCCCCGAAATATCGCCCTTCACCAGGGCCAGGTGCTGGGCGCTGTTGCTGTGCTGGGTGTAGGCAATCAGGTCGAAGTCGCCGTAGTCGGTGGGCAGCTGCACCGAAATTTCGCGGGTAATCAGGCTTTCCTTTTCGAGGCGATACCGGATCAGGTCCTGGACCGAAATCAGCTTCAGGTCCCACTTGTCAGCAATCTGGCGCAGCTCGGGCAGGCGGGCCATTTCGCCGTCTTCCTTCAGAATTTCCACCAGCACCCCGGCCGGCTCGAAGCCTGCCAAGCGGGAGAGGTCGATGGCCGCCTCGGTGTGGCCGGCGCGGCGCAGCACGCCTTCCTTGCGGGCCTTGAGGGGGAAAATGTGGCCCGGCTTGCCCAGCTCTTCGGGCTTGGTGTCGGGGTCGATGAGGGCCAGAATAGTTTTGCTGCGGTCGGAAGCCGAAATGCCGGTGGTTACGCCGTTTTTGAGCAGGTCGATGCTCACAGTGAACGGGGTGGAGTGCAGGGCCGTGTTGCGGCCCACCATCAGCTCCAGGCCCAGTTCCTCACAGCGCTGCTCGATAAGCGGGGCGCACACCAGGCCGCGGCCGTGGGTGGCCATGAAGTTGATGACCTCGGGCGTGGCGCAGCGGGCGGCGCAGATAAAGTCGCCCTCGTTCTCCCGGTCTTCGTCGTCAACTACTACTACGACTTTGCCGGCGCGGATATCGGCAATGGCGTCTTCAATGGAATCAAGCATGAATCGCGGATTATGCGGATTAAAGGGATAACGCGGATTCCGGAACTGGCCCCGAAGCGGCCGCGAAAGTGCTGTTACAACCCGTAACGGTGCCGCGAAGTTACGAATTGGCGTCGCAGCGCCCCAGGTAAATCCGGCCGCCCTCCGGCCAGCGGTTCGGCCCCTTACCGGCAACAGCACTTTTTCAGCAAAGAATATGATTTAATTATTTATACATTTGAATTAACCTATATGATTTTCTTCCGCTTCTCTCCTCCCAGCCCCTATGAAATCACTCTTCCCCTGGCTGGCCGGCGCCCTGCTGCTGACCACCGGCTGCGAACAGGCCCAGCAAGCCAAACAATCCTACGACACGCTCAGCCAGGTGAGCAAAATGAGCCAGAACGCCGAAACCGCGCTCAACGAAGCCAAAACCCAGCGTGAGCAGCGCCGGCAGCGCGGCGACACCGTTTCGTTGCCTTACAAGGAGCTACAGCAGTTTCTGCCCGCCTCCCCGGGTGACTACACCGCCGCGGCGCCAAGCGGGGAATCCACCAAAGCGGCCGGCCTCTCGTTTTCCACCGCCACCCAGAAATTCACCCGCGGCGACGCCACGCTGGAAGTCAGCCTGACCGACTACAACGGGGCCCAGGACGTGTACCAGGGCGTGGCTGCCATGTTTGCCCTGGGCCTGGAGCAGGAAAACGACGAGCAGCTGGTCCGCCCCAGTCAACTCAGTATCGATGGAATCAAAGGCATGGAAACCTTTCACAAGCAGGACGGCCGCGCCGAGCTGGTACTGACCGCCGGCGGCCGCTTCTTGATAAAAATCGAAGCCAGCCAGCAGAAAGATCTGGATTTCGTGCAGGAAGTCGCCCGCCAAATGCCCCTGGAAAAGCTGGCCGGAATGTGAGAAATGAATAATTCGGGGAATGAGTGAATGAGTGAGCCGGTCGGTCATAGCGAGCGAAGCAACGCAATCCGTCCTTCACTTACTTCTCCACGTCGCCCCATTCAAAAGCCCCTGGCGTCGGCACGTCAGGGGCTTCGGGTTTACTCGGGGCTTGGCTCTGCGTGCAGGACGGATTGCGTCGGCCTCCGGCCTCGCCATAACCGAACGGCTCACTCATTCCTTGCTTCACTCATTCCCCGAATTACTCATTCGCCAGTTCCGTGGCGCGGTGCTGGGCGGCTTTCATGCCGCTGATGAGGGTTTCGGCCAGGTGGCCGGCGCGGAACTCGCGCAGGGCGGCTTCGGTGGTGCCGCCTTTGGAAGCCACGGCGGCAATGAGCTCGTCGGGCGTTTTCTCGGAGGCGTTGAGCAGGTGGTAGGCCCCGAGCATGGTCTGTTTCACCAGCAGGCCGGCCACCGACTCGGAGAAGCCCAGTTCCCGGCCCGCCTGCATCATGGCCTGCACGATGTAGTAGAAGTAGGCCGGCCCGCTCCCGCTCACGGCCGTCACGGCATCGAGCAGGCTCTCGTCTTCCAGAAAAATGGAGCGGCCCGTGGCGTTGAGCAGGTTTTCGACCTGGTGCAGCTGGCTGCGCTCCACCTCCGGCGCAGCCGCAAAGCCGGTTATGCCCATACCCAGCAAAGCCGGCGTGTTGGGCATGGCCCGCAGCACCAGGCGGTGCTGAAGCTCCCGCTGGAGGCGCGCAATCGGGATGCCGGCCATGATGGAAACCACCGTTTGCGCGGGCTGCAGCACGGCCCGCAGGCCGGCCGCCACCTGGCTGAAATCCTGGGGCTTCACGGCTACCAGCACCACGTCGTAGTCGGCCACGGCGGGGCTGAGCTCGGCCACCGGCAGGCCCGGATGCTGGCCGCTCAGCCGCCCGCACTGCTCCGTGTGGCGGCCGATGAGCAGCAGATCGGGCCGGGCCACGAGATTGTAGTGCAGAAAGGCTTTGGCGAAGGCCATGCCCATGTTCCCGCAGCCCAGAATAGCAATTCGAAGTGGTTTCATGGGGAAGTTCAGGGAAGATTTGAAAGGGAAGAATACCGGAGCACCCGACGCTGCCTGGTGGTCTATCCGACTTGTCGCGGGCTGGTCAACCGCCCGCCGGCCAGACAAAGCAGTGGCGGCGGTCTGGCTGGCCCGTACTCATCGCGCAGACCAGCCGAACCGTCAATTGCTCGTTGAAAATAACATTTCCAGCGTATTGGTGGCGGCTTCCCAGTTGTAGTGCTGCTGCACAAACCGGCGGCCCTGCCGGCCCAGCTCGGTGGCGGCGGCGGGGTTGCTGAGCAGACCGCTAAGCAGGGCAGCCAGCTCCGGGGCCGACTCACCCACCAGCAAATCCTGGCCGGGGCGGCCGCGCAGGGCGTTGTTGGCCAGCGGCGTCGTCATGCAGGGGCGCTCCATAGCCATGGCTTCCAGCAGCTTGTTCTGCAGGCCGGTGCCCACGCGCATGGGGGCCACAAACACCCGCGCGGCGGCGTAGGCGTCGCGGATATCGGGCAGCCGGCCGCTGACCGTGACGGCGTCCGAAGCCAGGGCCTGCACCCGCGCCGCGGGCGTAGTGCCCGCAATCAGCAGGCGGGCTGCGGGATGCCGCTGGCGCACCAGCGGCAGGATTTCTTCGGCCAGAAACACGGCGGCATCCACATTGGGATAGTAGCTCATGTTGCCGCAGAACAGCAGTTCGTACGTGGGCTGGGTAGCCCGGGGCTGGAAAAACTGCGTGTCGATGCCGTTGAGCACCACCTGAATCTGCTGGCGGCCGGGATGCTGAATAAGCTGGCGGTCCTGGTCGGAAATGATGGTGTGGTGGCGGAACCAGTCGAACACCCGGGCCTCGTAGGCGCGCAGGCGGCGGCCTTCGCGCAGCCAGAGGGGCCGTTGCCAGAGCGGTGCCTTTTCGGCCCGGCGCAGCATGCCCTCGGAAAACACGTCCATATAGTCGAGCGTCATGGGCAGGTGCGGGGCGTGGGCGCGCAGGTAGTGCGCCATCCGGATCAGCTGGCAATACACGTGCGCGGGCCGGAACTGGCGGATCAGGGCGTCGAGGTGGCCCTGGGCCGTGCGGTCGTGAAAGTAGCCCACTTGCAGCGGCAGCCCCTGGGCCAGGGCGCGGGTCATGTTCAGGGCAATGCCCGGGCGGCGGAGGTAGTGCACGTGCAGGCCCCCGGTGCACAGCGGCAGCACGGCCGCACGGTCGGCACTTGTCACCGGCTCGTCTGAGAGAGCAAACAGGCAAATTTCGTGGCGGCGGGCCAGGTGGCGCAGCTGATGGTAGGCGCGCAGCTTGTCGCCCTTGTCGAGCGGGTACGGAAACCGGGACAGCAGTACGAGAAGCTTCATCGGGGGCAAACTTACGCGGTTTCGGCGCGGCGCTGGCGCACGACGCTGTACAGATCCACAAAGCTCTCCACCACCCGGCCGTTGTCGTAGAGGCGGGCAATGGTGCGGGCGGCTTCCGCCCCGATGGCCGCCGCGCCCAGCTCGCCGCGGTGGTAGCGGCCCAGCGCCGCCAGCCAGTCGGCCGCCGAATCGGCCACCACAATATCGAAGCCGGGCCGCACGTGAATGCCTTCGGCCCCGAGGGTGGTGCTCAGAATGCACTTGCCCAGGGCCATGCCCTCAATGATTTTGATGCGCATGCCGCCCCCGCTCAGCAGGGGCACCAGCATCAGCTCGTACTGCTGCATAAACGCCGCCGCCGACTCCACGAAGCCGTGGACCGTAATGCCGGGCACCTGCAGCTGCATGAAGCGCTCGGGCAGGTTTTTTCCGGCCAGGTGCAGCTCCAGGCCTGGAAACTGCTGATGCGCCGCGGGCCAGACTTCGCGCAAAAACCAGTCGAGGCCCTCCTGGTTGGGCAGCCAGTCGAAGGAGCCAATCATGAACAGGGTGCGCGGCCGGGGCCGCAAAGTGGGGTCGCGGCGGAAGCGGTTCAGGTCCACGCCCGCGGGCACGAACACCACCGGCTCGGGGCAGCCCAGCCGGCGCAGGCGCTGCTGGTCGGGTTCAGTGATGGCGGCCAGGGCGTCGAAGCGGGGCATCATCTGCTGCTCGAAGCGGCGCAGGCGCCCGGCCAAATGCCCCAGGTAGTAGCGCTTGAGCGGGTTACGGGTGCGGGCAGCCAGCATCTGCCAGATGGTGTGCTCCAGGTTGTGGGCCCGCAGCACCACCGGCACCCCGGGCGCCAGCCGCCGGATGGCCGCCTCGTACCAGGCCACGAACGTACCCTCCAGCTGCACCACATCGAACTGTTCCCGGGCCAGCAGCTCCGCCAGGGCCGTTTCCACGGCCTCGCTCACGAACCGCTCCACGTTGTAGGGCAGCTCCCCGATCAGCAGGTTGTGCAGAGCTTTGCCTGGCGAGAGGCGCGTATCCACGTCCACGGTCAGCAGGCGCACGTTGGGGCCGAGGTGGTCGAGGACGGTGGCGGGCTGGTGGTGCTTGGGCGTGTTGAGGGCCAGCACCGTCACGCGGTGGCCGGCGCGGGCTAGGCCGGCGGCCACGTCGTACATGGCAATGGCCCCGCCATCGGTGGGCGGATACGGAACGCGCGGGCAGATTTGGAGGATGTGCACGAAAGGAGAGCAGCGGAAGGGAAGCAGCAGCGGAGGTAGCCCGTAAAACTACGAAAGAAGCCCATCCGGCCACGTGTCGGCGGCCGGCTCCGGCCCCCGCGCCCCCGCAACGGCAGCGCCGGCGGAGCGGGGGCGCCAAATCGACCTGCGAAAAATCCGGAACCTATATTCCGGAAATCGAAAAATAAGTTCCGGATTTTTCGGCGGTGGGCGGGCCGTCTATACCAGCCGGAACGAGTCCATGAGCTTGACGATTTGCTCCTCGGTGCCCAGAAACAGGAATACGTCGCCGGGGCCGGGCACCATGTCGGCGGGGGGGCTAATGGTGAACTCGCCGGCCTGGTGGCGCAGACCGATGACGGTGGCCCCGGTGCGGGAGCGCACGTCGAGCTCCCGGATGCTGCGGCCGCGCAGCTCAGGACGTAGTTCCTCGGTGCGCAGCTCCTCCAGGCGCAGGCGGTGGGGTCCGAGGCCCGAAATCATGTCGAGGAAGCGGATGACCTCGGGGCGCATGATGAGGTTGGCCATGTGGGAGCCCCCGATTTCGTCGGGCATGACCACCGAATCGGCCCCGGCCCGGAGCAGCTTGGTTTCCGAGCTTTTGAGGCTGGCCCGGGCCACGATGGTGATGTTGGGCGACAGCTCGCGGGCCGTGAGGGCCACGAACACGTTGTCGGCATCCTTGGGCAGGGTGGTGATCAGGGCGCGGGCCCGCTCCACGCCGGCGGCGCGCAGGCTGTCGTCCAGCGTCGCGTCGCCGTAAACGGCCGCAATGCCTTCCGGGGTCGTGTCGAGCTCTTCCTTGAGCAGGGTTTCGTTCTGCTCCACCACCACCACCTTGGCCCCGCTGGCGCGCAGCTCCTGGAAGGCTTTGCGGCCGTTGCGGCCAAATCCGCACACAATCACGTGGTCGGAATAGCTGCGGATTTCCTGGTCGTTTCTGAGCATGGCGAACATGTTGCGCAGGCCCCCGTCGAAGATGTAGGTGGTGAGCACCGACAACAGGTAGGCCAGCATCAAAAGGTTGAAGAAGATGTAGAACGAGACGAACAGCCGTCCCAGGGGCGAGAGCGGGTGCAGCTCGCCGAAGCCGACCGTGGAGACGGTAATCATCGTCATGTAGAGCGCGTCGACGAAGCTGAACCGCTCGATCCACATGAAGCCGGCAATGCCCACGGCAAAGCTGCTGGCCGTGAGCACCAGCGCCCCCACAAAACGACTCAGGTTGAAGCGGTTCCAGATGTCGCGCACGTAGCGCAACAGCGCAGATTTGGGCGGTTGAACGGCGGAAGGCATACGGTGGTAAAAGGGCGGCACTGCGCAAGGTCGCCACGTTCGGGCGGATTGGCAAGGCCGCGGACGGCGGGCACGGGGCGGCTACAACCCCAGGCGGGGGATGACGGTGCCCAGCATGTTGGCCAGCTGGTTGTCCATCTGCTTGAGCAGGTGAATGGTTTGCAGATTTTCCATGAGCGTGGCCTCGTCGGCGGGGTGGCGCAGGGCTTCGAGGCGGACGGCCAGCTCGCGCTCCACGTTCACTTTGTTGAGGCGCAGAATGGCGTTGTCGCAGGCAATCTGGAGCTGATCCACCTCCCGGGGCACGTGAATCTGGTGGGTGGTCCAGTTGGGGCTGAGCTCGTATTTTTCGGTGGCCAGCTCGGCCACCACGCTGCGGATATCGGAGCGGCCGTGCTGGATGAGGGTGCGCACCTCGGGCCAGCGGCCCTGCTCCAGCTCCTGGCGGCACAGGTGCAGCATGTCGGCGTAGATGCCGGTTTTGAAGGGCGTCTCGTCGAGCTGCTCGAGCAGGTACTGGGCCACGGCCAGATCGGGGGTGAGGGGCTGGGCCGAGTAGAGCAGCAGCAGGCGCACCACCTCCCGCTCGCACTGCTCCACCACGTCGGGCACGGGCTCCAGGTCCTCGCGGCTGATGGTGCCCAGGTCGCCGCCGCCGCCCATCAGGTCCTCCGGCGAGGCCCCGTACATCAGGGCTTCGGCCTCTTCTTCGGGGCTGAGCTGGTTGTTGGTTGCTGGTTGCTGGTTGTTGGCTTTGTTCGGGTAGCTGGCCCCGCTCCCACTGCTGCTGCTACTCGTGCTGGTGCTGCCCTGGCCGCCGGGGGCCTTGCTGGTGGCGTTGCGCACCAGCTTGTTGTACTCCGTAATGAGCACCTGCTCGTCGATGCCGAAGGCCTGGGAAGTCTGCTGCAAAAACACCTGCCGCTTGATGGGGTCGGGCACCTTGGCAATGCTCTGGAGCACCTCCCGGATGGCCTCGGCCTTCTTTACCGGGTCGTGGGCCGCCTCGCGGCTTACCAGGTCAGTTTTGAACTGGATGAAGTCCTGGCTGGCGCCGTCCAGGTGCTCCTTGAAGCGCTGGTCGCCCACTTTGCGGATGTAGCTGTCGGGGTCGTCGCCGTCGGGGAAGAGCACCACGCGCACGTTCAGGCCGCCTTCCAGCAGCATATCGATGCCGCGCAGCGAGGCCCGGATGCCGGCCGCGTCGCCGTCGTAGAGCACCGTCACGTTGTCGGTGTAGCGCTTGATGAGGCGGATCTGGCCGTCGGTAAGCGAGGTACCCGACGAGGCCACCACGTTCTTGATGCCGCCCTGGTGCAGACTCAGCACATCGAGGTAGCCTTCCACCAGGTAGCACAGCTCCTCCGAGCGGATGGGCTGGCGGGCCTGGTAGAGGCCGTAGAGCACATCCGACTTGTGGTAAATCTCCGACTCGGGCGAGTTGAGGTACTTGGCGGTCTTGTCGTTGGGCTTGAGCGTGCGCGCCCCGAAGCCGATGACGCGGCCCGAGATGTTGTGAATCGGGAACATCACCCGGCCCCGGAACCGGTCGTAGCGGCGGCCGGTGTCCTGGCCCTGGTCGTCTTCGCGGCGCACCACGAGGCCGGTTTTCTCCAGGTACTTCAGCTCGAAGCCCGCCGCCGTGGCCGATTTCAGCAAATCGTCCCACTGATCCAGGGAGTAGCCCAGCTCGAAGGTTTTGATGGTGGCCTGGTTGAGGCCGCGCTGCCGGAGGTAGCTCCAGCCGATGCTCTGCCCTTCCTCGTTGTCCTGCAGCAGCTTATGGTAGTGGTCCTTGGCCCAGTTCGAGACGATGAACTGGGAGTCTTTTTCGTTCTGGGCCAGCTGCTGCTCGGGCGTCTTTTCCTCTTCCTGAACGTCGATGCCGTACTTTTTGGCCAGGTACTTCAGGGCCTCCACGTAGCTGGTGCCCTCGATGTCCATGATGAACTGCACCACCCCGCCGGCCTTGCCGCAGCCGAAGCACTTGTACAGGCCCTTGGCCGGGGCCACCGAGAAGCTCGGCGACTTTTCGTGGTGAAATGGGCAGCAGGCCCACATATTCTGGCCCTTGCGCTTGAGGCTCACGAAGTCGCCCACCACCTCCACAATGTCGGCGTGGTGGATAATCTGGTCGACGGTTTCTTTGGGGATACGGGCCAAGGCGGTGCGGGCAACAGGGGTAGCAGCGGAACAGAACTACAAAGGTAGGCAGGAACCGCCGCGAAGTGGTAGGGTGAAAGAACGTCATGCTGAGCTTGCCGAAGCATCTCGCGTGCTGATGTTGCCAAATAGAACGGCAACCGCTCCGTAGCCCAGGGTTTAAACCCTGGGCTAGTGAAGTAACGTCAGCACGCGAGATGCTTCGGCAAGCTCAGCATGACGTTCAGTTTGTGTTCCTAAACCACTCCCCCCCCTTATCCCAGCAGCGGCTTCACCCGCTCGCCCAGCAGCTCGATGGCGCGGAGTAGCTTTTCGGGGGCCAGGTCGGCGTTGTCCATCTGGAACGTGACGCGGCTCACGCCGCCCAGCGACTCGGCGTGGCGCAGAATCTTGGCGGCCACTTCCTCGGGGTTGCCGACCAGCAGCGCGCCGCGCGGGCCGCGCTGGGCCTCGAAGTGGCCGGGCGTGACGGGCGGCCAGCCCCGCTCCCGCCCAATGCGGGTGAACGTGCGGGCGTAGCCGGGGTAGTAGTCGGCCACGGCCTGTTCAGATGTTTCGGCCACGTAGCCCAGGGAATGCAGGCCCACCTGCAGCTGCTCGGGCGCAAAACCGGCCTTCCGGCCTGCCTCCCGGTACAAATCAACCAACGGCCGGAAACGGTGGGTTTCGCCCCCAATGATGGCGACCATCAGCGGCAGCCCCATGGCCCCGGCCCGCACAAACGACTCGGGCGTACCGCCGACGCCGCGCCAGATGGGCAGCTGCGCCTGCATGGGCCGCGGGTACACGGCCTGCCCCGTCAGGGCCGGCCGGAACCGCCCCGACCAGCTCACCTGCTCCTGGTCGCGGATCTGGAGCAGCAACGCCAGCTTTTCCTCGAACAGGGCGTCGTAGTCGTGCAGGTTCAGGCCGAAGAGCGGGAAGGCTTCGGTGAAGGAGCCGCGGCCCACCACCAGCTCGGCCCGACCGTGGCTGAGCAGATCCAACGTAGAAAACTGCTGGAACACCCGCACCGGATCGGCGGCGCTGAGCACGGCCACGGCGCTGCCCAACCGGATACGGCTGGTGCGGGCGGCCGCCGCGCCCAGAATCACGGCCGGCGCCGAATCGAGGAACTCGCGGCGGTGATGCTCGCCGATGCCGAAGAAATCCAGGCCCACCTGGTCGGCCCGCTCGATGCGCTCCAGGAGCTGGCCCAGGGCTATGGCGTTGTCGGAGGCGGTGCCACCCGTGGGGGCCGCGGCGAAGCTATCGATACCAAGCTGCATGAGGGAGGAATTGCTAGTTGTCCGTTGTCAGGGCTAAAGCTACGGCCTGCTTAGCAACGGACAACTGGTGGTTCGCTGAACGATGTAGAGACGCGACACTTCGCGTCGCGTCGTTGAACGACCGGGGCCGCGCCGACTAAACAACGTCAGCAACGACGAGACGCGAAGTGTCGCGTCTCTACACCGTTCAGCGGCTCAGAACGGCAGTAGCGTGAACTTTGTAGTTCGCGTCCCAGAACGACAACCTCCAGAGCGGCGCGGGGACGCGAACTACAAAGTTCGCGCTACTGGTGCCGGGGCTAGATATTGTGGCTGGCGGTGGTTTCGGGGATGATGACCACGTAATCGTAGTTCATAATGGTCGTCAGCAGCTCGGAACTGCTGACTTTCAGCTGGTCGCGGAGCAGGGCGCGGCGCAGAGGGCGCACGTCGAACACCTGCCAGGCCGCGCCGGCCGGCGTGGCGGCCACAAAGGGCCGGACCATGTCGGTGTCAGCGTTGGAATACGTGGCCACGTTCTTACTGAAATCCTGCAAGTTGAAGCCGCTGGTCTGGGTGCCCTGCTTGCCGATGATGAAGATATGCAGCGACTTTTGGTCCTGCATTTCGGCCAGGTTCAGGGCCAGGTTGCCCACGTCGTACACGCCGCCCGTAAAGCTGGCCCCGCGCCCCATGTGGCCGGCCCCGAACTTGAAAAGCATTTTGGGCAGCGGCTGGCCCGGCTGCTGGTAGGCGGGCAGCTCGGCCAGCAGGTTGCGGCGCATCAGGTTCACGCGGTCCTGGTGGCTCTGGAAACCGGTTTTGGGCTGAATAGCGGTCTGGTTGATATGAACGCTGGTAATATACTCCTGCACCATGCGCTGCACTTCCGGACTTTCCTGGCGGGCCAGGGCCGTGAGGCTATCCAGGGTGGCCGGCGTGTGGCGGTACACCATCAGCTGGCCAGGGTCGGTGCCCATTACGGCCCGATTGTGGGCCTGGTAGGCCGCGCCCCGCTGCCGCAGGTACGCCGCCGACTGCTTGTTTTTGGTTTTTTCAGCCAGCAGCGCGTAGAAGCGGCCCGGCGCGAAAAATCCCACCTGCTCCAGCCCCACAAGGGCCGTGTTCTGGGCCCGCAGCGCCCGGGCCAGCTCAAACTCCTCGGCCCAGCTGTAGAAGGAAAGTCCCATTGGATACTGCCGCTCAACGGCCACGGGCAGGCCGGGCTGGGCGGCCAGCCGCGTCAGGTCGCGGGCCTGGTATTTATCAATTTCGGCCACGAAGACCTTCGGCCGGAGCACCTGGGCTACGGCCTGGGTGAACTGCGGAATCTGGGCCATGCCGTGGTCTTCGCCCACCAGCACCACCTGGCTTTTCTCGATGTCCTGCCGCAGCTTATCCCAGCCCGGGCCGGAAAACTGGGTGCCCTGTTGCTCCAGCGCCAACTGGTGTTGGTGGGTGAGACGGGTGAGCGTGCTGTCCTGGGCCTGAGCCTGCAGGTTGAACAGGCTGATCAGAGCAAAGCCGGCGGCCAGGCGCAAACGGCGGGTGGTAACGTGCAAGCGAAGCGGCATACGCAGGGAAGAATACATGACTAATAAAGCGGATATTAAGAGAAGCCACGAAGATAGCGGGGGATTGCGCGCGGCCAAATCCGGCCCGCAGTTGCGGATGGCCAGCTGGACGCGCTATGGAAACCAGGCCCCGCAACCGCCGCCCCGGTTTCCGGGTTATCTTTGCGCTTTGCATCCGCACTTTCTTCGCTGACTATATCCCATGGCAACTATTACCAAAGAAGCCGTTCTCAAGGCCCTGAGCTACGTGGAGGAGCCCGACCTGGGCAAGGACCTCGTGACGCTCAACATGATTGAGGACGTGCAGATTGAGGGCCGCCGCGTGTCGTTCACGGTGGTGCTCACCACGCCCGCCTGCCCCCTCAAACAGCTCATCCACGACGCCTGCGAGCGGGCCATCCACACCATGGTGGACAAGGACGCCGAGGTGGTGATTGTGATGACCTCGCGCGTGACCACCATGCGCCAGAACCGCGACCTGCTGCCCGGCGTGAAGAACATCATTGCCATTGCCTCGGGCAAGGGCGGCGTGGGCAAAAGCACCGTCACGGCCAACCTGGCCATTGCGCTGGCCAAAACCGGCGCCAAAGTGGGCCTCGTGGACGCCGATATCAGCGGCCCCAGCATGCCGCTGATGTTTGGCGTGATGGACGCTCGCCCCCACGTATTCCAGGGCGAGGACGGCAAAAACCTCATCCAGCCGGTAGTGGCCCACGGCGTGAAGCTGATGAGCATCGGCTTCCTGGCCCCGGCCGAGTCGGCCATTGTGTGGCGCGGCCCGATGGCTTCCTCGGCCCTCAAGCAGTTCATCACGGAAGTGGACTGGGGCGAGCTGGACTACCTGCTCCTCGACATGCCCCCCGGAACCTCCGACATCCACCTGACCATGGTGCAGACGGTGCCCGTCACCGGCTCGCTCATCGTGACCACGCCCCAGAAAGTAGCCCTGGCCGACGCCGAAAAGGGCCTGCAGATGTTCCGCCTGCCGCAAATCAACGTGCCGGTGCTGGGCATTGTGGAGAACATGGCCTGGTTTACGCCCGCCGAACTGCCCGACAACAAATACTTCATCTTCGGTGAAGGCGGCGGCGTAGGGCTGGCGGCCAAGCACGAGGTGCCGCTGCTGGGCCAGATTCCGCTGGTGCAGAGCATCCGCGAAAACGGCGACCAGGGCACGCCCGCCATCCTGCAGGACGGCACGCCGGCCGCCGAGGTCTTCGCCCAGCTGGCCGAGGAGCTGGCCCGCCAGGTGAGCATCCGCAACGCCGTAGCCCCGAAAACCAACATCGTGGAGATGAAGTCGTAATTGGCTGAACGGCACCTAGAACGTCATGCTGAGCTTGTCGAAGCATCTCGCGTGCTGACGTTGCCAAAGTAATCCAACATCAGCACGCGAGATGCTTCGACAAGCTCAGCATGACGTTCTATATAGCTACCAACCCCTGAACTTCTCCCCGCTCCGGCCGGTTTACCGTAGCGTCGGGCGAATGTTCTACCTTTGCTTTCGTATTGCCGACGCTGGCGGGCACTTTGCCGCCCACCCAGCGTAAAACCCGTGAAATCCCCGTTATGACCGTATCGCCCACCGTGGAAACCCATCCGCTCCTGCCCCGCATCGAACAGGCCCTGGATACCATCCGGCCCTACCTGGCCGCCGACGGAGGCAACGTGCGCGTGCTGGAAATCACCGACGACATGGTGCTGCGCCTGGAGCTGCTCGGCGCCTGCGGCACCTGCCCCATGTCGCCGATGACGCTGAAAGCCGGCGTGGAGGAATCGGTGAAGAAGGCCGTGCCCGAAATCCGCGCCGTGGAGGCCATCAACCTCACGCCTATGTCGGCCCAGCCCGCCGGCCAGACCGGCCACCCCCAGTCGCCCGCGCCGGTACCCACTCCGCAGTTCTAAGCTTCTTACGTTACATACAGTAGCGCCCCGCTCCTGCCGGTTTCCGGTTGGGGCGGGGCGCTGTGGTATTTGAGACTTTTTAATTATTTATGGCCATCACTAGATTATGGTTTAAAGCTTTCAAATTCTCTGTCGTAACAAATAGTAGTCTGCTCGAACAGACCTTTCTTCAAAGCGTCAGCATGAACAGCAGATAACTTTTCAAATCTTCTCTTACGAAGCCTATCGACCTTTCTTAGGCTGTAAAAGCAATATGTCATGTCATACATCATTACAACTTCAACAACATCACAATCTTGCTTCAACTTGATTTCAGCCCATTCCATACCGATAAAGCTAAACAACAGACTATCCACTCCTTGCGAAACAGCAATTTTAAATCGGCCATCCATATCAGTTTTGCCGATTGATTCATTTCTGTGATTAGCAATACTCACCATTGGCAATGTTTCCAGATGCTCAGAAACCACTCTCCCTTGAATGACTCTATTCTGTCCAAAAACTTTCAGGCTTGAAATAATTAGAAACAGCGGCAACAGTACAAACAGTCTCATATAAACGACGCGTTACAATCCCAAAACACAATTAGAATACTTGACATACTGTCTCTGATTCAAAGGAACACTTCCGAGCCAGTTGCGGCAATACGCAGCAGGAGCGACGACACAAGATAGCGGCTTCGTAGGATTCCACCCCGCCATCCGCATTCCGCCGGCCCCGTTACCTTTGCCGCTCCTACCATCAACCACCCCGCCCGCATGGCTAACCCCAACGACCCTTCCCTGCACTCCTGGATTGATATTGCCCCCGGCAGCGACTTTCCCATTCAGAACCTGCCGTTTGGCGTGTTCGAGACGGAGGAACGCGGCCCAAGGCTGGGCGTAGCCATTGGCGAGTACGTGCTGGATCTGTACGCCGTGGCCCAGTTCGGCTTTTTCGAGGACCTGGAGCTGGGCGCGAAGATGCCCAAGGTGTTCCGCCGCCGCTCGCTCAACCAGTTTATTGCCTTAGGCCGGCCGGCGTGGCGGGCCGTGCGCCAGCGCGTCTCGGAGCTGCTGCGCCACGACAGCACCGCGCTCCGCTCGGATGAGGTGATGCGTGAGTGCCTGCTGCGCCAGACCGAGGTGCGGATGCTGCGCCCCGTGAAGCCCCACAACTACACCGATTTCTACAGTAGCATCGAGCACGCCACCAACGTGGGCATCATGTTCCGCGACCCGGCCAACGCCCTGCTGCCCAACTGGCGCCACATTCCCATCGGCTACCACGGCCGGGCCAGCAGCATCGTGGTGAGCGGCACCGATATCCGCCGGCCCAACGGCCAGCGCAAGGCCCCCGATGCCGCCGCCCCCACCTTCGGCCCCTCGCAGCAGCTGGATTTCGAGCTGGAAGTGGGCTTCATTGTGGGCCAAAGCACCCAGCTCGGCGACACCGTGCCGATTCAGCACGCCGAGGACCACATCTTCGGGCTGGTGCTGTTCAACGACTGGAGCGCGCGAGACATTCAGAGCTGGGAGTACGTGCCGCTGGGGCCGTTCCTGGGCAAGAGCTTCGGCAGCAGCATGTCGGCGTGGGTGGTGACGCTGGATGCGCTGGAGCCGTTCCGGGTGGCCGGGCCAGTGCAGGAGCCGGAGCCGCTGCTGTACCTGCGCCAGCTGGATCAGCACAACTTCGATGTGCACCTGGAAGTAGACCTGCAGCCCGAAAACGGCCCCGCCACCACCATTTCGCGCTCCAACTTCGGGCTCATGTACTGGAGCATGGCCCAGCAGCTCACCCACCAGGCCTCCAACGGCTGCAACCTGCAGGTGGGCGACCTGTACGCCTCGGGCACCATCTCGGGCGCCACCCCCGACTCGCTGGGCTCCATGCTGGAGCTGGCCTGGCGCGGCACCCGCCCCCTGCCCCTGGCCGACGGCTCGGAGCGCAAGTTCCTGCTCGATGGCGACACCGTGACCATGCGCGGCTACTGCGAAAAAGACGGCCTGCGCATCGGTTTCGGCGAGGTGACGGGCAAGGTACTGCCGGCTCCTCCCCTGTCCTGGTAAACCCGTTCCGGGCACCCGCCCGCCCCCTGTTGTTTCTTTCGGCAATGCCCTACCGCAGCGGCGCCGCCCCCCGCTCCCTGGTAGCGGTGGGGCGGCGCCGCTGCCCGTGTAAAGCCCCGCCCCGCCCCCGATTTCCCGCGTTTTCAAGCGCCACCGTAACAACCCTGGGGCACGGGGCTCAGTAAGAACAGGGGTCCGGGCCGGGACCGAGCCTGCCTTTTCGCTCCCCCGGAACCCCGACGCCGCTTCCTTTCCTCTGTTCTCTTTTCCAGAATTTCTATGTTAGCAATGGATTATCGGGGCCCCAAGCGGGTCCGCGCCGTGCAGAAACCCATGCCGGAAATCAAACACCCCCAGGATGCCATTGTGCGCGTTCTGCGCGCCTGCATCTGCGGTTCCGACCTTCACCTCTACAACGGCAATGTGCCCGACACCCGCGTCGGCTCCACCTTCGGCCACGAGTTTGTGGGCGAAATAGTGGAAGTTGGCGCCGACGTTACGAAAGTAAAAGTGGGCGACCGGGTTATCGTCCCCTTCAACATTGCCTGCGGCGAATGCCACTTCTGCCGGCAGCAGATGTACGGCAACTGCCAGGAATCCAACACCGAGTCGGGGGCTATTGGCGGCATCTACGGCTACTCGCACACGGCCGGCGGCTTCAACGGCGGCCAGGCCGAATACGCCCGCGTGCCCTACGCCAACGTGGGCCCGGTTATCATTCCGACCGATATGGACCTGGACGATGCCGTGATGCTGACCGACGTGATACCCACCGGGTACCAGGGGGCCGAAATGGCCGGCATTCAGCCCGGCGATACGGTCGTGGTCTTCGGCGCCGGCCCCATCGGCATTGTGGCCGCCCGCTGTGCCTGGCTTTTCGGGGCGGGCCGGGTTATCATCATCGATAAGGAGGAATACCGCCTCGATTTTGCGCGTAATTATTCCTACTGCGAAGCCTACAATTTCGAGGAAGTCGGCGACCCGGTGATGTTCATCAAGAAAATAACCGACTGGATGGGGGCCGACTGCGTAATTGACGCCGTGGGTGCTGAAGCCGCCGGCAACGCGTTGCAGACCATCACCGGCCGCAAGCTGCTGTTGCAGGCCGGTTCGGCCACGGCCCTGCACTGGGCCATCAATGCCGTAAAAAAGGGCGGCGTGGTGTCGATTGTGGGCGTGTACGGCCCCACCGACAACCTGGTGCCCATCGGCAACATGATGAACAAGGGCCTCACCATCCGGGGCAACCAGACGTCGGTGAAACGCCTGCTGCCGCGCCTGATCGACCACGTGCAAAACGGCATACTCGACCCCAAGGGCCTGATTACGCACCGTTTGCCGCTGGAAGAAGTGGCCGATGGTTACCGCATGTTCTCCGCCAAGCTGGATAACTGCATCAAAACCGTGCTCCTGCCCCCTACCGCCAACCAGTAACCTCGCCTTCCTATGAAAGATACCGCCCTCAATACCCCCATCGACCCGAAGACCATTAAAGGCTGGGGCATCGATGCCGATCCTAAGAACGACCCCACCTACCCCATGCGCCACCGCATGAACGTAGGCGAAGACCCGCAGCCCAACAACCGGCCCGACAACCTGCAGCCCGTTAACACGGAGGTACTCAAGTCGATTGAGCGGCCGAACGTGTCGGCGGTGTTCGGGACGCCCGCCCCGCCCAGCGGCCTGAGTGGCGCGATTCGGCGCGTGGCCTTCCGCTACAGCGAAAACCAGTACAAACACTGGCTGCCCCTGGTGCTGGCCGACCGGGTGGACGTAGTGGAAGGCGTCGTCACGGACCTGTTCCACGGCCAGTTGCCCAACATCTGGGCCGAGAAGGGCTACGACATGGAGTGGAAGCACAACCGCACTGCATTCGTCACCAAAATGGCAGCCATTGGGGCCGTGACGGCGGGCCTGGTGGTGTGGCTGTCCAGCAGCCGTAAGAAACAGGAAGCGTACAAGCCCAAGGGCCGCAACTACCTGAGCCGGTTCTGACCCGTCCTGCCCCGATCTGAATACGCAAAAGCCCCTCCGCCGACCTGGCAGAGGGGCTTTTTTACGGGCCGGGCCAGCTGCTTTACTTCGCGCCCCGGATGATTTCGTCCACCACGGCCGGGTCGAGCAAAGTAGTTGTGTCGCCGAGGTTGCCGGTTTCGCCCTCGGCCACTTTGCGCAGGATGCGGCGCATGATTTTGCCGGAGCGCGTCTTGGGCAGGCCCGAAACCAGCTGAATCTTGTCGGGGCGGGCGATTTTACCGATTTCCGCCACCACCGTCTCGATAATGCTGGCCTCCACCCGGGGCATGTCGGCCTCGTTACGGCAGGCGCCCTCGCGGCAGATGACGTAGGCGTAGATACCCTGGCCCTTCACGTCGTGGGGGAAGCCCACCACGGCCGACTCCACCACGTTGGGGTTCTCGTTGATGGCATTTTCGATTTCGGCCGTCCCGAAGCGGTGCCCGCTCACGTTAATCACGTCGTCGACGCGGCCGATGATGCGGTAAAGGCCGTTTTCGTCGCGGCGGGCGCCGTCGCCGGTGAAGTAGTAGCCCGGGTAGGGCGCGAAATAAGTCTGCACGGCCCGGTCGTGGTCGCCGTACGTGGTCCGGATCATGCCCGGCCAGCTCTGCTTGATGGCCAGGTAGCCCTCCTGGTCGTTGCCCTCGATTTCGGAGCCGTCCTGGTTGAGCAGCACGGGCAGCACGCCCGGCAGCGGCAGACCGGCGCGGGCCGGCACCGAGGGCGTGATGCCGGCCAGGGCCGAAATCATGATGCCCCCGGTTTCGGTCTGCCACCAGGTATCCACGATGGGGCAGCGGCCCTTGCCCACGTGCTCGTTGTACCAGTGCCAGGCCTCCGCGTTGATGGGCTCGCCCACCGAGCCCAGCACCCGCAGCGAGTCGAGGGAGTAGCTGAGCACGTTGTCGAGGGGCTCGGCCATGAGGGAGCGGATGGCGGTGGGCGCGGTGTAGAAGATGCTCACCGAGTGCTTGTCAATCACCTCCCAGAAGCGCCCGGCGTCGGGGTAGGTTGGAATGCCCTCGAACATGAGGGAGGTGGAGCCGGCCAGCAGCGGGCCGTAGAGCAGGTAGCTGTGCCCCGTGACCCAGCCGATATCGGCGGTACACCAGTACACGTCGTTCTCCTCCACCTGAAACACGTTGCGGAAGGTGTAATCGGCCCACACCATGTAGCCGGCGGTGCTGTGCACCACGCCCTTGGGCTTGCCGGTGCTGCCCGAGGTATAGAGAATGAAGAGCGGATCCTCGGCCTTCATCTCCTCGGCCGGGCAGGTCTTGGCCGCATTATCGGTTTCCTCGTGATACCACACGTCGCGCTCCGGATCCATCTGCACGGGCCAGCCCAGGTGCTCCACCACCACCACTTTGCGCACCGAGGGGCAGGTTTCGAGGGCCTCATCCACCACGCGCTTCACCGGAATCTGCTTGGTGCCACGGTTGAGGCCGTCGGCCGTAATGACCAGGGAGGCCTGGGCGTCGTTCACGCGGTCGGCAATGGCAGTGGCCGAGAAGCCGGCAAAAATCACGGAGTGCACCGCCCCGATGCGGGCGCAGGCCAGCACGGCAATGGCCAGCTCCGGAATCATGGGCATGTAGAGGCAAACCCGGTCGCCCTTCTCCACGCCGTTGTTCATGAGCACGTTGGCAAACTGGCACACGTGCTGGTAGAGCTCCCGGTAAGTCAGGCGCAGGTGGCGCTCCTTGGGGTCGTTGGGCTCCCAGATCAGGGCCAGCTTGTTGCCGCGGGTGGCCAGGTGGCGGTCGAGGCAGTTCTCGGTGATGTTGAGGCGGGCCCCGGCGAACCACTCGTTGCGGCCGGCGGCCATGTCCGAGTCCACCACCGTGTCCCACTTACGGCGCCAGGTGAAGGGCTCGGCCACGGCGGCCCAGAATTCGGCGGGATGGTGGATGCTCAGGTGGTAGGCCTCGTGGTAACCTTCCAGACTGCGGATGCGGGCGTGTTGGGGGTTGGGGGTAGACATAAGATGAAGGGTTAGTTGTGTGCTGCCGGCTACTGGCCGTCCGCTTTCGTGCTCGAAAACCGACGCTTAAGACCCGGCAGCCAGACAGCAGTGGGAGAAAGAGAGTAAAGAAGTGGTCCTTGAATCCGAAACGGGCGCCTTCCGCTCCTGGCTGAGCGCTGCCGGTCAGGAGCCGGAAGCCGGAAGGTTCCCGATCCCGCGCCGGGCCAGCACGAGGCGGATTTCATCGAGGATGGCGGGGTCGTCGATGGTGGAAGGTACGGGGAAAGGCTCGCCGTCGGCCAGCTGGCGCAGGGTTTTGCGCAGAATTTTACCCGAGCGCGTCTTGGGCAGGCGCGCCACCACGGCCGCCTGCCGGAAGCTGGCCACCGCCCCGATGCGCTGGCGCATGAGCTGCACCAGCTCCTGCTCCAGCACGTCTTCGGCGGGCTGCAGTCCATCCTTAAGCACCACCAGACCCACCGGCACCTGCCCGCGCAGGGCATCGGCCAGGCCCAGCACGGCGCACTCGGCCACGGCCGGGTGGGCGGCCAGGATTTCCTCCATCTCGCCGGTGCTCAGGCGGTGGCCGGCCACGTTAATTACGTCGTCGATGCGGCCCATGATATAGCAGTAGCCCTCGGCATCCTGGTAGCCGCCGTCGCCGCTGAGGTAGTAGCCGGGGAAGGCGTCGAGGTAGTTGCTGCGAAACCGCTCGTCGTCGTGCCAGAGGGTGGGCAGGCAGCCGGGCGGCAGCGGCAGGCGCACGGCCACCAGGCCGGTGGTGCCGGCCGGCACGGGCTGGCCGGCCTCATCGAGCACTTCCACCCGGTAGCCCGGCACGGGGTGGCCGGCCGCCCCGGCCCGGGGCGGAGGCATATCGGGGTAGCCCACCAGCGTGGCCAGCATGGGCCAGCCCGATTCCGTCTGCCACCAGTGATCCACCACGGGCACGCCCAGTAGCTGACCGGCCCAGTCGTAGGTGGCGGGGTCGCACCGTTCTCCGGCCAGAAACAGGTAGCGCAGGCGGTTCAGGTGGTAGCGGCGGGCCAGCTCGCCGGTGGGGTCTTCCTTCTTGATGGCGCGGATGGCGGTGGGCGCCGTGAACA
The DNA here is from genome assembly GCF_018760735.1 of Hymenobacter piscis. GTDB lineage: Bacteria > Bacteroidota > Bacteroidia > Cytophagales > Hymenobacteraceae > Hymenobacter > Hymenobacter piscis. The sequence continues at coordinate 236,320 of NZ_JAHHZN010000003.1, forward strand.
GCACCCGCACGTCGTGCTCGGCCACCACGCGCCAGAACGTGCCCGCATCGGGGGTGCGCACGGGCTTGCCCTCGAACAGCACGGTGGTGCCGCCCAGCAGCAAGGGCCCGTACACGATGTAGCTGTGGCCCACGGCCCACCCGATATCGGAGGCGGCCCAGAACGTTTCGCCGGGCTGTATGCCATACACGGCGCCCATGCTGTAGCGCAGGGCCACGGCGTGGCCGCCATGCTCGCGCACGACGCCTTTTGGCCGCCCGGTGGTGCCGCTGGTATAGAGAATGTAGAGCGGATGCGTGGCGTCGAGCGGCACGGCATCGGCGGGCGCCGCCCTCAGCAGCTGGCCGAAGTCCACCGCCCGGTAGGTTCGCCCGGCCGCCCCGGCCTGGTGTCCGGAGGCCCCTGTTTGGTGTTCCGAGGCCCGGCTTTGGTGTGTTGAGGCCCGACTTTGTTCCTCCGAGGCCCGGCTTTGGTGCATCGAGGCTTGGTTTTGTTCCTCCGAGGCCCGGCTTGGTTCTTCAGAAGCATCTTTTTGTTCTCCCGAGGTCCGATTTTGTTCCTCTGAGGTCCGGCTTTGTTCCTCTGAGGTCCGGCTTTGTTCCTCTGAGGTCCGGCTTTGTTCCTCTGAGGTCCGGCTTTGTTCTTCTGAGGCCCGATTTGCGGCCGTCGTGGTTCGGTCTGGAGGCTCCGGGGCCGGGTCAGCGGCCACGGAGGCTTCAGAAACCTCCCCGGCCGGGTCGGCGGGCAGCGTAGCCGGGCAGAAGTCGCGCTGGCAGACGACTACGTGGGCCGGCGGGTGCCGGGCCAGGCCGATGGCGGCTTCCACCAGGGGCAGGTAGGGAATCACCCGGTCAAACTCCAGCCCGGCCGAAGCGCAGATAATCACCCGGGGCCGGGCATCATCGATGCGCACGGCCAGCTCGGGCGGCGCGAAGCCCCCGAATACCACCGAGTGCACCGCGCCCAGGCGGGCGCAGGCCAGCATGGCCACCACCGCCTCGGGCATATTGGGCAGGTAGAGAATCACCCGGTCGCCGCGCCCCACGCCCAGGTCCCGCAGGCCCCCGGCGAAGCGGGCGGTCAGGTCCAGCAGCTCCCGGTAGGTGTAGCGGCGCACGGTGCCGGTCACGGGCGAATCGTAGATGAGGGCTACCTGCCCGGCGCGGCCCTGCTGCACGTGGTAGTCGAGGCAGAGCCAGCTGGTATTGAGCTGCCCGCCCCGAAACCAGCGGTAAAAGCCCGTGGCGGGGTCCTGGCTGAGCACGGGCCGGGGCGGGGCGCAGTGCCAAGCCAGGTGGGCGGCCTGCTCGGCCCAGAACTGATCGGGGTCGTGGAGGCTGGCGGCGTACTCGAGGGCGTAGGTGGGCTGCGACATGGGCGGGAAAGGGTTGGCGGGGAGGAATCAGGCGGAGGGCGGCAGCAGCTGCTGCACCTGCTGCATGAGCTGGCGGGTGCTGAAGGGCTTGGGCACGTAGAGGTCGGCCCCGGCTTCGTAGCCTTTCTCAATATCGGCCTCCCGGCTTTTGGCCGAAAGGAAAATAACGCGCGAGCCGGCACGATCGGGGCGCTGGCGCAGGTGGCGGCACACCTGGTAGCCATCCACGTCGGGCATCATAATATCGAGAATGACCACGTCGAAGGCCGTCTGGTCCACGGCTTCCAGGGCCTCGGTGCCGTTGCGGGCAATGCTGACCCGGTAGCCGGCCTTGCGCATGAGAAATTCCAGGGACATGACGATGTTCGGCTCGTCATCGACAATGAGAATGTGGGGAGGCTCCATGAGTAGTAGCAAAAAGAAACCAGGCCGTTCCAGTGCCGGCTTACCGGCAGCGGCGCCGGCCCAATGCCCCCCCAGACGGGCCCCGGTGAGGGCAAACCGACGGAAACCCGGGGCCGGCAGCAGCAGGCAGGCAGGGCGAATGACGCATGTTCAGGCGAAAAAAGGCAATTCCAGCGAAAACCGGGCGCCCTGCTCGGGCTGGCTTTCCACCCAGATGCGGCCGGCGTGCAGCTCCACAATCTTCTTGGTGATGGCCAGGCCCAGGCCCGAGCCCTCGGGCTTGCGCATGGTCTGGTGGCGGGCCTGAAAGAACTTATCGAAAATCAGCTGGTGAAACTCCGGCGCGATGCCCTTGCCGTTATCCTGCACCCACAGCCGCAGCCCCGCGGGGCCGGCCTCCACTCCCACCCCAATGCGCCCCGTACCATCACTGCGGCACGATTTAACGGCGTTGGAGAGCAGATTCACGAGCACCTGCATGAGCCGGTCCCGGTCGCCGGGCAGGGCGGGCAGGCCGGGGGGCACGGCCAGGTCGAGCTGAATGCGCTTGTCGCGCAGCAGCTGGCCCACGGCTTCGAGCGCGTCGGTTACCACGTCGGCCACGTCGAGGGCGGCCTTGTCGAGGGTCGCCCGCCCCGATTCGTACTTCTCCAGATCGAGCACCAGGGTGATGAGCCGGCTCAGGCGCTCCGACTCGCGGGTGATGGTGAGCAGAAACCGCTGGCGGTCGGGCTCGTCGAGGTCGGGGTTGTCGGTCAGGATTTCCGACAGGGCCCGGATGCTGGTGAGCGGGGTGCGCAGCTCGTGGGTGACGGTGTAGAGGAATTCGTCCTTGTGCTGGTCGAGTTCCCGGAGCTGGTCGTAGGCCTGCTGGAGCTGGCCGGTAAGGCCCTGGAGCTGGCGCTGCTGCTTCTGGAGCTGGCGGTTGGCTTCGAGCAGCTGCTGGCTTTCGCGCAGAATGCCCACCACGTTGTCGAAGCTGATGTCTTCCACGCCCACCGAGGAGCGCAGCAGCAGCCGGGCCGAGGCGGGCCCCACGGTCCCGGCCAGGAGTTTCTCGGCGTAGGCCAGCAGGCGCGGGTCGGCGGGCGGCGGCACCGCGGCCGGGTCCGACGGGACCCGTACGGGCGGCGGGGGGAAATGCTCCTCGAAGGCGCGCAGAGCCTGGTTGGTGCGCTTCTTGCCCAGAAAGCCCACCAGCAGGGCCCGCACGTCGGGCAGCGGGGCGGCACTGTGCCAGCCGGCCGACTCCTCGAAGCCGGCTTCCAGGCGGAACACGTCCACGAACAGCCGGGCCTGGCGCTGCTCCAGGGCCGAGGGCTGCTGCCGCAGCGAGAGGCCCAGGTAGAGGCCCACGTTCAGCAGCCAGCTCCAGAACAACCCGTGCGACAGCGCATCGAGCCCCTCCAGCCCCAGCAGCGCCCCCGGCCGCAGGGCGCTCAGCCCCCAGGGGCCCTGGCTCAGCACCGAGGCGGGCACCAGCCCCGGCCCGGCCATGGTGGGCAGCACCAGGGTATAGAACCACACGGCGAAACCCGCCAGCAGGCCCGCCGTGGCCCCGGCCCGGGTGCCCCCCTTCCAGTAGAGGCCGCCCAGCACCACGGGCACGAACTGGGCCACGGCCGCAAAGGAGATCAGGCCGATGTTGACCAGGGGCAGCAGATGGCCCACGGCGGCGTAATAGCCGAAGGCCAGCAGCAGCACCAGCACCACGGCCAGGCGGCGGCTGTGCAGCGTGGCCTGGCCCAGGCGGGCAAACCAGCGCGGACCGGCCGCCCGGGGCGCCGTCAGGCGCACGAGCAGGGGCATGAGCAGGTGGTGGCTCATCATCACACTCAGGGCAATGGTTTCCACGATAATCATGCTGCTGGCCGCCGAGAGGCCGCCCAGGTAAATGAACAGGGCCAGCCAGGGGTGGCCGGCCCGCAGCGGCAGGGCCAGCACGTAGAGGTCGGCATCGAGCAGCCCGCCCGCATCGAGCAGGCGCCCGCCGAAGGCCAGGGGCAGCACCAGCAGGTTGATGATGATGAGGTAGAGCGGAAACAGCCACATGGCCTTGCGCAGGTGGTCTTCGTTCACGTTTTCCACCACGGCCACCTGAAACTGCCGGGGCAGCAGCAGAATGGCCGACATGCTCAGCAGCAGCAGCGTGAACCACTGCCCGGACGTGGTGCCGGCCCCCTCCAGCGTAAACAGGCGGCTCAGCTCGGGCAGGGCGGCGGCCCGCGCAAACACGTCGGCAAAGCCGTCGAACAGGCCGTAGGTCACGAACAGGCCGGCGGCCAGGAAGGCGACCAGCTTGAGCAGGCTTTCCATGGCCACGGCCAGCACCATGCCCTCGTGCCGCTCGGTGGCTTCCACGGAGCGCACCCCGAAAACGATGGTGAAGAAGGCCAGCGCCACGGTGGTGTAGAAGGCCGAGCCCACGGCGGCCGCGTCTTCCATGGGCTGCTCGGACAGTCCCGGCACCCGGGTCAGAATATCGAAGGACGCGGCGATGGCCTTGATCTGGAGGGCGATGTAAGGCACCACGCCCAGCACGCACACCCCCGTCACGAGCGCGCCCAGCCCGGCGCTTTTGCCGTAGCGGGCCGAGATGAAGTCGGCAATAGAGGTCAGGCGCTGGGCGCGGCAGATGCGGATGATTTTACGCAGCACCAGCCAGGCCAGGGGCGCCATGAGCGTGGGCCCGAGGTAGATGCCCACGAACTCCAGCCCGAAGTGGGCGGCCCGGCCCACCGAGCCGTAGTAGGTCCAGGCGGTGCAGTACACGGCCATGCTCAGGGCGTACACGTAAGGGTTGCTCACCAGGCTGCGCCGCGCCGCCACGCGCCGCTCGGCCGCGTACGCCACCCCGAACAGCAGCACCAGGTACCCGAAAGAAAAGCCCAGAACCAGCAGCGGATTCATTTTCAATTACGAATTAAGAACCAGGAATTAAGAACGTTTCAGCGGGCAGCAACCGCGTCGAATTCCGCTCTCCTGATTCCGAGGTGAGGCGTCAGGTCTTTACAAAAAGGGCATTCTTACCGCTTACTTCCTACTTCTTACCAGCCAGCCCGTTGCCAGTACCAGCGCGGCCCAGGCCACCAGCACGTAGAGGTAGAGCACCGGAATGCCGGCCACCCGGCCGGCGTGCTGGAAGGCGCCCAGCAGCGGGAAGTTGAGCAGCACGCCGAACAGCAGGGCCACGAACAGCAGCTGCTGGCCGCGGCGCTGCTCCGGCCGCTCCGGGGAAGCAAGAGGAGGCATAAGGGCGGGGTGGGTTGGGGAAGATGCCAGGAGCCGGCGAGCGGGCCGCGGCGGCTATCCGGCGCCTAAAGCAAGCAAAATCCGCCGAACCAGGGGCGCGACGGATTTGCAAGGGGCCAGCGGGGGGGCCTACAGTGGTCAGGCCGCGGGCGTGTCTTCCATCAGCTTCACGTTGCGCACGTCCTTCATCAGGGCCGAGCCGATTATCCAGCAGAGGAAGGCAATGAGGACCGGATACAGCAGGCCGGCGTAGCTGCTCCACTCCTTGATAAAGGTGCCATCGGGCTGGGCGGCCGCGCGCAGGGTGAGGGCGGTGGCAATCAGCGGCACGAAGCCCCCGAATACGCCGTTGCCGATGTGGTAGGGCAGCGACAGGCTGGTGTAGCGCACTTTGGTAGGAAACAGCTCCACCAGGTAGGCCGCAATGGGTCCGTAGGCCATGGTCACGAACAGCACCAGGCAGAAGACGAGCAGCGTCATGGGCAGCAGCTGGGGGCTGAGGGCTTTCTTCACGGCCGGCACGGCCTTGCCGGTGGCGTCGACGGTGGCGGCGGCGGTTTCGGTGAGCGGACCGGCAAACTGCTTGAGGCCGTAGAAGATGGGAATGGTGAACAGCGCCCCGCAGAGCAGGCCCATCATGATGATTTTCTTGCGCCCGATACGGTCCGAGAGGCCCCCGAAGTACACGAAGAAGGGGGTGGCCAGCACCAGGGCCGCGCACAGTACCAGGGCCGCATCCAGAATATCGAGCTTGAGGGTGGTCTGCATGAAGGAGTAGGCGTAGAACTGGCCGGTGTACCACACTACGCCCTGGCCCATGGTGGCCCCGAACAGGGAGATGAGCACCAGCCGGCGGTTGACCGGGTTCACGAACGACTCGCGCAACGGGTTCTGGGAGGTTTTGCCCTCGGCCTTGGCCTTGGCAAACAGCGGCGACTCGTGGAGCTTGCGGCGGATGTAGTAGGAGGCAATTACCAGCAGGCCCGAGAGCAGGAACGGAATGCGCCAGCCCCACTCCTTGAAGGCCTCTTCGCCCATGGCTTTGCGGGTGGTGATAATCACCAGAATGCTGATGAGCAGGCCGGCCGTAGCCGTAATCTGAATAAAGGACGTGTAGTAGCCGCGCTTGTTATCGGGCGAGTGCTCGGCCACGTAGGTGGTGGCGCCGCCGTACTCGCCGCCCAGGGCCAGGCCCTGCAGCAGGCGCAGGAGCGTGACAATGATGGGCGCGGCCACCCCGATTTTGTCGTAGCTCGGAATCAGGCCCGTCACGAAGGTGGCGCCGCCCATCAGCAGCAGCGTGAGCAGGAAGGTGTACTTGCGCCCGATCATGTCGCCGATGCGGCCGAATACCAGCGCCCCGAACGGCCGCACCACGAACCCGGCCCCGAACACAGCCAGGGTACCCAGAATGGTGTCCTCGATTTTGCCGGTGGTGCCAAACAGCACCGGCCCGATGATGGCGGCCAGCGACCCGAAAATGTAGAAGTCGTACCACTCAATCACGGTTCCCACCGAGGAAGCCGTAATCACCTGCCAGATTTTGCTGGTGGAAACCTGATTGTTGTCGTGCTCCGCCGGAGCCTCGACGGCCGCCGCGTAACCGGGGCGAATTACATCCTGTGCCATTACAATGCGGGAGTTTGGTGGGGAAAGATGATGGGGGAAAGAGCCAGGCAGAGAAGGGAAAGCAACCTGGGGCGCGGCCTAGAGGAAGACCATGGTTTGCAGGGTCACTTCGGAGCGGTAGTTCACGTCCTGGGGGTTGGAGTAGTCGGGGCGGGCGCGGTAATTGAGCGTGAACTTGGCGTTGTGGCCGTCGAGCAGCACGTTGGCGCCCAGATCGTACACGTTCACGTTCGGGGCCCCCAGGGCATCGAGGCCGTCGAAGCGGCCGTGCTGCCAGGCAGCGTAGGGCTGCAGGCGGGCTTTTTCGCCCAGCACACTCTTGGGCATCAGGTAGCCCAGCTGCCCGTAGAGGGCCGAGCCGGTACCCACCACGGGGTAGGCGTTGCCGCGCAGCGTCCCCGCGCCCGGAATCGGGGCCGCGCCCCCGGCCGAGCTGGGGTTGAGCAGGCCGATATTGCGCACGTAGTTGGGGCCGAAATCGTAGTTGTAGTACACCCCGTAGGCCGTGAGGGCCGTGCCCGCGTCCTTGTTGAGGGGCGTATCGAAGAATACGTCGGCCGAGAGAATGGCCAGGTTGTGCGTCCGGTAAGGCAGCGTGAAAGGGTCCTGGGGCAGGGTGGCGGGCAGGGCGCCGGGCCGCGAGAACATGGCGTCCTGGTTGACCAGAAAACCCGCTCCGATGTTGAACACGCGCTTGGTGCCCAGGTAGGAGCCCACGGCGTAGGGCAGCAGGTTGGCTTCCAGATCCCGGAACCCGTAGCTGAAGTAGCCCTGGTAATTTTTGCGGCTGTTGCGGGGGTTGTAGTCGGCTACATTGGTAGGCAGCGTGGCGGGGGTAGCCGTCTGGCTGGTCGCAAACGGGTCGTTCATGGATACCGCGTAATCGAAGCGGCCGATGCGGCCCTTGGCGTAAACGCCCAGCCAGCGGGCAAACTGGTCGATTTTCTCAATAGTGGGCCAGTTGGAAATTGGGGCGTCGTAGGCCAGGAAGTTGAGGGTGCTGGCCCGCGTCATGCGCGAAATTCCGTTCTGGTAGTGCAGGCCGGCCCCCAGATCCAGGTATTTGTTCACCTTGTACTCCACCATGGCCTCGTGCACGAACAACTGGGGTTTCTTACCCGGGTCGCCGAGGCCCACGCCCCCGCTCACGGCGTTCTGGTTGTTGATGCCAAAGTGGCTGATGATGAGAAAACGGGGGGTAAGCTGGGCGTAAATCAGCAGGCGGGAACGGCGCAGCCCCACGTCGAAGGTGCTGTTCTGGGGGTCGCCGGGCACGTGCTGGGAACCGGTGTTGTTGCGGTTGTAGCGCGTCCAGACCTGGTGCCAGTTGATGATGCGAAAGTACTTGGAGCCGTCGGGCGAGAGGTTCACCTTCAGCCCCGCCCCGTAGGGCACCGATTGGGTGGGAGCCGGGGGCGTGGGCGCGGGAGCCGGGGGCGCCGGAGCCGGGGCCGGCGGATTGCCGGCGGGCGGGGGCTGCACCTGGGCTGTGGCCCCGGCGGCCGTCAGCAACGCACTTGCCGCTAGAGCGTAACGAACGTTTCGCATGGGAGGAGGGAATTGGGGTTGGGAGAAATCAGGGCCAGCAGCGGCCGCCCACCGGACGTCCGTTTCACTGCTGCCAAGTAGCTGAATTCCCGCCCCGAAGCCATATCCTGGCTATACATCCGCTAAGCGGCTATAGCTTCATCCCTGCCGGAACCGCTCCCACTTGATCATCATGTACTTATCGCCCAGCTCCGTAATCATCAGCCCCGAGCCCTTCAGGTTTTCCGGCTTCTGAAAAAACTCGGCCAGCTCCTTCTGGTTGAGGATTTTGTAGGTAGGATGGTAGTCGGTCTGGCGCGGGGCCTTCACGCCGTACTTCTTCACCCAGTTCATCACGCTCACGTGGCTCACGCCCAGCAGGCGCTCAATCTCGCGGTAGCTCACGCCTTCCACGTAGAGTTGCAGGGCCTTGATGACGTAGTACGGATTGGTTTCCTTGCCCGCCTTGGCCACCGAGTAGTGGTAGCCGCAGTTGCGGCACTTAAACCGCTGCCTCCCTCCCACCACGCCACTTTTGGTAGCTTCCATCGACTCGCATTTGGGGCAGCGCAACTGGGACATCACAGAGGTGAGTAAGGGCTTACTGAAAACTATACCTAATTAGTAAAGATATACTATTTTAGCAAAAATTGAGTCATACGCCCCTATAAATCCTTGTCGGCCATGCGCTACAGACGTCACCCAAAGGTGCGCGGCGGTAAACGTTACCTCCGCCACCTCACGCAGTTAAGCCGCACCCCCGAGCCTCTTGACACACAAATGCTTCATCGCTCCGGCTATGATCGTAACAAACTGGGGCTTGGGGTCTGGCATTGGCATCACCGTCAGCCCCCACAACGCGTGCGGCAGCTGGCCGCCCAACACTTGCTCACCACTTTTTTCAGCTGGCAGCAGCAGCTTCAGGCGCAGCCGGAGACTTATTACCTGGCTATCTGGCTGGTGGAACCCGAATTTGCGCACAGCTCGCAGGTAGTGGCCGGCATCGGTGAGAGGCGCGCGCGATACAGCGGGATGTTTAAGGACCCGGATCCGGCCGGGCCGCCGCTGCCCCCGGAATACCGGTTGCTACCCGGCGCGACACTCCTTACCTGGACCACCCATGCCTGGCATCTCGGTCTGGATCAGTTTGATTACCCCATTGGTTGGCCGGGGTGGGCTCTTGGCAAGCCGCACTATGTTCACTATTTTGAAGGTTCCGGCAACTACCTGATGGTGCAGACCGGCTGGGCTTGGGTGGGGCAGCGGTCCTGACTTTGTCAGCCCCCTAGCACCACGGCCAGCAGGGCATCCACGGCCAGGCCCAGGCGGTGCATATCTAGGCGGGCGAGGGTGTCGGTGGGCTCGTGGTAGCTTTTGTTGCGGTAGAAGGCCGTGTCGGTAAGCAGCACGGCGGAGTAGCCGAACTGCCAGTAATTGAGGTGGTCGGAAAAGTCGATGCCGGGCAGCCAGGCGGGGGCCTTGAACCGCTTCACGGGCAGCCCGGCGGCCGTTTTGTAGCGGCGCGCAAACTGCCGCCCGAACTGCCCGTTCCCGAATTTCTGGGCCACCGTCACGTAGTTGCCCCGGCGGCCATACACCCACTTGAGCGGGCCCAGCGGATAGTCCTGACTGCCTTTGCGGTCGTCGTAGTAGCCCAGCATTTCCAGGGCCACCATGCCGCGCACCGGCACGCCGGCCGCGTGCAGGGACTGGGCGTGCACGTAGCTGCCCATGTGTTTGGTGCGGAAAAACGGCGGCTCTTCGAGGGTATAGGCCACCAGGTCAATCCGGTACGGGAGGTTGGGCTGCCGGGCCAGCAGCCGGGCCAGCTCCAGCAGGGCCGCCACGCCGGTGCCGTTGTCGTCGGCCCCGGGCTGCTCCCCGCACACGTCGTAGTGCGCCCCAATAATGAGGCGGGGGCCGGTTTCGGGGCCGAAGTGGGCCAGCACGTTGTGGTAGCGCTGGCCCTGCACCACGTAGGGCTGCTCGGTGGGCTGCCCCCCGGCGGCAGCCAGCTCCGCTTTGATGTAGTCGGCGGCCTGGTGCAGACTGGCCGGGTGGCGGTAGTTGCGCGGCGCGGGCGTGGTGGTGAGGGCCAGCAGGTGGCGGCGCAGGCGGGCGGTATCGGCCGGGGTCTGGGCCCGGGCCGAAAGGATGGAGAGCAAGAACAGCGGCAGGAACCAGAGCTTCGGCATAGGGGCAGCGTAATGAGTAGCCGGAAGCAGGAGTTCCGCTCCCGCGCCGGGGTTGCAGGCCCGAGAGCGGGCCCGGCCGGCAAAATCGGCAGAATTATTTCCTCCGCAACCCCGACCTTCGCTTCTTCACCCACTCTTCCCGCCCATGTCTACGCCCGCGTCCTTTCATACCATCGACCCCGCCCAGCTCACGCCCGCCGAGCTGCACCCCTTCATGGTGGGCGCTATTGCCCCCCGCCCGGTGGCCTTTGCCAGCACCATCGCGGCCGACGGCAGCGTAAACCTGAGCCCGTACAGCTTCTTCAACTGCTTCGGCTCCAACCCACCCATTCTGGTGTTTTCGCCCGCCAACCGCGTGCGCGACAACTCCCAGAAGCACACCCTGCAAAACGTGCGCGAAGTGCCCGAAGTCGTCATCCATATCTGCGACTACGCCATGGTCGAGCAGATGTCCCTGGCCAGCACCGAGTATGCGAAAGGCGTAAACGAGTTTGTGAAGGCCGGTTTCACAGAGCTGCCCAGCCAGAAGGTGAAGCCGCCCCGCGTGGCCGAGGCCCCGGCCGCCTTCGAGTGCGTGGTGGAGCAGGTAGTGGAGCTGGGCCAGAACCACGGGGCCGGCAACCTGGTCATCTGCCGGGTGGTGATGGCCCACTTCCGCGAGGACATTGTACTGCCCGGCGGCAGCGGCATCGACCCGTTCAAACTCGACGCCATTGCCCGCCTCGGCGGCGACTGGTACTGCCGGGCCACGGGCGGCAGCCTGTTCGAGGTGGCCAAGCCCAACCGCAACCTGGGCATCGGCATCGACCAGCTTCCGGAGTTTCTGCGCACCTCCTCGGTGCTGACCGGCAACAACCTGGGGCGCTTGGCCAACCTTGAGGCCGGCTCCCTGCCTACGGCGGCGGAAGTGGCCGATTTCCGCCAGGAGCCTTTGGTGAGCTACACCCTGAGCCAGTACCACGGCTCGCCCTCCCGCCAGCGCGAGGAGCTGATCCTGCTGGGCCAGAAGCTGCTGGAAGACGGCCGCCTGCTCGACGCCTGGAAAACATTGCTGCTGGCCCAGGAATAAACCTGCTTGCCTGCATCCTGGCCCCGTTGCGTACCTTTGACCGCCTCCCCCGCCACCTGGCGCGGGAGCCCGCCTACCCGTTTTGCCCCATGCTGCACCCCTACCTGCTCGATTTTCCATCCACCGGCTCCGCGCCCCTGGGGCACTTGGTTATTGCGGAAGGGGCCACGTTGCCGTTTCCGGTTAAGCGGGTGTACTGGACGGCCGGGGTGCCGGCCGAAAAAATATCGGGCAACCACGCCCACCACCAGCTGGAGCAGCTCATTGTAGCGGTGCACGGCACGCTGGAGCTGCTGGTGGAAACCCCCGACCGGCAAAAGCACCACTTTGTGCTCGAGCACCCCACGCAGGGCCTGTACGTGCCGCCGCTGTGCTGGCGCGAAATCAAGTTCGGAGCCCAGACAGTGCTGATGTGCCTGGCTTCGCAGGAATACGAGGAAACCGACTACATCCGAACCTATCCCGAATTCGAGCAATTGGTCAGCCGCTAAGTTCGGCGGCTATTGCTGCACGGCCCGGGCCCGCTCCAGGCGCGTGCCGATGGGTAGCAGGCGGAAATATTTGACTTTGAGCCGACGCGTCAGGTACGGGGGCAGCGGCTGGCCTTCCTGGTAGGCCAGTACCACCCGTTGGTATTGCCGCGGCCCGAAACGACTGAGCCGGAACAGCCCGTAGCCCGTCATTACGGTACCAACCAGGATATCCTGGCTGGCCTGTTGGTCGAGGTTCTCGTAATAGTCCTTTTTATAATCCGGCTGGTTTGGCGGCTGTGCGGCAACCACAACCTTCTTCACGGTTCCATCCAGCAGAATGCCCGTGCCGGCCTGCAGCCAGCCGCGGGTGGCTTTGGAGCGCTGCATAAACAGGTGTTGCACGGCCCGCAGGGTGTCGGTACGGTCGTAGCGCAGGGTGCTGAGGTCGGCAGGCAAGGCGGTGGCGGGAGCGGCAGCCGGTACCAGGGCCAGCGTTTGGGCAGTGGCGGCCGGCAAGGCCCCAACCGTAGTCAGCAGGCCGAGGAAAATAACGGGCAATGGGCGCATAGTAAATCAGGGATAATTCAATCGTAAGGAGCCCCCGACTCTCCAGTTGGTTGCAACCCGGCCGCATATTTTTTTCACTGGCAACCAGTCAGCTCCCGTCGGAGAAGAAGGAGGCAGCACTTCGCCCGACAGGCGTCATCATCTGCGGCATTCCTTCATCTGCAACATCTGTGCTTTTTAGTTGCGCACGGCAATCATCAGGGCCAGCTCCTTGTAGCGCATGTTGAAGCGGCGGGCAATGCTGGCGTTGGTCAGGGAGCCTTTGTACACGTACACGCCGGAGCGGAAATGCTCGTTGGTAAACAGCACTTCGTTGATGCCCCCGTGCTGGCTGATTTCCTGCAGAATGGGCGTGAAGATGTTGCTGAGCGCGTTGGTGGCTGTGCGCGGCACCCGGGAGGCAATGTTGGGTACGCAGTAATGAATCACGTCGTACTTGCGGAAGACGGGCTTGCTGTGGCTGGTCATCTCGCTGGTGGCAAAGCAGCCGCCCTGGTCGATGCTCACGTCGATTATCACCGAGCCGGGCGACATCTGCGACACCACTTCTTCCGACACCATAAACGGAATGCGGCCTTCCTCGGGGTTCAGGGCCCCGATCACCACGTCGGCGCGGCGGATCTGCTGCTGCAGCGCGAACGTGTCGAGGGTGCTGGTGTAGAGCTGGGGCTGGCCCAGGTTCTGCTTGAGGCGGCGCAGCTTGTAGAGGTGGTTGTCGAACACCTTCACCTCGGCCCCCAGCCCGGAAGCGGCGCGGGCAGCGTACTCGGCCACCGTGCCGGCCCCCAGAATCACGACCTGCGAAGGCGGCACGCCGGTAATACCGCCCAGAATGATGCCCTTGCCCTCGTTGGAGCGGGCCAGGTACTCGGCCGCCACCAGCATGACGGTGGAGCCCGCAATTTCCGACATGGCCCGCACCACCGGCCGCGCCCCGCTTGGGTCCTTGATGAGCTCGAAGCTGATGGCGTTGATTTTCTTGCGCAGCAGGGCCGTCATGTACTCCGCCGTGAGCGAGCCGAACTGCAGGGCCGAAATCAGGGTCTGGCCGTTGCGCAGAAACTCCATCTCATCGTAGGTGGCGGGGGCCACTTTGAGGATGATATCGGCCTCAAATACCTCCTTCTGGGAGTAGGCAATGGTGGCGCCCGCCTCGGAGTACTCGTGGTCGGAATACTTGCTGGGCTCGCCGGCCCCGCTTTCGAGCAGGATTTCGTGGCCGCTTTCCACCAGGTGCTTCACGGCCTCGGGCGTGAGGCAGATGCGGTTTTCCTGGAGCGACGTTTCCCGGGGCAGCCCAATGAACAGCTTGCGCTTGCGCGTTTCCACGGCCAGCATCGATTCCTGGGTGAAATAGGCGCGGCTGGCGGCCAGCGACTCAAATCCGGAGGGCACTGCGTCGGGCATTTTCTTGAATTAAAAACTATGCATTAAAAATTAAAAATTGAGTACATGGCCGATTTCGCAGAAAGCAAAACCAACCATTTTTAATTTTTAACTCTCAATTCTTAATTCCCTCGAAGAGGGTCCGGTGACGGTGAGGGTGAGCAGGAGTCGTTCGGGCGGCAGCAGGGCTTCGATCCGGCTGGGCCACTCGATCAGGCAAAGATAGCCGGAATCGAAGTACTCCAACGCGCCAATATCCTCGGCCTCGCGGGGGTCATCGAGGCGGTAGAAATCGAAGTGGTAGATGGGCTCCTGCTGAGCCGTGCGGTATTCATTTACCAACGAGAAGGTGGGGCTGCTCACTTCCTCGCGCACGCCCAGCTCCCGGCACAGGGCCTTGATGAACGTGGTTTTGCCGGCCCCCATCTCGCCCTCAAAGCACACGATGGAGTGGCCGCGCAGCGCGTCGCGGACCTGGGCGGCGGCGGCCGGCAGGGCCGCCAGATCGGGAAGGGAGAGGTGCAGCATAAGAACAGGCAGTAAACGGGAGCGGGCTGCAAGTTTACGAAACCGCGCTCTGGTTCGCGGCAGCCGGCCCACGGCAACGCACCGGCCAGCCAGTATATTCAAATCCCGTGATACTTCTGTGACAGACAGCGGCCTTCTTTGCAGCAGAAGGTTTCTTTTTTTCATTTTCACCCTCGTCTGCCATGAAAAAGCCCTTTGCCCTGCTGCTGGCCCTGGCTCCCGCCCTGTTCAGCGCCTGCTCCGACAACGACCCCGAGCCCCAGATCATTTCCTCGCCCGATCCGGTCGGCACCCTCACCTCACTCCGAACCGGCTCCATCACGCCCCAGAACGGCACGCCCACCCGGGGCACCCTGGCCCTGGTGCGCGACGCGCAGAACCAGGAGTTTGTGCAGCTCAACGCCGATTTCACCTCCGACTTCCACACCGGCACCGTGACCGTGTACCTGGCCAAAGCCGACACCCGCATCGGAACGCAACGCGCGGCGGCGGGCTCCAACGTGCAGGTAGTGGGCCTCGTCAACAAAAACGGCCAGCAGTTCCTGCGCCTGGGCGGCAGCTCAACCGGCTTCTCGCACGTGGTATTCTACTGCGAAACGGCAGCCATCAACTTCGGCGCCGCCCCGCTGCAATGAGTGGCCCCGTGCGCAAGTACCTGCTGTGCCTGGGGGCACTGGGCGCGGCCGGACTGCTGGGGCCTGCCGGCGCCCGGGCCGGCGGCGGCTGGACCCGCGCAACGGGCGGCGGCTACGCCAAAATCGGGCTGACGACGGTGAGCACCACCCGCTACCACCCGCTGGGCGGTGGCACCACCGCCACGGCCCGGTTTCGGCAGCAGGTGGTGAGCCTCTATGCTGAATATGGGCTGAGCAGCCGCTGGGAAGTGGTACTCAACGCGCCCGTGTACCGGCGGGCCGAGTTCGTGACGGCCACGCCCACCCAGGGCGTGGGCGACGTGCAGCTGGGGCTGCGCTACGCCGTGCTGCGCGGGGCCTGGCCGCTGGCCGTGGGCCTGGCCGTAGAGGCGCCCACCGGCAACGCCGCCGCCCGGGGCCGCAACCGCCAGGACCCGCGCCTGACCATTGCCCTGCCCACCGGCGACAACGAGTGGAACGTGTGGGCGCGGGCGGCGCTGTCGCACAGCCTGGCCCCGCGCCTGCCCGCCTACGTTTCCCTGGATGTGGGCTACAACCAGCGCACCCGGGGCTTCACCAGCCAGTACACCTACGGGGCCGAGGTGGGCTATCAGGTGGGCAAGGCCTGGCTGACGGCTACCGTGCGCACCCTCGACAACGTGCGCGCCCCCACCTCCGCGCGGCTGGCCAGCATTGGGCTGGGCGAAGGGGTGGCGTATTCCAGCGCGGCGCTGGGCGTAAATTACGCCATCAGCAAGCACTGGTGGGCCACGCTCAACGTGGCCGGGGGCTTCGGACGGCTGCGCAACGTATATTCCGGCGTGCAGCCCACGGCCGGCGTGGCGTACGAGTGGTAGCTTCGGGGCTCGTTTTTCGTGGTTCGGTGTTCGTAGCTCGGTTTTCGTTGGTCTGCCAGCGTGGACCCGTGCTTGCAGCCTCCACCCCACCAAACAGCTTCAATAAAGAAACCACGAAAAACGAGCAACGAAAAACGAAAAATACCCCATGCCTGCCGCCACCCGCGCCCTGATCATCGAAGATGACGCCGACATTGCCAATCTGCTGCGGGTGAACCTGCGCGACATCGACTGCGCCAGTGAGGTGGCGGCCAACGGCCTGGAGGGGCTGCGGCAAGCCACTGAGGGGGAATTCGACGTGATTATTCTCGACATCATGCTGCCCGGCCTCAGCGGCCTGGAGGTGTGCCGCCGCCTGCGGGCCCGGCAAATCAGCACGCCCATTCTGATGCTGACCAGCAAGGCCGAGGAGCTGGACAAAGTGCTGGCCCTCGACCTGGGCGCCGACGACTACCTGACCAAGCCCTTCAGTGTGCGCGAGCTGCTGGCGCGGGTGAAGGCCCGCCTGCGCCGCTCGGCCCCCGACAAGGAGCCGGGCTTTGCGGGCGGGGCCGCCGGCCGCTTCCGCCAGGGCGGCTTGCTGCTGGATGTGGCCCTGCGCCGCGTGAGCGTGGACGGGCGGGTGGTGGAGCTCACGGCCAAGGAGTTCGACCTGCTGGCCCTGCTGCTGCGCCACCCCGGCCGCCCCTACTCGCGCACCCAGCTCCTCGACCAGCTCTGGGGCCACTCCTACTCCGGCTACGAGCACACCGTCAACTCCCACATCAACCGCCTGCGTCTCAAGATTGAGCGCGACGCCGCCAACCCCGAGTACGTGCTGACGGTGTGGGGCGTGGGCTACAAGCTCAACGACCAGCTGGGCCAGTGAGGGCGGGCCGGCACTGTTGCGCTTTCCGGGATGTTTCCGCTACCTTCTGCTCGATTTGGTGGCCTGGCTGCCTGTACACTAACCCCGCTGCCTGGTGAAATTTCTGAGCCTCCATAGTCTGCAGGGGCGGCTGTCGGTGCTGCTGGGCGGGCTGCTGCTGGCCGTGAGCGGCGCCTACGTGCTGCTGCTGGCCCGCAGCTCCGACCAGTACCTGGCCGAGGAGCTGCAGCGCAACAACCGGGACCTGGCCGCCTCAGTGGCCCAGGTGCTGCAGATTGATTCGGCCACCAACGAAATTCCGCCGGCCACCCTGCAGCGCACGTTCGGGGCGGCCATGGCTATCAACCCCAGCATCAAGCTCTACCTCATCGGCCTGAACGGGCAGATTCTCACGTCCTCGGCGGCGCCCAACGAGGTGAAAGTTGCGCGCGTGGCCATGCAGCCGGTGCGCGGGTTTCTGGCGGGCCGGCAGCCGCTGCCCATCTTTGGCACCGACCCGCGCCACCCGGCCGGGCCGCGGCCGTTTTCGGTGGTGCCCCTGGTCACGCGCACCGGCCAGCTGCACTGCTACCTCTACATCACGCTGGGCGGCGGCCCCGCCCCCGATGCGGCCACCTCCTGGCGACAGAGCTACATTCTGGGCGGCTTGCTCCGGATGCTGGCCTTGGCCGGGGCCGCCGCGCTGGTGCTGGGCGTAGTGCTGATTTCGCTGCTCACCAAAAACCTGGCCCGCCTGCTGGCCGCTGTGCGCCGCCTGCACGCCGGCGACTACGACGCCCGGGTAACCGGTATCCGGCCCGGCGACGAGCTGGCCGAGCTGGCCGACGCCTTCAACGACATGGCCGCCCGCACCCAGGAATCGGTGGCGGCCCTGCGCCGCAACGACGAGCTGCGGCGCGAGCTGGTGGCCAACATCAGCCACGACCTGCGCACGCCCCTGGCCAGCATTGAGGGCTACACCGAAACCATTCTGCTGCGCCAGCACCTGCTCACTGAGCCCGAGCACCAGAGCTACCTGCACACTATTCTCAAGAACACGCAGAGCCTCAAGCGGCTGGTGTCGGAGCTGTTTGAGCTCAGCAAGCTGGAAGCCCGCCAGACGGTGCCGCGCCCCGAGCCGTTTTCCGTGACCGAGCTGGTGCAGGACGTGCTGCTGAAGCTGGAGCCCGAGGCGCGCACCCGCGGCATCGGGCTGGAAGCCCATTGGCCCGCCGCCGTGCCGTTTGCCTGCGCCGATATTGGCCTGCTGGAACGGGTACTGCAGAACCTGCTCGACAATGCCCTGCGCTATACGCCCGCCGGCGGCCGGGTGCAGGTGGCCGTATCCGCCCCCGATGCCGGGCAGCGCCTGACCCTGCGCGTCACCGACACCGGCCGCGGCATTGCTCCCCACGACCTGCCCCACGTGTTCGACCGGTTCTACCGCTCCGACCAGGTGCGCGAAAAAACCCAGGACGGCCTGGGGCTGGGGCTGGCCATTGCCCGCCGCATCGTGCAGTTGCACGGTAGCGAGCTGACGGTGGAAAGCCGCGAGGGCGAGGGTACCTGTTTTGCCTTCTCGCTGCCGGTGTACGGAGGCTGATGAGCGGGTGGGCCGGGCCGGGCCGCTCCCCGGTTCCGCCGTCGGTTCCGGCCGGCCGGCACCATCGGCACGGATAGCCTCCTATATTTGGCCGACCTAAACCAACACCAGCATGCAAGTTTCGCGAATGGCCGGCAGCCTGATTGGCTCTGAAATTATCAAAATCGGCAACGAGGTAAACGACATGATTCGCAAGGGGGAGCAAATCTGCAACCTCACCATCGGCGACTTCGACCCGAGCATCTATCCCATTCCGGCCGAACTAAAGGACGAAATCACGCGTGCCTACGCGGCCGGGCACACCAACTACCCGCCCGCCAACGGCATGGCTGCCCTGCGCGAAGCCGCTGCGGCCTTCACGGCCTCCCGCCTGGGCCTGCAGTACGCGCCCACCGATTTTCTGGTGGCCGGCGGCTCCCGGCCCCTCATCTACGCCACCTACCTGGCCCTGGTAGACCCCGGCGACAAAGTGGTATTTCCGGTGCCCAGCTGGAACAACAACCACTACTGCCACCTCTCCGGGGCCGAGGCCGTGATGGTGGAAACCCGCCCCGAAAACAACTTTATGCCCACGGCCGCCGAGCTGGCCCCGCACCTGCACGGGGCCACCTTGCTGGCGCTGTGCTCCCCGCTCAACCCCACCGGCACCGTATTCAGCCGCGAAGACCTGGAAGCCATCTGCGACCTGGTGCTGGCCGAAAACCAGCGCCGCGGCCCCGAAGAAAAGCCCCTGTACCTGCTCTACGACCAGATTTACTGGCTGCTGACCTTTGGCAACACCGAGCACTACGACCCCGTGAATCTGCGCCCCGCCCTGCGCGACTACACCATTTACATCGACGGCATCTCGAAGTCGCTGGCCGCTACCGGCGTGCGGGTGGGCTACGCTTTCGGGCCGGCCGGCGTGATTGACAAGATGAAGGCCATTCTGGGCCACGTGGGAGCCTGGGCGCCCAAGGCCGAGCAGGTGGCCGTGGCCCGGTACCTGCCCGAAACCGCCGCCGTGGATGGTTTCCTGACCTCGTTCAAGGAAAATATTCAGCACAGCCTGGAAGCTCTGCACCAGGGCCTGCAGGCGATGAAAGCCGCTGGTCTGCCCGTCGACTCAATGGTACCGATGGGGGCCATCTACCTCACGGCCAAGCTGGAGGTGCTGGGCCGCAGCACGCCCGCCGGACAGGTGCTCACCTCTACCAAGGAGCTGACCTCCTACCTCATCAGCGAGGCCCGGCTGGCCTTGGTACCCTTCAGCGCGTTTGGCACCGATGGCACCGCCCCCTGGTTCCGCATGTCGGTGGGCGGCGCTTCGCTCGAGTCCATCCAAGCCGCCCTGCCCCGCTTGCAGGCGGCCCTCGAAGCTCTGCGGTAGCGGTAAATGCGGGAAGTGGTGAGTGCGCGACGTCCCGTCCTGACAACCATCCCATTTACCACTTCACGCATTCACCGGGTCACGCATTCACCGGTTATACCCCCGGCTTTCCTGAAATATTTCCTCGTCTTCGGCAGTGGCCAGGTGGGCCAGCAGCTCGGTGTGGGTGAGCGGGTGGGAGAACATGGGGAAGTTCTTTTCGCAGGCCAGGCGCTGTTCCTGCTCGCTCACGGTGGCGGTGCAGTCGGTGAGGGTGTACACCTGGTATCCCAGCTCGTAGGCCGTACGCATCGTCGATTCGACGCAGCAGTTGGTCAGGAAGCCGGCCAGGGCCAGGTGGGTGATGCCGCGCTGGCGAAGCACGAAATCGAGGTTGGTACTCACGAAGCCGTCGAGGCCCCGCTTGCCTTCGATGAGGATATCCTGGGGCGCGGGGCGCAGGGCCTCCACGATTTCCGCCCCCCAGGAACCCTGGCGAAACGAGTTGCTGTCGACCACGCCCTTGAGGATGCCATAGGGCCGCCGGCTCAGTTCCCGGTAGTTATCGGTGAAGCTGATGGGCAGGTGCACGATGGTGACGCCGTAGTTGCGGGCCTGCCGGACCAGCTCCACGGTGTGGGCCAGCATATCGGTCTGGTGCATCACGGGGCGTACCGCCTCGTGCAGGGAGCCGCCGGGCGTGGTAAAATCGTTCTGAAACTCGATGAGGACGAGGGCGGTGGTGTTGGGATTCATAGCAGCAGGGAGTTAGTGATGTGTGACTGAATAAGTTACCTTCTTCTGGCACTAAAATCAACTTTACCCTAACACAACTAGCGGTCAGGCAGGAAAAACCCGTATTTTGCAGTTCACTGCCGGCCCAGCAACAGTCCGACTAGCTATCTAGGCTGCGGAAGTTGCCGCCGGAACAACCCTCTTACTTTATCAGACTATGATTCGATTCCTCTCCTTGCCCCTGCTGTTACTGGGTTTCGCTGCCAGCGCCCAGACCGCATCCACCACCGATAATCCGCGAGTTGGCCTGAATAAGCCTACTGCCAGCGTCACGCCCGGGCTCAACCGGGGCACAGCCACCCCGCTTTACGTGATTGACGGCCGGGCAACTGACGCGCTGCAGTTAGCTGAATTCAAGCCCGAGCAGATCGAGGGCATCGTTATGCTGAAGAGTCAACAGGCAGTTGCTCTCTATGGCGAAAGCGCGCAGGGCGGGGCTGTGCTCATCACCACCAAGCCTACTACCAGCCGCTAACCCACTCCATTTTCCGATTCATGAAACGCCACTTCACCACCAACCACGAGCTGTAGGTAACAACCTACAACTCGCATGAAACAACCAAAAAAACGCTGGGCCTGGACGCCTCGCCAACGCGGCCGCATCCGGGCGCACAATAGCTTCTGGAACAACTTTTATCAGCCCTCCCGCTCTTTCATTCATGAAATGTGGGTTCATGACCGGGCGCTTACCCGCGTGGCCCTGACTCAGATCCGACAAGGCGCTGATGAGGCTGAAGTTCACTTTCCCTATCATCATAAGCACCAAGGTCATTGGCAGTGGGCTTAGAACGCCAAAGAGGGCCGCCAGAAATGGCGGCCCTCTTTGGCGTTAACTAAATGATATTTCCAAGTAAAAGCTATCGGCTTTCTCGCTACCCTTTCGGGCTCAGCGTAACGTACGGGATGATGCACTCCTCCAGGGAGATGCCGCCGTGCTGGAACGTGTCCTTGTAGTAGTTCACGTAGTAGTTGTAGTTGTTGGGGTAGGCGAAGAAGTAGTCACCAACCGTAAACACGTAGGCCGTGCTCACGTTTTCGCGGGGCAGGAAAATGTTCTCCGGCTTGCGCACGGTGTACACGTCCTTGCTGTCGTCGAAGCCCAGGTTTTTGCCGTGCTTGTAGCGCAGGTTGGTGTTCGTGTTTCGGTCGCCCACAATTTTGTAGGGACGCTTGACGCGGATGGTGCCGTGGTCGGTGGTGATGATGAGCTTGCCCTTGCGCTCGGCAATCTGCTGGAACATCTCATACAGGGGCGAGTGCAGGAACCACGATTTGGTGAGGCTGCGGTAAGCCGATTCGTCGGCGGCCAGCTCCCGGATCATGGCCATGTCGGTGCGGGCGTGGCTGAGCATGTCCACGAAGTTGTAGACGATGACGTTGCACTTGTAGTTGTTGTGCAGGTTGGCCATTTTGCCCAGCAAGTCCTTGCCGGCCTGCAGGTTGGTCACCTTGTGGTAGCTGAACTTGTGTTTCTGGTTGGCCTTCTGGAACATGATTTCCATGAACTCGGCCTCGTGCATGTTCTTGCCCTCGTCATCGTCGTCCCACACCCATAAGTTGGGGTATTTCTTCTGAATTTCGCTCGGCATCATGCCCGAGAAGATGGCATTGCGGGCGTAGGCCGTGGTGGTGGGCAGAATGCTGTAGTAGGTTTCCTCCGAATCAACGGTGAACAGCTCGGCAATAATGGGCTCGAGCACCTTCCACTGGTCGTAGCGCAGGTTGTCGATGAGCAGGAAGTAAACGGGCGTGTCGCCGGTTTCCTTGAGCAGCGGGAACACCCGCTTCTGGAACAGCTGGTGCGACATGAGCGGGGCTTCCTCGTCGCCGTGCAGCCAGTCCTCGTAGTTTTCCTGGATGAAGCGGCCGAAGTAGGTGTTGGCCTCGTCCTTCTGCATGTTGAAAACCTCGGCCATGCTCTTGCCCTCGGTTTCGTTGATTTCGAGCTCCCAGTACACCAGCTTCTTGTACACGTCGGCCCACTCGCTGGGGCTGAGCCGGTCACCGAGCTGCATGCCCAATTGGCGGAAGTCGCGCTGGTAGCCCGAGTTGGTGGCCTCGCTGACGAGGCGCTTGTTGTCGAGCACCTTTTTGACGGCCAGCAGGATCTGGCTCGGGTTGACGGGCTTGATGAGGTAGTCGGCAATTTTGGCCCCGATGGCCGATTCCATGATGTGCTCTTCCTCGCTCTTGGTAATCATGACCACCGGCACGGTGGGCCGTAGGGCCTTGATTTCAGTGAGGGTTTCCAAGCCCGTGAGGCCGGGCATGTTCTCATCCAGAAACACGATGTCGTAGGTCTTTTCCTGGATTTCCTCAATGGCATCGGCCCCGGAGTTTACGCCGGTTACGTCGTAGCCCTTGTCTTTGAGAAACAGAATATGGGGTTTGAGCAGGTCGATTTCATCATCGGCCCAGAGGATGCTGTATTGTTGCATGGCAGGGGTTTATGAGGGTCCGGGGGACTGAGGAACTGGGTTCAGTTCCTCTGGCTGCGGTTTTGGGCAACGTATTTCCTCCGCGGAAAAATAGCTAGGTTTACTTGCCTATACGGCAAGAAGGGTAAGCTATTGTGTTTTTAAGATGAAATGAGGGGAAAATATTTTGGGTTTCTGATTCCGTAGTACGGCTATGTTCGATTTCAAAAAACTCCGAATCTGGCAAGAGGGCTACCAGCTCACGCTCTCTGTTTACCGCGTTACGAAGGCATTCCCAAAGGACGAGCTTTTTGGTTTAACCAGCCAGATGCGCCGTTCGTCAGCTTCTATCCCGCACAATATTGCGGAGGGCTGCGGCCGCAACTCGGTTCCCGAACTGCTACGGTTTTTGGTTATTGCTATGGGTTCAGCCAGCGAGTTGGAATCCCAGCTCCTATTGTCGGAAGGGCTCGGCTTTATAACCCCGGAATCCGCCGCATTGTTGATAGACGACGTAATCAGGCTGCGCAAGATGATTATCGCCTACTACAAAACCATAAAGCCTCCCGCCGCATAGCACCAAAAAAGCCCATCCCCTAGTCCCTAAAGAACCCAGTCCCCCAGACCCCAAGTCCCCCGGACCCCCACATGAACAAAAAGAAAATCTTCAACGACCCCGTTTACGGCTTTGTCACCATCCCGACGGAGCTGCTCTTTGACCTGATTGAGCACACCTATTTTCAGCGCCTGCGCCGCATTCAGCAGCTGGGCCTCACCATGTTCGTGTACCCGGGCGCCCTGCACACGCGTTTCCACCACGCCCTGGGCGCCATGCACCTGATGACGCTGGCCCTGCGGACGCTCAAGGACAAGGGCGTGCAGATTTCGGCCCGGGAGGGTGAGGCAGCCATGGCCGCCATCCTGCTCCACGACATCGGCCACGGCCCCCTCTCCCACGCCCTGGAGCGCAGCATTTTCCATGATGTGCACCACGAGGCCGTGAGTTTGCACCTGATGCGTCAGCTCAACGGGGAGTTTGCGGGCGCGCTGGACCTGGCCATCGAGATTTTCCAGGGCACTTACGACCGGCCGTTTTTTCACCAGCTCGTGAGCAGCCAGCTGGACATGGACCGGCTCGACTACCTCAACCGCGACTCGTTTTACACCGGCGTGCAGGAAGGCCGCCCCGGCGCCGACCGCCTCATCAAGATGCTGACGGTGGTGGATGAGCGGCTGGTGCTGGAGGAAAAGGCGGTGTACAGCATCGAGAACTTTCTGGTGAGCCGACGCCTGATGTACTGGCAGGTGTACCTGCACAAAACCGTGACCTCGGCCGAGCAGATGGTCATCCGGATTATGCAGCGGGCCCGCGACCTGGTGCGGGCCGGCACGGACGTACCCGCCTCGCCCAACCTGCACTTCTTCCTTTCCCGCCCCGTTACGCAGCAGCAGTTTGAGCAGGACGACGAGATTCTGCGCCGCTTTACCCGCCTCGACGATACCGACGTGTGGGGTGCCGTCAAGCTCTGGGCCGACCACCCCGATACGGTTTTGCGCTACCTAGCCCAGAGTCTGCTCGACCGCCACCTGTTCAAAATCACGCTCCAGGCCGAGCCCTTCGAGGAGGAATTCCAGCTCGGCATCGTGGAGCTCATTGCCGCCCGCTTCGAGCTGCCCCTTGCCGATGCGGCCCAGCTCATGCTCACCGGCCGCATCAGCAACAACGCCTACGACGCCGACGGCCAGGACACCATCGACGTGCTCACCAAGCGCGGCCAGGTCGTCAATGTGGCCGCCGCCTCCGACCTGCCCAACATCAAGGCCCTGGGCCAGCGGGTGGAGAAGCACTACATCTGCTACCCCAAGGAGATTCTGTAGTGGTTTTGGGGGAATGGTTTATGGTTTTGGCCTTGTTCAACCCAGTAATGGAAGGCATTGGAATACACCCATGCCAAAACCAACAACTAAAAACCGAAAACCAACTCTTACTTTTGCCCGATGGAATTTACCGTAGGCCAGATAGCAGAAGTGCTGCACGGAGCAGTAGAGGGCAATGGCGACCAGCGCATTGACCGACTCGCCAAGATTGAAGAGGGCCAGGCCGGTTCCCTGTCGTTTCTGGCCAACCCCAAGTACGAGCCCTTTCTCTACTCCACGGGGGCCACGGCCGTCATTGTGAGCCGCACCCTGGAGCTGCGCCAGCCCGTAACGGCGGCCCTGATCCGGGTGGAAGACCCCTACACCAGCTTCACGGCCCTGCTCGAATTTTATCAGCAGGCTACCCGCACCGGCAAGCGGGGCGTGGAAGAGCCGGCCTACATGGCGGCCAGCAGCACCATCGGCGGCAACCACTACCGCGGGGCCTTCTCCTACATCGGGGAGAACTGCAAAATCGGGGCCGACGTGGTGATTTTTCCCCACGTGTTCATCGGCGACCGGGTGAAAATCGGGGACGGCACCATTCTGTACGCCGGGGCGAAAATCTACGCCGAAACCGTGATTGGCCGTAACTGCGTGGTGCACGCGGGCGCCGTCATCGGCTCCGACGGCTTTGGCTTTGCGCCCCAGCCCGATGGCTCCTACCGCACGATTCCGCAGATTGGCAACGTGGTGCTCCAGGACAACGTGAGCATCGGGGCCAACGCCACCATCGACTGCGCCACGATGGGCGCCACCGTTATCCGGGAAGGCGCCAAAATCGACAACCTCGTGCAGATTGCCCACAATGTTGAAATCGGGCGGCACACGGTGGTGGCGGCCCAGGCGGGCATTTCGGGCTCCACCAAAATCGGCGACTTCTGCGTGCTGGCGGGCCAGGTGGGCCTGGCCGGCCACCTTACGCTGGCCAACCGCACCACTGTTACGGCCCAGTCGGGCGTGGGCAAGTCCATCAAGGAAGAAGGCGTGTTTCTGCAGGGCTCCCCGGCCTTCGGGCTGCGCGACAGTCTGCGGGCCAACGCCATTTTCCGCCACCTGCCCGACCTGGAGCGCCGCCTGCGCCTGCTGGAGCAGAACGGTCGGCCGCCGGAAAAGCCCTAGCTTTGCAGACCTCTGAGTTGTCAGTTGCCAGTTGCCAGTGATCAGGCCGTTCTACTTAACGCCTGCCCTGACAACTGGCAACTGGCAACTGACAACTGACCCAATGAACGACAAGCAACATACTATCAAGGCCCCGGTCACCGTGAGTGGCATTGGTCTTCATACCGGCGTGCAGGCCACCATGACGTTCTGCCCCGCTCCTATCAACCACGGCTACAAGTTTCAGCGCGTGGATTTGCCCGGCCAGCCCATCGTGGATGCCGACGTGGACAACGTGGTAGACCTGTCGCGCGGCACGACCATTGAGCAGAACGGCGCCCGCGTAAACACCGTGGAGCACACGCTGGCGGCCCTCGTGGGTTTGCAGATTGACAACGTGCTCATCCAGCTCGACGGTCCCGAGCCGCCCATCATGGACGGTAGCAGCTACGAGTTTATCAAGCCCCTGCAGGAAGTGGGCCTCGAGGAGCAGAACGCCCTGCGCAACTACTTCGAGATTCCCGACGAAATTCGCTACGTGGACAACGCCCGGGCCGTGGAAATTGCCGCCCTGCCGCTCAATTCCTACCGCCTCACGGTGATGGTGGACTACAACTCGCCGGTGCTGGGCTCCCAGCATGCCTCGCTCACCGACATCGAGAACTTCACGGCCGAAATCAGCTCCTCGCGCACGTTCTGCTTTCTGCACGAGCTGGAAGCCCTCTACAAATCCAACCTCATTAAAGGAGGCGATTTGAGCAATGCCATTGTGGTGGTGGATCGGGTGGTGAGCGACGAGGAGCTCGACGAGCTGGCCACCATGCTGGGCAAGCCCAAGGTGGCCGTCAAGAAGGAGGGCATCCTCAATAACGTGGACCTGCGCTACAAGAACGAGCCGGCTCGCCACAAGCTCCTCGACCTGGTGGGCGACCTGGCCCTGGTGGGCCGGCCGCTGAAAGGGCAGATTCTGGCTGCCCGGCCCGGGCACGCGGCCAACGTGGCCTTCGCCAAACGCATCAAGAAGAAGATGATGGAGGCCCATACCAGCCCCATCCCGACCTACGACCCGAGCCGGGTGCCGGTCATGGACATCAACCAGATTGCCGCGACCCTGCCCCACCGCTACCCGTTCCTGCTGATTGATAAAATCATTCACCTCGACGCCACCACGGTGACGGGCGTGAAAAACGTGACCTTCAACGAGCAGTTCTTCACCGGCCACTTTCCCGGCAACCCCGTGATGCCCGGCGTGCTCCAGATTGAAGCCATGGCCCAGACCGGCGGCATCCTGGTGCTCAACACCGTGCCCGACCCGGAGAACTACTGGACCTACTTCCTGGGCATCGAAAACTGCCGGTTCCGCCGCATGGTGAAGCCCGGCGACACCATCATCTTCAAGTGCGAGCTGACCGCGCCCATCAAGCGGGGCATTGCCAAAATGAGCGGCAAAGCCTTCGTGAACGGCAAAGTGGTGATGGAAGCCGAAATGTCGGCCAGCATCGTGAAAAAGAATTAAAAATTAAAAATGAAGAATTAAAAATGGCCGTTCCGGCAACTCTTGCCCTGTCCATTTAATTCAATTTTTAATTCTTAATTTTTAATTTTTAATTAAAAAAAGAATGACCCAGCCGCTCGCCTATATTCACCCCGAGGCCCAGATTGCCCAGAACGTGGTAGTGGAGCCCTTCACCACCATCGACAAGGATGTTGAAATCGGGGAAGGCACCTGGATTGGCCCCAACGTCACGATTATGGCCGGGGCCCGCATTGGCAAAAACTGCAAGGTATTCCCCGGCGCCGTTATTGCGGCCCAGCCCCAGGACCTGAAATTCGCCGGCGAAAAAACCACGGTGCACATCGGCGACAACACCGTTATCCGGGAGTGCGTGACCATCAACCGCGGCACTGTGGACCGGCTCAAAACCGTGGTAGGCAGCAACTGCCTGCTGATGGCCTACGTGCACATTGCCCACGACTGCATCATCGGCAACCACTGCATTCTGGCCAACACCGTGCAGGTAGCCGGGCACGTGGAGGTGGGCGACTACGCCATTATCGGGGGCTCCTCGGCCATTCACCAGTTTGTACGGGTGGGGCAGCACGCCATGATTTCGGGCGGCTCCCTGATCCGCAAGGACGTGCCGCCCTTCGTGAAGGCGGGCCGCGAGCCGCTCAGCTACGCGGGCATCAACAGCATCGGGCTGCGCCGCCGCGGCTTCTCGGACCAGAAGATTTCCGAGATTCAGCAGCTCTACCGCCTGCTGTTCATGAGCGGCCTCAACAACGCCGCCGCCCTCGAGCAGATTGAGCTGGAACTGGCCCCCTCGCCCGAGCGCGACGAAGTGGTGAACTTCATCCGGAACTCCGGCCGCGGCGTCATCAAGGGCTACGGCCGCGGCCCCAGCGCCGGCGGGGAGTAGTATTGGTAGCTGGTAGCTGGTAGCTGGTAGCTGAGGGAACGTCATTCCGAGCGGAACCGCTCGGAATGACGTTCTTTTAATCTGTTCCTCCTCGGTATTTACTTTCCTTCCACATTCTACCAGATGCAGATTACGGCCACCGGACTGAGCAAGCGGTTTGCGCGGGAGTGGATTTTCCGGGGCCTGACGCACACGTTCGAGCCGGGCACGGCCACGGCCATCCTGGGGCCCAACGGCGCCGGTAAAAGCACCCTGCTCAACACCTTGTCGGGTCAGATTCTGCCTACCCAGGGCACGGTGCAGTATGCTGAGGGCGGGCGGGCCGTGGCCGTGGAGGACGTGCCCATGCGCCTGGCCTACGCCGCGCCCTACCTGGAGCTGATTGAGGAGCTGAGCCTGACCGAGCTGATCCGGTTTCATACCCGCTTTAAGCCGCTACGGCCGGGCATCACGGCCGCCCAGCTCATCGGGCTCATGTACCTGGAAAAGTCGCGGCACAAGCTGATCCGGGATTTTTCCAGCGGCATGAAGCAGCGCCTGAAACTGGCGCTGGCCCTCTACGCCGACGCGCCCCTGCTCCTGCTCGACGAGCCCACCACCAACCTCGACCGCACGGGCGTGGCCTGGTACCGGGAGCACGTGGCCGCCACCCTGGCCGGGCGCACGGTCCTGGTATCGAGCAACGTGCCCGAGGAGTACGACTTCTGCACCGCGCAACTGCTCATCACCGATTTTGGCGCCCAGGCCGCCCGGTAAGCATTTTTGCGGGCCCGCTCCCGGCCCATGCCACCGGCTGAAATCAAGCGGACAATGCGGCCCTGGCCCTGAAGCGCAACCTTCGCATGCTTTCCGCTCGTATCTTTGCAGCTGCGGACGGATTGCAGTCACGCCGCCATTTTTCACCCCATACCGCCCCTAGCAAGGCCATGAGACAGAACGACGACTTCGACGACGACGACCTTTTTGGCGACGACGATGAGCTGGATAATTTTGCCAGCACCGGCGGCAACACCACCCGCGGCTCGGCCGAAAGCCAGCTGGCCGCCAAATACTCCGATTACCTGATGTGGCGCGACACCGGCTCTTCGCACGATGAGGCCCTGGATTTGGCCAACATGAGCGAGGACGAGTACGACGAGGCGGAAGCCGGCAACGACCCCGAAGGCGGCGGCAAGTTCACCTCCCTCGACGACCTGGACGACGACGATTTCTCCGACGACGATACCGACGAGTACGGCAGCGCCGGCAGCTCCCGTAACAGCGGCCGCAACTCCGATTACGACGACTATTAATTTTCAAGGAGGCGCAGGAGGCTGGGATGTGAGCAATGAGCGAAATAGCTCGTTTCTTCTCTGCATCTTCTCCCACACCTGCCCCACGCCAAGGCCCGCTTTCCTACCGGAAAGCGGGCCTTTCGGTTGTAGCAGTAGCGCGAACGTTGTAGTTCGCGTCCTTGCATCAGTAGAATTGTCCGGACAGTGGGGAGCGCGCATTACACCGTTTGCGCTCCGGTAGTTCTTACTTCCGGCCGAAAACACGCTTGAGCAGGTCGGTGGTGCGGGCCACGGGGTTTTCGCGGATGTTGGCTTCTTCCTGGGCAACGAGCGTGAACAGGCCGTCGATGGCCTTGCCGGTGGCGTACTGGTTGAGGTCGGTTTGCACGGGCGTCACCAGCGGGATGCGGTTGTAGCGCGTGGTCAGGTCAGTGTAATACTTGGTGGCGCCCACCTGATCGAGGCTGCGCTGCATAATAGGCTGGAAGGCCGTGGTCAGCTGCTGGGTGGTGGTGCGCTTGAGGTAGTTGGTGGCGGCATCCTTCTCGCCCGTCAGAATCCCCCACACATCCTTGAAGGTAAGGCTCTTGATAGCCGCCACAAAAATGGGTTTGGCGCTCTTGGCCGCATCTTCGGCGCCCCGGTTCAGGGTGAGCTCGAATTTATCGACCTGGCTGCCCAGCCCGAGGCTGCGCAGCGTATTGGCCACGCGCTGGGCATCGGGCGGGAAGGGAATCCGGATAAACTTGTTGAGG
This sequence comes from Hymenobacter piscis, assembly GCF_018760735.1. Classification (GTDB taxonomy): domain Bacteria; phylum Bacteroidota; class Bacteroidia; order Cytophagales; family Hymenobacteraceae; genus Hymenobacter; species Hymenobacter piscis. The sequence continues at coordinate 266,695 of NZ_JAHHZN010000003.1, forward strand.
TAGAAACCGTCGGTCTGGGAGGCCTGATCGGCGCCCTTGCTGATGCCCAGGGTCAGGGCTTCCTTCAGGCCGCGGGCGGCCTCGTCCTGAGTCAGATTGCCGGTACTACCAGTGGTGCCAATGGTGGTGCCGGTTCTGGTAGGCGCGGGCAGACTTTTGAGGATGCTACCCAGCTTCGGCAAGCGAAACTGCGCCGAAGCCGACAGGTTCAGCCCCAGTAAAACGACGGGCAACACGAGAATAGAACGATACTTCATGGCAGTGACAAAAGAGCAGTACGGCAGTCGGTTTTGCAGAAACCGGACCAAGTTTTAATTCGACTTGCTTACACGGGCGCTTCGTCAGCCTGGCTCACTGCCGGATGGCTCTGGCGGAGCCCGCGTCATCTGGCCGGCAGTAGTGGGCTTTCGAGTCCGGCATCTGCTGCGCCCCATCATTCGGGCTGCTACTGTGGGCAAGCTGCTACTGCCCCGGGGGAGCAGAGGCCGAAAAGGAAGGCCGCAAAAAAGCCGAAAACCCCAGGGCCGTTCTGGCGTTGTTAGCGGGCAATGCCCCATAGCGGGGCTAATCCGGCTCTCTTCCTAACCCGACGCCCCATGTCCCTGATTCCCGACGTTGAAATTATGACCATTGGTGATGAACTGCTCTACGGGCAGGTCATCGATACCAACTCCGCCTTCATGGGCCAGGAGCTGGGCAAACTGGGCCTGCGGGTGCGGCAGATTACCAGCGTATCGGACAAGGCCGAGGAAATTACGGCCACCCTCGACCAAGCCCGGCAGCGGGCCCGGGTGGTGCTCATGACCGGCGGCCTGGGCCCCACCAAGGACGACCTGACCAAGCACGTGCTGGCCCGCTACTTCGGGGCCGGGCTGGTGCTGAATGAGAACGTGCTGCGCCACGTGGAAGGCATTTTTGCCCGCTACAACCGGCCCATGCTGGAAGTCAACCGCCAGCAGGCTCTGGTGCCCGAGAACTGCCAGGTGCTGCACAACGCCGTGGGCACCGCCCCGGGCATGTGGTTCGAGGACGGCGGCGTGGTGTTCGTGAGCATGCCCGGCGTGCCCCACGAAATGAAGTACCTGATGACCCACGAGGTGCTCCCCCGCCTACGCGCCCACTTCCAGACGCCCGCCATCGAGCACGTGGTGGTGCAGACGGTGGGCCTGGGCGAGTCGTTTCTGGCCCAGCGCATCGAGGACTGGGAAACGGCCCTGCCCGCCAATATCAAGCTCGCCTACCTGCCCTCTTTGGGCGGGGTGCGCCTGCGCCTCACCGGCCACGACGACGGCCAGCCCCACCTGCGCGCCCGTATGGAAGCCCTGCTGCCCGCGCTGCGCACCCTGCTCGGCGACCATATCTTCGCCGAAGGCGAAATCAGGCTGGAAGAAGCCGTAGGCCAGCTGCTGCTAGCCCGGGGCCTGACGGTGGGCACGGCTGAAAGCTGCACCGGCGGCCTGCTGGCCCACCGCCTCACCAGCGTTCCGGGGGCCTCGCGCTACTACCAGGGCAGTATTGTGGCCTATTCCAACGAGATGAAGATGCAGGAGCTGGGCGTGCAGGCCGAAACCCTGGCCGCCCACGGGGCCGTGAGCGAGGCCGTGGTGGCCGAAATGGCCGAGGGCCTGCGCCGCCGCCTGGGCGTGGATGTGGCCCTGGCCACCAGCGGCATTGCCGGCCCCGACGGCGGCACGCCCACCAAGCCCGTGGGCACCATCTGCGTGGCCTACGCCGACGCCCACCGCACCATCACCAAACAGATCAGCTTCGACCGGGGCCGCCAGCTCAACCTGGAGTTCACCACCACTACCGCCCTCAACCTGCTCCGCCTGAACCTGCCGACAGAACGGTGAGATAGTGAGGTGGTGAAATGGTGAGTTTGAGGTTCGGCTGGCCCCGATTGCGCCACTTGTGCCGTTAAGTCCAGCTGAAAGATTAAACTCACCATTTCACCAGCTCACTATCTCACTATTTCCCCCCTCATCATCTCACCTGCTCTGGTTACCTTTGCTCCACCAAACTCCCACCCCACCCTTACCCTTATTAATCCTGACCGCATGGCACGAGTGGAAATGACGATGCCCAAGATGGGCGAATCCATCATGGAAGGCACCGTCCTGAAATGGCTCAAACAAGTAGGCGACGCTATCGAGCAAGACGAATCGGTGCTGGAAGTAGCCACCGATAAAGTGGATACCGAAGTACCAGCCCTGCACGCGGGCATTCTCCAGCAGATTCTGGTGGAAGAAGGCCAGGTAGTGGCCGTGGGCGCCCCTATTGCCGTCATTGAAACCGATGCCGCCAATGCCGGTGCCCCGGCCAGCACCCCCGCCACGCCGGCCGCTACCGACAACGGCGCTGCTGCCGCCGCCACCCAGGTACCCCACGTGCCCGCCGCCGAAACCGCTGCCCCCGCCGCGCCGGCCCCCGCGCAGCCCCAGGCCGGCCGCTTCTACTCCCCGCTGGTGCTCAGCATCGCCCGCGAGGAAGGCATCAGCATGGCCGATCTGGAATACCTGCCCGGCACCGGCAGCGAAGGCCGCGTGACCAAAAAAGACATTCTCGACTACGTGGCCGGCGGCAAGCAGCCGCTCAGTGGCGGTGCCGCAAGCTCCCAGACGGCCCCCACTGCCCAGCCCCAGGCCGCCGCTCCGGCCGCCCAGCCCGCCCCGGCTCCGGCAGCTGTTCCGGCCCAGCAACCAACCGCCAGCAATCCGCAACCGACCAAGGCTGTGCCTTCCATCAGTGGAGGCCAGGAGCTTATCGAGATGGACCGCATGCGCAAGATGATTGCTCAGCGCATGGTGGACAGCAAGCGGATTTCGCCCCACGTGACGAGCTTCGTGGAGGCCGACGTGACCGACCTCGTGAACTGGCGCAACAAGCACAAGGACGCCTACAAGAAGCGTGAGGGCGAGAACCTGACCTTCACGCCCATCTTCATTCAGGCCATTGCCCGCGCCATCCAGGACTTCCCGCTGATCAACGTTTCCATCGATGGCGACTACATCATCAAGAAGCGCGACATCAACGTGGGCGTGGCCGTGGCCCTGCCCTCGGGCAACCTTATTGTGCCCGTGATTCATAACGCCGACCAGCTCAACCTGAACGGCCTGAGCAAGAAGGTAAACGACCTGGCCAACCGCGCCCGCGCCGGTAAGCTCAAGCCCGAGGACCTGGAAGGCGGCACCTACACCGTGAGCAACGTGGGCTCGTTTGGCAACGTGATGGGCACGCCCATTATCATGCAGCCCCAGGTGGCCATCATGGCCGTGGGCGCCATCAAAAAGAAGCCCGCCGTCATCGAAACGCCCCAGGGCGACCTGATTGGCGTGCGTCACTTCATGTTCCTGAGCCACAGCTACGACCACCGCGTGGTCGACGGTTCGCTCGGCGGCATGTTCGTGCGCCGCGTGGCCGACTACCTCGAGCAATTCGACCCCAACACGACTATCTAGAGCTTAGAGCTTAGAGCTTAGAGCTTAGAGCTTAGAGCTTAGAGCTTAGAGATGTATGCAGAAGGCCCCGCCGTGGTTACGTGGCGGGGCCTTCTGATGAACGCGACGCCGCATCCCGGCGCGTGGCCAGGTACCCGGCGTCGGAAATCCAACAACAAAAACCCCGCAACGAACCCGCTTATGAACAAAACCCTGCCCTTGGTGGCGCTGCTGATTGCACTCGGCCTCATCCTGTTTCTCTACCAGCGCCTGCGCACCACCGAAACCGCCCTGGAACGCTCCGAACAACGATTCCACGACTGCGAGCAGGTCAGCTTCCAGCTCCAGAACCAGCTCACCCAGGCCACCCGCGGCCCCGTTCCGGATAGCCTGAAGGTGAAGTAATAACTCGGTGAATGAGTGACTGTTCGGTCATTGCGGGGCGGGTGGTGCATCAACCCGGTGGCCTTCTTCCTCAACTTCGACCTACGCAAAAGCCCCTGACGTTTGCACGTCAGGGGCTTTGTGTTTACTCAGATAGGGCTTGGAATTTCGTGAGGAAAGGCTCAGTAGCGCTGTTCTGCGGGTGCTTCGGTGAGGCTTGGCCCTGACCGAACAGTCACTCATTCCCCACTTAACTCATTCACCTTACGGCCGGCCGCCGGCGGGGGCCTCGGTGGCACCGGCGCCGTTGTCGCCGCCTTCTTTCAGGTCGTCGTTGCTGATGGCGCGGCGGCGGCGGCGGGGCTGCTCGGTGGTGAGCTTACCGAGGCGGTAGCTCAGGTTGACGCGGAAGCCGATGCGGCGCAAATCGTTCACGCTGTTCTGCTCGAAAGCCGCCGAGTTGATGTTGCTGCGGATTTTGAGGCTGGGCGTGAAGAAGTTATCAGCCCCGATGCCGAAGGAGCCGCGCTTCTCGGCGAAGTCCTTTTTCAGGCTCAGGCTATAGATGCCGAAACCACCCTGGTAGCCCTGGAGCTGCACCTGCCGCCCCCGGTAGAAGGCAAAGCTCTGGAAGCCCCAACCACTATCAAACGTGTAGCTGGCAATCAGCCGGCCGCTGGCTACCCAGCCCGAGTTGCTGGCCGCAAAAATGGGGTTGGCGGAGTTATTATCGAGCACGGCGTAGTACACATCGGTGCCGCCGCTCAGGCTGAACTTCTTGCTGATGTTGACGTTGGCACTCACGCTGCCGCCGTAGGCGTTTTCGGTGCCGATATTGTCGTAATTGGTGATAATGGTGTCGCCGCTGGGCGTGCGCACGGGCTGGATGGAGCCGGTGGTATTGCGTACGAAGGTGGAGAAGCTCAGCGAGGTCTGCTTGATGAAGGTGTTGTACGCCAGTTCGTAGTTATTGGTGAATTCAGGATCCAGCTCAGGGTTTCCGATAGTGACGTTGAGCGGGTTGGCCGCCTGCCGGTTGGGGTTCAGGAACTGGAGCGAGGGCCGCTGAATCCGGCGGTTGTAGGCCGCTTTGAGCAGGTTGCCGTTGGCCAGCTTGCGCGAGAGGTTCACGCTGGGCACCAGCACCCCGTACGACGGAATGGAGGCCGAGCCTTCCTGTTGGAAATCGGCGCTGATGCTGGTGTACTCGTAGCGCAGACCGGGCTTGAAGGTATAGTTCTTGAGGAAGTTCAGGGTGTAGGCCGCGTACGCGGCGGCCACGTTCTGATCGTAGGTAAACACGTTGGAGAGGCCCTGGCCCACCTGGGGCTGGCCGTTGCGCAGGGTGGTGTAGTCACTGTTCACCCGGCGCACAATGTCCTTGGCCCCGATTTCCAGCATCTGGTTTTCCTGAATGGGCGTCACGTAGTCGGCCTGGAGCGTGACTTCCTCGTTGTAGCTGTCGTTGATGTTGCGGATAAAGTCGCCCGCGTTCAGGCCCTCGCGGATGTCATTGGTGAAGTTGTTGGTGCGCACGTTGCGGCTGTACTGGCCCAGTACGCTGAACTCCTGCCGGGGCTTCTCGAAGTTGTGGGTGTAGTTGAGCGTAGCATCCACGGTGGTCGAGTTGTCGAGCACCTTCACGTCGCGCAGGCTGTTGGTAAACGTTTCAACCGGGCCACCATAGAAGGTGGTTTGGGTGCGCAGATCGTCCTGGTAGTTGGTGCCGTTGCGCAGGCCCAGCTGCACCGAGGCCGACAGGAAGTTGTGCTTGTTGATGTCGTAGTCCCAGCCCAGGGTGTAGCGGCCGAACACGTTGTTCTGGCGCGTATCGGCCTGCTGCAGGGTGCGGCTGGCCAGCTCCCGGTCGGTGGGGTCGGTGGCGCTGAGCAGGCGGTAGGTGAGCTGGTCGTTGCGGAAGCTGCCCGGCGAGTTGTACATGGCCCGCCCGCCCCCGCCCAGCGAGAAACCCATCTTGCCCACCCGGTAAGCCGCGTTCAGGCCCAGGTTGCCGCTGCGCAAACCGCCGCTGGCCCGCATATCCAGCGTAAAGCCCTGCAGGTTGTTCTGCTTGGTCACGATGTTGATGATGCCGCCCGAGCCTTCGGCGTCGTACTTGGCCGAGGGCGAGGTAATCACCTCCACCGTCTTGATCTGGTCGGCCGGAATCTGCTTGAGCGCGTCGGCAATGCTGCTGGCCGAGATGGTGCTGGGGCGGTTATTGATGAGCACCCGGATGTTCTGGCTGCCGCGCAGGCTCACGTTGCCGTCGAGGTCCACGCTGAGCATGGGCACGCGGCGGAGCACGTCGGTAGCGTCGCCGCCGCGGGTGGTTTCGTCCTTTTCGGCGTTGTATACCGTGCGGTCCACCTTCTCCTCCACCAAAGCGCGCTGGCCTTCCACCCGCACTTCCTTCAGGGCCTGAGCCGAAGAAGCCACGCTGATAGTGCCCAGGTTTACCGTGTTGCCCGCATCGGTCATCACCACACCGGGCTTGTCCACCGTCTTGTAGCCGATGAAGCTCACCTGCACCGTGTAGGTGCCGGCGGCCACCCGCGGAATCGTGAATTTGCCGTTATCGTCGGCCGAAGTGCCATCCACGGGCTTGCCGGTGGCGGGGCTCAGCAACACCACCGTAGCGTAGGGCACGGGCTGCCGGGTGGCTTCATCGAGGATGGTGCCGGTAATGCGGCCGGTACCCGCCTGGGGGGCCGCACCCGCAGCAGCGGCGCCGGCCGGAGCGCCCGCGGGGCGACCGGCCCCAGCCGGCGCCTGAGCCAGCACGGCGGCGGCGTTACCGGTCAGAACAATCAGAAAGACGAACTTTTTCATAGGCAAAAGGAAAAGGCGAAACCCGCCATCAGCACCATAACATCCCAACCGGCTGCAACGCTATCCGCGCCCCCGCCCGCCTGGAAATAAACCCGACCAGCCGGCACGTTTCCGCCGCTAAAACCCCGGAACGTCCGGGTGAATACCGGGCAACCGAGGCACAGACGCAACTTCCGGCCCGGGGTGGCACGGCAAACCCGGAATATTTTCGGGCGGCCCCTTTACTCTCCCACCAACTTCATCGGCGAGCTACTCCCGCCCTGCCCGCTGCTGCGCCTTAAAGTGTCAAACACGAATCTGCGTAGAACAGACTGTAAACCAGCGGGCCGTTCTTTCCACAACCGGCCACCAACACAACGGGCTGCTACCTTGGCAGGTAGCAGCCCGTTGGCTGAATAGAAATTCGATTCGGGCTAGGCCTTCACGCCCAGCAACAGCAGCAGGAAGGCATACTGCCGGGCCACGTCGTGGAGGCTTTTGAAGCGGCCCGAGGCCCCGCCGTGGCCGGCGGCCATGTCGGTGTGCAGCAGCAGCAGGTTCTGGTCGGTTTTTACGATGCGGAGCTTGGCCACCCACTTGGCGGGCTCGAAGTACTGCACCTGGGAGTCGTGCAGGCCGGTGGTCACGAGCATGCTCGGGTAGGCCTGGGCCTTCACCTGGTCGTAGGGCGAGTAGGAGAGCATGTAGTCGTAGAACTCCTTCTGGTTGGGGTTGCCCCACTCGTCGTACTCGCCGGTGGTGAGCGGAATGCTTTCATCGAGCATGGTGGTCACCACGTCCACGAAGGGCACGGCCGCCACTACGCCCTTGTAGTACTCGGGGTGGTTGTTCACCACGGCGCCCATCAGCAGGCCGCCGGCCGAGCCGCCCATGGCAAACAGCTTATCGGCGGAGGTAAATTTCTGGTCGATGAGGAATTTGGAGCAGTCGGTGAAGTCGGTGAAGGTGTTTTTCTTCTTGAGCTTCTTGCCGTTCTCGTACCACTGCCGGCCCATTTCCTGCCCGCCCCGGATGTGGCAAATCACGTAGGCAAAGCCCCGATCCAGCAAGCTGAGGCGGGCGGCGCTGAAGGTGGCGTCCATGGAGTAGCCGTAGGAGCCGTAGGCGTACTGCAGCACCGGCGCCGTGCCGTCCTTCTTGAAGCCCTTCTTGTACACGATGGACATCGGGATTTTGGTGCCGTCGGCGGCCGGGGCGTAGAGGCGCTCCGTCACGTAGTCCTCCTTCTGGAAGCTCCCGAGCACGGTTTGCTCTTTCAGCAGCTTCTTGCTGCGGGCGTTCATGTCGTAGTCGAAGGTGGAGTTGGGCGTGGTGAGCGAGGAGTAGCCGTAGCGCAGCACGGGCGTATCAAACTCGGGGTTGATGCTGATGGCGGCCGTGTAGGTGGGCTCCCCGAAGTTGAGGTAGTGCTCCTGCTTGTCCTTCCACCGAATCACGCGCAGCTGCAGCAGGCCCTCCTTCCGCTCGCCCAGCACCAGGTAATCCTTGAACAGCTCCATGTTTTCCAGAAACACGTCGGGGCGGTGGGCAATAACCTCCTGCCAGGCCGTTTTGGCGGTGTTCTTCACCGGCGTTTTCAGCAGCCGGAAGTTGGGCGCCCCGGCGTTGGACAGCACGTAGAAGTCCGAGCCGAAGTGCTCCACCTCGTACAGATGGTCGGCCTCGCGGGGCAGAAACACCTGCAGCGCTGCCGTGGGCTTGTTGGCTTCCACGTACCGCACCTCCGACGACATGGTGCTGCCAATGGTCAGCAGCACGTACTGCCGCGACTTGGAGCGGTGCACCCCGATGCGGAAGGTGTTGTCCTTTTCCTCGTATACCAGCTGGTCCTTGCTGGGGTCGGTACCCAGGGTATGGCGCAGGAGCTGGTAATCCAGCAGCGTGCTGGGGTCTTTGCGGGTGTAGAAGACGGTTTTGTTGTCGGCGGCCCACACGGCGTTGCCGCTGGTGTTCGGAATCTGCTCGGGGTAGAGCTGGCCGGTTTGCAGGTTGCGGAAGCGCAGCGTGTAGAGGCGGCGGCTCACCACGTCCTCGGAGTAGGCCATTACCTGGTTGTCATCGCTCACTTCCAGGCCCCCAATCTGGTAGTAGCTCTTGCCCTGGCCCAGCTCGTTGCCGTTGAGCAGAATTTCCTCTTTCGCGCTGAGGCTGCCCTTTTTGCGGCAGTAAATCGGGTACTCGGCCCCGGCCTCGAAGCGGGTGTAGTAGTAGTACCCATTGTCCCGGTACGGCACCGACTCGTCCTGCTCCTGGATGCGGCCCTTGATTTCCTGGAACAGCGTTTCTTCCAGCCCTTTCACCGGAGCCATCTGCTGCTCGAAGTAGGCATTTTCGGCGTTCAGGTAGCTGATAACCTCGGGGTTCTCGCGCTCATTGAGCCAGTAGTAGTTGTCGAGGCGGGTGCCGAAGGGCGACTTGAGTTCTTTGGCCTTGAGGGCCGCCACGGGGGGCTTGGTCATAGCAGTGGAAGAAGTTTGGGCGTGGGCCGCCGTAAAAGCCAGGGCCGCGAGGCCCGTCAGGGTAATACGCAATAGAGTCATCGGAGTCTGCTTGGCGGAAGCCTGAATTACGAGGTTTTTACCCGGATTTCGCCTATCCCGCAGCCGTCAGGGGCACTACCAGCGTGAGCGTGGTACCGCATCTCACGGCAGATTCCAGGTGCAGGCGGGCGTTGAGGTAGCGGGCCCGGCGGCGCAGGTTGTGCATGCCCAGGCCGTTGTGGTCGGCGGCGGCCGCGTCGAAACCCCGGCCATTGTCGTGGACCCGCAGCGTCAGGGCTTGGTTGGTACGCTCCAGCGTCACGCTGACTTCTGTGGCCTGCGCGTGCTTGACCACGTTTTGCAGGGCTTCCTGGGCAATTCGGAATACGACCGTTTCCAGGGTAAGCTCCAGCCGCGGCTCGGCAGGTCCCAGCAGGTGCAGCGTGGCCACCAGGCCTGCCCCGGATTGGTTTAGCCGGGCCAGCTGCTCGCGCAGGGCCCGGGGCAGGCCGTACTCCAGCAGGGCTACCGGCGTCAGGCCGTGCGAAATCGAGCGGATTTCGCGCACCGATTCACTTACTGTTGCAATGGCGGTGGTGAGCAGTTCCCGGTGCAGGGGCTCAGGCAGCGGCAGGCGCTGGCGCAGAGCGGCCAGGTTCATGTGGGCGGCACTTAGCAGCTGCCCCACCCCGTCGTGCAGATCGGCGCCCACCCGGCGGCGCTCCTTTTCCTCAATTTGCAGCATTTCGGCCGTGTAGCTGCGTTCCAGTCGCTGCCGTTCCAGGGCCAGCCCGGCCACCCGGCGCAGGTGGCGCCGGCTCAGGATCAGGTAGCCGCCGGCTGCCGCCGTGGCCAGCACTACCAGCGCGCCCAGCAGGAACTGCTGCCGCCGCCGGGCCGCGGCTCGCTCCCCGGCTTCTATCAGGGCCTGCCGCCGCAGCTGCTCACTGAAGCTCAACGCTTCTACCTGCACCCTGCGGTTGAGGCTGAACAGGCTGTCGCGCACCGCCGTGGCCCGGCGCAGATGAGCATAGGCCCGGCTCGAGTCGCCGAGGGCCGCATACTGCCCGGCCAGGTAGGTGCTAGCATCGAGTACGCCTTTGGTATAGCCGCCCGTCTGGCTGATCTGAAGTCCCCGCCGGGCATACGCCAGCGTCGCCTCCAGCTGCCCATGCTGGCGCGCCAGCCGGGCCAGGCCCAGCCAGGCCTGGCAGAGTGCGTAGGCAACCGGCATGCCCCGGGCGCGGCTGATGGCCCGGCGGTAATATGTTTGAGCCGTTAATTCCTGGCCCTGGCGAGCCGCAATATCGCCCAACAGGGCCAGGTCGCCGATTTCACTGTGCCAGTCGTGCTGCTGTAAATCAAGCTCATACCCCCGCTCCGTGTAATAGCGGGCCGAATCGAGCTGCCCCAGCCGAAGGTAAGCGTAGCCGATGTTACCCAGAATGGGCGTAAGCAGGGCCGAATCGGGGATGGCTTCGGCCTGGCGCATGGCCCGGAAGAAGAACTGCAACGCCAGACGCGGACTTTCCTGCTCGAGGTGGGCAAAACCCAACCCGTTATCGGCGTGCCCCAGGCCTCCGCGGTAGTGAATCTGCTCGGCCAGCCGCCGGGCCTCTACCTGCGACTGCACGGCCGTGGGATAGTTACCGCTACGCAAAAAGGCCCAGCCCAGCATCAGCAACGACCGACATTCGCCCCGCTGGAAGCCCAGCTCGTGGGCTAGGCGCCGACTTTGCTGACCGTAGGTAATGGCCGTCAGCGGGTCGTAGTCGGTTTGGTTCCAGGCCAGCAGAATAAGCAGGTTAACGCGGTTGGTATCGGGGCGGGAAATGGCCAGCAGCTGCCGCAGACTATCGGCCCGCACGGGGGGACGAGCCGCCAGAATCTGGCCGCTGACACTCCACCAACATACAAGTAGCAACAGGAAGCGTTTCAACACCTCCAATATATCATACTACCGCGATATTCCACCAGCCGACTAACGGAACCACCTGGTAGTCTGGCTAAACGCAACCGGCCGGCTGCTACCAGGAGCAACCGGCCGGTTATGAAGTTTGCAGGTAAGGGTTTACAGCGCCGCCAGGCTCTGCTCCAGGGCCGTGATTTTGGCTTCGGCGTCGGCCAGCTTCTGCCGCTCACGCTCCACGAGGTCGGGCTTGGCGTTGGCCACGAACTTCTCGTTGGCCAGCTTTTTCAGCACCGAGTCGCGGAAGCCCTGGGCGTATTCCAGCTCCTTGGTCAGGCGCTCCTTCTCGGCCCCAAGGTCAATCTGCCCTTCCAGCGGCACGAAGAACTCCGCGCCGCCCGCCACGAAGCCCACCGAAGCCGCCGGTGCTTCCCTCACCACCGATACGTCGGTGAGGGCGGCCAGCTTGCGGATGATACCGTCGTAGTCCGTGAGCAGCTGGGCGTCGTCGGTTTTGGCGGCCAGGGTCAGGGGCTTGTTGGGGCCCAGGCCCTTCTGGTTGCGGATGGTGCGCACGCCGCCCACAATGGCCAGCGCCTTTTCCATGCGGGCCAGCACCTCGGCGGCACCCGCTACGGGCTGGGCCTTGGGCCAGGCAGCCACGCACACGTACTCCTTGGGGCCGCGCTCCTGCAGCTCGTGCCAGATTTCTTCGGTGATGAAGGGCATGAACGGGTGCAGCAGCTTGAGCAAAGTTTCGAGGAAACCGGTGGTCAGGCGCAGCGTTTCGGGGTCGATGGGAGCCTGGTAGGCGGGTTTGATCATCTCCAGGTACTCCGAGCAAAAGTCGTCCCACACCAGCTTGTACACCGTCATCAGCGCATCGCTCATCCGGAACTTCTCGAAGTGCTCGTCCAGCTCGGCAATGGTAGCGTTGAGCTTGGCCGAGAACCACTCCACGGCCTTCTCGTTGGGGAAGGGCAGCGCGGCATCTACCTCCCAGCCCTTGATCAGGCGGAAGGCGTTCCAGAGCTTGTTGGAGAAGTTGCGGCCCTGCTCCACCAGCTTTTCGTCGTAGAGCAAGTCGTTGCCGGCCGGGGCCGAGAACAGCATGCCGGTCCGGACGCCGTCGGCCCCGAACTGCTTGATGAGGTCCAGCGGATCGGGCGAGTTGCCGAGCTGCTTGCTCATCTTGCGGCCCTGGGCGTCGCGCACGATGCCGGTGAGGTACACGTTGCGGAAGGGCACTTCCTTACGATACTCCAGGCCGGCCATAATCATGCGGGCCACCCAGAAGAACAGGATGTCTGGCCCCGTCACCAGGTCGTTGGTGGGGTAGAAGTAGTTGACGTCAGCGTTGTCGGGGTCCTTGAACCCATCAAACACCGAAATCGGCCACAGCCACGACGAAAACCAAGTATCCAGCACGTCCTCGTCCTGGCGCAGGTCGGTGAGCTGCAGGTCGGCGTTGCCGCTCTGCTCGCGGGCCTGGAGCAGGGCTTCCTCGGCGGTGAGGGCCACCACATAGGTGCCGTCGGGTAGGTAATAGGCCGGAATCTGCTGACCCCACCACAGCTGCCGCGAAATGCACCAGTCGCGCACGTTTTCCATCCACACCCGGTAGGTGTTCTTGAACTTGGCGGGGTGCAGCTTCACGGTGTCGTTTTCCACCACTTCCAAGGCTGGCTTGGCCAGGTGCTCCATTTTCAGGAACCACTGCATACTCAGGCGGGGCTCAATAACGGCCTTGGTGCGCTCCGAGGTCTGCACGATGCTGGCGTACTCCTCCACCTTCACCAGGTGGCCGGCTTCCTCCAAATCCTTCACGATGTTGCGGCGGGCCGCAAACCGGTCCTGGCCCACGTACAGCACGGCCTTCTCGTTGAGCGTGCCGTCGTTGTTGAGAATGTCGATAACGGGCAGGTTGTGCTTCACGCCCAGCTCGTAGTCGTTCAAATCGTGGGCCGGCGTCACCTTCAGCGCGCCCGTGCCGAAGTCGATGCTCACGTACTCGTCCAGAATCACCGGAATTTCGCGCCCCAGCAGCGGAATCCGCACTTTGGCACCGTGCAGGTGCGTGTAGCGCGGGTCATTGGGGTTCACCGCCACCGCCACGTCGGCCATGATGGTTTCCGGGCGCGAGGTTGCCACTGTGAGGTAGTTGTTAGTTGTCAGTTGTTGGTTGTCAGTATCGTTCTGCTGGCCACCTTCACTAACAACTGACAACGAATCACTGATAACTTCATACCTCAGGTGGTACATCTTGGCCATCACGTCCTTGGGAATTACTTCCTCGTCGGACAGGGCGGTCTGGCCCAGCGGGTCCCAGTTCACCATCCGGATGCCGCGGTACACGAGGCCCTTCTGGTGCAGGTCCACGAACACGCGCAGCACGGCTTCGGTCAGCTCGGGCTCCATGGTGAAGCGCGTCCGGTCCCAGTCGCAGGAAGCGCCCAGTTGCTTGAGTTGCTCCAGGATGATGCCGCCGTATTTCTCCTTCCAGGCAAAGGCGTGCTCCAGGAACTGCTCCCGGGTCAGGTCCTTCTTCTCGATGCCCTGCTCCTTGAGCAGCGCCACTACCTTGGCCTCGGTGGCAATGGAGGCGTGGTCGGTGCCGGGCACCCAGCAGGCTTCCTTGCCCTGCATGCGGGCCCGGCGCACCAGCACGTCCTGAATGGTGTTATTAAGCATGTGGCCCATGTGCAGCACGCCCGTCACGTTGGGCGGCGGAATCACCACGGTGTAGGGCTGCTTGCGGGGGTTGGCTTTGGCTTTGAAGAAGCCCTGCTCCTGCCAGCGCTGGTACCATTTGGCTTCAACGTCGGCGGGAGTATAGGTTTTGGCGATGGACATCAGCGGAGGGAATTCAAGTCGGAATACGGGCGCAAAAGTAGGCAATTCAGGCGGGGGCCGGAAATCGGTTGATGCGCAAGCGGCGGAGCCGGAAACCGGGCCGATGCGCCCCGGCGTCCGTATGTTTGCCCCATGCTGCTCCCCTTTCCCTCCGACCCCGATTCCGCCGCCGACGACACCCTGGAAGGATTGGTGCTGGCGGGCGGCCAGCCCACGGTCGAAAACCTGGTGGCCGCCTACAGCCGGGGCATTTTTCCGTGGCCGGTGCCGGAGTGGCCGGTGCTGCCCTGGTTCTGCCCGCCCCGGCGCGGTATTCTGCGACTGGAGCGTCTGCACGTGGGCCGCACGCTGGCGCGGGTGCAGCGGCAGTCATCCTGGCGCATTAGTTTCAACGAGGCCTTTGAGGCCGTTATCGGGGCCTGTCGGCAGCAGCCCCGTCCCGGCCAGCCCGGCACCTGGATTACGCCCCAGCTGGTGCGCGGCTATGTCGCCCTGCACCGGGCCGGGTACGCACACAGCGTGGAAGTCTGGGACGGGCCCACCCTGGTGGGGGGCCTGTACGGGGTGGCCGTGCGGGGCGTGTTTGCGGGCGAGAGTATGTTCCATTCGCGCCCCAACGCTTCCAAGCTGGCGTTGCTGGCCCTGGCCGGCCACCTGCGCGGGCAGGGCACCGGCCTGCTCGATATTCAGCAGCTCACGCCCCATTTGGCCGCTCTGGGAGCCGAGGAAGTCAGCCGCCGGGCGTTTCTGCACCTGCTGGCCGGGGAGCAGGCCGCCGGCCGCACGCTGCTGTTTCCGCCTCCCCCGGAAACACGATAAGCCCCGCCGAGGCAGAGCTTAGGGTGTTTTCGGGGGGCCGAAGCCGGGGCGTTAACCTACGCTTCCTGGTGCAGCCACTCTTTTTTGGCGGTCAGCTTTTCCTGCGACTCGCGGTAATCGGGGTCGTCCACGCAGCAGTCCACGGGGCAGACGGCGGCGCACTGGGGTTCCTCGTGGAAGCCCACGCACTCGGTGCACTTATCGGACACGATGTAGTAGTACTCGTCGGAAATCGGGGTTTGCGGGGCCACGCCCGACACCACCGCGCCGCCGTCCAGCTGCACTTCCTTCAGGCTGGTGCCGTCGGCCCAGCGCCAGGCGGCGCCGCCTTCGTAAATAGCGGTATTGGGGCATTCCGGTTCGCAGGCACCACAGTTGATGCACTCGTCGGTTATCATGATGGCCATAGCCTGGGGAGTCGTTAAGGGGTTGAAATCGGTGTGGCAAGGTACGCAATCTGCCGGGGGCAGGATGCCCCGGGGCGAAATTACGGATTACCCGTGCACAGTTGAGTAATTTCGGGCCGCCAATTTTTGTTTTCTGCTTCCGCTGCCTTTTCGCCCTTCTTCCCTCCCTGATAAGATGCTGCACGCCGACCGCCTCGCCGCCTTCGTTGCCCTGGGCCAGCGCCTGGCCGCCCTGCTCACGCCCGCCTCTGCCGACGAGCTAACCGAACTCACGGCCCGCGCCCGCAACAACAACCCCTGGTTCGACGCGCCCAACGTGCGGGCCGCCCTCGATGGCATTGCCTACCTGTTGCGCGAGGAGCCCCTGCGCCAGTGGGCGGCCCGCTACCCGCCCGAGCCCGACGCGCCCCGGCCGGTGGGCGTGGTCATGGCCGGCAACATTCCGCTGGTGGGCTTCCACGATGCGCTGTGCGTGCTGCTGAGCGGGCACCGCCTGCTGGCCAAGCTCAGCCAGGACGATACCGTGCTCATGCGCTGGCTGCTGAACGAGCTGGTCCAGCTGGAGCCCCGCTTCGCCGAGGCCATTCAGTTGGTGGAGCGCCTCAACGCAGCCGACGCCTTCATTGCCACCGGCTCCGACAACACGGCCCGCTACTTCGAGTACTATTTTGGCCGCAAGCCCCACATCATCCGCCGCAACCGCACCAGCCTGGCCGTGCTCACGGGCCGCGAGTCGGACCACGACCTGGGCCTGCTGGGCGAGGACATTTTCCGCTACTACGGCCTGGGCTGCCGCAACGTGAGCAAGCTCTACGCCCCCGTCGGCTACGATTTCACCCTCCTGCTCGATGCGCTGCAGCCCTGGCACCGGGTGCTGGAGCACAACCGCTACCAGAACAACTACGACTACAACAAGAGCATTCTGCTGGTCAACCGCGTGCCTCACCTCGACTCCGGCTTCCTGCTGCTCACGCCCAGTGCCCAGCTGGTGTCTCCTATTTCGGTGCTTCACCACGGCGCCTACGCCAACGAGGTGGACCTGGCCGACCAGCTGACCGACGTGGCCGCCCAGACCCAGTGCCTGGTATCGGCCGGAGGACTCTACCCGGGCAGCTTTCCCTTCGGCAAGGCCCAGCAGCCCGGCCTCACCGATTACGCCGACGGCGTGGATACGATGGCATTTCTGGCCGGTTTGGAGTAGTCCGCGGCCCGGAAAGCCGGATGTTTTCGGTCAACGGCTGCTTTTGCGGGGTGAACACCGGGAAAACAATCGGCATTTTAATTGTATTTTAACATGTTAGATGGTATCTTTCCAATCCCACCAAATACCTTCTGCGTCATGTTAGCTATTGAACAAAAAGCCGAAATAGTTGCCAAGGAAAACCTGCTTCAGTACCGCTTTGCGACCGAGGAAGTTCTCCCCTCAGTGGCGGACCGGCAGCTGCGACGTCACTCTGCCGAGCGCGCTACCACCCTCGGCAACGGCTACCACGGCAAAGTCAACATCTACTTCCGCACGGCGGAAGGAGCCACCAAATGCGTGCAGACGACCGTTTGGGCCACCGATGCTGACTTCCTGACTCTGAAGTCCGGCAGAGCCATTCCGCTGCGCTCCGTGCTGGGCTTCGATTTTCAGTAGCCGCCGGCCCATCGGTATTACTTCGCACCTGCAACTTGAACTTATCCTAGTCCGCCCATCCTACCGAAAGATGGGCGGGCTTTACGGGTTTTCACGGGCTGTATCACTATACCCATATCGGATACAACGCCGCAGCAGACGGCCACTGGAATCAGGCCTGGTTTTGGATAACCATCGGGGGCGGCCACTGCGTACACTGGCTGCCTCTATTTCATTGCTCCTGCGCGCAGGAAACCCACATTACCGACTCCGACCATGATACCCGAACTCAAACCAACGGATGCGTCCGTTGAAACCGTCGCCAAAGAGCAGATTCCTGACCTGCGCTTTGCTTCCCACGATGTCCTCACCGATCCGGTGGCCCTGCAGCGCCGCCGCTACGACGCCGAGCGCGCCGCCACCCTGGGCAACGCCTACCACGGCAAGCTCGACATCTACTTCCAGACCGCCGACGGCGCCACCAAGCGCGTGTATACCACCGTCTGGGCCACCCACCAGGATTACCTCACCCTCAAATCGGGTATTGCCCTGCCCTTGCGCGCCGTCCTGAGTTTCGATTTTTACTAAGGCGTCACAGCCCCCTGATACGGCCAAAAGCCGCCGCTCCGGACCAGGGCGGCGGCTTTTTGGTTCGGCGCGGGGGCGCGGCAACCCGACGAAACCTGCTAAATGCGGTCCAGGGTTTTGATGATGAGGTCGTTGACGATGTCGTCGGCATTGGCGGCGAATTCGCCGGTGGTGCGGTTGGCCACAATGGCGTTCAACGACAGCACCTCGTGGCCCAGCATGCGGCCCAGAGCGTAGTAGCCGGCCGTTTCCATCTCGAAGTTAGTGAGGCGGAACTCGCCCTCGGCGCTCTGGTGGCGGAACTGCTGGTAGGCTTCAATGAGATGGGGCAGGCGCAGATCCAGGCGCAGCACCCGGCCCTGGGGGCCGTAAAAGCCGGGGCAGGTGAGCGTGTTGCCACTCAGCATATCAAAGCCCACCTGCTCGCGCAGCAGGTCGGAGCCGCGCACGCAGTACGGGCGGTAGGGCAGTTGCAGGGCCTGCTGAATGCCGGTAGCCACCTCTACTTCCAGGCCGGTTTCCACCAGCGGGTAAAACTGCATCAGCGAATCGAGGCCCACGGCGTGCTCAGAAGCCAGCAGAGAGCCCACCGGCACATCGGCCTGCAGGGAGCCGCTGGTGCCCACCCGGATGATGCGCAGGCTGATGTGCTCTTCGCGCGGGCGCGCTTCCCGGGTCACGAAATCCACGTTCACCAGCGCATCAAGCTCATTCATCAGAATGTCGATGTTGTCGGTGCCCATGCCCGTGCTGATCACGGTGATGCGCTTGCCCTTGTAATAGCCCACGTGCGTGACGAATTCGCGCTTGTGGATTTTGGTTTCGATGGAATCGAAGTGCTGGCTTACGGAAGGCACGCGCTCCGGGTCGCCGACCGTGATGATGGTGTCCGAAATGTGGTCGGGCAGCAGGTTGAGGTGGTAGACGCTGCCGTCCTTGTTGAGGATCAGCTCCGATTCGGCGATGGGCATGGGTGGGGATTTTAAGTATTGGGAAAGGATGTGTTACGCAAAAAAGCAACTGTCATCCTGAGCGAAGCGAAAGATCTTTGTGGAAGGCAGCATCAGAAGATACGTTCTACACAGAT
This sequence comes from Hymenobacter piscis, assembly GCF_018760735.1. Lineage (GTDB taxonomy): Bacteria > Bacteroidota > Bacteroidia > Cytophagales > Hymenobacteraceae > Hymenobacter > Hymenobacter piscis. Next base: position 285,109 of record NZ_JAHHZN010000003.1, read on the forward strand.
CCTTCGCTCCGCCCAGGATGACAGGTTCGGGCAAATTCTTGGTTACAAGCCCGGGGCCCGGTAAGAAATCAGTCCTTGCTCGGGACTGTAGTGGTTGCTGAGTTTGGGGTAGGTGCCGGTGCCATCGTAGGGGCGCTTGGCGGGGTGCTGCTGGCAGGCCGGGGAGCAGGCGCCCTCCAGCTCGTCGGCGCAGGCTTCGCACAGGGGCAGGTGGGCGTTGCAGTGCGGGTTGGCGCAGTTCACCATGCGGCTGCTGAGCGTGTGGCAGTGGTGGCACTCACTGATAACGGAGGGGTTGACGGTGTTCACGTCCACGGCCACGCGGCCATCAAAAACGTAGCACTTGCCCTCGAAATCCTCGCCGCCGGCCTCCAGACCGTACTTGATGATGCCGCCGTGGAGCTGGTACACGTTCTCGAAGCCCTGCTCCAGCAAAAAGGCCGAGGCCTTCTCGCACTTAATGCCGCCGGTGCAGTACGTGAGCACCTTTTTATCCTTGTACTGGGCCAGCTCGGCCACCTTGGCCGGGAACTCACGGAAGTTCTCAATGTCCAGGGTTACGGCATTCTTGAAACGGCCCAGCTCGTGCTCGTAGTCGGAGCGCACGTCGAGCACCACCACGTCGGGCTGGTCCTTGAGGTCCTTGAACTCCTGGGGCGAGAGGTGGATGCCGGTGCGCTCGTAGGGCTTGATGTCGGGCAGGCCCACGTGCACAATTTCGGGCTTCACGCGCACGTGCAGTTTCTGGAAGGTGTGGGCCGGGGCCTCTTCCACCTTGAACTCCAGGCTGGCAAAGCGCGCATCGGCCTTCACCAGGCGCATGTACTCCTCACAATCGGCCCGCCGGCCCGAAACCGTGCCGTTCAGGCCCTCGGGCGCCACAATAATGCGGCCCAGCAGGTTCAGTTGCAGGCAGAGCCGGTGGTGCTCCTCCCGAAACTGCTCCGGGTTTTCGAGCGGCGTGTAGCAGTAGTAAAGCAGAACGAGGTAATCCATCTTCCGAATCAAGAATTAAGAATCGAGAAGTAAGAAGTAACGGTCGTACCAGCGCAACTTGGCCAGCCTTGTCAATTCTTACTTCTCAATTGCTACCTAAACCTTAGCCGCTGGGTTGCCAAATACGGTCTGGCCGGCGGGAACGTCGGCCACCACGACGGAGCCGGCACCCACGCGGGCTTTGGCCCCGATTTTCACGCCGGCCACCACAATGGCACCGGCCCCGATGAAGGCCAGCTCGCCCACCTGCACGTTGGCGTTGAGGATGGCCCCCGCGCCCAGCTGGGCATAGTCGCCCACTTCGGCCTTTACCTCCACTACGGCGTTTGCGCCCAGAATGCAGCCGTCGCCGAGCTTGGCCGTGCCGGCTACCACGGCGTTGGCCCCGATGAGGTTGCCGTGGCCCAGCCAGGCGTGGGCCGATACGCTGGCCCGCTGGTGAATGGCATTGACGGGAGCCACGGTGTATTCTTCGCGCAGCATGTTGGTAAGGCTGCGGCGGCTGGCCGTGTCCTCGGTGGCCACGAATACCTCGCACTTTTTGCCCAACAGCTTGAGCAGCTCCTTGTCGTCGGTGTTGCCCATCACGGGCACGTCGTTGAGCTCGGTGCCCTGGAGGGCGGCCTCATCGTCGAGCAGGCAGTACACTACTACGTCGTTGCTCTGGAAGGCATCGAGGGCGGCGGTGCCCACGGCCTGCGCGCCCAGAATGATTACGGGGTTTTCCATACTATTAAAAAACGGCCGCGAGGGCCGATGGGGAATGGCGAAAGTAAAGCGCAAAGATACGGGCCTTGTTTTTATCGGGGTCCGGTGTCTGGTTGTTGGTTGTTGGTTGTTGGTTGTTAAAGAAAGAACGTCATTCCGAGCGGAGCCGAGAAATCTCGCGGGCTGACGTTGCTGAAGTAATCTGCTGATAGGGTGCCAACCCGGCGTCAGCCCGCGAGATTCCTCGGCTCCGCTCGGAATGACGTCCCTTTCTCCTGCTATTAACCGCTCCCACTAGAAAATCCGGCGGACCAGCCACCGGAGCAGGCGGGCGGCGTACTCGTTTTGCAGCAGCAGCAGCACCAGAAAGGGCAGAAAGCTGACCCGGTACCGGTTGAGCGTGCCCAGGTTGGGGGTGCTCAGGCCCAGCAGCGCGGCCAGAATCAGGCAGTACAGGAGCAGCGCCAGCACCAGGGCAAACGGCAGTTGCCCGGGCCGGCCGCGCCCGACGGCCACCACCGCCAGCAGCAGCAGCGCCAGCAGCGCCAGGTTTTCCAGGCCTGCAATAGCGTAGAGCGCCGACCGGCCTTCCCAGGGCCAGGGCCGGGTAAGAGTATTGAATACGGCCCGGGGCGCGTGCTCCACCACGCTGGCGGTGGTAGGGCGCAGGTCAGGGTACACCAGGTGCGGGCGGTTGCGGGAAGTTTTGAGCAGGCTGCTGTAATTGCGCTGGAGCTGGGAGGTAAATTTATTGGCCCGGAACAGCGGACTAACCTCCCCGGCAACCCAGGCCCCACCACTCAGCAGGGCCAGCAGCAGGGCCGTTTGGGTCCAGCGGCTGCGGGCCGCGCCCAGGTGCTGCAGGGTGCGCGTGAAGCCCAAACCAACCAGATTTCCAAAGAGCACGACGGCAAAAAAGTAGCGCATCTTGAAATGCAGGAGCGCGACTCCCAGCAACCCCGCCACCGCCCGCCACCGCCGGGTAGCCGGCCCGTAGGCTAGGTACACCACCAGCGCCAGCACCAGCGCCCCGCTACCCACCAGCAGACTTTCCTTGGTCAGTCCGGAGGTCCAGTACACCACCGTGGGCCAGGTCAGAAACGCCCCTACCCCCGCCCCCGCCGGGGCCAGCGGCCACCGCAGCCGCAGCTGACGCACCAGCTCCCAGCACCCCACGAAGCTGAACATGGACAGATAAAGCCCGTTGAGCGCCGCCGTGCCCAGACTGGCCAGATTGAAAATCGACAGCAGCTTGATCAGGAAGAGCGTGTTCGAGAACCCGTGAAAGACCAGGGCCTGCCCCTGCCAGTGAAACGCATCCGCAAACAGCATCCGCCCCCACTGCCCCGGGGCATGCCAGAGCTGGTCGGTCAGGCGGCCCGACCAGTACTGAAAGTAACGGCCATCGTCACTGAGCAGCCATACCGAAAGGGCCGTAGCCCCCAGCTTGAGCACCAGCGTAGGCAGCACCCAGCGGCCGATGCCGGATAATTGCCGCATCCGGGGCAACCAGCGCAGCAGCAGCCAGAGCAAGCCGGCGTTAAGCCATAAGGCAAGAAGAATTTCGGGCAGCAAAGGGTAACGTTGAAGAACGTGAGGCAGCAAGTTACAAGTCGTGGGCTGCCTGAGCGAACCGGCTGCTCCTGGCTTGTGCTTCCCGGCTCCGGCTTACCGCCTCAGCAGACTGGCCCCGATGCCGCATTGCACGCAGCGGCGCGGGGCACAGTAGCCGTGTTCCAGGGCCAGCAGCGCCTGGGAGTCGGCAGCGCAGGTGTGGCGGAAGCCGGCAGCCTGGTAAGCGTCGGTGAGGTGGTTGCGCTCCGGGGGCAGAGAATCGAGCAGACTCAGGGCCGCTTCCATTTGTGCCGGACTGCCCAGGCTGCGGGCGTAGGCCAGGCGTAACGGTACCACGGTGTTAATAATGAGCAGATGGACGCTGGTTTTGCCCAGCGCGGCCGTTTTCCCGGGTTTGCCGGGCCGGGTATGCGTTTGCCAGTACGCGGGCAGCGGGACCGTGAAGAACTGCTCCAGCGCCGGCACGTCGCGGGCCGTGCGCAGGGCGTCGAAGAGCGTGGGCCGGGCGTGGAGCAGGGCTACCAGCTGGGCCAGGCGCACGGTGGGGAAGTTGGCGGGCCGCAGGCGCAGGAAGTTCCAGTCGGCGGCGGCCAGGGCGGTGCCGTGCAGGTTATACTTGTGGCGCAGAAACTCAAACTCAGCGCCTAGCTCCCGACTGTAATCGTCCAGGGGCTCGTCGGTCAGAAAACCGGCCTGTCCGAACACCAGCGCGGCCAGCGGCAGCGCATCGTGGCGGTGGCGGCGCAACAGGGGTAGCGGCAGAGCCTTGGCCAGCCGACTCAGGGGCTCGGCATTCTTCTTAAACCCGAAGGCGGCGGCCAGCGCGTGCCAGGCCGTGGCCTCCCAGTCCTGGCCCAGTTGGGCGTGCAACTCCGCCATACGGTCGGCTTTCTGCTCCATGCGCTCCAGCAGGGCGCGACCCAGCATCATGGTGCGCGTCAGCTCGGTTACGCGGGGCAGCAGCGGGGCGCAGGGCAGCAGCACCCCGGCCGGTTGCTCCCGGAGCTGCTCGTAGGCGGCCAGGGCTCCGGCCGGCAGCCGCGCCGCCAGGGCCAGGGCCGGAATCACGGAGCCGTTGGTGCGCTGCACGTCAATATCGGCCGAGTGCACGACGTGCAGCACGACCTGGTCGTACTTGGGGTCCGTCTGGTGGTGGTGACGGTGCCAGTCGGAGGCGCGCAGGTGGATTTCCACGGCCCCGTTCCACTCCACTTGGCCCAGACGCAGGCGGGCGCTCAGGAAATCGGGGCCGGCATCGGGGTTGCGGTGGCCGGGCCGCAGCACGGTTACCAGCTGGCCGTCCTCGGTGCGCAGGTCGGTCTTATCGAAATACTGGTGCTGCCAGATATAGTGGAGAAAATCTTCCTGCATAACGAGGCAGATATAGCGAGCCAGGGGAAGTATAAACAGCGAATGAAAATAGTAAAAAAACAGGCTCAATCAGCCATAAAAAAACCGGCCCGCCCCTGCTGAAGTAGCAGAAGCGGGCCGGTCGGGTTGGCAGGCGGGGCAGTTAGCGCAGGTCAATCACCTTCACGCCCTTGTACTTGTTCTTATCGAAGTTGAAGGTGGTGGCATCCACCGGGAAGTTGGGCACGAACTTGCTGATGCGGTAGGTGTAGCGGTTGCCGTTCTTCTTGAACATCTGCCAGCTCTTCACCGACTTATCGGCGCGGCTCACTTTCAGGCGCACCTTGTACACGGGGTTGTTGCGGTCCTCGGGCGAGAGGTCAATCACGTCCACCGTTTCGCCACCTTCCTTGGCTTCCTGTACGTAGGTGTACTTGTAGCCTTTCTTGTAGAGCGTGTAAATCTGGGAAGGCGAAATTTCCTGCTCGTCGGGCTCGTAGTCGGAGATGTTCACCTCGTTTTCCGACTTCATGTAGGTCCACATGGTCTGGCCGTTGTTGATGACCTCCTGGCCGCTCATCTTCAGGCGGAACTTCTGGCCGCTGACGGTGATGTCGCCGGTCAGGTTCTCCTTCACCTTGGCCGCATCGTTTTCGAGGGTCTGGGTGAAAGTGGCCTTGAACGCTTTCATGGCCTGGTACTTGGAGCTCATCTGGTCCAGGATTTTGCCCGCTTTGGGGTCCTGCTGGGCCTCAGCGCCGGCCATGAACGAAACGGAGAGAGCGAGCAGCGCGAAATATTTTTTCATTGCAAAAGAGAGTGGCGTTTTTCAGAGCTTAGAGTAGAGAACTTAGAGCTTAGTCAAATTCTCCTTCACACATACTCCAAATTGGAATCTAGGTTCTAGGCTCTGAGATCTAAGCTCTGAGCCTTACTTGGCCAGCGTATTCAACAACTGTTCCAAACTGTATTCGTCCGGAATTAAAACTTCCCGGGCCTTGCTGCCCTCGAACGGCCCTACGATGCCGGCGTGCTCCAACTGGTCAATCAGGCGGCCGGCGCGGTTGTAGCCGAGCTTGAGGCGGCGCTGGAGCAGGGAAGTGCTGCCCTGCTGGTGCGTCACGATAACGCGGGCCGCTTCCTCGAACATACTGTCGCGGTCGGAGGGGTCGAAATCCTCGCTGTTGCCATTGCCGCCGCCGTCCTCGCCCACCACTTCGGGCAGGTGGTAGGCGTCGGGGTAGCCCTGCTGCTCGCCCACGAAGTCGCAGAGGCGGTCCACCTCGGGCGTATCAATGAAGGCGCACTGCACCCGGATGATGTCGGAACCCTGGGAGATGAGCATGTCGCCCTGGCCGATGAGCTGGTCGGCCCCGCCGGCATCGAGGATGGTGCGGGAGTCGATTTTGCTGGTCACCTTGAAGGAAATCCGGCAGGGGAAGTTGGCCTTGATGATACCGGTAATCACGTTCACGGAGGGGCGCTGGGTGGCCACAATCAGGTGAATGCCGATGGCGCGGGCCAGCTGGGCGAGGCGGGCAATGGGCGTTTCCACTTCCTTGCCGGCCGTCATCATCAGGTCGGCCAGCTCGTCAATCACCAGCACAATGAAGGGCATGTAGCGGTGGCCCTTCTTGGGACTGAGGCGGCGCTCCACAAACTTGCGGTTGTACTCCTTCAGGTTGCGGCAGCCGGCGTCCTTGAGCAGGTCGTAGCGCTTGTCCATCTCCATGCACAGGGAGTTGAGCGTGTTCACCACCTTCTTGGTGTCGGTGATGATGGGCTCCTCCGTGTCGGGCAGCTTGGCCAGGAAGTGGCGCTCAATCTTGTTGAAGATGCTCAATTCCACCTTCTTGGGGTCGACGAGCACGAACTTGAGCTGCGAGGGGTGGCGCTTGTAGAGCAGCGAAGCCAGAATCACGTTCAACCCCACCGACTTACCCTGGCCCGTGGCGCCGGCCATGAGCAGGTGGGGCATTTTGGCCAGGTCCACCACGAATACTTCGTTGGTAATCGTGCGCCCGAAGGCAATGGGCAGGTCCATTTCGGAGGTGATGAACTTGTCGGTGTTGAACACCGAGCGGATGCTCACCATCTCCTTCTTGGTGTTCGGCACCTCGATACCGATGGTGCCCTTGCCCGGAATAGGGGCAATAATACGGATGCCGAGGGCGGCCAGGCTCAGAGCAATATCGTCCTCGAGGCTCTTGATTTTGCTGATGCGCACCCCAACGTCGGGCACGATTTCGTAGAGCGTGACCGTGGGCCCGATGGTGGCCTTGATGGAGGCGATGTTGATGCCGTAGTGGCCCAGCGTTTCCACGATGCGGTCCTTATTGGCTTCCAGTTCCTCCTTGGTGACCTGGGCCTTGGCCACGCCGTAGTCGTTGAGCAGCTCCAGGGTGGGGTACTGGTAGCGGGGCAGGTCGAGGGTGGGGTCGTACTCGCCGCTGGGCATTACTTCTTCTTCCTCGTTTTCCTCCGCAATCAGGGCCATATCGGCCCCGGCCGAGGGGTCCAGCTCGGGCTTGGCGGTAGAGTCTTCCACCTCAAACGACAGGCCGGCCGGCACTACCGGCGCAACCGGCACTACGGGCATGGAAGGCGGCAACGGCGCATCATCATCGGCCAGATCGGCCAGGGAAAGCGGAGTGGGCACGCTGGAAACCGGGGGTGCCACGGGCGCCGCCGGGGCCGGGCGCGGGGGCTCCGGCTCGGCTACCTCCACCGAAAAGCTGGGGCCGGAAGCAGGCTTGACCGCAGCAGCGGCCACGGCCGGAACCACGCTCATGGGCAGGGCGGCGGCCCCGGCCGCGAGGCCACCCGCTCCGGCCGAAGCACCGGTGGCGGCAGCGGTAGCAGTGGTAGCAGCCGCCAGGGCCGGCGAGGCTACCGGGCCGGTGCGGGGCACGGGCGGCTCATAAAATTCCGGCTCCTCGGGTTCAGGCTCGGACTCGGCCAGCGGGCCCACGCGCTTGAGCGTAATACCCAGGGAGTCCTCCTCCTCGGCAGTGCCAGGCTCGTCGGTGGCCCAGGGGGCGGGCTCGTGGGTGGCGGGGCGATTGGCGGCCGGGGCGCGCAAGGCAGCGGCTTCCTTGGCGTCGTCGTCGTCGTCATCCTGCTCCCCGGCGCTGCGGCGCAGGTTGAGGTTGAGGCTGGTGACGTTGAAGAAGAACACCACGAAGGAAATCAACAGGAAGGCCAGCAGCAGCACCGTGCCCCCGCCCAGCAGGCCGCTGAGCCAGGAGGCGGTTTCGTAGCCCACGCCCCCGCACAGAAAATCCAGGCTGTGGGCCACTTCCGGCGACACCTCGGGCCCTTGCAGAGACAGCACCACGTAGCCCAGCAGCAGGCTCAGCCAGAGCATCACGAACAGGCACAGGGCCAGCACGTAGCTAAACGACACGCCGGCCCGCCGGAACACGATTTTGTAGCCCAGAAAGAATACGACCGGAATGACGGCAAACGCGGCCACTCCGAAGCCGTCCTGAATCAACCACTGAGCCAGCACGGCCCCTACCAGGCCCAGCCAGTTGCCGGTTTCCTTGCCCGCCTCGGCCGTGGCCGTGGTGCCCAGACTCTCGGTCACGCTTTGGTCGGCGTGCCCCGTGAACAGGAAGGAAATGAAGGCAATGGTGAGGTAGATGGAGCCGATCAGAAAGAAGAAGCCCAGGAAAAGCTGGAAGCGCCGGTCGCGCAGAAAGTTCAGCGCCCCGCCCAGCTGGAGGGTGGGCAGCGCGAAGGGTTTGCGGGCCTTGGGGGAGCTGGGGGCGGCTTTGGGCTCGTTGCGCCGTGCCTCGCGAACGGGCTCGGCGGCGGGCCGGGGCTGGTTGCGGGCGGGCCGGGGCTCCGTGGCGCGGGGCTCGTTGCTGCGGCCGCCGGCCGTTCCGGAAGGTTGCTTGTAGGTATTTTTCGCCATTGGAATGTTCGCCAGAAACCAAATCTAGGCATAAAGGCGGTGAAATGGTGAGACAGGGATGCGGTGAGTTATGCGCGTGGGCATCCGGGCCAGGCCGGTGGTCTGGTTAACCCGTTGCGGTCTGCCACTTACGGCGCGCCGTGGCATGCCCACCTCTGCCGAGCGCAGACGCACTATTTCGCCCAGGCGCACCAAGCTCAGCACCAGCGGGGCCAGCACCGCCCCGCACAGGGCCGCCGACCGAGACAAGGGATAAAGCGGAAGTGGCGGGGGCATTGCGGAAAGCAGGAAGAAAAAGCGGGCTAAAACAACACAGCCGGCCCCGGCCGACATCCCCCACGCCCCTCGTCACGTTACACCGCCAAAAGCCCGCCCCGGCACCGCTGGCTCCTTCTGCTCCCTCCGGCTTGAAATGCTACCCTGGAGCGGGGAATCAACAGCCCTCAGCCCCTGGCGACTGATCAGGTTCTTCGCCCTCATCCACTCCTGCGCCATGCCCGAACGCCTGCTCTCCTCCCCTGACAGCCCCGCCTATTGTCGGCTCGTTTACCACCCTGAGTTGCACCGGCTGCACATTACCTGGACCGGCTACGTGGGTCCCGAATACGCCCGGGAAGGTGCCGAGGCCAGTCTGGACATGCTACGGGAGCTGCACTGCCCCTACCTGCTCAACGATAACAGCCAGCTCGAAGGCCCCTGGTTCGACTCCCTGCACTGGCTGGCCAAGGAATGGGGGCCGGCCGCAGCCAGCGCTGGCCTGCAGTACGTGGCCCACGTGGTGCGGGCCGACACCCTGGCCAGCACTTTCATCGCCACGCCCGCCCACCAACTATTTCGCAAATTCGAGATTCAGATCTTCGACAGCCTGCCCGAAGCCACCGAATGGCTGCTCAGCTGTCAGGCCATCGGACACCAGGAGAAAGAGAAATAGTTGCTGGTTGTCAGTTGGCAGTTGGCAGTTGGCAGTTGTCAGGATGGAAGAAACGTCATTCCGAGCGCAGCCGAGGAATCTCGCGTGCTGACGTTGGAATGCTAACCAGACATCAGGATTACTGTTGCACGCAAGATTCCTCGGCTACGCTGCGCTCGGAATGACGTTTCTTCCATCCTGACAACTGACAACTGACAACTGACAACTGACAACCAGCTACTCAGCTGCGGGGGTGGAAGTCGGTGATGATCTGGCGCAGGTAGTCCCGGTCGAGGTGGGTGTAGATTTCGGTAGTCGTGATGCTTTCGTGGCCCAGCATTTCCTGCACCGCCCGCAAATCGGCCCCGCCCTCAATGAGGTGGGTGGCAAAGCTGTGGCGGAACGTGTGCGGACTGATGCTCTTGCGGATGCCGGCTTTCTCGGCGGCGCTTTTGATGATGTTGAAAATCATAACCCGCGAGAGGCCGGTGCCGCGCTTGTTGAGAAACACGGTGTCCTCGTGGCCGGGTTTGATGTCGAGGTGGGCCCGGATGCCCTGCAGGTAGAAGCCCAGGTGCTTGAGCGCGTCGCGGCCGATGGGCACCAGCCGCTCCTTGTTGCCCTTGCCCGTCACGCGCACAAAACCCTGGTCGGCGTAGAGGTTGGACAGGCGCAGGCCCGTCAGCTCGCTCACCCGCAGTCCGGAGCTGTAGAGCACTTCCAGGATGGCCCGGTTGCGGGTGCCCTCGGGCGTGCTCAGGTCGAGGGCGGCCAGCACCTGCTCAATTTCGGGGTAGCTGAGCGTATCGGGCAGCTTGCGGCCGGTTTTGGGCGCTTCCAGCGTGTCGGTGGGGTCCAGGGTCAGCATATCTTCCATAATCAGGAAGTGGTAGAAGGCCTTGATGCCCGAGAGGGTGCGCGCCTGCGACGTGGCCTCCAGACCCAGCCCGCCCAGCCAGGCCAGGAAGTCGCGCAGGATGCGGGTAGTGACCTGCTGGGGCGAGGCCGGCAGCTTTTCCAGCTCCAGGTACTGGCGCAGCTTGTGCACGTCGCGCACGTAGGCCTGCACTGAGTTGGCGGAAAGCGACTTTTCCAGCTGGAGGTAGCCCTCGAACTGCTTGATGGCAACGGACCAGGTGGACATGAGGGTCTGGGTTTGGGGGGACTGAGGGACTGAGGGACTGGGCAAAGATACGGTCATCCTGAGCGGAGCGAAGGACCTTATCACGTTGTATTGTGCCAACGACCAGTGCCGGTGGTACAAGGTCCTTCGCTCCGCTCAGGATGACCGTATCTTTGCCCGGCCTCCCAGCCCAGCCCAGTTCCTCAGTTCCTCAGTTCCCCAACCATGAACATACTCATCATCAACGGCCCCAACCTGAACCTGCTGGGCCGGCGCGAGCCGGGCATTTACGGCACCCGCTCCTTCGAGGAATACCTGCCCGAGCTGCGCGAAGCGTTTCCGCAGTTCGAGCTGGAATATTTCCAGAGCAACCACGAGGGCGAGCTCATCGACAAGCTCCACGAAGTAGGCTTCAGCTACCACGGCATCGTGCTCAACGCCGGCGGCTACACCCACACCAGCGTGGCCCTGGCCGATGCCGTGGCCGCCATCGGCGCGCCGGTGGTGGAGGTGCACCTGAGCAACCTGCACGCCCGCGAAGAATTCCGCCAGCGCAGTCTGCTGGGCCGCAACTGCGTGGGCAGCATCAGCGGCTTCAAGCTCGAGAGCTATAAGCTGGCCCTGCACTACTTCGACGGCCAGCGCCCCAAGCGCGTCGGCTTCCGGGTCTGAGGCGGTGAAAGAGTGAAATGGTGAGAAGTGAGAAGTGAGAAAAGGAACGTCATTCTGAGCGGAGCGGAGCGAAGTCGAAGAATCTCGCGAGCAATGGTAATTCTTATACCAGCGTTAGTACCGCAACGTCAGCCCGCGAGATTCTTCGACTTCGCCTCCGGCTACGCTCAGAATGACGCCCTTTTTTTCCTCACCTCCCTCCTTTCCCGTTGCCTACCTTTGTTATTCAACCTGACTTTCCTTCGCATATGTATACGTTCAATCCCGGCCCTTCCCAGGTGTACCCGCAGGTACGCCGCTATTTGCAGGACGCCTTTGATGAGGGCTGGCTCTCGGCCCCGCACCGCGGGGAGCGGTTTGTGCAGCTCATGCGCCAGACGGTGCAGGAGCTCAAAAACAAGCTCAACGTACCCCAGGATTACACCGTGTTCTTCATGAGCTCGGCCACCGAGTGCTGGGAAGTGCTGGCCCAGAGCCTGACGCCCACCAAGAGCTTCCATCTCTACAGCGGGGCCTTCGGCGAGAAATGGTACGAGTACGCCAAGGCCCTGCGGCCCGAGTCCACGGGTATCAAATTCGGTATCGATGAGGTGCCCGACGCCCGCAACCTGCCCGGCCTCGACGAGCATACCAACCTGGTCTGCCTGACCCAGAACGAAACCAGCAACGCCACCCAGCTGCGCGACGGCGTGATTCTGAACATCTACAACCGCCTGCCCGGCAACGCCCTGCTGGCCGTGGATGCCACCTCCTCGATGGCCGGCATCCAGCTCAAGTTCATCAAGGCCGATATCTGGTACGCCTCGGTGCAGAAGTGCTTCGGGCTGCCGGCGGGCCTGTCGGTGATGCTGCTCTCGCCCCGGGCCGTGGAGCGCCTGCGCAAAGTGAATGAGCGCAGCCACTACAACTCGCTTACGGCCCAGTACGAGAAGATGCTCAACTTCCAGACCACCCACACGCCCAACGTGCTGGGCATCTACCTGCTCAACCGCACCCTGCACGATAACCCGGCCATCAAAATCACCCACCAGCACGTGCAGGAGCGCGCCACCAAGCTCTACGACTACTTCGACCAGGCCACCCAGCTCCGCCCCCTCGTCACGAATCCCGAAACCCGCTCCAGCACCGTTATCGGCCTGCAGGGTGCGCCGGCCCTCATCGAGGAAGTGAAGCGCCAGGCCCTGGCCCAGGGCCTGCAGCTGGGCAGCGGCTACGGCCCCTGGAAACCCACCAGCCTGCGCATCGCCAACTTCCCCGCCATCCCCGACGCGGCCTTCGAGCAGCTCGTCCAGTTCTTCGCCAAAGACTTCGCCTAAGAGGTGAAATAGTGTAGATGGTGAAATGGTGAGTTGTCGGGCCGCTGGACCAAGGGTTCAGGCCCACATCCCCAGAACAGCCAACTCACCATTTCACCATTTCCCTATTTCGCCCTATGTTCAGCTTCAAGGAAATAGCCTCCGTCACGCTCACGCTGTTTGCCATCATCGATATTCTGGGCTCGGTGCCCATTATCATCCAGATCCGGCAGCGCGAAGGTGGCGTGAACGCCGAAAAAGCCACCCTGGTAGCGGGGGTGCTGATGGTCAGCTTCCTGTTTCTGGGCCAGAGCATCCTGTCCCTGTTCGGGGTTGATTTTCAGTCATTTGCCCTGGCCGGGGCCATTATCATCTTCCTGATCGGGATGGAGATGATTCTAGGCATTGAGCTGTTCCGCCACGATCCTACTGCCGGCACCGGCTCCATCGTGCCGCTGGCCTTCCCCCTCATCGTGGGGGCCGGCACCATGACCACGCTGCTCTCCCTGCGCGCCGCCTACCAGCTGCCCAACGTGCTGGCCGGCATTCTGGTAAACCTAGTGTTCGTATACCTGGTCATCAAAAGCTCGGCCTGGATTGAGCGCAAGCTCGGCAAAGCCGGCGAAGACATCCTGCGCCGCGTGTTCGGCGTCATCCTGCTGGCCATTGCCATCAAGCTGTTCAAGACGAATTTTTAGGAGTCAGAAGCTGCTTCGCAGGAGCCAGGAGCCGGGAGTTAGGAGAGGGAACGGCTGTCATCCTAAGCGGAGCGAAGGACCTTATTACGTCAAACCGAGTCGTTGTTACGGCCGTTCAGACGTGATAAGGTCCTTCGCTTCGCTTGGGATGACAGCCGTTTTCTCTACTAACTCCTGGCTCCTGCGAAGCGGCTCCTCAACTACTCAGTACTCCCCGATTTCCGGCTCCTCGCGGCTCATGAGCAGGCCCACCATCATCAGCACGCCGGTGAGCAGAATAACCAGGAAGAGGATGTTTTCGGACACTTCGCCGATAAGGTGCTGCTGGGGAATGCTGTAGAAAAGCAGCACCGTAATCAGGCCCTTGGGCGCGATGAACAGCTCCGGAATGAGGTCGGTTTTGGCGATGTAGCGCAGGTAGAAGTAGCGGATGGCCGTGAGGGCCGCCACAATGAGCACGCCCTGGAGCAGCAGCTGGGGGCTGAGCAGCTTGTTGAGCGTGATGCTGAAGCCAAAGAGCAGGAAGAAAAACGTGCGGATCAGAAAGGCCGATTCGGCCGTGATGCTGCGTAGCTGGTGCAGCTCCTCGGTCAGCCGGCCGGGATTGAACCAGCGCTGCAAGGGCCCGATCATGAACTGCTCGGCATTATTGACGGCCAGGCCGAACACCAGCACCAGAATCAGCGACGAGAGGTGCAGATTCTTGGCCACGCTGTAGAGCAGCACCAGAAAAGCCAGCACCAGAAAAAACTTCACGTGCAGCCGGATCCGGTCGAGCAAAAACACCAGCGCCGCCGTACTCACCACGGCCAGCAGCAGCACCGCCACCACATCGAAGCCAAAGGTGACTACCGACATGCCCTGGGCGAAGTTATCCTGGAGGGCAAAGTTGAAGAACATGATGCCCAGAATATCGGAAAACGTGCTTTCGTAGACGATAAACTCCTGCTTCTCGCCCGTGAGGCCTGCCACGCTGGGAATGGCAATGGCCGAGCTGATGACGGCCAGCGGAATGGCGTTCACGAGGCAGCTCTGGAAGTTGACGTGCAGCCAGTAGTGCAGAATCAGGGCAATGACCACCGACTGGACCACCAGCATGAGCACCGCCGCGAAAAAGGAACGGCGGATGAGTGGGGCTTTGGCGCGGGTTATCTTCAGATCCAGGGCCCCCTCCAGCACAATCATAATCAGCCCGATAATGCCGAATATTTCCAGAATGACCTTGGGCGTGGCAAACGAAACGTCGAAGTAATCGGCGGCCTGGCGCAGGGCGATGCCCGAGAGCAGCAGCATAAGCACCGACGGCACCTTGGTGGCGCGGGCCACCAGGTCGAAAAGGTAGGACAGAATCACGGCCAGGCTCAGGCCGATGAGAATGGAATATGAACCCATAGAGCGTAGGTAACCCGGTTTTTGGCTTCGACTATACGCACAATACGTCCGAACCGCCGAAACAGGGGCCGCGAAGATACGGTTTCGGGGCCGGAAGGAGGCCTGCCGGTCGGCGGGGCGGGCGGGGGCGCCGCCACCCCTTACCTTTGCCCCATGCAGGATTCAGCTCCGTTTGTAGTGGCCGTAGTGGGGGGCGGACCGGCCGGATTGCTGGCGGCCCAGCGCCTGGCCGAGGCCGGCTGCCAGGTTGACCTCTACGAGGCCCAGGCCACGGTGGGGCGCAAGTTTCTGGTAGCCGGACACGGGGGCTTCAACTTGAGCAACGCCGAAGACGCCGCGCCCTTCGCCGCCCGCTACGCCGCCCGCCAGCCCGAATTCACCCGGTACCTCGCCCACTTCTCCCCCACCGACCTGCGCACCTGGGCCGCCGACCTGGGTATTGTCACCTTCGTGGGCACCAGTGGCCGCATCTTCCCGCTGCCTGAGCATAAGCCGACCCACCTGCTGCGGGCCTGGCTGGAGCGGCTGCGGGAGTTGAATGTCACAATCCATACCCGTCAACGCTGGCTGGGCTTTGCGCCCGAAAACGGCCTGCGCTTCCGCCACGAAACTACCGGCCAGGAACTAACCGTGCGACCCCAGGCCACGCTGCTGGCTCTGGGCGGGGCCAGCTGGGCCAAAACCGGCTCCGACGGCCGCTGGCAGCCGGAATTAGAACGGGCCGGGGTACCGGTGGTGCCGTTTGCGCCCAGCAACTGCGGGGCCGAAGTAGCGTGGTCGGCTTTCTTCCGGGCGAAGGTGGGCCGCCAACCCCTCAAGAACGTGGCCCTGAGCTGCGCAGGCGTGAGCGTGCGGGGCGAAGTGCTGCTCACCGACTACGGCCTGGAGGGCACGCCCGTCTACGCCCTTACGCCCCAGTTGCGGGCGGCCCTGGCCACCGGCGGCCCCGCCCGGCTCCACCTCCACCTCAAGCCCGACCTGCCCCCGGCCCAGCTCCTCGAAAAGCTCCGCCGCCGCCGGGCCGGCAAGTCGTGGGCTTCGTTTCTGGGCGAGGCGCTGCGCCTGCCGCCGCCGGTGCCCACGCTGCTGCGGGAGCTGGGCCCGTCCGTATTCCCCGCCGATGCGGCGGCGGTAGCCGAACTGCTCAGCCACCTGCCCATTCCCGTCCGCGGCCTGCGCCCCCTGGATGAAGCCATCAGCACGGCCGGCGGCGTGGCCTGGGACGCGGTGGACGAGCACCTGATGCTGCGGGCCCGCCCCGGCACCTTCGTGGCCGGCGAAATGCTCGACTGGGAAGCCCCCACCGGCGGCTACCTGCTCCAGGGCTGCCTGAGCACCGGCGCCTGGGCCGCCCGGGGAATCTTGCGAATGAGTGAGTTGGCGAATGAGTGAATGAGTGAGCCGTGCGGTCCTTGTGAGGAGGCACGACGAAGCAATGCGTCCTTCATTTACTTCTCCGCTCCGTTCTATTCAAAAGCCCCTGGCGTCGGCACGTCAGGGGCTTCGGGTTTGCTCAGGGTTTGGAGCTGCGGGATGGACGGATTGCGTCGGCCGGTGGCCTCGTAATGTCAGAACGGTTCACTCATTCGCCGAGTCGCTCATTCACCGTCCGTTCAGCTTCTTCGGCTTCGGCCAGCACGGCTTTGGCTTCGTTGAGCAGGCGCTGGCCGTGGTCGAGCTGCTGGCGCAGGATGAGGGCAAACAGCACGAAGTAGGACACGATGGGCAGGCAGAGCCCCAGGGCAAACCAGAGCCAGAACGAGCGGCCGTAGCTGTAGGCGCAGTACCCCGTCACGAACGGCAGCAACGATGCGGCAAACAGGGCGGCAATCAGCAGGTCGACGAACATAGGACGGGGAGTTGGGCGCGCGGGCCGGGAGAAGGCAGAACCCGGCCGGGGCCGGAAGGTTATTCAATATGGCCATTATCTGGCGAATAGTATCATCCCTGACGGGCATTTTTGCGTATTTGCCCCTTTGCGCCCTTCACGTCTGCCCCGCCCCTCCCTATGTGGGAAAATCAAAGTCTGTTCCGCGTTTCCGTCCAGCTCTTCGCCGATGGTGTATTTAACCTGCTTGACCGCTCCCTGAAGCCAGAAGTATTTCTGCTGGGCGTAGCCTCGGCCCGGGAAACTGATGAGCCGGAGGCGGTAGTAGTGGAACCCCAGTCGCACCGCTACGGACCGCAGGACTTTGCCGCCGTGAAGGCCCATGCCGCCGCATTGGAACCCGACGGCCCCCGCGAGGTGGTCTACCACCTGCACCCGCTCGACCACGACCGATACGAAAAGCAGCGCTGGTACGAGCTACTGCGCCGGGCTACCGAACACACGCTTAATGATTTAGTAGCCGCCCGAAAGGAAGACCGCGTCAGCTTCTGCTCCCTGCCCGTGACGGCCGGCGGTTACCAAGTAATCATTGTGTTGCAGCTTAGCTGCGAGGCCTACCAGTGCTACTACTCCCTGCCCGGCCCGGCGGCCCTCAACCGCCCCGCTTCGCTGCTGGCGGCCACGGTACAGGAGTTTTTGCAGGATTCGGCCCGGGCCCTGCGCGAGTCGGACCACGACGACGACGACCGGCCGGTGCTCGACCGCGACTACAACGAGGTGCTGCGCGCCGCCGGCCGCCGCTTCATGCTGCGCGCCGCCGCCGGCACCCACGGCCTCTATGACGCCTGCAACGGCGTGGCCGCCCTGCGCCACGAGGGCGACGAAGGCGTGGGCACCATGCTAGTCTGCCGCCGCAACCACCCCGCCGTGGTGCCCGTGCTCACCCTCGAATCGCCGATTCCGCTGCGCGACTACCGCCGCATCCGCAAGCTGCTGGAGCTGAGCGAAGACCGCACCTCACTCATTACCGACGCCACCGAAGTATTCGGGCTGGGTTACCTGGTAGAGCCCACCGATCCGCAACACGAACCGTTGTTTACGGTGCATTTCACCAAGCACTACAGCTGGGAATTGAGCCACAACGCGGAGCTGATGATGAAGGTGGTATCGAACACGCCCCGCCTGCCCCAGGGCACTATCGACGAAGACAACTTTACCCGGGCCGTGCACCGGGTGTTTCCGGCCGTTGATGGGGCCGGGGTGGCCTACCTCTGGGAGCTCACCCTGAAAGCCACCAAGCAGACCCACGGCACCATCCTGCTTATTTCGGCGGGCGCGGCCCAGGAGGCGGCCCGCCTCACCCGGCAGTGCTTCCGGGTGTCGCCCCGCCTCATGACGCCCTCCGTACTCCGCCTCGTCACCAACATCGACGGGGCCGTGCTCATCGACCCGGCCGGCACCTGCTTCGCTATCGGCGTCATCCTCGACGGCTTGGCCACCGAAAAAGGTGATTCCAGCCGCGGCTCCCGCTACAATTCGGCCCTGCGCTACGTAGAAACCAGCCGCTACCCCGTGCTGGCCATTGTGGTGAGCGAAGACGGCTGGATTGACCTGCTCCCGCCGGTGCGGGGATAAGCGGCGCGAGAAAGAAGAGCATCGTGGGTTCTGCCCCCCCACCCTCCGGGATTCTCAGGGCAGGGAAGGGCGGGTCTGGTGGGGTAAGCCGGCAGGCCCGCCTCTGGAAAATCAATGCCCAAACGGCGGCGGCGGCCGGGAGTCGGGCCCATGCCTCAACCCGTACGACTGAGTTGCGTTTCGATACCCGAATCCGTATTATTTTTCTCCCTCATGTCCACTCCCACTTTCGACCAAGATGACCGCCTGCGTTGGGTGGAACGCATTTCCCGCCTGCTCGACAGCCAGTTCCGGGTTCCCGGCACCAGCTGGCGCTTCGGCCTCGACCCGCTCATGGGCCTGATTCCGGTGGTGGGCGGTTTGCCGTCCCTGGCCATTTCCGGCATCCTGATTCTGACCATGCTCCGCCACGGAGCCAGCGGCAGCCTGGTGGTGCGTATGGTCTTCAACGTAATCCTCGACACGCTCATCGGGGCCATTCCGGTGGTGGGCAACATCTTCGACTTCGCCTATAAAGCCAACGACCGGAACGTGCGCCTGCTGCGCGCTCACTACGCCGAGGGCAAGTACCAAGGCAGTGGCAAGGGCCTGGTGCTGGTACTGCTGCTGGTGCTGCTGGCCCTGGCCGGCCTGTTCGTCTGGCTTGCCTGGACGCTGGGTGCCGCCCTCTGGCACTGGGCCGAAGCGAGGAGTTGGTAAGGCAATGGTTGAATGGTCGGGTGGGTGGGTTGGCTTGAGGAACTGCCATCCTGAACGGGGCGAAGAATCTTATACCGCCCGTAGTTCAAGTGTTAAAAGGTCCTTCGCTCCGCTCAGGATGACAGAGCTATTTAACAGTTCACCCATTCAACCATCTCAACAATTCACCCATTCAACCAGCCGACCATTCCCATTTCCCGCCCTACCTTTGCGGGCGTGAAAATGCTTCGATTTGTTCCGCTGCTGGCGCTGCTGGCAGCCTGTGAGACGGCCCCCGACCAGGAACAGCAACTGGCCGCCGCCGAAAAGACCGTGCTGGCCAGCCATGATTCCTTGATGGCCCAGATGGACCAGCTCTACGAGCTGCGCCAGCGGCTGGCCAAGGCCGCGCCCGCCGATACTATGGCCGCCGGCCGCCACCGCCGGGCTCTGCTGGGCGCCGAGAACGGGATGATGTTCTGGATGCACCGCTACCGCCGGCCGGCCGACACGGTGGCTGCCCCGCGCCGCCTGGCCTACTATGCGGCCCAGCAGGAACGCATCGATTCGGTGCGTCGTTTGTTTCAAAGCAGCCAGGACTCGGCCCGCCGCCTGTTGGGAGCCGCCCCGGCCCTACCTTCTACCACCGCTCCATGATTCGTTCGATTCTGCGCCGCGCCGGCCTGCTGACCGCCGGCACCGTAGCCGGCCTGGGCCTGTTGCTGGCCGGCTGCTCGCCTTCCGCTGATACGCCAGGCCAGCCTGAGCGCCTGCCGGTACTGGGCCTGAAGGCGGCCGCCCCTACTTCGCCCGCCGACACCCTGCCCGACCCCATTCCGGCTTTCCGCCTCACCAACCAGCAGGGCCAGGTTATCACCAACCAGACGTTTGCCGGCAAGGTCTACGTCACCGACTTCTTCTTTGCCACCTGTCCCAGCATCTGCCCCAAAATGCAGAGCGAGCTGCTGCGGGTGTACAAGGCCTTCGAGGGCAACCCCAACGTGCTGTTCCTGAGCCACACCATCGACCCGGCCCACGACTCCATTCCGGTGCTGCGCGACTACGCCGAGCGTCTGGGCATTCAGGACGCTTCCCGCTGGCACTTCGCCACGGCTGCCCACGACACCATTTTTGCCCTGGCCCGGGCCTACATGACCGCGGCTGAAGTGGACCGCACCGTGCAGGGCGGCTTCGCCCACAGCGGCACCTTCGCCCTGGTGGATTCCCGGCGGCGCGTGCGCGGCGTGTACGACGGCATGGTGAAGGAAGAAGTGGACCGCCTGATTCAGGAGTTGCCCCTGCTGCTCAAAGAAGAAGCCGCGGCCAAGCCAACCGCCGCCCGCTAATGGGCGCGGCCGGCTACTTCCGGTGGGTGGTCGTCGGGGCCTTCGCCCTCACGCTGGGCCTGAGCAGCTGCTTTACGGAGCGGCAGAACGAGGGCGCCCAGCTCTACGCCGCTCACTGCGCCAGTTGCCACGGCGACCAGGGCCAGGGCCTCGAGCGCCTCATCCCGGGCGTGGCCGCCGCTGATTACGTGGCCCGGCACCGCGCCGAGCTGCCCTGCATCGTGCGCAAGGGGATGCGCGGTCCGCTAGTGGTCAACGGCATTGAGTACAACCAGGTGATGCCCGGCCACGAGGACCTGACCGACTCCCAGATTACCAACCTGCTCAACTTTCTGCAAACCAACTGGGGCAACCAGAACCAGCCCTACACCATCCGCGAAGCCTCCGACCTACTCGGCCGCTGCAACGGCTCGGACGGACAGTAGCGGTGAAATAGTGAGGTGGTGAAATGGTGAGTTTTATGTTCGAGGGGCTTAACGGCGCAAGTGGCGCAATCAGGTCCCTCGAACATCAAACTCACCATCTCACCATTTCACCACCTCACCTTTAGGGCCAGCCAGTCGCCGATGGTTTGGAGGGCGAGGGGGGCCACGGTTTCTTCGATTTCGGCATAGTGGCTGGTGCCGGCGGGGTCGGTCTGGAAGAAGTGGTTGAGGTTGGGCAGGGTGCGGATCGTGACGTCGGGGTTGCGGGCCGCTTGCAGTCCGCGCTCAATGGCGGGCAGGTTTACATCGGCGGCTACCTGCAGGTCGTGGCTGCCGTTGAGGGCCAGCACGGGGCACCTCACGCGAGGAAAATACGCGTTGGGGTCAGTGAGTAGAAAGTTGCGCATCCAGGGCTGAGCGAGAACTTCCACCTGCTGGCGGGCCTGCTCAGGGCTGAGCTGGGGCAGCCGCTGCCGGGCCACTACCGCCAGTTGCTCGGTCAGGGCGTCGGTGCTGAGGGATTTGGGCTGCCGGCTCAACTCGGTGAAGAGGCAGTTATAAATCCGGAAATTGGCCCCGATGGTGGCCGTATCGGCCCCGGCGACGCGGGCCAGGTCGGCCTGTTGGCGCAGCAGAATGGCCGCCCCGGTTACCCCGGGACCGGCCAGGGTCACGGCGAAATCGGGGCCGGCGGGCTGGGAAGCGGCCTGCCACACCACGAGGCCGCCTTCGCTGTGGCCCAGCAGCCCCACCTGCTTGGGCCGGATGTCGGGGCGGGTGCGCAGGTAGGCCAGGGCGGCCTGGGCATCGGTGGTGAAATCGGTGGTGAGCGCCCCCTTAAACGTGCCGCCCGACTGGGCCGTACCCCGGTCGTTGTAGCGCAGCACCGCGAAGCCCCGGCGGGTGAGGTAGTCGGCCAGCACCAGGAAGGGCTGGTGGCCGAGCACGGTTTCGTTGCGGTCCTGAGCCCCGGAGCCCGACACCAGCACCACGGCCGGAAACGGCCCTTTGCCCTGGGGCAGCGTGAGCGTGCCGGCGAGGTCGAAACCGCCCTTGGCGTTCGGGAACGTGAGGTCGAGGCTGGGGTAGGGCACCGGCGCTACCGGCACCTGGGGCCCTGAGCTTCCTGCACCGCCAGCCCGTGGACGTGGTGCTGCTCGACATTCAGATGCCCGAGATGAGCGGTCTGGAGTTGCTACAGGTCCTGCCCGGGCCCCGCACGTCATCCTGACTACCGCTTCCAGCGAGTTTGCCCTGCAGGGCTACGCGCACGGCGTAGTGGATCACCTGCTCAAGCCGGTGTCGTTTCCGCGCTTTCTCAAGGCCATCGGGCTCCGGCGGCGGCCCCGGAGGCCCTGCTCCTGCGCGACGGCAGCACTACCCACTCGGTGCCCCTGGCCGATATTCAGTGGCTGGAAGCCTACGACAACTACGTGAAGGTGTACACGCCCGCCGGCCGCCTCGTGGTGCCCGATACCCTGCGCCGCCTGCTCACGGTGCTGCCCCCCACCGAGTTCGTGCGGGTGCACAAATCCTACGTGGTGGCTTTGCGGCGGGTGGAGCGGCTGGCGGGCAATCAGCGCGCGGTGGCGGGCAAAGAATTGCCTTTGGGAGCGGCTTTCCGTCAGGATTTTCTGCGCCACTGGCAGGAACCGGCCCGTTGAACGCGCGGTTGTCTTTCCGGGCGAGGGGCCGGGCGCCGCATTTTTGGCGTGCATCTTCCCCCAAACCTGCTTAGCTTGCACTTTCATCTCTTAGTTCTGATATGGGTCTGTTTGACTTTCTGAAAAAGAAGCCCGAAGACGGCGCTTCGGCTCCCACCCCTACCCCCGCTGCCACTCCGGCTCCTGCTGCGGGCGCGGCTCCCGCAGCCCCCACCGAGTCCGCCGGCCCCCGCTACAAGGGTTCCAACTACACCATGCCCGCCGAAGAAGCCCCGGCGCCGATGCCCTTCATTCCGCCGGCTCCACCCATCCCGCTGCCTATGCCCGGCCAGCCCGGTCCGGGCCAGCAGCCCACGCTCCCCCCCGATTTTCAGCCCCTCAACATTCTCGAGCAACTGCTGATGCAGGCGGCCGTGGAGCCCCAGTTCCGCAGCCCCTTCTACCAGGCGCTGCTGGGCGAGGAAGTGGTGGTGGTGATGGCGGCCAAGGAAGACCAGGAGCCCGGCGAAATTACGCCCACCGAAGGCATGGAAATCCAGCTGCAGGCCTTGCACGACGGTAAAATTGCCGTGTTCACGGCCGTGGAGCGCATCTTCGATAATGGTGCCGTACCCGAGGGCAGCGTGACTTACATGCGCCTGCGCGGCCACGACTTCTTCACCATGGTACAAGGGGCCGAGTGTGCGCTCAACCCCTTCTCGTCGGTGGGCAAGCTGCTGCCGGCCGATGAAATTCAGGCCCTGCTGGCCGGCCAGCTTTTCGAAGCTCCCGCGCCTCAGGACCTGCAGGTTTCCCTGCACCAGCCGGAACCTGAGCCCACCGAGCTTTATGAAGGCCTGCGTGCGTACAGCGCCACCCAGGACCACATCCGCAAGGTGTACCTGACGGAGATGCGCATGCAAAACAACCCCGGACAGTCGCGCCTGCTGGTAGCCATCGATACGGAGCAGCAGGACCCCGCTTTCCTGCAGGACCTGGGCCCCGTCATCCAGGGCAAAATCGGTGAGTCCCAGTTTGTGGACCTCATGCTGATTGACCCCGCCTCCGAGGAGCCTCTTATTCAGTACCTGCTGACCACCGAGCCGGTGTATAGCCGGGCTTAGAGCTTAGAGCTTAGAGCTTAGAGCTTAGAGCTTAGAAGGGAACGTCATTCCGAGCGAAGTCGAGGAATCTCGCATGCTGATGTTGCCAAAGTAACTCTAATGGTAGAATTACTTTGGCAATATCAGCATGCGAGATTCCTCGGCTTCGCTCGGAATGACGTTCCTTTTTATTGCCTAAACCGCACTTTGAGACTTTACACTCTCTCGCAGCACCCGGCGCAGCACCGGCCGCAGGATGAGGTAAAGCACGGGGCCCAGCACGGCAAATGCTCCGGCCCAGAGCAGCAGCGCGCCCGCAATGGCGTGCCAGAGCAGGCCCAGGGCGGCCAGCCAGTCGTGGTTGAACAGGTAGCGCAGCTTGTCCAGCGTCAGCGCGGGGGCGTGGTCGCCCCAGAGGCGGGCGCCCTGGCGCAGCAGCGGAATGATGAGCAGCAGCTGCACCGGGCTCCAGAGGTGGGCGATGAGCAGGGTAGCGGCCACGTTCAGGCGCAGGCGCACCGCCCCGAAGGTAGCCAGCAGCGTGGTTATGCCCAGCAGCGGAATCAGGCCGCAGGCCGAGCCCAGGGCCACCGTGAGGGCCAGTTGGTGGGGCGTGAGGCCCTGGCGCAGCAGATTCAGCAGGGGCTGCACCAGGCGCCGCCGCCACCAGCTGGCGGGCGGAGTTGAGACAGACTGAGCAGAATCGGGGGAAACGGAATCGGGCATGGAGGCGGTGAGAACGGGAGGAAAGTAACAGGCGGCTACTCCCCAAGGCCTAGCGCGCGGCGGCTTCACTGGCCGGCCGACCTGCCGGCAGAAGTAGTGGTTATGGGCAATTCGAGGCTGGCGCGGGTGTTAGCCGAAATCAGTACGCAGCCGAGCAGGAACAAACCGAAGGCAGCCAGCAGCGGTAGTTGCCTCGTTTCGGCCCAGAGCGACTGCCACCGGGCTGGATGAGGAAGCCCGAAGCACACCAGGCCATAGGCCAGCAGGTGCAGGCTGATAAAGAAACGACACTCTACCACCAGTGGCACCGCCGCCAAAACCGGCACGACCAGCGCCGCCACCAAAAGCCAGTCACGCGGTGCCAGCCGCGGGGCCTGGCGCAATCCCACTACCAAAGCACCAAAAAACACAGCATAATGTAACAACGCCAGTCCATTGTTCGGCGCGGCTACCTGCTCCACATAAGGACTGCTGTAGAGCACGTCGAGCCCGTTGAACAGATGCCGGCCGAACAGGGCCACCATGTCCAGCGGCTGCCTGGCTATCAGGCCAAAATAGTCGGCGTAGCTCCGGATGGCAGGCGCTAACTGGCCAGCCAGCGCCTGACGTGCGGCGGCATCTAAATAGTACACCTGGGGCTTGGGATAGTCGGTACCCACACTGGTTTCGTACTTCTGAATGCGCAGCCCTTCAATAAGATGCCACAGATACAGATTGTTGGTGCCCGCTACCGTGTACTGTCCTTTTCCGCCCGCATAAATAACCAGAGGGCTGGCGGAAGCAAAATTGTGGCGATTGATGGCCAGCTGAGGGGCGGCCACCAGCAGTGCCCCCGCCACCAACGCCACCCAGCCGGCCAGCTGACGGCCCGCCGGAGCCGGATCCGGTTTCAGCAAACGAAACAGCAACACGAGGGGCAGGCTCAGCAGGTAGATCGGTCGGATGTAGATGGTGCCCGCTAGTACGATACCTCCCAGGAGCAGCCGACCTAGGTGCCGCCCTCCCAGCAGTAGTTCTGTTCCACTCAGCAAAAACAAAAGGGCCGGAAAATCGGAGAGTATAAACCCAAAATGGTCGCGCCAGAATAAAAAACCCAGCCCGATGAACGCCAGTCGCCGCCCCAGCGGCACCACCCGGCCGGTGGCAACCTGCCAGAAGCGCGGCCCCGCCACTCCAAACAGTGCCGCCGCCACCAGGGCTCCTTCTGACTTGATCAGAGCCATTCCGTGGTTAGTTAGTAGGGTCCGCTCCAGAAAAACCAACGGCACATTGAGCAGGGGCAGCAAATAACCACGCAGTTGAGTCGTCAGCTGATAGAGCGAGAAATTTCCCCCGGCCTCCAGATTGCGAGCCAAGCCCCAGTATTGCTTGGCATCGTAGTAAAGTTCGTGGTGCCGGAACAGCATCAGGTATGCCTCAAATAACACCAGCGCGGCCACAAAACCCGCTTCGTTCGGATACCTGCTTACTTTCCGTCCTAAATCACGCATTCCATTACTGCTGTTACCAAACCACCTGGTCTTTAAATAGGGGCTGCCGAGGTGCAGTGAGCTGAATTGGCAAAGATACGAGCCAGATGCGGCCGGCCTCGCTGAACCCTGAGGCTGGCGGTAGACTGGCCCGTATCTTCGCCCAGCTCTGGTCGCCTGCCCAGGCTGCTTTCCGCTTCTGGTTTTGTTCATGACTCCCTCCGTTTCGTTGCGCCACGCCCGCCATCTTTTCTACGTTTTCAGGTTGCTGCTGCGCCGGGCGGCCCGCGAGTTCGGGGCCAACGACCCGCTGCGGCTGGGGGCCGCCACGGCTTTTTTCACCACGTTTGCCCTGCCTCCCATCGTCATTATCCTGATTCAGGCGCTGGGCTACCTGTATTCGGCCTCGCAGGTACGGCTGCTGCTGCTCACCAAACTCTCCCACCTGCTGGGCTCTCCGGCCGCCGGCCTCGTCGAGCAGATTCTGCGCAACGTAACCGATGTGGAGCGCAGCCGACTGGTGTCGTGGCTGGGATTTGGGTTTCTGCTGTTCATTGCCACCACCTTGTTCGGCGTGATTCAACATTCCCTCAACCAGCTCTGGCAGGTGCGGGTGCGGCCCAGTACCGGCCACTTCCAGACGGTGCTCAAGGAGCGGGCCCGCTCCCTGGGCCTGCTGCTGGCCACCGGGTTGCTGTCGCTGCTGGCCTTCCTCTCCGATGCGGCATTGGGCTTCGTAGCCCACTACACGGGGTTGCTCGATGCCACGTTCAGTTCCTTGGTGTTGGAAGTGGGCAACCAGGTGTTTTCCCTGCTTATTCTCACGGGCTGGTGCGGGGTCACGTTCCGCAACCTGAGCAGCGCCAAAGTGCCCCGCAAGGCCGTCTGGCCAGGGGCGCTGCTGACGGCCGTGCTCATCAGCCTGGGTAAGAACGCGCTGAGCCTGCTGCTGGTCCCGCGCAACCTGGGCCCCATCTACGGGCCGGCCTCCAGCATCGTGCTGGTGCTGCTGTTCGTGTTCTACTCGGCCATGATTTTCTACTTCGGAGCTTGCTTCACCAAAGCCTACGCCCACCACGTCGGCCTCGACATCCGCCCCAAAAAATCCGCCGTGCGCTACAAGCTGGTCGATGTGGTGGAGCAGGAAGAAACGGTGTGAGGTGAGGAGGTGAGAAGGTGAGAAAAGGAACGTCATTCTGAGCGTAGCCGGAGGCGTAGTCGAAGAATCTTGCGGGCTGATGTTGTAGCACCAAGCCAAGGAAGCGGTGGCGATTCTTCGGCTACGCTCAGAATGACGTTTTCCCTTCTAATCTTTCTCTGCGCCGCCCTCCCGCAAAGCGTTACCTTTGCGGATTGAACCTGCGTTTATGACTCCGACGACCCCGACTGCCACTTTCGCCGACCTCGGCCTCGCCCCCGAACTGCTCCAGGCCCTGGAAGAGCTCCAGTTTCCGGCTCCCACTCCCGTACAGGAGCAGGTGGTGCCCATGGCCCTGGCCGGCCAGGACGTGGCCGGGCAGGCCCCCACCGGCTCGGGCAAAACCGCCGCCTACGGCCTCTCGGTGCTGCAACTGCTTGATTTGAAACAGGACGCCGTGCAGGTGATTGTGCTGGTGCCGGCCCGCGAGCTGGCCCTGCAGGTGCGCGACGCGCTCAAGAAGCTGGGTAAGTACTTGCCCAATCTGCGGGTGGCGGCCTTCTACGGAGGCCACGCCTTCCGCGAGGAAACCGCCTCCCTGACCCAGGCCCCGCACGTGGTGGTGGCCACCCCCGGCCGCCTGCTCGACCACTTCGAGCGGCGCAGCATCATCCCCAACCACCTCAAAACCCTGATTCTCGATGAGGCCGACAAGCTCCTGGAGCTGGGCTTTCAGGATGAGCTGGTGGAGATTGTCAAGCGCCTGCCCCGCCGCCGCCAGACCCTGCTGTTCTCAGCCACGATGTCGGACAAAGTGGTGGAACTCATCCGCAAGAACCTGACCCGCCCCCGGGTGGTGAATGCCGGCGGCGACACCGATGAGCTGCCCGAGGGCCTGACCCTGCTCGGCCACGTCGGCCCCATCGAGAAAAAGCCCGCCGCCCTGCTCCACATCCTGCAGCAGCCCGAAACCGGCCGCGCCCTCATCTTCTGCAACACCCGCGACCGGTGCATGGAGCTGACCCGCTTCCTGGTGGGCCGGGGCATGGCAGCCGAGGTGCTTCACGGCAAAATGCCCCAGCCCGAGCGCGACAAAGCCCTGCTCAAGCTACGCAACGGCTCCAGCCAGGTGCTGGTGGCCACCGACGTGGCCGCCCGCGGCATCGACGTGACCCAGCTCGATACGGTAGTGCAGTACGATGCCCCCGACAAAGCCGACGGCTTCCAGCACCGGGCCGGCCGCACCGCCCGGGCCGGGGCCGAGGGCACGGCTCACATTCTGGCTACCGAAAAGGAAAAAGCCCACGTGCAGAAGTGGCCCGTGGCCGAATCCATTCAGTGGAAGCCCCTGCACGCGCCCAAACTGCCGCCGGCCGCCCCCAAAGCCCCCCGCCCCGAGAACGTGACCCTGCACGTTTCGGCCGGCAAGAAAGACAAAGTGAGTGCCCACGATTTGGTGGGGGCCTTCGTGAACGTGGGCGGCGTATCCCGCGACGAAGTAGGCCACATTGAGGTCTTCGACTACTACAGCTACGTGGCCGTCCCCCGCGACCAGGCCCAGGAGGTGGCCGACCGTCTCGCCGGAGCCAAGGTAAAGGGCCGCAAAGTGCGCGTGTCCATCGTGGCCTAGGTCGGCTGCTTGCGGCTTATTGAACTATCAGGCCCGGTTACCTTAACGGTGACCGGGCTTTTTCAGGCCGGATGCGTGGGGTGAGTACCCACTCGTCGGCAGGGGTAGATCTGAATTTATTTTGCGGGTCCGGCCCGTTTATTTCGTTGTTTCTTATGTGGACGCCCCCCGGGGCGAGGGTCGTGCACATGGAATTATGCGGGCCGGAAAGGCCCGGTTTGCGTGTGCGGTAAGTGTATAAAACATCGGCAGACGGGTCAAAAAGAGGCTTTTGCCGTTTGTTTTCTGGGTGTGCAGACCGATATATTTGATTCAACGACCGCGCCTTACCACCACACCGTCGCTTTTGGGACCTTGCCTTCGCCCAGCTTCCGGGTTGGGCCCAGCCAGCTCAGATCGGCCCTGCCCTGACGGGCTGTTACGGCAACCATTCAGTAGAATCGACTACTTTGCCTGACCGAGCCGACTTTTCTGGTCGCGCTGTCCGTCCTTTATCCTTCCCTTTACCCCCGACATGGCCGCCCCCATTTCCGCCTCCCCCCTCCGCAGCACAGCCGCCACGCCCGGCGCGGCTACTCCCAACTACACCCCCGCCCTGGCCTCGCTCACGGTGTTGTTCTTCATGATGGGCTTCATCACCTGCCTGAACGACATTCTGATTCCTTATCTGAAGGCTATTTTCAGCCTTAGCTACACCCAGGCCAACCTGATTAACCTCTGCTTTTTCGGGGCCTATTTCGTGATGGGCATTCCGGCCGGCAAGCTGGTGCAGCGCATCGGCTATAAAGGCGGCATGCTGACCGGCTTTCTGATTGCGGCCCTCGGAGCCTTCCTGTTCTACCCCGCCGCCGACAGCCGCAGCTACGGCCTGTTTCTGGGTGCGCTGTTCGTGCTGGCAACCGGCGTGGTACTGCTGCAGGTGGCCGGCAATCCCTACGTGGCTATTCTGGGCCCGCCCCAGTCGGCTCCGGCCCGCCTCACGCTCACCCAGGCCTTTAACTCCCTGGGCACCACAGTGGCCCCGCTGCTGGGCTCGGCCCTTATCCTGAAAAACCTGCCCGACCTTGACACCGCCGCTTCGGCCGCCGCTATTGATGTAAAGGCCGTGCAGACACCTTACCTGGCCATCGGAGTAGTGCTTATCGTAATCAGCGGCCTGCTGGCCATGCTTAAACTGCCCAAGATTGCGCACGCTGAGTCGGAAAACGAAGACCTGAGCCGCCGCGCCTACCACTACCGTCACCTGGTGTTCGGAGTGATTGGCATTTTTGCCTACGTGGGCGGCGAAGTGGCTATCGGCTCGCACATTGTGAGCTACCTCCACCTGCCCGACGTGATGAGCCTGACGCCCAAAGTAGCCGGCGACAAAGTGGCCTACTACTGGGGCGGGGCCATGGTGGGTCGTTTCCTGGGCGCTTACCTGCTCAACAAGTTTAATCCCGGCCGCCTGCTGGCCTTCAACGCCCTGGGCGCCGTTATTCTGGTGCTGATTTCGGTGAGCACGACCGGCGAAATTGCCATGTGGAGCCTGCTGGCCGTGGGCCTGATGAACTCCATCATGTTCGCCACCATCTTCACGCTGGCCGTGGCCGGCCTGGGCCGCAACACCGAGGAAGCCTCGGGCCTGCTCAATGTAGGCATTGTAGGCGGGGCTCTTATCCCGCTGCTTTTTGGCCTGGTTGCCGACGCCAGTTCCCTGCGCTGGGCCTTCGTGCTGCCGGTGCTCTGCTACGCCTACATCATGTGGTACGGCCTGAAGGGCCACCGCCCCGCCACTACGGCGTAATTCCCGGCGGCTGCGGCCGCCGGATCCTTTTTTAGAACCCCGATTTCTGGTCCACTTGCGCCCAATTGTTTGGGTGACCGGCTACTGCCTTGTCCTTTCCGTCCGTCCATGCCCGTTTCCACCCGCATCTTCCGGCCTCTGGCCCTGCTCCTGACGCTCGGTTGGAGCGCGGGCTGCCAGCGCCCCCCGGCGGAGCAGGCCGGTGAGGCAGTTGTGCAGTTCTGGCTCACCACTCCCGATCAATCGGTGCTGTTTCAGGCTCAGCCCGCCCCGGACTGGGCCACGGCCCGCCCTGACGCCGCCGCCGACGGGCCGGTGCTGACCATAGACGACCAGACCACCTACCAGACCATGGACGGGTTCGGGTACACCCTGACAGGAGGCAGCGCCGAACTGCTGCACGCCATGAGTCCGCCCGCCCGGGCGGCGCTGCTACGGGAGCTGTTCAGCCCCGAGGGCGCGGGCATCGGGGTGAGCTACCTGCGCCTGAGCCTGGGGGCCTCCGACCTCGACGCGGCCGTGTTCAGCTACGATGACCTGCCCGCCGGCCAGACCGACCCCAGCCTCGCCCGCTTCAGCCTCGCTCCCGACCGCGTGCACCTGCTGCCGGTGCTGCGGGAAATTCTGGCCATCAACCCCGACATTAAGCTGCTGGCCTCGCCCTGGTCGCCGCCGGCCTGGATGAAGACCAACGGCAGTTCCAAGGGCGGCTCGCTCCGGCCCGAGTTCTACTCAGCCTACGCGCAGTATTTTGTGAAGTACGTGCAGCAGATGCGGGCCGAGGGCGTGCGCATTGAAGCCGTGACGGTCCAGAACGAGCCCCTGCACCCCGGCAACAACCCCAGCCTGCTCATGCCGGCCGAACAGCAGGCCGAGTTCGTGAAAAACCACCTCGGCCCCGCGTTCGAAAAGGCGAAGCTCGACACCAAGATCATCCTCTACGACCACAACGCCGACCGGCCCGATTACCCGCTGAGCATCCTGCGCGACCCCGCCGCGCGGCGGTACGTGGCGGGCACCGCCTTCCACCTCTACGCCGGCCCCATCGAGGCCCTGAGCCAGGTCCACGACGCTTTTCCCGACAAGCACATCTACTTTACCGAGCAGTGGGTGGGTTCGAAGAGTGACTTTGCCGAGAACCTGCCCTGGCACGTGCGTACCCTGCTCATCGGGGCCAGCCGCAACTGGGCGCGCACGGTGCTGGAGTGGAACCTGGCCGCCGACCCCGGGCAGAACCCGCACACGCCCGGCGGCTGCACCGAATGCCGCGGTGCCCTCACCCTCGACGGCAACTCCGTGACCCGCGAAGACGCCTATTATATCATTGCCCACGCCAGCAAATTTGTGCGGCCCGGCTCGGTACGCATTGCTTCCACGGCCTCGGCCACGTTGCCCAACGTGGCCTTCCGCACGCCCCAGGGCCGGCGGGTGGTTATCGTGCAAAATAACTCACCCAGCTTCCAGTCATTCCGGCTTCGGTACCAGGACCGGTGGCTGCCCTGCTCCCTGCCGGCGGGGGCCGCGGCCACCTACGTATGGTAGGTCGGGCAGCGCGGCTTTACCCGATTGGCCGGACCCACTGCTTCCTCATTGCCAGCTCTTACCCGCTATGAAAACTGCTACTCCTGCTTTTCTTTCCCGCCGGGCTTCGCCCTGGAGCGGGTGCCTGTGCTGGCTTTGGCTGCTACTGCTGGCCGGTTTCGGGCCAACGGCGGCCGTAGGACAGAGCTTTCTGCGCGCCAACGGGCCCAAAATTGTGAATGCCAGCGGGCAGGAAGTGGTGCTGAACGGGGTGAATCTGGGCGGCTGGCTGCTGCAGGAAGGCTACATCATTAAACCGGGCTGGCCGGGCATCGACGGCAAGCAAACCCAGGGCACGGTCAAGAAAACCCTCTACAACGCCGGGCTGACCGATGCCCAGGTCGAGGGCTTCTACCAGAGCTACCGCGACCAGTTCATCACCCGGCCCGACATCGACTACCTGGCTTCCCTGGGCTTCAACTGCCTGCGCCTGCCCCTGCACTACGACCTGTTTCTGACCCCGGCCCAGCGGGCGGTGCGCAACGGCGTGATCCGGGGTACGGTGCCGTACAATACGTATCTGACCTCGCTGCAAAGCTGGTACGACGCCGACGAGCTGTTCCGCGACCCGGCCCGGCTGGAGGCAGTTCGGCTCATCGACAGCACCCTGACCTGGGCCGCGGCCAACAAGATGTACGTGGTGTTCGACCTGCACGCCGCCCCCGGCTCCCAGGGCACCGACGCCAACATTGCCGATGCCCTGCGCCCGCTCGACTTCTGGTACCAGCCCATCTACCAGGACCTGACCACGCGCCTGTGGACTACCCTGGCCCGGCGCTACAAGAACGACGCCCGGGTGGCCATGTACGACCTGCTCAACGAGCCCAACCACGTGCCCACCAACCAGCAGATTCATAGCGTGTTGCAGCGGCTCATCAGCGCCGTGCGGGCCGAGGGCGACAACCACCTGCTGCTGCTTGAGGGCAACGGCTACGGCAACGACTACAACTACCTGGAGCCCTCCACCTTCCTGGACGCCCGCAACCTGGTGTATAACTCCCACCGCTACAGCGGCACGGGCTACCTGCTCGATAACGGGGTGAACTCCACCGAGCCGGGGGCCAACAACCTGCGCTTCATTGGCAACCTGCGCAACTTCCGCACCCGCCACAACGTGCCCATCTGGGTGGGCGAAACGGGCGAAAACACCGACGCCTGGATGGGCGAGGCCGCCCGCAACCTCAACTCCGTGAGCATTGGCTGGTGCCACTGGACCTACAAGCGCTTCGAGGACCGTAACAACGCGGCCCTGCTCCACATTCCCTCGCCCTACATCGTGGACGGGCCGGGCGGCTTGCCCCAGGTGCTGGAAAATATCCGCTTCCGCCGGGGCGTGCCCAACTCCGCCGTGGGGGCGCTGGCGCCCATCCGGAATGGTATCGTCAACTACCCCGGCGGCGGCAACTACGACGGCCTGGTGGCCCCCTACAACGGGCCGGCCGCCGGGCGGCGCTACCAGGTTACGGCCCGGCACAGCGGCAAGGTGCTGGGCATCGAGGGCGCGTCGCTCGACAACGCCGGCCGCCTCCAGCAGCAGACGCCCGCCGCCGGCGCCCTTCAGCAGCAGTGGGAGCTGCGCCTGAGCGCCGACGGGGGCTTCGTGCGTCTGGTGAACGTGAACAGCCGCCGCAACCTCGACGTGGTGGGCCCATCGGTGGAGAACGGGGTCCTGGTGCACCAATACGAGCTGCTGGATCAGGACAGCCAGTACTGGCAGGTGCTTTCCAACTTCGACGGCACTTACCGCATCGTCAACAAGTACACCCTCAAGGCCCTTGACGTGCTCGACCAGTCCACCGCCGACGGGGCGCTGGTGCAGCAGTACACCTTCGGGGGCGGCACCAATCAGCGCTGGCAGTTCACCGACCTGGGCCCGGCCGGCGGGCCGCTGGCTACCACCAACGCCGCCGCCGAGGCACGCCTGCAGGTGTATCCCACCGTGGCCGATACCGAGCTGCACTGCTTTTACACGGCCCCCGCTGCCCAGCAACTCACGCTCAGCCTGCTCGACCTCACCGGCCGGGTGGTAGTGCGTCAGCCCGCCCAGCTGGTGCGGACCGGGGAAAACCCGCTGACCCTGCCCGTGGCCGCGGTGCAGGCCGGCGTATACCTGCTGCGCCTCGAAACCCCCACCGGTGCGCTGCTGCGCCGCGTGGTTGTCGCCCACCAATGACCCAATTGGCCCCGATTTATCCCGGGGCGGGCCGCTTGATGGCGGGCCTTGGGAGTGCCATTGTCACGTTCCAGCTTGCCGCGGGCTCGCGGCCCTACTTCGTAACCTCTTCTATTTCACCCACCCCGCCTACCTATCAACTGACTAGTATGCAGAAGTTTCTCTTTGCCGGGCTGCTCACCCTGGGCCTCGGCTCGGCGGCGCTGGCCCAGAAATCGGGCAAAATGCCGGCGCCCTATTCGGCGGCCGGCCGGCAAGTTACGGTGTACACCACGGCTCAGGGCACCCCGCAGCGCCTGACTCCCGGCCCGGCTCCGCTCCGCTTTCAGGCCCAGGCCCAGCCCCTGGAAACCCAGCCCACCGTCTTCGTGGACCCCAACCATGCCTTTCAGACCATGCTCGGTATTGGCGGGGCCATGACCGATGCGGCGGCCGAAACCTTCGCCAAGCTGCCCAAAGCCCAGCAGCAGGAGTTCCTGAAAGCCTATTTCAACCCCACCGAAGGCATCGGCTATACCCTGGCCCGCACCACCATCCACAGCTCCGACTTCTCCACCGGCTCCTATACCTACGTCACCGACGGGGACACCAGGCTCAAAAGCTTCAGCATCGACCACGACCGGAAATACCGTTTGCCCTTTATCAAGCAGTGCCTGGCGGCGGCCGGCGGGAAGCTGACTATGCACGTGAGCCCCTGGAGTCCGCCGGCCTGGATGAAAACCAACAACTCCATGCTGGCCGGCGGGCAGCTCAAGCCCGAATTCCGCCAGCCCTGGGCCGATTACTACGTCAAGTTCATTCAGGCCTACGAGCAGGAGGGCGTGCCCATCTGGGGCCTCACGATGCAGAACGAGCCCATGGCCAAGCAGAAGTGGGAATCCTGCCTCTACACGGCCGAGGACGAGCGCGACTTCGTGAAGAACTTCCTCGGCCCGACCCTGAAAAAGGCCGGCATGGGCGACAAAAAGCTCATCGGCTGGGACCACAACCGCGACCTGGCCTTCCAGCGCGCCGCCACCCTCTTCGACGACCCCGAAGCCAGTCAGTACTTCTGGGGCCTGGGCTACCACTGGTACGAAACCTGGACCGGCAGCAGCATGCAGTTCGATAACATCCGCCGCGTGAAGGAAACCTACCCCGACAAGCACCTCATCTTCACGGAAGGCTGCGTGGAGAACTTCCAGTTTTCGGGTATCAACGACTGGCGCTTGGGTGAGCGGTATGGCCACTCCATGATCAACGACTTCAACGCCGGCACCGAAGCCTGGACCGACTGGAACATCCTGCTCGACGAAAATGGCGGCCCCAACCACGTGGGCAACTTCTGCTACGCCCCCATCCACGGCGACACCCGCTCGGGCCAGCTGCTCTACACCAACAGCTACTACTACATTGGTCACTTCTCCAAGTTCATCCGTCCCGGCGCCCGGCGCGTAGCTACCGCCGCCAGCCGCGACATCCTCCAAACCACCGCCTTCCAGAACCCCGACGGCAGCGTGGCCGTGGTGGTCATGAACACCACCGACAAACCCCTGGACTTCCAGCTCTGGATGCAGGGCCAGGCCACCCCCACCACCAGCCCCGCCCACTCCATCCTGACGATGATGGTGAAGTAAA
The DNA here is from genome assembly GCF_018760735.1 of Hymenobacter piscis. Classification (GTDB taxonomy): domain Bacteria; phylum Bacteroidota; class Bacteroidia; order Cytophagales; family Hymenobacteraceae; genus Hymenobacter; species Hymenobacter piscis. The sequence goes on from NZ_JAHHZN010000003.1 coordinate 320,525, forward strand.
TCCGAATGTGGCACGGACTGCAGTCCGTGCCGTAACCTCTCCAAGCGCCAAGAGGCGACGCTGCTCCTACAGTGTCGCCTCTTGGCATTTTCGGCTCCCGGTAAATTAGGCGTCCCAGCGTCCCAGCGTCTCAGCGTCCCAGGGCTAAAGCTCTGGGCTATGTACCGGGGCCCCATGGGTTCGACCCGCTACATAGCCCAGGGTTTCAACCCTGGGCCAAGGGAACGTCGCTAGTTAGCGGCCAGCTTGAACTCCGCCATCTGCACGTCGCGGGAGTTGCCGCCCACGAACACCTGGAAGTCGCCGGGCTCGGCGACGAACTGGAGGTCGGCGTTGTAGAACTTGAGGTCTTCGGGGGTGAGGCGGAAGGTGAGCGTGCGGGATTCGCCTTTCTTGAGCATCACTTTCTGGAAGCCTTTCAGTTCCTTGACGGGGCGGGAGATGGAGCCCACCATATCCCGGATGTAGAGCTGGGCCACTTCCTCGCCGTCGTAGCTGCCGGTGTTCTGCACCGTCACCTTCACCTCCAGCGTGCCGTTCAGGGCCAGGTTGGTGGTGCTCAGCTCGGGCTTGCCGTACTGGAAGGTGGTGTAGCTCAGGCCGAAGCCGAACGGGTAGAGCGGGTCGTTGCTGATGTCCATGTAGCGCGACTTGTACTTGTCGAGCGCCACGCCCTGGTAGGGCCGGCCGGTCATCTTGTGGTTGTAATACAACGGAATCTGGCCCACCGACTGCGGGAAAGTGGCCGTGAGCTTACCCGAGGGGTTGTAGCTGCCGAAGAGCACGTCGGCAATGGCGTTACCGGCCTGGGAGCCCGCAAACCAGGTTTCGAGGATGGCGTCGGCGTTCTTGTCTTCCCAGGGCAGCGTGAGCGGGCGCCCGTTCATGAGCACCAGCACCAGCGGCTTGCCGGTGGCTTTGAGGGCCTTGAGCAGCTCCAGCTGCCGGCCGGGCAGCCCGATGTCGGCGCGGCTGGCCGCCTCCCCCGTCATGCCTTGGCTCTCGCCCACGGCGGCCACAATCACGTCGGCCCCCTGAGCCACCTGCACGGCCTCCCGGATCATGTCCTCGGCCGGGCGCTTGTCCACGTTCAGGTCGCCCCCGAACGCATTGAGGCGGGCAATCATCTGCTCATCCTCCGTGAAGTTGGCGCCCTGGGCCGTCACGATTTTCACGCTGCTACCCACGGCGTTTTTAATGCCCTGCTCCAGCGAAACAGCCTGCTTCCAGTCGCCGGCCGCGCTCCAGGAGCCAATCATATCCTGCTGGCGGCTGGCCAGGGGCCCAATGAGGGCAATGATGCCGGCTTTCTTGAGCGGCAGGGCGTTGTTGCTGTTTTTGAGCAGCACCATACTCTTGCGGGCAATGTCGCGGGCATCGGCCACGAACTCGGGCTTCATCATCGTCTGTTTGGCCCGCTTCTCGTTGATGTAGCGGTAGGGGTCCTGGAACAGGCCCAGCTTCCACTTAGCTTCCAGAATCCGGCGGCAGGCCACATCAATCTGCTGTTGCGTCACGGTGCCGTCCCGGAGGTTCCGGGCCAGGTTCTTGAGGAACACTTCGCCCACCATGTCCTGGTCGATGCCCGCGTTCAGGGCCAGGGCCGAGGTCCGGGCATCGTCGCCCATGCCGTGGTTGGTCATCTCGTTGATGGCCGTGTAGTCGGTGGCCACGAAGCCCGTGAAGCCCCACTGCTGGCGCAGCAGGTCCGTCATAAGCCACTTGTTGCCAGTGGCAGGCACCCCGTTGATGTCGTTGAACGACGACATCATGGAGCCCGCGCCGGCGTCGAGGGCGGCCTTATAGGGCGGCAGGTACTCGTTGTACATGCGCACCAGGCTCATGTCGGTGGTGTTGTAGTCGCGGCCGGCTTCGGCGGCGCCGTAGAGGGCGAAGTGCTTCACGCAGGCCATCACGGTGTTGTTTTGCTGAAGGTCAGAGCCCTGGTAGCCGCGCACCATCGCGCGGGCAATCTGGGAGCCCAGGTAGGGGTCTTCGCCGGCCCCCTCCGAGATGCGGCCCCAGCGCGGGTCGCGGGCAATGTCCACCATCGGCGAGTACACCCAGTTGATGCCGTCGGCCGACGATTCCTCGGCCGCAATGCGGGCGCTGCGCTCCATGGCCGCCAGATCCCAGCTCGCCGAGAGCCCCAGGGCAATCGGGAAAATGGTGCGGTGCCCGTGAATAACATCGTAGCCGAAGATGAGCGGGATTTTGAGGCGGGTCTGCTTGACGGCCATTTCCTGGAGCTTGCGGGCGGCCTGGGGCGTAAAGGTGTTGAGCACCGCGCCCACCGAGCCGCGTTTGATGCTGGCGTCCACGTCCTTGCTCACCACGGGCCCGGTCACGTCGAAGCCCACGGCAATGAGGTTGAGCTGACCGATTTTCTCTTCCAGGTTCATCTTCGCCATCAGCTCCGTAATGAACTTGTCCATCCGGGCCGTATCGTCGGCGGGGGGGGCGGCGGCGGGGGCCGGGGCGGCCGTAGTAGCGGGCACGTTGAGCAGGGGCGTAAGCAGGCCCAGGCTCAGCAGCAGGGCGGTGCGGAAGGGGTGTTTCATGTGGGGGAAGTGGGAAGGTGAAAGCAGCGGCCGGGCCCCGGGACGGTGGCCCGGCTGGCAACCAGCCCCGGGGCCGATACCCAATAATACAAAACCTTTCCCGGGCCAAAACGCGGCCGGCGGCCCGCCTGCCGAACTGCGCGGCTGGCCTTTCCGCCCGGCAGACTGCCCGATTGTGTTGTAACCGTTCGGGCCGCCAGTCGGCCCGCGACGGGACCCACCCTACCTGACCATATAACCAATTAGCCTTCAGCGCCATACTGCATTTTTTAGCCATTTCAGCGCGTGTGCAGCAAGTGCCGCGGACCGCAGCGGCCGAAAAAACGCGGATTTTTTTCACAAAAAGTTGCGCCCTGGCCGGCGCTGTCAGTGCTTTGCCGGGCCCTTTCCCTCCTCGCGTGCCCGACTCCTCCCCCACCCGCCTGCTGTTTATCTGCAGCCAGAACCGCTGGCGCAGCCTCACGGCCGAGCGCCTCTTCGATAACCACCCGCCCTACCAGGCCTGCTCGGCCGGCACCGAGCCGGGGGCCCGGGTGCGCGTGACGGCCGGCCACCTGGGCTGGGCCGAAATCATCTTCGTGATGGAGCGCCGCCACGCCGATCTGCTGCGCCAGAAGTTCCCGGAGGAGCTGGCCGGCAAGCGCCTCGTGAACCTGCGCATTCCCGACAAATTCCAGTTCCTGGACCACCTCCTGCTGGACCTGCTCCGGGAGCGGCTCCCGGAGCACCTGGGCCTGGCGTCCGGCGCGCTGTAACCCCAGCCCCGGCCGGCCGTTTAGGCGCTATGCCCTACGTTGTATTTTTTGCTTTCCTGGCCCTAGTGGCCTTCTTTTTTTACCGCTACCTCACCCAGGATGCCCGCCGCAAGCAGGCCGCCCTGGCCGCAGACTTTCCGGCCGCCTGGCGGCAGGTACTCGCCGAGCGAGTGGCATTTTACCTGTCCCTCTCGGACATGGATAAACCGCGCTTTGAGCAGCGGGTGCAGGTGTTTCTGGCCCAGACCCGCATTACCGGTATCCAGACCGACATCGACGACACCACCCGCCTGCTGGTGGCGGCTTCGGCCATTATTCCGGTGTTCGGGTTTCCCGACTGGGAGTATGCCAACCTGAGTGAGGTGCTGGTGGTGCCCGACGCCTGGACTCTACAGCGCGACCCCAACAAGGAATACGTGGGCCTCGAAGGCACCCTGCTCGGCAGCGTGCAGGGCTTCCAGACTTCCCACTACATGCGCCTGTCGAAAAGCTCTTTGGAGCGCGGTTTTCAGGATGCCATGGACAAGCAGAACGTGGGCATCCACGAGTTTGCCCACCTGCTCGACGAGGCCGACGGCGTGATTGACGGCGTGCCTGGTCTGGCCCTGCCCGCCGCCCTGCGGCCGGAATGGGAGGCCCTGATGGCCCGTGAGATAGAGGCCATCCGGGCCGGCAACTCCGAAATCAATGACTACGCGGGCACCAACGAGGCCGAGTTCTTTGCCGTCGTAACGGAGTATTTCTTCGAGAAGCCCGAGAAGCTCCAGCAGCACCACCCGGAGCTGTACGGGCTGCTGCTGCTGGCCTTCCGCCAGAACCCCAAAAGCCGCTTTCGCCGCCTGACCACCGATCCGCGTGAGTGGCTTAAGTCCATTCGCAGCCGCCGCAAGTTCGGTCGCAACTCGCCCTGCCCCTGCGGCAGCGGCAAGAAGTACAAAGACTGCCACTTGCAGCAGGAAGAAGCCCCGGCGTAGGGACCGGGCGGACGGTTGCGGGGTATTGGCGTATTTTAGCCGCTCATTTGCCCCGCCCTTCATGCAGAAAACCTTCCTTTCCGTGCTGACCGCCGCCGTGCTGCTCTCGGCCTGCGCACCCACAGCCAAGGCCCCGGTTGCCACCGCGCCGCCCGCCGCCCAGCCGGCCCCGGCCATGCCCAACTGGCCGGCGCTGGCCCAAACCTTTCTCGACAGCTATTCGGCCGAATACCAGCGTCTTTACACCGCTTCGGCGGAGGCGGAGTGGCGCTCCAACACCCACATTGTGGCCGGCGACACGGCCAACGCCGGGGCCACGGCCCGGGCCAATGAACGCCTGGCCGCCTTCACCGGCTCTACGGCAAACATTACCCGCCTGCGCGAGCTGCTGGCCCACAAGGCCGAGCTGACCGAAATTCAGGTCAAGCAGCTGGAAACGGCCCTCTACAACGCTGCCAACTCGCCCCAGACCATTGCCGACGTAGTGTCGGTCCGCATCAAGGCCGAAACCCAGCAAACCGAAAAGCTCTACGGCTTCGACTACAAATTCGCCGGCAAGTCCGTCACGACCAACGACCTGGATGAGCTGCTGCGCCAGGAGAAGAACCCGGCCCGGCGCCAGCAGATCTGGGAAGCCAGCAAGGAAATCGGGCCGACGCTCAAGCCCGGCCTGCTGAACCTGCGCAGCCTGCGCAACCAGACGGTGCAGGCCCTGGGCTACCCCGACTACTTCACCTACCAGGCCTCCGATTACGGTCTGAGCCGGGAGGAGATGATGACGCTGGTGCGCAAGCTCAACGACGAGCTGCGCCCCCTCTACCGCGAGCTGCACACCTACGCCCGCTACGAGCTGGCCCGCCAATACGGCGTGAAGCAGGTGCCCGACTACCTGCCCGCCTCCTGGCTGCCCAACCGCTGGGGCCAGGACTGGAGCAGCATGGTGGACGTGAAGGGCCTCGACCTCGACCCGGTGCTGGCCAAAAAAGGCTCCGAGTGGCAGGTGCAGCAGGCCGAGCGCTTCTACCAGAGCCTGGGTTTCCCGGCCCTGCCGGCCTCGTTCTACACCAAATCCAGCCTCTACCCCCTGCCCAAAGGCGCCGATTACAAGAAGAACAACCACGCCTCGGCCTGGCACCTCGACCTCGACCAGGACGTGCGCAGCCTGATGAGCGTGGAGCCCAACACCGAGTGGTACGAAACCACCCACCACGAGCTGGGCCACATCTACTACTACCTCACCTACACCAACCCCGAGGTGCCGGTGCTGCTGCGCGGGGGCGCCAACCGCGCCTACCACGAGGCCATGGGCTCGCTCATGGGCCTGGCGGCCCGCCAGAAGCCCTTCCTGGCCGGTCTGGGTTTGATTGACCCTCAGGTGAAAACCGACGAGATGCAGTCCTTGCTCAAGGAGGCGCTGGGCTCGGTGGTGTTCATTCCGTTTGCCTCGGGCGTGATGAGCGAGTGGGAGAACAGCTTCTACGCCGATAACCTCGCCCCTGACCAGCTCAACGCCCGCTGGTGGGAGCTGGCCAAGCAGTACCAGGGCATCGTGCCGCCCACCGCGCGCGGGGAGCAGTTCCTCGACCCGGCCACCAAAACCCACATCAACGACGACCCGGCCCAGTACTACGACTACGCCCTGAGCTACATCATCCTGTTCCAGCTCCATGACCACATCGCCAAAAACATCCTCAAGCAGGACCCACACGCCACCAACTACTACGGCAACCAGGAAGTGGGCGCCTTCCTGGCCGACATCATGCGGCCCGGCGCGAGCAAGGACTGGCGCACCGTGCTCAAGGACAAAACCGGCGAAGACCTCTCGGCCCGCGCCATGGTCGAGTACTTCCAGCCCCTGATGGCCTACCTGAAAGAGAAAAACAAAGGCCGCAAATACACGATGTAGCCGGCTGCCACAGGGCTAAACCAAACACCAAAAAAAGGGCTGACACCGTGGTGTCAGCCCTTTTTTTGGTGTTCCTTGCGGATAATCCAAGGTTAGTCTAAGCCGCCTTGCCCGTTTCCTTCAGGCGGCGGTCCAGCACCTTGGCTACTCCGGCGAGGCGGCGCAGCACCAGGTCGCGGATTTCGTCGTCGTCGAGGTTGAGGCCGTTGTTGCGGGTGGTAAGGTAGCGGGTGAGAGCGGCGTTGTCGTCGAGCGTCCCGGCCAGCTCCTGCTGGGCAGCTTCCCAGTCGTCGGACAGGCCGGCCTGCAGGTACTGGAAGCGCAGCTCAATGGTGCGGCTGATGAGGCCGGCCAGTTGGGTCAGCACAGTTTCCTCTTCCGCCGACAGGCTACGGTACTCGCGCCCGATAACGGCCATCATGCCGATGCGCGAACCGTCGGGCATGCGCAGGGCCGAGCCGGCGTAGAAGTTCAGGCCCTGGGCCTGAGCCACGTCGGGCTTGATGAGGTCACAGCTTTCGGCTCTGTAATCGGAAACCACAATGGGCTCATCTGGCAGAATGGCGGCCGAGCACATGCTGTCGGTGCGGGGCAGCACCGAAATGCCCTCAATGCCGGTAAGGGCCTTGAAGTGCACCTGCTCGCCGTCAACCAAAGAAATCAGGGCAATGGGCGTACTGAAGAGTTGGGCGGCCCAGGCCACGTAATCGTCAAAAATGGGCTCGGGCGTGGTGCCCGCAATCTGGTAGGCGTGCAGGGTCCGCAGCCGGACGGCTTCGTCCGTTGGAATCAGAGTGGCCGGGAATTGGGTATTCATGCAGGGGATTAATAATTGGCTTCGGAGGCGGGCAGGTCGATAAGGATGAACTGGGCGTCCTTGGTAGCCTGAATTTCGAGCACGCGCTCCTCCGTGATGCGCAGCTGGTCGTTGGGGCCGGCCTCCACGCCACCTACAAACAGGGAGCCTTCCTTGATGTAAATGAAAGTATTGCGGATGGGAAAAGTTTTGAACGTGACGGTTTTTTCTTCCCGCAGATTGCACCAGTAAATGGTACTGTTCGAGTTCATGTACACCACGTCCTCGAGCACTTTCTGGCCCGAAACCAGGGGCACCAGCTCGTTTTTGGTATCGAGGAAATCTACGTCCTTCTGCTCGTAGCTGGGCGCCAGGCCCTTTTGGTTGGGCAGAAACCAGAGCTGGTAGATGTGGGCCGGCCGGTCGGTGCCGTTGAGTTCAGAGTGGGCCAGGCCGGTGCCGGCCGTCATGCGCTGCACTTCCCCGCGGGTGATGGTGCTGCGGTTGCCCATCGTGTCCTCGTGGCGCAGCTCGCCTTCGAGCACCAGGGTCACAATTTCCATCTCAGAGTGCGGGTGCTGAGGGAAACCGGCATTACCCTGGACGGTATCGTCGTTGAACACCCGCAGGGGCCCGAAATATACGTTCTGCGGGTCGTGATAGTCGGCGAAGCTGAACAGGAAGTAGCTGCTGAGCCAGTTGACGGGCGCGGCGTGGTAACGGTTGGAAGCGGGAATGAGCTGGAACATGAGCAGGCAGAGAGAAGTGAATAGTGCCTGAACGTACGCAGCCGCGGGCCGGAAGTTAAGCCCGGCCGGCAGTAAGCCCGGCCAAAGCACCGTTCAGCAACAAGCCCCGCCATCCGCCGGAGCGAATAGCGGGGCCTGGCGCCCAACGACTGACGAAGCCGGGATTTACACTTTTTTCATAGTCGATACCTGCTGCTGCAGGTCGAGCACGATGCTGGCCAAGCGGGTCAGCGAGAGGTCGGCAATAGGGAAGGTGCTGCTGATGTAGGCCTTGGCTTCCCAGATTTCCACCACGTCCTCCACGTCAATCTGGTAGGGCGAGTAGAGGGGGTTGTCGGAGTGCAGGGCCAGCATGGCATCGTCCTTGAGGCGGTTGAACACGCGCTTGAACACGATGCCCTCCTTGCCGCTGACGATGATGCAGGGCGTGCCATCCTTGATACCCAGCCAGTCGTCCACGTAGCGGCCCACAATCACGGTGCCGCTGGCAATGGGCAGCATGGAGTCGCCGGCAATTTCGAAGGCCCGGAACGTGCCGGAGCTACCCAGCATGGGCAACCGGAACTTGGGCAGCTCCTCCAGGTACTCGGGGTCGGCGTAGCCGTTGAGGTAGCCGGCGGCGGCTTTCTGGGGCACCAGCTCAATGTTCTCATTCTGGTCGCGGTCCACGGTCAGGGCCAGAATGCGCAGATTGCCGCCGGGGCGGCTGTTGCTGGTTTCGGCGGGGGCCAGCTGGGCCTGCTGGGCCTGCAGCTGGGCGGCGGCTTTGGCGTTCTTTTTCTTGCTAAAGTCGGTGGTCACCAGCGCGTCCAGCGTGATGCCGAACAGGCGGGCCATGTTCACGAGGGTAGCCAGCTTGGGTTCGGCCCGGCCCTCCTCGTAAGCGCCCACAAGGGAGCGTTTGATGCCGAGTTTTTCGGCCATCTGGGCCTGCGTAAGGCTCAGTTCGCGCCGCCAGAATTTGAGGTTGGTGTTAATCATAACGCAGGGGAGCCGGGGAATGAGGCTGCAACGGCAAGCAATTACCGGCTCACGAAGATAGGAACTCCGTTACGGGAATACTAATTCAATTAGCTGAAAATTTTACTAAAATTTTTGCGCTGCACCACAAACCAGTGCGTTAAGCAAACCCGACATTAGCCTCCCCATAATTGGCCTAACGCACGCCATTGCTCAGTGAAAAGAACGTCAGGCAGTGCGCAGCGAAGAGTCTCGCGGGCTGACGTTGTAATCGTAACCTAAAAAGCAGGCTATCTGGACAATGTCAGCCCGCAAGATTCTTCGCAGCGCTCTGCCTGACGTTTCGTTTTTATCCTTCTGACACCCCAGCCCTACGCTTCCCCGCGCAGGCGGCGGAAATAGTGCTGGGCTAGGCGCAGGCGGAAGTAGTCGTAGTCTTCGCGTAGGTGGTCGAACAGGTCGCGGAGCAGGGGCTGACCGCCAAGCTGGGCCACCGCGGTCTGGATGTTGGCCAGGTCCTGGGTGGAAAGAAAGTCCTCCAGGCGCAGGTCGAAACCTTTGGTGTAGAGGGTGGTGAGGTGGCTCTGCACAGTGCTCAGGGCCAGCCCCCGGCGCTCGGCAATGGCTTCCGGGCTCAGGCCCATGCGGTGGAGCTGGTAGGTGGCGTCCACGGTGGAGCCGGCCTCGGTGTTCACCTCCTTTTTCACGGCGGCGCGGGGCGCGCCTGCATCGTCGGGGTCGAGGCGCGGGGGCAGGTCGTCGTCGAACTCGGTCTGGGCGGCGGGGTTGCCGCCGTGGGCCAGCACCTCCCGGATGAAGGCCTCCCCATAGTTCTCGAACTTCTTCATGCCCACGCCCGAGATGCCCAGCATGGCCACTCGGTTGACGGGCCGCTCGGCCGCCATTTCCTGGAGCGTGGAATCGGTGAAGATGACGTAGGGTGGCACGCCCTGCTCGTCGGCGATGCGCTTGCGCAGGGCGCGCAAAGCCTCGAAGAGTTGGGCCTCGCGCGAGGCCGGCGCGGGCGCGGCAGCGGCGGCTTTGCGGCCCCGGGGTTTCTTCTCGGCCTTTTCGGCGGGCTGGAATTTCTTCATCGACACCGGCCGCTGGCCCTGGAGCACTTCCCGGCCCAGGTCCGTGATTTTGAGCGCGTAGCCTTCCTCGTAGGCAATGAACAGGAGTCCGTCGTTGAGCATCTGGTGCACGTAGCTGTACCAGTCGAGATAGGGCAGGTCGCGGCCCGCGCCGTAGGTTTTAATCTGGTCGAAGCCCCCGCTGAGCACGGCCTGATTGCGCATGCCCCGCAGCACGTCGATCAGCAGGCTGATGCTGAGCCGCTCCCGCCCCCGCACCACCGCCGACAGGGCCTTCTGGGCAAGCTCGGTGCCGTCGAAGGTGGTGGGCGGGTTGCGGCAGATGTCGCAGTTGCCGCAGTCTTGGGGCAGGGTTTCGCCGAAGTAGTTGAGCAGGATGCGGCGGCGGCAGCCGGCGGCCTCGGCGAACTGCTGCATGCGCTCCAGCTTGGTGAGGTTGAGCTGGTTAAGCTGGGGGTTTTCCTTGGTGAGCATGTCGCGCAGGCTCATCACGTCGGCAAAACTGTAGAACAGCACGGCCGTGCCCGGGGCCCCGTCGCGGCCGGCCCGCCCGATTTCCTGGTAGTAACCCTCGATGTTCTTGGGCAGGTTGTAGTGAATCACCCAGCGCACGTTGCTCTTGTCGATGCCCATGCCGAAGGCGATGGTGGCCACAATGACCTGCAAATCGTCCTTGAGGAAGCCTTCCTGCACGGCCCCGCGCTGGTTGGGCGTGAGCCCGGCGTGGTAGTAGCCGGCCTTGATGCCCTTGGCCTGAATCTTCTGGGCCAGGGTTTCGCACTGCTTGCGGCTCAGGCAGTAAATAATGCCCGATTCGCCCTGGTGGCGCTCGAGAAACTCCAGGATGCCGCCCACCCGATCCTGGCCGGGCCGCACGATGAGGTTGAGGTTGGGCCGGTCGAAGCTGGAGAGAAACACCTTGGGCTTGTTCAGGCGCAGCTGCTGCTGAATGTCGCGGCGGGTGAGGCGGTCGGCGGTGGCGGTGAGGGCGATGATGGGCACCTGCGGAAACTGGTCGCGCAGCACCCGCAGCTGGGTGTACTCGGGCCGGAAATCGTGGCCCCAGGAGCTGATGCAGTGGGCCTCATCGATGGCGAACATACTCACCCGCAGCCGCCGGATAAACGACAAAAAGCCGTCGGAGAGCAGCTTCTCGGGGCTCACGTAGAGCAGCTTGAGGTGGCCGTTGAGGCAGTCGGCGGCAATGTTGTTGGCCTCGCTGGAGCCAATGCTGGAGTTGATGTAGGCGGCCGGAATACCGTTGGCCTTGAGGGCCTCCACCTGGTCCTTCATGAGGGCAATCAGGGGCGACACCACAATGCAGACGCCTTCCTGCACCACGGCCGGCACCTGGAAACAGATGCTTTTGCCGCCCCCGGTGGGCATGAGCACCACCGTATCCTGCCCGCCCATGATATTACGGATAATATCCTCCTGCATGGGCCGGAACGCGTCGTAGCCGTAGTACTGCTTGAGGACTTTGCGGGCAGATTCGATGGTTGGGGCGAGGGGTTCGGCGGCGAATAACATAAGGTAAAGATAGGGCGAATTGCGGCGGGGTGAAAGCAGGAAGATAACCCACCCGGGGCGGGAATCGTGCACGAAGGCCCCCGAATCGTGCACGGCGAACCGGGCCAGGCAGCCGTATTGCCAATGTGCAGAATGCGGAAAATGAATGTGCAGAATGTGGGAAATGTGAGCATGTGAGGGTAGTCAGCCTCACTGTTATCCTATCAAACCACTTCATCCAGCTTCCACATTCAACACATTTAACACATTCCTCAAATTCCAATCCGTATGACCCAGTCTTCCGCCTCCCAGAACCAAACCGTTCTTGACGCCCTCGCCCGCTGCATCGCCGCCTGCGAGATGTGCGCCACCGCCTGCCTGCACGAAGACGACATCCAGATGATGGTGCCCTGCATCCGCCTCGACCGGGACTGCGCCGACATCTGCCGCCTCACCCACGCCTTCATTGCCCGCGGCTCCGCCCACGCCCAGCACGTGCTCCGGGAGTGCATCGAAATCTGCCAGAAGTGCGCCGACGAGTGCGGCCAGCACCAGCACGACCACTGCCAGCGCTGCGCCGAGGCCTGCCGCGCCTGCGTAGAAGCCTGCAAGAGCTACCAGCAGTAAGGCAAGCGAAAGTAAGCCCCATTAGGTAGCTAAAAAAAGACCGTCATCCTGAGCGGAGCGAAGGATCTTACCACATACGAACGACTCGTTTCAACGTGGTAAGATCCTTCGCTCCGCTCAGGATGACGGCCTTTTATTTATGACGTTGCCGTTCAACGGCACGCGAAGTAAGGGCTACTTGCCCAGCTCCAGCACCACGGCCGTTTTGGCGGGCAGCTGCAGGGTGCTCAAATCGGCCACGCTCTCCCCGGTCAGCACGTTTTGGGCCTTCGTGAAGCCGCTCATGCGCTCCGTGAAGCGGGCCGTGGGCAGGGCGGCGGGCTTATCGGTGGTGTTGGTGGCCACCAGCACGGTGCCGGTGGCATCGTAGCGGAAGTACACGTAAAGGCCGTTTTCGGGCAGGTACTGCATGAGCTGGCCCGAGCTAAGGGCGGGGTGGGTTTTGCGGTAGTTGGCCAGGGTCCGCACGAAGTTGAAGGCGTCGTTTTCGGCCGTTGTGCGGCCGGCGGCGGTAAACTTGTTCTCCTTGTCGCCGGGGAAGCCGCCGGGGAAGTCGCGGCGCACTTCGGCATCGGAGGGGTCCTTGAAGTTCTTCATCAGGATTTCGGTGCCGTAGTAGATGCTCGGGATGCCGCGGGTGGTCAGCAGCCAGGTCAGGCCCATTTTAAAGCGGTCCACGTCCTCGCCTACTTCCGAGAGGAAGCGGTTGTGGTCGTGGTTGTCGATGAAAGTCACGAGCCGGGTGGGGTCCTGATACACGGCGTCCTGGGCCAGGGCCTGGTACACCTTCTGGGCGCCCCCGTCCCAGCCGGTGGCGGCGGGCGTGCCCACTTCCTTCAGACCGGCCAGCATGGCGTTTTCGAGCACGAAATCGAGGCCGCCGGGCTGGTTGGACTTGAAGGGGAAGTCAATCTTGTTGCGCACGTAGTAGGCCTGGTCCACGATGCTGGTCACCGATGATTCGCCGAAGATGTGGATGTTGGGGTACTCGGCCAGCAGGGCCGCGTTGCAGCGGTTCATGAAGGGCTGGTCGTTGTACATGTAGGTATCAATGCGCCAGGCATCCACCCCGAACATTTCCACCGACCAGAGCGCGTGCTGAATCAGGAAGTTGGCCACGTAGGGGTTCTGCTGGTTGAGGTCGGGCAGGAAGGGCACGAACCAGCCGTCGGTGGTCACGAGGCGGTCAATCTGGGCGGCGTGGGGGTCGGTGATGGGCTGCTGGCGGTAGCTCGTGTTGGTATAGGTGGGCCACTGGTGCAGCCAGTCCTTGGAGGGCAGATCCTTCACCAGCCAGTGGTTGATGCCCACGTGGTTATACACGGCATCCTGCACCACTTTCAGGCCCAGGTTGTGGGCGTTCTGCACAAAGTTGCGGTAGGCCTCGTTGCCGCCCAGGCGCCGGTCCACGGTATAGTGGTCGGTGAAGCCGTAGCCGTGGTAGGCCGAGCGCATGGCGCCGCCCTCGTTGGTCAGGGGCTGGTTGTTTTCGATGACGGGCGTAAACCACACGGCCGTTACGCCGAGGTCTTTCAGGTAATTCAGGCGCTGGGCCGCGCCGGCCAGGTCGCCGCCGTGGCGGTAGAAGGGGTTGGCGCGGTCGGCGTTGGGGTCGGCCAGGTCCGAGAACTTATCGTTTTTGGGGTCGCCGTTGGCGAACCGGTCGGGCATGGCCAGGTAAATCAGGTCGGCCTGGGTTACGCCCTGGCCTTTGGGGCGGTTGTCGCGGGCGCGCAGCTCCCACTTCTGCGTCACGGTGCGCCTGCCGCCGCGGCCCACCAGCGCCACCTGGCCGGGCTTGGCCTCGGGGCCGATGGTGAGGTCGAGGAAGGCGTAGTTGGGGTTTTCCGTTGTGCTGGCCTTAGTGAGCGTCACGCCGGGGTAGTTCACCGTGTACGTGAGCGAGCCGGCCCGGGGGCCGTACACGAGCAGCTGCACGTGGGGGTCTTTCATGCCCACCCACCAGTTGGTGGGGTTCACGCGGGTGATGGACTGGGCCGAAGCCAGCAGCGGCAGCAGCAGCCAGAGCAGCAGAAGTTTCTTCATCATAGAGAACGGTAGTCGGATGGGGCAGTAAGATAAGCAGGCGACGATGAATCAGGGGACAAAAAACGGTCATGCTGAGCGGAGCGAAGCATTCTCTCGCGCTGGAACGAGTCGTCGGTACGATTCCCGTTCTCACATGAGTGGATCCTTCGCTCCGCTCAGGATGACCGTTTTTTGGTTTTGTTCCTCTACCCCCCTACTCGCCTCCCTCCTCGCCTTCCTTCACCACTTTGCGCGAGCCGCGGTAGAGCTCGTACTTCAGCAGACGGCAGTCGATGGGGCCGTTGTAGAGCGGGATACGGCGCGAGGCTTTGAGGCCGATGCGCTTGGCCGCCTCCAGGTTGCCGGTGAAAATGTAGGCGTCGTAGCCCTGGAAGTTGGTTTTGAGCGTGTCGCCGATGGTTTTGTAGAGGGCGTCCATCTCCGTTTCCTCCCCGATTCGCTCCCCGTAGGGCGGGTTCATGATGACGATACCGGGCTCCTCGCGGGCCGGAGCCACGGCGTCCTTCACGTCGCGCACGCCCAGCCGGATGAAGTCCTCCACGTCGGCGGCGGCCACGTTTTCGCGGGCCAGCTCGATGAACTCCCGGCTCAGGTCGGAGCCGCCGAGGTAGCACTGGGGCTCCTCCAGGCGCATCTGGCGGGCATCGAAGAGCACCGTTTCCCAGAGCGTGGCATCGAAATCGGCCCAGTTCTCGAACCCGAATTTGCCCTGGTGGTAGAGGCCGGGGGCGATGCGCTGGGCCATGAGCGCCGCCTCCGTGAGCAGGGTACCCGAGCCGCACATGGGGTCGATGAGAGTCGTTTTGCCGTCCCAGCCGGCCAGCAGCAGCAGGCCGGCGGCCAGGGCCTCGTTGAGCGGGGCCACGTTGGTTTGCTGGCGGTAGCCGCGCTTGTGCAGGGATTCGCCGGAGGCATCGAGGCTGAGCACCACCTCGTTTTCAATCATGTGCAGGTGCAGGCGGATGTCGGGGTTTTTCACGTCCACGCTGGGCCGCTCGCCGGTGCGGTTGCGGAACTGGTCCACGATGGCGTCCTTGGTGAGCTGGGCCACGAACAGGGAGTGCTCGAAGGTGGATTTGTTGACCACGGCCGTGATGGCAAACGTCTGGTCGAGGCGCAGGTACTTGCTCCAGTCGAGGCGGCCGACTTCGCGGTAGAGGGCTTTTTCGTCGCGGGCGTGGAAGCCGGCGAAGGGCCGCAGGATGCGCATGGCCGTGCGGCACCACAGGCAGGCTTCGTAGAGCAGCTGCTGGTTGCCGGTGAACTCCACAGCCCGCTGCCCGATTTTCTCAATCTGAGCACCCAGCCCGCGCAGCTCCTGGGCCAGCACTTCCTCCAGCCCGAACTGGGTGGTGGCGGTCATGTAAAACGGTTCGGCGCGGCGGTTAGCGGACATAGGTCAGGTTCAGGTGAAGCCGCAAAGGTCGGGAATCTGGGGCAACCGTGTATCTTGGAGCGACGAATATAGGCGGGTAGCGGGTATCAGGATGTTAGTGACAATCTATAGCGGTTTCGTGAACGGTAGACACCCGATATAGAGAAGTTCAACGATGAGACGCGAATACGCGTCTCTACATCGGGTGTTTACCGTTCACAAAACTGCTATAGATTGCTAAATCAGGACAATAAACCATGAAAACATTGACCTTAATAGTATTAAGCACAATCACAGGAAATGCATTTGCACAATCGACTGATAGCCTGGGAATAGACAATGATTTAATCTTGAACAGACAAGAAGTCGAATTTCTTAATTCATTTCTAAAAAATAGCAGAGACACCTTTAACTTTAAAAACAAGAAGATTGCCTTTGCGACAGGCAATTCTGGCAGTATATTAATTTCTAAACAGAAATATTTTACGAATTATATTAAACCTTGGGTAGACAAAGACTTACCACCGCAAATTTTTTTCGTGCGCCTAACACCAGAAGAAACAAAAAAATCAAACGGATATGATGCTATAGTTATGTCTTGGGTTAAACTATTCACTAACAAACGTAAAAACATAATAATCAAGAAACTGGGCAGAAATGAATAGCCAGCCATTAACACGGATCCCTACACCAAACGCACTGATGCACAAACTTGAAGATTTCTTTTACTCCTAAAAAATTTGTCAAAAAATTATATTTTTTTTGCTTTGAAGACTTTGCAAACGCAAAGCCACGAACCGTTAAATAACTAAAATTATAAATAGAGAACACTTCTTAGTAATTTAACAATCTACTTAATCCTCCATGAAAACAACTTCCCGCCGTTCCTTCGTTAAAAACCTCGGGCTCGGCCTGGGTTCGGCCACGGTGCTGCCGGCACTGGCTGGCTTTGCGCCTCACCCCGCCCGCAAGCAGCCGGCGTACGCCAGCAAGAAGCTCAATGTGGCCTTGTGTGGCCTGGGTCGCTACGCCAATATTCTGGCCAAGGGCCTGGCGGAATCCGAGTACTGCACGCTGGCGGGCATCGTTACGGGCACGCCCGCCAAGGCGGCCGCCTGGAAAGCGAAGTACAACCTGCCGGACAAGAACATCTACACTTACGAAAACTTCGACCAGATTGCCCGCAACAAGAGCATCGATCTGGTGTACGTGGTGCTGCCCAACGGCCTGCACAAGGAATACACGCTGCGGGCGGCCCGGGCGGGCAAGCACGTCATCGTGGAGAAGCCCATGGCCTTCACGATGGCCGACTGCCGCGAAATGATAGCGGCCTGCCGGCAGGCGGGCGTGCAGCTGGCCGTGGGCTACCGCCTGCACTACGAGCCTCACCACCTGGAAATCAAACGACTGGGCCAGCAGAAGGTATTCGGGCCGGTGCGGCTCATCGAAGCCTCCCTGGGCTACAACCTGGCCGGCACCCCGCCCGACGACTGGCACCTGAAAAAAGCTCTGGCCGGCGGCGGCCCGCTGATGAACCTGGGCGTGTACTGCATCCAGAGCAACCGCTACGTGCTGGGCGAGGAGCCCACGGCCGTCACGGCCCAGTTCGGCCCCGTGACCATGCCCGAACTGTTCACGGAGGTGGAAGAAAATATCAGCTGGCAGCTGCAGTTTCCGAGCGGGGCCATCGGCACGTCCACGACTACCTCCAACTGCAACATCGACCGGTTTTACGCGGCGGCGGAGCGGGGCTTTTTCGAGCTGAGTCCGGGCCTGAGCTACGGGCCGTTCCGGGGCCGCACGAGCGAAAAGGTGTTCGACTTTCCCGTCATCAACCAGCAGGCCGCCCAGCTCGACGGCATTGGCCGGCTCCTGCTGCAGGGCCAGCCCCTGCCCGACCATATCTCGGGCGAGGAAGGCCTGAAGGACATGCGCGTTATCGAGGGCATTTACGAGGCCGCCCGCACCGGCCGGCGCGTGGAGCTGGCCTGATCTGCGGCCGCCCGGCCGGGGCTGTAGCGCCGCGCCCGGCCGGCCCGCACCCGGATTCCCATTTTCATCATTCCCTCGCAGCGTTCCTCTTCCTGTCGCATGCCTACGCTCCAACGCTTCCTCGACGCCCAGCAATCCAGCTACGAAACAGCCCTGGCGGAAATCCGGAGCGGCCGCAAGCGCAGCCACTGGATGTGGTTCATCTTCCCCCAGATTCAGGGTTTGGGCCGGAGCGAAACGGCCCGGTTCTACGCCATCCGGGACGCCGAGGAAGCCGCCGCCTACCTGGCCCACCCGGTGCTGGGGCCGCGGCTGGAAACCATCAGCCGGGCCCTGCTGGACCTGCCTTCGACCGATGCCACCCGTATTTTCGGTAGCCCTGATGATGTGAAGCTGCGCTCCTCGATGACCTTGTTCGGGGCCGTGCCGGGGGCGGCACCGGTATTCGGGCAGGTACTGGCGCGGTTCTTTGGCGATCAGCCGGACCCGCAGACGCTGCGGTTGCTGGGTCGCTGAGCGGCCCCGTACCGGGCTGGGATGTTTATTGCGCGGCGCAGTGCGGGCCGGAACGCAAAAACGCCTTTCTTGCGGGACGCTGTTCCGCCCGTTCTCCCTGTTCATGCAGAAATACGTTTCCGAAGTGCTCGGCACCTTTGCCATCCTGTTCTGCGGGACCGGGGCCATCATCATCAACCAGGAAAGTAACGGCGCCATTACCCACGTGGGCGTGGCCATTACCTTCGGGCTGGTGGTGATGTCGATGATTTACGCGCTGGGCACCATTTCCGGGGCTCACTTCAACCCGGCCGTGACCCTGGCCTTTACCGTGGCGGGCAAGTTTCCGGCGCGGCAGGTGCTGCCGTATATTATCAGTCAGTTGGCGGGGGCGGTGCTGGCCAGCAGCGTGCTGCGGCTGCTGTTTCCGGGCAACGCGCTGCTGGGCGCCACCCTGCCGGCCGGTTCGGAGCTGCAGTCCTTCGTGCTGAAATTCATCCTGACCTACTTCCTGATGCTCGTGATTATGAACGTGGCCCACGGCTCCAAGGAGCAGGGCATGTTCGCGGGCCTGGCCATCGGGGCGGTGGTGCTGCTGGAAGCCATGTTCGCGGGCCCCATCTGCGGGGCCTCCATGAACCCGGCCCGCTCCTTCTCGCCGGCCCTGGTGTCGGGCCACCTGGAGCATTTGTGGCTGTACCTGGTGGCGCCCACGGCCGGGGCTATCGGGGCGGTATTCACCTGGAAGTTCCTGACCCGCCCGGCGCGGGAGATATTGGAGGCCGAAATAACGACGGAAGGCAGGGTTGATTCGGGCCAGGCCTGAGCTTGTGAGGACTGACCCGGCCCGCTGCACTTCTGGCAAAAACTCCGTAGCATTGCTTAGCCGGCCCGAGGGCCGGCTTTTTTTACTTCCAACCCGCCTCCGCATGGCTGCTCCGCTCCCCGCCTCTCCTACCGCCGCCCCGGCCGCCGCCCGCTCCTACGTGGGCCCGATGCTGCTGATGACGACCCTGTTCTTCCTGTTCGGGGCCGTCACCAACTTCAACGACGTGCTCATGCCCTACCTCAAGGACGTGTGCCAGCTCACCGATTTCCAGTCCACGGCCGTGCAATCGGCTTTTTTCGGGGCCTACTTTCTGATGTCGCTGCCGGCGGGACGGGTGCTGGAGAAGCTCGGGTTTCAGCGCGGCATTGTGCTGGGGCTGCTCGTGATGGCCGCCGGGGCCCTGCTGTTCGTGCCGGCGGCTGATTCGCGCACGTTCGGGCTGTTTCTGCTGGCGCTGAGCTTTCTGGGGGCCGGCATTACGCTGCTGCAGGTGGCGGCCAACCCTTACGTGAGCGTGCTCGGTCCGGCCCGCACCGCCGCCAGCCGGGTGAGCATCGTGGGCGTGGCCAACGGCCTGGGGGGCACTATTTCGCCCCTCATCGGTGGCCTGATTCTGTTCGGGGGCTCGGCCGTGCTCAAGGCCCAGCTGGCCCAACTTCCCCTGGAGCAGCGCCTGAGCCAGGAAGCCACGCTGGTGAAGCCGCTGTACGTAGGCCTGGCCGTATTTCTGGCGGTGCTGGCGGCCCTGTTTTTCCTGGTGCGGTTGCCCGAAATCGAGAGCCTGCCCGCCGATGAGGACGAGGCCGCCGCGCAGGCCGCCGCCGAAACCGGCCGCTCCTCGGCCCTGAGCTTCCGCCACCTGGCGTTGGGCGTGGTGGCCATTTTCGTGTATGTGGGCGTGGAAGTGGGCATCGGCTCGTTCATTATCCGCTACGGCGAGGCCCAGAATATCACCCAGCTCAGCGGCTTCACCCAGGAGCTGGTGCGCCTGCTGAGCCTGGCCACCAACTGGGCCGCCGCCCTGTTCGGCAACACGCCCGAGGCCCTGGACACCACGGCCGGCTTCACCAAGGCCGTGGGTGCGGTGCTGGTGGCCTCCTACTGGTTCGGGGTGATGGTGGGACGCATCCTCGGCATTCCGCTGCTCACCCGCTTCGATGCCCGCAAGCTGCTGGCGGGCGTGTGCGCCGCCGGCGTGGCCCTGGTGGTGCTGTCCATCTTCAGCCAGGGCGAAATGGCCCTGTGGCTGGTGGTGCTCTGTGGGCTGTGCAACGCCATTATCTGGCCCGTGGTGTTCCCGCTGGCCATTACCGGATTGGGCCGCTTCACCAAGCAGGGCTCCTCCTACCTCATCATGGCCATCGTGGGCGGGGCCATCATCCCGCCCCTGATGGGCCTGATTTCCACCCACGGCGGCGGCCTGCGCGTGGCCTTCGTGCTGCCGGCCCTCTGCTACGCCTACCTGCTCTTCTACGCCCTGAGCGGCTACCGGGTGCAGCGGTAAGCGAAGCTGCCAGGCCGGCGGCTGCCTGGACCGCAACATGCGCCACTTCTGCAGTTCATCTCCAACGCGCGACTTTCCGTAGAGCTGCAAGACCGGCAGGCCATCCCCTGACCGGGCTCCGTGTCTGCTTTATGCCCGTTTGAGTTGCTGATGTCTTTGTTTTTTGCTGGCCTGTCCACTTTCCGCACCTCCCGCAGGCGTTACTCCTACCTGGCCATCCTGGCAGCTACGGCGTTAGGGCTGGCTTTTCCCAACCAGGCTGACCGGCTGCTGGCCCTGCCCCTGGTAGTGGGCATGGTGGGGCTGGGCGTGGCCCACGGCGCCTGCGACCAGTGGGTGGTACCGGCCGCCGTACCCAGCTCGGGGCTTATGGGCAGTTGGCACTACTGGCTGCGCTTTCTGGTGGGTTACCTGGGCCTGGCCGCCCTGGTGGGAGTATTGTGGTGGGGGTGGCCAGCGCTTACGGTAGGCCTGTTTTTTCTGCTCACCGTCTGGCACTGGGGCTCGGCCGATGCGCCTGCTACTCCGCGTGTATCCGCTGGCGGATGGTTGGTGCACAGCCTGCTGCGCGGCCTGCTGCTGTTTGCCGTGCCCGCCTGGTGGTGGCCGGTCCAAACCAGCAACATAGTCAACGACCTGTTGGTGTTTGCCGGAAGTTCCGCGCTACGGCCGGCCGCTTTCAGCGTTGCTGCCCAAAGCCTGGGAGCGGTAGTGCTGGCCGGACACCTGGGTTTGTGGGCCGTTTATGGTCGCCAAGGCCGCGTTGGTGTGGTGCTCACCGACCTGCTGGAGACTACCCTGTTGCTGGGGCTGCTGGTGGTGTTGCCGCCCCGCTTATCGGTGGGGGTGTACTTCGTATTCTGGCACAGCCTGCAGCATGTGCTGCGCCTCAACCACTGGCTGGGCCGCTCCGGGGCCCCAGGAAAGCCCCGGCTGCTGGCCGAGCTCACGTTCTTTCTGCGCCGAGCGGCCCCGTTACTCGCCCTGAGCTGCCTGGCACTGCTGCTTATGGGTTGGTGGCTGGCGGCGGAGCAGCGCCCCTCGGCGGCCGCCTGGTTTAGCTTCGCGCTGGTGGTGGCCTCTATTGTGACGATGCCCCACGCCCTGCTCGTGACGCTGGTCATGGATGCCCGCCACTGGCGGATGCTCCGGCGCCCCGCCCCCGGCCAGCACCCCTGAGGCAGGCGGCTTGCCCTACCGCTGCTCGTTCAGGCTCCAGTCGTATTCCTTGTAGCTGAGCGTGGCGTTGGGGTCGATTTTCTGCCGGGCGTAGCGGTTCACGGCGTCCGGGACGGAGGTGCTGCCGTTCTTTTTGAAGTCGCCGGGATAGAAGCGGTAGATGGCCGAGAGCGTGGGGGCATTGGCGGGCGTGAGGTCGTTTTTTTGGGGGTTGTTGATGAAGTCCCGGCCCTGGTCGGCGAGCTGGTCTTGCACGCGGGCGCCCACGTAGGCCTCGTTGCGCAGGCGCGGGCACGACATGGCGGCGCACACCAGCGCGTAGTGTATCCGGTTGTCGTCGAACTGCTTGCGGATGATGCGGTGCTCAAGGTCGTTGAGCGTGTAGCGTTTGCCCCCGAGCGGGATGAACGCCTGGTCCCAGACGGTATTGACGAAGATTTTGTCGCCCCCCAGGTCCTTGATGCTCTTGACCGGGTAGGCCCGCAGAATGCGCTGCACCGTGAAGGCGTTGTAGGCGTTAAGCCAGTACGCCAGCTTTTCGTCGGCCGGGGCCTGTTTCGTGGGCAGATTGTCGCCGAGGGTTTTCAGGTAGGCGTTCAACGCGGCGCTGTCCTGCTGCAGGCCCCGGTAGTTTACCAGGCCCTGGTCATCGACGTACTGTTTGAGCAGCACATCCCAGGCGGCATGGTCGAGGGGGCGGCCGGAGCCGGACGTGGGATTGAGCGGAATCAGGTAGCTCACGTAGCCGCAGCCGGTTTGGGCGAGGGTACCGGCGGCCAGCAGGGAAAACAGGGCCAGGCGGGAGAACAAGCGAGGAATACGCTTCATAAATGAGGGGCCTGAAGGAACGCGGAAGTAGAAACAACTATACGGTGATTCGTAGCCCAACAGTTGTAGGGAAAGATGAATAGGGAAAAGAACGTCATTCCGAGCTTGCCGAGGAATCTCGGAATGACGTTGTAATGCTAACCCAACGTCAGCACGCGAGATTCCTCGGCAAGCTCGGAATGACGTTCTCCTAACTCCCCCCTGGCAACTGGCAACTGGCAACTGGCAACTGGCAACTGGCAACTGGCAACTGGCAACTGAAATGTACCTTTACGGCCTCACGATTCTGCTTTGCGCATGTCCCCGGCTCCTGCTCTTGAACACCACGTTTCGCTTCGCCCCTATAACACCTTCGGCCTAGAGGTAACGGCCCGCCTGTTTGCCCGTTTCACGTCAGTGGAGGAGCTGCGGGCCCTGCTGGCCCTGCCCGAAGTACAAAGCGCCGAGAAGCTGGTGCTGGGCGGGGGCTCCAACCTGCTCTTCACCCGGAACTTCGACGGCGTGGTGCTCAAAAACGAAATCCGGGGCCTGGAAATCGTGCGCCAGGACGAGGAGGCGGCCCTGGTGCGGGCCGGGGCCGGGGAAAGCTGGCACGGGCTGGTGCAGTACACCCTCGACCAGGAGCTGAGCGGCATCGAGAACCTGTCCCTGATTCCGGGCACCGTGGGCGCGGCTCCCTTGCAGAACATCGGCGCTTACGGGGCCGAGCTCAAGGATACCTTTGAGCAGCTGGAGGCCCTGGAAACCGCCACCGGCCAGCTACGCACCTTCTCGGCCGCCGAGTGCGGCTTCGGCTACCGCGAAAGCGTGTTCAAGGGCCCGCTCAAAAACCAGTTCATCGTGACCGGGGTGCTGCTGCGCCTGTCGCGCCGCCACCAGCCCAACGTGCGCTACGGCGACATCCAGACCACCCTCCAGGACATGGGCATTGAGGGCGAGCCCACCCCGCGCCACATCAGCGAGGCCGTCAGCAGCATCCGCCGCAGCAAGCTCCCCGACCCGGCCCAGGTGGGCAACGCGGGCTCCTTCTTCAAGAACCCGGAAATTTCCCAGGCCCGGTTCGATGAGTTGAAGGCCCGCTACCCAGCCCTGCCCGGCTACCCCGTGCCGGGCGGCGTGAAAGTGCCCGCGGCCTGGCTGATTGAGCAGTGCGGCTGGAAGGGCCTGCGCCGCGGCCCCCACGGCGTGCACGACCGGCAGGCCCTGGTGCTGGTCAACCACGGTGGGGCCCAGGGCCAGGACATCCGCGACCTAGCCTACGAAATCATTGCCTCGGTGCGCGCCACGTTTGGCATCGAGCTCCACCCCGAAGTCAACATTCTCTGAGAACACCCGGCCGGCCCGGCTGCCCCCGCGGCAGTCGGGCCGGCTTTTGGGGGCATTTTCGGTTTCCGACCGGCCGGTCCGTTTTTTTCGCGGGCGAATAGCCGTAAGTTTACCGGTACTGTTGCGCTTTACTTTTTTGCCCTTCTGCCTGCTTCTACCCTCCCAACTGTTTGCCCCACAACCTGCCTGCATGAAACACGTTCTGCTCCCCGTTCTGCTCCTGTCTTCCGCTGGCCTGGCCCTGGCCCAGAAACCAGCGTCCCGGCCTAAGTCCGCCACCCGCCCGACGCCCGCGGCCCCGGCCGCGCCGGCCCCGGCGCCTGGTACTACCATTACCGCCGCCCGCCTGGCCGGTCCGGGCATGAGCGTGACGGTGCGCGGCGTTGTCACCAACGGGCCGGAACTGGGGCAGCTGCGCTTCGTGCAGGACCAGCAGGCCGGCCTGGCCGTGTTTTCCACCACCAACGCCGACCTGCACGCCCTGGTGCCCGGCGACAGTGTGCTGCTGACCGGCACGCTCAAGGACTATAAAGGTCTGCTGGAAATGGACCCGGTGGCCAGCGTGGTGAAGCTCGGCGCCGGCCGCCGGGTAGTGCCCCTGGAAGTAGCGGCCGCCGACCTGAGCTCAGCCTTTGTGGAAGCCAACGAAGGCCGCCTGCTGCGCATTAAAGGCCTGAGCCGCCTCACCACCACCGGCGGCGGCGCGGTGGAGAAGCTGGCCGGCAACGCCAACTACCTGCTCGATGGCCAGCCGGCCACGCCCATCCGCATCAACGTGGCCTCGACCGGGGAGCGGGGTATCGTGGACAAAACCGCGCCCGCCGGCTCCTTCGATCTGGTGGGTTCCCTCAGCCAGTTCACGCAGTCGGGCACGGGCGGCTACCAGCTGCTGCCGCGCACCTTCGCCGATTTTGTGGTGGCCGGCGGGCTGCCCGTGGTGAAGGGCGAACCCATCCCGACCAATATCTACCGCAACGGCTTTACGGTGATGTTCCAGACGGTGAACCCGGGCACGGCCAAGGTAGAATACGGCCTGACCTCGGAGTTGGGCCAGGTAGTCAGCCTCCCGGAAATGGCGACCAGCCACCGCGTGGAGCTGGAAAACCTGGAGCCCAACACCACCTACTACGTGCGGGTGTCGGCCACCAACGCCGCGGGCACCTCGTCGTCGGCCGCCGTGCCCATTCTCACCGACAACAAAAAGCGTCCGAACCGCTAGGCGGACACCGGGCGGGGCCGCCACAACCGGGGCCGACGGCTTAACCACCAGTCGGCCCCCGATTGTGGCGGCCCCGGTTGGTACGTTTTCATACCCTTTTTCTTTTTCGCATTTGATGAAACGCTTTACTTTTCTGGTGGTGCTGTTCGGCGCCGCTTTAGGGCAGCAGGTGCAGGCCCAAACGGCCATTTCCATTGCCGCGGCCCGCGCCCAGGCCCCCGCCTACAACACCTCGGGCGCCAGCGTAACGCTGCGCGGCGTCGTCACCAACGGCTCGGAGCTGGGCGCCATCCGTTACATGCAGGATGGTACGGCCGGCATCGGGGTGTACTCGTCCACGCTGACGGCCAACCTCGTGCCCGGCGACTCCATTGTGGTAACCGGCACGCTCAAGGATTATAACGGCCTGCTGGAAGTAGACCCCGTCGCTTCGCTGACTCTGCTAGCCGGCAACCGGCCCCTGCCCCAGCCGGTGGAATTTGCTTCCGCCAACGCCGCCGCCGCCTACGCCGAGCAGTACGAAGGCCAGCTGGTGAAGCTCCGGGATGCCACCACCGTGACCACCACCACGGGCGCGGCCGTGACCTCGTTTACCAACACGACCTACCGCATCAGCGGCAACGCCACCACCGTTCTGTACGTGAACAAGGCCTCCAGCGGTCCCGACGGCCTGATGGGCAAGCCTTCCCCCACCGGCATTTTCGACGTGGTGGGCATCATGAGCCAGTACACCACCAAGGCCCCCGTGGCCGGGGCGGCCGGCTACCAGCTGCTGCCCCGCCGCTACGCCGACTTCCAGCAGGGCACCACGCCCAACCTGCTCAACACGCCCTTCCCGACCAACATCACCCCCTCGGGCTTCACGGTGAACTTCCGTACCCAGAACGCGGGCGACACCAAGCTGGCCTACGCCACGTCGGCGGCGGGTCCGTTCACCACGGTATCGGCCGCGGCCAGCACCACTGACCACTCCCTGGCCCTGACGGGCCTGCAGCCGGCCACCATCTACTACGTGCAGGCCACCAGCACCAACGCCACCGGCCTGTCGGAGTCGCGGGTGGTGCCCATGATTACGGCCTCGCTCTCCTCGGGCAAGATGCGCACCTACTTCACCAACCCCGTGAAAACGTCGGTAGCCCTGGCCGGCAACGAGGCGGTGTACCTGCCCGGCGGGGCCGTGGCCGATACCATTGCCCGCTACATCGGCCGCGCCCAACAGACGCTCGACATTGCCATCTATAACTGGAACAGCGACATTATTGTAGCGGCCGTGAATGCCGCCAAGGCCCGCGGGGTAAACGTGCGCGTGCTTTTCGAAGCCGACAACAACAATTTCAGCCTGGCCAAACTGAGCGCCGGCATTCCGACCCTGGGCCGCCAGACGACCCGCAACCTGATGCACAACAAGTTTGTGGTGATTGACGCCAACAGCCCCGACCCCAATCAGCCCTGGGTGTGGTCGGGCTCCACGAACTGGACTTCGGCCCAGCTCAGCACCGATGCCAACAACTCCCTGGCCATCCAGGACCAGGCACTGGCCCGGGTGTACACGGTGGAGTTCAACGAGATGTGGGGCAGCGGCACCCAGGCCACGGCCAAGTTTGGCTCGCTTAAAACCGACAACACCCCCCATTACCTCACCATCGGCGGCAAGCTGGTGGAGTCGTGGTTCTCGCCCACCGACAACGTGAACGGCCGCCTGATTCAGGCCATCCAGAGCGCCGACCATGACCTGCACATTGCCACCATGCTGCTCACCCAGAGCGACATCGGCAGTGCCATTGTCAGGCAGGTGCAGGCCCAAAATATCGGCGGCTGCACCGAGATGCTGCTGAACGAAATCACGGCCAACACCGCCGCCCAGAGCATTTTCGACAACATCCAGGGCGCCATCGGTAACCGCCTGATGCTCGCTAACACCGCCGGCATCATGCACCACAAGTACGCCATCATCGACGCCGGCGCCGCGCAGTCGGACCCGCAGGTGTTCGTGGGCTCGCACAACTGGAGCCTCTCGGCCAACACGGAGAATGACGAGAACACGCTCATCGTGCACGATGCCCGCGTGACCAACCAGTACTACCAGGAGTTCGCCCAGCGCATCGAGGACCAGAAAAACGGCGTGCAGCTCTGCAACCTGGTGCTGGGCAGACGCAACGCCACCGTGCAGCGCAGCAGCGTGCAGGTGTACCCCAACCCCACCAGCGGCCAGTTCCGCCTCCGCGTGCAGACGGGGGCCGCCCGCACCGCCCGCGTAGTGCTGCGCGACGCCACCGGCCGCGTGGTCCTCGACCAAACCAAGCCCCTCAACGGCCAGGAAGTAAGCGTAGACGCCTCCGACCTCAAAGCCGGCCTCTACCTGGTGCACATCGTGACGCCCGAAGCCACGCAGGTTAGCCGCGTAGTAGTGGAGTAGATTTTCTTGAGAAGTAAGATTATGAGAGGTGAGAAGTGAGACTTTTTGCCTGTTCTCCAAAACTAAAAGAGGCGGCTCCCGAAATTCGGGAGCCGCCTCTTTTCTGCTTCTGACTGTCATCCTGAGCAGCGCGAAGGATCTTATCGCGCTGGAACGGCCATATCAACGACTTGCTGACGTGATAAGATCCTTCGCGCTGCTCAGGATGACAGTCCCTATTATGCCTTCCAGCGCCGTTGGGCCCACTCCTGACGCTGCTCGGGCGTCTGGAAGGTCCAGGCGACGAGGCGGCTGATTTTCTGGCCCTGTTTCATTTCGATGGTGCGGGTTTCGGGCGAGCCGGCCACTTTGAGGAAGTGGTAGATGCTGGGCAGGGTTTCCTTCTTGGAGATGAGCGTGCTGAACCACAGCACCCGCTCGCGCACAGCCACGCTCTGGGCCACCATGCGCTTCAAAAAGCCTTCCTCGCCGCCCTCGCACCACAGCTCCGTGTTCTGGCCGCCGAAGTTGAGCACCGGCCCGCCGCCGGCCGACTTGGGGTAGCCCAGGTTGCGGCCCTTGCGGCGGCTGCCGGCCGCCGCATCGGCGGCGGAAGCGTGGAAGGGCGGGTTGCACACCACCAGGTCGAACTCCTCCCGGGGCCTGACGATGTCCTCGAACACGAAGGCCGGATGACTCTGGGCCCGCAGCTCCACCTTACCCGCCAGCGCGGGGTTGGCCGCCACCATGCTTCTGGCCGCTTTCAGGGCCACCGTATCGGTTTCGGAGCCCACGAAGCGCCAGCCGTAGGCCTTGGCCCCGATGATGGGGTACACACAGTTGGCCCCCACGCCGATGTCGAGCACGTGCACGGCCTTGTCGGTCGGGATGGTGCCGTCGAAGTCAGAAGCCAGCAGGTCGGCGGCGTAGTGGAGGTAGTCGGCGCGGCCGGGAATGGGCGGGCAGAGGTAGCCGGCCGGCACGTCCCAGTGCTGCACGTCGTAGTGTTGCAGCAGCAGCGCCTGGTTGAGGGCCTTCACGGCGGCGGGGTTGGCGAAGTCGATGCTGTTATCACCGGCCGGGTTGGGCACCACAAAGGCGCTCAGCGCGGGGCTGGCGGCCGTGAGTTGGGCGAAATCGTAGCGGCCGTTGTGGGGGTTGCGAGGATGCAAGAGGCTAATGTGCAGAATGTGAGAAATGTGATTCTGAATGTGGTATGAATGGGCGGAATATGGCGTGAATGTGCTTCTGAATACGGTAAATGAGGAAACCTTACGGAAGGTCCGTTACAGTTGCCACTCATTTTTCACGTTCTCCCACATTCCGCACATTAAAAACCTTTATTTCAGCACGGCAATGGTCACGCCGTCGCCGCCGCGGTCGGCGTGCTCGTCGGCCACGCTGGCTACTTCGCGGGTGCGGTGGAGGTAGTCGCGGGCAATCTGGCGGAGGACGCCGTTGCCGCGGCCGTGCAGGATTTTGATTTCCGGGATGCCCAGCATGATGGCGTCGTCCACGTAGCTGCGGATTTTGGTGAGGGCGTCCTCGGCCCGCTCCCCGCGCAGGTCCAGGGTCGGGTTGAAGCTGGCCATGCGGCCGGTGGTATCGAAGCCCGAGCCCGCGTACTGGGCCGGGGCCAGGCGGGCCGCCTTCTTCTCCCGCTCCCGGATTTCGGAGCGCGTGAGCTTTTCGAGCTGACTGATCTTGACGAAGGTTTTCATGCCCCCGAACGACACCTCGGCGTTTTTGCCCTTCACGGCCATGATTTCGCCGTGTCCTTCCTGACCCAGCAGGGCCACTTTGTCGCCGGGCTTGAGGGTGGCTGCGTCGGCCAGCTCGCGGGTGGCGCGGGGCTTGGGCGGCTCAATCTGGAGCTTTTCGCGCACGAACGTGTCGAGCTTGCCGCGGGCTTCCTTGGTGCGCTCCTTCTCGGCCTGGCCCAGGCGGATTTCCTGGATGGTAGCCTCAATCTGCTGGTTGGTGTCGCGGAGCAGCATCTTGGCTTTGGCCTTGGCTTCGCGCAGCACGTCGAGGGTAGTATCGTCGAGGTACTTCTTGAGGTCCTGGTATTCCTGGGCGGCTTTTTTGAGGCGGCGCTCGGCCTTGGCGGCTTCGGCGGTGCGCTGTTCCAGCTCGGTTTTCTCCTTTTCGAGGCCTTCCAGCAGCTGGTCGTAGCGGATTTTGTCCTTGCCCACCAGCTGGGTGGCCCGCTCTACTAGCTGCTTGGGCAGGCCGATTTTACGGGCAATTTCGATGGCGAACGAGGAGCCCGGCTTCCCGATTTCGAGGCGGTAGAGGGGCTGGAGCTGGTCGGGGTCGTAGCGCATGGCCCCGTTCACGATGCCGGGCGTGCGCTCGGCGTAGTTCTTGAGGTTGGTGTAGTGGGTCGTGATGACGCCGAAGGCCCGGGCGCGGTTGAGCTGCTCGAGCACGGCCTCGGCAATAGCCCCGCCCAAACTGGGCTCGGTGCCGGTGCCGAATTCGTCAATCAAAACCAGGCTGCGCTTGCCGGCCAGGGTCACGAACTGCTTCATGTTGAGCAGGTGCGAGGAGTACGTGCTCAGGTCGTTTTCCAGGCTCTGCTCGTCGCCGATGTCGATGAAAATATCGTCGAACATGCCGGCCTCCGACTTCTCGCCGGCCGGAATCAGCAGCCCACACTGCAGCATGTACTGCACCAGCCCCACAGTTTTCATGCTCACCGACTTACCCCCGGCGTTCGGCCCCGAAATCAGCAGGATGCGCTGCTCGGGCGTGAGCTCAATATCGAGGGGCACTACTTCGCGAGGGTCGTTTTTGACGTGGGCCAGGAAGGTGAGGTAGAGCAGCGGGTGGCGCACCTGCCGCCAGCGCAGCAAGGGGCGCGGGTGCAGCACGGGCAGCGTGGCTTCGAGGCGGCGGGCCAGCTGGCCCTTGGCCCGGATGAAGTCGAGCAACCCCAGGTACTGGTAGGCCTTGCGCAGGTCCGGAATGTGGGGCCGGAGCTGGACCGTGAGCTGGGTGAGAATGCGCACCAGCTCGCGCTGGTAGGCATTGTCGAGGTCCTTGATGTCGTTGTTGAGCTCGAACACGGCCTCGGGCTCGATGTACACGGTCTGCCCCGTGGCCGACTCATCGTGAATCAGGCCCTTCACCCGGCGCTTGTGCTCGGCCACCACCGGCAGCACCAGCCGCCCGCCCCGGATGGTGGGCTCGGCGCCCTCGGGCACCCAGCCTTCCTGGCGGGCGTGGCGCAGAATGCCGGTAATCTGCTTGCGCAGCTGCACCTGCCGCGAAATCAGCTCCTGGCGCAGCTGGCGCAGCAGCGGCGAAGCGTCGTCGCGCACCAGTCCTTCGTCGTCCACCACCTTGTCGAGGGCGGCCAGCAGGTTGCGGTCGACCTGCACGCCAATACCCAGCAGGCGCAGCGTGGGGTAGAGGTCTTCCTCGGCGCGGGTGAAGAAAGTGAGGGCCTCGCGGATGGTGCGCAGGCTCATCTTGATGGCGTAGAAGGCGGCTACGTCGAGGTAGGAGCCGGGAATGTTGGCCCGCACGAGGTACTGGTGCACGTCGTGGTAGTGGGCGCCGGGGAAGTCGGCGCCGCTGTTGAGCAGCTGGCGGAACTCGTCGGTTTGCAGTAGCAGCTTCTGCAGGGGCTCGGCTTGGGTCTGGAAGCTCATTTTGCCCACGAAGTGGCGGCCCAGGCTGCTCAGGCACAACTCATTGAGCATCTCCCGCAGCTGGGAGAAGCCTATTTTCTGCTCGAAATTCTGAGGAAGAATCAAATTCGGTCGTCTTGGAAATCGGAATGGAGTGTAAAGGTAAACAGGATATAGGCCGGGAAAGATTCACATTCTTTAATGTGCCGGATGTGAACAATGCGTTGAATGTGAAAATGCCCCGGAGGGGCGCCTGCTTGTTCTCCTGATGCCGGCTGAAACCGCCGTGGTATTACGTCACATTGCCCACATTGCCCACATTGCCCACATTGCCCACATTCCCCACATTCCTACATCTCCCCTTCCACGCCCAGCCCGAACAGGGCGAAATCGTACTTCACGGGGTCCTGGGGGTCGAAGGTGCGCAGGTGAGCGGTGAGTTCCTCAGCGGCCAGCCAATCCACCTGCTTGCGCTGGAGCAGGCCCAGGCGGCGGCCGACGCGCTCCACGTGCACGTCGCAGGGGCAGATGAGGTCGGCGGGTGAGAGGCGCCGCCAGAGGCCGAAATCCACGCCGTGGGGGTCGAGGCGCACCATCCAGCGCAGGTACATGTTCACGCGCTTGCAGGCCGAGCCCCGGGCCGGCGTGGCCACGTGCTTGCGGGTGCGCTGGGGCGCGTCGTCGAGGCTGAAAAACAGGGTATGGAAGTTCTCCAGCCGCTCTTTCTGGGTTGCGCCGCGCAGAAACGCGTCTTCCAGTGACTCGTGCCGGCCGTAGTACCAGCGCAGCCAGTGCACGAAGTACAGCAGGTCGGTGTCGCAGAAGGTGCGGTGGCAGAAGCCCAGCAGCTTCCGGAGGTCCTCGTCGTGGTGCTCCGTGATGAACTGGTGGGGCGCGTCGTCCATGCGGCGCAGCAGCTCGGTTACCTTGCTGATGATGGTGGGCCGCCGTCCCCAGGCCAGCAAAGCCGCAAACAGCCCGCTGATTTCCACATCAGCCCGCGCCGAAAACCGGTGCGGAATGCTGATGGGGTCGAGGGTGATGAAGCCGGGCTGGTCGTAGTGGCGGTATTTTTCGTCGAGCAACGCCCGCACCTGCGCGTGGTTCATGAAGGTGAAATGGTGAGGTGGTGAAATAGTGAGTTGATGTTCAAGCGGCCTGGAGTTGCAGCAGTCAGCACGGGTTGAAGGCGCAATGAGGACCACTTGAACGTCAAACTCACCATTTCACCACCTCACTATCTCACCGCTACGGCACGTAGTTGGTTTCCACGCGGAAGCGCTGGTCGGGGGTGGCCAGGCGCTGCACGGCCCGCTTGGAGAGGCGCACCAGGATGTTGGTGTTTTCGCCCGTATCGGGCAGCTTGCCGATGACGCGCACGTACACGGCCATGCCGTTCATGATGTTGCGCACCTCCATGATGGTGCCCACAGGGGCCGTTTTGTGCAGGGCCAGGTACTTGTCGGAGGCATCGGTGGGGATGGCCATGGCCAGGCCGCTTTCCGACACGCGCCGCACAATTTCGCTGGCCCGGGTGGGGGCGCGCTCCTTTTCCTCGGGCTCGGGCGTCACGGCCGGGGCGGCGGCCTCGTCACGGGCTTTGTCGCGGGCGGCGCGCTCCGCGGCCTCGTCCCGCTCGGGGCGGGCAGCCGGGGCGGGGGTGGCGGGGCGCGGGGCGGGCGCCGCCGGGCGCGGAGCGGCAGCTACCGGCGCAGGCGGGCCGGCCGCACCGGTGGCCGGGCCGGCAATAATCACCTGCTCACCCACGCGCACGTTGTAGGTGGTGGCAAACCCGTTGAGGCGGGCCAGCTCGGCGGGCGTGGTCTGGAAGCGGCGGGCAATGCCGTAAAGCGTCATGCCGGCGCCTACTTTGTACACGCGGTTGCCGTTGGCATCGGTGGGCAGGGCGCGCACTAGGGCCGAGGCCGGCGCGGCCACGGCTACCGGCTTGCGCGGGGCCGGAGCGGGCGTGAGCACCACCCGCTCCCGGGGCACGAGCACAATCTGCCCGGTCACGAGCTGCCCCTTCTGCCCCGAGTTGGCCTCCACGATATTCTCCACGGGCACTTTGTAGCGGCGGGCCAGGCCGTAGAGCGTCTCGCCGGGTGTTACGCGGTGGCGGATGAGCATTTTGTTGTTGCGGTATTCCACCCCGATGGAATCGGGCGGAGCTACCAGACCGGGGCCGGCCCAGGCAGACAGTCCGGAGAAAACAAGGGCAACAGTCAGGAAGGAAAAACGGAGCATACGGCGTCGGCAGGCAGGAAAACGGCTGACCGGTAACAACGACCGGGCCAGTCCGTCTGGGCTAAAGTTGGTCGAAAGTTACGGAATCGGGCGGAAGCGGCTCTATGGTTCGAATTTCGGTCGATTTTTACGGTTGATTTTCCGGATGACGCGGGCGGATCGGGCCGTATTACGGGCTTTTGCCGTTTCTTGCGCCTTTCCTGTCCCGGCTTTTCTTTCCGCCTCAACCGCCCGCTCATGCTCGCCATCGGTATCATTCCCGCCCGCTACGCCTCCACCCGCTTGCCCGGCAAGCCCCTCATCGATTTGGGCGGCCAGTCCATGATTGAGCGCGTGGTCCGGCAGGCCGAGCAGTCGCGCCTGAGCCGGGTGGTGGTGGCCACCGACGACGCGCGCATCCTCGAACACGTGCAGAGCTTCGGGGGCGAGGCCGTGCTCACCCGCCCCGACCACCCCAGCGGCACCGACCGGGTCCGCGACGCCTACGAGCAGCTGGGCACAACGGCCAACTGCATCGTGAACATCCAGGGCGACGAGCCCTTCATCCACCCCCGCCAGATTGACGCGCTGGTGGAGCTTTTCACCGCCCCCGAGCCGCCCGCGCTGGCTACGCTGGTGAAGCCCGTGGTGAGTGCGGAGGAGCTTTTCAGCCCCCACCTGCCCAAAGTGGTGCTCGACGGCCGGGGCCGGGCCCTGTACTTCAGCCGCCACCCCCTGCCCTACCAGCGCCAGCACCCCGAAAGCGAGTGGCTCAGCCACCACCGCTACCTGCGCCACATCGGCCTCTACGCCTACCGCCCCGACGTGCTGCGCGCCATCACCCAGTTCCCGCCCTCGCCCCTGGAGCTGGCCGAAAGCCTCGAACAACTCCGCTGGCTCGAAGCCGGCTACCCCATCCAAACGGCAGAAACCGACCTCGAAACCATCGGCATCGACACCCCCGAAGACGTGGAGCGGGCGCTTTTGAGAATTAAAAATGCCGGGTTGTCATCCTGAGCGGAGCGAAGGATCCTATCACGTTAGAATAAGTCGTTACTACGGCCGTTTTCGCGTGATAGGATCCTTCGCTCCGCTCAGGATGACAACCCGGCATTTTTAATTCTACCTAACTCACTTCGCGACCACGCTGATGGCGTAGCCGCCGCCGGGGGCGCAGAGCTGCCGGAGCTTGGTTTTGCTCGTGACGGTGAGCTTGCGGATGGCGTAGGCCTGGGGGTTTTTCTCGTAGTGCGCGCCCGGGCCGTCGGCGTAGATGGTGGCCTCGTACTTCTTGCCGCGCTCCAGGAAGCTCAAATCGATGGTGCTGGTGCGGCCGTTTTCGTCGCAGGTGCTGCCGATGAACCAGTTATTGGTGCCCTTGCCTTTGCGGGCGATGGTGATGTAGTCGCCGGGCTCGGCTTCGAGCACGTGGGTGTCGTCCCAGTCCACGGGCACGTCCTCGATGAACTGGAAGGCGTCGAGGAACTTGTTGTAGGTTTCGGGCAGGTCGGCGGCCATTTGCAGGGGGCTGTACATGGTTACGTACAGGGCCAGCTGCCGGGCCAGGGTGCTGTGCACGAACGAGTTATTGCTCGGGTTGTAGGCACTCACCTTGGTCTCAAAGATGCCGGGCGTGTAATCCATCGGGCCGCCGATGAGGCGGGTGAAGGGCAGAATGGTAGTATGGTCGGCGTTGTTGCCCCCGAAGGCCTCGTACTCGGTACCCCGGGCGGCCTCGTTGCCGATCAGGTTGGGGTAGGTGCGGGCCAGGCCGGTGGGCCGCACAGCCTCGTGGCCGTTCACCATGATGCGGTGCTCAGCGGCTTTTTCCAGCACGTAGTTGTAGTGATTGATGAGCCACTGGCTGTAGTGAAACTCGCCCAAGGGCAGCACGTCGCCCACGTAGCCGGTTTTCACGGCGTCGTAGCCGTATTTGTTCATCAGGTCGAAGGCGTCTTCCAGGTGGCGCTCGTAGTTACGGGCCGAGCCGCTGGTTTCGTGGTGCATGATGAGCTTCACGCCCTTGCTGTGGGCGTAGCGGTTGAGCTCCTCGATGTCGAAATCCGGGTAGGGCGTCACGAAGTCGAATACGTAGTCCTTGTGCTTGCCGAACCAGTCTTCCCAGCCGATGTTCCAGCCTTCCACCAGCACGCCGTCGAGCTTGTGCTGGGCCGCGAAGTCGATGTACTCCTTCACGTGGGCCGTGGTGGCGCCGTGGGTGCCGTTGGGCTTCACCGTCGAGTAATCAATGGAATCGAGCTTGATGTTTTCCATATTGGTGTACGACCACGAGCTCTTGCCCGTAATCATCTCCCACCACACGCCCACGTATTTGGTGGGCTTGATCCAGCTCGTATCCTTGATTTTGGAGGGTTCGTTGAGGTTGAGCACCAGCTTCGACTCCAGAATATCGGCCGCCTTATCGCTCACGATAATCGTGCGCCAGGGCGACTGGCAGGGCGTCTGGAGGTTGCCCTTGTTGCCCTGGGCATCGGGCGTGAGGTGAGCGTTGAGCACGAAGTTCTGGTCATCGAGCTCCAGCGACAGGCAGGAGTAATCGACCAGGGCGGCCTCGTGGATATTCACGTAGAGCCCGTCGGGGCGCTTGAGCATGAGCGGCGTCTGGAGGCCGGTGGGCGAAAACGTGTGCTGCGAGGCGTTGCCGGTCACGGCCTGCTTCATCAGCCCCCGCACCTGCGAGAGGTTGGAGGTGGTGGTGCTGTACTCCTGGGTGTCGTAGTCGCCGGGGAGCCAGAAGGCCTTGTGGTCGCCGTTGAGGGCGAACTGGGTTTTTTCCTCCTTCACCACGAAGTAGGCCAGCTCGGGCTGGCGCGGAAACTCGTAGCGGAAGCCCAACCCATCATCGAACAGGCGGAAGCGCACCCGCATCACGCGCTTGGTGGCGGGCTGGGTGAGCGTGACGGCCAGCTCGTTGAAGTGGTTGCGGATGGATTTCACCTCGCCCCAGACCGGGTTCCAGCTCTCATCGATGGATTTACGCTCGGCGCTGGTCTGCACGAAGCCGTTGGTGAGGCTGGGCGTGCCCTGGAGCTCCAGGCCCAGGCGGCTGGCGTTGAGCACGGGCTTGCCCTTGTAGCTGAGGCGGTACGTAGGCACGCCGTCGGCGGCCAGGTCCACGCTCAGCGTGAGCTGCTTGTTGGGCGACTGTAGCTGCTCTTCGGCGCGGGCGACGGTGCCCCAGGCCAGGCAGCCCAGCACCAGCAGAAATGAACGGCGGGCGGGACGCCGGAAAATACGGGGTAGGTTCATAGAAGAAAGGTGGGAAGAAAACCGGAACAATGCCACCGGGCCGGTAGCGGCCGCAAGTTCCCGCCTTTCCCCTCCCCCGACTACCTTCCCGTTACCCCTTTCCCGCACGCTGTTGACCAATTTCAGGATTAGGGATTAGGGATTAGGGATTAGGGATTAGGGAGCATACGCGGAAGGCTCCGGACATGCCGAGCCATAATCGAGGCATCTGCCGCGGCAGCAATTGAATCGACTGGCTCCCCCTCTCCCCGAGGAGAGGGGGCCGGGGGGTGAGGTAGCGACAGAACGGATCCGTCACTGCTCCTCCGCGGCCTCGGCGGCGGGTGCGGCCTCGTTGCGGGCTTTGCGCTGGATGTGGTGTTCGGCGGCCTTGCGGTGCTCGTCCTTCATTTCGCGGGAAAGGAAGAAGTTGAGCGCCGTCCGGATAACGGCAATGGATCCGAGTTTGCCAATCTGCTCCCAGCTGGGCGCAATGGTGGTCGAGAGGATGTCGGCGCCGAGCTGAAACTCCAGGGCCAGAGCCAGGTAGCGGGCCAGGGTGAGGCGGATGGCGGTGAAGTCGGCCGTGCGGTTGGTGAGCAGGGCCTTCACGAACAGGTAGCCCGCCCCCATCAGCCCCAGCACGATAATGGCGGCCCCCACGGCTTCGGCCCCCAGCTTGAGCCAGAGCACGGTGCGCACCACCATATCTTCGACCAGCGAATAGGTGGTGGTAATCTGAGGAATAGCCGTTTCAGTCATCAGCAGCAGGAAGGAAAGGAAAGCAATTCGACGCGCCGGGCACGCATGGCCGCGCCGGGTTACCCGCCAGCCTTCTTGGCTTTGTATCCTTTCTCGAGGAGCAGGGCCAGCACTTTGTCGCGGAAGTCGCCCTGGATGAGAATTTCGCCGTCCTTGCTGTTGCCACCCACGCCGCAGCGGGTTTTGAGCAGCTTGCCCAGCTCCTGCAAATCGGCGTCCTGGCCCACGAAGCCGGTAATGAGCGTCACCTGCTTGCCCCCGCGCGACTTCTTATCGAGCTGCACGCGCAGGTTCTGCTGCTGGGGCGGCAGCGTGGCGGCCGTTTCGTCGCCGGGCTCGTCGTAGCTGAAATCGGGGTTGGTGGAATACACCACGCCCTGGCGTTGCTTTTTCATGGGTGAGTAGTGAGTAGTGAGTAAAAATACGACGGTCATTCCGAGCGGAGCGAGGCATCTCGCGTGCTGACGTTGCGGGAGTACTTATTACGTTTGGGTTAGCATCACAACGTCAGCACGCGAGATGCCTCGCTCCGCTCGGAATGACGTGCGGGTGTTACCATTCAACCATTTAGCCATTCAACAATTCACCCCCTACACCGCCACTTCCAGGGCCAGCGGCCGGAGCTCCACTTCGAAATTGGTGGCGTCGGCCACGTAGTCGCCATCAACGTGAAAGCCCAGGGGGGCGGCAGCCCGCACCCGGATGTGGTGGCTGCGGTGAAACTGAGCCCCGCCCGAGGTGGGCAGCGTGCCCAGGGCCAGACCCACGCCCACCCGCACGGCCCGCCAGACCGGCAGCGCATCAATCAGGCAGAGGTCGAGCAGGCCGTCCTGGATGTCGGCGCGGGGCGCGATGTAGGCGTTGTTGCCATACTGGGCCGCGTTGGCGAAGGCCAGCACGTAGCAGTGGGTATCGAGCAGCTCCTGGTTTTCGAGCTGGACCTGCACGGCGGTGGGCTGGTAGCGGCCGTACTCGCGCAGGGCCACTTTCACGTAGGTAGCCAGCCCCCGGGTGCCGGCCTGGGCAAACAGGCGGCTCACGTGGGCATCGAAGCCCAGGCCGGCGGTGCAGAAAAACCAGTGCCCATTAATGCGGCCCGCATCCATGCGCTGAAACCGGGGGGCGCACGCCCGCTGCACGGCCCCGGGCAAATCCAGGGGCAGGTGTAGGTGGCGGGCCAGGCCGTTGCCCGAGCCCCGGGGTACAATGCCCAGGGCGGCCCTGGTGCCCAGCAGGCCGCGGGCCACTTCGTTTACCGTCCCGTCGCCGCCCACGGCCACCACCACCCGGCAGCCCGCCTCGGCCGCTTGGCGGGCCAGCAGCTCGGCGTGGCCGGCATATTCGGTGGGCCGGATTTCAAACTCCGCCCCGGCTTCCGTCGCATGCTGAGCCAACAGCGCCGGCACGTCCTGGGTGCGGTTGGTGCCGGAAGTGGGGTTGAGAATAAAGCAGATGCGCATCACTTTTAAGCTGGTAGCGGATAGCGGTTGGCTGTTAGCTTTCGGTTCGGGCAGTTCAAGGCCGCAACAAAAGAACGTCATTCCGGGCAAAGCGAAGAATCCCGCGTGAAATCCTTGCGGTTAAGCAACGATGACACGCGGGATTCTTTGCTTCGCCTGGAACAACGTTCCAGGCAGTTCCGTCCGTTCAGCTGACAGCCAACAGCCATCAGCTAACGGCCAAAACCTAGCCGTTCATTTTCTGACCCAGCTTCTGGATCAGGTCGGCGGTGCGGGTGCTGTAGCCGGTTTCGTTGTCGTACCAGCCCACTACTTTCACCAGCGTACCGTTCACGGCCGTCAGCTCCGAGTCGAAGATGCAGCTGTGGGGGTTGCCCACGATGTCGGCGCTTACAATCGGGTCGGTGGTGTATTCGAGGATGCCTTTCAGCTCCCCGTCGGCGGCCTTTTTCAGGGCGGCGTTGATTTCCTCCACCGTGGCTTCCTTCTGCAGAATCACGGTCAGGTCGGTCGTCGAGCCATCCGGAACGGGTACGCGCATGGCAATACCATCCAGCTTACCTTTCAGCTCGGGCAACACCAGACCCACGGCCTTGGCGGCGCCGGTGCTGGTAGGAATGATGCTCAGGGCGGCGGCGCGGGCGCGGCGCAGGTCCGAGTGCGGCGCGTCCTGAATGCTCTGGTCGGAGGTGTAGGCGTGCACCGTGGTGATGAAGCCCTTCTCAATACCGAACGTGTCGTTGAGCACCTTGGCCATGGGAGCCAGGCAGTTAGTAGTGCAGCTGGCGTTGGAGATAATCGTCTCGTCGCCGGTCAGGATATCCTCGTTCACGCCGAGCACGACGGTTGGGATGTTGCCTTTGGCGGGAGCCGAAATAACCACTTTCTTGGCACCGGCGGTGATGTGCTGGCCGGCACCGGCCTCGTCCACGAAGCGGCCGGTCGATTCCAGTACCACGTCTACGCCCATGTCTTTCCAGGGCAGCTGCTTGGGGTCGCGCTCGGCCAGGGCCACGATGCGCTTGCCGTTTACGGTCAGGCTGTCGTTATCGTGCTCCACGGTGCCGGGGAAGCGGCCGTGTACGGAGTCGTACTTGAGCAGGTGAGCCAGGGTTTTGTTGTCGGTGAGGTCGTTGATTGCCACGACTTCCACGTTCTCACGCGAGAGAAGCGCCTTGAACGTCAGGCGGCCGATGCGCCCGAAGCCGTTGATGGCAACTTTGATTTTAGCCATAGTAGTATGGGGAAATGGGAGGTTTATCGGTCCCGAGGGGCCGGGTGAAAACACGGAGCGAAGGTAACGGGCTGGGGGTACTTCGCCAAATCGGCCCCCAACTCCGGCCGTTTTAGAGGCCAAACCGCCTCCGGTGTACGGCCCGGGCTCCGCTTAAGAGGCCCGGATTGGAAAATTTTTCGGCTGAAAATCAGCTCACTTGCCCGAAACGCCCGTTTTTTTTCAAAACCGGGTATTGCGCCGAAAGTTCGGGTGCCTATCTTTGCATCACCAAAACGGAAAAACGCTTCCGCTTTTAACTGGTCCGTTCGTCTAGGGGTTAGGACAGTAGATTTTCATTCTACCAACAGGGGTTCGATTCCCCTACGGACTACATTACTCTCTGAAACGCCTTGTAAACACCTGTTTACAAGGCGTTTTTGCGTTTGCGGCCATCCGGCCTCAGGCCGGGAAGGCCGCCGCGGCGGGCACGGCCGGGGCCGGTAAAGCGCGCGGGGCCGCCTTCCGCGGAGCCACCGCGGCTGGCCGACGGCGGCGCAGGTGCAGCCAGTAAATGCCGCCCACCCCCAGGGTCATCAGCCCTTCGAGCAGCACCGTGGCCTGCACGCCCACATGCTCCGACACCCAGCCGACCAGCAGGCTGCCCAGCGGCAGCATGCCCGTAAAGGCCATGACGTAGAGGCTGATGACGCGCCCGCGCACGGCCGGCGCCACAGTCGTCTGCACCAGGGTGTTGGTAATGGTCATCTGCGACATCATACCGAAGGCGCTGACGGCCAGCAGACCCAGGGCCACCCCAAACCAGGGCGTGTAAGCAAACAGCAGCAGCCCACTACCGAATAGGAAGGTGTTCATCATCAGCACCCGCAGCAAATCCTTACCGGGGGGCAGGGAGGCCAGGTACAGCGCCCCGATAAAGGCGCCCAGCCCCACGGCCCCGTCTATCACCCCAAACGTAGAGGCCGTGCCGTGAAAAATGTCCTTGGCGTAGGCCGGCAGCAGCGTCGTGAAGGGCAGCGCCACCAGGCTCATCAGCCCCAGCGTGCCAATGATGAAGCGGATTTCGGGGGTATCGCGCACGTAGCGCAGGCCGTCGCGCAGCTCGCCCAGCACGTTCTGGGTGCGGGGCCGGGGCTCAAAGGCGGGCAGCTTCAGCAGCAGCAACGACCCGATAACGGCCACGAAGCTCACCGCATTCAGCCCGAAGCAGGTGGCCTCGCCGAGGTGTTCCAGGGTGAAGCCGGCAATGGCCGGGCCGATGAGCTTGGACAGGTTGACCATGGACGAATTGAGGGCCAAAGCATTGGGCAGGTCCTGCTTGTCTTCCACCAGCTCATACACCAACGACTGCCGGGCCGGTACGTCGAACCCGTTGATGATGCCCAGCACCGCGCTCAGACCGATAATGCCCCAGACAGCCTCGGGGCGAAAAAACACGAGCACCGTCAGCAGCGCGGCCTGCACCATGGACAGGACCTGGGTGAGCAGGAGCAGGCGGTAGCGGCTGTAACGGTCGGCAGCCACACCGCCGATAAAGGAGAAGATGGCCGAAGGAAACAGGGTGGCAAACACGCTCAGGCCCAGCATCAGCTTGGATTGCGTGACGGAATACACCACCCAGCTCACGGCCGTTTTCTGCATCCAGGTGCCCAGCAACGACAACGACTGCCCGGCAAAAAACAGGCGGTAGTTGCGGCTGTGCAGGGCGCGAAAAGTGCTTAATTTCATTCTTGACAGGTAGGGTTCAATGATTCAGGTGGTGCTCAGTCGGCCTCCACCAGACGGGTTAGCAGGGGCAGCACCGCCTGGAGCTGGGCCCGCTCCTGCTCCGAGCAGGTGTCGCGCAGGGTCTGGTGCAGCCATTCGTCGCGCTCGTGGCGCACGGTGTGCAGCAACTCCCGCCCCGCCGCCGACAGGCTCACGAGCACTTTACGCTTATCGGCCGCCTGGGGCTGGCGCGTGATGTAGCCCAGTTCCTCGAGGTGGCGCAGAATCTGCGACATGGATTGGGCCGTGACCTTCTCGCGGGCGGCCAGCTCGCTGGGCAGCAGCTGGCGGTGCTCATCGAGCTGCCGGATGACGGCGCGCTCAGTCAGCGACAACCGCTCCCGGCTGGGCGAGTGGCTGCGTAGTTTCTTCAGCAGCCGCGTTACAACGGTGCGCAGGTCGGTTGCCAGCTGGGCGGAGTTGGGAGTATCAGGCATTTATCAAGCAGACTTATTAAGTTACTTAACTAATAGTTTAAGCTTTTGTATTGCCGTTAAGTTCCGCCCTGGCCCGGAATACGTGGTGCAAGGGCCGGCGCAAACGCCATTCGGGCCCGCCCTGTGCATAAGGCGGGCCCGAAGGGCGCTCCGGGCAGCGGCAGTATCCTGACTGCCCGGACGGAAATTTTCCCCTCCCCTATTTCTTCGGCGGGTTGATAACCGGATGCTGTTGCACATCGAGCGGCATAGCGAAGTGCGTTCCGGCGAAAAAGGCGTCGTTCTGCTGTTGAAGAGCCACGCGGGCTGAAGAGGGCGTCACCACCTGCCGGTCCAGTGTCCGCCCCTGTTCGTCGCGGAGCCGGCAGCTGAGCCGCGCCTCCGTCACCGTCAGCTCCAGCACGGAGCCGGGCACTACGGCTACCGTTGCCGGGGCAAAAGGCGCCACATCAACCACTACGCGGGCCGTGAAAGTAGCGGGAAACCGGTACGTGTGGGTGGCGGCCGGGCCGCGCTGGTAGCTGGCCGTTACCAGCCCCTCCCCGATCTTGAAATGGTAGTTCAACTGGGCAATGGCCGCGGGCAGGCGCGGGGCCAGGGTGAGCTCCGAGCGGGTCAGGTCGGGCCGGATGCCGAGGAAGTACTGGTACCAGACGCGCAGCTGTTCGGCGTTGGACCAGGCCTGCAGGTAGGTGCCGGTGAGTTTGGGCCAGCGCTGGCCGGGGCGCGGGTAGGCATCCATGTTTTCGCCCAGGCCGCCCACCACGCCCCGGGTCAGGGCCTGGCGGTTCATGTTGGCAAAGAGCTGGTAGGCGGTTTCGGTCTGGCCGGCTTCGAGCATGCGCTGCATGGCCACGCCGTTGTTCCAGAGCCAGATGGTGCCCTGGTGGTAGGCGGCATCCTTGTGGTAGAGCTCGGGGGCGAGGTGGTAGGGATGGAAGCGCGGGTCGTGGGCGCTGAGCGAAGCCACGCCCCAGGGGTATACCAACTCCTGCCAGCTCTGGCGCACTACCTGCCGCCGGAACTCGGCGTCGTCTACCAGGTCCAGGGCGTAGAGCTGGTTGGGGCGGAAGGTGAAATCGGGCCGGTCCTGGTGGTCGAGGCGGTCGGCCAGGT
The DNA here is from genome assembly GCF_018760735.1 of Hymenobacter piscis. Lineage (GTDB taxonomy): Bacteria > Bacteroidota > Bacteroidia > Cytophagales > Hymenobacteraceae > Hymenobacter > Hymenobacter piscis. Next base: position 363,536 of record NZ_JAHHZN010000003.1, read on the forward strand.
AGGCGTGCTGGAGGGTACGGAAGTCGCGGGCGAAGTGGCTTTTTACGCGGGCGGCCAGGGCGGCCCAGCGGGTGGCGGCGTCGGCGTCGTGGAGGTAGGCGGCGAAGGCGGCACCGGCTTGCAGCTGCTCGTACCAGAGGGCCTGGATGTCGTTGGCGCGGGTGCCCCGGGGCGTGTAGGCCACGTGGTGGGCGTCGCGGGCGTCCATCCAGGTTTCGTTGTCCTCGTGTAATAAGTAACCCTGCGCATCGACCCAGTACCGGAGCGCGCCCTCGATGCTGGCCCGCACGTTGGGGTAAAGCTGGCGGATGAGGGTGGTGTCACCGGAGTAGCGCACGTAGTCCTGGAGCCCGATAACGAAGCGCGGGGTGCCGTCGGTGGTGTGGTAGTCGATGCTGGTGGGGTTGACGATGTTGGGCACCCGGCCGTAGAAGCGCGAACTGGGGTCGAGCTGCTGGTACTGGGCGAAGGCGAGCAGCATCCGGCGGGCGGTGGCAAACTCCCCGGTCACGAGCACGGCCCCGGGCAGGCTGATGAACTCGTCGCGCCCCCAGTATTCATTGAACCAGGGCAGGCCGGCGTAAATGCCGTCGCCCTGCTGGCGGGTCACGAGCTGGTCGGTGGTGGTGGCCAGCCAGCGCAGGGCCAGGGTCAGCGAGTCGTCGTCGGCCTGCACGTAGGTGTTGGTGCGCAGCAGCTGGTGGAGGCGGGCGGTGCGGGTCTGGCGCAGGGCCGCGCCCTGGGTCTGGCCCTCGCGCACCAGGGCTTCGGCCGCGGCTTCGGTGGTGCCCACGCCCACGTAGAACCCCTCCCCGGCCGCCGTCACGCGCGGGCCCTGCACCATGATAGGGCCCGGCCGGCGCGGGGCCACGGCAATCCGGTAGTCGCCTTCCCGGGCCGAGAAGTAGGCCACGCCCGCCGCCGTGCGCAGCAGGGTCACCTTCTCCCCTTTCAGCGCCAGGCCCACCGGCCCATCGGTGCCGGTGAGGGCTATTTCCAGCAGGTTTTTGTCGTCGAGCAGCCACAGTTCCTCGGTCAGGGCGGGGCCGTGGCGGCGCACCAGCTTTTGGGGCCAGACGGCCACCTGGGCTTGTCGGTTATCCAGCTTTTGCTCCCCTACAAACAGGTCGTAGCCGCCGAAGACGCGGTTTTTGGCCACGTTCAGGCCCTCGAACCAGGCCCATTCGGGGTGGTCGGTGGCGTGGGTCTGGGTGAAGTAGTAGGCGGCGGCCTTGTTGGTGAACGACACGGCCCGGTTGTCGGCCGCGGGCACCGTAATGCGCATGGTTTCGAGCAGGTCGGCGGCGGGGGCGCGGGGGGGCATGGCGGGTACGGTAGCGGAACGGGGCGGGGAGCAGGCGGCGGCCGTCAGCAGCACGGGCAGCAGCCATCGGCGGCAAAGAGAAGAGAACATCATCAGCGAAGATACCTTACGCCACTTCGTGGCCCGCCCGCCGCCGCCCGCCGCCGCCCGGCGGTCGGCGGTCCGTAGGGCCTGAATCCAGCTTTTTCCGCCACTTCTGCGCCCGCCCGGTAACAAAAACATTAGAACAAACTAATATCCCCGGCTCTGGTTCTGCCGTAGTTTGATAGTTGAAAACAACCTGTATCCCGCGCATGTCCAGAACCATCATCGTATCCAACCGCCTTCCCACCAAAGTGCAGCGTACCGAGGACGTCCTCACCTTTCAGGCCAGCGAAGGCGGCCTGGCCACCGGCCTGGGCTCCATTTACCGGCAGGATGGCAACGTGTGGGTGGGCTGGCCGGGCCTGTTTGTGGAGGATGCGGCCGAGGAAAACTACGTCCGCGAGCAGCTGCGCCACGACAGCATGGTGCCGGTGTTTCTGACTGAGGCCGAAATCCACGACTTCTACGAAGGATTCAGCAACTCCACCCTCTGGCCCACTTTCCACTACTTTCCGCAGTACGCCACGTATGAGCAGGCCCACTGGGACGCGTACGTGGCCGTGAACGAGAAATTCTGCCAGGCCGTACTTGAACAGGCCGGCCCCGACGACACCATCTGGGTGCACGATTACCAATTGCTGCTGCTGCCGCAGATGCTGCGCCAGGCCCGCCCCGAGGCCACCATCGGCTTCTTCCTGCACATTCCGTTTCCCTCCTACGAGTTGATTCGGGTGCTGCCCTGGGCCAAGGAGCTCATGGCCGGTATGCTGGGCGCCGACCTCATTGGCTTCCACACCTTCGGCTTCATGCGCCACTTCCTGAGCGCCGTCTCGCACCTGCTGGGCTTTGCGGCCCAGAATGGCCGCCTGGAGGCCGGCGACCGGAGCATTCTGGTGGACACCTTCCCGATGGGCATCGATTACGACCGGTACGTGGAATCCGCCGCCTCCGACACGGCCCGGGAGCACGAGGCCATCTACCGCAAGGCCCTGGGCGACATCCGCGCCATTCTGTCCATCGACCGGCTCGATTACTCCAAGGGCATTGCCCAGCGCCTGCGGGCCTTTGAGGGGCTGCTCCAGCGCTACCCCGAGTGGCGCGAGCAGGTGAGCCTGATTATGGTGGTGGTGCCCTCCCGCGACCAGGTGGCCCAGTACGCCGCCCTCAAGGAGGAAATCGACGAGCTGGTGGGCCGCATCAACTCGGCCTACCGCACCATCGGCTGGACGCCCATTCACTATTTCTACCGCTCCTTCCCGCTGGAGGAACTCTCCTCGCTGTACCGGCTGGCCGAGGTGGCCCTGGTCACGCCCATGCGCGACGGCATGAACTTGGTGGCCAAGGAATTTGTGGCCAGCAAGGCTGACCAGCGCGGAGTGCTCATTCTGAGCGAGCGGGCCGGGGCCGCCCGGGAGCTGTCGGATGCGCTCATCATCAACCCCACCGACATGCACCAGCTCACCGAAGCCATGCACGACGCGCTGGTGATGCCAGAACAGGAGCAGATCCGGCGCATGCGGGCCATGCAGAAGCTGGTCAGCCAGTACAACGTCTTCGCCTGGACCAAGCTGTTCATGGACCGCCTCGCCTTCAGCAAGGACCGCCAACACACCCTCGACACCGACATGCTCACCCCCGACCTTACCGAGCAGCTGCTCACCGACTACCGCGCCGCCGACCGCCGCCTGTTGCTGCTCGATTACGACGGCACCCTCAGCCCCTTCCACGACGACCCCCAGCAGGCGGGCCCCGACGAGGAGCTACTGCTGCTGCTGCGCGCCCTCACCGACATTCCCGAAAACCGGGTGGTCATCATCAGCGGCCGCGACCGGAAGACGCTGGAAGCCTGGTTGGGCCATTTGCCCGTCGATTTTATTCTCGAGCACGGCGTCTGGCTGCGGCCCCAGGGCGAGGACTGGCAGCTGTTCCAGGCCCTCAACAACGACTGGCGCGACGAAATCCGTACGATTCTCGACCTGTACGTGGCCCGCACCGCCGGCTCGTTTATCGAGGAAAAGGACTTTTCGCTGGTCTGGCACTTCCGCCGGGCCGATGCCGAGCTGGGCGCCATGCGGGCCCGGGAGCTCATGAACCACCTCACCTTCATCACCTCCAACGCCGATTTGCAGGTCATGGAAGGCAACAAGGTGATTGAAATCAAGACGGCCGGCATCAACAAGGGCACCGCCGCCGCCCGCTGGCTGGCCACCTACCCCACCGAGTTCATCTTCGCCATCGGCGACGACCGCACCGACGAGGACACCTTCCGGGTCATGCCCCCCGAGGCCTATACCGTTAAAGTCGGCCCCGCGCCCCGCTCCCTGGCCCGCTACCACGTCAACTCCCCCACCGACGTTCGTCAGATTCTGCGCGGGATGCTGGTGTAAGCTGTCAGCCCCCAGGGCATAAAAAACCCAAGTTGCGGATTATGTTAGGCTACAAAAAAAGTCTGTTCCGCTTGGAACAGTTAGGTTTGAAGTATTCGACCCCTTCAACCTGCGTGTGCCATGACAGAACAGACGGTTGCAATGTACTGCTTCCTGGATGATTTTTTGCGCGTCTACCAGCCGCGCTGGTGCGATAAGCGCCGGCATCTTTCGGATGCCGAAGTGCTGACCACGGCATTACTGGCCGCCCGCTTTTTCGGCGGCAATCTGGCCGCCGCCCGGCGCTACATGCAGCAGCATTGGGGCATGAAAGCACTGGACAAAAGCGGCTTCACCCGCCACCTGCACCGCCTGCATGAGCTGTTGAAAAGCGTATTTCTGGCCCTGGGACACCACTTGAAGGCCCTCAATACGCAGGCCCGCTACGTCATCGACTCGTTTCCAGTCGCCGTGTGCGACAACATCCGCATTGCCCGCTGCCGCCTCTTGCAAGGTGAAGCCTATCGGGGCTACTCGGCCAGCAAGCGCCGCTACTTTTATGGCTTCAAGGTCCAACTTGTCATGACCCACGACGGCCTGCCAGTCGAACTCTACATCCATGCCGGCAGCGAAGCCGACATCACCGGCCTGAAGGCCCTCGGACCACAGCTGCCCGAAGGCAGCGTGCTCTACGCCGATGCCGCCTACACCGACTACGAGTGGGAGGACGCCTGGCAGGAAGCCGAACGAGTGGAGTTACAGGCCGACCGGCGTCAGAACAGCACCCGCCCACACGAGCCGTGGCAAAACTTTCTGATTCAATACTTTCGCAAAGGCGTCGAAACCACTATTAGCCAGATTACGGAGCGCTTTCCCAAGTCCATTCACGCCGTTACGGCGCACGGGTTTGCCCTCAAGCTGTTGCTCTTTGTTTTCACCCACACCCTCGCCGAGTTAGGCGCTTAGTCCGCAACTTGGGTTAAAAAGCGGGCCTCATACCGAATTCGGTATGAGGCCCGCTTTTTTATGCCCGAAAATCTACAGGAAGTTGGGACGGTCCAGCTTTTTGGCGATGCGGTAGGCGGCATTCACCAAGCCCACGTGGCTGTAGGCCTGGGGGAAGTTACCCCACTGCGAGCCGGTTTTAGCGTCCACGTCCTCACTCAGCAGGCCGAGGTGGTTGGTGTAGGTGAGCAGTTTTTCGAATTCCGTAATGGCCTCTTCCACCCGGCCCACGCAGGCCAGGGCTTCTACGTACCAGAAGGAACAGATGAGGAAGGTGGTTTCGGGCGTGCCGAAGTCGTCGGCGTGGCGGTAGCGGTAGAACAGGCCCTCGGGCGTTTTAAGCTCCTTTTCCAGGGCCACCAAGTGCTGTCGGGCCCGCTCGGAAGCCGGGTCGAGGTAGCCCATCATAATCAGCTGGATGGTGCTGGCGTCGAGGTGGGGCGAGCCGATGGCGTTGGTGTACGCCTGCCAGTCGGGGCTGTAGCACTGCTCAATCCGCTCGGCGGCGGCCTCATTGAGGCGGGTGGCCAGAGCCTCCATTTCGGCGTTGCCGAGGGCCCGGGCCATCTGGCGGGCGGCGTGGCTGCCGGCCCAGTGGAAGAGGTAGGTGTAGCAGTGGTACTGGGCCAGGTTGCGGAACTCCCAGAGGCCGGCGTCGGGCTGGTCCATGGTGGTCTCAATCAGACGCAGCGCCTCGAACACCAGCTTTTCGGGATTGCGTTGCTCGGGGTTCACAAAGCGCGAGTCCACGTAGAGCGGCAGCAGGGCCACCAGCACCTGTCCGTACACGTCGTTCTGCACGTGGGTGTAGGCGTCGTTGCCGATGCGCACGGGCTGGTTGCCCAGGTAGCCGGCCAGGGGCAGTTCCTCCTCCACCAGCTGCGAGGTGCCGCTGATACCGTACAGGGGCTGGTATTTGTCCTGGATGCTGGTGGAGATGTTGGCGATGTAGTGGAAGTAGCGCTCCAGCTCCTCGAAGTGGCCGATGTTGTTGAAGGCCGTGAGCGTGTAGAACGTGTCGCGCATCCAGCAGTAGCGGTAGTCCCAGTTGCGGGTACTGCCGGGCGCCTCGGGCAGACTGGTGGTGCTGGCCGCAATAATGGCCCCGGTATCCTCGTACTGGTGCACCTTGAGGGCCAGCGCCGACCGGATGACGGCTTCCTGGTGGAAGTTGCTGATGCTGGTACTCTTCACCCAGGTGCGCCAGTATGCTATGGTGCTGCGCAGAAACCGTTCCGCCGTGCTTTCCAGTGGGGCCTCCAGCGGGGCACCATAGGTGAGTACGAGGTACTTGGTTTCGTTGAGGCCGAAGCCTTCCTCGTCGAGCACGTAGGTGAGCGGGATGTTGGTGGTGAGGCGGATTTCTTCCTCCATGCCCAGAAAGGCAATGTGGTTGGAGCTGCGGCGGCGGCTCAGCTCCTGGCGGCCGTAGTCGGCCACGGGGCGGCAGGCTACTTTCACGCGGGGCGTGCCGCTAAGGGGCTCCACCTTGCGAATGAACATCAGGGGCTTGTAGTACCGCTCGTACTGCGAGAAGCGCGGGGCGAAGTCGGTGACGCGGTAGCGGCCCTCGGCGGTGGTAATTTCGGTGGCCAGCACGTTGGTGTTGGGCAGGTAGTACTGCCGGCTCTGGAAGCCGCCCTGCGTAACGGGCCGGATGCTGTACTCGCCGCCCTTGTCCTCATCGAGCAGGCTCCCGAACACGAAGCTGCTGTCGAAGCGGGGCCAGCACAGCCAGCGCACGGCCGTATCGGTCCCGATCAGGCCCAGAAAGGCGCAGTTGCCGATCAGGCCCATATCGTAGGTATGTTTCATCATAGAAAAAGGGGTTACAACGAGAACGTGAGGGCCGCCGTCGCAGCAACGGTCCGGTTCCGTTTACCGTTTCCGGCCCCGGCGGGTTATGCGCCGGTACCACGTGGCGCACTACCCGCCCCCCCCGGACCGGGCCGGCCGAAAAACAATTGCCCTGATTCTGTTTTACTTAGCCTGTTTCTGCATTTTTTTTAGGCCGGCCGCTTGCCCCGAATGAGTTGAGCCGTATCTTTGCACCACCAAAACGGAAAAACGCTTCCGCTTTTAACTGGTCCGTTCGTCTAGGGGTTAGGACAGTAGATTTTCATTCTACCAACAGGGGTTCGATTCCCCTACGGACTACACAAAAGGCTTTTCGCACTGCGCGGAAAGCCTTTTTGCGTTTTGGTCCGGCCCGGGCGGGCGCTAATTTTCCCACGAAAACCGCCCTGCCGCGTGCAACTGCCCGCCCCCGAATCCTACCTTTGCGCGGCTGCCGGTGGGTCGGGAGCCGTTTTCCCTGTTTTTGCCGTGTTTAACTTATCCGGAATTCGTGGGCGGTGGGGCCTGCTGGTCCTGACGTTGATGCTATGTGGGGCCACGCAGGCCTGGGCCCAGCGCCCGCCCCTGCTGCGGGAGTTGAGTCTGCGCACCGATACCTCCACCTTCAGCCTGAGCCGCCATTCGGTGCTGGTGCAGAACGAGCCCCACCTCTACTTCTACTATCATCAGGAAGACGAAACGGCCGAGCTGCGGGTGTACCCCACGGCCCGGGCCGGCAGCGCCCTGCGCCTGCAACGCTCCGCCGACTTCACCCTGCTCGACTCGCTCACGCCCATGGAGGGCGGGCAGTACTACCGGGCCAAGCTACGGTTCAAGGAGTTGAGCGGCAACCGGTTTCTGAGCCTGACGTTTCGCCAGCCGTCGGATTCGGCCAGCTTCGCGCCCCAGACCCAGACGGTAAAGCTGCTGCCCGTCACGCGCACCACCCTCGAATTCCGCCCCGCCGATACGGAGCTGTTCGTGGGCGAGGAGAAGGTGTTCGAGTTCAGCAGCAACAACCCCAAAAACATCCGCGTCAGCACCGAGTGGACCCGGGGCCAGGACATCGACTACCGCCTGGAGCAGGAAAAGGGCACCCTGCGCCTGCACGTGCTGCCCAACGCCCTGGGCACCCGCGCCCTGGTGCTGCGCCCCCAGACCGAGCGGCCCTTCCTCACCGACAACAACCGCCGCGTGACCTACGCGCTGCCTTCGCTGCGCCAGGAGTTCATCGTGAAAGCCTCCCGGCTGCGGTTTCTGAGCGTCGATAAAAAGGAAATTACCCTCGATGAGGACTCGCGCCGCAAGGGCGTGGAGCTGATTCTCGATAACGGGCGCACCTTCAACCTCAAGCGGACCTACCGCATCGAGGACCAGGAGGAAGCCGGCGGGGCCCTGATTGCCGAGCTGTTTACGCGCCAGTACCTGACCAACGACCGGGTGCTGTGCTGGCTGCGCGTGTACAACACCCACCGCCAGACCGATAGCTACCTCTACATCAAGGAAAACGACCAGGCCAAGTACATCACCAACTTCAACATTTCGCCTAAAACGGCCATTACGGCCGTGAGCGTGCGCCACCGCGGCGGCGACTGGACCAGCAACACGGCCGTGAACCCCGGCGAAACCCTGGACGTGCGCCTGGAGGGCGAATCGCTGCTGCGGGGCCGGTTTCACTTCGAGGACGTGCGCGTGATTCCCTCCGACTCCAGCGTGCGCTCCGACGCGGCGGTGGTGTACCGGATTCAGGTGCCCGTGACGTTCGACAAGAAGCGCATTACCATTTTCAACGCCGGCCAGGCCACCGGCCAGACGCTGGCCGTGCGGGAGTTTCAGCGCCCCCACCCCCTCGATTTCGTGGGCGTGACCTTCGGCGAAGCGCCCCGGCCCGTGACCCGCCTCAACGGCCCCATCCTCTACGACCGCACCATCCGCGACGTGGTGTTCAGCTTCAACTCGGGCGCCATCGACGAAGAGCAGCAGCTCTACGGCAAGCAGTACCTGACCTTTGAAATCCGGACCCAGAACGCCAAGGGCGACCTGATTGAAACGCGCACCATCGACAACGTGGTGGTGTGCCCCGACGGCAACTCGGTGCGGGCCGCCTTCTACCAGGACAAGCAGTGCCAGGTGGGCAACCTGAGCCTCAACAACCTCCTGAGCTCCCGCAAAACCTACGACCTCGACGACTGGAGCAAAATCATCATCACCATCCGGCACACCCAGGCCCAGTACCAGGAGCCGGGCTTTACCCAGCGCCTGGAGCTGGTGCTGCAGCGCCGCGTCAAGTTCGATATCGACATCAGCTTTCCGGCTGGCCTGCTCACCAAGCAGCTCACCGGCTCGGTGGACAAGAACAACTACGGGGCCTTCAGCGGCATCAGCCTGGCCACGCTGGCTCAGTTCAGCTTCTACAACCCCAACAAAATCAACAAGCTGCGCCCCTACAAGGTGGGCGCGGGCTTCGTGGCCCTGAACGCGTTCAACCTCAACAACGAAAACCAGAACCGCGACCTGGGCCTGGTGGTGCTGGGCTCGGTGTACCCTACGCGCTCCGATGCCAAGCTCACCTTCCCGCTTTACCTGGGCGGGGGCTACCTGATGAACAACGGTAACTTCTTCTTTCTCTTCGGGCCCGGAATTGGCGTGCGGCTGTAGCCAGAAGCTGGGGCCGCCAGTCAGGACCCGCGGACGGTGGTGTAGCCTCCTTCCGCGGGTCTTGTCGTGGACGGGCCGCGAAACTTATTGCGCCACCCCGCGCTTGTACCCGGCTACCTCTTCCCCTCGGCATGAAACTGCTCTACTCCTACCTGCGCCACTACCGGGGCCTGCTGGCCCTGGCTCTGCTGCTGGCCGCCGTCAACCAGGTTTTTTCCCTGCTCGACCCCTACATCTTCCGCCAGATTATCGACCGCCACGTGGTGAAAGCCGGGGCCAGCGTGCTCGAAACCGGCTTCTGGAATTTCCTGATGGGCGGGGCCGGTCTGCTGATTCTGCAGGCCATGGGCGTGGCCATGGTGAGCCGTATCGCCAAGAACTTCCAGGACTACTACACCAACGTCATCACCCAGCGCCTGGGGGCCGAGCTCTACTCCGACGGCCTGCGCCACTCCCTGGAACTGCCCTACCAGGTGTTCGAGGACCAGCGCTCGGGCGAAACCCTGGGCAAGCTCCAGAAAGTGCGCACCGACGTGGAAAAGCTCATTCAGAGCTTCGTCAACATCCTGTTCATCTCCCTGGTGGGTATCGTGTTTGTGACCTGGTACGCCCTGAGCGTGTACTGGCCCATTGCGGTGGTCTACTTTCTGACCATTCCCCTGCTGGGCTCCCTGAGCTTGTTTCTGAGCAAGCGCATCAAGGTGATTCAGAAGACAATTGTGGCCGAAACCACGGCCCTGGCCGGCTCCACCACCGAGAGCCTGCGCAACATTGAGCTCATTAAAAGCCTGGGGCTGGCCCAGCAGGAAACCCTGCGCCTGAATGCCACGACCGAGAAAATCCTGAAGCTGGAGCTGCGCAAGGTGCGCTACCTGCGCTCCTTGTCGTTTGTGCAGGGCACGTTCGTGAACCTGATGCGCAACGTGATTCTGCTCATGCTGCTGTTTCTGGTGGTGCGCCAGACGATTTCGGTGGGCGAGTTCTTCTCGTTCTTCATTTACTCCTTCGCCATTTTCGGGCCTTTGCAGGAGATGGGCACCATCATCAACATCTACCGCGAAACGGAGGCCTCCCTGGCCAACTACCAGCAGATTCTCGACACGCCCAAGGAAGTCAAGCCAGCCCACCCCAAAACCGTGGAGCACATCGAAACCCTGGCCTTCGACGACGTGCATTTCCAGCACCTCACGGCCAGTTCCCCGGCGCTTGATGGCATTAGTTTCCGTACCAAGCTGGGCGAAACCATTGCTTTCGTGGGTCCTTCGGGCTCGGGCAAAACCACGCTCGTGAAGCTGCTGGTGGGCCTCTACCCGCCCGCCGAGGGTCGGATTCTCTACAACGGCATTCCCGGCCCCGAGCTCGACCTCGATACCCTGCGCGAGCAAATCGGGTTCGTGACCCAGGACACCCAGCTCTTCGCCGGCACCATCCGCGAAAACCTGCGCTTCGTGGCCCCCCACGCCACCGACGAGCAGTGCCTCCAGGCCCTGCACCAGGCCGCCGCCGATTCCCTGCTGGCCCGCGCCCCCCTGGGCCTCGACACGGTGATTGGCGAGGGCGGCGTGAAGGTTTCGGGCGGCGAAAAGCAGCGCCTGAGCATTGCCCGCGCCCTGCTGCGCCGCCCCACCCTGCTCGTCTTCGACGAAGCTACCTCGGCCCTGGACTCGCTCACGGAGGAAGAAATCAGCCAGACGGTGCGCGAGCTTTCGGGCTCCCGCCAGCACATCACCATCCTCATTGCCCACCGCCTGAGCACCATTCTGCACGCCGACCGCATCTTCGTGCTTGAGCGCGGCGCCGTGGCCGAAGCCGGCCGCCACGAGGAGCTGCTGGAGCAGCGCGGCCTCTACTACGCCATGTGGCGCCAGCAAATCGGTGAGCGGCCCCTGGCGGCGGTGAGTCGGTGAATGAGTGAGTGAGTAAGTGAGTGAGTGAATGAGTTGGCGGATGAGTGAACTGCATACGGTACTCGCAGCCCGATTTACCCCAAGCCCCTGGCGTCTGCTGACTTCAGGGGCTTTTTTTCAATCAGGCAGCACGGTGCCGAGCGCGTACCGGCACACTATTTCGGTCCGGGGATTCGTTGGCGGGCATGTTCCATCTTTTTAGGCTGGGGTGGAATAAATTTGGATTCATTGCTGTTTTTCATACAACCCGCCCCGCTCTAACTGGCTCCTCAGCTGCCAGCAGAACGTTGCCAGCCGGCCGCCAGCGCAGGTTGCGCGCGGCCGTTGCGGCAAGGTAGTTGCCTTCCTCTTTTGCACCCTCTACTACCCTTATCCATGACCAACCCTCGCTTTTTCCGGCGGTTAGCCGGTATGCTGCTTACCGGGTGGCTCCTGCTCCCCTCTACTTTCAGCCAGGCTCAGACGGCCAACGGACAGCGCGACGTACTGCGCGAAATCACCGACGTGGTGGGCCTCAAGCCCCGCTTTCAGCTGCGCGCCACCACGGAGGTGCAGAATGCCGCCGCCGTCGTGTATGGTGGGCAGCGCTACCTGCTCTATAACCCGCAATTTGTGGCCGCTGTGAACCGCGCCGGCCGCACCGACTGGGCCGGCATCAGCATTCTGGCCCACGAAATGGGCCACCACCTCAACGGCCACACCCTGCGCGCGGGCGGCTCCAACCCCGCCGACGAGCTGGAGGCCGATGAATTCTCGGGCTTCGTGCTCCGGAAAATGGGCGCCAGTCTGGCCCAGGCTCAGGCCGGCATGGCCGTGGTATCCGATGAGGAGGCCTCGCCTACCCATCCCGGCCGCCGGTCCCGCCTCACGGCCATCGGCCAGGGCTGGCAGCGCGCCAGCCAGCAGATTACGGCCAGCGCCCGCGTGGCCGCCCCTTCTGCCGCGCCGGCTGTTCTGGCTCAGCGTCCGGCCGCCCCGGCGCCGGTCCGCCAGGTGGCCGCCCGTTCGGCTGCGCCAGTCAATGTACTGGGCAAAATCACGTTCCGCGACCAGCCCGACGAGGATTTCTACGTGACCAGCCGCCTGAGCGTGGTGCACCTGGACCGCGACGACCGTACGGCCGAAGTAGTAGGCCGCCTCACCCGCTCCGAAAGCCTGACTTACCCCTACGTGCTGGTCGATGGCCGGCAGCGCCGCCTCTACATCAGCCGCTCCGGCGACATTTTCGACACCAACGGCCGCCAGGTTGCCCAACTCTCGGACCCCTCGTAGTGAGTAGTGAGTAGTGAGTAGTGAGTAGTGAGTAGTGAGTAGTGAGTAGTGAGTAAAAGAACGTCATTCCGCTCAAAATGATGTTCTTTTACTCACTACTCACTACTCACTACTTCAATGCCCGTTTACCCCTTTCTGCTGGTGGATGCGTTTACCGAAACGGCCCTGGGAGGCAACCCCTGCGCCGTGGTGCTGGACGCCGACGACCTGACTGCCGACCAGATGCAGCAGCTGGCCCGGGAGTTCAATCAGTCGGAAACGGCTTTTGTGCGCCGCTCGGCGGTGGCCGAATTCGGGGTGCACTACTTCACGCCGGGCGAGGAAATTCCGCTGGCCGGCCACCCCACCATTGCTACCATCACGGCCCTGCTGCACACCGGCCGCCTGCCCCGGCCCACCCACTCAACGGCTGCGCTGGCCCTGGAGCTCCGCGACGGGCCCGTGGCCATTACCGTGGCCCCGGCCGCCGGGGGGCAGCCCCACCTGATTAACATGGCCCAGCGCCGGCCGGAGTTTGGCCAGCTGCACGAGCCGGCCGTAGTGTTGGCGTTTTTTGGCCTGGAACCCGACGATTTACTGCCCGGGGCCGTGGTGCAGACGGTGAGTACCGGCACGCCCCAGCTTATGGTACCGCTGCGGGATGCCGCCGCCCTGCGCCGGGCCCACCTCGCCGACCCGGCCGGGCTGGAGGCCTACCGCCGCGCCACCGGCTTTTTCAGCTCCCACCTGTTCTGCCTCACGGGCGCCCCCCCCGCCGGCACCACCTTCGCCCGCCACTTCTGCACCCCGCCCGATTTGCCCGAGGACCCCGTCACGGGCTCCGCCACCGGCGGTATGGCCGCCTACCTCTGGCATTACGGCCTACTGACGGAGCCCACCTTCGTGGCCGAGCAGGGCCATTGGATGGGCCGGCCCGGAACAGTGCAGGTGCGCGTGGAAGGACCGCCGACGGACATCCGCACCGTGCACATTGGCGGAACCGGCGTCGTGATTGTGCAGGGCGAGCTGCGGCTTTGAGCCGGGCGAGCGGGCGTAACCCAACCCGGCATCTGCCTGTTGCGTTGGGAAACCGGCCGCTTCGGCCTGCTGCCCTGCCCTATTAGCCTCTCCATGCCCGAATTGCCCGAAGTTGAAACCTACCGCCGCTTTATTGATGAGCTGGCGGTTCACCAATCCATTGTTGCCTTTGAAGTGAAGGACGCCCACGTGCTGGGCACCGCCGAAGACACGCTGCGCCGCGCGCTGGTGGGCCGCACCATCATCGGAACCGGGCGCTTGGGCAAGAACTGCTTTCTGCTGCTCGACGAGGGGCCCGTGCTGGTGCTGCACTTCGGCATGACCGGCGACGTGGGCGCCTACCGCGACGAGGCCGATGCGCCCCGCTTCACCCGCGTAGCTCTGCACCTGGCGTCCGGTCTGCGCCTGGCCTTCATCGACCCGCGTAAGTTTGGCCGCATCCGGCTGGCCGAAAGCGTGGCCGCCTACCGCCAGGCCAAGAAGCTGGGTCCCGATGCGCTGGAACTCACCGCCGCCGAGCTGCAGGAAAAGCTGGGCCGGCGCAAAACGCTCCTCAAGCCCCTGCTGCTCGACCAAAGTCTGACGGCCGGTCTGGGCAACTGGATTGTGGATGAAGTGCTGTTCCAGGCTAAAGTTCACCCCGAGCGCGTGGCCAACACCCTCACGCCCGCCGAAATCAAACGCCTGCACGCGGCTATACAGCTGGTGTTGCGCACCGCCATTGCCCACGAGGCCAACTACCGCGACTTCCCCGCCAGCTTCCTTATTCACGCCCGCGAATGGGACGATTCTGCTACGCCCGGCACCGACCAGCACCACTTCTGCCCCCGGCACCCCGGCACCCCAATAGCAAAAAGCTACGTTGGAGGCCGGGCTACCTACACCTGCCCCCGCTGCCAACCGGAAATTGGATAATCGCATAGTACAATTCACCCCATCTGAAGCCCGTTAGCAGCTCGCTAGTGGGCTTTTTTATTTTTCCGTGATTTAATCATCACGTTATCAAGAAAATAGGCCAAATATTGCATCAAATGGATACATCGTATTACAAATCGACCATTTTTCATAAGCTACTGAACAACTACGATTTATAAATAGTTAGATTTGCACAGCGGCAGAAACCAAGCTGCCGGAGTAGTACAGAAGTTGGACGTTAGCAGGGAGGCATAAGCCATGGAGAAACTACCCCCGCCAGCGTAAGGTTGAACATTTACCCAAACCCGTTTTCATGAAGAAACTGCCCGTAATCCTGAGCCTGTTGGCTAGCACCCTGGTGTTTGCCTCCTGTGAGAAAGAGATTGAAGAGTTGAAAGACCCCGCCCAGGACGTGACAGCGGCTGCTACGCAGTCGAAACCGGAGTTGCTGGCCGCCGGCCCCTGGCACCTGACCAGCCTCACGCTGGCTACCGCCACCAAATCGGACGCCGCGCCCACTGCCGTTGATATTTTGCCCCGCCTGAAAGCCGCCCAGCGCGATAACCTGCACACCTTCAAGGCCGACGGCACCTTCGTATTGGATGAGGCCGCCGTGAAGGCCTTCGCCGAAGCCCCTCAGCAGCTGACCGGCTCCTGGAAACTCACCGGCGACTCGCTCACGGTGGCCCAGCCCGACGTAACCCGTCACTTTTTGGTGGAGGAGCTCAGCGCTACTACCCTGCGCGTGCGCCTCACCCAGCCCGGCGAACAGGGTGCTACCACCTACACTTCGGTGTTTGCCCACTAAACTTCCCTCTTGCAGAGCTATGAAAACAACGAAGCCCGGCCAGTTTGGCCGGGCTTCGTTGCGGTTCGGGGCGGGCGGCGGGTCCATTCGGCAGGCCCCGTTTACAGTTCGTTGTTGTCGGCGGCGGCCTGCTGCGTGAGGGCAGTCAGCCAGGAAGGGCTGGCTTCAGACTGGCTTTCGTAGCCGAAGCGCCGCTCATTGCCCATCAGGTCGGCGGGACCGGGCAGGGCGCGGTTGAGCCAGCTCAGCACGTTGGCGGTGGTGCCGGGCAGCAGGCCATGAAAGGCGGCCAGCAGCTTGGCCGGCAGCCCCAGCATCACCTCGGCCTCGCCGCGGCGGCAGGCATTCCAGATTTCGCGGCCGGCCCGCTCCGCATCCATCGATACGGCCGGCAGCGAGTCGGCAATACTGAACCAGGCGTATTCCTTTTCGTGCTGCCCCTTGAGCGTGGCGTTGCGGGGGCTACCGGTGCGCATCAGGCCGGGGCAGACGGTGGTTACCTGGATTCCATACTGGAGCAGTTCGGCCCGGAATCCTTCCGAGAGGCCCACCAGGGCAAACTTACCGGCGCTGTAGGGCACCAGGTGGGGCACGGCCACCTTGCCGCCCACGGAGGCAATGTTCACGATGCGGCCCTCGCCCCGGCGGCGCATGTCGGGCAGTACGGCCTGCATGGCGTGCAGCGGGGCCCAGAAGTGCACGTTCAGCGAGTCTTCGTAATCGCGCACCTCCATGTGGTTGAGGGCCCCCACGCTGATGATGCCGGCATTGTTGACGAGCACATCGATGCTGCCCAACTGGTGCTGCACGGTCGCGACCATGGCCCGCACTTCCTCCGCGTTGGTCAGGTCGTGGGCCAGGGCCAGCACATCGGCCCCGGTGGCGGCCAGCTCCTGGCGGGCGCGGGCCAGCTCTTCGGGGTCGCGGGCGCAGATGGCGACCCGGGCGCCTTCGGCTACAGCCTGCCGGGCCAGAATCAGGCCCAGCCCCCGGGAGCCACCCGTGATGAGCACCACGCGGCCGGCCAGCGTGTAGTCACCGCGGCGGTTGGCGTAGAGAGATGCGGCCAGCAGCCCGGCGGCCCCGGCCGCGGCCAGCAGCCAGGATGTACGGGTATCGGATTTCATAACGAGCGGGAAGAAAGTGGGAGAGGGAATATAGGGAGTAAGGAATTTTGCCCCCAAAGGTTGCGGGCTCATCGGCCGGAACCGGTATTTTTGCGGCTGGTTCGGAATAAACCGGCGTTCCGGGACGTTGACAGGGCAGCGCCGGCAAAGCTGGCACCATCTTTACTACGGCTGCGGCCCCGGCCAGCCCCGGCCGGCTTCCCTTTTCTGCTTTTCCTTCCCAACGTATGAAAACCCCTTTGCTCCTGGCTCTGCTGACCCTGACAGCCTCCCCGGCCTTGTTGGCGCAATCCTCGGCCCGGCCCAAACCTCAGCCCCGCCCGGTGGCCGCCGCGCCCGCCGCCGCTCCGGTCCTCAACGAAGACCAGATTGCCACCCGCGCCCAGGCCCTGACGGTCAACATGCAAAAGGCGCTCGGCCTGAACCCGCAGCAGACGGAGCGCGTGGGCCAGATCAACCTGCTCAGCGTGCGGAACGTGGAAACCGCCCGCCAGAAGTACCGCCGCGACGTGCGCAAAATGGCCGGCGTGGTGGACGATATCGGCCAGTCGCGCCTGGAGATGCTCAAGGAGGTGCTCACCCCCGCCCAGTTCGATAAGTACCAGCGCAAGCGCGAAGAGAAAATGGGCGTGCCCAGCGCCCCCGCCAGCCAGGGCAACCCCGCCCCCGGTCTGCCGGGCTATTAGAGGTGAAATGGTGAGATAGTGAAATGGTGAGTTTGATATTCAGCTGGACCTGATTGCGCCACTTGCGCCATTGGGGCCAGCTGAACATCAAACTCACCATTTCACTATCTCACCATTTCACTATCTCACCATCTCACTATCTCACCATTTCACTATCTCACCATCTCACCTCACCGAATACCTGCCAGCCGAGCTTGAGGATGAAGGCGGTGACGACTACCAGGAACAGTACCCGCACGAAGCCCGTGCCGTAGCGCAGGGCCAGGTTGGCCCCGATGGTAGAGCCGGCTATGTTGCTGGCGGCCATGGGCAGGGCCACGGCCCACAGAATCTGACCGGTGTAGGAAAAATAAGCCAGCGCGGCCAGGTTGGTGGCCACGTTCACCAGTTTAGCGGAGGCCGAGGACGTGATGAAATCGTAGCCGAACAGGCCCACGAAGGCAAACAGCAGGAAGGAACCCGTGCCAGGACCGAAAAACCCGTCGTAGAACCCGATGACCAGGCCCACGGCCGCCCCATAGAGTGGCTCCCGGTCGGCGGGCAGGCGCGGGGCGTGGATGGCGCCGAAATCCTTGCGCCAGAAGGTATAGATGGCAATAAGGACCAGCAGGCCCAGCACCAGCGGGGGCAGCAGCTCCTGGGGCAGGCGGCTGACCACCCGCGCCCCCAGAAACGAAAACACGCCCGCCACGGCCGCCGCCGTGCCCACGGCCCGCCACCGCACCGGCACCTGCCCGGCGTAGCGCCGCAGCGCCGCCGCCGTGCCCATCAGCGACGACACCTTGCCCGTCCCCAGAATGGTCGGCACGGGCGTGCCCTTGAGCAGCAGCAGCATGGCCGGCAGCTGAATCAGCCCGCCCCCGCCCACCACGGCATCCACCAAACCAGCCAGAAAGGCAAATACACACAGCAGGGCAATCGTAGTGGCAGTCAGCATAGGGCCGCGAAGGTACTTCGCAGTTGTTGGTTGTTGGTTGTTGGTTGTTGGTTGTTAGAAGAAGGAACGTCATTCTGAGCAGAGCGAAGAATCTCGCGTGCTGATGTTGCCACGCTATTCAGACGTCAGCACGCGAGATTCCTCGGCTGCGGCTTCGCCTTCGCTCGGAATGACGTTCCTGACAACCAACAACTGACAACTGACAACTGACAACTGACAACCAACAACTGGCAACTGGCAGCTGACAAGCCCGTACAGCTTGGGCTATGACCGAAGAACTCACGCACCGGCAGAAAATGCTCACGTTTGGCGGCGTGCTGCTGGCCATGTTTCTGGGGGCCCTCGACCAGACCATCGTCAGCACGGCGCTGCCGCGCATTGTGGCCGATTTGCACGGTCTGGACCGCTTTACCTGGGTGGCCACGGCCTATCTGGTGGCCAGCACGGCGCTGGTGCCCATCTACGGCAAGCTGGCCGATACCTACTCCCGGCGCACCATCGAAATTGTGGCCGTGAGCGTGTTCCTGCTGGGCTCCATGCTCTGCGGACTGGCCGGCGAATTCGGCCCGCTGCCGTTGCTTGGCGACGGGATGATGCAGCTGATTGTGTTCCGGGCCGTGCAGGGCCTGGGCGGAGCCGGACTGTTCGCCATGGCCTTCATCGTCATTGCCGATCTGTTTCCGCCGGCCGAGCGGGGCCGCTACCAGGGGTTCGTGGGCGCGGTATTCGGCACGTCGTCGGTGCTGGGGCCGTTTCTGGGCGGGTTTCTGACCGACAACGGTACCGACCTGATTCCGGGCGTGGCGGGCTGGCGGCTGGTGTTCTACGTGAACCTGCCCCTGGGCGCACTGGCCCTCTGGTTCATCCTGACCCAAATGCCCCCGCTACGCCCCCGCACCGAGCGCCGCCGCCTCGACTACCTCTCCATGCTGCTGTTGCTGCTGGGACTGGGGCCGTTGGTAGTGGGGCTGCAACTCAATAAAAACGAGTATGGCTGGGGCCATCCGCTCACGCTGGGCCTGCTGGGCGGCGCCCTACTGATGCTCACGCTGTTCGTACGCCGCAGCCTGCGCCATCCCAACCCCATTCTGGCCTTCAGTTTGTTCCACAACCCGGTGTTTCGCACGGCCAACGCGGCCCTGTTTCTGCTGGGCGGAGCGTTTCTGGGCCTTATCATCTTCGAGCCCCTGTTCATGGTCAACGTGCTGGGCGAGTCGGCCACCCGGGCCGGGGTGAGTCTGATTCCGCTCTCGATGGGCGTGGTCACGGGCTCGTTGCTGGCCGGCCAGATGGTGTCGCGCTACGGCCACTATAAGCGCTGGATGCTGGCCGGGCTGGTGGTGCTGATGGCCGGCCTCGGCCTGCTGGCCACCATGCCGGCCACCGTCAGCTACGGGCAGGTGCTGACCTACCTGCTGATTTGCGGAGTGGGCCTGGGGCCGAGCATGCCGCTCTACACGCTGGCCATTCAGAACGCGGTAGAGCCCCAGCTTATCGGTCAGGCCACCTCAGCCAGCCAGTTTTTCCGGCAGATTGGCGGGGCCATTGCCGCCTCCATCCTGGGCACCATCCTGACGCTGGGCCTGAGCAGCGCCCTGCCCGCCGCCGGTCCGGCCGGCGGCACCGCCCCCTCGGCCGCTACGGCCGCCGTGGGAGAAGGCGTGGGCCTGGAAACGGCCGGCGAGGCGCCCTTGTCGCCGGAACTGCGGACCGCGTTTTCCCGCGCTATTTCCCAGGTTTACCTCGTGACGCTGCTGCTGGTGGCGGGCGGATTTCTGATGACGCTGTTCGTTCCCGAGCTACCGCTGCGCAAGTCCAATGAGGAGGGACAAGCGCAGCCGGCGCTGGAGTAGCTGCCCCGGCGCGCTATCTTCATGGCTTTGGTTTTCGATTTTACTTATGACGGGTCCTGATCCTGCCACACTGCACCCGCTGCCCCACCACCGCCGGCTGGTGTTCCTGCGCAACCTCATCACCCGGCCCACCATCGAGGTGGGCGACTATACCTATTATGACGATTTCGAGGACCCCGCCAACTTCGAGCGCAACGTGCTCTACCACTTCGATTTCATCGGCGACCGGCTCATTATCGGCAATTTCTGCGCCCTGGCCTCCGGGGTAAAGTTCATCATGAACGGGGGCAACCACGAAACCACGCCCGTTTCCACCTTTCCGTTCGCCATTTTCGGCCACGGCTGGGAAGCGGCCATGAACGGGCAGTCGGTGGCGGAGAAATACCCCTCGAAGGGCGATACGGTAGTGGGCCACGACGTCTGGATCGGGCACGAGGCCACCATCATGCCCGGCATCCGCATCGGCAACGGGGCGGTGGTGGCGGCCAAAGCGGTGGTTACGCGGCCCGTGCCGGCCTATGCCGTGGTGGCTGGCAACCCCGCCACGGTAGTGCGCTACCGGTTCGGGCCCGACACCATTGCCCGCCTCGAAAAGCTGGCGTGGTGGTTCTGGCCGGCCGAGAAAATCACCCGTCACCTGGCCCTGCTGACTGCGGCCGACGTGGCGGCACTGGAGCAGGCCGAGTAGGCCCGCGGGGCCGGGGCCGCAAACTACTTCCGGCCGGGCGGTGTTATACCACCTGCCGCTGCCTGATTCCGGGCGGGGCCCTTGCCTTGATTCTACGCATGCCTACTAACCATAACCTTCAACTCAGCGTGCTCGACCAGTCGCCGGTGCCGTTGGGGCGCACCCCGCGCGAAGCCCTGCAGCACACCGTGGAGCTGGCCCGCCTCACCGACCGCCTCGGCTTCACCCGTTTCTGGGTTTCGGAGCACCACAATTCCCGTACCCTGGCCGGCTCCGCGCCGGAAGTGCTGCTGGCCCGCCTCGGGGCCGAAACCAGCCGCATCCGCCTGGGTTCGGGCGGGGTGATGCTGCCCCATTACTCGGCCCTGAAAGTGGCCGAAAACTTCCGCCTGCTCGAAGCCCTCTACCCCGGCCGCCTCGACCTGGGCATCGGGCGCGCCCCGGGCACCGACCGCGTCACGGCCCACGCCCTCAACCCCCACAACCAGTTCCGCGACGAGGACTTCGCCGAGCAGCTCATGGACCTGCGCGCCTACCTGCGCGACGAGGTGGTGGCCGACACCATTCACGCCCGGGTGAAGGCCGCCCCCTTCGTGGATACGGTGCCGGAACTGTGGCTGCTGAGCTCCAGCGGACAGAGCGGCCTGTTTGCGGCCCACGTGGGGGCGGCCTTCAGCTTCGCTCACTTCATCAACCCCAGCGGCGGGCCCAAAATGGTGGAGCTGTACCGGGAGCGGTTCCGCCCTTCGCCCGAGCTGGCCGCGCCCCAGGCCAACGTGGCCATTTTCGTGGTCTGCGCCGATACCGCCGGCCGGGCCCAGCTGCTGGCCGATAACCTGGCTCTGCAGATGCTCAAGCTCGAAACCGGCCAGTACACACCCATCGAAGCCGCCGAAACGCTAAACGTGGCCGCCCTTTCGGCCGATCTGCGGGCCCGTTTGGACTACCACCACCAGCGCATCATCAGCGGCACGCCGGACAAGGTGAAAGCCGAAATCGGGGAGCTGGCCGCCCGCTACGGCGTGGAGGAAGTGGTAGCCGTGACCATCACCCACGACTACGACGACCGGCTCCGCTCCTACGAGCTGCTGGCCGACGCCTTCGCCCTGTCCTCGGCGCCGGCCGGGCCGGCCCAGCCAGCCTGGGCCCTGAGCTAAACGCCCGCCTGCGTTCCTACTCCAACGCCCGACCGCAAGGCCGGGCGTTGCTGTTTCTGCCCCCTGCACCCAGTCACTCAAAAAAACATCTACCTGACTTACAGGCGATTTTGCAAACAGACCCCTAGTATTAAATTCTTTATTTTGAATCTATCTAAATAGACCTCAGCTTTGCATTGTTTTTAATCATTCTAAATAGCACTCCCCTTCCATGGCCGCACTACTACCTTTCCTGCCCTTGCTTACCCTTCCCTTCCCCCACGTGCTGCCAGCGCCGGCTGCCAGCCCGGCCCACGCCATGCCCGTTAGTAAGGAAACCGAACAGCGGGGCCGCTTGGCGGGTCAGATTCTGGACTCCCGGGGCGAGCCGCTGGAGGGCGTATCGGTGGCATTGAAAGGCACCTCCCTTGGCACGCTCACCGGCACGGATGGGCGGTTCCGGCTCTCGGCCCCGGCGGGCTCCTATCAGCTGGTAGTCAGCCGCCTGGGCTACGTTACCCAGGAGCTGGCGGTGGTGGTAGCCGGCGGCCAAACCACGGTGCTGCCGACCGTTACGGCCACGGCCGGGCAGCAGCAGCTTCAGGAAGTGACGGTGACGGGCGCGCGCAGCCTCAACGAGCGGCCCGTGGCCATCGGCAAGCTGCCCATTGCCCCCCTGGATTTGCCCCAGAGCACTTTTACCGTGGAGCGCCAGACCCTGGAGCAGCAGCAGGCCCTGCGCCTGAGCGACGTGCTGGCCAACGTGAGCGGGGTGTACGTGATGGGCAACACGGGCGGCTACCAGGAAGAAATTGCCGGCCGCGGCTTCTCGTTCGGCAGCAGCAACACGTTCAAGAACGGGGTGCGCTACAACAACAGCATCCTGCCCGAAACCAGCTCCCTGGAGCGGCTGGAAGTGCTCAAGGGCAGCACCGCCATCCTCTACGGCAACGTGGCGGCCGGCGGCGTGCTGAACCTGGTCACCAAAAAGCCCCGCTTCGAGTCGGGCGGCTCCCTGGGCCTGCGCGCGGGTAGCTACGACTTCTACAAACCCACTCTCGACCTGTACGGGGCCGTAAATGGCAGCACGCACGTAGCCTTCCGGGTAAACGCCACCTACGAAAACAGCCGCAGCTTCCGCCGCGAAGTGCAGGGCGAGCGGTTTTACGTGAATCCGTCCCTGCTTTTTAAAATCGGAGGCAAAACCGACCTGCTGCTGGAAGGCGACTACCTAAACGACCGCCGCACGCCCGATTTCGGTATCGGGGCCATCAACTACCGTATTCCGGACGTGCCGCGCAGCCGTTTCCTGAATACCACCTGGGCCAACATCGGCACGGAACAGAAATCGGCCACGGCTACGCTCACCCACCACCTCAACGATACCTGGCAGGTGCGCGGGGTGGCAGCTTACCAGGGCTTTGGCAACGCGCTGCGCTCGGCTTCCCGCCCCAGCAACGTGCGCGACTCCGTAGACGTGTTCAGCGGGGTGGATAAGAGCGGCAAACCCATCAAAATCCTGACCGGCAGCCCGGCCCTCTACGGCAACCTGGTGCGCAGCCTGCAGGCCAGCGAAACCCAGGAAGACTATTTCCTGGGTCAGCTGGACCTGACCGGCAAAGTGCAGACCGGCCGGCTCAAGCACACCGTGCTGGTCGGAATGGATGCCGACAAGTACAACACCCGCGCCATTGCCTACAACGCCATCGGCCGCTACGATTCCATCAACGTGTTCAACCCCGGGCAATACGCCGAAAACAGCGCCGTGCCCGGCTTCAGCCGCAATACGCGCACCCACTCCTCCGTGCGGCGCGTGGGTGCCTACGTGCAGGATCTGCTCGAAATTACCCCGAAACTGAAGCTGCTGGCCGGCGTGCGCTACAGCTACCAGGAAACCGGCAGCACCCAGTACGCCTACAAAACGGCGCAGACCACCGACCGGCCCAAGCGCTACGACGACGCCTTCTCGCCCCGGGTAGGCCTGGTGTATCAGCCCCTGCAAACGCTGTCGGTTTTTGCTTCCTACGCCAACTCCTTCACCACCAACTCGGGCCAGGATAATACCGGCGCGGCCCTGCCGCCCTCCCTGATTGACCAGTACGAGGTGGGCGTGAAGAATGAGCTGTTCAACGGCTTGCTGTCGGCCAACCTGACGGCCTACCAGATTGTGAACAGCAACCTGGCCCAGACGATTCTGGCCACGGCGCCCAACTACAACGTCAACCTGCCCACGGCCCAGGAGCTGGCCGGCGAGGTCACCAGCCGGGGCCTGGAACTGGACGTGCAGAGCAAGCCCGTGCAGGGTTGGTCGGTGCTGGGGGGCTATAGCTACAACCGCACGGCCTACACGAAAAGCACTATCTACACCGTGGGCAGCCTGCTGCGCTACAACCCCAACCACACGGCCAACGCCAGCGTGTTCTACACCTTTGACCAGGGCGTACTCAGCGGCCTGCAACTGGGGCTGACCACGCTCTACATGGGCGAGCGGCAGGCCGGGCGCAGCACCCGCAGCACCGTGCAGGGCGACAATTTCCGGCTGATTCCGCTCCCGGCCTACGCCCAACTCGACGCCTCCGTGGGCTACACCTACGACCGGCTGAGCCTGCGCCTGAAGCTCTCCAACGTGCTCAACCAGCTCAGCTACAACGTGCACGACGACAACAGCGTGAATCCTATTGCCCCCCGCCAGTTCGCCACCACCCTGGCTTACCGGCTGTGAGTGAGTGAGTGAGTGAGTGAGTGAGTGAGTGAGGCCATTCCGGGGGTACTGGCTGCAACCAGCCCCCGGAATTTCGCCCGATTTTCCGACCCGCATTTTTTCCGGTTATGACAAATTTTTTCCGCAACGTGCACCTCTACCTCAGCCTGGCTTCGGGACTGATTATTGCCGTGGTCTGCCTGACCGGGGCCGGGCTGGTGTTTGAAAAGGAACTGGAGCAGGCCTGGCACCCCGCGCGCTACTTCGTGCCCCCCGCCACCACGCCGGCCCTGCCCCTGGCCCGCCTCCGGCAGGCGGTGCTGGCCCGTAAGCCCGGCGCCAGAATCACGGGCGTGAAAGTGTACGCCGACCCCACGCGCACCGTGGAATTCAGCCTGGCCGCTACGCCCGGCGAAGCGCCCGGCGCCGCCCGCCCCGCAGGCCCGCGCCGCCCACGCGGGGGTGGTCAGGAGGCCGCAGCCAGCGGGGGCCAGGGCAAACCCGCCGGTCAGGGTGGCGGCGGCAAGGGCAACCACGAGGGCGGCCGGGGGCCCACGGTGTTTGTGAACCCCTACACGGCGGCCGTAACCGGCGAGCTGAACTACCGCGAAACCGTGTTTTTCACCCTGATGGCCGTGCATCGCGGCATGGTGGGCGGGCCGGTAGGCAAGCTGGTAGTGGGCGTGAGCACGCTGCTGTTTCTGGTCATCCTCGGTACCGGGCTGGTGCTGTGGTGGCCGGCCACCCGCAAGGCCCTGCGGCAGCGGCTTCAGGTGAAGTGGGGCAGCGGCTGGAAGCGCCTCAACCACGACCTGCACATTGTGCTGGGCTTCTACTCGGCCCTGTTTCTGTTCGTGTTTGCCTTTACGGGGCTGGCCTGGTCGTTTGAGTGGTTTAATAAGGGAATTTACGCCGTTACCAACTCGCCCCAGGAGCGCCCCGAGCCGCCCGTATCGGGTGCTGCCGCAACAGAACCCGGCGCGGCCCTCACGCCCGACGCGGCCCTGACCCGAGCCCGGCAGCTGGCCCCGGCGGCCGTGTACTATGCCCTGCAGCTGCCCAAGGACGCGGCCGGCAGCATCCGGGTCGCCACGCTCCGGCCCGACGCGGCTTACGACAATGCCACCGACGAACTCTACCTTGACCAGTACAGCGGCCAGGTGCTGCGCCAGCAAACCTACGAGCAGCGCAACCTGGGTCAGCGGGTGCGGGGCCTGTTCAAGCCCGTGCACACGGGTGCCCTGTTCGGGTGGCCTTCCAAAATTCTGAGCCTGGTGGTCTGCCTACTGGGCGTCACCTTCCCCATCACCGGCACCGTGCTGTGGCTGAACCGCCTGAAAAAGGCCCGCAAAAAGTCGGCCCGGCAACTGGTGGCCTAGGCCGGCACCGGCCCATCAGTGCCCCAGACCGGCACGCGGCCTGAGACCTGATAAAAGGCGCTCCACTTCGCCCGCTGAGACTTGGCGGGACTGGTGGCTTCCCGAAGCCGGACCCAATCGACAGAAAACCAACGCGCCGGACCGGTTTGGGCCGGCGCGTTTACTTTTACGGCCACTATGCCTGCATCCGCCGCTCAACCCGCCGCCCCCCTCCCGCCGCCCACCCCGCAAAACCGCCTGCTGGCCCTGCTGGGCCGCGCCGGCCTGCTCGATTGGTTTCTGCCGGCCCTGGCGGGCGTGGTGGCCCTGGCCTATCTGGTGCCCGAAGTAGGCAGTAAAACCAGTCCGCTGCCCTGGAAAGTATTCACCACGGGCGGGGTAATGCTGGTATTCTTCTTCTACGGTCTGCGCCTGAGCCTGGCAAAACTGCGCGACGGTACCCGCAACTGGCGCCTGCATTTGGTGGTGCAGCTCACCACGTTTGTACTGTTTCCGCTGCTGGCCCTGGCGGCGCGGCCCTTGTTCGGGAGCGAGCAGGGCCGGCTGCTGTGGCAGAGTATATTCTTTCTGTGCACTCTGCCGAGCACGGTTTCCACCTCGGTAGTCATGGTGAGCATGGCTCGGGGCAACGTGCCGGCGGCCATTTTCAACGCCAGCATCAGCAGCCTGGCCGGCATTGTGCTCACCCCGCTCTGGGTGCGGGCCGTGCTGCACACTGGCTCCGATTCCGACCTGAGCGGGCTGGCCCTGAGTCTGGCCTGGCAGGTGGTGCTGCCGGTGGCGGCCGGCATGCTGCTCAACGGCCGGTTCGGAACGTGGGCGGAGGCCAACAAGAGCCGCCTGCGTATTCTGGATCAGGTCATTATCCTGAGCATCGTGTACACCTCCTTCTGCGAGTCGTTTGCCGAGGGTATTTTTCGCAGTTTCGCCCCCACTACCGTGGCCGGGCTGGCCGTGGGCATGGTAGGGCTGTACTTCCTCGTGTTCGGACTGGTAGCGGGCCTGAGCCGGCTGCTGGGTTTCTCGGCGGCCGACCGCACGGTGGCTATTTTCTGCGGCTCCAAGAAGTCGTTGGTCCACGGCAGCGTGATGGCTAGTCTGCTGTTTCCGGCCGCGGCCGCTACCGGGGCGCTGCTGCTGCCCCTCATGCTCTACCACGCCCTCCAGATTGTGCTGGCCAGCGTGATGGCGCAGCGGTTCGGGCGGCAGGCCGCGGCGGACTCCGCGCCGGCCCCCGGATAGACTTTTTCGGGGATGCCGCGCCTCCCGGCCGGCCGGGCCGGCCGCCGGATTTGGCCCGGGCTACTGCTGATTTCTCGGCCTTCTCCCCTATCTTTAAGTTTGTTTTCTGTCCTGACCCCTACTTCCCGGCATGAAAAAACTTCTTCTCACTTTTGCCCTATTTCTAGCGGTGGCGGCCGGGGCGCTGGCCCAGTCCGCCACCCAGAAAGTGTACGCGGCCGTGGTCAAGAATAAGCCCGCCGAGGTGGATGCCCTGCTCGCGGCCGGGGCCGATGCCAACGCCGCCGTGGAAATGATGCCCGGTTTCCCGACAACCTTTCTGGTGCTGGCCGCCGGCAACGGCCACCTCGACGTGGTGAAGGCCCTGCTCAAAAACAAGGCACAAATCGACAAAACCGACTCCTTCGGCATGACGCCGCTCATGGCCGCCGCCGCCAATGGCAGCCCCGATGTGGTGGAGTTTCTGCTGGCCAGCGGCGCCAACCCCAAAGCCCGGGACAAGGACGGCAAAGACGTCATGGCCGCCGCCAAAGAAGGCGAAAACGCCGACGTCATCAAGCTGATTAAGGCCAAGCTTTGATTAATGTGGATGGAATGTGAAAATGTGGATGGAATGTGCAAATGTGGGTGGAATGTGAAAAATGTAGTGGAGATAATTTCCTGCATATTTTTCACATTCCACCCACATTTGCACATTCCGCCCACATTATAAAAAATCTATTCATAGCCGCGGTAACGGAGCAGGCGCACGATGAGGCCGGTCCAGCCGGTTTGGTGGCTGGCGCCGAGGCCCCGGCCGGTGTCGCCGTGGAAGTACTCGTGGAAGAGCAGGTTGTCCTGGAAGTGGGGGTCGGTCTGGAGGAGCTCGTCGTGGGCGAAAGCCGGGCGGCGGCCGTTTTCGTCCTTGAGAAACAGGCGGGTAAGGCGGCCCGACAGGGCTTCGGCAATCTGGTTGAGCGTGTGCATCTGGCCCGAGCCGGTGGGGTACTCGCACTGGAAGGCGTCGCCGTAGTAGGCGTGGAAGCGCTGCAACGACTCGATGATGAGGTAGTTGATGGGAAACCAGATGGGGCCGCGCCAGTTGCTGTTGCCCCCGAACATGCTGCTCTCGGCCTCGCCGGGCACGTACTGCACCGTGAAATCGGTTTCCGGCGTGCTGTACACGTAGGGGTGCTCCAGGTGGTAGCGCGACATGGCCCGGATGCCGTAGTCGGAGAGGAACTCGGTTTCGTCGAGCATGCGCCGGAGCAGGGCGCGCAGGCGGGAGCGGCGCAGCAAACTCAGCAGGTGGCGGGTTTCCTTGCCCTGCTCGCGCCAGCGCGACACGAGTTGGGCCAGGTGAGGCCGGTTTTCGAGCAGCCAGCGGGCCCGCTCCGTGAAGTCGGGCAGGGAGTTAAGCAACTGCTCATCAATAACTTCCACCGCAAACAGCGGAATCAGGCCTACGATGGAGCGTACCTTGAGCTTGGTGCGGGCATCGTCGGGGGTGTGGAGCACGTCGTAGTAGAACTGGTCTTCCTCGTCCCAGAGGTTGAACTGCCCGTCGCCGCCCCGGGTCATGGCGTCGGCGATGTAGAGGAAGTGCTCGAAGAACTTGCCCGCCATTTCCTGGTACACCGAGTTGTGGGCGGCCAGCTCCATGGCCATGCGCATCATGTTGAGGGCAAACATGGCCATCCAGCTCGTGCCGTCCGACTGCTCGATGTGGCCGCCGGTGGGCAGCGGGGCAGAGCGGTCGAACACGCCGATGTTATCGAGGCCCAGGAAGCCCCCCTCAAACACGTTCCGCTCGCTCTTGTCCTTGCGGTTGACCCACCAGGTGAAGTTGAGCGACAGTTTATGGAACACGGCTTCGAGAAAGGCCGTGTCGCCGTAGCCGTTGAGCTTTTTGTCCATCTGGTACACCCGCCAGGTGGCCCAGGCGTGCACCGGCGGGTTCACGTCGTTGAGGTTCCACTCGTAGGCCGGCAGCTGCCCGCTGGGGTGCATGTACCAATCGCGGCAGAGCAGGCGGAGCTGGTTTTTGGCGAATTCGGCATCCACCATGGCCAGCGGAATGCAGTGGAAGGCCAAATCCCAGGCCGCGTACCAGGGGTACTCCCACTTGTCGGGCATCGAGATGATGTCCTGGTTGTGCAGGTGGCGCCAGTTGCTGTTGCGGCCCTTGCGGCGGCGGGCCGGCAGGCGGGGCTGGGCCGGGTCGCCGTCGAGCCACTGGGTCACGTCGTAGTAGTAGAACTGCTTGCTCCAGAGCATGCCGGCGAAGGCCTGACGCTGCACGTTGCGGGCGTCGGCGCTGGCGGGCAGGTCTTCCTGCATGCACTCGTAGAACGCATCGGCCTCCTGGCGGCGAAGGGTCAGCAGCTCGTCGGCATCGGCAAACGGCTGCTCCAGCGCCTCCCGGCTCAGGCGCAGCTGCACCGTGGCCGACTCGCCCGGCCCGATATCGAGGCGGTGGGAAGCGGCCATTTTGGTGCCCCGGCGGGCCGGGTTCACGGCCGTCACGTCGCCCTCCACCACGTAGTCGTTGATGCCGTCCTTGAAGTAGCGGCCCGCGCCCTTGCTCGGGGCCGGGTCGCCGGTGCGGTGGTAGTTGGTGTCGTTGTCGCAGAACAGCAGCTCGGCGGGCTGGTCGGCGTAGATGTGGTACTGGCCCAGCAGCTCGTGCTCGGCCAGGGCCGCGGCGGGGCCGGTGGCGCGCAGCACGGGGCAGGCCGGGGCATTTTCGTGGCCCCAGGCCCAGGTGTTGCGGAACCAGAGCTGGGGCAGCACGTGCAGCGGGGCCGCCTCGGGGCCGCGGTTGTGGGCCGTAATGCGCAGCAGCACGTCGTCGGCCCCGGCCTTGGCGTACTCAATGAACACATCGAAGTAGCGGCCCTCGTTGAAAATCCCGGTATCGAGCAGCTCAAACTCATCTTCCTGGCGGGACCGGGCGGCGTTTTCGCGGGTCAGCTGCTCGTACGGAAACTCCTGCTGGGGATACTTGTACAGCATCCGCATGTAGCTATGCGTGGGCGTGCTGTCGAGGTAGTAGTAGAGCTCCTTCACGTCCTCGCCGTGGTTGCCCTGGCCGTTGGTGAGCCCGAACAGGCGCTCCTTGAGCAGCTCGTCCTGGCCGTTCCAGAGGCCCACGGCCAGGCACAGGTGCTGGGCGTTGTCGCAGATGCCGCCCAACCCTTCCTCGCCCCAGCGGTAGGCGTAGCTGCGGGCCAGGTCGTGGGGCAGGTAGTTCCAGGCGTTGCCGTCGGGGCTGTAATCCTCGCGCACCGTACCCCACTGGCGCTCGGTGAGGTAGGGACCGAATTTCTTCCAGTCGGCGGTCAGGGCGTTGGCTTCGGCCAGGCGGAGTTGTTCTTGCGTCATAAAAAGGAGGGGCGTCGGGGGTGTGCGCCCGGCGCCGGGACCCGGCCATGCGGTCTGGTAGAATCGACAAAGGTAGGCTTCCGTTGTCAGTTATCAGTTGCCAGTTATCAGCCGTTGGTTGCTAGTTGCCAATTGTTGGTAAATAGAACACCACTCCGACCGGAACCCAGGCACTTGCTAAGGCATACTGGCGCCAGCTTGGCCAGCAAGACTTCCGCCAGTGTACCAACTGGCAACTGATAACTGACAACCCACAACTCACTCCGCCAGCGCCGTAGCCGGCCCGGCGTACTCAGGATGTTCGGGCACGGAGCCGTCGGGGCGGGCCCAGGCGTCCTGGGGTTCGAGGGGCAGCTGCAGCAGGCGGGGAACGGTCTGGCCGGCCGGGTCGGCGTAGGCGGGTACGCCGATGATGAGCTCCTGCTGGGGCACATTCAGGCGCAGGGTGCGGTGGAGCCGGTCCCAGAGCGTGAGCACGACGCCAAAGTTGCTCTGCGTTTCGCGCTCGACCATGGAGTGGTGAATGCCGTGGGCCCGGGGCGTGACCATGAACGGAGCCAGGCGGCGCTCCACCGCGTAAGGCAACTCCAGGTTGGTGTGGTGGAAGGCGGTGCAGGCTTCAAACACCACCTCGAAGCCCAGGGCCGTGCTGCCACGCACCCCCAGCAGGGCCGCCAGGCCGGCCCGGTACGGAATGCTGGCCAGCATCTCGCCGAAGTGAAACCGCCAGGCCGTAGTCAGGTCCATGTCCAGGTCGCAGTGGTGCACGCGGTGGAAGCGCCAGAGCAGCGGGGAGTGCAGCAGCCGGTGCCAGCTGTAGCCCAGGTAATCGAGCAGCAGCACCTCGGCCAGCGTGCGGACCGGCTCGGGCAGGCGCGAAAAAGGCGGGCGGTACGGGGCCATGAGCTGGCCCAGGCCCACCATGGCGGGCAGCAGCGTCAGGCGCATGGCCGGCAGCGAGGGCGCGGCCACCAGCACGTTGCGCACCCACCGCTCAGGGCGGGGCCGGGTGCGCCGCCGCAGCGGCCGGCGGGTTTCGAGCAGCAGCAGGCCCAGGCCCACGGCGGCCAGCACGGGCGTACCCCAGGTATCAAAACGCTTGAGCAAGGGATGAGAAATGGGAAGCCAGCTCATACAGTAGTTGTCGGTTGGTGGTGGGTAGTTGCCAGTAGCTGCTAGATGAACGTCAGTTTTCAGAAAAAGGACGAAACCGGGCATCTACCAGTGCTTTTATGCACGACAGGCTTGGCGCGGGGCCGAAGAATCCTGTCAGGCCGACCAGAGGCCGTGCGTAAGACTGGTACTCCGGGAACAGCTCCGGGACTCTGCTCAGCATCGGGTCCGGTTCCCGGCAGTCGGCAGCTGACCAGCCCGACGCGGCTGGTAGCGGTTGCGCAGTAGGCGGATTCCCGCAGCGGCTCTATTCGTAGAAATTCCGCAGTCGGCGCATGGTAGTCAGCACGACCCAGTCGCCGAGGCGGGGAAAGAAGCCGTGGACGATGGCAATGAGCCAGCCCAGCGCGGAAATGACGGTGCGACGGCGGCGTTTCCGGATGTGGCGCAGGATGATGGCGGCTACTTCGGCCTGGGTTTTCTGCCAGCGGGGCTTGCGGTAGGCAATGGGCACGGGCTGGCCGGCGGCATCGAGCACGCGTTTGTCCTCGTCGTTTTCGGTGAACCCGATGTGCACTACCCCGAAATGGACGCCGGTGCCATCGAGCTCCAGGCGCAGGGTGTGGGCCAGGTTGGTGAGGGCGGCCTTGCCGGCGCAGTAGGCCGAGCCGCTGGGCATCCCGTTCAGGGCCGAAATCGAGGATATAAACGTCACACTGCCCCGGCTGTGGAGCAGATGCGGCAAAGCCGCCTGGAGCGGAAACACGGCCCCGTACACGTTGCTGTCGAGCACCTGCCGGAACACTGCCGGGCTCATGTCGCGGAAGTAGGCCCGCTGGGAGATGCTGGCGTTGGCAATCAGGATATCGAGGCGGCCGAACTCGCGGATGGCCGTATGAATGAGCAGTTCACAGGCAGGGTAGTCGGTCACGTCGGCCAGGCAGGCAGCCACGGTGGCCCCGGCGGCTTCGAGCTGGCGGCGGGTGGCTTCGAGGCGGTCGGGGCGGCGGCCGTTGAGCACCACGGCGGCCCCGGCCGCGGCCAAAGCCCGGGCCGTTTCGCGCCCAATCCCCGACTCAGACCCCGTGACCACCGCCACCCGCCCCGCCAGCGGCCCCGCCGTGGGCAGTGGCCGGGGCGGCGGAGTGGCCGGAGCCGGGGCAGGTGGCGGAGCAAACGGGGCGGCCGGAGCCAGACGCTTTTCAGACATACCGGTGCAACTTAAACCATTCGAACGCTTCGGCCACGGCCTGGGCCACGGACGTCTGGGGCAGGCCCAGCTCCTGGCGGGCTTTTTCCACCCGGAAGTAATGCCCGTCGTTGGCCACGGCCGCCATGGCCGCATTGAGGCGGCCCGGCCGGCCCGTCAGGCGGGCCTGCCAGCCGCTGAGGGCTCCGTAGAGACGGGCGGCGGCGGCCGGCACGGGCCAGCGCGGGGCCGGCACGCCCAGCACTCCGGCCATCAGCCCGAAGGCGGCGCGGTAGCTCAGGTTTTCGTGGCCCAGAATGTAGGACTCCCCCACCCGCCCCCGCGTGAGGGCGTTCACGGTGGCCACGGCCACGTCCTGCACGTGCACGTAGTTCTTGCCCCCGGGCGGGTAGCCGGGCACCCGGCCGCGGTAAATTTCCAGCAGCAACGCCCCGGAAGTCGGCTTCACGTCCCCGGGGCCCAGCATAAAGGTAGGATGCACCAGCACGGCCGGCAGCTGCTCCCGGGCCACGGCAGCCAGCACCAGGTCGGTGGCGGCGCGCTTGCTGTCCATGTAGTCGAGGCCGTAGCGGGCGCCGGCGTAGGGACGGGTTTCGTCGCCGGGGTTTTCCTGGGTTCCGAAGCCGAAGACGTTGGCCGTACCCACGTACACGAACCGCCCCACCCCCGCGCGCCGGGCTTCGGCGAGCATGGCCCGGGTGCCGCCCACGTTCACGGCCCACAGGGCCGGGTCGCGGGCCGGGTTCACACTGGCCAGCGCGGCGGCGTGAATAATGGCCCCGCACCCCGCGGCGGCCCCGGCCAGGGTAGCGGGCTGCGCTAGGTCGCCGGGCTGGTAGGCCACGTTCCAGGCCGGCGGGAAGGGCGGCGGAGTGCCGGGCCGCAGCAGGGCCCGCACCGGCTGCCCGCGCCCCACCAGCTCGGCCACCAGGTGCCGCCCCAGAAACCCGTTGGCCCCGGTCACGAGCACCGGGTTGGCCGTTGACAGTTGCGGGTGGTCAGGAACGACTGACAAGCTGGAAGGTGACCGTGATGCTGGGCCCATTGAAAAACGGTGTTTTACTGACAACTACCACCTGATAATCAGCAACGCGCCTTCCCTCACCGGTGGTTGATCAGGGCCCGGTAGGTGCGGCTGATGCGGGCGGGCTCCACCTTCAGGAAGTAGAGGGCGAAGGCCGTGAGGTTGGCCAGCTGCACCCGCAGCCAGCCGTTGGTTTCGTACTTGCGGGCCGACACGAGCACGCTCTGGGGCACAATCAGGAAGGAAGCCCGGCGGCGAATGCGCTGGATAATCTCGAAGTCCTCCATCACCACGAACCGCTCATTAAAGCCGCCCAGGGCCCGGAACAGGTCGCGCGTGATAAACAAGGTCTGGTCGCCGCCCCGGCTCATGAGGCCCTTAAAGCGGGTGCCGTAGCTGTTAAGGCGCAGCAGCGGGTGGCCCGAGTCGAAGCGGAAGCGGTAGCAGCCGGCGGGGTAGCCCGCGGCCACGGCCCGGCGGATGGTAGCCACGAAGTCGGGGTGCATGCCCACGTCGGCGTGCACGAAGTAAAGGATGTCGTGGGTGGCGTGGGCGGCGCCGTGGTTCATCTGGGCGGCGCGGCCGGCGCGGGGAGCGGCCAGCACGGTGGCTCCGGCGGCCTCGGCCAGGGCGGCCGTGCCGTCGGGGCTGTGGGCATCCACCACCAGAATTTCCACCGCCTCCGGGCCCGCGTACCGGCGCAGCTCCTGCACCAGGCGGGCAATATGGGCGGCTTCGTTGTAAGTAGGAATAATAACGCTGAGCGGCATAGCGAATCGGGACGAGCGTTCAAGTTGGGTATTTTTCGGCAAGCTGGCGCCCGGCCGGCTTGCCGGCCCCGCCCGCCGGAGTTGCTTACGATGTTTCGGGGGCGGGAAGTTTGCTCCCTGCCGGCCATCTGGTCCGGCCGAGTGGCCCGTTTATTGTACCGGCCCTCACCCACCCGGCTATTTTTGTCGTAGGCCACTGGTAGATTCCGCTGCGGCGGGTCACTGGCCGGGTCCGGCCTGCTTTTCCTGTCACGCCATGCTGCTTCGCTCCCTTCTGCTCACCACCTGCGTCACCACTGCGCTGGCCCTGGCCGCCTCCGATGGCGCGGCCCGGCCGGCTTCCGGCGCCCCTGTTCTCACGCCCGCCGCCCGCCCGGCCGCCGCCTTCGACCACAGCGCCTTTGATCGGCTGCTCAAGAAGTACGTCAACGGGCAGGGCCGCGTGAACTACCCGGGTTTCCGGAGCGAGGAAAAGACGTTCAATGCTTACCTGGCCCAGCTCAGCCGGAATCCGCCCGCCGCCACGGCCCCCAGGGCCGAGCAGATGGCCTTCTGGATCAACGCCTACAACGCCTACACCATTCGCCTGATTCTGGATAACTACCCGCTCAAGAGCATCAAGGACATCGGGGAGCCCTGGAAAAAGGAGTTTTTCAGCATCGGGGGTCAGAAAATGAGCCTGGATAACATCGAGCACGGCATCCTGCGCAAGCAGTTCAACGACCCGCGCATTCACTTTGCCTTGGTGTGCGCCTCCATTTCCTGCCCGCCCCTGCGCCCCGAGGCCTATAGCGCCGCCCGCCTCAGCGCCCAGCTCGACGACCAGGCCCGCGCCTTCCTCAACAACCCCGGCAAGAACAGGATAACGGCCGCCAGCGCCCAGCTTTCGAGCTATTTCGACTGGTACAAGGACGACTGGAACGCCGACGGCCAGTCGGTGGTGAAGTGGGTGAACCGCTACTCAAAAACCAGGATTACCGACAATACCAACATCGGGTACCTCGACTACAACTGGAACCTGAACGCGCAATAACTGCGCTGATGTCGGGAGCGAAACGCAGGACCTGCTACCAGCAAAAGAATAAGGTAGCAGGTTCTGCGCTGGCGCTGGCAGGGTATCTTTGGAGTCCCCTCCCGATTCCGTTTACGTGAAATACCTCTGCTTCCTGCTCCTGCTCATCGCCGCACCCGCCCGGGCGCAGACTGCAACCCGGCGCTACGCCATTGAGGTGGCGGGCGTGCGGGTGGGCACCATGACGGCCACCCGCACGCCCGCCACGGCCGCCCGGCCCGAAACCGTGAGCACCCTGGTGAGCGACGTGCAGGTGGACTTTCTGTTTTACCACCTCCGGATTTACTACAAGGTCACGAACTACGTGCGCGAGGGGCAGCTGCGCCTGTCTACGGTGGAAGCCCACACCAACCAGGGCAACTTTTCCTCCCGTACCGAGTGGCAGGGCGACCATTACGCCATCGTGGCCGACCAGTACAAGCACCACTACCGCGCCACCGAAACCCAGCCCATCCGCTACACCGTCACGGACATGTTTTTCGGGGAGCCCGCTGGGCAGAACCGCGCGTTTGCGGAGTATTTCGGCGACTTTTTTGGCCTGAGCCCGGGCCGGGCGGGCACCTACCGGGCCGGGCGCGCCGGGCGCGAGGACGAATACCGCTACCAGAACGGCCGGCTGCAGATGCTCATCAAAAAGAATCCGCTCAAGAATTTTATCATCCGGCCGGAGCCCTGAGCCTCGGCGCTAACCGGAGGCGGGGCAGCCGCGGGGCCGGTTTGGCCGTATGCGCGGAGTGTGCTTCCGAGCCGTGTGCTACCGCGTACCTGCTACTAATCCATTCTTTCCTGCTGCCCATGCCTGCCTTGCCGCGCCCCGAACTCCTGCTTTTCGACGTTAATGAAACCCTGCTCGACCTGGACAAGCTACGGCGGGCGCTCAACCAGGAATTCGGTTCCGAATCCGCCTTCCGGCAGTGGTTTGCGCTGCTGCTGCAGTACGCACTGGTGGATACTACCACGGCCCACTACCACGATTTCGGCCAGATTGGCGACGCGGCCCTCGACATGCTGGCCCAGACCCTGGGACAGGAGGCACGGCCGGCGGCCCGCAAAAAAGAGCTGCTTGAGCTTATGCGGGAGCTGCCGCCCCACCCCGATGTAGTGCCCGGCCTCACGGCCCTGCGGGAAGCCGGGTTCCGTCTGGCCACGCTCACCAACTCCCCGCCCGCCACCCTAGGGCAGCAGCTGCAGTACGCCGGCCTTACCAATTTCTTCGAGCATTTGGGTAGCATTGATGCCGTGCAGCGCTATAAGCCCCACCCCGCTACCTACCTGACCACCTGCCGGGAGCTGGGCGTGGCCCCGGCCGAGGCTATGCTGGTGGCAGCCCACGGCTGGGATACGGCCGGCGCTCAGCTGGCCGGCTTACAGGCCGCTTTCATCGCCCGCCCCGGGCAGCCGGTCTACCCTTTGGCGCCGGCCCCCACGCTCACCGCGGACACGCTGGAAGACCTGGCCAAGCAGCTGGGGTAGATTAGAAAAGCAATGTCATTCAGAGCGCAGCGAAGAATGACGGGCTTATGGGGGTTCCCGCTCTCCGTTACAAACCCTCATTACTGGAGCTTATACGCCACGTCCAGGCCCAGCTGCAGGAGCGGGGTGATTTGCTGGTGGTCGACGATGAGCTTTTGGTTGATGCGGGCCGCCACGGGATAGGGGTACACTTTGTCGAAGATGGCGCTGATGCCCAGGCCGCTGCTGTTGGCCAGAATCAGCTCCTGCACCAGCTCCCCGGCGTGGGGCGCTACCATGGCCCCGCCCAGAATCCGGCGCTGCTGGCCGGGAATGGGCAGCAGGGGCTGCTCGATGAAGAGCAGCAGGCGGCCGTCGCGGTGCCCGTCCACCACGGCCCGGTCGTCGTCCCGGAAATCGGTTTCCCACCGCTCGTAGCGCAGGCCGCGCTTTTGCAGCTCGGGCTCGTCGAGGCCGAAATGGGCCACTTCGGGGTCGGTGAAGGTAACCCAGGAAAAGTGGTCGTAGCTGAGCTTCTTTTTGAGGGGTGAGAAGAAATTAAACAGCAGCAGGCGCACGTGCAGCTCGGCTCCGTGGCTGAACTTGAGCGAATTGGCCGCGTCGCCGGCCACGAAGACGGCGGGATTGGTGGTGCCCAGGTGCTCATCGAGCCGGATGTGGCCCTGCGCGTCGACTTCCACCCCGGCCCGGTCCAGGTCCAGCCCTTCGAAGCTCACCTCCCGCCCGATGGCCACGTAGCCGCAGTCAAAATCGAGCCCGAATTCCGCGTCTTCCGCGGGCTTGATGCGGGCGTGGGTGGGGCTGCTGAAGCGAACTACTTCGGCGTTGAAGTGCAGGGTGAGGCCCTCGGTCCGCAGCCGTTCTTCCAGCACCTGGCTGATGGTGGCATCCTCGTGCTCGAGCAACCGCGGGCCGTGGTGGACGAGGGTAACCTGGGAACCCAGGCGCTGCAGGGCCTGGGCCAGCTCCACGCCGTTGGGCCCGCCGCCCACCACCAGCAGGCGGGCGGGCAGCTCGCGCAGGTCCCAGACGTGCTGGTTGTCGTAGAGGCGCACCAGCTCCGCCCCGGGCACTTGCAGGGGCCGGGGCCGCGAGCCGGTGGCCACCACCAGCTTGCGCCCCCGCCAGGTGCGCCCGTTGATTTCCACTTCCTGCGGACCCACGAACCTGGGGTGGCCGATTTCCACCGTAATGCCCTGGTCGCGCAGGTAGTCGGGGTTTTCGTGGCGGCGGATGATGGCCTGGCAGCTCCGTACGTAGTCCATGACCTTGGCCATGTCGGCCGGGCCGCTCACCTGGAGGCCGAAGCGGGCAGCCTGCCGGGCCTGGTGAACCTGCCGGGCGGCGTGGAGAAGGGCCTTGCTGGGCACGCAGCCGTGGTTGAGGCAGTCGCCACCCACATCCTCGGCGGTGCGGTCGATGAGCAGCACCCGCAGATCGGCCCGGGCCATGAACAAAGCCAGCCCCAACCCGGCCGAACCGGCCCCAAGCACAATCAGATCAACCTCAGCAATATTCTCCGGCATAGCTCAAAACTGAAAAAAGCGGCAAAACGCCCGCTACCTATACGTACCCCAGGTCGTTGCCGATGCCAGGGACGTATTTTCTTCATCGGCCCCTGAGCGCGCGCTGCTAGCCCACCACGAAGCTGCGCATGCTCATGCCGCCGTAGCTGACTTCCTCGTAGACGGGGCGCAGAAAACCGGGCAGCCGGTACCCCGCAGGTAGGGCCGCTGTTGAGAAAGTGCGGAACGAGGCCTCAGCGAAGAGCAACCTTCGGCAAAACGTCATTGATACAGAACGCAACGAATCAGAACGTCAATCCGAGCGCAGCCGAGGAATCTCGCGTGCTGACGTTGCCACAGTACCTGTCATGCTGAGCGCAGTCGAGAGCATCTCTACCGCTTCGTTGTGTCTCACCTTACCCCCAGAGGGGCTTAGATTATTACCACCACGTCAGCACGCGAGATTCCTCGGCTGCGCTCGGATTGACGTTCTACTTTGAAGCGCCGTCCTGCCAAAGGTTGTTCTGCCGAATGCCCTTCCGGCAAATGGCCGTATTTTGCCCGCTCTCTCCCGCCCGCTCTCTCCCGCCCCCTCTCTCCCACCCCTCTCATGTCCCGCATTCTTCCCACCATTGTGGGGGCGCAGTTCTGCTGCACCTCGCTGTGGTTTGCCGGCAACGCCGTGGCTCCCGAAATGGCCGCGCGCCTGCACCAGGGGCCGGCCTTCGTGGCCACGCTCACCAGCGCCGTACAGCTGGGCTTCATTGCCGGCACCCTCACGTTTGCCCTGCTGGCCCTCGCCGACCGGTTTTCGCCCTCCCGGGTGTTCTTTCTGAGCGCGGTGCTGGCGGCGCTCTGCAACCTGGGGCTGGTGCTGCCGGGCCTGCCGGTGGGCGGGCTGCTGGCCTGCCGGGTGCTGACGGGCTTTTTCCTGGCCGGCATCTACCCGGTGGGCATGAAGATAGCCGCCGACTACTACGAGGCCGGGCTGGGCCGCTCCCTGGGCTGGCTGGTGGGGGCGCTGGTGCTGGGCACCGCGTTTCCGCACCTGCTCCGGAGCCTGGGCGGCACCCTGCCCGGGCAGGCGGTGGCCTGGGCTACTTCGGCCCTGGCTTTGCTGGGCGGGGCAGCCATGCTGCGGCTGGTGCCCGATGGCCCCTACCGTCGCACGGGGCAGCGGCCGGCCTTCACGGCGTTTCTGGCGGGATTCCGGGAGCCGGCGTTTCGGGCGGCGGCCCTGGGCTACTTCGGGCACATGTGGGAGCTGTACACGTTCTGGGCCTTCGTGCCGGTGGTGCTGGCGGCCTTTAACGCTCGGCACCCCGAAGCGGCGCTGCCGGGGCCGCTGCTCTCGTTTGCCATCATTGGCGGGGGCAGCCTGGCCTGCGTGGGCGCGGGCCTGCTGGCCCCGCGGCTGGGCCCGGCCCGGGTGGGCGGCGGGGCCCTGCTGCTCTCGGGGGCCTGCTGCCTGGCCTCGCCGCTGGTGCTGGGCGGCGGCTCGGGGGCGGCGCTGGGGGCGTTTCTGGGGTTCTGGGGACTGGTGGTGGTGGCCGATTCGCCGATGTTTTCCACCCTGGTGGCCCGGCACGCCCCCGCCCCCACCCGCGGGGCGGCCCTGACCATCGTCACCTGCCTGGGGTTTGCCCTCACCATTGCCAGCGTGCAGCTCACCAGCTGGCTGGCCCCGCGCCTGCCGCCCAACTTGCTGCTGCTGCCCCTGGCCATCGGCCCGGCGCTGGGGCTGTGGGCGTTGCGGGGTAGAACAGCAGGAAAAACACTTTAAATCAACAAGATCATCTTCATATCTTGCAGTAGTAAAGTAGTCAACTTATCAAAATAACCTCAATGACAAATTTCGACAGCAAAAACGACGATAGGTTTGCCAATATATTTATTGATGAATTTGGAAACTCACATACAGACCTCACCAAAAAAGGAACTTTTTCTCATTTCATATATACATCTATAGTTATATATATAGGACTTACGCACTTACGGGTAGCAGTGCGGGAATGAGGGGCTGCGCCAGTAGCTGGCGCAAGTAGGGCGCCCACTGCTGCTGGTGAGCCTGATAGATGGTTTGTGCCGTTTGGCGGGCAAATTGG